>NZ_CP077394.1:4602500-4844434 GCF_019048665.1 Aeromonas sp. FDAARGOS 1408 | reverse complement strand
ATCCATCCAGATTACGGCGAGACCATGGAAAAGACTTTTAATCACAACGCCATCGAACAGGCGCTCTACCAGCACTGGGAAGCTCAGGGCTACTTCAAGCCCCACGGCGACACCAGCAAAGACTCCTTCTGCATCATGATCCCGCCGCCGAACGTCACCGGCAGCCTGCACATGGGTCACGCCTTCCAGCAAACCCTGATGGATACCCTGATCCGCTACAACCGCATGCAGGGCAAGAACACCCTGTGGCAGGCGGGTACCGACCACGCCGGTATCGCCACCCAGATGGTGGTTGAGCGCAAGATCGCCGCAGAAGAGGGCAAGACCCGCCACGATTACGGCCGGGAAGCCTTCATCGACAAGATTTGGCAGTGGAAGGAAGAGTCCGGCGGCACCATCACCCGCCAGATGCGCCGCCTGGGCGACTCCGTGGATTGGGAGCGCGAGCGCTTCACCATGGATGAAGGCCTCTCGAGCGCCGTGCAGGAAGTGTTCGTTCGTCTCTACGAAGATGGCCTGATGTACCGCGGCAAGCGCCTGGTGAACTGGGATCCCAAGCTCAACACCGCCATCTCTGACCTGGAAGTGGAAAACCGCGAGATCAAGGGCCACATGTGGCACCTGCGCTACCCGCTGGCCAACGGCGCCAAGACCGCCGAAGGCCAGGATCACCTGATCGTCGCCACCACCCGTCCGGAAACCATGCTGGGTGATACCGCCGTGGCGGTGAACCCGGAAGACCCGCGCTACAAGGCGCTGATCGGTCAGCACATTCTGCTGCCGCTGGTGAACCGTCTGATCCCCATCGTCGCCGACGAGCACGCCGACATGGAGAAGGGCACCGGCTGCGTGAAGATCACCCCGGCCCACGACTTCAACGACAACGAAGTGGGCAAGCGCCACAACCTGCCGATGATCAACATCTTCACCCTGGACGCCCACGTGCGCGCCGAGGCCGAAGTGGTCGACTCCAACGGCAACCCCAGCACCGCCTATGACGCCGCCCTGCCGACCGAGTTCGCCGGGATGGAGCGCTTTGCCGCCCGCAAGGCCATCGTCGCCAAGCTGGACGAGCTGGGCCTGCTGGCCGAGATCAAGGATCACGTGCTGCAACAGCCCTACGGCGATCGCGGTGGTGTGCCCATCGAGCCGATGCTGACCGACCAGTGGTACGTGCGCGTGGCGCCCATGGCCAAGACCGCCATCGAGGCGGTGGAAGATGGCCGCATCCAGTTCGTGCCCAAGCAGTACGAGAACATGTACTTCTCCTGGATGCGCGACATTCAGGACTGGTGCGTCTCCCGTCAGCTGTGGTGGGGTCACCGCATCCCGGCCTGGTATGACGACGCCGGCAACGTCTACGTGGGCCGCAACGAAGATGAAGTGCGCGCCAAGCACAGCATCCCGTCCGTGACCGTGCTGCGTCAGGACGAAGACGTGCTCGACACCTGGTTCAGCTCCGCCCTGTGGACCTTCTCCACCCTAGGCTGGCCGAACAACACCGAGGCGCTCAAGACCTTCCACCCGACCGACGTGCTGATGAGCGGCTTCGACATCATCTTCTTCTGGATTGCCCGGATGATCATGATGACCATGCACTTTATCAAGGACGAAAACGGCCAGCCGCAAGTGCCGTTCAAGACCGTCTACATCACAGGCCTCATCCGTGACGAAGAGGGCCAGAAGATGTCCAAGTCCAAGGGCAACGTGCTGGATCCCCTCGACATGATCGACGGCATCAGCCTCGAGGACCTTCTGGAGAAGCGCACCGGCAACATGATGCAGCCGCAGATGGCCGAGAAGATCGGCAAGCGTACCGCCAAGCAGTTCCCGGAAGGGATCGAGGCCCACGGTACCGACGCCCTGCGCTTCACCCTGGCGGCGCTGGCCTCTACCGGTCGTGACATCAACTGGGACATGAAGCGCCTGGATGGTTACAACAACTTCTGCAACAAGTTGTGGAACGCCTCCCGCTACGTGCTGATGAACACCGAAGATCAGGATTGTGGCTTCAACGGTGGCGAGATGCAGTTCAGCCTGGCGGATCGCTGGATCCAGTCCCAGCTGCAGGTGGCCATCCGTGACTTCCGTACCGCCCTCGATACCTACCGCTTCGACATCGCCGCCGGCGTGCTGTACGAATTTATCTGGAACCAGTTCTGTGACTGGTATCTGGAGCTGACCAAGCCGGTGCTGACCAAGGGTTCCGAGGCCGAGCAGCGCGCTGCCCGCCACACCCTCGTGACCGTGCTGGAAACCCTGCTGCGTCTGGCACACCCGATCATCCCGTTCATCACCGAGACCATCTGGAAATCGGTCGCCCCGCTGGCCGGCGTACACGCCGACACCATCATGATTCAGGCCTTCCCGGAGTTCGACGCCGCCAAGGTGGACGACGCCGCGATGGCGGATCAGGAGTGGGTGAAGGAGTTCATCGTCAGCATCCGCAACATCCGCGCCGAGATGAACGTAGCGCCGAGCGTCCCGCTCAACGTGCTGCTCCAGTGCGATGCCAAGGATGCCGAGCGTGCAGCCGACAACGAGGCCTTCCTCAAGTCGCTGGCCCGTCTGGAATCCATCCGCGTGCTTGGCGAAGGTGAAGCCGCTCCGCTGTCGGTGAAGAAGCTGATCGGGGCCACCGAGCTGCTGATCCCGATGGCTGGTCTCATCGACAAGGATGCCGAACTGGCCCGTCTGGCCAAAGAGGTAGCCCGTCTGGTGGGCGAGTGCGGCCGCATCGAAGACAAGCTTGGCAACGAAGCCTTCGTCGCCAAGGCGCCGGAAGCGGTCATCGCCAAGGAGCGCGAGAAGCTGGAAGATTACCGTCTCCAGCTGACCAAGCTGGAAGCCCAACAGGCCGAGATCGCCGCGCTGTAAGCCGGCATCCGCCTCGCAAAAGCCCCCTCCTGCAGGGGGCTTTTTGTTGCCCGCCCGCCGCCATTCCCCCTCATTTCGCGCGTTGTCATGCAAAATTAGCGAGCCAAATCACCCGCTTTCACAAGCGCAGCGCCCCCAAATTCATTACACTGCCAGCGATCTTTCTACTAGGAGTGCTGCCGCAGTATGGAAATATTGATCCTGTTTGGATTGATTTTGCTCAATGGCGTTTTCGCCATGTCGGAAATCGCCATCGTCACCGCACGCAAGGCACGCCTCAGCAAGATGGTCAGCGAAGGGAGCCGCTCCGCCGCCATCGCGCTCAAGCTGAGCGAAGATCCCACCCATTTTCTCTCCGCGGTGCAGATCGGCATCACCAGTATCGGTTTGCTCAACGGTATCTACGGCGAATCCCTGCTGGCCCAGCCGCTGGCGCTCTGGCTGCAGGAGTGGGGCATGACCCCCAAGAGCAGCGGCCTTATCGCCACCGTGCTGGTCATAGTGGTGGTCACCTATCTCTCCATCGTCATCGGCGAACTGGTGCCCAAGCGGCTCGGCCAGATCAGTGCCGAGCGCATCGCCTGCCTGGTGGCCCGCCCCATGTTGTGGCTGGCCGCCCTCACCCGTCCCTTCGTCTGGCTGCTGTCGGCCTCCACCAAGGCCAGCCTGCGAGTGCTGAGAGTCAGCCAGGATGCCAGCGCCAACGTGACCCAGGAGGAGATCCACGCCATGCTGGTGGAGGGTTCGGAAGCGGGGATCATCGAGGATCATGAGCACACCATGCTGCGCAACGTGTTCCGGCTCGACGAACGCAGCCTCTCCTCGCTGATGGTGCCCCGCAGCGATATCCGCTATCTCGACCTCGCCCTGCCGCTGGAGGTCAACCTGCAGCGGCTGGTGGAGTATCGCCACAGCTTCTTCCCGGTCTGCGACGGCAACCTGTCGGAACTGGTGGGCATCATCAACGTCAGCAAGGTGCTGCACGCCTATATCAAGGGTGAACCCATCGATCTGGCGGCATTGACCCAGGATGGCAGCCTGCTGCCTGAGACCCTCAACGGCCTCGAGCTGCTCAACCACTTCCGCACCCACTCCGAGCACATGGTGCTGGTGGTGGACGAATATGGCGAGTTGCAGGGACTGGTCACCCAGCAGGATCTGCTGGAGACCCTGGCCGGCGACTTCCAGCAGGAAGATGGCGACGACAACTGGGCTTTTCAGCGTACCGACGGCAGCTGGTTGCTCGACGGCCTCATTCCGCTGCCGGAATTGAAGGACTGCCTGGGACTGGTTCGGCTACCGGAAGAAGAAAAACATCACTATCACACCCTCGGAGGGCTTATCATGCTGCTCCTTGGTCGTGTTCCCCAGACGGGAGACCTGGTCACCCTGGAACAGTGGCAACTGGAAATCGTTGACATGGATGGTTTGCGCATCGACAAGGTGCTTGCCATGCCCTTGCTTGATCAACCCAGCTAACCTGCGGAGTTTGCAACTATGGAACAGTTTTACCAACTGGCCCACGCCTTTATGCATCAGGATCTGGTGACGCTATCCGATCCCAAGATGGCCTTCATGGTCTGCGGTGTGTTATTGACCTTTCTGGTGCTGGAGAACGGCTTCATTCCCACCGCCTTTCTGCCCGGCGACAGCCTGCTGATCCTGACCGGCGTGCTCATCTATCAGGACGTGCTCTCCCTCGGGGTGATCCCGCTGCTGATCCTGGCCACCTTCGTCGGCACCTGGCTCGGCTACATGCAGGGACGTTTTTTGGGCCATACCCAGCTCTACCACCGGCTGCTGTCCCATGTGGAAGAGAAGCACCAGCAGAAGGTTTACTACCTGCTGGACAAATACGGCATCGTGACCCTGATCACCGCCCGCTACATCGCCTTCGTGCGCACCGCCTACCCCTATATCGTCGGTGCCACCGAACTGCCCCAGGGGCGCTTTCTCATCGTCAATCTGGTCAGCTCCATCATGTGGATCTGCCCGCTGGTGGGTTTCGGCTACTTCCTCAGTCACACCAAGCTGGCGGCCGAGTACCAGTCCCAGTTCCTCAGCATCATTCTCTGCCTGCCGATCGTGCTGCTGGTCGGCGGTTTGATTGCGCTGATCTGGCGCTGGCTCAGCAAACGCAAAGCCAGTGCACCACGGGATTGAGGCAAAGAGAGAGGGTCATCGCGAGATGGCCCTTTTTTTAGCGAAATAATGGTGATTTACCCGCTGGCACTCTTGTCAAGCGAGGGTAAAAATGAGTGAATCTAGCGCCTTTTTTTCGACGTGAATGGAGTCGGTAGTATGCGGTGTCGGGTTAGCGCTATGGCGCTGGTTTATGCATTGGTTGGACTGCTGGGACTGCCAGCAGCATTGGCTGCCCCCAACCCGGCCAAACTGCAGCTGCAATCGAGCAGCGCACTGGTGATGGATGTCAGAACGGGCAAGACCCTCTACCAGAAGAATCCCACCCAGGTGCGTCCCATCGCCTCCCTCACCAAGCTGATGACGGCTCTGGTGGTGCTGGATGCCCGCCAGGATCTCGGCCAGACCCTGACCATAGACCAGAACGACAGAGACGCCATCAAACACACCTATTCGCGGGTTCGCATGGGCACCCAGGTGACCCGCCGCGATGCCCTGCATCTGGCGTTGATGTCCTCTGAGAACCGCATGGCCTCGGCGCTTGCCCGCCACTACCCGGGGGGCCGTCCCGCCTTCATCCGTGCCATGAACAACAAGGCCAAGCAGCTGGGCATGCGCAACAGCCGCTTCTACGACTCCACCGGCCTGTCGACCCGCAACGTCTCCACCGCCCAGGATCTGGCCAAGCTCATCGCGGCAGCCTATCGCCAGCCGCTGATCCGCGAGTTCACCCAGGACACCAGCAAGGACATGCGCTTTCGCACGCCGGCCTACAGCCTGATGTTCAACAACACCAACCCGCTGGTGAAGAACCCGGACTGGGACGTGCGCCTCTCCAAGACCGGTTATACCGACGAAGCGGGCCGCTGCCTGCTGATGCGGGCCAAGCCGGACAATCAGGAGCTGGCCATAGTGCTGCTCAACTCGGTGGGCAAACGCACCCCCATCGGCGATGCCAACCGCATTCGCAAATGGCTGAAAAGCTGACACCCGGACTGCGGGGATGAAAAAGGATGCCGCGGCATCCTTTTTTATTGCCTGCAAACCGCCTCTGCCCGCCTCTGCCCGCCTCTGAGCGGGTTTATCAGCGGAAAGGGGCGTGGGTTGACCGAGAGCCAAGGGATGCGCACAGGGTGCGATAACATGAAAGTTGGCGCAGTGGGCCGCAGGAGGCAGGGAGAGACGCCAAGCGCCCGTCATACAGAGGTGGAAGTCCTTGTCACGGAACTCTGGGTTGCCGTGAGCGCGATCTTAGTAGCGAAGCCACAGAACTGAAGCGAAGAGGTGAAGAGGTGAAGAGGTGAAGAGGTGAAGAGGTGAAGAGGTGAAGAGGTGAAGAGACGAGTATCAAGCCACCCGGGTCGTATCCCATACCCAGAGCGGCCATATAAAAAAACAGCCCCGACCGAAGTCGAGGCTGTCTGTATGGTGCGCCCGAGAGGATTCGAACCTCTGACCACCTGGTTCGTAGCCAGGTACTCTATCCAGCTGAGCTACGGGCGCTCATCAACTTTTGGTACTGCTTTCAAAATGGTGCGCCCGAGAGGATTCGAACCTCTGACCACCTGGTTCGTAGCCAGGTACTCTATCCAGCTGAGCTACGGGCGCTCACAAACTTTTGGTACTGCTTTCAAAATGGTGCGCCCGAGAGGATTCGAACCTCTGACCACCTGGTTCGTAGCCAGGTACTCTATCCAGCTGAGCTACGGGCGCTCATAAACTTTTGATTTTGCTTTAAATGGTGCGCCCGAGAGGATTCGAACCTCTGACCACCTGGTTCGTAGCCAGGTACTCTATCCAGCTGAGCTACGGGCGCCCTGATTTAAAGCGATAAAAAAAGCTTACTCAACAGTAAGCCTTTTTCAGTTGTACCGGCTTGCTGATTGCCAGTACATGACTCATCGTGAGTCTAATATGGTGCGCCCGAGAGGATTCGAACCTCTGACCACCTGGTTCGTAGCCAGGTACTCTATCCAGCTGAGCTACGGGCGCAAATGGCGGAGAAGGGGGGATTCGAACCCCCGATGCGGGTATAAGCCGCATACTCCCTTAGCAGGGGAGCGCCTTCAGCCTCTCGGCCACCTCTCCGTTTGCGGGGCTGATAATACTTCACAGGGATTTTTAGTCAAACACTTTTTTGGAGAAAAAAGTGCGTTCGCTCGGTATTTGGCCAAAGCGTGGAATATTCAAGCAATATCGACACTTATCCCGCTCTTTCGCCCCCTGCGACACCATTTTCGGCGCTCCGAAAAAACAAAAGGCGACACATGAGGTGTCGCCTTGTCACAGCCATTGATGCCGCTTAGAAGCCGGATTGACCCGGTACTTTCTCGGCCTGGATGCGCTGATAGATCTCTTCGCGGTGCACGGAAACTTCTTTCGGTGCGTTCACGCCGATACGAACCTGGTTGCCTTTCACGCCCAGCACGGTGACAGTCACTTCGTCACCAATCATCAGGGTTTCCCCTACACGACGAGTCAAAATAAGCATTCGCTTGCTCCTGTATCCTGTTTTGTATTTATATCGATATGCGACATTATCTTACAAAGATACCGATATGGTAAATGGTTGAAACTAAATCAATCAGGGATTGTTTCCCAAGGGCTGCTCATGAGGCTCCTGATCCAGCCCAAAAGCGGAGTGCAAAGCACGCACTGCCAGCTCCAGGTACTTCTCGTCAATCACCACGGATATCTTGATTTCAGAGGTGGAAATCAACTGCATGTTGATCCCCTCCTCGCCCAATACCTTGAACATGGTGCGGGCGACGCCAGGATGGTTCCACATCCCGACTCCGACGATGGAAACCTTGGCGATCTCACCGTTGCCCTGCACGCAGGCGGCCCCCAGCTCGCTGGCGGTCTCCTCCAGCAGGGCGCGCGCCCGGCGATAGTCATCGCGATTCACCGTGAAGGTGAAATCAGCGGTGCCATCGCCCAGCGTGTTCTGCACTATCATGTCGACATCAATGTTGGCGTCGCTGATCGGATTCAGGATCTGCGCTGCCACGGTGGGCCGGTCCGGCACACCCAGAATGGTCAGGCTGGCTTCGTTGCGATTGAACGCTATCCCGGATACCAGGGGAGCTTCCATCCTCTCACCTCCATATGTGATTAACGTTCCCTCTCCCTCGACAAAGCTCGACAGCACCCGCAGCGGCACGCGGTACTTGCCCGCGAACTCCACCGAACGGATCTGCAGCACCTTGGCGCCCAGGCTGGCCATCTCCAGCATCTCCTCGAAGGTGATGGTGTCGAGACGACGCGCCTTGGGCTCGATGCGCGGATCCGTGGTATAGACCCCGTCCACGTCGGTAAAGATCTGGCACTCATCGGCCTTGATGGCCGCCGCCACGGCGACCGCCGTGGTGTCGGAGCCACCGCGCCCCAGGGTGGTGATGGCATTGTGCTCGTCACGACCCTGGAAGCCCGCGATCACCACCACCTTGCCCGCGCCCAGTTCAGCCTGAACCCGGTCGGTGTCGATGTGGGTGATGCGCGCCTTGCCATAGGCGGAATCGGTGTGAATGCGAACCTGATCACCGGTCATCGAGACCGCGGGGCAACCGCGTTTGTTCAACGCGATGGCCAGCAGCGCTATGGTGACCTGTTCACCGGTGGAGACCAGTACATCCATCTCGCGCCGGTTGGCATCAGGATCCAGCTGCTGGGCCATGCCCAGCAACCGGTTGGTTTCGCCCGACATGGCGGAAACAACCACCACCACGTCATGTCCCTGGGCGCGGGTCTGTTCGACCCGCTCAGCTACCGCCTCGATCCGCTCCAGCGTGCCGACCGAGGTGCCGCCGTACTTCTGTACATAGAGTGCCACAGATCACCTCGCCCGATTACAGGCGCTCTTCCAGCCAGGAGTGTACGGATTGCAGGGCCGCCGGCACTGCCTCAGGCTGGGTACCACCCGCCTGGGCCATGTCGGGACGACCACCGCCCTTGCCACCCACCTGCTGGGCCACCAGATTGACCAGCTCACCGGCCTTGACCTTGCCGGTCAGGTCGTTGGTGACACCCGCGATGAGGTTGACCTTGCCCTCGCCGGTGGTGGCCAGCAGCACCACACCGGACTTCATCTGGTTCTTCAGTTCGTCCAGCATGCCGCGCAGGGATTTCGGATCGGCCCCTTCCAGCGCTGCAACCAGCACCTTCTGGCCCTTGATCTCGATGACCTGACCCAGCAGGTCGTTACCGGCCTGGGCGGCCAGCTTGGCCTTGAGCTGCTCCAGCTCGCGTTCCATCATCTTGGCCTTGTCCAGCACCTGGCGAACCTTGTCAGCGATGCTGAACTGATCGCCCTTCACCAGCGCGGCAGCCTCTTCGATCTGCTCACCGACCTGATGCATGAAGTCGATGGCGGCCTTGCCGGTCACCGCTTCGATGCGGCGCACGCCGGCGGCGATGCCGCTCTCGGCGATGATCTTGAAGAAGCCGATGTCACCGGTGCGCTTGGCGTGGGTACCGCCGCACAGCTCGGTGGAGTAGTCGCCCATGCGCACCACGCGCACGTCGTCTTCGTATTTTTCACCGAACAGCGCCATGGCGCCGGCCGACTTGGCCTCTTCCAGGCCCATCAGCTGGGTGATGATTTCGTGGTTGGCGCGGATCTGGTTGTTGACCAGCTCCTCGACCCGGCGAATGGTCGCCATGGTCATCCCCTCGAAGTGGGAGAAGTCAAAGCGCATGCGCTCGGCACCCACCAGAGAGCCTTTCTGGGTCACGTGCTCACCCAGCGCCTGACGCAGGGCCGCGTGCAGAAGGTGAGTCACCGAGTGGTTCAGGGCTATGGCCTGACGACGCTCGCCATCGACCACAGCCTCGACCTCGGCCCCTTTCTCCAAGGTGCCCAGCTCCATGTAGCCCTTGTGGATGATCGCCTTGCCCGCTTTAACGGTATCGGTCACGGCAAAGATGCCGTCATCCACTTTCAGGGTGCCGCTGTCGCCGATCTGGCCGCCGGATTCGGCGTAGAAGGGGGTCTGCTCCAGCACGATGACAGCTTCGTCACCGGCGATGAGACCGCTTACCTCGTCCACGCCCTTGTAGATGCCGACCACACGGGTGCGCTCGGTCAGGGTCTTGTAACCGGTGAAGGGGGTCTCGAAGTCGAGCTTGAGCATCTCGTTGTAGTTCACGCCGAAGCTGGATGCTTCCTTGGCACGAGCACGCTGCTTCTCCATCTCGGCCTTGAAGCCCTCTTCATCGATGCCGATCTCGCGCTCGCGCACCACGTCGGCAGTCAGGTCGGCCGGGAAGCCATAGGTGTCATACAGCTTGAATACCACTTCGCCCGGAATGACCTTGGCATCGCCCAGGTTGGCCAGAGCGTCTTCCAGCAGCAGCAGACCGCGATCCAGGGTGCGGACGAACTGCTCCTCTTCGATGCGCAGCACGCGCTCGACCAGCGGCAGCTGGGCGATCAGCTCGGCAGCGACATCCTTCATCTGGGCTGCCAGTTCGGCGGCCAGCTTGTAGAAGAAGACGTCGGTAGCACCCAGCTTGCGACCGTGACGCACGGCGCGGCGGATGATGCGGCGCAGCACGTAACCACGACCTTCGTTGGAAGGCATCACGCCGTCAGCCACCAGGAAGGCGCAGGAGCGGATGTGGTCCGCGATGACGCGCAGGGACTGGTTGCTCAGATCGGCGGTACCGACAATCTCGGCCGCTTTCTTGATCAGCGCCTGGAAGATGTCGATTTCATAGTTGGAGTGAACCCCCTGCATGATGGCGGAGATTCGCTCCAGACCCATGCCGGTATCCACAGACGGGCGCGGCAGCGGCTCCATGGTGCCGTCAGCCTGACGGTTGAACTGCATGAACACCACGTTCCAGATCTCGATGAAACGGTCGCCATCCTCTTCCGGTGAGCCAGGACGGCCGCCCCAGATGTGATCGCCGTGATCGTAGAAGATCTCGGTGCAGGGACCGCACGGACCGGTATCGCCCATGGCCCAGAAGTTGTCGGAGGCGTACGGGGCACCCTTGTTGTCACCGATGCGCACGATGCGATCGGCCGGTACACCGACCTCTTTTTCCCAGATGTCGAAGGCTTCATCGTCAGTCGCGTAGACGGTCACCAGCAGGCGCTCTTTCGGCAGTTGCAGCACCTCGGTCAGGAAGCCCCATGCAAACTTGATGGCATCCTGCTTGAAGTAGTCGCCGAAGCTGAAGTTGCCCAGCATTTCGAAGAAGGTGTGGTGACGAGCGGTATAGCCGACGTTTTCCAGATCGTTGTGCTTACCACCGGCACGCACGCAACGCTGGGAGGTCGTCGCGCGGTTGTAGGCACGCTTGTCTGCGCCAAGGAACACGTCCTTGAACTGGTTCATACCCGCGTTGGTAAACAACAGGGTCGGGTCGTTATGCGGTACCAGCGAGCTGGAGGAGACAACCTGGTGCCCCTGGGAACGGAAATACTCGAGAAACGCAGCGCGTATCTCAGACGTGGACATATACATGGAAAATCCTGCTTGATTCGAATACGGACTTTTAACCGCATTAATGTAAGTTTTCTGCGGGGTAAAGTAAAACGGACAGGGCCGCCACGGGTGAAAAAGCGCACATAAACGGGCCGGAAAAGCGCCCCGCAGCCAACCGCGGCTTTTTTCACCATCAACAGGAGAAAAAGCGGCATGAAAAGAGGGTCAAGACAGGGAGAACCCGGCTTTCATCAATCTGAGCTGACAAGCCTATGAACAGGCAGGAAAAATCTTGCACAGGCGTCATAATGGCCTGGTCGGCAGGTGGAAACCGGCGACCAGGCGCCGGCAAACCGGAAATGAAGAGAGCGAGTGTACGGCGATGGGGCTCTCGTCTCTCGAATCATCTCAAGATCCCAGCACAAACATCGCCGTTCTACTCCTCCCTCTCCTGCAGGGCAGAGATGGCGTAACGGGCCTGATCCTGGCTAAAGCCACGTCCCAGCAGATACTTGAGCCACTTCATTCGCAGCTTGAAGTCGGTCAGGTCGGCTAGGTTGGCCCGTCGTTCCAGCAGCTCGAGGGCGAGTTCGAACCAGTCCAGCTCGGGTTGCTCGAAAGCGGCATCGATCTGGCCATCGTCCAGCCCCTTGCGGCGCAGGTCGAAACGGATCTTGAGCGGGCCATGCCCCTTGGCGGCGCCCGCCCGCACCGCCATGGCTCCATAGCGCTCGTCATTGACCCAGTTGTAACCACGGCAGTAGTCGAGCACCGCCTCGATCACCTCTTCCTGATAGCCCTGTTGGCGCAGGCGTCTGGCCAGCTCCGACTCGGCACTCTCGCGACGGGCCAGACTGCGCATGGCGTAGGCACGGGCGGCCGCCAGCTGCTCTGCAAAACTCGGTTCGGCGGGCTCAACCGGTTCGGTAACGGATTCATCGACCATAAATGACAAGGCCGGGTATCAACCCGGCCTTCCTTTTGTTCTTATTCGAACTCTTGTTCGTTTTCGGCTTCAAACTCGTCGTACTCGGCAGCGGAGGGCTTCTCCTCCACCGGCGCGGCGCCGGAGAGCAGCAGCTCGCGCAGTTTGGCTTCCACTTCGCCAGCCAGCGCCTTGTTTTCGGAGAAGAGCTTCATCACGTTGGCCTTGCCCTGACCGATCTTCTCGCCGTTGTAGCTGTACCAGGCACCGGCCTTGTCGATCAGCTTGTGCTTGACGCCGAGATCCACCAGCTCGCCCTCTTTGGAGATACCAGCACCGTAGAAGATCTGGAATTCGGCCTGCTTGAAGGGCGGAGCCACCTTGTTCTTCACTACCTTGACGCGGGTCTCGTTACCGACCACTTCGTCACCTTCCTTGATGGCGCCGGTACGACGGATATCCAGACGCACAGAGGCGTAGAACTTGAGCGCGTTACCACCGGTAGTGGTCTCCGGGCTGCCGAACATGACGCCAATTTTCATCCGGATCTGGTTGATGAAGATGCACAGGCAGTTGGCGTTCTTGATGTTGGCGGTCAGCTTGCGCAGCGCCTGGGACATCAGACGAGCCTGCAGGCCGACGTGGGAGTCACCCATTTCGCCTTCGATTTCCGCTTTCGGGGTCAGGGCCGCCACGGAGTCGACGATGATGACGTCAACTGCATTGGAGCGCACCAGCATGTCGCAGATCTCCAGCGCCTGTTCACCGGTGTCCGGCTGGGAGATGAGCAGGTCGTCGACGTTGACACCCAGCTTGGCGGCATAGATGGGATCCAGCGCGTGCTCCGCATCGACGAAGGCACAGGTCTTGCCCTTCTTCTGGGCTTCGGCGATCACCTGCAGGGTGAGGGTGGTTTTACCGGAAGATTCCGGGCCATAGATCTCGACGATACGACCGCACGGCAGACCACCGATCCCCAGCGCAACGTCCAGAGAGAGGGAGCCGGTGGAGATGGCTTCGATATCCATGGTCTTGCTGTCGCCCAGACGCATGATGGAACCTTTGCCGAACTGCTTTTCAATCTGACCCAGCGCAGCCGCCAGTGCCTTCTGTTTGTTCTGATCCATGCCAATCTCCGCTGGAAATCGTGAGTAAAAATGAAGTTGGGCTAAGTATACTGTCTATTCATACAGTATCAAGCCCAATTTATCTGAGCAGGGCCAACAGACCCGACAAGGCCTGTCTCACCGCCTGCTGACGCACCTGCCGGCGATCCCCGTCGAAACGGGCCAGCAGGGAGTGGTGGCGGCCGTTGCAGTCGGCCCAGGCAAACCAGACGGTGCCGACCGGTTTGCCCTCGGTGGCGCCGCCGGGGCCGGCGATGCCGCTGATGGCGACACTGATGGAAGCCGACGAGTGGGCCAACGCGCCGCGGGCCATCTCCAGCACCACCGCCTCGCTCACCGCGCCGTGCTGCTCCAGGCTCTCGTCGCTCACCCCCAGCATCTGCTGCTTGGCCTCGTTGGTGTAGGTGACAAAGCCACGATCGAACCAGCCTGAGCTGCCCGCGATGTCGGTGATAGCCGTGGCCACTCCGCCGCCGGTACAGGATTCGGCGGTGGCCACCAGCCAGCCTCGCTGGCCAAGGGCCCGCCCCAGCTCGATGGCGAGGTGCTCTATCTCTGCGTCCAGTTTCATCGCGACTCCCTCTGATGCGTGCAAGAGGCACATTATGCGATCCCGCCGCCGCCTGCCGCAACTGAACGCCGCTCACCAGGCTGATGCCTCTGCCTACACGGAGGGTCGTGATCCCCGACCTCCCCCGCCACGCCGCTTATGTGTAGAATGGCGCCATCAAGCTCAAGGCTCATCACCGCAGACACAGGCCCGCAGAGGCCCCTTCTGGAATAGCACATGACCGCACAACACCAAGCCACCGGCGCCACGCCAGGCGCCAACCTCAGCGCCCACACGCCCATGATGCATGGGTGTGTTTTTATTGAAAAATAAAGCTTTTTTAAAAAACAAACACAAAACACACACTTTAACCTACACTTTAAGCATCTATCCCTTCTTACCCACCTCTCCCAGAGAAACGCCATACGCCTGAGGTCCCGTCTAAATTCCTCTAGAGACAGCTCGCTGCGGTACTACTAACCAATAAAATCAAGAACAAAAAATGGGGCCATATTGGCCAGACTGATAATTGTAAAGGCATTACTAGCCTGTAGAATGCTGTCCATTCGCAGCAGTTTCTGGAGAGACTATGGCTACTGTAAAAACTGCCACTCTCACATTTCGTATGAACCCAGGACTGAAGGAAGCTCTTCGCGCTGAAGCGGGAGCATAGATCCATTTCGAATATGGTTAAGGTTTTGATTCGGGATTACTGCAAACAGCGCGGTATTACTGTTTCTCCCCCCGAGGGGCCAAGAACGACATCAGCGAGTAAGGAAAGAACAATTGCAAGCAGATTTTCTGGATGCACATACACGTCACTGGGTTGATGCCGAAAGCTTGATGCAGGCTCAACGCTGGGCCAATGCAGATCATTTGTATGGCATCGCAGCAGAGTGCGGATTGAAGGGGTTGATGTTGGTGTTTGGAATGCCTTATGACACGGCCAGAAACCAACCAGGCGATTCAAAGGATCGGGTACATGCAAATGGTATCTGGACTCGTTTTCAAAGCTACAGCAACGGGCGCATTGGTTATACGCTGCCTGCTAATGATCCCTTCAGCGACTGGCATGTCTCAGATCGCTACGCTAATCAGTCCGATTTTGATATGGCTAGAGCAACAAGACATCAGGCTGGGGCGCAACTTGTCTGCAACTTAATTAAATACGCTGAGCAGCAAGGACATATATGACTACTTTTGATCAGATTTTACCTATTACAATTGAGGTTCTAGCTACTCACAGTGACAAGATTGGGCAACTTGAGTGGCTGGTTATCAACCGTGACCTCAACGGTCGAGTTCGTTTTATTGCTCCAGAGCAGACCAGAGAGAACGAAACACAGCGAGTTAATCTCGAAACTGTCTATCAAGCACTTCGCGAAAGTCTTGCATCCCATGCTCATGCCACCGGTTCGGGCATTCTATATGAGACGAGTAGGGAACTGGCATGTCAGGGTGCATCTCATTTCATCCTAAGTGGGTTTCACAATGTATGGGTAGTGGATCGGCTGGCAACTGAAGCCAATTGGGCCCACATAGCACCAGAAACAGAGGGCATTCCTCGCATCGTCTTTTTCTCAATCAAAGGTGGTGTAGGGCGCTCAACTGCATTGGCAGCCACTGCGTGGCACCTAGCTCAAGAGGGGAAGCGGGTACTGGTGCTAGACCTTGATCTGGAATCTCCGGGCTTGTCTTCCGCACTGCTGCCGTCCGAGCGCCAGCCAATGTATGGCATAACCGATTGGCTGGTTGAAGATCTAGTGGACAACGGCGATGCCATTTTCGATAGCATGGTCGCAACTAGTAATCTTTCCCATGATGGTGAAATTCATGTTGTGCCAGCACATGGTGCTACTCATGGTGAATATATTGCCAAGCTCGGCCGAGTCTGGATGCCCAGAATACATGCAAATGGGACGCGCGAAATATGGTCAGCCCGACTTATACGCCTGCTTGAAGCGCTAGAGGCACGTATCCAACCCGATGTGGTCCTCATCGACTCGCGTTCTGGGATCGATGAAATTGCTTCCGCTTGCATCACTGATATGGGAGCCACTCTAATCTTGTTGTTTGCATTGGAAGGTGAGCAGACTTGGAATGGCTATCGGATGTTGTTCGAACAATGGCAACTTGCCCACGTAGCAGAGAAAATTCGCGAGCGTCTGAAGGTCGTTGGTGCAATCGTGCCCGAGTTGGATCCCGTTACCTATCTTGAGGGCTTACGCGAAAGTGCATACGGAATTTTCGCAGATACGCTTTACGATGAAATAGCACCAGCAAGCCCCGAGGCTATTGGGCCAGCATCTGACGGCGATGGAATGTGGCGTGTCGATGAACTGGTGGAGGGATGGAGCTTTGACGAGGCTGATGATGGCGCCCCCCATTATCCGTGGGCAGTAAACTGGCACCGTAGTTTTGCTGGTCTGAGATCCCTGCAGGGACGGCTTGCTACCATCGGAGTTAACGAGGTGCAGTCTGTTTTTGGCCAGTTGATCGATGGACTCAGTGATGTTAGCGATTTGAGGAGACCATCATGACGAAAGTCCAACAACTACGCGAAGCAATCTTGGCTGCGCCGCTGGAGACCAGCAACTTCGGTGAAACTCCACAACAGGGAACGTTGTATTTGCCACCATCACATCTCAAAGCATTAAGATTAAATGCACATATAGTTGTGGGTGGTCGAGGAGTAGGGAAATCATTCTGGACAGCCGCCCTACAATCTAAACCGCTCCGTGATCAACTAGGGGCGATTTCGGTCGAACTACAGGATATTGAGGTGTTTACTGGCTTTAGCAATACAGAAGCCATAGACAGTTACCCAAATGCTGACGTGTTTGCAGCTTTTCTTGAACGGGATGGTGACCCCTATGATTTGTGGCGGGCGGTGATTCTGCGCTGGGTTGCAAAGCAAGCAGGCGAACCAATTCCCATTGACAGCTGGTCTGATACCGTAGCATGGCTCAAATCAACCCCTGAGGCTGCATCACGTCTGATGAAGATCGAGCGGAATTGGAAGGGGCTAATCCTGTTTGACGCACTGGATCGCACGAGCGCAGACTGGCGGCGAATGGATGACATCGTAAGGGGATTATTACGTACAGTTTTGTGGTTGAAGGCTTTCCCTGGCTTATATGCCAAAGTGTTTCTGCGTGAAGATCAGGCAGAACGTACGGTCTTCAACTTCCCCGATGCATCTAAGCTAACAGCGACCAAAGCTGAATTAACGTGGGCAAGACATGACCTCCATGGTTTACTTTGGCAACGACTTATTAATTCGCCAGGTGATCATGGGAAACTTATGCGAACGATCTGTCCGAGCCATGCACAAGGTAATGTGTGGTTTGTTGCACCACAGATGAAGCCGGAGTCAGAGACGCAGAAGATGGCCTTTGCTACGCTAGCCGGGCCATGGATGGGGCGTGACAAGCGTCGGGGTGTTCCATACACGTGGTCAGTGGGACATTTGGCCGACGGGCGAGGACAGACGTCGCCGAGATCTTTCCTTGCAGCAATCCGGCAGTCAGCTGAAGACTCTAATGAGCGCTACCAGCAACATGATTACGCCTTGCATTTTGAAAGTATCAAGCGCGGGATCCAGAAGGCCTCAGAAATTCGTGTTCAAGAGATGGCTGAAGATTATCCGTGGGTACCCGATGTTCTTTCTACCTTGAGCGGTATGAACGTCCCTATTGAATTCGATGCCGTGAAAGAAAAATGGGAAGAGAAGTTTCCCACTGGGGTACAGGATATCAGCTCTAACCGTCTTCCTGCGCAGCACATCGATCGTGGCTGGGATGGTGTGCGTGAAGATTTGCAACGCCTTGGTTTGCTGGAAACCAAAAAGGACGGACGTATTGACATGCCCGACCTCTATCGGGTTGGTTTCGGTCTAGGCCGCAAGGGTGGTGTGAAGCCCAGGAACTGAGGTCTAAGGACATTCTCCGTACCTTTAGGTTCCCCTGACAAGTACGAGAAAGGGGCTCAATGAGCCCCTTCTTAGCCATTGCGCGATGGTATGCCTTACTCATAGCGCACAAGTTTAGGTTCTTCCGTATCGGACACCTTGCTGAAACATCATTGAATGTTTCGGTTCATAGAAATCGCTTTACCAGACCATTCTGGCCATTGCTCACCTCGGTTTACCCACGGAGAATCGGTTTTTGGTCGGCGTGAATACTCTCCTACGGCCCGACACCACTATGGAGATGTACTTACACTTAGTTTCATTAGCTCTGAAAACCCGAGCTGTTCCTCTCATCGGCGAGAACGCTCCACACCTTCTTCCGTCTGATGAGTAGTGTTGGCAATCTAATATAGCTAAATGATGGCTCTATAGCACTGTACGGAGCATCTAATAGCATGGAATAGCAAAGTGTCATTTTTTACCAAGGACAGACTACCTCAGAGTTGCTCCGTGTTGCCGGATACCATACATAAACTCAATGTCTGATAATTTTAATGAATCCAATTTCAGTAATGAATGAACAAGATTAACTTTTTTCAGCCTTAATTTCCGAGTCATTCTTTCCTCCTCGACATAATAAGACTCAACTCTCATCCATTTTAGTTTGCAAATATATGAAATCAGTCCCAATGGGCTCTTCAGTCTCTTGACCAAAGTAGGCCTACGAACTTCAATATTTACATCATTATTTTTACCACACTTGTTGAAACAATCTCGCAGCTTCCGCCATGTTATATTTCTTGTACTATCACACCGGACTAATAGATGAAAATGTGGCATCCAACGCTGGTATTCAGGATGATAGTCTACTTCAAAAAAACCGATCAAGACATCGGATATTCCTGAACGATCTAACTGTTTACGAAGCCTGTCTATCAAACGTCGGGGACTCAGTTCCCCCAGAGTCCGAGTCATCCTATCATAATATATAATGGTGACAAACTTCCAAGCTTGATAGTCTTCACATAGTAATGCTAACTGACTTATTTTTTTTATTCTAAATTTTCGAACACATACAGGACAGGAAAAACTAAAACACGGGTCCTCGTCATCACAGTCTGAAAGTTTTTCTGCAAGCCGTCGAGCCTTTATCAACTCTGAACGAGAGAGTGTATTTACTCTGAATTGTTTTTCCTTGTAGCATTCCTCTTCCGTCTCAAATTTTGGAAGAAGTGACTTGATAGCTAATGGTGGACATGCCTTAGCACTGAGGAACTTTTTCATTTTTAAAACCTATAAATTTTCGATTGAAGTGGAAGCCTCTTCATCAGCAACTAACAACTTGTAGAACTGTAGCAGTTCACTGTTGATATGATTGTGATGTAGTTGATATTGTTTGTTAATGACGCATAGAGAAAGAAGCACAGATAAATTGTCATGCTGATTATTAACATGAACGAGGGGTTATATTGTGTTGGTGTATTGCAGAGCATTCATCCATGCTTGTATATCAGAGGATCGCCACGCAACTCGACGACATCCTTTCGGCTTAACTGATCTCGGAAAATTTCCCTGCGCCATCAAGCGATAAATGGTTGCGCGAGAAATTGTGCAACATTCGATAACTTCAGCCAAATTCAGCAAACATGTTTCGTGTTTCATAAATGACTCCTTTGTAATAGCCAGAGTCCATTTACAGATTTCGAAAACAGCGAAAGCATGATGCGCTCTCCCCCTCTATGTCGACTCGAATAACGACGAATCAAGTACTAAAGAGGCAATAACGAGCGCAATTTTCTGAACAGCACAGCACATCTACAGCGCGCGATATGATTCGGTGAGCACAGAATGTGGCCGGTGGACGGACGCGATTAAGAATCAACGTTGTTGATTTTTTTTTGAATTGATGCGAGTGAGATTAACGCGCGTTATAGAGGGGGACATGAATTACGTCGCACAAAAATGAAATAAATTCATATTAATCAATAAGTTCAACGTTCAACTTTTCAACGTTCAACGTTCAACGTTCAACGTTCAACTTTGTAACTGGCCGCACGTGACGACCCAGCGTCCAGATGCGGAACAGGTCACATTGTTAACCGTAGACCAACTCTGCACTGGTATCAGGGACGTAGAGCGATCAGTTCTACAAGCTACAAGCAAACTGCAAATCGTGCTGCACAACATCAAACCGATTCTCGATGAACCACCTCGGGTGTACGTCGTGTTACAACGAAGTTGAACCATCATTCCAACCAACGTGAACCGAAAGGAGGAGTATTCGCGTTGGTCAGAAATAGATTGTCACGTTTCATCAGAATCAGCGTCAAAGACCGAATGGAATAACCTGCTCTTATTATCTATACCGACAGACCAGTATCTTGATATGACGCAGCTATTGGTTTTGTCTCACGTAATAATGTATCTAAGTGATCAGCCCAACGTTGCAGCCACTCTCGACTTTGCTCAGTGTACTGATGAAGATCATATGTACCAGCTAACGCTTTCTTCGTATGACCGAGAATAGATTCTGCAACCTCAGCTGGACATTGCAAACGAGAAAGACCCGTTCTAACAGTACGCCGGAGATCATGTGGCGTCCAATGTGGAAGATCTATCATTACATTCTCACACCTCATAACCCAAGTAGTTTCAGTCAACTGCTTTTGTTTTATAGGCTTACCTGTTCGCTGAGATGGAAATAAATACATGTCATTGCCAATTTTATTTTCTTTAAGAAAAGTTATGCATTGCCGTGGAAGTTGAACTTCTCTTACGACCTCCGTCTTAGACTCCCGAATGTGAAATACACCTTCGTCAAGATCTATGTCACGCCAAGCAGCTTCACATATTTCCCCCGTGCGACATCCAGTCCACAATGTCATTCTAAGTATATTTTTCTGCACATCAGTGAACTTTGATGTTGGTAGCCAATTCAAAAATATTTTCAATTCATCATTACTAAAAAATCGGCTGCCTTTCTTAGAGGTTAATTTGACCTTGGTTCTAGCCAAACTAACCTTAGCTTGGAGTGCCGGGTTGATAAACTTATCATCAAATTTACCGATCCCTATTGAGTAATCATATGCAGCCAACACCTCCCGCAACACATTGCCCGCCTGAACATTAGCACCCCGTTTTATAATTGACATAATAAGGTCAATCATATCTTGTCGACTTACATCACGAGCTAATCGATCACCAAGCATTGGAACTGCATCACAGTAAAGAGTGCGCCTAACCTCAGCCTGACCTTTCTTTTTCCTTGCTCCACTCTTTATCGTACCATTAGGTAAACGTTGATCTTCTATAAGGTTCTGTAGATAAAGCTCGATCATCGCTTGAAGCGTAAACTTCCCTAGCTCACTTTCATTCTTGATTTGCTGTTTAAGCTCAAGTGCGGCAGCTCTCGCTTCGGTCGCCGGACATCGGCCTTGCTGCCTGATGAGCTTGAGTTCCCGTAGTTTTATACGGGCCTGCTCTAAGGATACGGCTGGAAATACTCCAAGTGAGATCTGGATTAACTTATTTGTTACTGGACTCGTATAACGATAGAAAAATGTCTTTTTACCTGTTTTCCCACAAGTAACACGAAGCCCTCTGTTGACCCCATTATCAGCCTTATCACTATCCGATGGCTTCATGACTTCAATTGCTCTAAAGGACAGTGCTTTGTTACCCTTGTCCGCTGGCATAACCGACCTCCTATGGCTGATGCATACGCTCTCCTAGCTTGGCCGCATGCATAGGGTTTAATGTCACTGTAGGCTATAAAATCAAAACCTACACTTCAACCTACATTTTCGCCTGCGATTGGGTGAGATCGAGTGAGACTCTCAGAGCAAACAAGAGACCACAAAAACACCATAAGCCATTGTAATATAAGCATGTAAAGAGAGATAACTACATGTCAGCAATAGAGAATCTCCACAATCACACACCAATGATGCAGCAGTATCTGACCCTCAAGGCCGAGAACCCGGAGATCCTGCTGTTCTACCGGATGGGCGACTTCTACGAACTGTTCTACGACGATGCTCGCAAGGCCTCCCAACTGCTCGACATCTCCCTGACCAAGCGTGGCCAGTCGGCCGGCAGCCCCATTCCGATGGCCGGCGTGCCCTATCATGCCATCGAAGGGTATCTCGCCAAGCTGGTGCAACTCGGCGAATCGGCCGCCATCTGTGAACAGGTGGGGGATCCCGCCACCAGCAAGGGACCGGTGGAGCGCAAGGTCATTCGCATCATCACCCCGGGCACCGTCTCCGACGAGGCGCTGCTCAGCGAGCGGCAGGACAACCTGATCGCAGCCGTCTACCACGATGGACGCCGCTTCGGCTATGGCACCATGGACATAGGCTCCGGCCGCTTCTTCATCAACCAGTTCGAGAAAGAAGAGACGCTGCTGGCCGAGCTGCAGCGCACCAACCCGGCCGAGCTGCTCTACCCCGAATCCTTCGCCTTCCTGCATCACGTTGAAGGTCGCCGCGGTCTGCGCCGCCGCCCGGAGTGGGAATTCGAGCTGGGTACCGCCCGCAAGCTCTTGTGCCAGCAGTTCGGCACCCAGGATCTGGTGGGCTTTGGAGTCGAGCAGAGCGAGACCGCCCTGTGCGCCGCCGGCTGCCTGATGCAGTACGTGAAAGACACCCAGCGCACCGCCCTGCCCCACATTCGCAACGTGCGCCTCGAGCAGCCCGATCATGCGGTCATCATGGATGCCGCCACCCGCCGCAACCTGGAGCTGACCCAGAACCTGGCCGGCGGCCACGACAACACGCTCTCCGCCGTGCTGGACTGCACCGCCACCCCCATGGGGAGCCGGCTGCTCAAACGCTGGATCCACCAGCCGATCCGCGACCGGGTGATCCTCAAAGGCCGTCAGAGCACCATCAAGGAGCTCATCGAGCAGAACCTTTACGACGAGCTGGGTGGCTTGTTGCGTCAGGTCGGCGACGTGGAGCGGGTGCTGGCGCGCCTGGCCCTGCGCTCGGCCCGTCCGCGCGACCTCACCCGTTTGCGCCAGGCCTTTGCCCAACTGCCGGAACTGCAGCGCTTGCTTGCGGGCAGCGAGCACGAGGCGGTGCAACAGCTGCGCGAGCGGGCCAGTACCTTCCCCGAGCTGTTCGAGCTGCTGGAGCGCGCCGTGATGGAGGTGCCGCCGGTGCTCATTCGCGACGGCGGCGTCATCCGAGAAGGGTTCAACACCGATCTGGACGAGCTGCGGGACTTGGCCAACGGCGCCACCGCCAGCCTGGCCCGTATCGAGGAGCGCGAACGGCTGCTGACCGGCATCAACACCCTCAAGGTGGGTTACAACAAGGTGCACGGCTTCTATATCGAGGTGAGCCGAGCCAACAGCCATCTGGTGCCGGCCCACTACATCCGCCGCCAGACGCTGAAAAACAACGAGCGCTACATCATCGATGAGCTCAAGAAGTACGAGGACAAGGTACTCACCGCCCAGGCTCAGGCGCTGGCGCTGGAGAAACGCCTCTACGAGGAGCTGCTCGATGCCCTGCTGCCGCACCTCGGCGATCTGCAGGAGTCCGCTGCCGCGCTGGCGGAGCTGGACGTGCTGGCCAACCTGGCCGAGCGGGCCGAGACCCTGGACTACCGCTGCCCCACCTTGATCGACGAGGATCAGATCCTGATCGAGGCGGGCCGCCATCCGGTGGTGGAGCAGGTGATGACCGACCCCTTTATCGCCAACCCCATCCGGCTTGAGCGGGAGCGGCGGATGCTGATCATCACCGGCCCCAACATGGGCGGTAAATCGACCTACATGCGCCAGACTGCGCTCATCGTGCTGCTGGCCCATATCGGCGCCTTCGTGCCGGCCGACAGCGCCCGCATCGGCCCCATCGACCGCATCTTCACCCGCATCGGGGCGTCGGATGACCTGGCATCGGGAAGATCCACCTTTATGGTGGAGATGACCGAGACCGCCAACATCCTCAACAACGCCACCGCCCGCAGCCTGGTACTGATGGACGAGATCGGCCGCGGCACCAGCACCTACGACGGCCTCTCGCTGGCGTGGGCCTGCGCAGAACAGCTGGCGAGCAAGATTGGCGCCTACACCCTGTTTGCCACCCACTACTTCGAGCTGACCCGCTTGCCGGAGCTGATGAGCGGGCTGGCCAACGTCCATCTGGATGCGGTGGAGCACGGTGACACCATCGCCTTCATGCACGCGGTGCAGGAGGGGGCGGCCAGCCGCTCCTACGGCCTGCAGGTAGCGGCGCTGGCGGGGGTGCCGAAATCGGTGATCCAGCAGGCCCGTCACAAGCTGCACGAGCTGGAGAGCGCCACCCCGGTGGCCGCCGGCGAAGTGCGCCCGGCCCCGGTCGCCCTGCCGCCACAGAGCCACCCTGTAGTTGATGAACTGGAAGCGGTGCGCCCGGACGAGCTGACCCCGCGCCAGGCGCTTGACCTGCTCTATCGCCTCAAGCAGATGCTGTAAACCGTCACCAACACAGCAATAAAAAGGGGAACCGTGAGGTTCCCCTTTTCGTTTTCATGGTTCGGCCTGTCGTCAGGCCGGCCCTATCCTGTCCATCAGGCTCATGTGGGTTGAGCCGTCGTGACGCTTGAGCTTCTGGCGATACTCGAACTGGTGCTGACTCTCCTGCTTGAGGCCCAGCATCAGGGAGTAGCACATGGCCAGCATGATCACCGAGAAGGGCAGCGCGGCTATGATGCTGGCGGCCTGCAGGGCGGCCAGTCCGCCGGAGACCAGCAGAATGGCGGCCACCAGCCCCTGACCCAGCCCCCAAACGGCGCGGTGCAGTACGGGGGGATCCTGATCACCGATGGAGAGCAGGGTCGTAATGACCAGGGTGCCCGAGTCGCTGGAGGTGATGAAGTAGGTGCAGATGAGCAGGGTCAGCACCCCCTTGGCGATCCAGCCGAAGGTCTCCCAGTGCAGCAGCTCCACCGTCTTGTAGAGCGCCAGGGTGACATCCTGATTGACCGCGGCCACCACGCCACCACTGCCGAACAGCTCCAGATTCATGGCAGTACCGCCGAACACGGTGAGCCAGAACATGCCGAGCAGGGAGGGCACCAGCAAGACACCGAGCACGAACTCGCGGATGGTGCGCCCCTTGGAGATGCGGGCGATGAACATGCCGACAAAGGGCGCCCACGCTATCCACCAGCCCCAGTAAAACGCGGTCCAGCTCGACTGCCAGGCCGAGGTGCCGTTGGCCTCGGTATTGGTCCAGAAGCTCAGCTTGACGATGTTCTGCAGGTAGTCACCTATGTTCTGCACATAGGCGTTGAGGATGTAGGTGGTCGGCCCCAGCACCAGGAAGAGGCCCAGCACGAACACGCTCAACCAGATATTGAGCTCGGAGAGGATCTTCACCCCGCGTCCGACGCCGGAGACCGCCGACAGGGTGGCGATCAGGCTGATGCCGCCGATGAGCCAGAGCTGGTTCGCCTGCGAGACCTCCATGCCGAACATCTGGTTGAGGCCGGTATTCATCTGGGAGACCCCCAGGCCAAGGGAGGTCGCCACCCCGAACACGGTACCAAACACCGCCAGCACGTCGGCGGCGTGACCCCAGAAGCCGTAGATGCGATCGCCGAGCAGCGGATAGAGCACGGAGCGGATGGCCAGCGGCAGCTTGCGCCGGTAGCTGAAGAAGGCGAGCGACAGGCCGACGATCACGTAGATGGCCCAGGGGTGCAGGCCCCAGTGGAAGAAGGTGAGACGCATGGCGATCTGGGCCGCCTCCGGGGTCATCCCTTCGGTGACGAAGGGGTTGCCCTGCAGGTGGTACATGGGCTCGGCGATGCTCCAGAACACCAGCCCTATTCCCATGCCGGCGCTGAACAACATGGCGAACCAGGCGAAGTAGCCGAATTCCGGTACCTGGTCGTCGTCACCCAGCCGGATGCTGCCGAAGCGGCTGAACATCAGATAGATGGCGAAGAACAGGAACAGGGCGACCACCAGGATGTAGTACCACTTGAACCCGGCGATGATCTTGTCCTTGGCCCCCACGAACCAGGTGGCGGCGGTTTCGGGGACGAACATCCCGAACAGCAGGAACAGGGTGATGACGGTGAGCGCCGTCATGGCCATGGTCGGGTTGAGGCCTTTGAACAGCCCTTTGTTTGCTCTCATCTGGCCTCCTTAGTCGTTGTTGAAAAAGTCTTCACCCACGTGATCACCGGCGCCGCCGATGGCGCGGTAGACCAGCTTGCCGGCCGTCTGCACCCGATGATCCACCAGGCTGACGGAGGGCTGACCGTTCACCGCGTGGCGCTTGCCGAGGAAGATGGCCATGGGCACGCCCAGGTTGGAGATGCCGCTGGTGATCCAGAGCCGGTTGAAGTCGTAGGAGCCGCCGATGAACTCCAGCTGGGCCAGCCCGGTATCGAGGCCGGTCAGGTAGAAGTTCATGGCGCTCTCGTCCGGGAAGAGGTGCACCAGCACATAGGCATAGCGCAATTCGTTCACCAACTCCTTTAGGTTGAAAGAACCTGTCTCACTGCAGGAGAGCGGCAACTCACCGTCGTAGTGATGCACCTTGAGGTTGTTGGGGTCTTCGTCATAGGCGGGCTGGTAACGCACGAAAGCCGAGGTATCAGGCAGTTCATAGCGGACTCTGACCACTCGGAGGTCGGCCACCAGCGCTTTGATGTCCAGTTCGTCACTCATCATCTTGCTCCTCGAAACAGCAGGGGAAAATAGGGGGAAAGCGCATTACCCTAACACAAAATAATTAGAGCAGAAAAGATTACAGTAAAAACCATATTGACCTTGTGACGAATTAGGCGGAGAATTTTGCGCCTCCCAATCACCCCTCGACGATTTCATACCCCATGGAAAAACATGATGAAGTGCTGGTCGCCCTGCGCCAGATCATTCGTGCCATCGACATGCACTCCAAGCGCTTGATCAAGGAGGCAGGCCTGACCTCGCCCCAGCTCTTGCTGCTCAAGGGGATCGACGAGCTGGGCCAGATCTCCATGCGTCAGCTGGCGGATCACACCAACATGAGCCAGGCCACCGCCACCACCATCATGGACCGCCTCGAGAGCCGCCAGCTGGTGCAACGCATCCGCAGTGAAACCGACAAGCGCAAGGTGCATGCGACACTGACTGACGCAGGCCGAGCCCTGCTGGCCCAGGCGCCGACCCCGCTGCAGGAGCGCTTCATTCAGCGTTTTCAAGCACTTGAGACCTGGGAGCAGACCCTGCTGCTCTCCTCTTTGCAGCGCATCTCCACCATGATGAATGCCGACGAGATAGACGCGGCCCCGGTGCTGAGCGTCCGGCCCCTCACCGAAGAGCGGGCATAAAAAAAGCTCCCGAACGGGAGCTTTTTTTATGGGTCGAAGCGAGCGGGATCACTCTTCCAGGCTGATGCCGATATTGGAGACACCGTCCTGGGCGGCGAAGGCACGCACGGCCAGGATGCGATCGCTGTCACGCTCGTGGGCCACCCGCTTGAGCAGCTCGACCTGGAACTCTAGCTCTGCCTCCATGTATTCGTGCTCGTAGAGCTCCTCGTCGGTGAGGTCGCGCTCTTCCAGCATCTCGATGAAACCGGCGACCGTACCGACCGACGCATGGCTGGCGTCGTTGGCCTCTTCCCCTACCCGGCAGATCACCGAGTTGTAGGCGCAGCCCAAGGCGACACAGGCATCAAGCGCCGGATAGGCACCATAGGATTCGAACTTGCTGGGTTCCGGAATATAGACTTCGAACGCTTCCAGAATCGCCCCCAGATTGACCCGGGATCCTTTCACCGTCAGGTAGTTCCACATCTGATCCAGGGCGTGACGAAATGCCTTCGCATCCCCGAAACCGGAGGCCTGGGAAAACAGCGCATAGTTGGGGTACATGCGCTCTGCCAGCGCCAGGGTGTAGACCGTCTGTTGCCAAGGCTGTAGCTCGGCCAGTCGCTTATAAAACTTGTCACCAAACACTGGAGTCGGATCCTTTGCAAAATGTGGGGCAGATTGTAGCCCACGAGGGGCCGCGCGAAAACGAAAAAGCGGCCTGGTCGGCTATGTTGGCCGGTCAACTCGGGTAAGATGAAGGCAGAGCGGCCTCTCTCCCGCGCCGCAAATCTGATAAGGAACAAGAGTATGAGTCAACGTACCCTTCTTTTGCTCAGCCAGGACAATGCTCACTACGAGCGCCTGCTCAAGGCGGCCCACCTCCCTCATCTGCGCATTCTGAGAGCCGACAACCAGAGCGATGCCGAGAAAGTGATCGGCGAGGCCCACATCCTGATGGCCGAACCGGCACGCGCCAAACCGCTGCTGGCCAAGGCCGGCAAACTCAGCTGGCTGCAATCCACCTACGCCGGGGTCGACGTGCTGCTGGATGCCAGCTGCCGCCGTGACTACCAGCTCACCAATGTGCGCGGCATCTTCGGCCCGCTGATGAGCGAGTACGTATTCGGTCATCTGCTCAGCCTGATGCGCCAGATCCCCCTCTACCGGGAACAGCAGAAGCAGCGGCTGTGGCAGAGCCACCCCTATCACGGCCTCAAGGGACGCACCTTGCTGATCCTGGGCACCGGCAGCATAGGCCAGCACATCGCCCACACCGGCAAGCACTTCGGCATGAAGGTGCTCGGCGTCAGCCGCAGTGGCCGTGAACGGGCCGGTTTCGACCAGGTATATCAGCTGCCCGCCCTCAACAAGATGCTGGCGCAGGCCGACGTCATCGTCAGCGTGCTGCCCGCCACCCGCGAGACCCATCACCTCTTCACTGCCGCCCGTTTCGAGCACTGCAAGCCGGGGGCCATCCTGTTCAACGTGGGACGCGGCAACGCCATCCACGAGGGGGATCTGCTCACGGCACTGCGCACCGGCAAGCTGGGGATGGCGGTGCTGGACGTGTTCGCGCAGGAGCCGCTGCCCGCCGACAGCCCGCTCTGGGGCCAGCCCAACCTCATCGTCACACCGCACAACAGCGCCTACAGCTTCCCCGAGGACGTGGCCCAGATCTTTGTACGCAACTACATCCGCTTCATCGACGGCCAGCCGCTGGACGGCAAGATCGACTTCGACAAGGGCTATTGATGGCCGTCAGCCAATAAAAAGGCCCCGCCAGAGTGGCGGGGCCTTTTTATTTCGGCGAGAGAGGCATCAACCGGCCTCCATCTCCTTGCGATAGCTCTTCACCTTGGCGAGGAACTGGCGCTTCTCCTTGCCGGAGAGCGGTTCCGCCATCGGCAGCTTGACCTTCATGGCATCGACCGGGCGGTTGTTGATCCGCACTTCGTAGTGCAGGTGAGCACCGGTGGAGCGACCCGTGTTGCCGGAAAGGGCAATCTTGTCGCCCATTTTCACCTTCTGGCCCGGCTTGACCAGCAGCTTGCTCAGGTGCAGGTAACGGGTCATCAGGGTACGACCGTGCTTGATCACCACATAGGTGCCGGCCAGCGGGTGGCTGGTCGCCTTCAGTACCACACCGTCACCGGTCGCCATCACGGGGGTGCCAACCGGCAGAGCAAAGTCGGTGCCCTCGTGAGGCCGCACCTGGCCGGTGATCGGGTGACGGCGATTCGGGTTGAAGCTGGAGCTGACCCGGTAGCGGCTGTGGGTCGGGTAACGGCGGAAACCGCGCTCCAGACTGTTGCCCTGCCCATCGTAGTAGTTGCCATCTGCGGACAGCCAGGCGGAGACGTTCTGACCCTGACTGAACACTTCCACCCCGAGCAGCTGGGTGTTGCCTGTGCTCTTGCCTTCGACCGTCTCCTGGCGCACCAGCACCTTGAACTTGTCACCCTTTTTCAGATCCTTGGCGAAGTTGAGCCGCCACTGGAACAGGTTGGCAATCTTCTGGATATGGTTGGCCGGGATCCCCGCATTGCGGGCACTCACGTAGAAGCTGCCATTGATGACGCCGTCATAGCTCTTCTTCTGCCACTCCACCTCTTCATTGAGCATGTTGGCGCTGTAGGTGTCGTCGGTACGCTCCAGCACCAGGGTCTGCTTGATGTTCAGACGGATCTTCATCTGCTGCAGTATGTTGTCCTGATCGATCAGCAGCTCGATGGTCTGGCCCGGCTTGAGCCGTGCAAGATTGTTCTTGGTGTCGGCATCCAGCACCTTGTAGAGGGTGGTGGTGGAGAGACCCAGGTTGTTGAAGATGGTGGTCAGATTCTCGCCATTGCGAACCCGGTAATCCTGCCACTGGGGGGTGGCGTCGGCCGGGATGTCATCTTCCGGTGTCGCGGCTTCTACCAGCTCGTGATCCGGGATGTCGTTGAAGTCCGTATTGTCTTCGTTGGTTGCGGTACCATTGGTGGCGATCGGCAACTCCAGTCGCAGCGGCCGCTCCAGGATGTCACCCGGGGCTGGCAATATGGCTACCGCCGACAGCGTCATGGCCGTCAGCAGTAGCATGGCGTAAAAGTGTTTGCGGGGAACCGGGGGTTCCCAATTGGCGGCCTGCGCTACCAAGGGACGGAGACGTTTCATCCGCTATCCTGTCATTAGATCCAAGGGTGTTAGTGGTCAGTCTATTTGTTATGAAACCGTATAAAACTGATTGTTTGACCTAAATACTCACAATTAGTTCATAGCAATCTGCATGAACCTCACATTTTATGCATAACATTCCTTCATGGGCAGAAATGATCGTCTTTTTTAACCATTTTTTCCTATTTTTAAGAGCCGGGTCAGCTCACCTCCGACCCCAGGTTTCAACATGTTGCGATAACTTTTCCATGGAGTGGATATGTCGTTAGCGAAACTGTTAAATCGAATCATCCTGATTTTGTTCCTGATTGGCGCCGTCCTGCTGTTCATGCTGGAAGTCACCACGGTACGGCAATCCATCCTCGATCAGATGTCTGCCAATCTGGAAACCGCCATCACCGCCCTCGGGCTGGTGCTGCAAGGTACCCTTCTCAACGATGACAAGGTACTGGCCGAGACCATAGTCAACGCCATGTTCGATGGCGGCTTCGTCAGCGCGGTCACCCTGCTGGATCCGGATGGTCAGGTGCTGTTTCAGAAGGTCTTCCACACCGAGCAACAGAACGTGCCGACCTGGCTCCCCTCTGTTATCGACATGCCGCCAGTAAAAATTGAGCAGGAGCTGACCGATGGCTGGCGCATGCTGGGCACCCTCACCCTGGAAGGGCACACGGGCTATGCCTACCAGCATCTGTGGAATGCGATCAGCCGTACCGGCACGGCCCTGCTGGCAGGTCTGCTGGTGTTCACCCTGGTGATCTCCTGGGTCTGCAAACGGCTGCTGCGCCCGCTCGAGCAGATCAATCTGCAATTGGTGAAGATCCGCAAGCGCCAGTTCAGTGGCACCCTGGACGCTCCCTGGCTGCAGGATCTCAAAGAGCTGGCCGGCTCGGTCAACCAGCTGGTGTCCGAACGCAAGCGGGATCTGCTGCAGCAGCGGCTCAAGATAAGCCAGCTCGGCAAACAGATCCCCATGGTCAATGAGCCGCTGCAGACCCTGACCTGCGCAGGAGAGGGGCTGTTGCAGCAACACTTCTTCTCGACCCAGGGCAGCATTCGTCTCTACAGCCGCCTCATTCCGGAAGTCACCCCGTCACTGAACAGTTCACCGGACGAGATCCGGCATCTGCTCGATCTCTGGCTGCACCATGCAGTCGAGGGATTGCAGCTGCCGCTCAGCCTGCTCGGCCACCCCGACTGGGCTCAATTTGCACCTCTGCTGGCCAAGGGCAGAGGCAAGACCCTCGACTGGCGCTGGGATCAGGAACATGTGCCACCCCTTGCCCAGGAGCGGCTGGCCGCCTTGCAGGAACAAGGGGTGGAGATGGCCTTCAGCGCCATCCCGATGACCAACGAGACCTTCAATCAGCTCGACCCCATCAATCCCGTTTTCATCAGCTGCCAGCCGACCCAGGCTCCGCTCTATTGGAACCTGGTGGCCCAGTGCCTGCACAGTGCGGGCTACACCCTGCTGGCGGAGGCCGGCGACATGCAGGATATCGACACCCTGCGCAACTGGGGCATCGATGGCTACGCCGGCAAGGAGGCATGATGAACAGGACCGGATTGTTGCTCGCCCTGCTGTGGCCACTGCCGCTGCTGGCCAACCCCACCACCATAGCCACCGGCGGTGAACAGGGGATCTATCACCAGATCGCCAAAGAGTTCTGCCGGCTCGCCAACAAGAGCGATGCCGGACTGCAGTGCAAGCCGCAGGCGACCTCGGGCTCCATCGAAAATCTGCGCCAACTGAAAAGCGGCGAGACAAGCTATGCGCTGGTGCAGTCGGACTGGCTCTATCAGGCCAGTAAGGGCCTGGGTCCGTATGCCAGTCAGCCGCAGCCAGAGCTCAGGGCCATCTTCGCCACTCACGCCGAGCCCTTTACCATAGTGGTGAGGGCCGACGGCGACATCACCAGCCTGGAGCAACTCAAGCTGGCCCCCATCGACATGGGGCTCAAGAGTTCTGGTACCCGCCAGACGGCGCTCGCCCTGTTCAACGTGCTGGGCGCCAAGGAGCAGGATCTCGATCTCAAGAGCGTGGCCAATCTGGCCGAGTCCCTGTGCAGCAAACAGATCGACGCCTATGGCCTGGTGATGGGTCACCCCAACCGCATCGTGCTGGATACCGCCAAACGCTGCCCCGTGCGTTTCCTGCCGATCGAGGGGGCAACCCGGGATCAGCTGCTCAAGGGGGTCATGTATTACCAACGCAGCCAGATCCCTGCGCGTATCTATCCGGGCAACCTCAAGGCGACGCCGACCTTTGCCATCGCCGCCACCCTGGTAACCACCGCCAGCACGCCACAGGCCGACGTTTACCGCCTGACCCGGGCCATGCTGGCCCAGCAAACCAAGTTCAATGAGCAAACCTACGGTTACGCCAACCTGTTTCACCAGGCGCGCAATAAAACCGGCCCGGTGCTGAGCATCGAACAGCATCCGGGAGCGGCAAAATATTTCGAGGAGTTGAAAGCGGCGGGCAAGCTATAGCTGACGGCGGGGGGAGCGCAACTGCTCGCTGGAGAAGCGGGTCTTCATCGAAGTCCACTGCGCCAGCCTGTCGGCACTGCCCGCCAGGGTCCCTTCCCGGCGTGACTTCATGATCCAGATGCTCTTGGCATCAAAACTGTAGACGGGGATAAGATCGGTCCGCTTGCTGCCGGGCAGGATCCGGTTGTTGATGTTGTCGAGCACCAGCGGATCCGACTTGGGGGTCGCGAAGTAGAGCGTCACCATATGGAACTGATTGTACTTGACTGCCTTGACGTAAGCCAGCCGCAGCTTCTTCTCGTCCACCCCAAGCTCCATCAATGTGTAGTACTTGGAGATGCTGTAATCCTCGCAGTCACCGCCACGGGCACCGATAAACTCCAGCGGGTTGGCCCAGTAATCCGCTTCTCCCCACAACCTGGGATCATCGCTGTAGGTCAGGTTGTTGAAATAGTTGTTCACCAGCTCGATCTTCTGCTGATCCGTGGTGCCGGCCCTTGGCGTCAGCAGACGTGAGAAGGCCTCCGCCCGCTGGAGGGCCCGACCGCCATAGACCTCCTGCAATTTTGCCTGCAGTGCAGGGCTGACCATGTATTCGGAGAGGCGGGAAGCCTGCACGCTGGCACAGCAGAGCGCCAACGTGTAGGTGGGAACGAGCAGCCATTTCATACCAGACACTCCCTGTCAGATGCTGGAGGTCAGTATAGTTGCCCCTGGCTGCCCCAGTGGCGGGCACGCGGGCGCTTCGACGCGGTCAACGGCACTCGGCGAAGGCGTCGGCCAGCTGCTGCATGAAGCGGGGATAGCCATCCGGGCCGAGCGGCACCTGTTCACCCACTTCATCCAGCAGCAGCACCTTGGCGCCAGTATTGCGGGCGACCGACTCGATCACCGCCGGCGAGAACTGCGGCTCGGCATAGATGCAGCTCGCTTTCTTCTCTTCCAGCGCCTTGCGGATCTCCACCAGAGTCTTGGCACCAGGGCGTCGCTCTGGGCTCACGGTGAAGTGGCCCTTAGAGCTCATGCCATAGTGGCGCTCCCAGTAGCCATAGGCTTCATGAAACACGAAGTAGCCCTTCTGATTCACCGCCTTCATCTGCTCGGCAATCACCTTGTCCTTGGCCTCCACCTTGGCCTTGAACGCCAGCAGGTTGGCGCGATAACGCTCGGCATTGGCCGGATCCTGGGCGCTCAGCGTCTCGCTCAGGGCTTTGGCGATGACCAGCGCCTGGGTCGGCCCCAGCCAGATGTGGGGGTCGACGCCCTCGTGGTGGTGCCCCTCATGACCGTCGTGGTCATGGCCTTCATGCGCCTCGTCGGCGTGCTCTTCATGACCGGCCTGCTTGCTGTAGTCAAACAGCGGCATCCCTTCCACCCGGGTCAGGGTCAGCACATGGGGATGTTTGGCCAGCGGCTTGGCCATGAAACCTTCCAGCTCGGGGCCGACCCACACCACCAGATCGGCCTCGTTGATGCTGCGAATATCGGAGGGGCGCAGGGAGAAATCGTGGGGCGAAGCGCCAGTCGGCAGCAACACCTTGGGCTCGCTCACGCCGTCGGTGATGGCAGCGGCGATGAAACCCAGCGGCTTGATGGTGGTCAGCACCTCGAGGGCGCGGACAGGCAGACTCACCGCCAGCAGGGCAGTGATCAGGGCAAGAATTCGCATAGAGATCTCGTCAGGAAGTGTGTGTGTGATAATATAACAAACCAACGTTATTGTTATATTATAACTCTCACAGGCTGTAAACCCCGGAGCTGTCATGACCCAACTGGTGGAGCTGAAAGAGGTCTGTCTTTCATTTGATGGACGACTCGTGCTCGACAAGGTCTCCTTTACCCTGAACAAAGGCAAAATCACTACCCTGGTCGGCCCCAACGGGGCGGGCAAGAGCACCCTGAGCAAGCTGGTGCTGGGTCTGCTCACGCCAGATTCAGGCCAAATCACCCGCAGCCGCGACCTGCGGGTCGGCTATGTGCCCCAGCGCCTCTATCTGGATCCCACCCTGCCGCTGACGGTGCGCCGCTTCCTGCAGCTTGGCAAGAATGGCCGCCTATCCATCGAGGAGGCACTAAGCCGGGTCGGCGCGGAAGATCTGTTGGACAACCGGATGCAGAAGCTCTCCGGCGGCGAAATGCAGCGGGTGCTGCTGGCCCGCGCCCTGCTGGTCAAGCCCGAGCTGCTGGTGCTGGACGAACCGGTGCAAGGGGTGGACATCAACGGCCAGATCGAGCTCTACGCCCTCATCAGCCAGCTGGCCGCCGAGTTCAACTGCGCCGTGCTGATGGTCTCCCACGATCTGCATCTGGTGATGGCCAGCACCCACGAGGTGATCTGTCTCAATCGCCACGTCTGCTGTCACGGCGAACCGGAGAGCGTGGCGCGCCACCCCGAGTTTGCCCGCCTGTTCGGCCGACCGGAGCAGGAGGTGCTGGCGGTCTACACCCACCATCACCACTGCGATGGCGAACACCATCATCATGAACCGCAGGCCCCCGTCATTCGCCTGCCCTCCCGCAATCAATAACGTACCCGACAGGATCATCAAGTGGACAGCTTTCTGTTATACGCCCTCGCGGCCGGCCTTGGCATCGCCCTGCTGGCCGGCCCCCTCGGCAGTTTCGTGGTGTGGCGCAAGATGGCCTATTTTGGCGACACCCTCTCCCACGCCTGCCTGTTCGGCATCGCGCTCGGCATCCTGCTGCAGGTGGATCTGACCCTGGCGGTGGTGGTCTGCTGCCTCGCCATGGCCATGCTGCTGGTGATCATGAGCCGCAACCAGCAGGTGGCCACCGATACCCTGCTCGGCATCCTGGCCCACAGCGCCCTGTCGCTCGGTCTGGTCACCCTGAGCTTCATGGACAACGTGCGGGTGGATCTGATGGCCTACCTGTTCGGCGACCTGCTCTCGGTGCAGCCGATGGACTTGCTCTGGATCTACGGCGGCGGCGCCCTGGTGCTGCTCACCCTGTGGCGGCTGTGGGATCCCCTGCTCTCCATGACCATCTCGGAAGAGCTGGCCCGGGTGGAAGGGGTGAGGGTCGATGTGCTGCGCTGCGTGCTGATGCTGCTGATCGGATTGGTGATCGCGGTGGCGATGAAGTTCGTCGGGGCGCTGATCATCACCTCCTTATTGATCATCCCTGCGGCAACCGCCCGCCGCTTCAGCCGGACACCGGAGCAGATGGCCGGCTTCGCCGCGCTCATCGGCTGCCTTGCCGTACTCGGCGGGCTGTTGCTCTCCTGGTATCAGGACACGCCGGCAGGCCCGTCTGTCGTGGTCTGCGCCACCAGCCTGTTCGTATTAAGCCAGTTCAAGAAAGCCTAAGCCTAAAGTGGCCTGATCCTTGTAATCAGGTCACTCCACATCCCAGCCCGTCGGTGGTGGTCTGCGCCACCAGCCTGTTCGTATTGAGCCAGTTCAAGAAAGCCTGAGCCTAGAGGGGCATGCTCTGGCGTGTCTCCATCATCAGCCATTGGCGCAGCCGGCTGATGGCGGGCTCATGGGCCCGCGAGCGCTTGCAGGTGAAGTAGAAAGCATCCCCCGTCTCCAGCTGGTGTACCGGCAAGGCCACCAGCTGGGGATCATCCGGTCGCAGCATGTAGTCGTTCACGAATGCCACCCCCTGATCCCAGGCTGCGGCCTCCATCGCCAGCAACACATGGCTGAAGTGGTGCATCCGCGCCTCCGCCGGGATCACCAGTCCCCCGGCCTTGGCCCAACGCTGCCAATCCTCTCCCCGCGCCTTGTAGATGGACTGCACCGACAGCAGTGGCAGTTGCCAGATGGCGTCCGGCCACTCCCCCTCCACCTGCTGCAGCAAGCGGCGACTGCAGACCGGGAAAAGCCGCTCCCGGTAGATGAGATCATGACAATAGCCCCGACCGTGGGGCGAGACGGTGATGAAGCAGTCCGCCACCCGATCGGAGAGTTCAGGATCCTCCGCCACCATCTCCAGGCTGAGATCCAGCTCGGGGTAGAGCTGGCGCAGCCCAGCCAGGCGCGGGATCAGCCACTTCACCGCAAACGAGCTGTAGACCGCGAGCCGCAGCCGCATCTCGCCACCGCCGCGCAGTTGCTCGCTGCTCTGGGCAATCTGGCCGAGCCCGGCGGAGATCCCCTCGAAATAGACCTCGCCCTGCGCCGTCAGCGACAGCAGCCGACCCTGACGCAGCAGCAGCCGTTCCCCCAGAAAATCCTCCAGCAGGCGGATCTGATGGCTGACCGCGCTCTGGCTGACGTTCAGCTCAAGGGCCGCGCGAGAAAAACTGAGCAGGCGGGCAACCACTTCGAAGTATTGAACGGCGCGCAGGGGAGGCAGCTTCATTATCCAAAATTCTCATGCATGGTGATTTTTTATCATTTTACTGGATAACGAAGCGCGGGCTACCCTTCCCTCATCTGACGCAGGAGGTAGCATGAACGCAGTGGGGATCGGCATTCTTTATCTGGTGCTGGGCAATATGGTGGCGGTCTTTTCCGACGCGCTGGTCAAGGTGCTGGAACCGGATCAGCCGGTATTTCAGTTTGTCTTCTTCCGCCAGCTCTCCGCCGCCATCCTGCTGACCCCCTGGCTGCTCTGGTCATGGCGTCGCAACCCGCCGGTGGCGCTCAAGTGGCACCTGCTGCGCGCCCATATCTGGGCCATCGGCGTCTGCCTGATGGTGATCGCCCTCACCCGGCTGCCGCTGGCCACCGCCAACGCCCTCTTCTATGCGGCGCCTCTGATGATGGTGCCGCTGGCGGTGTGGCTGGCAGGGGAAGCGATCTCGCGCCAGAAGGTGCTGACCGCCTTCATCGGCTTTGTCGGGGTGCTGATCGTGCTGCGCCCCACCGAGGTGAACTGGGCGGCGCTGGCCGCTCTCGGGGTGGCGCTCTCCATGGCGCTCAACAATCTGCTGATCAAGCGGATCCCGCTCCAGCAGCCCATCGCCCAGACCCTGTTCTTTACCAACGTGCTGAGCATGCCCTTCATCCTGGCGCTGGCCTGGTGGGAAGGGGGCGACTGGCAGTGGCAGATGTGGTGGCCCGCCTTTGGCTCTTCGGCGCTGATCATGGTCTATGCAGGGTTGTGCGTGGTGGCCTACCGCAAGGCGGAGGCGAGCAAGATCGCCTCAGCTGAGTACACCGGCCTGCTGATGGCGGTCGCCATCGGGGTATGGCTGTTTGACGAGCAGCCGGGCCTGCCGCTGCTGCTGGGGTGCCTGTGCATCATACTTCCGCTCATCGCCATGGCCCGCAGCAAGCCCAAACCACAGGCCGAACCGGCGCTCTAGCCAACCAGGGTCACCCCAGCAGCGGGGCGACCCTTTGTTGCAGATGGGGGATCACATCCTGCTCGAACCAGGGGTTCTTCTGGAGCCAGAAGGTGTTGCGCGGGGACGGGTGTGGCAGTGGCAACCAGGCCGGACCGTAGTTCGCCCAGCTGCGCACCGTCTCGGTCAGCGACCCCTTCGCCGCATCCCGCAGGTAGTGGCCTTGCGCATACTGGCCGATGAGCAGGGTCAGCTCGATGTTGGGCAGCAGCATCAATACCTTGTCGTGCCAGGTGGGGGCACATTCGGGGCGCGGCGGCAGATCCCCCGACTTGCCCTTGCCGGGGTAACAGAGCCCCATCGGCATGATGGCGATGCGGGATTCATCGTAGAAGGTGGTCTTGTCCACTCCGAGCCACTGGCGCAGGCGATCGCCGGAGGGATCGTCCCAGGGGATGCCGCTGGCATGCACCCGGGTGCCGGGCGCCTGGCCGATGATCAGCAGGCGGGCGTGCTCACTGCCACGGATCACCGGTCTGGGCCCGAGCGGCAAGTGTGCCTCGCACAGGCGGCAGGCACGGATCTGTGCAAACAAACTGTCGAGTCGGTTCATGGGCCCGATAGTAGCAGAGTTTTCCGCCGGATCCTGCTTGTGAAAGATTCAGCAGATACTTATTATGCAGCCACATTTGTTTAATTTAATAAACGGAGCGAGATGAAGAACTGGATGGGCACCGGCAGCGCGGCCCTCTCATTCGTGCTGTGGGGCATGCTGCCCCTCTATTACCAGTTCATGCCTGCGGTCAACATGTGGGAGCTGCTCTCCCACCGGGTACTCTGGTCGGCGGTGCTGCTGGGGGTCCTGTTCCTCCTCGTCGGCTACCGGGTGCCCTGGGCGCGGCTGCGCAGCGAACCGCGCCAGCTCGGCCTCATCCTGCTGGCCGGCCCCGTCATGTCCATCAGCTGGTGTATGTTCACCTGGTGCCTCACCACCGGTCAGGTGCTGGCCACCAGCCTCGCCTTCTTCATGACGCCACTGTTCAACATCGTCTTCGCCGTGTTGTTCCTCAAAGAGAAGCTCACCCCGCAAAAACACCTGGCGGTGGCGCTAGCCCTGGCGGGGCTGGCCTACATGCTCTTTTCTTACGGCCAGCTGCCCTGGTTCTCCCTGGTCATGGGGGCCAACTTCGCCCTCTATGGCCTGCTCAAGAAGAAGGTGCACTATGACGCCGGCGTCAGCCTCTACCTCGAGGCGCTGGTGCAGCTGCCCGTCGCCCTGCTGATCATCGGCGCTCTGGCGGTGAGCGGCGCCAGCCAATTTATGGCCGGTGACTGGACCGAGCGACTGCTGCTGATGGGCAGTGCCCCCGCCACCCTGCTGCCGGTGGGGCTGTTCTGCTATGGCATGATGCGCACCCGCATGAGCACGGTGGGTCTGCTGCAATATATCGAGCCCAGCCTCGCCTTCCTGCTCGCCATCTTCTGGTTTGGCGAGACGCCGGATCCGGTGAAATCGGTGGGGTTTGCCTTCGTCTGGGCCGGCCTGCTGGTGAGCCTGCTGCCGCTGCACAGGCTCGGGCGCCATCTGCGCCGCAACGCCGACGCTCAGGGTCTGCCGCGGTAGGACTCCAGGATGGCGTGCCACTTGGGATCCCGGTCCATCTGCTCGGCGATGTCGTTCAGCCTGTCATGCAGATCGCTGCGGGATTTGGGCAACAGTATGTGACGGGTATAGCTGGACTGGGCGAAGGGCGAGACGAACAGCTTGCCCTCGAAGGCGGGGTCGTGAGTAAAGAAGGTGAGCGCCGAGCCCGGCACCAGCGTCACGTCGATGCGGCCGCGCACCAGCAGGCTGAAGTTGGTCTTGACCTTCTTGGCATCCACCCGCACCAGATCGCCTCTGGCCGACGCCTCGTCGATCCCCTGATAGTGGTACCCCTCGATACCGCCGAAGGTCATCCCCTTGAGCGAGTCAGGCCCACGATAGGTGACCGGTCTGTCGGCACTCGAGATGAGCTCGTTGGTATCGCGCATGATGGGAAAGGTCCAGAGGTAGCGCTCGCGCTGGGGATCCCCCACCCAGGCGGGATTGACCCAGGCCACCAGACCATCAAAGCTAGGATCCGACATCTCCAGCGCCAGTCTGGCCCGATTCACCAGCCAAAGTTCCAGCTTGGGTTCTCCGCCAAGCTTTTCATTGAGATACTTGACCAGATCCCGGCTCAGACCGCTCTGCTCCCCGGTCATGAAGGGGGGGTGCTGATGATAGTCGTAGAGACGCAGCGTCTCGCCATGAGCCGATATCGACAGCAGACACCACAACCACCACCATGCTCGCATCGCACCTCCTTGGGCTGCTCTTGAGTGTGGCACAGAGAGATCGAATGAGAAAACCCCCTAGCGGCGCCGAACCGGCTGCCAGCCCGCCCACCCGCCACTGGTTTATCTACATGGTGCGCACCGCCAGCGGCCTGCTCTATACCGGGATCAGCACAGATCCGGCTCGCCGCCTGCGCCAGCACCAGAGTGGCAAGGGAGCCCGCGCCCTGCGCGGCAAGGGGCCACTGACCCTGGCGTGGCAGCAGGCCGTCGGTGAGAAAGGCATGGCGCTGCGCCTCGAATACCGACTCAAGCAGCAGAGCAAGGCCTTCAAGGAGCAGCTGATCAGCCAGCCGGAGCGCTGGCTTGCCTGCAGCGAATCATGGCTGGCCGCCGCCCGGCCACAAAAAAGGCCGCTGCATGCAGCGACCAGGGAAGGATCCGATAAAAGGGAGGGTCAACAGCAGGTTGATTAACCAGCTTGTGCTGGCGGCTGAACAGCAGACACAAAAAAGGCCGCTGCACGCAGCGACCAAGGAAGGATCCGATAACAGGGAGTGTCAACGGTAGGTATTGGCCTGCTTGCGCCGACTGCTGATGAACCAGCACACCACCAGCAGCACCAGCAACCAGGGCGCCAGCTTGATGATGAGGGCAAACATGCCGGCCAACGCGCCAAACAGCACGAAGACGCCGCTCACCAGCAACATGGCCAGCACGGTGAATCCGGCCAGCGCCATGCCGACCAAGACCAGCATCAAGACGATAAATTCCAGCATGTTGTGCTCCTCACTGGGTTGATGCGGCCAGATGACCCGGGGTCAATCCAGCCAACGCTTCAATTCACGACGGGGCGGCATGATCAGTACCGCCAGCAGATAGATGGCCAGGGCCAGGGGCGGCATCAGGATCAGCGCCATCAGGGCCGCGACCCGCACCGTCACCCTGGAGAGCCCCAGCCCATTGGCGATGCCGGCGCAGACTCCGGTCAGCTTGCGATGGGCAAGATCCTTCGGCCAGGGCGTCATGGTTATGCCTCCACCTTTTGACCCTTGAGGCGGGCCAGTTCCCGTTCAATCTCGTCGTTCAGCTCCAGCTCGCGGAACTGGGCCTCCAGCGAGGGGTTCTGCCCCAGGGTTGCCGCCTCCAGCTGAGCTTCCAGCTGATCGACCCGACCCTGAAAGCCGTCAAAACGGGCCATCAGCTCGTGCATGCGCTGGTTGTCCACCTGGGCACGGGCCCGCAGCCGGCTGTGGGCGGTCTGCTCACGCAGGGTCAGCAGCTTCTGCTTCTCACGCGCCTCGGTCAGCTTGGCAGCCAGCCGCTCGCTGTCAGCGGTGAGCTGGGCCAGCACCTCGGCGACCCGCGCCTTGTCCTGCTCCAGCTGCTCACACTTTTTGACCTCGGCCAGCTTCTCGGTCAGCGCGGCCCGGGCCAGATCCTCGCGCCCCTTCTGGATGGCGAGCTCGGCCTTGGCCGACCACTCCAGGATCTGGTGTTGCAACGCCTGCTGATGGCGCTCCAGCTGCTTCTGTTCGGCGATGACGCGGGCGGCCTGGGTTCTCATCTCGACCTGGACCTGTTCCATCTCTTCAATCATCAGCCGCAGCATCTTCTCCGGCTCTTCGCTCTTGTCGAGCAGGCTGTGCAGGTTGGCATTGATCACGTCGGTCAGGCGGCTAAATACGCTCATGGTCTGGCTCCTTGTTGATGGGATGGCTATCTCTTCCCATAACATTACAAGAGCCGTGCCAAAATGATTTTTCCTTTACTTACATATAGATGAGGTTTTATCAGGTATTTTCAACACCGTCTTAGTGGCGAAAAATACCGATCTAGTGGTGATTTTCACCAATAAAAAAGGGAGCCAACGGCTCCCTCATGCAATCAGCGGCGTACTCAGGCGGCGCGGGTATGGCCGAGCTTGCTGTCCAGTTCGACCAGCTTGGCCTCCATCCGGCTGCGGCAAATTTCGGACAGCTCGCGGATGCCGGCGGCGCCGTGCTCCTTGCTGCAGACAGGGGCCATCACTTCCAGCAGCACCTCGCCGTTGTCCCAGCGGTTGAGATCGATCTGGCCGAAGTAGCTGGAGCAGACGATGGGCACCACCGGCACCTCGGCCTGTACCGCGGTATGGAAGGCTCCCGCCTTGAACGGCAGCAGTCCGCGCCCCTTGGAGCGGGTCCCCTCCGGGAACATCCAGATGGAGGTGCCGCGATTCTTGATGCGATCCACCACCTGGCCTATGGTGCCGATGGCACGGGAGCGGTTGGAGCGGTCGATCAGCACGTTGCCGGAGAGCCAGAAGATGAGGCCGAAGAAGGGCAGCCACAGCAGGCTCTTCTTGCCCACCGCCACCACGCCGGGCTGCACCGCGCCGGTCACGGTGAAGATGTCGTAGTTGCTCTGGTGGTTGCAGACGTAGACGGCCGGTCCCACCGATTTGACCTCGTCGGCCACCGTCACCCGGACCTTGAGGCCGATGAGCGGACAGACGGCGTGATACATGCGGGCAAAGACATAGACGTTGTTGGGATGGCGCGGACGCACCAGGCACAGCAGCAGACCGAACAGGAACCAGAAAATGAGCAGCAGACCAAGCAGCAGCACACGGGCAATTTTGAGCATCGAACACCTCGGATTTTGACTCGGCGCAGTATACTGGTCCCCCTTTTAGCGAACAAGCGTTCGCCAGACAGAACCGACCACCCTTCTCCACTCTCCCCTGAGCCATAAAACGGACAGCGGCTTGCTCCACCCGGCATTGGCCGTTAGGATGTGGCCATCTTGATGAACGGGGCGAGCATGATTCACCAACAACGCGTGGCGAAACGACTCCTGCTGCTGGTCTGCCTGCTGGTGCTCAATTGCGCTGCCCAGCCGCTGGCCCGGCTGGCCCGGCTCGATCACGCCATCAGCTGTCAGGCCCTGCCCCAGTTTGCCGCGGCCGACGACCAGGCCGACAAGGCCAAGCCCACCAGTGTGCAGCCCAACAGCTGCCAGCTCAACGGCAAGTGGCTGAGTGCCACCACCCTGCTCTGCCTCGAGCAGCTGTTCTTTGCGGTGGCCCTGCTCATCGCCCTGCTGGCCCCGCTCTGGCGCTACACGCCGCCACTGCCGCCGCCACGGGCCGTTTCGCCTCCCGAACGACGACTTCACCTCACCCTCTGTGTCTGGCGGGAATGAGTTCAGCCGCGCTTTTTCAGCCTGCTGTCATTCATTTTTTGCGAGACAACATCTATGTCAACTCTCTTCAAGGCGAGCCTGCTGCTGGGCTGCCTGCTGTGGCAATCCACTGGATTGGCCAGCGATACGGGCTGGCTCACCAGCCCCCAGAACGATCACGCCAAGGTCAGGCTGCAAGCCGACCGCAGCGTCCCTGACCAGACCCGCATCCTGCTCGAGGTGGCCCTCGAGTCCGGCTGGAAAACCTACTGGCGCAGCCCGGGTGAAGGGGGCATAGCGCCCCAGATCCTGTGGGAGCAGCCGGTCGGCAACTTCCAGTGGCACTGGCCCACGCCGCGCCCCTTCGAGGTGGCCGGGCTCAGCACCCAGGGCTATCAGCAACAGGTGCGCTTCCCCCTGAGCCTGGACTCCCCCGCCGGGCAGCCACTCAAGGGCACCTTGCGCCTCTCCACCTGCAGCAACGTCTGCATCCTGACCGACTACCCCTTCACCCTGGCGGCGGATGGGCAGGCGCCGGCCGGTTTCGACTTCGCCTGGGCCCAGGCCATGAGTACCTTGCCGCAAACGCTGCCCACCGATACCCGGGTCGAGCTCGGCTACCAGCACAACCAGCTGCAGCTGCGCGCCGAGCGGGCAGAGGGCTGGCAGGTGCCAGCGCTCTTCATCGATGCGCTGGAGGGGGCCGAGTTCGGCAAGCCCGCGCTCGAGGTGAGCGGCAACACCCTGATCGCCCGGGTGCCGGTCAGCGACGGCTGGCAGGGGGATGCCCCTGACTTGCGTGGCCAATCCCTCGGCCTGTTGCTCGGCAGCGGTGATGAGGCCTGGCAGACCAGCGCCACCATCGCCGGGCCTCTCGCCCTGCCGGCCCCAGGCCAGCCTCTCATATGGCTGCTGGGGGCGGCGCTGCTCGGCGGCCTCATCCTCAACCTGATGCCCTGCGTGCTGCCGGTGCTGGCCCTGAAACTGGGCACCGTGCTGCAACAGCAGGCGCGCGAACAGCGACAGGTGCGCAAGCAGTTCCTCGCCGCCAGTGCCGGGATCATTGCCTCCTTCTGGGTGCTGGCGGCCATGAACAGCCTGCTGCGCGCGACTCAGGGCGCCGTCGGCTGGGGGATCCAGTTCCAGAGCGCCGGTTTCATCGGCTTCATGGTGGCGGTGACCCTGCTGTTTTGCGCCAACCTGCTGGGGCTGTTCGAAATCCGCCTGCCCAGCAATCTCAGCACTCGCCTCGCCACCAGCGGCGGCAAGGGGCTCGGTGGCCACTTCCTGCAAGGGAGCTTCGCCACCCTGCTGGCCACCCCCTGCTCGGCCCCCTTCCTCGGCACCGCGGTAGCCTTTGCGCTGGCGGCACCCCTCGCCCAGCTCTGGCTCATCTTCACGGCGCTCGGCCTTGGCATGAGCCTGCCCTGGCTGCTGGTGGCGGCCCTGCCGCGCCTCGCCCTCTGGCTGCCCAAACCGGGCCGCTGGATGGGGCGGCTGCGCATCCTGCTCGGGCTGATGATGCTGGGCTCCAGCCTCTGGCTGGCGAGCCTGCTCGGCAACCATCTGGGCAGCACGGCCACCGGCTGGCTGATGGCCGCCATGCTGCTGGTGCTGCTGATTGGCATCATCTGGCGTTATGGCATGCGCGGTTTCACGCTGGCCCTCTCCCTCTCGGCCCTCATCGGCGGCGCCCTGCTGTTGGGGGGCGCCCTCACGGCGCAGGGGTCGGGCAGGGTCGATCGCATCGCCTGGCAACCGCTCTCCGAGCAGGCCATCGTCGATGCGCTGGCCCAGCGCAAGCGGGTCTTCGTCGACGTCACCGCCGACTGGTGCGTCACCTGCAAGGCCAACAAGTACAACGTGCTGCTGCGTGACGAGGTGCAGAGCGCCCTGACGGCTCCGGACGTGGTGGCCCTGCGTGGCGACTGGAGCCGGCCGAGCGATGCCATCTCTGCCTTCCTGCGCCAGCGCGGCGCGGCCGCCGTGCCCTTCAACCAGATCTACGGGCCCGGCCTGCCAGAGGGAGAGATCCTCTCACCCCTGCTGGACAAGGCCGACTTGCTCGACGTGTTGCATCAGGCCGGCCTCGTCCAGGCCGATGCCCCCCATTTTTAAGGAGAATCCCATGACCCTGCGTACTCTGAAACTGCGCACCCTGACCCTCTGCACCGCCCTGCTTGCCAGCACCCTCTGCGCCCCCTTGCTGCAGGCGGCGCCCTTCACCCCGGAGCAGGAGGCGCGCATCAAGGAGCTCATTCGCGAGACCCTGGTCGCCAACCCCAAGATCCTCGACGAGGCGGCCGAATCCTGGGAGAAGCAGAACGCCGCGGCCCAGGAGGCCCAGCTCGGCAACTTCATCAAGGGCAATCAGGATGTGCTGTTCAACAGTGCCACCAGCCCGCGCCTGGGCGCCAAGAATCCCAAGCTGACCCTGGTGCTGTTCACCGACTACAACTGCCCCTACTGCAAGCAGTTCGATCCCCGCCTGACCAAGCTGCTCGAGGCCTATCCGGACGATCTGGGGCTGGTGGTCAAGCTGCTGCCGTTCAAGGGGCAGAGCTCGGCCAAGGCGGCCCAGTACAGCCTCACCCTATGGCAACAGGATCCGGCCCGCTTCCTCGCCCTGCACGACAAGCTGATGAGCAAGCAGGGGATGCTGACCGAGGCGGACATCAACAAGGCGCTGGCGGCCACCGGTAACACGGCCCTCAAGCCCGATGCCAAGGCCACCGAGGAGCTGCGCAACAGCCTGCGCATCGGCACGCTCCTTGGCGTGCAGGGCACCCCGGCGACGCTCATCGGCAACCAGCTGGTGCCGGGCGCCCTCCCCTATGACGAGCTGGAGCAGCTGGTGAAGGCCGAGCTGGCCAAGCGGAGCTAAGCCATGGCGGAGGATGCAGTCGTAAAGGCCCCCCGCTGGCGCCGTTGGGGCAAGGAGGCGCTCTGGCTGCTGCTGATGGCGCTGGTCATCTCCACCCTGCTGGATCTGTGGCGCAGCCCAACCCTGCCGGCGGGGGCCATGGAGGCCCCCTTCACCCTGCAGGATGGCACCATCACCAGTCTGGCCGAGCAGAGCCGCGGCAAGCCGCTGCTGGTCTACTACTGGGCCAGCTGGTGCGGGGTGTGCCGCTTCACCACGCCGACCGTGGAGAGCCTGTGGCAGGAGGGAGAGAACGTGCTGACGGTGGCGCTGCGCTCCGGCAGCGATGAGCAGTTGCGCGCCGGGATGGCGAAGAAGGGGCTCGCCTTTCCCACCCACAACGATGAGCGGGGAGATCTGGCCGCCCGCTGGCAGGTGGGGGTCACCCCCACCTTCCTCGTCATCAAGGATGGGACGCTGGTGAGCAGCACCACCGGCTGGAGCTCGTGGCTCGGGCTCAAGGCCCGCCTGCTGTGGGCCGGCTGGTAATCCAGTCAGCCCAGCAATGTATGCAAAGAGCCCGGTATCACGACCGGGCTCTTTTTCATCTGAAAGCTGACAAGCCTATTTCGTGGGCGCCATGGCGCCCTGACCGAGCCGCCCCCTGGCGCTGGCCCGCTCGGCCTCGTCGAGTACCCCGTCCCCGTTCTTGTCCATCCGGGTGAAGAGGGCCTCATGGCGCGCCATGAACTGCGCCTTGGTCGTGTCCTGCATCGGCCTCATGTTGCCCATGTTTCCCATCTTGCCCGGCATGGCCTGGCCGGACTGCTGCATCGCCTCGTGCATCTTGGCCATGGCGGCCTCTCTCTCGGCCACCGACAGGGTGCCATCCTTGTCGGTGTCCTGCCGGGCGAAACGCTGCTCGGCTCTTTCCATGAACTGGGCCTTGGTGATGTCCCCCTTGATGAACATCAAGGGCTCGTCGATGCTCTCATCGGCGGCGATGGCAAGGCCGCCCAGCAGTACCATTGGCAGAAGATAAAATTTGAGCATGGCTGTCCATTCCTTAGTAAGGGTCTCGGCCCGGCCGAGGCCTGCTGAAGATCGCCAGGGCAACGCCCGGCGCCTCCTGTAGTGTAGCCCCGGTGCCACCCCCTACCGGGAGGCAGATCGCAAGGTGTACCTACCGCGCCTCCCACTGGTTACTTTTCTTCCTATTCATGGCGATGGCGGCCTGTTTGCGTTAAAATGTCGGGTTTTTGCCGAGCCTGGTTTGCCAAGATCCCCGCCGCCAGGCCAGCGCAGGGTCAATTCCACGATGCCAGTGAGGCAGGATCCGTCATGAACAACTACTTCCGGGTGTTGGGCGTCAAGTCCAACGCCAGTGAAAACGACATCAAAAAAGCCTATCGTCGGCTGTCGAACCAGTACCACCCCGACAAACTGCACGGGGCGAGCGAAGAAGAGAAAGAGCAGGCAGCCCTCAAGCTGCACCAGGTAAAGCAGGCTTATGAAGTGCTGTCCGATCCGAAACAGCGGGCCGCCTTCATCAAGGATTTCAACAACGTCATCGTGACCGATCCCGCTGCTGCCATGCAGGAAATGTGGGACCAGTTCTACCCCTGAGCCACCAGGCAAGAAGAGCGACTATGCAAAAAAAATGGGACCAGGCACGGCTCAAGGCCCTGCAAAGCGATGCCAGCGAGAATATCGAATCCTACCGGGATCAGGACGACCCCAAGGGGCTCGAGCAGTTCACCGACCAGATGAAGGCCCTGCTGCTGGCCGACATGAGCATGCTGGAGTTCATGCCCGAATATCTGCCGCTCGCCCTCTATGGCCGGGTGCAGTTCCCCCCCAAGGCCAAGGGGCAGTGGAACAAGTGGCTCACCAGCGGCGAGCAGCCGAGCTGGGACGAGTTCAAGGTAAGCGTCGGCTTCAACAACGCCGCCCTGCCGCTGGTCAAGGCGGTGCGGGCCCAGAGCGAAGATCAGCTGATGGAAGCCTGCGCCGTGCTGTTCCTGCTCGACAACCCGCTGCCGCGCGGCAGCCACCGCGGCGATGACGACTACGAGCTGCGCGACGAAGAAGAGGAAGACGGGGAAGATGCCGACGCCGACTACCATGGCGGCAGTGACCGCTATGGTGATGACGACGGCGATCAGGATATGTACGACGAAGTCCGTTTCTAATTGGGGCAAGGCATGAGCAACAGTCTGATAGAAATTACCGCCATCGAGATCAAAGAGCTGGCCGTCATCGAGCCGAAGCAGGCCAGCGAGAAGTTCGAGCTGATCGCCAAGACCATGTCTGACGACCAGCTGGCAGAAGTGATTGAAAACATTGATATCGTTACCCTGACCCAGATCAACGGCCAGCACGATATCTCCTTCCCCTCCATCATCTCCGAGCTGATGACCCCGGAGCGGATCCGCGACATCGTCTGCCAGCAGCCGCTCTACTGGGAAGAGGCGATCAAGAACAACGCCGACGAGCTGCAGCAGCACACCTTCGACTTCCTTAACTACCTGATCCGCACCCAGGATAGCGAAGCCAAGCAGCGCGAGATCCTCGAGTGCGTGGCCGAAGATCCGGCCGGTCTCTTCTACCTCGCCATCCCCTTTATCGAGTTCTATCGCGGCGATCGCTATGAAGAGGACGAAGGCTATCGCGACGTGCTGCACGCCGAAGAGGAAGATCTCGAAGAGTCCCTGCGCTACAGCGAGCGCCAGCAGAGCGAGGATGTCCACGACTACGCGCTGGATGACCCGCGCAGCCTCTTGATGCTCATTCGCGAGCTGGCCCCCGAGGTGGAGAAAGCCATCAAGGCGCTGCTGCGCAACGAGCACTCCAGCTGGGACGGCATCATCAACAAGTTTGCCGCCGAGCTGGTGATGCAGGCCAAGGAGAAGAACAAGGTCGAGGAAGACGAGTACGGCGACGTCGACGACATGTTCAGCTTTCTGGATTAAGGAGCCCATTCATGCAGTTAGTCATTCGCGATGCCAACCAGGGCCCCTTTCTGACCCAGGTGCTGCGCTTTGGCCGCGACAATGAACGTTTGACCGAGCAACAGCTGGCCGCCATCAAGGGCAAGGCGGTGCTGATGAGCCTCAAATTCGCCGACAAGTACTACAACAAGTACAAGATGCACCTGCTGGAGCAGGCCGCCCACGACGTCATCGGCGTGGTGAGCCTCGGCCTGCAGGAGCTCTCGGCGCGGGATCCGGCCAAGGCGCTGGCGCTGCTGCAGGCGCCGGAAGGCCCCATCAAGCCGTTCCAGAAGGGCTGGTCAATGCTCATCACCGTCAGCCCCAAGCAGGCTGGCAACAGCCTCTACGGTGACGTGGATGCGCGGCTCTTGGACAAGATCTCGAGCCCGCCGGACGTGGAAGAGTGGCAAGGGTGGCAGGAGTACGAGAAGGCACTGACCGAGCACAACAAGAGCCGCCTGATGGGGCTCATCGACCAGCACTTCTTCGCCTGCGAGAGCGACCACCCCACCATGGAGGACAAGCTGGCCGAAGCGCTGCTCTACCGCATTCTCTGCGGCAAGGGCAGTGGCGCCGCCCCGCTCAAGGTGAAGCAGGATCTCAAGCGCAAGCTGGCGCGGGAGATTGCGCTCGACGAGGGCTGGTACGACACCGACTATCTGGCCACCCAGCTCACCCTGATGCTGAGCGCGCTGCCCGCCGACATGGCCGCCGCCCTGCGCCAGGAGCTGAGCCCGGGCTTTGTGCCCAACCTGCTGCACACCCTCGGCTTCGTGCGCCAGTACCAGCAGTTGCAAAAAGAGGACGCCTCCCCGGAGAAGCTCGACAACATGGAAATGCGCGCCGGGCTCAAGCACCCGCTGCTCGGCTGGCCGCTCTATCACGACTTCTAAGGGGCCATGCCCCCTTGCAGGACGGCTCTTGCCTCTCCTCCCACAACGCCCGGCTTGCCGGGCGTTGTGCTATCCAGCGTCCCGTTTTCAGCACAAGCCCTGGCCGTGAACACCGAGCTCGGCAGAAAACTACCCCGTAAGCATCATTGGCCACATTTTTGACAGGGATATAATGACTCCCCCATACAAGCCGTAGGGGAGCAAGACCGTGAGCAGAAAGCCCGACAGGATCACCGCGATGCAGCAGATCATCGACGCCGTGAAGGCGGAATTTCCGCTCTACCAACCGGATACCTTCAAGTGCGGGCCTGACAACACCTGCATCGGCTGCCCCAAGAAGCTGATGGAGCTAGTGGATACGGACCTCTGCTACTGGCAATATCAGATCGATCGCGGCATCCCGCCCACCTTCGACGAGCTCAACCGCTTCGGCAAGCTGTGCAAGAACATCCGCCGGGCCCTGGTGCGCAATGGCCGCATCCCCGCCTGAGCGCCCCATCGCAGCCAGGACTAAGACCCCCGCCGGCAACATCTGAGAGGAACCGTTCATGACTCAAGAGAGGATACAGACCCGCTACACGCTAAATGGCCCCCTTGCCAGCCGCACCGCGCTGGAGCAGGCTATTTCCCGGACCATTGAGGCCCACAAGCAGGACTTCTTCCCCCTGCTGGAGCGGCTGGTGGACGTGGGGGACAGTCGGATCAAGCTCAGCCAGAAAGATCCGCTGCGGGTGCTGGGGGTGGAGCTCGACGAGGCTCACACAGGCGGCAGTGCGCGCCTCCACTACGAATCCAACTTTTCAGAGGGCTGCCGCCTTATCGACGAATACGACCAGCACCAGACCAGCCTGGCTTTTACCCTCGACGGGGATCAGCTGATCTTCGATCTTGAGCTGCCCATTGCCTGGAACGTCGACAACTAGGGCCACTCCCCGCCTTCGCTCAGCGTCCTGCCCATCACAAGAAAGGAGCCTTGTCGGCTCCTTTTTCACTGACTCACCGCATCGCTCGGATCGTCCCTCCCTCTGCGTCACATCTCAGGTGAGGTAGTTCAGGTGAGATAGTAACGCCACGACCGGACCGGTTCGGCGAAACCGACCCGGATGCAGAAGGGCGCCAACTCGTGATTGGCCTGCTCCAGGCTGAGGGTCTGGTGGGTATCTTCCAGGCACCACTGCACGAACTCGCCGCTGTTGAAGCTGTAGTGATCCCCATGAAAGACCCCATGGGCCTCGATCAGCCCGATGGCTTTCTCTGTTTCCATTATTGGCCTCCCGGCATTGTGCTGCTCCCTTCAAGTCTAGCGAATAGGGAGGTGGGCGCTATCTGGAAACCGTCCGCTCGCTATATACTCAAGGCCTTGTGAGCCCGGCTCACCACGATAAGGAGATATGACATGTATATGTTTTTGCCCTTTTTGCTGGCACTGATAACGGGGATCAGCATCTTGATGAACAAGCGCGGTGCCTCCTATCTGCTCTGGGCCCTGTTGCTGGTGGTGACCTTGCTCTCCTTTATGCATCATGTGACCGACCCGCTCACCCTCTCGTTCTAGGAGCCCGCCATGAGCCTTTCGACCTCTGCAACAGCCGCGAAGAGTGACCTGCCCCAGCTGCTCGATACGCTGGGGCTGGCCGGCATCTGCCTGACCCTGATCGTCGCCTTCTATTACCAGCTCTATCTGGCCGAGCTGCCCTGCCCCTTGTGTTTATTGCAGCGGGTCGGCCTTGTGGTCGCCGGTTTCGGCTTTATGTTCAACCTGCAATTTGGCACAAAAGGGGCCCACTACGGCGTCGTGATTGTCGGCGCGCTGACCACCGCCATGATCGGTGCCCGGCAGGTGCTGCTGCATATTCTGCCCGGCGATCCCGGCTATGGTTCCACCTTTCTCGGGCTGCACTTTTATAGCTGGTCGCTGATCAGCGCTCTGCTGATCATATTGGCCGTCGCCCTGATATTGATGGTGCGGGACGGGCTCGCTATTCCCCTGCCAAAACTGGCTCTGGCACGCTGGGGACGCATGGCCTCCCTGCTGTTTGTCTTGCTGATTGCGGCAAACCTGATCTCTACCGTACTGGAGTGCGGCGCGGGGCAGTGCGCCGATAATCCGGTCGTCTATGAGCTGCTGAGCCAACGTTAACAACCCTCAAAGGTGGCGGCCAGTCCGCCACCTTTTATGGCCGTCTTATATTGCCGAAAGGGGCAACAAGCGCGGCGCATTGCACTCACTGGCAATCTTCATACCTCGCCAATCAAACCTGCGGCCCTGCTGCCTCGTCATGAATAAAACATGACGCTAATCGGTCACCACACATACCCGTTTCAGCAGCCGATGGAGAAATATGGGCTGCACCAGCGTCAGCGCTATCACCAGCCAGGCCAGGGTAGTCATATTGCCCAGGTGACCATCGACATCGGTCAACAGCATCGAAGAGACGACGGCGGCCGAACCGCTGAATATATGCTGGAAGACATTCTGCAATGACATGAACCCTGCTCGTTCCCCGGGCTCTGCAACCTGGCTAGTCACTGCCGCAGCGGTAATCGTGCGCGTCGACGTCACCACCATGAACAAGGTAAAAACAACAATGGTCGGCAACAAGGGGGAACCCAGGAAACCATCCCAGACAATGGCGATAATCAATCCTCCCAGCCACATGGTGACGTGCATTGGGCCAACCCGGTCCATCCAATAGCCCCCCAACTGCATCGCAAGTACGCTGACCACGCCGCCCATGACATAGTACTGACTCATGTCGCCGCGAGGCACACCGAGGTTGAACTGGAAATAGGTGGCCATGTTCGGGACAATCAGGAAGGTACTGAAAATGGCCAACCCGATTGCCATGAATGCATGCCACACCACGGCGCGTTTCAACATCTCCGTGATTGAAAAGACCTTCTGCTCTCGCCCCAGGTGAGCAGTCATATTCGGCAGCCGCATAAATACCAGCACGCTGACGCACAAGCCCAATCCGCCAACGGCATAGAAAGGGGCGCTCCACCCTTTCAACATGGCCAGCTCCAATCCCAAAGGCACACCGGCAATGGCCGACAGCGAGAAAGCCCCCATCACTATCGCCATCGCTCGACCACGTTGTGGTACTGGCGTCGCATCCACGACGATCGCCATCGCTATCGACGTTGCCGGACCGGCAAATATGCCGGCCAGCAAACGGGTAAAGAACAGGCTTTCCATATTCCACGCCAGCGCACATGCCCAGGTGGACAGGGTGACCCCCAGCAATGAGAGCAATGCCACCTGTTTTCTATCAAATCGATCTATATATCTGGCACATAATAAGGATGATAATGCGGCGGCCAGTGCATACCCTCCCCCCAAATATCCTATATAGGTTGGGCTGATACCTAGCGCACGAGATAAATCAGGCCCAAGCGGCATAATCATCATAAAGTCCAACGCACTCACCAATTGGATAAAGGTGGCCAGCCAGACGCACCCCATATCCATCACTGCACCGTTAGAATAAGGTTTATTACCCGATTTGTTTTTTTCTGACGTCATAGTGTTCGCGCTCAATATTTACAGGCAGACAGCATACCCACTACCATCCTCTATTTTTATCCTTTAGAATGGCACAGACTGTTATCATATCAGGGACAATAGATGCGCACCGGCCTGGACTTTACCTCATCAAGGATATTTATTGCCGTGGTTGAACAGGGCAGTTTTATCGGTGCATCCAAGACCCTTGAAATACCGACTTCAAACATCAGCAGGAGTATTGCTCAGCTGGAAGAGAGACTGTCACTCCAGCTTATTGAACGCAGTACTCGGCATATGAAACTCACCCAGGCGGGCCAGCTGCTCTATTCCCGAGTAAAACCCTTGCTGGAATCACTGGAGCAAACCGAAGCTGAATTGACATCACAGCAGATCCAGCTGAAAGGGCCACTGCGCCTGTGCATTCCCAATGAAGCCGGCCCCAGGCTGCTCGGCACAGCCATCGCTGACTTTGCCTGTCAACATCCCGAAATAAAGATCAGCTGTATTACCAACCTGTCAGGATTTGAGACATTAAGGGAAGATCTGGATATAGCCGTCATCATTCACAGAGGAAAGCTGGATGACAGCGATTATATCGCCAGCCACCTCACCACCATTCCCTGTACCGTGGTTGGTTCCCCTGCTCTTATTCAGCGATGCGGGCTGCCCAACCACACGGCCCAGCTAAAGGATCTCCCCTGCATCACCACGGTAAGTGCCCTGAAAGGCATGCCGTGGCAGTTCGCTCGTCCCGACGCTGAATTTTCCACCGTTCAGGTCAACGAACACTATCGGGTCAATAGTGGTGAGCTGGCGCTAAAAGCCGCGCTCGCCGGAGTCGGGTTTGCCATTCTGGCCAAGGTCTCTTGCCAAGCGTTTATTGATGATGGCAGCTTGGTCGAAATTGAACTTGAGTTACCCGCCGCCCCCTTGCAGTTGTTTGCTGTTTATGCAAATCGCCAATATCTACCGGCTAAAACGCGCGTATTTATTGATTTTATACGGCAAAACATCATGAGTTATCAGTAGCTAAAATCGGTCACGTCTCACTAAGATACCAAAATGGTGAGCCAACCAGATTTTATCGCTCGAGCATGCTTCACTAATCAAACCTGCTCCCCTCACCCTGACCCTCTCCCAAAGGGAGAGGGAACCAGCGCCTGCCAACCTGTAGCCATAGATGTCACGCATTCCAAAATTGCTGCGATCTGGGCTCCCTTCTCCCCTTGCGGGAGAAGGGTCGGGGATGAGGGGAGCAAACCATCGACAACCAGTAGAGCGTTAAATCAAGCAGGAGCGCGTAGGGTCGATTAGCGAAGCGTAATCGTCCGCACCGCAATCCCGGTAGCTATGGGCATAGAGAAGAGATCAGCTGGCGCACCAGCAGAATTGCGGCAACCTGTTTTCGCGATCGTCTGATTACGCTTCGCTAATCAGACCTACAGAGCTCTTATAACTCGGTCATTTCGATGGATATTCAATAGTTTTTTCTACCCACAGAATTTTCCCTGATTTTACCCAATACTCCCTCTCAACTAAAGATAAATCACGTATATTTACCACCTCACAACGGCTGGTTTTAGCGTTATATGAATAAGCAGTTATTTCTTCAACTGCACCATCGAAGTCTGTCACTTCAGAGCATACAAGTGAAATAAGTGCTTTTTTATGACATTTTTTATTTGACCAACCATATGCCGATATATCATAAAATAGGAATAATGCATCATGGATATTATCAACTTGAGTTAAGTGTTCAAAAAACTCATACTTTTCGATAAGGCGTCTGAATTTTTTATGATCATCATCCTGAATGCACAGATAAAATAAAACTAAAAGCTCATAAGAACTAATTTGAGAACGCAATATATTTGAGTAGCTTTTTTTATCTTGAAAACTAAAATCACAATTATCTATGAGCAATAGTGTTTGATATATATTTCTATAAAAATGAGACACTTCATTGTCAAATTGAGTAAAAAAACGCCGCAGGATGGTTTGTGCATTTGTTGTAACAAGCTTAACTCCTTCATCAAAAATGATAGAGCTCAATGCATCCTCTAATAAAACAGCTATTTTTTAAATGCTTCACTACCTCGATATTTTTCAAAATCAACATTTAGCATGTCACCATTATTAATTTTAAATTCCACCCCTGCTCTAATTTGATTGTTGAATGACAACATTTGAAAAAATGTTGACTCAAAGTTTTGCTTATTTAGAACTACGGATTGCTTAGTGAATTGCTCAGACTGCCTCTTCATCTCATTTCTGGTTTCTTCAAGTTCTTTTGACTGAAGACGAATAGACACAATAATCCCAGCAAAAGCCAGCCCCGAAAATAATGTATTTAAAGAGCCAAAAACATCGCCAAAGGTACCTAGATCATGAACGAAGTTATTTCCACTCTCGGTATTATCATCATTACTTTCTTTATTTGAATTGAGTGTATTATCCACTGAGCCGATAACATCACCAAATACAACAGGCCAATATATTGTCTTTGGATATGAAAACCAAATTAAATATATTAACAAAAACGGAGCCATATAAACAAAGAATCGCCAAGGAGATTTATTCATATCGAATGCCTAGATTGTTTTTATTTTTTGATAAAGGGCGCTTTCGCGCCCTTCTATATTAATTACCCTTCCTGATTTTCCCCGGCTACCGGCTCGGCGCCGGCGACGGGTTCAATCTCGATGCGATCGACACGCTGCAAACCGCGGGGCAGCTTGGCGCCGCGGCGGCCGCGCTCGCCGCGGTAGTAGTCAAGGTCGGATGGCTTGAGGGTCAGCTTGCGCTTGCCGGCAAACAGGGTAACCGACTGGCCCTGCGGGATAACGGCGGCCATCACCACAAACTCCTCCCGCGCCTTCACGCGCGCCGAGGGGATGCTGATGAGCTTGTTACCCTTGCCCTTGCCGAGCACCGGCAATGTGCTCAGCGGGAACAGCAACATGCGACCCTCGTTGGAGATGGCCATGCAGAGGTCGGTCTCCGGCGCGCCTATCCTCTGGGGCGCCATGACGATGCCCCCTTCCGGCACGGTGAGCAGCGCCTTGCCGTTCTTGTTCTTACCGATCAGGTCGTCGTATTTGCAGACGAAGCCGTAACCGGCGTCAGAGCAGATCAGATACGGTTCGCCCTCGTTGCCCATCACCAGATGGCGCACCTCTTCCCCGGCGCCCAGCGCGAAGCGACCGGTGAGCGGCTCGCCCTGACTGCGGGCGGAGGGCAGGGTGTGGGCCTCCAGCGAGTAGGTTCTCCCCAGGGTGGAGAGGAACACCGCCTGCTGGTTGCTGCGACCATGGGCGTGGGCGAGGTAGTTGTCCCCCGCCTTGTAGGAGAGGCCCTCCACATCCACGTCGTGCCCCTTGGCGGCGCGCACCCAGCCCTTGTCGGAGAGGATGACGGTGACCGGTTCGCTCGGGGTGAGCTCCTTCTCGGTCAGGGCGACGGCGGTGGCGCGCTCCACCAGCGGGGTGCGGCGATCGTCGCCGTACTTCTCGGCATCCGCCAGGATCTCTTTCTTGAGCAGGGTGCTGAGACGGCGCTCGGAACCCAGGATCAGTTCCAGCTTGTCGCGCTCTTCTGCCAGTTCGTTCTGCTCGGCGCGCAGCTTGAACTCTTCGAGCTTGGCCAGGTGGCGCAGTTTGAGCTCGAGGATCGCCTCCGCCTGGGTCTCGCTGATGTTGAAACGCTCCATCATCACCCGGCCCGGCTCCTCCTCGGTGCGGATGATCTCGATCACCTCGTCGATGTTGAGGTAGGCGATGAGCAAGCCTTCGAGGATGTGCAGGCGGGCCAGCACCTTGTCGAGACGATATTGCAGGCGGCGGCGCACCGTCTCGCGACGGAAGCTCAGCCACTCGGTGAGGATGGTCTTGAGATCTTTCACCTGGGGACGGTTGTCCAGACCCAGGATGTTGAGGTTGACCCGGTAGTTCTTCTCCAGATCCGTGGTGGCGAACAGGTGGGCCATCAGCCCCTCCACGTCCACCCGGTTGGAGCGCGGCACTATGACCAGACGGGTCGGGTTCTCGTGGTCCGACTCATCCCGCAGATCGGTGGCCATGGGCAGCTTCTTGGCCACCATCTGGGCGGCGATCTGCTCCATGATCTTGGCGCCTGAGGCCTGATGGGGCAGCGCCGTGATGACGATGTCGCCATCCTCTTCGCTCCAGACCGCCCGCTGCTTGATGGAGCCCTTGCCGGTCTCGTAGATTTTGCGGATGTCGTCGCGCGGCGTGATGATCTCGGCATTGGTCGGGTAGTCCGGCCCCTGCACATGGGCCATCAGCGCATCCAGGCCGGCATTGGGGTTGTCCAGCAGTTCCACGCAGGCGTGGGCCACTTCCCGCGCGTTGTGGGGCGGGATATCGGTCGCCATCCCCACCGCGATGCCGGTCACCCCGTTGAGCAGGATGTGCGGCAGGCGGGCGGGCAGCACCACCGGCTCTTTCATGGTGCCGTCGAAGTTCGGCGTCCACTCCACCGTGCCCTGACCGAGCTCGGAGAGCAGCAGCTCGGAGAAGCGCGACAGCCGCGCCTCGGTATAACGCATGGCGGCGAAGGATTTGGGATCGTCCGGCGCCCCCCAGTTGCCCTGACCGTCCACCAGCGGGTAGCGGTAGGAGAAGGGCTGGGCCATCAGCACCATGGCTTCGTAACAGGCGATGTCGCCATGGGGGTGATATTTACCCAGAACGTCACCCACGGTACGGGCGGACTTCTTGTGCTTGGACAGCGCCGACAGACCCAGCTCGCTCATGGCGTAGATGATGCGCCGCTGCACGGGCTTGAGGCCATCGCCGATATGCGGCAGAGCCCGATCCATGATGACGTACATGGAGTAGTTCAAGTAAGCCTGTTCGGTAAAGGTGCGCATTGGCTGGCGCTCTACCCCGTCCAGACTGAGCTCGATAGCATCACTCATGTGATTATCTCTTTCGGTTCGGGAGCCGCCACAGGGCGACTCCGGCTAAATGCTTGCTGGCCCTGTCCGGGCCAGCCGATGGCTTGGATGATGATGAGAGCAGGCTGACCTAGATGATCGCCAGGTTGCCCTTCTCTTCCAGCCACTCACGGCGATCGCTCGCGCGCTTCTTGGCCAGCAGCATGTCCATCAGCTGCAGGGTCTCATCCCCCTCGTCCCCTTCCGCGCCCATGGTGAGTTGCACCAGGCGGCGGGTGTTGGGATCCATGGTGGTTTCCCGCAGCTGTTTCGGGTTCATCTCACCCAGCCCCTTGAATCGGGTCACCATCACCTTGCCCTTCTTCTTCTCGGCTTCGACCCGCTGCAGCACGCCGTTCTTCTCGTCCTCGTCGAGGGCGTAGTAGACCTCCTTGCCGATGTCGATCCGGTAGAGGGGCGGCATGGCCACATAGACATGGCCCTTCTCCACCAGCGCGCGGAAGTGTTTCACGAACAGGGCGCAGAGCAGGGTGGCGATGTGCAGACCGTCCGAGTCCGCATCCGCCAGGATGCAGACCTTGCCGTAGCGCAGGCCGGAGAGATCATCCGAGTCCGGGTCGAGCCCGATGGCCACCGAGATGTCATGCACCTCTTGCGAGGCGAGTACCTGACCTGCCTCCACCTCCCAGGTGTTCAGGATCTTGCCGCGCAGCGGCATGATGGCCTGAAACTCGCGATCCCGCGCCTGCTTGGCACTGCCGCCCGCGGAGTCACCCTCCACCAGGAACAGCTCCCCCTGCATGGGGTCGGCGCAGCCGCAATCGGTGAGCTTGCCGGGCAGCGCCGGGCCCTGAGTTATCTTCTTGCGCACCACCGTCTTGGCGGCGCGCATCCGGCGCTGGGCGCTGGAGATGCAGAGCTCGGCCAGCTGTTCGGCCAGCTCGGTGTTGCTGTTCAAGTAAAGGCTGAAGGCATCCTTCACCACGCCGGAGACGAACGCCGAGCTCTGGCGCGAGGAGAGCCGCTCCTTGGTCTGACCGGCAAACTGCGGATCCTGCATCTTGATGGAGAGGATGTAGGCGCAGCGATCCCAGATATCTTCCGGGGTCAGCTTGACCCCGCGCGGCAGCAGGTTGCGGAACTCGCAGAACTCGCGCATGGCGTCGAGCAGCCCCTGGCGCAGACCGTTGACGTGGGTACCGCCCTGGGCGGTGGGGATCAGGTTTACATAGGATTCGGCGAGACATTCGCCCCCTTCCGGCAGCCAGCACAGGGCCCAGTCCACCGCCGACTGCTCGGTGCTGAAAGCGCCGACGAAAGGCTGCTCCGGCAGGCAGGTGAACTGCTTGACCGCATCGACCAGGTAATCCTTGAGGCCATCTTCATAGCACCACTCCAGCTTGATGCCGGTGTTCTTGTCGAGGAACTTGATGGTGAGGCCCGGGCAGAGTACGGCCTTGGCCTTGAGCAGGTGCTCGAGCTTGGAGACCGAGAAACGGGGCGAATCGAAGTAGTGGGCTTCCGGCCAGAAGCGCACCCGGGTGCCGGTGTTGCGGCGCCCGCAGGTACCGGTGATGGTCAGCTCCTGCACCTTCTCGCCCTTCTCGAAGGCGATGTCATAGACCTGGCCGTCGCGGCGCACCGTCACCTCGACCCGCTCGGAGAGGGCGTTCACCACCGAAATACCCACCCCGTGCAGACCGCCGGAGAACTGGTAGTTCTTGTTGGAGAACTTGCCGCCCGCGTGCAGCTTGCAGAGGATCAGCTCCACCCCGCACACCCCTTCTTCCGGGTGGATGTCGACCGGCATGCCGCGGCCGTCGTCGATCACCTCGAGGGACTGATCTTCATACAGGGTCACCTCCAGGGTACGGGCGTGACCCGCCAGCGCCTCGTCGACGCTGTTGTCGATGACCTCCTGGCCGAGGTGGTTGGGCCGGGTGGTGTCGGTATACATGCCGGGGCGGCGACGCACCGGTTCAAGGCCATTGAGGACCTCAATGGCATCCGCATTGTATTGAGTAGACATGGAGGGCCTTGCGAATTGACGTTTGGGGAGAATCTTACTCGTTGGGAGGGTATTGGACAAACCCGGCGGCGGCAAAGCTTGATCCGGACGGGGTAAGTCGCCCCGCCGGCCCGTTCAGCGCGCTTCGGCCGCCACCGGCAGCGCCTGCTGCAACTGGGAGAGCGAGCTGTGCAGCCGCCACACCATGCCGGCCAGCTCCCGCGCCGTCGGCTCCTTGTGGTTGGCCAGGGCCGCGCTGATCCGCTGCAGCTCGGCCAGGGTGCGATCCAGGGAGGCGTGCTGCACCCCCTGCTCGGTGAGGATCCCCTGCAGAGAGCGGATGCAGTTGTCACGCACCAGATAGAGGGGCTGATCCTCGCCGCGCCACTGGCGCAGTTGCCAGACGATGTGGCTGCAGTTGAGCAGCACCACGCCCCAGCGCAGCACCCAGAGGCGGGCGGTCTGATCCTGGCTCTGGCTGAGCTGGCTGATGCAGTGATAGATGAGCGATTCGAACTGGCTCTCGCTCTGGCGCGGGGCCGGCGCCAGCTGATCCATGAAGTGGCGGCGCAGGGAGCGGATGAGGCGGCGGCCCTTGCGCCGATCCGAGCTCGGTCGCAGCAGCTGGAACGCCAGTCCGGCACTCATCACCCCCAGCGCCTGCCCCAGGCTGCCGTTGATGTACTGCAGGTAGTCGTAGCTCGGCGGATTGGTGATGGCGAGAAAGGAGCCGAGCAGCACGATGAGCTGGCCCCACAGCACCGCCTGCCTGGGCTGTTGCTGCTTGAACAGCTGCATGGTGATGAGCACGGGCAGCAGCAGGGCGCAGAAGAGCCAGAAGTCGTCGAGGCGGATCATCAGGCCAAATTTGACCACGAAGCAGATGAGGCTCAGCAGCAGGATCGCCTTGAGCATGGTGTTGGCCCCCTTGGCGGGCGCCGGGGTGGCCGAGTAAAGCACGCAGCAGATGGAGAGCAGGGTCAGCGCCGAGCTGCCTGCATCCCACTGGCTGTGGATCCAGAAGGCGCAGCCCAGCAACACGCAGAGGAAGGTGCGCCCGCCGTTGTAGGCCGCTTCCAGCGTGTCGGTGTGGCTGGTGAGCGAAGAGTGGCGCGGCGGTGCCGGCCACTCCTGATCGTCGTAACGGGCCAGCCGATCCAGCCAGCGCTGACACTCCAGATAGCTCCAGCAGAAGTGACGCAGCCGTCGCCAGAAGGTGTGCAGCCGGTAGTCGCTGGCCACCGTCGGCGCCAGCGGGGCCAGCAGCCGGGCGATGCGGTACTTGTCGCAGCCGGGCTGGCCCAGCTCAACCAGCAGCCGCTCCAGCAACGCCTGCAGCCCCTCAGGTTGCGTCGGCCAGTTGTGCAACATGCGGCGCTGGCTGGAGATGAGGCTGATGAGCCGCAGCTGGCGGTGCAGCAGGAAGTTGAGCAGCTTGTTGTGGCGGCGCAGCCGGTGGTGGCTCCAGACCGCCTGGATGCGCAGCACGTTCATGGTGAGGATCTGGCCGATCAGCCCCTCGTGGGCGGTGCGCACCTCCGGGCTCGTCTCCCCCAGCCAGAGCAGCTGGGCATGCTCCAGCAGGCGAGCCTGGGTCTTTTGCAGCGACTGCAGCAGGGTCTCGCCATCGGAGGTGCTGGGCAGGATCATCATCAACAGGCCGCCGCAGAGGATGCCGACGATCACCTCGCTCACCCGGGCCTGGGCGATGTCGAAGATGTGCTGCGGGTCGGTCACGTTGACACAGGAGAAGGCGATGATGGCGGCGGTGTAGCCCGCCAGCGCAAAGGCGTAGGAGACGTTGTTCTGATGGTGGTTGGAGATGTAGGTGCAGAGCGCCAGCCAGAGCGCGATAAGAAAGCTGAACAGCCAGGGATCGCTGATGCCAAGGCCGGTGATCACCACCGCCGCCATGGCACCGATGAGGCTGCCAACCACCCGCCCCAGACTCTTGCTGATGACCCCGCCCACGGTGGGAAAGCTCACCACGGCGGCTGAGGTCATCGCCCAGTAGGGGGAGTCCAGCTCCAGCACGAAGGCCAGCCAGAGCGACAGGCACATCGCCAGGCTGTTGCGCAGGGCGTAGCGCCACTGGCCGCCATTGGCCTTGCCCCAGGGGGTCTGGCGCCAGAGCGAGGCGACCACCTTACTCCCCTATTGTGATGGTGCAGGTGGTGCCTGCAATCAGCGTCAGCCCGGGCGGCACCTCCAGCAGCTTGATCCGCACCGGCACCCGCTGGGCCAGCCGCACCCAGGGCACGTTGGGTTTGACGTCCAGCAGCAGGTTGTCGGCGCCTTCCACGCTCTGATCGTGGATGGCGCGCCCTATGCTCTCCACTTCGCCGCGCAGCCGCTGCTCCCCGCTGTAGAGCACCACCTCGGCCGGTTTGCCCGGCGCTATGTGCCTGAGCTTGGTCTCCTCGAAGTAGCCCTGCACGTAGAAGGAGTGGATGTCCACCAGTGCCACCAGCGGCACGCCGGCGCTGGCATAGTTGCCGACCCGGGTCTGCAGGTTGGTGATGTAGCCGTCACTCGCGGCATGCACCCGGGTCTTGGCCAGCGACCATCTGGCCTGCTCCAGATTGGCCTGGGCAACTTCATAGGCCGCCCTCATCGCCTGGGCATTGAGACGGGCTTCGTCCACCGCCTCGGCGGAGATGACGCTGCGCGACAGGCCGCTGCGCCGGTTCGCCTCGTGCTCAGCCTTGTCGAGATCCGATTTGGCCTTGGCCAGCGCCGCCTGGGCATTGTCCAGCGCGATCCGGTAGGGCTCGGGATCCAGGGTAAAGATCTCCTCCCCCGCCTTGACCAGCTGGTTGTCCTTCACCGCTATCTTGATGATCTTGCCCGACACCTCGGGGGTAATGCTGACCAGCTCGGCCCGCACCTTGCCATCCCGGGTCCAGGGCCCCTGCATGTAGTAGTTCCACAGCCACCAGCCCGCCGCCAGCGCCAGCGCGCAGACCAGCAGGGTAGATAAGTATTTGAGGGTCGCGAGGGGTGATTTAGCCATGTAGCAATATCCATAAGGCGCCGCTGACGGCGAGGATAAACAGGGAGAGATCCATCAGCAGGGGATGCCAGACATCCCCGCCGTAGAGCCAGTCACGCAGCAGGTGGTGCACCGGCAGCCAGCCCAGCAGACCGAGCAGGACCGCCTTGAACAGGGGCGGAAAGTAGAGAGAGGCGCCCAGGATCAGATCCGGCAGGGCTGAAGTTGTCACAAGCGGGCTCCCTGTTGGCAAGCGAGATAATGCGGACTCACGGCCCGCCTTGCGGCGGGTCTGGCAAGATTATCACAGCCCCGCAGGGCGCTACAGGAGCAGATGAGACCCTGCCGGTCAGACCAGCCGATCCGCCGGATGGTTGATGCCATCGAGCAGCGGCACCTCGCCCAGCTCGAATGGATTGACCCCTTCGAGGCAAGCGAGGTTGTAACCATACTGGGCCGGATTGGAGCGACGCTGATGGTGGGTATAGATGCCGCAGATGCTGCAGAAGTAGTGTTTGGCGGTGCGGGTATTGAACTGGTAGCAGCGCAGCACCGCCTCCCCCTGCAGGATGCGGATGCCGGCCAGCGGCACCGAGGCGACGATGGCGCCCCGCCGCCGGCAGAGGGAACAGTCACAGCGGCGCGGATCCACCACACCGTCCGGCAGACTAAGTTCCAGCACCACGGCACCGCAGTGGCAGCTGGCCTTGTGTTTCTCCTGAATGGGGGTATTACCGATGCGCTTGATCATGCTGCCTCCTTGCAGACGGGGTCACATCCTCAGATGTCAATCAAACAGGGTATCCTGCCGCCCCTGCAGCAGATGGTCGTACAGGGTGCGCAGCTGGGACGCCACCACCCGATGGCGAGAGAGCGGGGGCAAGTCGTCGATGGGGAAGTACCCAGCCCCTTTGGTTTCATCGGTTTCGTCCAGCAGCTGGCCGCCGGTCACCTCGCACAGGAAGAACGCCTTGTGGGCGTGGGGCAGCTGGGGTGGATGGGGGTGCTTGAGCTTGTCGAACAACGCCAGCAGCTGCACGGCCCGGCATTCGAGGCCGGTCTCCTCCACCACTTCGCGCACCACGGCCCCCGCCGGCGAGTCACCGATGTCGCACCAGCCCCCCGGCAGAGTCCAGCAGCCATCGCTGCGCTCCTGCACCAGCAGGATATGGCCCGCATCGTTCTGAATGAAGGCCCGCACATCCAGCTTGGGGGTGGGATAACCGCTATCGAGGGCGATCCAGTCGCCGATGGCTTCCGGTGTCAGCTCGCTCTGGCTGGTGATGAGCGCCACAGTGGCGGCGCGCAGCGCCTCGAAGCGGCCGATATCGAAGGGATCCTTGGAGTAGGTGAGGCCCGCCTGCGCCGTGGCCAGCACCTGTTCGAGGAAGGTGGCCAACGGCGGTTGCATTATTAAAGCCCGAGGAAACGGACGATCTGGGCGGGGTAGCGTTCGAACGCCACAAAGGCGTGGTCGCCACCGCACTCCAGCGAGAGGCGGGCAAAACGGTATTCGTCCAGCGCCTTACGGTAGTCGAGCACCTCGTCTTCCTGCTGTTGCAGTACCCAGAGTCGCTCGGGGGCGCTCACCGGTACTGCCAGCGCCCGCAGCTCATCCATGTGTTCAGGCAGCAGTTGATACTGTTCCCCCGTGTAGGGGTTGGTCTGGGGGCCGAGGTAGTCGCAGAGCAGCTCGTGCGGGCGCACCGCCGGGTTGATCAGGGCGGCGCGGCAGCCATATCGCTCGCTGACCCGGGTCGCCATAAAGCCGCCGAGGGAGCTGCCCACGGCGCCAAGTTTGAATTCGTTGCCATAACGGCTCTGCAGATCGGCAACGGTCTGCTCGATGGCCGCCCAGGCCGCCGCCGGGGTGTTGGGCTGGGCCGGGATCACCACCTCGATATCGGGTCTGTGCTCGGCCACCCAGGCCGCCATCTGCTGCGCCTTGGCAGAGCCGGGCGAGGAGTTGAAACCGTGCAGGTAGAGGAGTACGGGCTTCATCGCAACTCCTCAATAACCGGTGGCATCGGGGTCGGGCACGAACTGCCCCACCGGCAGACGCCACACCTGGCTGGCGATGCGGCCATCCGGGTAGAGGGTGAGATAGCGCCAGCCCGGGCCGGACTCGTCCAGCGCGAAGCCATCGGAGAGCGGTTTGAACTGGATGCAGGTGGAGGGGCTGGCGATCAGCCGCACCCCGCGGTGCACCTCGTCAAACTCCTGGTGGACGTGGCCGAACAGTATGGTCTTCTGCTGCGGGTGGCGGGCCAGCACGGCAAACAGGTCATCGGCATTCTTGAGATTGTGCTGATCGAGCCAGGCGCAACCCACCGGCACCGCCTGATGGTGCAGGGCGATCAGGGCATGGCGCTCGGGATGCTGGCGCAGCGCCTGATCCAGCGCCGCCAGCTGGTGATCCCCCAGCACCCCGTGGGGTTTGCCGCGCACCTGGGTATCCAGCAGGATCACCTGCCAGTGCTCGCCCACCAGCTGCTTGGCCTCGCTGATGCCGGCCGCATGCAGGTATTCGGTCATCAGAGGGCCATCGTCGTGGTTGCCGGGCAGCCAGTAGATGGGGCGCGCCAGCGGCGCCATCATGGAGGCGAAACGCTGGTAGGACTCCGGGCTGTGATCCTGGGAGAGATCCCCGGTGGCGAGGATCAGATCGAACGGGTGGTCATTGGCCTGCACCCGTTCCAGCACGGCAGCCAGGCTCTCGGCAGTACGCACGGCCAATAGCCGCCCCTCGGCACTCGCGAAGAGGTGGGTGTCGGTAATTTGCAACAGGCGCACACTGCCGTCCTGCGCCTGGGGTAGCTCTGTTTCCAAAATCACGCTTCTTTTTATGAGTTCAACTAGAGGATGTTTATCAGGCTGGTACCATGTCTGAGACAAAATTTTAGCCAATCGGCCAGAAACAGGTTTACCTGCTCCTTTTCATCCCGCTGGTGCATATTTTTATTGGGATAATCATAACGTGGTTGCAACCTTGAAATCTGTTGCGCCGCACACACTTCCGCCATCCGCACGTCATGGTACAAACGAATCTCTATCCGAGCCTGCAAATAACTCGGCAATTCCGGGTTGTGCTGGGCCAGGATCACCTGGCTGGTGAAGCGGCTCTCCTCGCTCACCGTGAGCTGGAACTGCAGGCCGTTGCCTACCTGATAGCGGCGTTCGGCGCCGACACTGCCGCCTGGGGGCAGCAGCTTCATCAAGGTCATGTAGTTGACCTCGCAGGTACGCTGCAAGGACATCAAATCAGGCACATAGCGCTTGGCCTGGGTATGAACGAGCGCCACCTCAGCGCTCCGCCAGCCAGCGGGCACGCAGCTCGCCGTGATTGAGAGCCAGCCACTGCAGGGCGATGACCGAGGCGGCGTTGTCGATGCGCCCCTCTTTGAGCCAGGCATAGGCCTGCTCGCGGCTCACCACGTGAACCCGGATGTCTTCCCCCTCTTCCGCCAGACCGTGGATCCCCTCGGCCTGGCTGGTATCTACTTCACCTACGTAGACCTCGATCCGTTCGGTGCTGCCGCCCGGGCTCACCAGATAGCTGATGGCGTGCTCGCAGCGGCCGACCTCGATGCCCGCCTCTTCCACCGCTTCGCGCCGCACCACGACTTCGGCGGTCTCCCCTTCATCTATGATGCCGGCCACCAGTTCCAGCAGCCAGGGGGTGGCACTGGTCTCGATGGCACCGATGCGAAACTGCTCCACCAGCACTATCTGATCGCGTACCGGGTCGTAGGGCAACAGGGCGGCGGCATGGCCACGCTCGAACAGCTCGCGGACGATGGGCTCGTTCCAGCCTCCCGCAAACAACTTGTGCTGCAGGCGATAGATGTTCACCTTGAAGAAGCCGTTATATCCCGATGATTTATCGATGATTTTTACGTCATCGGCAGAGTAGTGACGGGTTTGGGGCAAGGCTTGCTGCGACATACGAGACTCCCACCAGCTTGACTTGGCTCGGTTAGACCATAAAATCCGGGAACATGAATGAACATTCATTCACTCGCTCCCGTCGGAGAAGAGGGATGGATTTTAGCAGCCACAGGGCATTTGGCTAGGCGCGAGGGGGAGAAAACTCACCCTCGTCCTTGACGTTCCTGTCGCAGGAAAAGAGACAGTTAGCATAAAATTTTGCTTATAGTAGAGTGATTAAGCTGAAATCAAGCTTGCTCAATGACAATACCCTCCTTCATCCAGCGACAGCTTTGGGTTAATACATAAGGTTAAAACGATCTATGAAAAGAACACTCTTGTCAGCCATGGTGTTGTTGGGCGTCAGCGCCGGCGCCCATGCCGAAAACCTGCTCGATATCTACCAACAGGCCCAGATCAAGGATACCCAACTGCTGGAATCCAAAGCCAAGCGCGACCAGGCCTTCGAGAAGATCAACGAGTCCCGCGCCGCCCTCTTGCCGCAGATCAACCTGGGTGCCGGGCTGAACTACCTGCAGAACAAGGGTGACACCCAGACCAACAGCAACGCCACCGGTTCCCTGTCGCTGGATCAATCCATCTACCGCCGCAGCAACTGGGTCAACCTGAGCCTGACCGAGAAGAGCGCCACCCAGTCCGACGTGGCCTACAACCTCGAAATCCAGAACCTGATGCTGCGTACCGCCCAGGCCTATTTCAACGTGCTCAAGGCGATGGACACCCTGGAGTTCGTGCGCGCCAACAAAGCCGCGGTGGAACGTCAGCTGGAACAGACCCAGCAGCGCTTCGAAGTGGGCCTGACCGCCATCACCGACGTGCACGAAGCCGAGGCCGAGCGCGACCAGGCGCTGGCGGACGAGATCAACGCCGAGAACACCCTGGACAACAGCTACGAGAGCCTGCGCGAGCTGACCGGCATCGACCACCGTCAGCTGGACGTGCTCAACACCGATCGCTTCAGCCCGCAGAAGACCCCGTTCAACTCCGACAAGTGGCTGGAGCTGGCACTGGACAAGAACCTGCAACTGCACAGCGCCCGCATCGGCAAGGATATCGCCAAGGAGCAGATCGATCTGGCCAAGACCGGTCATGAGCCGACCCTGGATCTGGGTGCTGGCCTCTCCAGCACATACAGCGACTACAAGGACGAGATCCGCAACCCGGAGAGCAACGCCAATCAGGCCAACATCGGTCTGAACTTCAAGCTGCCGCTCTACACCGGCGGGGCGACCACCTCCCAGGTCAAGCAGTCCCAGTTCAACTACGTGGCCGCCAGCGAGCAGCTGGAGCGCAGCTTCCGCAACGTGCAGAGCACGGTGCGCTCCTCCTACAACAACGTGAACGCCAGCATCGGCTCGGTGCGCGCCTACGGCCAGTCCGTCATCTCCGCCGACAGCGCCCTGAAGGCGACCGAAGCGGGCTACGAGGTCGGCACCCGCACCATAGTCGACGTGCTGGACTCCACCCGCAAGCTGTACCAGGCCAAGCAGAAGCTCTCCGAGGCCCGCTACAACTACATCCTGAGCATCCTCTCCCTCAAGCAGGCCGCCGGCACGCTGGAACAGAAGGATCTGGAAGACGTGAACCAGGGGCTGATGCCCGCCAGCCAGGCCAAGAGCAAATCCTGAGCCGATTGATGGCAGCAAAAAGGCGACCCCAGGGTCGCCTTTTTCATCTCTGGCCTGCGGGGGTCGGTGGGTTCGAATCGCCGTCCAGCTCCCACCGCAGAGCATAAAAAAACCCGGCCTTGGCCGGGTTTTCGCTTATCCGCGTTCGCGGATGGTCTTGATGATGTCGGTGGTGGAGCAGCCATCCTCGAAGTTGAGGACCCGCACCTCGCCGCCGTTGGCGGTCACCTCGGCGTAGCCGGCAATCTCTTCCGGCTTGTAGTCGCCGCCCTTGACCAGCAGGTCCGGCAGCACCTCGGCGATCAGCCGCTGCGGGGTCTCCTCGGTGAAGGGCACCACCCAGTCCACGGCGCCCAGCGCGGCCAGCACAGCCATCCGGCGCTCGGTCGGATTGACCGGACGACCCGGCCCCTTGAGGCGACGCACCGACTCGTCGGTGTTGACCGCCACGATCAGGCGATCCCCCAGCTTGCCGGCATTGGCCAGGTAGGAGACGTGACCGGCGTGCAGGATGTCGAAGCAACCGTTGGTCATCACCACCTTCTCACCGCGCAGACGGGCGGCCTGCACGGCAATCTTGAGCTGGGCTTCGGACATGACGCCAAAACCGGTCTCCTGCTCGGTATAGAGCGCATTGGCCAGCTCCACCGGGCTGACGGTGGAGGTCCCCAGCTTGCCGACCACGATGCCAGCGGCGGTGTTGGCCAGGGCACAGGCCTCGTCCAGGCTCTTGCCGGCGGCCAGCGAGGTGGCCAGGGTGGAGATGACGGTATCACCGGCACCGGTCACGTCATACACCTCGTGGGCCTGGGCCGGCAGATGCAGCTCGGGCTGACCTTCGCGGATCAGGGTCATGCCGTTTTCGGAACGGGTGACCAGCAGGGCCTCCAGCTCGAAGCGCTTGACCAGCTCCAGCCCCTTGGCAACCAGCTCCTCTTCGCTTTTCACCTTGCCCACCACAGCCTCGAACTCGGACATGTTGGGGGTCAGCAGGGTGGCACCACGGTACTTCTCGAAATCGGTCCCCTTGGGATCGACCAGCACAGGGATACCGGCGGCGCGGGCACGCTGGATCATACCGGGCACGTCGTTGAGGGCGCCCTTGCCGTAGTCGGAGAGGATCATCACATCGCTGTTCGGCAGCGCCTGCTCCACCTTGCCCATCAGCAGGGTGGCATCCACATCGTGGAAGGCCTCTTCAAAGTCGAGGCGCAGCAGCTGCTGGTTGCGCGACAGCACCCGCAGCTTGGTGATGGTCGGATAGTCAGCCAGACGAACGAAATCACAGGCAACCTTGACGCCGGCCATCTGGCCAGCCAGGGCATCGGCAGCCTCATCCTGACCGGTCAGGCCCAGCAGCACGGCGTGAGCCCCCAAGGCGGCGGAGTTGAGCGCCACGTTGGCGGCGCCACCCGGGCGCTCCTCAATGTGTTCGACCTTGACCACGGGCACCGGTGCCTCGGGCGAGATCCGGCCGGTAGGGCCATGCCAATAACGGTCCAACATGACATCGCCAACGACCAGAATGCGGGCTTTTTCAAACTCGGGCAGGGTGATCTTCATCTGTATCGACTCTCAAAACCTGAAAAATCAGCCGCCGATTTTATCACACTCTTTTATTGGGTGTGAAAAAAGCGCAAGGGCGCCGCTTGGTGCTTTTCAGCTCTGACCAGGGCAGAGGCCATTCGCACCCGGACCCGCTTTTCGGCTAGAATCCCCCGATTGCGAGTAAAACGATCCGCTCTGGATATCCACGTGCCTTTATCGCCTCCCCTTATCCGGCCGGGTCCTCCCTGCCCATGGCGATTGCGAACAAGAGACTTTTCATGGCCCACGACAACGCTCCCCGTCTAGAACCCCGCCTGTTTCATCCCCGTTACTGGGCCAGCTGGTTCGGTCTCAGCCTGCTCTGGCTGCTGGTGTTGCTGCCCTGGCGCAGCCAGATGTGGCTGGGTCGCCAGCTCGGCAACCTGGCCCGCAAGGTTTTGAAATCCCGCGTCAAGGTTGCCCGCCGCAATCTGGAACTGGCGATGCCCGAGCTTAGTCGGGATCAGTGCGAGACGCTGCTCAAGCAGAATTTCGAGAGCGTGGGCTGCGCCATCTTCGAGGTGGGCATGGCCTGGTTCTGGCCTGACTGGCGGATGCGCAACCTGATGAAGGTGGAAGGGGAAGAGCACGTCATCGCCGCCATGGAGAAGGGTCAGGGCATGCTGCTGCTCTCCTGCCACTTCCTGACGCTGGAGCTCAACGCCCGCTGTTTCGGCCTGGTGCGACCCGGGGTCGGCGTCTATCGCCCCAACACCAATCCGGTACTGGAGTATGCCCAGTATCACGGCCGCTGCGCCTCCAACAAATACCTGGTGGACCGGATGGACGTAAAGGGGATGATCAAGGCGCTGCGCAACGGCGATGCGCTCTGGTACGCGCCGGATCACGACTACGGCAGCCATGCCAGCGTGTTCGTGCCCTACTTCGCGGTAGAGCAGGCCGCCACCATCACAGGCACCGCCACCCTGGCGCGGGTGAAGAACACCGTCACCCTGCCCTGCTACAACATCCGCACCAGCGAGGGTTACACCCTGCATATCGGGGCGCCGCTCGCCGACTATCCGAGTGGCGACGACCTGGCCGATGCGACCCGAGCCAACCGCGAGATCGAGGCCGCCGTGCGCAAGGCGCCGGAGCAGTACATGTGGCTGCACCGCCGCTTCAAGACCAGGCCCAACCCGGAGGATGCGGGTTACTACTGAGCCAATCAGTGCAGAAAGCCGCCGAAAGGCGGTTTTTTCTGGCCTGTTGCCGGTAAAGGGTTTTCATTCGTGGCTGAATATTTTATTAATGGCCCTGCCGAGCGGCGGGCCCCGGCCCGCCTGCAATACCAATAACGAAGGGAAGCGAACATGAAAGCCACTCTTTTGCTGGGCGCCCTGTGCGCATTGACCGGCTGCAGCCAGCAGAGCCACACAGTCCACCTGACCTCCCTCCCCTTAAGCGATCTCAAGGAAGTGAACGCCCAGTGGAGCCCGCTCACCCGGATGGAGTCCCGCTACCCCAGAGAGGCCATACTGGCGGAGCAGACCGGCTGCAGCTCCCTCGAGTACGTGATTAGTCCAGCGGGGCGGGCCGAACAGATCCGGGTGCTGGAGAGCAGCGACCCACAGTTCAGCGATGCCGCCATCGCCGTGTTGCAGCAGTGGCAATGGCAGGCCACCGCCGCCAACCCGCAGCACACCCCGGTCAAATCCCGCACCCGCTTCGAATTCTGCATCGAACACAACGGCCAGCCCTGCGACACTAGTGCACTGGAACAGCGCTGTCAGGGGGAAGACGTGGTGCGCAGCACCGGGCTAGTCTACACCCAGGTCTGATCCGGCCCCGATTGCCTGCCGGCGACGCGCCCATCGCCAACCAAAGAAAAAGGTGAGCCAGGCTCACCCTTTTTTGCATTGCAGGCGCGACACAGTTCAGCTCATCCACCTTGCCGGTGCAGCCAGGCGGCGATGGCCAGTTGCAGGCCCACGTAATCGGCCTGCAGAAACAGCGCCGGCAACGCCTGCTGCCAGTCGGCCTGCTCGGCGACCAAGGCCAGCCGCTGCCCGAGCCGGGTCAGGCTGTCGAGCCAGGCCGGGCTCGGCAACAGGTCGGCCGCCTCGGCAACCAGATCCATCCCCAGGCGCAGCTGCTGCAACGCCAGCGTCTGCTGCGCGGCGTCCGTCTGCTCCAGCCAGAACTGTTCATGGTGCTGCCAATGCTGCAGACCCAGGGTGATGTGCGCTACAGCACTCAGCTCGGTGACCGCGGGCAGTGACTGCAGCGCCAGCGGCTTGCCAAGCCCCGCCAGCCGATAACCGCGCTGGGCCTTGGACTGAGCCCCGAGGCGCAGGCCACCCAGCCCAGCCAGCTGCTCAGCCAAGCCAAACAGGGCGCTCGCCTCGCCAGATTTGAGCTCCAGCTCCAACTCGTCGATAGGGCTCTTGCCGAGCACGCCGACAATCTCCCCCTGATCCCAGGCCAGCTCGATTTCGGCCCCCTCGAAGGCGATCAGCCAGTGGCTACGCAGAAAGTCGGTACGAAACTGGGCCACCAGCTCGCCCTGGATCCCGTCACGCACCGCCAGGCTTGGCCAGATCGCATCGGGGAAGGCGGCCAAGGCAGGCTGGTCGCCCTCGACGGGGGCATTGTATTCGGGTCTGGCATGCAATCCGCCCACCACCTGGCCCCGACATTTAATCGTCTGTTCGGCAAAATCATCGCTGCGACGAATTCGCAATCCCATTTCCAGTCGGCGTAAATCCAGCGCGGGCGTATCAAAATAGACATTGCCGAGCTCAGCTTGGGAGCTGGATATAATTTCCAGTGAATTCAGAAGGTTGAAAAAAGGCTGTCGAATATCTCGGGAGACAAAAAACTTTATCTCGATCTCAGTTTGCATAGTCATTCCGGGCTGGCAGGCAACTTTGGGGGGCGTGATGCTAAGCGCGAGGATATAATGCCTGCGATACATCAGGATTAATTCACGGTTTTATTGATGGCGCAGTTCGGTTACCATGCGCCCCTCATAAAATCGTATCGAGTGTTTTTTCACCGACACAGGTTTGGCCATGCCAGTAAATACTATTTTGGGGCTTTTTGCCAAGTCCCCCATCAAGCCGCTGCAGAAGCATATCGTCAAGGTTCACCAGTGCTCCCAGCAGTTGGTTCCCTTCTTTGATGCCGTTGCCGAAGACCGTTGGGAAGATGCCGAAAAGATCCGGCAGCAGATTGCCCAGCTGGAGAAAGAAGCGGACATCCTCAAGCGTGAAATCCGTCTGAAGCTGCCCCGTGGTCTGTTCCTGCCGGTCGCCCGTACCGACCTGCTCGAACTGCTGACCCAGCAGGACAAGATCGCCAACCGTGCCAAGGATATTTCCGGCCGCATGCTTGGCCGCAAAATGGAATTCCCCTCCGAGATGCGTGCCGATTTCATGGCCTATCTCAAACGCTGTATCGATGCGACCGCCCAAGCCGAGAAAGCCATCGGAGAACTCGATGAGCTGCTCGAAACCGGCTTTAAAGGACGTGAAGTTGAAATGGTTGCCGAGATGATCCACCAGCTGGATCTTATCGAGGACGATACTGACACCATGCAGATCGGGCTGCGCCAACAGCTGCAAGCCGTTGAGCAGAAATACAATCCGATCGACGTTATGTTCCTCTACAAGATCCTCGAATGGGTAGGTGACCTGGCAGATCAGGCCGAGCGTGTAGGCGCCCGTCTGGAACTGATGCTGGCTCGTTCGTAATCGACTGACTGGGTAAAACACTGAATGGACATTATCGCGAATTACGGCACCACTCTGGTGCTCGTGGCGGCCTTGTTCGGCTTTTTGATGGCCTGGGGCATTGGTGCGAATGACGTGGCCAACGCCATGGGCACGTCGGTCGGCACCAAATCCCTGACCATCCGTCAGGCGATCATCATCGCCATGATCTTTGAATTTGCCGGTGCCTATCTGGCCGGTGGTGAAGTCACCGCCACCATCCGCAACGGCATCATCGACAGCAACGCCTTTGCAGCCACCCCGGATCTGCTGGTGCTTGGCATGATCGCCTCCCTGCTGGCCGCCGGCGCCTGGTTGATCCTGGCCTCCTACTTCGGCTGGCCCGTCTCCACCACCCACTCCATCATCGGCGCCATCGTCGGCTTCGCCGTGGTGAGCGTGGGCCCGGAAGCGGTGCAGTGGAGCAAGTTCGGCGGCATCGTCGGCTCCTGGGTGGTCACTCCGGCCATCTCCGGCGTCATCGCCTACTTCATGTTCATCAGCGTGCAGAAGCTCATCTTCAACACCGATGATCCCCTCAACAACGCCAAGCGCTACGTCCCCTTCTACATGTTCCTGACCGCGCTGGTGATCTGCCTGGTCACCATCAAGAAGGGGCTGACCCACGTCGGTCTGCACCTGAGCGATGGCGAGGGTATCCTGCTCTCCGTCGCCATCTCCATCGCGGTGGCCTTTGCCGGCTGGATCTACATTCGTGGCCAGCAGTACAACCCGCAGGATGACAGCAAGATGCACTTCGCCAACGTGGAGAAGGTGTTCGGCATCCTGATGATCATCACCGCCTGTGCCATGGCCTTTGCCCACGGCTCCAACGACGTGGCCAACGCCATCGGTCCGCTCTCCGCGGTCGCCTCCATCGTGGCGGCCGGCGGCGAGATCGGCGGCAGCTCCCACATCGCCTGGTGGATCCTGCCGCTCGGCGGCATCGGCATCGTGATCGGTCTGGCCACCATGGGCGAGAAGGTGATGGCGACCGTCGGCACCGGCATCACCCACCTGACCCCGAGCCGTGGCTTCGCCGCCCAGCTGGCCACCGCCGCCACCGTGGTGATCGCCTCCGGTACCGGTCTGCCCATCTCCACCACCCAGACTCTGGTCGGTGCTGTCATGGGCGTGGGTCTGGCCCGCGGTATCGCGGCGCTGAACCTGGGCGTGCTGCGCAACATAGTGGTCTCCTGGGTCATCACCCTGCCTGCGGGTGCCATCCTGGCCATCGCCATCTTCTACGTGCTGCAGATCTGCTTCTCCTGAGGCGCACCGCAGTGAAGAGCCCGGGTCATTGACCCGGGCTTTTTTGTCTCTCTCCCCTTATCCCTCCCTGTCAATGCAGGCTGCTTGCATCACCCGCCCGGCAGGCGCAGACTGTTTGGCCTTGTCTCGACTCAAGGCTCTCATCATGACACCAGCCATCAACCTGCTGAAAAAGCTCAAGATCCCTCACAAGCTCTACCCCTACGAGTGCGAAGCCCACGACGACTTCGGCAAGCATGCCGCGACCCAGCTCGGTCTGCCGGAAGCCCAGGTGTTCAAGACCCTGATCGCCCATCACGACAAACAGGCGGTGGTGGCCATCGTCCCCTCATCCGGCCTGTGCAGCCTCAAGCAGCTGGCCAAGGCCACCGGTCTCAAGAAGGTGGAGATGATGAAGCCGGCAGAGGCCGAGAAGCTGACCGGCTACAAGGTGGGCGGCATCAGCCCGCTGGCCCAGAAGAAGCTGCTGCCCACCGTGCTCGACGACTCTGCCATGCAGTTTGACGAGATCCTGGTGAGCGGCGGCAAGCGCGGCCTCTCGGTCGGGGTGGCCCCCGCCGACATGCTGCGCCTGATGAAGTGGATTGCCGCCCCCATCGGCGAGCACCATGAGTAACGCTGAAATGACAGAGGCCCCGCGAGCGGGGCCTCGTATGTCTTGTCACTGCAACTGGCCATCGGCACGACAAGCGGTGGTCAGTTCGGACAACCGCAACCGCTGCCTGCCGCGCTCATCGAAGTTGTCGGGCGCCAGCCAGCGCGCAAAGCAATCCTGCAGCGCCGGCCACTCACTGTCGATCACCGAGAACCAGGCGGTATCCCGCGTGCGCCCCTTGTCCACCCTGCTCTGGCGAAAGGTCCCCTCATAGCTGAAACCGAGCCGCAGCGCCGCCTGCCAGGAGGGCTTGTTCAAGGCATTGCACTTCCATTCGTAACGCCGGTAGCCGAGGGCGAAGGCATTGGCCATCATCAGCGCCATGGCCGCCGTCGCCAGCCTTGAGCGCTGCAGGGCGGGGGAAAAGTGCAGCCAGCCCACCTCTATGCTGCCCGCCAGGGGATCGATGCGCAGGTAGCTGGCCAGCCCCAGCGGCTGTTCGCCATGCTCGTCGAAGATGGTGTAGAACTGGGGGTCTGTCTTGGCGGCGCACTCTCGCAGCCAGACCCGCATGTCTGCCTCCTCTGCGTAAGGGCCTGTGGTCAGATAGGTCCACATGGCCCCGTTGTCGGCACTGAAAGCCTGCCACAGGCCGGGACCGTGACGCTCGGGATCCAGCGGCTCCAGCCGGCAGCCCCAGCCGTTGAGCGTGCGGCGGGGCGGAAACTCGGCGCCCCGCCAGTCGGGCAGCGGCGCACCGACCGGCTGGCCGAACTCGTTCAGATGGATATCAGCAGCCACAGGCAATCCCTCCCGTTTGCAGCACGCCAGGTTCGCTACCGGTGGCGATGGCAAAGCCATCCTGCCGCCACCAGTGCAGCCCACCGATCAGCTCCTTGACCTGAAAACCGAGCGCCGCCAGCTTGCAGGCGCCCCGGGTCGAGCCGTTGCAGCCGATGCCGTCGCAATAGCAGACATAGACCTTGTCCCGCGCCAGCGCGGCCGTGCTGGCCGGGTTCATGGTGGCGTGGGGGAAGCTGATGGCACCGGGGATGTGCCCCTCGGCGTAGTGACCGGCAGAGCGGGTGTCGATGACGACGATCCGCTCTTCACCGGCCAGCAGATCGGCGGCCAGATCCGCCGGATCGGTGCGAAAGGCCAGCTGGGCCTCGAAGAAGAGGCGGGCCTGTTCGGCACTGGCCAGCCCGCTGCTCAATACATGACTCATAGTGACGCTCCTTGTACTCACACCCGGATCCGGGTGGTGATGACTGTGGTGACCGAGTTGGCGATGAAACACTCCTCGTGGGCCTGGTGGTGCAACTGCTCAAGCGCGGCCAGCTCCGGCTGACGTTCGCCGCCAAACTGCACCAGCGGCTGCAAAGTGACCCGGGTGATGGCCTGACGAGCGCGGGCATTGGCCTCCATGATGCCCACCGCCTCGTCCCGGTAGCTCTCCACCCGATAGCCAGCCCTGGCTGCCAGCCAGAGGAAGGTGAGCATGTGGCAGCTGGAGATGGCCGCGACGAAGGCCTCTTCCGGATCGACGTGCTCGGCCACCGACCAGGGCAACGGCACCACCTGGGGGGACGAGGAGGCGGGCACCCTGACGCCGCCGTCGAACTCCCACCAGTGGGCCCGGCTGTAGCGTTGATCGACGAAGGGCTCGCTAGCCCCGCGCTGCCAGCTGATGGTGGCGCTGTACTCCGACATGCAGACTCCTTTCATTGCCAATCGTTGTGGATCCCGAACCTTGCGCCTCAATGTAGCGACATAATGGCCTTGCCACGCCGACCAATTTTGCCAATATGAGCAGACCAATTCGCGCCCGGGAGCTCCCCATGCCTGCCCTGCCCACCCTGTTTGCCACCCAGCAAGCCAGCGATCTGCCGCTGCACGAACAGCTGGTGCGCACCCTGCGTTCGGCCATGCTGGCCGGCCACCTGCCCCAGCACAGCCGGCTGCCCGCCAGCCGCATGCTGGCCGCCGATCTGGGGGTCTCTCGCAGCACGGTGGAGCTGGCCTATGGCCGGCTGGAGGCGGAAGGCTATCTGGTGCGCAAGGTGGGGGCCGGCAGCTTCGTGGCGCTGGCCGCGGTCTCCCCGACTCCGCGCCCGCCCCAGTCGGCGGCCGGTCTGTCGCGCCGTGGTCAGGAGATGGCCGACCGCGGCGCCTGCCACGACGTGCCCGAGGTGGGCCGCTCCTTTGCCTCCAGCCAGCCGGATCCGCGCCTCTTCCCCCAGGCCCTGTGGGGCCGGTTGATGCAGCAGCAGTGGCGCCGGCACGCCGGCGACTGGATGAATTACGGGGATCCGCAGGGGCTGGAGGCGCTGCGCGGCGCCATCAGCAGCTATCTGGTGCAGTCGCGCGGCGTGGTGTGCGAGCCGGACCAGATCCTGATCCTCACCAGCTCCCAGCAGGGGATCCTGCTGGCGACCCAGCTGCTGATCGATGCTGGCGACACCGTCTGGGTGGAGGATCCCGGCTACCCCGGGGCCCGCACCGCCATGGAGAGTGCCGGCGCCCGGGTGCACCCGGTGCCGGTGGATGAAGAGGGGCTCAACCCGCAGGGGGCACACCCGGCGCCGCGGCTCATCTACACCACGCCCGCCCACCAGTATCCGCTCGGCGTGCCCATGAGCCTGCCGCGGCGGATGGCGCTGCTGGCCGAGGCCGAGCGGCACGGCGCCTGGATCCTGGAAGACGACTACGACGGCGAGTACCAGTACGATCAGCGGCCACTCCCCGCCCTGCAGGGGCTGGATGGTCAGGGACGGGTGCTCTACGTGGGCACCTTCAGCAAGGTGTTGTTCGGCTCGCTGCGCCTCGCCTACCTGGTGCTGCCCAGGCCGCTGATGGAGTCCTTCTGTCGGGCCAGGGCCGCGGTCGACGGCCACAGCAACCAGCTGCTGCAGGCGGTCACCGCCGACTTCATCCGTGCCGGTCACTTCGCCACCCACCTGCGCCAGAGCCGGCTGGTCTACCAGAGCCGCCGCGACCTGCTGCTGGCCGAGCTGGCCAGCCACTGTCCCGCCCTCACCCCCATTCACAGCGGAGCCGGCCTGCAATGTGCCGTGCTGCTACCCCCCGGCGGCGAGGCTCGCTGGACAGAGGCCGCCAACGCACAGGGGCTGGGGCTGCGCCCCCTCGGCCAGTTCTACCTAGGCCCGCCGACGCAGGAGGGGTGGCTGCTCGGCTTTGCCTCCCTCGACAACCAGGCCTTGCGCCGTCTCTGCCGCCAGCTGGGAGTGTTGCTGCAGATCTGATCTGCGCTCACGTTTCCCGATCGCAGTCTACCGCGCCAGATCCATCGAACTATAATGGGAGGCATCATGTCGTCGGGCCAAGCCAAGATGTATCGATTGTCGTTGTTGCTCCTCTCACTTGTCTTCTCTCCCCTGCTGCTCGCCAGCAGCCGTTTCAGCCTCATTGGCCCGGAAAGCCACGGTGATGAACGCATGCGTTATTACCGCGATGTGATGACTCTGGCGCTTGAAAAGACCCGGCCGGAATATGGTGATTACGAGCTGGTCACCTCATTGAGAATGAACAAGGCCCGCATGCGTCTTGAGGTACAGAAGCGCGGCAAGGAGGCGCTCTTTATCGTCGACAGCTGGCCGCTGCAATCCCAGCATGGACAGGCCGCCTTCATCCCCTTTCCCATCGACTTCGGCATTCTTGGCTATCGTATCTGCTTTGTGAACGAGCAAAAGGCTGAGACGCTGGGCAGGGTTACCACCCTCGCTCAGTTGCAAGACTTCACCCAGGTTACCGGCAGTGGCTGGCAGGATGCCGACATCCTGCGCCGAGGTGGCTTCAAGGTGCGTGAGGTGGATAACTACGAATCCCTTTTTCGCATGGTAGCCCGTGGTCGCAGCGACCTCTTTTGCCGCGGCGCCAACGAGATCTTGCCCGAATGGCAGGCTCATCAGCTCCTGCAGCCCACACTACGCGTCGACAGCCATGTTGCTATCTTCTACCCCCTCATTCACGTGCTCTACAGCCACGCCAGCTATGAAAAGGAGCGCGCGCGACTTCAACGGGGCATACTGCTGGCCTGGCAAGATGGCTCTTTGCAACGACTCTGGCGCGATCATTTTCGTGACTCCCTGCTGTTTGCCAATCTGGGACAGCGCCGCATATTCCGGCTGGCGAACCCACTGCTGCCGGAACAGGGGTTCGACTACCGGCCCTATTTGTATGATCCTGCACGGGATGACTTCGGCATTGCACCCTAAAGGATCGTCGAGTCGACAATGCCAACCCCGGAGGGACCCTCCATGGGCTACTTGAGTCTCCTGTTGCTATTCTGACTGCTGCCAGCCTGCGGCCGGGCTTGCATCGACAACAGCGACTCTCCCACCTGGCTGCCAGCGCATCTGGAATACTGTCGAAACCGTGCGCCGCGCTCCGTCCATACCTGCTTTATCGCCAGCGCTGAACCGGTAGCGAAACACCTGAAAAAGGTGTCAACGTGGCTCGCGGCAGAGCGCCAGCCAGGCCTCGGCGGTGCGGGAGAGGTAGCGCTCGCTCGGCCAGATCACCCCGAGCCGCCAGCTCAGCTCGGGCACCAGCGGCCTCAGCACCAGGCCGTCAGGCGCCAGCCGCCGGCAGATGGGCTCGGGCAGAAAGGCGACCCCCATGCCGCTGCGCACCATGGCTGTGAGAAAGTCCCACTGACTGCTGCGCGCCGCCACCTGGGGCTCGAAGCCGGCCGCTCGGCATGCCTGCTCCAGCCGCTCGCTCAGGGTGAAGGCCTGGGTGTAGAGCAAGAAGGGCTCGTCGCAGAGCGCCTCCAGCCGGATTTCAGAACAATCCCGCCAGCGCGGTAGGTCGGGCAACACCACCTGGATCGGGTACTGGTCCAGCTCCAACGCACTGAGGGCCCCCCCCTCTTTGGTCGGCAGCATGGTGATGGCGAGATCCAGCTCCCCTTCCAGCACCGCCTGCTCGATGCGCCGGCCGCCGTACTCGACGATGGAGAGTTCGACCTTGGGGTAGCGACTGCGGTAGGCGCGGATCAGATCGGCATAGACGTGACCCACCATGGGCGGAATGCCGAGCGCCAGCCGGCCGAATTGCAGGCTCTGCAGATCGGCGAGTTCCGCCTCCAGCTGCTGCATCTCGGCCAGAATGGTCTGGGCCCGGTTGAACAGCACCCGGCCGCTGTCGGTCAGGGTGAAGCGGCGCCCCGCGCGGCTCAGCAGCGGCTGACCCAGCTCCTCCTCCATATTGCGGATCATCTTGCTGATGGTGGGCTGGGTGACGAACAGCTTCTCGGAGGCGCGGGTGAAGCTTTGTTCCCGCACCAGTTCGACAAAGTAACGCAGGGCGCGGATGTCCATGGCTCTCTCCTAGCGGACGGCAAAACCTAATCATGCCTCTTTGGCATGATTTTGATAATTTAAATTCATTTTTTGCAGGTTTTGCCTCTCTCTATACTGTGAGCAAGTTCACAGAAAGACCTAGATCATGAAAGCCCTCTGCATTCGCTGGTTCCAGACCCCCTTCCAAATCGCCCTGCTGGCCGCCATCTGGCTGCTGGCCGATCTGGCGGTACGTACCTTCCATCTGCCGCTGCCTGCCAACCTCACCGGCATGCTGGCACTGCTGGCCTTGATCCTGCTCGGCGTGGTCAAGACCAAATGGTTCAGCGCCGGCGCCCGCTGGTTGCTGGCCGAGATGCTGCTGTTCTTCGTGCCGGCGGTGGTAGCAGTGGTCAACTATCAGGATCTGCTGCTGCAGGAGGGGTGGCGCATCATGGTGGTGCTGCTGCTCAGCACCATACTGGTGCTCGGCACCACGGCGCTGGTGGTGGACCGGGTCTATCGCCTTGAGTTGAAACTGGCCCGCCGGAGTCGTCGTCATGTCTGATACCTTGCTCGGCCTGCTCTGCTTCGCCCTCACCCTGCTGTTCTACTACGCCAGCAAGTGGCTCTACGGCAAGAAGCGCATCCTGCCCTTGATGCCGCTGCTGCTGGCCCCCACCCTGCTGGTGGCGGTGGTGATGCTGTTCCACATCCCCTATCAGGACTACATGGCCGAATCCCACTGGCTGCTGTGGCTGCTGGGTCCGGCCACCGTCGCCTTCGCGGTGCCGGTCTACGAGAACCGCCAGCTCATTCGCCGCCACTGGCTGTCGCTGTCGGTAGGGGTCGTCGCCTCGGTGGTGATGGCCGTGGGCAGTACCGTGCTGCTGGCCCGCTGGCTCGATCTCTCCGACATGCTGCAGCGCAGTCTGGCGATGCGCTCCATCACCACCCCCTTTGCGGTGGAAGCTACCCGCGCCATCGGCGGCCAAACCGATCTCACCGCCCTGTTCGTGGTGCTGACCGGCGTCATCGGCATGGCCGTCGGCGAGAGTGTGCTCACCGTGCTGGCCATCCGCAGCCGGCTCGGCAAGGGGGCGGGCTTTGGTGCCTCGGCCCACGGCGCCGGCACTGCCAAGGCTTATCAGATGGGCAACGAGGAGGGGGTGGTCTCCAGCATGGTAATGATGATCGCCGGCATGGTGACTGTGCTGCTGGCCCCCCTGCTCGGCCAACTGTTCTGGTAACCCGCGCGTCGGTAAAAGCCGCGTTTCCCGGTCCCTGGACCCCAGCCTTGACGCGACAGCCGCTACACTCAACTCAATGTGACAGCAGTGAGCGGTATGATGAACCACAGAGTGATGATCCTCGGGCTGCTGGCCGGCAGCCTGTTCTTCTCCCCCCTTCTCTCGGCCCTGGACATAGTGACCCACGTCAGCCCGGAGAGTGAGCGGGACATGCGCACCCTCTATGGCCAGCAGCTGCTGCAGCTGGCGCTGGAGAAGACCCGCGACAGCTTCGGCGACTACGAGTTGCGTCCCGCCCCGCCCATGAGCCGGACCCGGCTGCGTCAGGTGCTGCAGTACAACCTCTACCCCAACCTGCTGGCGATTGACAGCTTCCCGCGCCCGGAGGGCAGCCACGACCTCGACTATGTCCGCTTTCCGGTAGATCTCGGCATCCTCGGCTATCGCATCTGCTTCGTCAGCCCCAAGCAGCAGCAAGCCGTGGCCCGGGTGCGCACCCTCAGCGATCTGCAGCAGTTCACCCATGGCCAGGGCCGCGGCTGGCAGGATGCCGACATACTGCGCGCCGCCGGCTTCAAGGTACAGGAGGTCGAGGGCTACGAGCGACTGTTCAAGCTGGTGGTGCGCGGCCGGGTGGATCTGTTCTGCCGGGGAGCCAATGAGCTACTGACCGAGCTGGATACGCACCGAGATCTGGAAAAATTGACGGTCGACCAGCATCTGGCGCTCTACTACCCCTTCATCCACCTCTTCTACAGCCACAAGGACAACCAGCACGCACTTCGCCGGGTCCAGGCCGGTCTGCAACTGGCCTGGCGGGACGGTTCACTGCAGGCGCTCTGGCTCAAGACCTTCAAGCCGGCGCTGGCGTTTGCCAGGCTGGACCAGCGGCTGCTGTTCAGGTTGGACAACCCCTTGCTACGGGGGCTCGACTTCGATTACCAACCCTATCTTTACGATCCCCTCACCCAGCGCTTCGGGCCCGGCGAGCCGTCCAGCGGCAAGCAGTGACTCCGGCGGCTCCCGCCCGCAGCCGGGAGAGCCACTACACTCAGAGGAGTCTCACCCTTTCACAGGAGCTCATGATGCACTGGACCCCGCTGCTCGCCCTGCTGACGGCCATGCCCGTGCTGGCCGGCCCGACCCTGTTCACCTACATGAGTCCGGAGAGCGAGCACGACCCCAGAAGCACCTATGATCGCGAAGTCCTGCGCCTGGCGCTGGAGAAGACCCGCGCCAGCCATGGCGACTACCGGATGCAGGCCGCCCCCCCCATGACCCTGGCCCGGATGTGGGTCAGCCTGCGCTTCAACCACTACCCCAATCTGTTCGCCATGGACAGCTACCGCGCCGACCGGGACATGAGCGGCATCGACTACGTGCGCTTCCCCATCCATATCGGCATCGTCAGCTACCGCATCTGCTTCGTCAGCCCCACCCGCAAGGATGAGGTTGCCAAGGCCACCAGCCTGGATGAGCTGAAGCGCTTCGACATCGGCCAAGGCAAGGGCTGGCTCGACGTAGAGATCCTGCGCCGGGCCGGCTTCAAGGTGCTGGAGGTGGAGGGCTACGAGCAGCTGTTCAAGATGGTGGCTCGCGGCCGTTTCGATCTTTTCTGCCGCGGGATCAACGAGTTGCCTCAGGAGATGCTGAACCACAAAGAGGTGGAAGGGCTGATGATGGATGAGAGCCTGGCCCTCTACTATCCCCTGCCTCGGGTCTTCTTCACCCACAACGGCAACCGGCAGGCCATCGACCGGGTGCAGCAGGGGCTCAAGGCCGCCTGGCGCGACGGCTCCCTGCAGGCGCTCTGGCTGAAGGCATTCAAGCCCTCCCTCAGCTTCGCCCATCTCAATACCCGCCGGCTGTTCCGGCTGGAGAATCCCTACATCAAGGGGATCGACTTCAACTACCAGGCCTACTTCTACGACCCGGTACATGAGCGCTTCGGCCCCGGTGACTAGGCGGCCATCCGCCATGCTGGCGCGACCATGAAAAAGCCCGGGTCACTGACCCGGGCTTTTTTGTCCATGCCTCGTCTCCATGCCTCGTCAATCCTCGAGGAAGGTCCACTCGTCGCGCACCCGGCTGATGGCATCGAGCCGGCGCTTGGCCAGCTGCTCGCGAATAGCCTCCCCCTTGAAGCCGGCCGCCACTATCTCCTTCACCGGCACCGCCTGGGCTGCCGCCAGCGCCTGCGCGACATAGTCGGGTTCGGCATAGACCCGTTCCTCGAAGCCGGTGCGGCCGTGGAAGTCGGCCCGGCAGGCGTCCAGCAGCTGGGCGAAGCGCTCGGGCCTGCGCCACGCGTCAGCCTTGTCGAATACCTTGAGCAGGGTCGCCGGCTTGAGCTCGAAGGCGATGTGGATATGGGTGTGCAGGTCGCTCACCAGCAGGGCCAGGTCACGACACTCGTTCGGTACCCGGAAGCGCTCGCAGAAGTCGCGGATGAGCGGCAGCCCCTTCTGGCCGTGACCGTGGTGGCTCGGCCAGAACTCCGGCGGGGTCAGCCCCTTGCCAAAGTCGTGGCACAGCGCCGCGAAGCGCACCGCCAGCTCGGGGGAGAGACGGCAGGCCTGCGCCAGCACCATCATGGTGTGGATGCCGGTATCGATCTCCGGGTGCCACTTGGCGGGGGCCGGCACCCCGAACAGGGCGTCCAGCTCGGGGAACAGGGCGGCCAGGGCGCCGCACTCGCGCAGCACCTCGAAGAACACCTGCGGGGTCGGCCCCAGCAGTACCTTCTCCAGCTCCTTCCAGACCCGCTCAGGGGTCAGGTGGGCCAGCTCGCCAGCCTCGGTCATCTCGCGCATCAGCGCCAGCGTCTCGGGGGCCACCACGAAACCCTGGGCGTGGAAACGGGCGGCGAAGCGGGCCACCCGCAGGATGCGCAACGGATCTTCGGCAAAGGCGGGGGAGACATGGCGCAACACCCGTTGTTTCAGATCCTCGATGCCGCCATAGGGATCGTGCAGTTGCCCCGCCTCATCTTCGGCGATGGCGTTGACGGTGAGATCCCGGCGCAGCAGATCCTGCTCCAGCGTCACCTCCGGCGAGGCGTGGCAGACGAAGCCGGTGTAACCCTGCCCCTGCTTGCGCTCGGTGCGGGCCAGCGCGTACTCCTGCTGGGTCTTGGGGTGCAGAAACACGGGAAAGTCGCGGCCCACCTGGGTAAAACCCAGCGCCAGCATCTGTTCCACGGTCGCCCCGACCACCAGGTGATCCCTGTCCCCCTGCGGCAATCCCAGCAGGCGATCCCGCACCGCGCCCCCAACCAGATAAGTCTGCAAGCTCTGTCTCCCTTGATAAACCTGTCCCGATTATACCGGTTTGACCGATGGAGACTATTCCCGGCCCGACATCGACGCCATACGAGCCCAGTTGGCGGGGCGCCGTCGATACTCACAGGCCCTTTTTCTCACCGCCAGCCGCCATGACCGCAGCCCTGATTTCCCCACCGGGAGATCAGGGTGCGCGCTGGCCCCCCTTATGGCATCCGGGTCTTTGACATCCCTTGGGGGAGGCTTTAACCTGCCGCCCATAACAACGGAATGGATCCTTATGTACACACAGTTCTTCGGTCTGTCGGAGCACCCGTTCTCCATCTCGCCCAATCCCAAATACCTCTACATGAGTGAACGGCACGGGGAAGCCCTCGCCCACCTCAACTACGGGTTGCAGGATGGGGGCGGCTTCGTGCTGCTGACCGGGGAAGTGGGCACCGGCAAAACCACCGTCTCCCGCTGCCTGTTGCAGCAGTTGCCGGCAGAGACCGAGATCGCCTACATCCTCAATCCATCCCTGACCGAACGGGATCTGCTGGCGGCCATCTGCGACGAGTTCCAGCTGGGCTATGGCCAGGATGCCGGCCTCAAGCAGCTGTTCGACCTCATCCGTGATCACCTGCTGGCCAATCTGGCGGCTGGCAAGCGCAGCGTGGTGCTGGTGGACGAAGCCCAGCACCTGCTGCCCGGCGTGCTGGAGCAGTTGCGTCTGCTCACCAACCTGGAGACCGACGAGAAGAAGCTGCTGCAGGTGGTGCTCATCGGCCAGCCCGAGCTGCAGCAGATGCTGCGCCAGCCCCTGCTGCGCCAGCTGGCTCAACGCATCACCGCCCGCTACCACCTGCTGCCGCTCTCCTGCCAGGACGTGGACGCCTATGTCCGCTTTCGTCTGCAGGTGGCCGGCTGCGTGCAGCCCATCTTCACCCCCAAAGCTATCCAGACCCTGCACCGCCTCTCCGGCGGCATTCCGCGCCTCATCAACCTCATCTGCGACCGCGCCCTGATCGCCGCCTTCGCCCGCGGCAGCCACAAGATAGTGCACGGCGACATCAGCCTGGCGGCCTTCGAGGTGAGCGGCATCCGTGACGAGGGCACCTGGCAGTCCAGCCTGATGGTGGCACTGGTTGGCGCCTTGCTGGTGGCCACCGGCTGGTGGGGCTGGCAGTTCTTCGGGGTCTTCCCAACTCGCCCGGTGGTGACGGTGGAGGTACCGGTCAAGGTGGACGACACCCCGGAGCAGCAGGAGCAGCTGACCCGCGCCATCAATCAGGCGCTGGAGCCGGACAGCGCCATGCAGAATCTCTACAAGGTGTGGGGCTACCAGACCGAGCTGGATGAGGCCACCTGCGACAACGCGCCGCGCGCCGGCCTGCGCTGCCAGGAGGGCGAGGCCTCCCTGGCCGATCTGCAGGCGCTGCAGTATCCCGCCCTCGTCAGCCTGACCGACGAGACCGGCGGCACCTATTACGCCACCCTGGTCAACCTCGGCCCCGACAAGGCCAACCTGCTCATCGGCAACCAGAGCTGGCAGGTGGACCGGCAATGGCTGAGCGATTACTGGGGTGGCAGCTACACCCTGCTGTGGCGCATGCCCAAGGGCGGCGTCACCCTGATCGGCAACAACGCCGGCCCCACTCAGGTGCAGTGGCTCGACAACGCCCTCAGCCGGGCCCTGCAGCAGCCGGATCGCAAGGTCCGTCGCTTCGATGCCCAGCTCAAGACCAAGCTGCAGCAGTTCCAGCGCGAGCAGGGGCTGACGCCGGACGGCATCGCCGGCAGCAACACCCTGCTGCGCCTCAACGTGATGGCCGGCGAACCCATGCCGAAGCTGGAGGATGACGCCCAGCGAGCCAGCAAACCGGCCAAGCCGGATCCGGCAGAGGATGATGCCATCAACACACTGTCGGAGGAGGCTTCCTGATGTCCACCCTGCTCAAGGCGCTGCGGCGGGCCGATCAGCCCCAGTTCACCCCGCACATTCCGGCGATGGGGCTGCCGGTCAGCCAGGATGAGGAACAACCCAGGCGCTGGATCTGGTGGCTGCTGGCCCCGCTGGCGCTGGTGATGGGGGCCGCCGCCAACTATGGCTGGCACCTGCTCAACAACCGCCCCATCGAGAAGACGGTGGAGGTGAAGGAGGTGGTGACGCCCCCCTTCGTGCGGGTCGAGCCCAAACTGATGATCACCCGACCGCTGCCACCGCCCGAGCCCGTGGTCACCCCCAAGGTCCATGCACAGCCTGCAGCGGCGCCCGCCGACAGCAGCCAGGGACTGGCCGAGCGCATCCTCAACGCCCTCAACAACACTCCGTTGCAGGAGCAGGGCGCGCCGCCGCAGGTACCGGAAGAACTACATGCCACGCCGCTCAGCGCCCTGCCGCAGGCGCTCCGCCAGCAGGTGCCGCCGCTGGCCTACGGCACCCACGTCTTCTCCTCCAACCCGGCTAGGCGGGCCGTTACTCTCAACGGACGCACCTACCGGGAAGGGAGCGAGGTTGCCCCCAGCGTCACCCTGCTCGCCATCGCCCAGGATTACATCATCCTGCAGGTGGGTGGGCAGAATGCCAGCCTCAAGGCGCTGCAGGACTGGCGCGGCTGAACCGCGCGCATGCCACCGCCATTTCAAGAGGGAGCCTGAGAGCTCCCCTTTTTAATCAATGACATGAGAACAACGTGAGCAATCCGAGCAACACCACCTTCGCCAACCGGGCGTTGCACTGGTATCAGCGCCAAGACCGCTACACGTTAGTCAATTTAGTTTTAAATCAATAATGTGAGCATAATGTGAACAACTCAGATAACGCGACCTTCGCCACCAGGATCCTGGACTGGTATCAGCTCCACGGTCGCAAGACCCTGCCCTGGCAACAGGAGAAGACCCCCTACCGGGTCTGGGTCTCGGAAATCATGCTGCAGCAGACCCAGGTCACTACGGTCATTCCCTACTATCAGCGCTTCATGGCCCGCTTTCCCGACGTGCTGTCGCTGGCCGATGCCCCCATCGACGAGGTGCTGCACCACTGGACCGGGCTCGGCTATTACGCCCGCGCCCGCAACCTGCACAAGGCGGCCCAGCAGATCCGCGACCTCCATGGCGGCCTCTTTCCGGAGCGGCTGGAGGAGGTGATGGCGCTGCCGGGGATCGGCCGCTCCACCGCGGGCGCCGTGCTCTCCCTCTCCCTTGGCCAGCCCCACGCTATCCTGGATGGCAACGTGAAGCGGGTACTCACCCGCTGGCTGGCCCTGCCCGGCTGGCCCGGTCAGAAACAGGTGGAGAACGATCTGTGGGAGCTGGCCATCCGCCTCACTCCCAAACTCGGGGTGGCCCACTACAACCAGGCCATGATGGACATGGGCGCCACCGTCTGCACCCGCAGCAAGCCCGCTTGCGAGCGCTGCCCGGTGCGGGAGGATTGCCAGGGGCTGTCGCAGGGCAATCCCACCGCCTACCCCAACAGCAAGCCCAAGAAGAGTATCCCGGCCCGTACCGGCATCATGCTGCTCATCCGCCACGGCGATCAGCTGCTGCTGGAGAAGCGGCCGCCGCAGGGGATCTGGGGCGGGCTCTACTGCTTCCCCCAGGTGGAGTCGGACGCCGAGGTGGCGGGGCTGTTGCAGCGGCTCGGCCTGACCGGCAGCGAGCCCCGCGAACTGGCCGGTTTTCGCCATACTTTCAGCCACTTTCACCTCGACATCCGGCCCATGCTGATCGAAACCGACGCGCCGCCGGCCCCCCTGCTCATGGAAGCGGATAACCGACTCTGGTATAACTTACGCCATCCTGCAGAGGTGGGTCTGGCGGCCGCCACGGCCCGTCTGCTCGCCTATCCGGACTTACAACCATAGAGGTCAACATGAGCCGTACCGTATTTTGCCAGCGCCTGAAAAAAGAGGGCCCGGGTCTCGATTTCCAGCTCTACCCCGGTGAACTCGGCAAGCGCATTTTTGACAACATCAGCAAGGAAGCCTGGACTGAGTGGCAGAAGAAGCAGGTGATGCTGATCAACGAAAAGAAGTTGAACATGATGAACCTCGAGCATCGCCAGCTGCTGGAGAAAGAGATGGTGAACTACCTGTTTGAAGCGGGTGAAGTGGCCATCGACGGTTATACCCCGCCCAGCAAATAACCCGTGAGCGGGGCCGGCCTGCGCAGGCCGGCCCCGCCGACTCACGGCAACGACGGAAGTGACGGGCGGCCCGCCGCCCAGTTTGAGGACTCTATGGGCCGAATTTTCTGGCTGCTGTGCACCCTGCTGTTTCTCTCTGCCTGCTCATCCTCCCCCAAGCCCAATGGCAACGAGGATGACGATCTCGTCAACGGCAAGGACATCCGCGGCTTTGAACACATGATCAGCGCGCTCTCCCACAACGTGAACGAGATTTGGGGGCGTGAGGCGCTGTTTGCGGGCAAGTTTGACTACGTCAAATACACGGATCAATACAAGAGCCGGGCCCACATCGACTTCTCCAGCGGCCACATCATGGTCGAGACCGTCTCCGGCATCGACCCGCGCTCCCACCTGCGCCGCGCCATCATCGAGACCCTGCTCACTCCGGACGATCCGGCGGAAGTGGATCTCTACTCCGACGCCGAGATCCTGCCCGGCGGCGAGCCCTTCCTCTACGGCCAGGTGCTGGACAACCAGGGCCAGCCGATCCGCTTCGACTGGCGTGCCGAGCGCTATGCCGACTACCTGCTCAACACGGCGATGAAGAAGCGCACCCTCGGCATCCGTACCATCTTCTTCGTCGACATCCCCATGGTGGCCAACCACGAGGATCGACGGGGCTACAAGTACGCCAGCCTGATCCGGGAAGCCTCCCGCAAGTACGGGGTGGCGGAGAGCCTGATCTACGCGGTGATCAAGACCGAGAGCAGCTTCAACCCCTATGCGGTCAGCCATGCCAACGCCTACGGCCTGATGCAGGTTATCCCGGCCACCGCCGGGCGGGACGTCTACGTGCGGGTCAAGGGCAAGAGCGGCCAGCCGACCCGGGAGGACCTGTTCAACCCGGCCTACAACATAGACGTGGGCACTGCCTACCTGCACCTGCTGCAGACCGTCTATCTGGTGGATATCCAGGATCCGCGCTCGCGTCGCTACGCCGTCATCTCGGCCTACAACGGCGGTGCCGGCGGGGTGCTCAATACCTTCTCCAGCGACCGCAAGGCGGCGCCCGGCATGATCAACCAGCTCTCGCCCGAGGCGGTCTACCAGATCCTGACCGAGCAGCACCCCAAGGCGGAAGCCCGTCGCTATCTCTACAAGGTCAATCAGGCCGAGAAGGGGTTCAAGCGCACGCTGGCCCGCACCGGCTAAGCAGACCAAAGCAAAAGGGCGCCTCATGGAGGCGCCCTTGTTACGTCTGGCGTGCGGAATCAGCCCTTATTTGGCGATGAAACCACCCTTGCTCTGCGGGGCGGCGCCCACCTTCTCCAGCTTCTCCACCTCCACCTCGGTCTTGTTCCAGCTGTGGTCCACCTCGCCACGGATGCGGATCAGATCGTCCGGGCCCACTTCGGTACCACGCCACACGTCCTGATCCACTTCCACCTCCACCTCGCCACTGGCGTCGCGGAACAGGTAGTTCTCGCCGCCCAGGTGCTTGACCAGCTTCCCTTCCAGGGTGGCCCAGCTGTCATCGGCCAGATCCTTCAACTGCGCGACGGACACCTTGTTCTGCTCCTGCGGGCCGGTATAGGCCGCCATGGCGAAAGAAGAGATGGACATCAGGGTCAACAGACCGATTACGCTTGCCTTGTTCATTTCATGCCCCTGTCATTGGGTACGGGTGCAGTCTGCCTGCCGGGGCGTGAAACAAACGTGAAGCCTCCCCATCTGGGGGAAGGGGATGTGACCGTAATCGATTTAATCAGCCCGCACTGCTGCGAAATAAAATTCGGCCTTATACCCTGCAAGATGGCAAAACAGCTTCCCAGCTCCTTTGCCTATCGAGGAACAGCCTGCAGGCACCACCTGCTTCCAATCAATGAGAACAACAAGATGAAGAAATGGTTTGTGTGTTTATTGGGACTCTTCGCGCTGACAGTTCAGGCAGCCGACAGTCGCCCCGCCTTCTCCCGGATCGTGATGTTTGGCGACAGCCTCTCCGACACCGGCAAGATGTACAGCAAGATGCGCGGTTATCTCCCCTCCAGCCCTCCCTACTATCAGGGCCGCTTCTCCAACGGGCCGGTCTGGCTGGAACAGCTGACCCGGCAGTTCCCAGGGCTGACCATCGCCAACGAGGCGGAAGGGGGCGCCACCGCGGTGGCCTACAACAAGATCTCCTGGAATCCCAAGTATCAGGTCATCAACAACCTGGATTACGAGGTGACCCAGTTCCTGCAAAAGGACAGCTTCAAACCCGATGATCTGGTGATCCTCTGGGTCGGCGCCAACGACTACCTGGCCTATGGCTGGAACACCGAGCAGGATGCCAAGCGGGTGCGCGACGCCATCAGCGATGCGGCCAACCGCATGGTATTGAATGGCGCCAAGCAGATTCTGCTGTTCAACCTGCCGGATCTGGGTCAGAACCCCTCGGCCCGCAGCCAGAAGGTGGTCGAGGCGGCCAGCCATGTCTCCGCTTACCACAACCAGCTGCTGCTGAACCTGGCACGCCAGCTGGCCCCCACCGGCATCGTCAAGCTGTTCGAGATCGACAAGCAGTTCGCCGAGATGCTGCGCGAGCCGCAGAACTTCGGCCTGAGCGACACCGAGAACGCCTGCTACGGCGGCGGCTATGTGTGGAAGCCGTTTGCCTCCCGCAGTGCCACCAGTGTCGCCAGCGACAGCAGCCTCTCCGCCTTCAACCCGCAGGAACGCCTCGCCATCGCCGGCAACCCGCTGCTGGCACAGGCCGTGGCCAGCCCCATGGTGCGGCGCAGCGCCAGCACCCTCGACTGCGAAGGCAAGATGTTCTGGGATCAGGTTCACCCCACCACCGTCGTGCACGCCGCCCTGAGCGAGCGGGCCGGTGCCTTCATCGAGGCTCAATACGAGTTCCTCGCTCACTGATGAAAAAGGGCCGACGACAGTCGGCCCTTTTTGTTGCGCAGCCCTCACAGGCTGGCACGACTCAGCGGTAGCGCTTCACGATGCCGTCGTAGATGCCGTTCTGCTTGATGGTGGCCAGCGCCTCCTGCAGCCGCTTGACCACCTCGGGCGAGGTTTTCAGACTCGCCGCCACGTAGAGATCCCCCCCGGTAAAATCCTCGATGTCGTGCACTATCTTGAGGGTGGACGGCCCATAGCCCGCCTGGCGCGCATAGTAGTAGGCCGTCTCCTGCGACACTGGCCAGAGATCGATGCGCCCCATCAACAGTTTGAGCAGATTGGCTTCATGGTTGTTGTTGCGCTGCAGGTTGGAAAAATTGCGGCTGATGAGGTACTGCTCCAGCGCGTCGTTGCGCACAGTGCCGATGGACCAGGCCCGCGCCTGCGACAGCTGGCTAAAGGGCTTGATATCGTCGCGCTTGGCCAGGGCGAACACATGGAAGTCGATACGCGCTATCACCCCGATCCACTGGAACTGCGCCTCCCGTTCTGGGAAGCGGCTGATGCTGTAGATGAGCACGTTGGGACGGCTGCGCGCCAGCGAAATGGCCCGCGCCCAGGGGTAGATGTCCAGGCTGTATTCGAAGCCGGCCTCTTCCAGCATGGCCTCCACCACCTCGGTGCCCAGCCCCTTGACCTCGGCCTCTTCCAGATAGTTGTAGGGGGCATAGTCTTCGGTCACCACCTGCAGGGGCTCGGCTGCCCAGCCCGGCACCAGCCATAACGCCCAGCACAGCCATATCCACCTGATGTTCATGCTCACCTCGCTGCAGACCCGCCTCGATTAACTATTGCGCCCCCTCGGCAGAGCGCAAATCACGGCGGCGAATTGCGGCGATGAAAATCACATTATGTTTTATATCAGTTGCTTGAGAACCCGAGGAAAGCGACTACCCTTACTCTGTTGTGGCTGTGCTATAAGCCCGACCCATAAGGAGAGGCGACCCCGTCAACCTCCCCTCAACAATATGAAATTGCAGAGGCTCAACATGAATAAAACACTAATTACCTTGCTGGTTTCAGGCTTGCTTGCGGCCAACGCCCAGGCAGCCGGACAGGACAACACCTGGTATGGCGGTGCCAAGCTGGGTTGGTCCAACTTCTATGGCGTCGATCACAACCAGGACATCAAGGACAACGACGCCATCAGCGAAGAGGACAAGAACGATGTCGGCGCCGGCGCCTTCCTCGGCTATCAGGTCAACCAGAACCTGGGCTTCGAACTGGGTTACGACTGGCTCGGCAAGTACAAATACACGGCGACCGACAAGCTGATCCCCACCGACATCGGCCGGGACGAGATAAAAGCCCAGCTGGCCCAGCTCACCATGAAGATCGGCATGCCGGTCAGTGACAGCCTGGATCTCTATACCCGCCTCGGTGGCGCTTACGCCTGGACCGACAGCAAGCAGTTCGACAATGACAACGGCGCCGCCTTTGTCGGGGCGTTGGGGGCGGAATACGCCTTCAACCGTGACTGGGCCGCCCGCCTCGAGTACCAATACACCACCCCGCTCGGCGACAACTCGCTTGACAAGACCGGGGCCGAACTCGACAACGGCCTGCTGGCGGTCGCCGTGGTCTATCGCTTCGGCCAGGTCGCCCCCGTGGTGGCGGCGCCGATGCCGGCTCCGGCCCCCGAACCCGTGATGGTCGACAAGCAGTTCACCCTGAGCTCGGACGTGCTGTTCGACTTCAACAAGGCGACCCTCAAGCCGGCCGGTGGTCAGGCGCTGGATAACCTCTACAGCCAGATCGAGCAGGCCAGACCCAAGGATGGTGTCGCCACCGTGATCGGCTACACCGACCGCATCGGTTCCGATGCCTACAACCAGAAGCTCTCCGAGCAACGTGCCCGGACCGTCGCCGACTACCTGGTCGGCAAGGGTCTGCCAGCAGACAAGGTCAACGTGGAAGGGCGCGGCAAGGGCAATCCGGTCACCGGCGACAGCTGCACCAGCAAGTCCAAGCGCGAGCTGATCGTCTGCCTGGCCCCGGATCGCCGGGTCGAGGTCAAGGTCGAAGGGATCTCGGAAGTTCAGCAGTGATCCTCAAGCGTGACTGACAGCCACGAATGAAAAAACGGGAGGCCAAGGCCTCCCGTTCCATTTTGAGTCAGTGCATCGGTACAGCGTCAGGCACTCTTGCGCACCTCGGCCGCAATCTGGTCGAGCAGCTGCTGCCAGCCAGCCCCCAGTTCGCTCACCAGAGTGCCGTAGCCATCGGCAGGCAGCACCCGCACCTGCTGGAAGGGGACGTCACGCAGTACCGTGCCCTCTTCGGTCAGCAAGCGCCAGCGGCCGCTCAGCACGGCGCGACCGTCGTGGCGGCCCTGGAAGCGCTCCACCGAGATGGTCAGCACCGGCCCCTTGCGGGCTCCGTCCTGCCGCACCACCCAGCCCGGCAAGCGGCTGGAGAGGCCGTTCAGGGTCAGCTGATCGAGCTGGGCATCCAGCGACCCCGCCCAACGATGGTACTCGGCGAAGTGCAGCTCCTTGCCCTCCAGCTGATAGACCAGGCTCATCCGATCCAGCTGGCCGGACAGAGAGACAGGTTTGAGCACCAGCTGATGCTGCGGCTGCGCCACCACGGCGGCCGGTTGCTGCGCCTCGGCGTCGAGGGAGTAGTAGTGCAGCTGCGTCGGTGCCGCGCTGCAACCCGCCAGCAGGCCCAGCAAGGCCAGCGTCATCATCCGTTTCTTCATCATTGACCTCGCTTGGGCTCGGGATCACGGGGACGAGCCCGATCGAAAATCAACGAGCTCGGCTGCTCGTTGAGCGAATGTACCAACGGCTGCAACTCGCGCATCAGCTGGTTGAGCGACTGCACCGACTGCCGCAGATCCTGGTTGGTCTGGGAGTTGGCATCATACTCCTGCAGCGTGCTCTGCAGCTGTTTCAGGCTGTCGTTGAGGGACGCCGGCAACTGCTGGGTCGCACTCTGACCGGTGAACTTGTTCAGGTTGGCACTCAGCGCACTGACATTCTTCAGGGTTTGATCCAGGGTCGCCAGGGTGTGGTTGACCTGGTTCAGGGTCTGGGCGGTGTCCATGTCGACGAACTTGTCGAGGATCTGGTTCACCTTGCGTTCGATCTGATCCAGCCCTGCCTGCACGGTCGGGAATACCTGATAGCCCGCCAGCTTGGTGGGCTGGAACTTGGGCGCATCGGGGTAGAAGTTCAGATCCACCACCTTGCCCCCGGTCAGCAGGCTGGAGGTCTTGAGCGTCGCCCGCAACCCCTCCTTGAACTGCTTGCCGAACAGGGCGCGCCACTGCTCCTTCTCCGCGTTGGCATAGCGATGGGAGAGACGCTGTACCTCGATCCGCGCCAGCACCGGGATCTGCCGGCTCTGGAACATCTGCACCCCTTTCTCGTCGATGAGATAGGGCGCCGAGATGACGGTACCGACCCGGATGCCGCGATACTCCACCGCCGCGCCCGGGTGCAGGCCGCCGACGCTGTCCTCGAACAGGAACACGTAGTCGATGAACTGGTCCAGGCTACCGGCCAGCACGCTGGCCTGATCCTGGAACAGGGTGAAGTCGTCCATCTGCTTGACCGGCTCACCGGGTGCCCAACCAGGGGGCAGCCCCATGGTGATGCCGCCGTCCAGCAGGCTCTCCAGCGAATCCATCTTCACCTTCATCCCCTCGCTGCTCATGGAGACCTCGAAACCCGGGGTCATCCAGAAGCGGGAGTTGCTGCTCACCAGCACGTCATAGGGGGCGTTGATGAAGATCTGGTACTGCATCTCGCTCTTCTCGGGCAGGAACTTCGCCTCTTCCACCTGGCCTATGGTGAAGCCCTGGTAGTTGATGGGCGAACCCACCCCGAGCGCCCGGGTATCCCGGCTGCTCAGCGATAACCGCAACCCCTTGGCGTCCTGCGAGGCCAGCGGCGGTTTGTCCAGCATGGCGTACTCATCGCGCGCCTTGCCCTTCTTGCCGGGGGCCAGCTCGATATAGGCGCCGGAGAGCAGGGTGCCTAGGCCCGACACCCCTTCGCGTCCCACCCGCGGCTTGACCACCCAGAACTGGCTGTCCTTCTTGAGCATGCCGGCGGCGGCATTGGTCAGGCGGGCCTTCAGCACCGCGTGGCTGTAGTCATCGCTGAGCTCCACCGCCTCGATGCGACCCACCTCCACCTCGCGGGAGCGGATCATGGTCTTGCCCGCTACTATGCCTTCGGCCGTTGCCACCGTCAGGGTGAAACTGGGACCTTGCGAATACCAGTGCTGGAACAGCATCCAGATCCCGATGAACAGCGCCAGCAGCGGCACCATCCAGATTGCGGCGGCCGAGCTCAGAAAGTCCGAGCCAGGTTTCCACCTCTTCTTACGCTCACTCACGTTCGCGTTCTCCTTGTTGTAAATCCCAAATCAGGCGGGAATCGAAACTCATGGCTGCCACCATGGTCACCAGCACCACACCTGCAAAAGCGACGGCCGCAGGGCCCGGATAGATGGTCATCAGGTTGTCGAGCCGGATCAGGCCCGCCAGGATGGCCACCACGAAGACGTCGATCATCGACCAGCGCCCCACAAATTCAGTCATGCGATAGAGCTTGAGCTTGCCAAGGGGCGAGGTGCCCTGCCCGCGCTGCACCATGTAGCAGAGCCACAACAGCGCCAGGATCTTCACCAGCGGCACTACCACGCTGGCGAAGAAGATCACCGCCGCGATGGGATAGGAGCCCATGGCCCACAGCACCAGCACCCCGCCCAGAATGGTGGAGGGGCTGTCATCCCCGAGGAAGACGGTATCCATGATGGGATAAAGGTTGGCCGGCACATAGAGGATGATGGAGGTAAAGAGCAGGGCCCAGGTACGGTTCAACCCGCCCGGCTTGCGGCTGTGCAGATGCTCGCCGCAGCGTTTGCAACTGTGGGCACCGGCTTCGCTCAGGGCGCCGCAGATGTGGCAACCCACCAGACCGGCGCTCATGGCGCTGGCCTCGTCGTCATCCACCGTCACGCCATGCGGCTCGCTCGGCCCGAACAGCCGCTGCCACAGCCACATCCGGTCCAGCGACGAGATCATCTTGATCAGCAGCAGGGTGTAGCCGACGAAGGCCCAGAACGACAACCCCATCTTGATGTCGGCCATCCCCATCAGTTTGACCAGGGAGATGAGCACCCCGATGAGGAAGACATCCACCATCAGCCAGGGCTTGATCCGGCACAGCAGCCGACCGAGAGAGCGCAGGGCATTGCTGTGCAGATCCTTGTCGACCCGCCACAGCACCAGCATGATGGAGCCCATGTAGACCAGTGGCAGGCCGATGAGGGTCAGGCTCAGCACGGCCCCGAGGAACAGGTAGCCCTGATCCACCAGGGTGGTGATGCACTGCAGGAAGGTCATCTCCTGCCCCACCCCCTTGGCGGAGAAGGACATGAAGGTAAAGGCGTTGGAGAGCACGAACATGATGATGGCCGCAAAGCCGTAGGCGATGGGCCTGCGCTCCTGCTCCGGCAGATGGCGGCTCAGGGTATGACCGCAGCGCGGACAGCTGCTCGCCTCCCCCACGGCCAGCGTGGTGGCCGGCACCAGCAGGTCGCACTCTTCGCACGCGGTGGCGTCATGGGTATAGGTGGGTTGATGTTGGTGTGAAACCGGATGCAAGATGAAACCCCAGCATTAGGCCCGCCACGGGGCCAGAACCGCCAATTATTACAGCAGCGGCCCGTGCCGACCAGCCCTCTCGTTGCACCACCCCGACCGGGCGTGAGAATGACTTTGACAAGCAAGTGACCATTTAGCACAATCAAACGCCACTTTTTTTCCGCGGGACAATAATTTATGACAACTGAATCCCCAAGCTACTCCACGATCGAGCAAGCCTTCTCCCTCGGGAACGGGCAAGATTCTGCCCTCAACTGGTTGCGCAAAAACCGCAGTCAGGTCGCCATCTTCCTGGTGAGCGGCATCAAGCTGGAGGGGACCATCAGCGGTTTCGACCAGTACAGCGTGCTGCTGACCGATGCCCATGGCAACCAGCAGCTGGTCTACAAGGCCAAGATCTCCACCATCGCCATGCACTCCGGCCGGCCGCAGGTCAATATCCAGCGTGCTCGCAAGCCTCGCGTCTCCATGGCGCCGCGCCCCCACGGCGCACCCGGTCGTTACGACGACAACCAGGGCGGCAACAGCGACCAGTAAGGCCATGCCCATGTCACCCCGCGACCATCGCTGCGTCAGAGGGTGACCGAGTCCATTCCCATTTGTCATGACAGTCCCGTATGGGAATGGACTTTCTACCTCAGCGCCCATGATGACGCTCTCTGCCCAGATTCAATGCGGCAGCTTCAATACTGCAAGCCGACCGGTCTGCCCTCCCTGACCATGCAGGTCTGCATACCCGCAGCCTGACCGGCCTGTACGCCAATCCCCGTATCCTCAAACACCAGACAACCCGCCGGATCGACCCCCAGCTTGCTGGCCACCAGCAGGAAGGTATCCGGGTGGGGTTTGTGCAGCTCGACATCATCGGCCGTCACCACCACGGAGAAGTAGCGATCCAGCCCGGTATTGCGCAACACGGCGGCGGCATTGACCCGCGGTGAACCGGTGCCTATCCCCATGGGGATGCGGCCATGGTAACGCTCGACCAGTGTCTGCATGGCCGGGAAGACGGTTGCTTTGTGCAGGTTGGCCACGTAGTGCTCAGTCTTGCAACGGGTCACGATGAGCGGATCGAGCGCGATCTGCTGCTGCTCGGCCACCAGCAGGGCTATCTTGCGGCTCGGCATGCCACCCAGCTCATAGAACCAGTCGGGATCGAAGTGAAAGCCAAACTCCCGGGCCGTGTGCGCCCAAGCGGCGAGGTGCAGCGGCATGGAGTCCACCAAGGTGCCGTCGAGGTCAAATACCAGGCCTTGAAATCCGGATAGGGTCATGTGCGGAGTCTGTCTCTGAACAAAGGGTCCCCATTCTAGCCAGAGCCATCCCCGCTCGCCACGACCTAGGTGGCGAGAAACGCTTGCCCCCACATTTGTGCCTGAAAATAGATGGGAGTCAGCTTGGCGGGATCCAGCTGATAAGTCGGCGCCAGCTGGGCCAACAGTGGCCAGTCGCCCTGTTCATAGCACTTCACCAGCTGAAACAGATGAAACAGCGGCCCCTCGCGGGACTCCAGCGCTCGCTTCACGTCCTTGGGCAGATGGGCCTTGAGCTGTTCGGAGAGCAGCGAGCCGTCCAGCACCAGCCCCACCAGGAAGGCCCAGCTGGCGGCGGACTTGCCGAGCGCGCTCAGGGCGATCAGCTCGCAGAAGCGGCCGCGGGCAATGGCCATGCGGGTGCAGGCCTCCGGAATGTGCTGGCTGACCCTGGCCAATCCGTAGATGAGCACGAACTTGCGGATCTCCTGCTCCCCCAGATAGGAGAGCGCCCGGTTAACCGAGACGATGGGGCTGGCGTGATCGAAACCGGGAGCGTTGACGTAGCTCAACAGCTGCCCCGGCAGCCAGGCATCCTGCTGCAGCAGGGTCGCCACCCGGGCGAAGGAGAACTCCTCGTGGCAGATGAGCTGCAGTATCTCCTGCACCAGCTTCATGTCCGGCTGGGCGGCGCGCTGGTTCACCAGCTCCGGGCGGGCGAGAAAACCGCCGGCGAAGAAGTCGACCCCTGCCTCCTTGAGCGGCAGAAAATCCCCCCAGCTCTCGATGCCGAGGGCCATCCGCTTGTGTTCGGTCGGCTGACGGATCCCCTCCTCCCCCATCCAGAACACCAGCAGACGGGAGGCGCTGAGCCAGCGCTGCTCGCGCTGGGCACCGTGCACCGCCAGCCGGCGCCGGTAGTCGCGCCACTGCTCCAATACGGGAAAAGAGGTGGGCAACCGTTCGGCCGAAGCTTCTACCAGTGGAATGGTGTCCTGATCGAACAGCAGAGGGCGCAGCTCATCGAGCTGTTCGTGGGTGAAGGGCAGCAGATATTGGCGCCCCTGAGCCAGCAACCGGCACTGGGCGGCCAGCAGGGGCCATTCGGCAGGGTCGGCAAGCTGATAGTCAATGCCATAGGCCACGAGAGCGAGACGACGGTTGAAGATGGGATAACGACGTAACAACATGGGCTCACCGATAGGCTAGCGTACACGCCCTCCCCTGCGATTTGGCATGATAGAGCGCCTGATCGGCCTGTTCGGTCAGGCTCTGCCATGTTCCATCCAGCGAGGGAACCAGATAGCTAAAGCCTATGCTAACCGTAATGAAATCAGCAACTCGGGAGGCCGGATGCGGGATTTTTAATTCACTGAGCCCCTGGTGAATCTGTTCCGCCAGCCGCTCCGCCTCACCGGGTTGCGGACCGCACAGCAGGATCACGAACTCTTCGCCGCCGTAACGCGCCACCAGGTTGGTACGCCGCCGTTCCGCATCCTGCAGCAGGGCGGCCACCTGCTGCAGACACTGATCCCCCTTGGCATGGCCGAAGTGGTCGTTGTAGGACTTGAACTCGTCCACGTCGATCATCAGCACCGCCAGCAGACTCTGGTGCCGGCGCGCCCACTCCCACTCCCGCTGCATGGTGAGATCCCACTGGCGGCGGTTGGCGATGCCGGTGAGGGGATCTTCCAGCGACAGCATGGAGAGCCGTTTGTTGGCCTCCGCCAGTGCCCGGTTGCTCTCCGCCAGCTGCATGGTGCGCTCGCTGACCCGCTGCTCCAGCTCGCGGTTGAAACGCTCGAGTGCCGCCTGGGTACGCTGGCGGATCAGCAACTGGGAGAGCATGGCGGCATACTGCTTGAAGATCTCGCTCTGATAAGCCTTGAGCGGCCGGCGCCACAGCAGGTTGTCGGCGGCGATCCAGCCGATGGGGGTGGCCCCGTCCCACAGCGAAACCATGGCATTCCAGCCACGCCCCACCTCCTGCTTTTCGTAGTAGAGCGGCGCATCCTCCAGCACCAGCACATAATCCTTGCGGCGCAGCGCCTCCTGCACCGTGGGGTGATCAGGGATCGGGCTGATGAAGTGGTGCTCGTCGATCAGCTCGCCCACCTCGTTGGTACCCCAGGTGCCGTGCATGGTCTTGAACTCGGCATCCACCAGGAAGATGGCGATGCGGTCGAACTGCAGCTCCTGGCGAGCCAGCGCCACCGCATCATGCAGCAGCTGGTGTTCACTGTCACAACGCGCCAGCTTGACTCCCACCTGGTGCAGCGCCTGCAGCATGCTGAGGAAGGAGCCTTGCAGCGCCTGACTGCGGATGAGGTCAGCCTGGGTGTGCAGCCGCTGATCCCGCTCCAGATCGACCTGGCTGGCCAGCAGCCGGCTCTCGAGCTCGGCGGCAAGATAGTGCATCAACAGCTGGATGCCCTGTTGCTGACGCCGGGGCAGGCGATCGATACGGCGGCGGGTCTCCAGGTAGACCACGGCCTCCAGCCCCTTGTGGCGCTTGAGCGGGAAACAGGCGCGCAGGCGCACCGTCTGTGGCTCGACCGTTTCCCACAGCTCGTTGTGCTGGGCGAGCGGCTCCACCATCAGTTGTCCCTTGTCGAGGGCGTGTTCGATGAAGAGGATCGGCAACTTGAGGGAGGCGACGGCATCGGCCGTCAGGCTGACCAGCCCCTGATCGAGCTGGAAGCTGTAGAGCTGCGACTCGGGGGCGCGCAGCCACAAATAGATCTGTTCGGCTTCGGTTTTTTCCCTGATTGCCGCCAGTGTCACTTCACAGAGGTGTTCAAAGCTGGTGAAGTGCTCTGGATCCCATTCCTGCATGCCTGCCATCCTTGGTTGTATCCAAGCGAGTATATCGGCAAAGCCTGCACTTTAATTGACTGGCCAGTCAAAAGCGCGATCCAGAGCCCATTTTTTATAACAAATTCAAGGCGTGCATCGCCTCGCGGATGCGGGTACGCGTTGCCTCGGAGAGCGGCATCACCGGCAGGCGGCACTCCTCGCTGCAAAAGCCCAGCAGGGAGACGGCATACTTGGCACCGGCCGGGCTCGGCTCGGCAAACATCGCCTGATGCAGCGGAATGAGTTTGTCTTGCAGTTCACGCGCAGCTTGCCACTGGCCGGCCAGCGCCAGGTTCTGCACCTCGGCCACCAGCCTGGGGGCCACGTTGGCCGTCACCGAGATACAACCCTGACCGCCGCCGATGTTGTAGGCCACGGCGGTGGCATCTTCGCCGGAGAGCCAGGCGAACTGCGTCTTGATCAGCTGGCGCTCCACCCAGGGGCGGGCCAGATCGCCGGTCGCATCCTTCACCCCGGCGATGCGCGGCAGCTCGGCCAGGCGGGCCAGGGTTGCCGGCTGCACGTCGACGATCGCGCGCGGCGGGATGTTGTAGACGATGATGGGCTTGCTGGTGGCGTCGTGCACCGCCTTGAAGTGGTGATAGAGCCCCTCCTGATTGGGACGGTTGTAGTAACCGGCCACGTGCAGGGTGGCATCGGCCCCCATCTGCTCGGCATAGCGGGTGTATTCGATGGCTTCAACCGGGTTGTTGGAACCGGCCCCGGCGATCACCGGGATGCGGCCAGCCACCAGCTTGACCACCAGCTCCACCACCCGGCAATGCTCGTCGTGGGTCAGGGTCGGACTCTCCCCCGTGGTGCCCACCGGCACTATGCCGTGAGTACCCTGTTCGATATGCCACTCCACCAGACGTGCCAGCGCCTCTTCATCCAGCTTGCCCTGTCGAAAGGGGGTGATCAGGGCGACGATTGAACCTTTGAACATGGAATTTCCTTCTCCGTTGACTCATGAATGTGGCAATAAAAAACCCCGGTACGATGTGCGCAACCGGGGTTTGAATCTGCTCAGGGATGAGAGGTTACGCGCGAACGTCGGCAGGCCCGAATGTCAGGCTTTTTTTATGCTTTCGTTTCAACCCGTTGAACCGCATTGCGTCATCTCTGCTCAAAAAATGGTGTCTGGGCATATTTCGGGAACACGGCATAAATGTCAAGGTGAAAGCGGCTATGTATAATGGCCGCCCAAAATTGCGTGGAGAGACCCGATGAGCAGCCCGATCAGTGCCGTCAGCCAGATGCTGGAACGAAACCAAGCCCTCTTTGTCGGCAAGCGGCTGCTGGTGTGCGGCGCCCTGGAGGATGACTATCCGCGCCAGCTGGCGACCCTGACCCACTCCCTCACCGTGTTTACCACGGATTACTGCTATTACCGCAGCCAGCAGGCCGCGCTGGGCGACGCCATCCTGTTCGATCACCAACTGGGTGGCGCCCCCCGCTTCGATGCCCTGCTGCTGCTGATGCCCAAGGCCAAGGCCGAGGCCCAGTATCTGCTGGCCATGATGACCCCGCTGCTGGAAGCCGGTGCCGAGCTGTTCCTCGCCGGCGAGAACCGCGGCGGCATCAACGGGGCCGACAAGCTGCTGGCTCCCTATGGCGAGAAGCCGGTCAAACGCGATTCGGCACGCCGCTGCTCCCTCTATCACGGCGAACTGAGCAAACCGGTGGCCCCGTTCGAGCTGGACGCCTGGTTTGGCCGCTACCAGTGCCAGGCTGGCGATACCGAGCTGACCGTGCTGGCGCTGCCCGGCGTGTTCAGTGCATCCGAGCTGGATCTGGGCAGCCAGATGCTGCTGGCCAGCCTGCCGGCCATGCAGGGAACGCTGCTCGATTTCGGTTGCGGTGCCGGGGTGATCGGCTCTGTGCTGGCCAAGCGCAATACTGAACTCAGGGTCACCATGGTGGACATCAACGCGCTGGCGCTGGAATCCAGCCGCCGTACCCTGGCTATCAACGGTCTGCAGGGCGCGGTGCGGGCGTCCGACGTCTATTCCGACATCCAGGAAAAATTTGACCGCATCGTCTCCAACCCGCCGTTCCACGCCGGTCTCAAGACCTTCTACGCCGCCACCGAAACCTTCCTGGCCAAGGCGCCGGAGCATCTGTCGCAGCAGGGCACCCTCACCATAGTTGCCAACGCCTTTCTGCGATATCAGCCTATACTGGAGACGCACTTCAAACGGACGGAAGTGATCAGTGGCGATGCCAAATTCAAGGTCTATCTGAGCAAAGTGTAAATAAGTGTAAGCAGTCACCGGAAACAGGTAGAGAGCCCCATACGGGATCTGATAAGGTAATTGACACACCTCAAACCACCCCTTTAGGGGTGTTTTTTTGCATCAGGCTGAAAACCTTTTCATAGTATGAATTCAGGGAGAGAAATACGATGGCAGGCATACTCACCATGATCCTGGCGGGCGGCGAAGGTACTCGCCTCCAGCCACTCACCACCACCCGCAGCAAGCCCTCGGTTCCCTTTGGTGGCAGCTACCGACTGATCGACTTCGTGCTCAACAACTTCGTCAACGCCGACTTCCTACGCATCTATGTGCTCACCCAGTTCAAGTCCCAGTCCCTCTATCTGCACATGAAGAAGGGCTGGAATATCGTCGGCATCACGGATCGCTTCATCGACCCCATTCCGGCCCAGATGCGGATGGGAAAACGCTGGTATGACGGCACGGCCGACGCCATCTATCAGAACCTGCGCTTCATCGAGATCTCCGACCCCGAGCACGTCTGCATCTTCGGCTCCGACCACATCTACAAGATGGACGTGAGCCAGATGGTGAGCTTCCACAAGCAGAAGGCCGCCGCTCTGACCGTCGCCGCCCTGCGCATGCCCATCGAAGAGGCGAGCGCCTTCGGGGTGATCGAGGTGGATCAGGAGGGCCGGATGATCGGCTTCGAGGAAAAACCCAAGCGGCCCAAGCACATCCCCGGTGATCCCACCCAGGCGCTGGTCTCCATGGGCAACTACATCTTCGAGACCGAGTCGCTCTATCGCGAACTCAAGCGCGACGCCGCCGAGGAGAACTCCAGCCACGACTTCGGCAAGGACATCATTCCCAGCCTGTTCCCGCGTGCCCCAGTCTATGTCTACGACTACAGCACCAACGTGATCCCGGGCGAGAAGCCCAACGTCTACTGGCGCGACGTGGGGACGCTGGACTCCTACTGGCAGGCGCACATGGACCTGGTGGCCGACGATGCCCCCTTCTCCCTCTACAACCGCAAGTGGCCGCTGCATACCCACTATCCGCCGCTGCCGCCCGCCACCTTCGTCGACACCGACGACTGCAAGGTGAAGATCGCCAACTCCTTGATCTCCGGTGGCTGCTTCATCCAGGGCAGCCAGATCCAGCGATCCATCCTGGGTTTTCGCTGCAACATAGGCCCTTGCAGCCACATCAGCGAGTCGGTTCTGCTCGGTGACGTGAAGATTGGCGAGGGCTGCTCCATCCGCCGCGCCATCATCGACAAGAACGTTGAAATTGCGCCCGGCACCGTGATCGGTGAAAATCTGGACCATGACAGAGAGCGATTTACCGTGTCCGAAGGCGGTATCGTCGTGGTACCTAAGGGAGCAAGAGTTGGCTATTAACCCACTGAAAATCCTGTTCGTTGCCTCGGAAGTTGAGGGGCTTGTGAAGACCGGGGGCCTGGCGGACGTGGCCAGAGCCCTGCCGCTGTACCTGGCCCAGAAGGGACATGATGTCAGGATCATGCTCCCTTTCTACAAGACGATAAAGCGACGGGATGAGGCCAAACTGCTGGTCTCGCGTTGGTTGCCAACCCACCCGGGCCTGCCAGATATCGGCTATCGCATCTATCAAATGGATCTCGAAGGGGTCTGTGTCTACCTGCTCGACTGCCCGCAGTACTTTGATCGCCCCCAGCTCTATGCCGAAAACAACCAGGCCTATCCGGACAACGGCGAGCGTTTCGCCTTCCTGGCCGCCGCCGCGCTGCACGCCTGCGAGCAGCTCGCCTTTGCCCCCGAGATAGTGCACTGCAACGACTGGCACACCGGCCTGCTGCCGCTGCTGCTGAAAACCCGACATGCCCACAACCCCTTCTTCCAGCACACTCACAGCGTGATCAGCATTCACAACGCGGCGTTCCAGGGGGTGTTCGAGCGCCAGCAGTTCTGGGCCGTGCCCGAGATTGCCGACTACGAACAGCGCATCAGCTATGACTACGGCCACGTCAACCTGCTCAAGTGCGGGGTGCTCTATGCCGACAAGATCAACGCGGTCAGCCCCAACTATGCCAGCGAATTGCTGACCCACCTGGGGGCCCACGGCATGGCCAGCGTCTTCCAGCAGCGGGCGGCGGATCTGCGCGGCATCCTCAACGGCTGCGACTATCAGGACTGGGATCCGGCCTTCGACGACTTTCTGCCGGCCACCTATGACGTCGACAACCTGGCCGGCAAGGGCGTCTGCAAACAGAGCCTGCAGCAGGAGCTGGGCCTGCCGGTGGTGGACCTGCCCATCTACGGCATGGTGTGCCGGCTGACCGAACAAAAAGGCGTTCATCTGCTGCTGCCGGTGCTGGACAAGTTTCTCCATCACAAGGTGCAGGTGGTGATCGTCGGCTCGGGAGATCCCTCCCTCGCCACCCAGCTGCACACCCTGGCCCAGCAATTCCCGGACCGGCTCGCCTTCATCAATACCTATGACGACCGGCTCGCCCACCTGGTGGAGGCCGGTGCCGACTTCTTCCTGATGCCCTCCCTGTTCGAGCCATGCGGCCTCAACCAGATGTACAGCCTGGCCTATGGCACCCTGCCGCTGGTAAGGGCGGTCGGCGGTCTGAAGGATACTGTGGTGGACTGGGATGCCGATCCGGCACATGCGACCGGCTTCTGCTTCAACGATCCGACCGCCAACATACTGCTCGATGCCATGCGCCGCAGCCTGCTCTATTACCTGCAGGACCCCGAGCAGTTTGCCCGGGTTCAGCGCAATGCCATGAACACCCGCTTCAACTGGCCCGATTCGGTTATCCAGTACGAGCAGATGTATCGGGACGCCCTGGCTCGCCAGTGACGCTAATTGCTGAAGTTTTGTCCCCTTGATGCTGCTTTGGGTGTCAACAGCGAAAAAAGTACCTTCTGGCTGTTGACGCCCCCCCAAAACTCTATAGAATCCCCCACCGCAGTGATGCGAAGGTGGCGGAATTGGTAGACGCGCTAGCTTCAGGTGTTAGTGTCCCACGGATGTGAGGGTTCGAGTCCCTCTCTTCGCACCATACTGCAACATGCTCTTATCAGACGGCATGTAAATTCAGACTGATAACCCGATGTGCGAAGGTGGCGGAATTGGTAGACGCGCTAGCTTCAGGTGTTAGTGCCCCCCGGGTGTGAGGGTTCGAGTCCCTCTCTTCGCACCATGCTTTTATCAGACAGCATGTAAATCCAGACTGATAACCCGATGTGCGAAGGTGGCGGAATTGGTAGACGCGCTAGCTTCAGGTGTTAGTGCCCCCCGGGTGTGAGGGTTCGAGTCCCTCTCTTCGCACCATGCTTTTATCAGACAGCATGTAAATCCAGACTGATAACCCGATGTGCGAAGGTGGCGGAATTGGTAGACGCGCTAGCTTCAGGTGTTAGTGCCCCCCGGGTGTGAGGGTTCGAGTCCCTCTCTTCGCACCATGCTTCTGGCATGTAAAACGCAGAAAATGCGCTCCAACCGCATTTAAAAACCAGCTGGAGAAAATCAGTGTGCGAAGGTGGCGGAATTGGTAGACGCGCTAGCTTCAGGTGTTAGTGTCCCACGGATGTGAGGGTTCGAGTCCCTCTCTTCGCACCATTCATTCTGCAAAAGGCCCATCACGAAAGTGACGGGCCTTTTGTTTTTACCCCTTGTTATGACTATGCTTTTGACGACTCACCGCCCATCGTCATGCCAAGGAATGCATATGATACTGGATACCGACATTCACAACTTCTACGAGCATCTGGTGCTCAAGGAGATTGAGAAACAGGGGCTCAGCCAGACACTGAGCGCCAACCAGATGGCCGATCTCTGCTGCCTGACCCTAAACCAGCTCCCCTCCCACTATATTCGCCACGACGTCGATATGATCTACTTCCTGACCGATGCCAAGCGCAACGAGATGGAGAAGAACGTCATCACCTCCCTCAAACAGGCGCTGGAAAAGGTGCAGAGCGCACCGGCCACCTCGTCATAACCAGGGCTGCTGCCAGACAAGGGCCGCCACTCCGGTCATGCCGGCCACCGGCAGCAGGATCAGCGCTGGTCTCAGCCTGGGTTCGAACATGACCCAGGCGGCCAGCAAGAAGCCCAGACTCCATACCCCGTACTCCCTCTCCTGACCCCAGATCAGGATGGCCAGCAGCCCGATCAGCAGCATGGCCCTCACTATCCATCTCATGACACACTCCCCTCCAACAACTGATAACAATTATCATTTGTATTTTAGGAGTATGCAATCGGACTTTCCTATCGGAGTCGAATGTCCCATCGGGGCAGACAGAGCACTCAAAAACGGGTTATGAGATCAACTAAATTGTAAGTTTTTCAATCAAAATTGCATTTTTGCCAAATCAGTTGGGATTTGTCCCCCCTGGTTTGTGGTAGATTGCGGCCTCTTTTTGGGTGGGCCCCTCGGGATACGTGTATCCACAGGACGAGAGGGACCGACCTTGGCGAGCAAGAGTTTAGGAAGTATCTATGCAAAACCAACACAACCACATCCGATTGCCGGGCATGTCGCAGGTGTTTACCTGTCTGGCCATTTTCCTGGCCCTGGCCTTCTCCTTCACCAGCGTGCTCGACCTGCCAATCCAGTTGGCACTGTTCATCGCCTGGTTCGTCATCATGGGGCTCGGCATCAAGCTCGGCCATGATTACAAATCCCTCGAGCAGGCGGCCGTCGACGGCGTCGCCAAGGGGATGGGGGCCATCCTGATCCTGGTCTCCGTCGGCGCCCTGGTCGGTACCTGGATTGCCGGCGGCATCGTCCCCAGCATCATCTACTTCGGCCTCAAGGTGATTCACCCGTCCATCTTCCTGCTGGCGACCCTGATCATCTGCTCCCTCACCTCGCTGGCCACCGGTACCTCCTGGGGCTCGGCCGCCACCGCCGGCATCGCCATGATGGGGATCGGCCACAGCCTGGGGGTGCCAGCGCCGCTGGTGGCGGGGGCCGTGCTCTCCGGTGTCTACTTCGGTGACAAGCTCTCTCCGCTCTCCGACTCCGTGGTGCTGGCCTCGACCATGTCCAACGTCGACGTGATGGAGCACATCAAGGGGATGCTGCCCATCAGCCTGTTCTCCTATGTCATCACCGCCGCCCTGTTCACCGTGGTCGGCATGCAGTACTCCGGCAACGTCAGCCTGGAGCAGGTCAACCTGGTGATGGAGGCGCTCGACAAGCAGTTCAACATCACCCCGCTGGCCATAGTGCCCGTGGTGCTGGTGCTGGGCCTGTTGGCCAACCGCAAGCCCGCCTTCCCGGTGATCAGCTTCGGCGCCCTGCTGGGCCTTGTCTGGGCCATCCTGTTCCAGGACATGGATCCGGTGAAGGCGATGCACTCCGCCTACAGCCCGTTCGCCATCACCTCCGGCGTCGACTTCATCGACAACATCCTGGGCCGTGGCGGCATGGAGTCCATGCTGGGCTCGGTGGCCGTCATCATCTTCGGTCTGGGCTTTGGCGGCCTGCTGGAGAAGGTCGGCATCCTGGAAGTGATTGCCAGCGCCTTCGAGAAGCGCATCAAGGGTGCCGGCAGCCTGACGACCCACACCATAGGCACCGCCTTCCTGGCCAACGTGTTCGGCTCGGCCATGTATGTGTCGCTGATCCTGACCCCCAAGATCATGGCCAAGAACTACGACCGGCTGGGGCTGGCACGCAAGAACCTCTCCCGCAACGCCGAGTTCGGCGGCACCCTCACCTGCGGCATGGTGCCCTGGAGCGACAACGGTATCTTCATGGCCGGGGTACTGGGAGTGGCCACCCTCGACTACCTGCCCTACATGTGGCTCAGCTTCACCTGCATCATTGTGACCATCACCCTCGCCTATCTGGGCAAGGCGGTGAACCGAATCCCGGTGATCGAGGCGGCCAGCTCCCGCTAACCGCCGGAAAAACCATGACAAAGGCGCCAACACGGCGCCTTTTGTCTGGGTGCGATTCGAGGTTAAGCTGGCACTCACCTTGATCGCACGCGGCAGGACGCCCAGATGAACTTCACCTTTCGCCAGATCCGCTATTTCGTGGCGGTGGCCGACAGCTTCTCGGTCAGCCGCGCCGCTGCCGAGCTGCACATCTCCCAGTCGGCAGTCACCAGCGCCATCCGCGAGCTGGAGAGCGAGCTCGGCGCCCCCCTGTTCGATCGCAACCCGCGCGGGGTCAGCCTCACCACTCAGGGCCACCAGTTTCTGCTCCACGCCCGTCGCATCCTCGGCGCCATGACCGAGGCGAGCCACTCCCTCAAGGCGGTAGCCCAGCAGGATCAGGGGCGGCTCACCATAGGGGTGACGACGCTGGTAGCCGGCTACTACCTGTCGGAGGCGCTCGGCCGCTTTCGCCGCGCCTTCCCGGCGGTACAGATAGAGGTGAAGGAGGACGAGCAGCCCTATCTCGAGCACCAGATCGTCAACGGCGAGGTGGACGTGGGGATCCTGATGACCAACCGCACCATCCGCCAGGAGGCGTTCGATACCGAGCTGCTGACCCGCTCGCCGCTGCGGGTCTGGCTCGCCGCCAACCACCCGCTCTGCGCCGAGTCGACCCTCTCTCTCAAGGCGCTCGGCGAAGAGCCCATGATCTCGCTGACCGCCGACCAGCTGGATCAGATCATCGGTGGCGGCCTGCGCCGTTACGGCATAGCGCCGCGCATCGTGCTACGGACCGCCTCGGTGGAAGCGGTGCGCAGCCTGGTGGCCAGCCAGCTCGGGCTCGCCCTGCTGCCGGACTTTGCCTACCGCCCCTGGTCGCTGGAGCAGGAGCGGGTCGAGGCCCGCGCCATCAAGGAGCCGATCCCCGCCATCGACATCGGCCTGGTGTGGCGGCGCGGTTCACGGCTGGAGTGGACCGCCCGCGAGTTCATCGACATAGTGCGGGATCAGAGCCGGCTGCGGGCCCGGCAGGCACTGCCTCGCTAACCCTCTCTTGCCGAGCTACCACTAAAATTCAGATTCATCTGCACTCGATATCGATTTAGCAGATACCTTTGGCGTTAAAAATTGAAATTCTCATTGCTCAGCGCTTCTCCTACGCTCATGACTGGTTAACAGGATGTTAATTGTCAGCGTGGCATCACCACAGTGCCCGCCCCAGCAAGGAGAGCAAGATGAAACTGACCCCCCTCACCCTGGCCCTGATCCCCGCCCTGCTGGCAGGCCAGACCCAGGCAGCCCCCACCACCCTCGGCAAGGGTGAAGGCCAGCTCAACATCGTAGCCTGGGCCGGCTACGTGGAGCGCGGCGAGACCGACAAGAACTACGACTGGGTGACCGGCTTCGAGAAAGAGACCGGCTGCAAGGTCAACGTCAAGACGGCGGCCACCTCGGACGAGATGGTGGCCCTGATGAACGAGGGGGGCTTCGATCTGGTGACCGCCTCCGGCGACGCCAGCCTGCGCCTCATCGCCGGCGGCAAGGTGCAGGCGCTCAACCTGGCGCTCATCCCGAGCTACGGCAAGATAGATCCCCGTCTGCAGAATGCCCCCTGGCACACGGTGGATGGCAAGCACTACGGCGTGCCCTACCAGTGGGGCGGCAACATCTTGATGTACAACACCAAGGTGTTCCCCAAGGCCCCCGACTCCTGGAGCGTGGTGTTCGAGGAGCAGACCCTGCCGGACGGCAAGTCCAACAAGGGACGGGTGCAGGCGTTCGACGGCCCCATCCACATCGCCGATGCGGCCCTCTATCTGATGAGCCACCAGCCGGCGCTCGGCATCAAGGATCCTTACGAGCTGAACGAAGATCAGTACAAGGCCGCCCTCGACCTGTTGCGCCAGCAGCGTCAGCTGGTGGGGCGCTACTGGCACGACGCCTTCGTCCAGATCGACGACTTCAAGAACGAGGGGGTGGTCGCCTCCGGCTCCTGGCCGTTCCAGGCCAACACCCTGATCGCCGACAAGCAGCCCATCGCCACCACGGTGCCCAAGGAGGGCGTCACCGGCTGGGCCGACACCAGCATGGTGCACAGCGAGGCCAAGAACCTCACCTGCGCCTACAAATGGCTGGAGCACTCCCTGAACAACAAGCTGCAGGGGGATCTCGCCTCCTGGTTCGGCTCCGTGCCCGTGGTGCCGGCCGCCTGCGAGGGCAATGCCCTGCTCGGGAAAGAGGGGTGCAAGACCAACGGCATCGACAACTTCGATCGGGTGCGCTTCTGGCGAACTCCCGTCTCCCAGTGCAAGAGCCAGGGAACCTGCGTGCCGTATTACCGCTGGGTCTCGGACTATATCGCCATCCTGGGTGGTCGCTGAAGTTGCCTGAGTAAATGCCGATATGGGGCCGGACAGGAGTCCGGCCCGCTTCCCACACAGACAAGGACGTCCCATGAACGCCGTACAATTTGACCGGGTCAGCCGCCACTATGGCGAGGTGAAGGCGGTCGACGACATCTCCTTCCAGATCCCCGCCGGCGAGTTCTTCACCCTGCTGGGGCCAAGCGGTTCCGGCAAGACCACCTGCCTGCGGATGATCGCGGGCTTCGAATACCCGAGCGAGGGGGAGATCCGGCTGTTCGGCGAACCCTGCTCCACTGTGCCCCCCTACGACCGCAACCTCAATACCGTGTTTCAGGACTACGCCCTGTTTCCCAACATGGATGTGCGCGACAACATAGGCTACGGCCTGATGCTCAAGGGCGTGGCCAAGGCGGAGCGCTACCGCAAGGTGGACGAGATGCTGGAGCTGGTGCGCCTGCCCGGCGTCGGCAACCGCAAGCCCGGCCAGCTCTCCGGCGGCCAGCGCCAGCGCATCGCCATCGCCCGGGCACTGATCAACCAGCCGCGCATCCTCTTGCTGGACGAGCCGCTGGGGGCGCTCGACCTCAAGCTGCGCGAGCAGATGCAGCTTGAGCTCAAGGCCTTGCAGCGCCAGCTCGGCATCACCTTCATCTTCGTCACCCACGATCAGCAGGAGGCGCTCTCCATGAGCGACCGCATCTGCATCTTCAATCAGGGCAAGATCGAGCAGATCGCCGCACCGGACACCATCTACGACGCCCCCGCCACCCCCTTCGTCGCCCGCTTCGTCGGCACCGTCAACCTGTTCGAGGGGGAGCAGGCCAGGCGCCTGTGTGGCGATGAGCACCAGATGATGGTGCGCCCGGAGCGGATCCGGCTCGCCGAGGCCGGTACGCCCGGCTGGTCAGGGGAGGTGCGCGAGGTGGAGTACCTCGGCCCCTTCGTGCGCTACCGGGTCGATCTCGGCGAACAGATCGAGCTTATCGTCAACCACCCCAACGAGGGCCAGGCCCGTCTGCCCCGCGGCACCCGGGTCAGCCTCAGCTGGCCGGAGCAGGCGATCCACCGCCTGCACACCGCCCACCAGGGAGCTCAACCATGAGCGCCCCCCACAGTGCGAGCCTTGCCATGAGCCACGCTACCGACTCCGTTCGCGTCAGGCCGCTGCGGCGCCTCTCCACCCTGCTCTACGGCCGCTCCGGCCTGCTGCTGGCCATCCTGCTCGGGCCGCCCCTGCTCTGGCTCGGCATCATCTATGTCGGCTCCCTGCTGATGCTGCTCTCCAATGCCTTCTTCGGGCTGGACGAGTTCAGCGGCCAGATCCGCCACGAGCTGGGGCTGCAGAACTTCGTCGCCCTGCTGCGGGCGGAGAATCTGGACGTGATCCTGCGCACCGTCGGCATGTCCCTGCTGGTGACCCTGGCCTGCGCCCTGCTCGGTTTCCCGGTGGCCTACTACATGGCGCGCTACACCAGCGGCAAGACCCGAGCCCTGTTCTACGTCGGCATCATGCTGCCGCTCTGGTCCAGCTATCTGGTGCGGGTCTACGCCTGGAAGCTGATCCTGGCCAAGGAGGGGGTCATCAGCTGGCTGGCCGACACTCTGGGACTGGACTGGCTGCTGGACGCCATCCTCTCGCTGCCAGTGATCGGCGGGCCGTCGCTGTCGTTCTCGCGCCTCGGCACCTTCATCGTGTTCGTCTACGTCTGGCTGCCCTTCATGATCCTGCCCATCCAGGCGGCGGTGGAGCGGATCCCGCGCTCCCTACTTGAGGCGAGCGGCGATCTCGGCGCCACGCCTGCCCAGACCTTTCGCACCCTGATCCTGCCGCTGGCCCTGCCCGGCGTGGTGGCGGGCTCCATCTTCACCTTCTCCCTGACGCTCGGGGACTACATCATCCCCGGCATCATAGGTAACTCAACCATGTACATAGGTCAGGTGGTCTACATGCAGCAGGGCACGGCGGGCAACCTGCCCTTCGCCGCCGCCTTCTCGCTGGTGCCGATCCTCATCATCGCCATCTACCTCACCATCGCGAAACGCCTGGGGGCCTTCGATGCGCTCTAATACCTCCATGAAACGGGACCATGGCAGCCAACCCTCCGGTCTGCTCAAGTACGCGGCCATCGGCGGCCTCCTGTTCCTGCACTTCCCGATCCTGTTTATCTTCCTCTACGCCTTCACCAGCGAGAGCAAGAGCTACCAGTTCCCGCCCCCCGGGCTCACCCTCAAGTGGTTCGAGGTGACCCTCAACCGCCCCGACGTGTGGCGCGCCATCCAGCTGTCGCTGGAGGTGGCCGGGCTCGCTACCCTGGTGGCCATGGTGCTTGGCACCCTGGCGGCGGGGGCCATCGCCCGCAGCCGCTTCTTCGGCCAGGAGGTGGTGTCGCTCTTGCTGGTACTGCCCATCGCCCTGCCCGGCATCGTCACCGGTATCGCGCTGCGCTCCGCCTATGGGGTGATGGAGATACCCTTCAGCTTCTGGACCATCGTCATCGGCCACGCCACCTTCTGCGTGGTGGTGGTCTACAACAATGCCCTGGCGCGCTTTCGCCGCACCAACCAGAGCCTTATCGAGGCGTCGATGGATCTCGGTGCCGACGGCTTCCAGACTCTGCGCTACGTGATCCTGCCCAACCTCGCCACCGCCCTGCTGGCGGGTGGCATGCTGGCGTTTGCGCTGAGCTTTGACGAGGTGATCGTCACTACCTTCACCGCCGGCCAGCAGACCACGCTGCCGATCTGGATGTATCAGGAGCTGATCCGGCCACGGGACAGGCCGGTCACCAACGTGGTGGCGCTCATCATAGTGGCCTTCACCACCATTCCCATTCTGCTTGCCTACTACCTCACCCGCGACGGCCAGGACGTCGCCGGCAGTGGCAAATAACGACTCAACGCGTGCGCAAGGATGCAACCATGAAACTCTCTACCCAACTCTTGATCGACGGTCAGTTCGTCACCGGTGACGGCCCGGCCGAGCCCATCCTCAACCCCGCCACCGGGGAGCTTCTCGCCTCGGTGCCAGAAGCCTCGTTCGAGCAGGTGAACCGGGCGGTGAACGGCGCCCAGCGCGCCTTCGCCCAGTGGAGCCGCACCACCCCGGCCCAGCGCAGTACCCTGCTGCTGCGCCTGGCCGATGCCATCGAGCGCCACGCCGAGGAGTTCGCGGCGCTGGAATCCCTCAACTGCGGTAAGCCCTATCTGGCGGTGCTGAACGACGAGCTGCCGGCGGTGGTGGACTGTTTCCGCTTTTTCGCCGGCGCGGCTCGCTGCCTGCAGGGGCCACTCGCCGGGGAGTATATCGAGGGACACACCAGCATGATCCGCCGCGACCCCATCGGCGTGGTGGGCAGTATCGCCCCCTGGAACTACCCCCTGATGATGGCGGCCTGGAAGATGGCCCCGGTGCTCGCCGCCGGCAATACGGTGGTGCTCAAGCCCTCCGAGCAGACCCCGCTCACCGCCCTGCGCCTGGCGGAGCTCGCCAGCGAGCTCTTCCCCCGCGGCGTCATCAACATCGTCTGCGGCCGGGGCGAGAGCGTGGGGGCGCCGCTGGTGGAGCACCCGCTGGTGCGCATGGTGTCTCTGACCGGTGACATCGCCACCGGCCAGAAGATCCTGCAGAGCGCCGCCCGCACCATGAAGCGCACCCACCTTGAGCTGGGGGGCAAGGCGCCTGTCATCATCTTCGACGACGCGGACCTGGAGGCCGTGGTGGCGGGCATTCGCACCTTCGGCTTCTACAACGCCGGCCAGGATTGCACCGCCGCCTGCCGCATCTATGCCCAGGGCAAGATCTACGACAAGTTTGTCGCCGCCATGACGGATGCGGTGGCCTCCATCAAGGTCGGTGGTCCGCGCGAGGAGGGGGTGGAGATGGGGCCGCTCATCTCGGACCGGCAGCGCAACCGGGTGGCGAGCTTCGTGGAGCGAGCCCAGAGCAGCGGCCACGTGGAGGTGACGGCGGGTGGCAAGATCCATCCCGGCAACGGCTTCTTCTTCGAGCCGACCCTGATCGCCCATGCCCGTCAGGAGGATGAAATTGTGCGCCGGGAGGTATTCGGCCCCGTGGTGTCGGTGACTCGCTTCAACGACGCCGAGCAGGTGGTGCAGTGGGCCAACGACTCGGACTACGGCCTCGCCAGCTCGGTCTGGACTCGGGACCTCGGCCTTGCCAGCAAGGTGGCCAGCCACCTGCAGTACGGCTGCACCTGGATCAACACCCACTTCATGCTCACCTCCGAGATGCCCCACGGCGGCATGAAGATGTCCGGCTACGGCAAGGATCTCTCCCTCTACGCCCTGGAGGACTACACGGTGCCGCGGCATATCATGGTGAAGTTGTAGAGGCGTATCAGGAGGCGCTCGACCGAGTGCCTGGCCTGTGGCAAGCATGAGCCCTCCCTGGCCGGGAGGGTTCATTCGTCTTGGAAATACACCGGGTAAGGAAGATGCGGCTGTAATGGGGGCACGCTATTGACTCCCCTGACCCTCGCCGAGGCGAGTTGCGCGGCCAACCACCGAGATGCCCCCCGGTTGGGGATTGTCCCTTCCCTTATCCCAAGCCCCATAATGGCCACTCATTGAAGGAGGCCTGCATGTTTATCCTTGAGACCGAGCGCCTGAGGCTGCGCGATATGCGCCTCGAGGACGAGGCGGCCTTCGTGGCCATCACCCAGGACGAGCGCTATCAGCGCTTCTACAGCGAGGAGGATGGCCGGGCGCAGAAGTACCGGGAGCTGACCCGACTGTTTGTCGAGCAGGCCGGCGAGCACCCCCGGCGCGCCTATCAGCTGGCGATAGAGCATAAGGCGACGAATGCCCTGATCGGCACAGTCTGCCTGCGTCTGGAGAGCGATCAGCAGGCCTCGATGGGGTGCGGCATGGCGCGCCACAGCCAGGGACGCGGACTGATGCAGGAGGCGGCCTCGGCCCTGGCGGGCTTCGGGTTTGCATCGCTCGGGGTGCACCGCATCTATGCCGAAACCCTGTCCCTGAACCGGGCAGCCATACGGCTCTGCTCCTCGCTCGGGATGCGCCAGGAGGCGCACTTTCGCGAGCATCGCTACTTCAAGGGGCAGTGGTGGAACACAGTGGTGTTTGCCCTGCTGCGAAGCGAATGGTCCCATCAGGGCTGCGCGGCGCCCACAGAGCCGGCCACTTGCGGCTCACCCCATCCCCCAACCGGGCCGACTGATGAGTCGGCCTGACCCACACAGGAAGATGATATGTTGAGCAACCGACACCTTGGCCTTCACGCGCTAAGGTCATCAGCGAGCCGACCAGTGCGCTGGCTGCTGTGGTCCACCCTGCTGATGATCTGCCCTCTCGCGGGAAAGGCCCAGAGCCAGCCACAGATAGACGCCAATCCGACAGGCTACGCCCTGCTCTATACCGGCCCCATCTCGGACCCGGATAGCAACGAGGCGATCGCCGCCGTGGTCAAACAGGCCGGCCTCCCCGTGGTTTATCTCGACAACCTGAGCGATCTCCCGGCCAAGCTGGCGGGCGCCCGTCTGTTTATCATCGGCGGGACCGAAGATGACGTCGAGCCCCTGGTTCATCGGTTCACCCCGGCCATCGCCGGGGCGCTCAAACGCTATCTGAGTCAGGGCGGGCGCTATCTGGGGATCTGCGGCGGTGCCTTTGTCGCGTCTCTGGGCTGGGCCGACGAGGGCAATTATGTGAAGGCGCTCGGTTTGGTGCCGGTAGAGTCTGACGACTACGACGGTGACTTCTCTCCCAAGATCCATGACATTCGCTGGCTCGGGGAGGTGCGCCGCATGTACTACCAGGCCGGCCCTACCTTCGCCCTGCAGCCAGGCACCGAACCTGTGCGTGAACTTGCCTACTTCGACGATGGCCGGATCGCCGCGTTGATGAGTGCCTACGGCAAGGGCAAGGTGGCCGTCTCAGGGCCCCATCCGGAAGCCCCCGACAGCTGGAAAGCCGAGGCACAAGATGGCGATACCATGGACACAAACATCCCGCTGGCCGTGCAGCTGGTGCAGGAGCTCCTCTCCGATCGCCCCGTCCTGACACCTCGCTAGCGCCGGCATCAGTTCGCCAGATCCCAGGGGCACACCTTGGCCAGCCCCTCCTTGCCACTGCTGGCCAGGGCCTGCTGCACCATCCGTTTGTAGCGATTCTTGATGTGCGCGGACAGAGCCGGCACCAGCAGGCGCTCGTCAAATTCAGGCAGGGCCTGCGGTGGCAACACGGCCTGCTCCTCCGGGGTAAGCGGGGGGCGGGCCGATCCATTGCTGCCGGAAACCGTCGGTGTGCCCATCAACATGCGGCTCTGTAGGGGTTCGCTCAACAGGAAGTCGATCAGCAGGTAGGCCGCCTTGAGCCTGGCCGGATCATCCCCGACATCCCGCGCAATCGAGAGGGCATCAAGGGCATAGATGGCCCCCTCCCTTACCATGGCGATGCGCCACTGCTGACCGTTTTGCCGATTGCACTCCACCAGCTCCAGCCCCCAGGTGGTGGCCAGGTGCTGATGGCGCAGATCCTCGCACCGATTGGCCTGATTGAACCAGAAGCCCCGGCTCGCCTTGAGCCGCCGGGTCAGTTGCCCTTCCACCTCGTTCTGCAACGGGCTATCGGCCAGCATTTCACCGCTGGCAAAGAGGGCGGGTGACTTGCCAAGGGAGAGCAGTACGGAGAAGAGCAAGGGCTCAAACTGATCGCAGAAAACCGCAAATTGCCCCTGCCGCGTCGGCTCTGCCAACGCCTGCCAGCTGGTGGGCGGGGTGCTTTCCTGCTTGCTGTCGTAAGCCAGGCTGAACATGGCATAGGAGAAGGGCACGGAATAGTTGCGCTCCCCCAACTTGTCATACTCGGTATTCTTGAGGGCCGGCCTCACCTCCTGGTAATGGCGCAAGCGGCCAAAGTCGATGGGCAGCAGCAGCTTGAAGAGGGGTTGATGATGCGCCTTGTAGAAGTAGCTGGTCGGCATCACCACGTCGGCACTACGGGTACGCAGAGCACGATAGACGCTGTCAAAGTCGGTGAGCAGCGGTTCGATCCGGGTCACCGTCGCCTCCACCCCCTCGCGCTTGGCGTACTCGGCAAATTGCTGTTCATATCCGGCGGGCAGATACCCCCACTCCAGCAGCCTGAGCTGCACCGGGGCAGCCAGGGCCGACCCCATACAACAGCAGGCCAACAAGACGAGACTACGCATGATCACCACTCCCACAACAGGTTCTTCAGGGAGTATAGGCTCCCGTCGAACGGGGAAACGGCAGGCGGCAGGCTGCTGTCAGCGGATGGATGTCGCCAAGCAGACCCGCGCAATGCGTTGAACAGGCAGAATGTGTGCAAGCTGCACGGCACCGACGGTATGGTCGGGCAGGGAAATGAAAGGCGGTATATCGGACGAGAAGACCTGTCGCGCTCGCGGTGCGGGAGTGTGGCGCAAGAGTGCGCTGCGAGCTGGCCGCGCCGAGGAGCTGTCGTATGGCGATCGACGGCGGGCTTGCACCTGTGAGCTCGGTGGCCAGAGCCGGGGCGAGCGATTGTCAACGACGACAGGGAGGCCTAGGCCTCCCTGTCTTGTCTCGCATGGGTGTCCGGTTGCCCGGGGATCCCTTAGCGCTGACGCCCGCTGCCGATACCGAACGGAATGCGGTAGTCGCTGCTCTGCTCACCCAGGCTCACGGTCAGGTTGCCCTGGGTACGGCTCGGGATCTGCACCTGCTGGCTGCCCATCAGGTTGGCGTGCACGGAGGCAACCAGGTCACCAGACTCGTCACGTACTTCCAGCATGGGGTTGCCCTTGCCTTCGACGGCTGCGGTGGCGTGCCAGTTTACAAACAGCACACCCGGGGCGGCGTTGAAGTCAGCCGGAACGGAAGCCTGGGCAAAACCTGCGGTCATCAGGCCTGCAACGGCCAGCATCTTGATTACGTTTTTCATGTTCATTCACTCTCTTGGTTTCTATGTCATTGCCTGGGCCGACGGCCCCGAATCAATGCATCCATGCAAGAGGTTATTCAAATAGTGTGTAGTTCTTTCACCAACATCAGACCTCCTATTTGAAGGTCTCACAGCCTTGAACGACCAGTTATTTGGCCGCTTGGCGTTCCTGCCTAAGCGTTGAGTGAATATTAAACATCCAGGCTCGTCATTGTTAGCGAGATAAACTGGCCTAGATGTTCAAAAAATCTGAAGTGGCTGTACATCCCAGGTTCAGCCAATGACGGACAAGAAAAAGGGCAGGATAACCTGCCCTTGGTGTTGGAAAGTGCGCGCTGGCCGGTACCACTAGCCACCAGCCAACTCTGCTGCCGTCATGGGCCGCAGCACCTTGCAGGGATTGCCGGCCGCCACCACGCCCGCCGGCACATCCTTGGTCACCACGGAGCCGGCGCCGATCACGCTGTTGTCCCCTATGGTGACGCCGGGGCAGATGACGACGCTGCCACCGATCCAGACGTTGTGGCCGATCCGCACCGGCTTACCGAACTCCACCCCCTTGATGCGCGGCGCCACCGCCACCGGGTGAGCGGCCGTGTAGATCTGCACACCGGGCGCCAGCAGCACGTTGTCGCCGATGTGCACCTCGCACACGTCGAGGATGGTGCAGCCCACGTTGGCGTAGAAGTTCTCGCCGACGAAGATGTTGGCGCCATAGTCGCAAAAGAAGGGTGGGTTGATGGCGCACTCCTTGCCGCGGCCCCCAAGCAGTTCATGGAGCAGAGAATCGCGCGCCGGTTTCTCCTGCCAGCTGGTGTTGAAGGTGTGATAGAGCCTGCGGCAGCGCTCGCGCGCCGCCTTGAGCTCGGGGTTGCCCGCATCATAGGGCTCCCCCGCCACCATCTTCTGCCACTCGGGGCCACGCACCGCCGCCTTCATCATCACCTCGCTCATCGCCTACTCCACCAGCCAGATCAGGGATTCATAAGGGCGCAGCATACAGGATTGCGGCCGGGCCGGGCTATCCGGGTAGTTGCCAAGCAGCAGACGCCCCTTGCCGGTGGCCAGCTCCTCCGGCAGTGCGAAGCTGATCGGCTCGCCGTAGAAGTTGCTCACCACCAGCAGGGTCTGACCGTCGGCGCGGCGGGCATAGGCCCAGATCTGCGGGTGCCCCGCCAGCAGCTCCTGATAATCCCCGTGAGTGAAGATGGGATGACTCTTGCGCAGGCGGATCAGATCCCGGTAGTGCCAGAACACCGAGTCGGTGTCGGCCAGCGCCGCCTCGGCATTGATCGCGGGATAGTTGGCGGCTGGCTTGAGCCAGGGGGTGCCGGTCGTAAATCCGGCATTGGGGGCAGCGTTCCACTGCATCGGGGTGCGCGAGTTGTCACGGGACTTGGCGCCAAGAATGGCCAGGATCTCGGCCTCGCCCATCCCTTCGGCCTGCTTGATGGCGAAGATGTTGCGGCTCTCCACGTCCTGATAGTCATCGATGCGCTGATAGCCGGGGTTGGTCATGCCGATCTCCTCCCCCTGATAGATGTAGGGGGTGCCCTGCAAGCCGTGCAAGGTGCTGGCCAGCATCTTGGCGGCAACCACCCTATGTTCGCCCTCGTCACCGAAGCGGGAGACGATGCGCGGCTGATCGTGGTTGCACCAGAACAGGGCCGACCACCCCTTGCCGTGCATGCCGCTCTGCCAGTGGTTGAAGATGCGCTTGAGTTCGAGGAAATCGAACGGCGCCTTGGTCCACTTGTCGCCATTGGGGTAGTCCACCTTGAGGTGGTGGAAGTTGAATACCATGGAGAGCTCGGAGCCATCCAGCGCGCCATAGCGCTGGCAGTGCTCCAGGCTGGTGGAGGACATCTCCCCCACTGTCATGGCGCCCACCGGGGCGAACACGTCGCGGCTCACGTCCTGCAAAAATTCGTGGATGCGCGGCCCGTCGGTGTAGAAGCGGCGGCCATCGCCACTGTCGTCGCTCGGGAAGCGCTGATCCTTGGAGATGAGGTTGATGACATCGAGGCGGAAACCGTCCACCCCCTTCTTGGCCCAGAAGTGGATGATCTTCTTCACCTCGGCGCGCACCGCCGGGTTCTCCCAGTTCAGGTCCGCCTGCTCGCGGGCAAACAGATGCAGGTAATACTGGCCGGTGGCCTTATCCAGCTCCCAGGCGCTGCCGCCAAACTTGGATTGCCAGTTGTTCGGCACACCACCCTCCACCGGGTCCTTCCAGATGTAGTAATCGCGGTAGGGGCTGTTCTTGTCCCCCAGCGCCGACTTGAACCAGGCGTGCTGGGTGGAGGTGTGGTTGACGACGATATCCATCACGATGCGGATGTCGCGCGCGTGGGCGGCGGCCAAGAGCGCCTCGAAATCGGCCATGGTGCCGTAGGCGGGATCAATATTCAGGTAGTCGGCGATGTCATAGCCGTTGTCCACCTGCGGCGAGACGTACACCGGAGTCAGCCAGAGGGCGTCGACGCCGAGGGTCTTGAGATAGTCGAGGCGGGCCATGATCCCCTTGAGATCGCCAGTGCCGCGCGCGCCACTGTCCTGAAAGCTCTTGGGGTAGATCTGGTAAATCACGGCGCTCTGCCACCAGGGTGTTTGGCTCATGGGTCTTGCTCTTGTCTCGAATGAAAAAGGGAGAGGGCGACCCCTGCGGGTCGCCCTGATGCGTGGAGTCAGGCGCTGGCCTGAGCCAGCTTGCCGGCCGCCTGCTGGCGCTGGTAAACCAGCAGAGTCAGCACGATCGGCACGACGATGGCCACCAGCATGGCGACGGCATAGACGGCCCAGTATTGCGGCTGGATGGAGAGGATGCCCGGCAGGCCCCCAACCCCGATGCCGTTGGCCATCACCCCGGCGAAGCCGCAGATGAGGGCCGCAAGGCTCGAGCCCACCATGGCGCACAGCATGGGGAACTTGTACTTGAGGTTGATGCCGTACATGGCCGGCTCGGTCACCCCCAGATAGGCGGAGATGGCGGCAGGTACCGAGATCTCCCGTTCGTTCTCCTTGCGGCTGATCAGGATGATGCCGACCACCGCAGAGGCCTGGGCGATGTTGGAGAGGGCGATCAGCGGCCAGATCGGGGTGCCACCCATGCTCTGCATCAGCTGCAGATCCACCGCGTTGGTGGTGTGGTGGATGCCGGTGATGACCAGGGGCGCGTAGAGGAAGCCGAACAGGGCGGCACCGATGGGGGCAAACGAACCTGTCATGGCGGCCTTGGCAGCAAAGCCGACGCCGTCACCCAGCCAGCGACCGAACGGACCGATAAAGGCGTGGGCCACGATCACCGCCAGCAGCAGGGAGATGAAGGGGACGATCACCAGATAGAGATAGGCCGGGATGATCCGCTTGAGATTGGTCTCCACCCAGGCGAGGAATACCCCCGCCAGCAGGGCCGGGATGACCTGGGCCTGATAACCCACCTTCTGGATGACGAACAGACCGAAGTCCCACACCTCGGGAGTCTGCTGGCCGATGCCGTAGGCGTTCATCAGCTGGGGCGAGACCAGGGTGATACCGAGCACGATACCCAGGATCTCGGAGCCACCCATCTTCTTGACCGCAGACCAGCAGACGCCCACCGGCAGGAAGTGGAAGATCGCCTCGCCCAGCAGCCAGAGGAAGGCGTGCACCTGAGCCCAGAACTGGCTGATCTCGGTGAGGGTGTGGGTGCCATCGTCGAACATCTTGATGTCGCCGATGACGTTGCGAAAGCCCAGGATCAGACCGCCGGTGATGATGGCCGGCAGCAGGGGCACGAAGATCTCCGCCAGGTGGGAGATGCCCCGCTCCAGCGGATTCATGTTCTGGCGCGCCGCCTGCTTGGCGGCCTCCTTGCTGCCGCCGCTGACGCCGATCTCTTCGGTCAGCGCCTTGTACCACTGCTCCACCTCGTTGCCGATGACCACCTGGAACTGGCCGCCCTGGGTGAAGCTTCCCTTCACCGCCGGTATGGTTTCGATGGCCTTGCTGTCGGCCTTGGCCGGATCGTTGAGGACGAAGCGCAACCGGGTCAGGCAGTGACTGACGGTTGCGATGTTCTCCTTGCCACCGATCTTGTCGATGAGCGTGGCCAGATGTTGTGCGTTGATCTTGGACATGAGCCTTCCCTCTGTGACTCCATTGATATTGGTCTGCGTCGCCCTTTTGGGCCAGTCTGTGGGCCCGAGCGTTTTTGGTATCGTTCCCATTTAGCATGCCGCCAATTGGTCACGATCAAAATGGGAACGTTCCCAGTTCGTGGGCGAGGTCACAAAAAGCGCATTTTTTGTGCGGCGCTAGGTGATGGAGTTCACAAAGAGTGGCAGGGAGCTATGGTCGCCAGCGGGGGCTGATCCTGCTCGATCTGGCCGAGCAGCTGGCGCGCGGCCTGCTCCCCCGCCCCCTTGTAGCCGAGATCCAGACTGAGGGCGTTGGGGAAGAGAAAGGTGAGCATGGGGTTGTTGCCAAGGCCGGTCACCAGCACCTCGCTGCGCCCCTGCTCCTGCAGGTACTTGGCGGCGCCAATGGCCAGGGTATCGCTGGCGCAGACCAGGGCGCCCGTGGTCGGGGTGAGCAGCTCCCCCGCCAGCCGGTAGCCGCTCTGCAGGCTGAGATCACCGAGGGCGCTGCGCGCCGTCAGTCCCTGTTCGGCGCAGTAGCCGAGGTAGGCATCGAGCCGGCGCTGACCGGTGGTGAGATCGGCGGTGTCCACCCCCAGGTAGGCGATGTCGTGGATGCCGCGGTTAGCGAGCTGGTCCAGCATGGTGCGCACCGCACCGGCATCGTCGAAACAGACCGAGGAGAAACCGGGATGGTCGCGGGCCACCAGCACCAGCTTCTCCCTGAGCGGCGCCATGGCGGCATAGTCCAGATCGTTGAAGGCGAACAGAATGATGCCATCCACCCCGCGCCGCTCCAGCACCGCCAGATGCTCCTGCACCTTGGCGGGGGAGAACTTGCTCTCCATCAGCACGGCGTCGTAGCCGCGCCGGTAGAGGGTCTCCAACATGCCGCGCACCGCCTGGTTTTCCGAGCTGGAGTCGAGCCGCGAGACGATGATCCCCACCACCTGCTGGCTCTGGCTGCGCATGGCCCGCGCCGACTTGCTCGGCACGAAGCCGTGCTCGGCGATGATCTGCTCCACCCGCTCGCGGGTCGCCTGCTTCACCTTGGGATCCTGGTTGAGCACCCGGGAGACGGTCGACTTGCCGACACCACAGAGTCGGGCGATATCGAGGATGGTCAGTTTTTTGTCCATGAAGTGGCTCACAGGGGCTCGGCGGTGGAATTGCCCACATTGTTGTGATTAACCCCTGTGAATACAAGCCCATGGCGTTAGAATGCCCTTTTGGCGCCGGCGCATGCCGTGCCACCCGCCATCGCACAGGACGCGCATCATGGATCTGTTGGCCAGTCTGCACTTCTCCCTCTCCATCACGGGCCCCATCTGCGTGGTGCTGCTGCTCGGCATCTGGCTCAAGCAGCTGGGCCTGCTGCCGGACAGCTTCGTCGAGTCCGCTTCCCGCCTGGTGTTCCAGGTCACCCTGCCGGCGCTCCTGTTTCTCAGCATGGTGCGCACCGATTTCTCCACCATGCCGAGCCCCTGGCTCATCGTCTACGGCCTGCTCGGCACCCTCACCGGCTTTCTGGTGCTGGAGCTGCTGGCAGCCCGCTTCATCCCGGAGCGGCGCCAGCGCGGCATCTTCGTGCAAGGGAGCTTTCGCGGCAACATGGGGATCATGGGGCTGGCCTATGTGCAGAATGCCTACGGCGCCGAGGGTATCGGCGCCGCCGCCCTGCTGGTGGGCTCGGTCACCGTGCTCTACAACGTGCTTGCGGTGATCACCCTGACCCGCAGCCTGGGGGGCAGCAAGGGGATCAAGCCGATCCTCAGGGGGATCGCCAAAAACCCGCTGATCATCGCCATCCTGGCGGCCCTGCCGTTTGGCCTGCTCGGCATCGAGCTGCCCCAGCTGGTGATCACCACCGGCAACTACTTCGCCAACATGACCCTGCCGCTGGCGCTGCTCTGCACCGGCGCCAGCCTCAACCTCAAGGCCCTGCGCGGCGGCGCCCTGCTGACCGGCTGGGCCACCGCCAACCGGCTGCTGTGCATCCCGGTGCTGCTGGTGATGGGCGCCTGGGCGCTGGGTTTCAGCCCGCAGGCCCTCGGCATCCTGTTTCTCATCAGCTCCACCCCCACCGCCGCCGCCAGCTATGTGATGACCCGCGCCATGGGGGGCGACAGCGCCCTGGCGGCCAACATCATCGCCACCACCACCCTTGGCTCACTCGTCACCACCAGCCTGGGCGCCACCCTGATGAACTACCTGGGGCTGATGGGCTAGCCAGCAGCAAACGTGCTGGCCCTCACCCCTTCATCACCCCCTTGACCTTGCCGCGGGCGGCAGCTTTACGCTGACTCTCAATCAACAGAGGAGATATCCCATGACCATCGAACTCACCGTCTCCGGCATGTCCTGCGGTGGCTGCGCCGCCAGCCTGCAAAAAGCCCTGCTGGCCCAGCCTGCCGTCAGCAGCGCCAGCGTCGACTTTGCCAGCAGCAAGGCCGTCATCGAGAGCGAACTGAGCAAGGCCGAGCTGATCGCCCTGATCGAAACCAAAGGCTTCTCGGCGAGTTAAATTATCTCCATATAGGTATAAAACAGGTTAAAATTCTGTATCCAGCTGTTTTTTGGTGAGAGTCATCACAAACCCCTGCAACAGAAAGCGCAAACTTGCTGCAATTTTTATCACCCAGAAGGAATTGCAGCATGACTCTCCCGATCCGCAAGACCCTGCTCGCCGCCGTCCTCGGCCTGACCCTCTCCCCGATGGCCATGGCCCTGCCCAACGTCCATATCCTGGCCACCGGCGGCACCATTGCCGGGGCGGGGCAGTCCGCTACCCAGTCCAACTACGAGGCCGGCAAGGTGGCCATCGAGACGCTGATCGCCGCCGTGCCCGAGATGAAGAACGTGGCCGACGTGCAGGGCGAGCAGGTGGTGAAGATCGGCTCCCAGGACATGAACGACGAGGTGTGGCTCAAGCTCGCCAAGCGGGTTAACGAGCTGCTGGCCAGGGATGACGTGGATGGCATCGTCATCACCCACGGCACCGACACCATGGAAGAGACCGCCTATTTCCTCAATCTGACCGTCAAGAGCGACAAGCCGGTGGTGCTGGTCGGCGCCATGCGCCCCTCCACCGCCATGAGCGCCGACGGCCCGATGAACCTCTACAACGCCGTGGTCACCGCCTCCGACCCCGCCTCCAAGGGGCGTGGCGTCATGGTGGCGATGAACGACACCGTGCTCGATGCCCGCGACGTCACCAAGACCAACACTACAGGGGTACAGACCTTCGCCTCCCCCAACTTCGGCCCGCTCGGCTACATCCACAACGGCAAGATCGACTATCAGCGCAGCCCGGCCCGTCTGCACACCAGCAAGACCCCGTTTGACGTGAGCAAGCTCGACAAGCTGCCCCAGGTCGGCATCGTCTACAGCTACGCCAACGCTTCTGATCTGCCGGCCAAGGCCCTGGTGGATGCCAAGTTCGATGGCATCGTCAGCGCCGGGGTGGGCAACGGCAACCTCTACCACACCCTGTTCGACACCCTGGCCAAGGCGAGCAAGGACGGCATCCGGGTAGTGCGCTCGGCACGCGTGCCGACCGGCTCCACCACCCTGGATGCCGAGATCGATGACGCCAAGTACGGCTTCGTCGCCGCCGAAACCCTCAACCCGCAGAAGGCGCGGGTCCTGCTGATGCTTGCCCTGACCCAGAGCAAGGATCCGGCCCAGATCCAGCGCTGGTTCCAGCAGTTCTGATCTCCCTGCCGGCCTCGGCCGGCAGAGGGAATGACCATAAAAAAGGCGGGATACTATCCCGCCCTTGTTCGTGACAAATGGCACGTCAGCCCATGATCAGCCAGCCGCAGAAGCCAAGAGAGATCAGCCCCACCCAGGCGAGCCTGCCCGCCGTCATCCGCTCCCGACTGAACCCCCACCACAACAGCACCACCGCCAGCAGCGTCACCAGCGAGGAGACCATCATGGTGCTGTCCAGCAGCCAGGGGGTGAACAACAGGCAGAACGCCTTGGGAATGGTGCCCTGGATCATCATGGCCCCCGAGATGTTGGCCAGCGCCAGCCGGTGCTTGCCCTGCCGCACCCAGATCAGCACGTTCATCAGCTCGGGCATCTCGGTCGCCACCGGGCTCAGCAGCAGGGCCGCCAGCACCGGCGAGAGGCCGAACAGCTCGCCCATGCTCTCCAGCTGGTGAACGAACAGCTGGGCCGCCAGCGCCACCACCACCAGCGCCACCAGGGTTTGCAGCAGCACCTTGCCGAGCGCCGGGATCTCGGCGCCCGGATCCAGCTTGAGGGGCTCTGGCAGCTCGACCTCGTGGCTGTCGGTCTGTTTCAGCTCGCGCCGCACATAGACCAGATAAACCAGTACGAACAACGGGGCCAGCCAGGCCTTGCCGGTAAAGGCCACCATGCCGAGGGCCACCGCCACCAGGAAGATGCCGACGAACCAGGCCTGATCGCGGCCTATCTCGCGCTGCACCTCGCCATCGATGGCTCTATGCTCCCGGCTCATGCACAGCAGCAGGGTCACGCCGACGGCGGCATAACCTATGGTGGCCAGCACCAGCGGGCCGCCGAGGGCGGCACCTATGCCTATCTGCTGCTGAGCGGGGGCATCCCCCATCAGCAAGGCGGTCAGGGTGACGATGCATTCGGGCAGGGCCGTGCCGAGGGCCGCCAGCAGGGAGCCGGTGGCGCTCTGGGATAACTTGAAGTGGTGGCCGGTCCATTCGATGCCGTTGACGAAATATTCGCAGGCCAGATAGATGGTGACGGCAGAGAGCAGAAATAACAGCAGGGTGATCAGCATGATGGGTAACCGCCAGGCGAGCAGAACAACCAATGGACCCGATATGGCTCGCCCGGCTGGCTTGCATATCGAGGCCAAAGGTCTTGCAGAGCGATGGATGCCATCGCCGCCCATGCCATGGATCTGAGGATCCAAGAATGTTGACATGAGCCCTGCCCGGATCACGGGCGGGTTGCTACTCCCCTATGACAGTGCGGGCTTTTTACCAAGTTGACCGCCCCCCCACAAGGCAAACTAATGATCATTGACTCAACAAGTTGTAAGGGAATGTAACCGTCCACCCATCGGCTTTGCCATCCGGATCCACTCCAATGCCGGTGAGTTCCTCGCCTTGGCACACCGTTTGCTATGAGATGACTACTGTCCACACTGATTTGGGAAGGGTGAACGATGAAACGGTGGATCCAACATTTCTATCAACTGAACCGCCTCAACTGGCTGATGGTCTGGCTGCTGCTCTGCTGCAGCATCATTCTGCTGTTTCCGGCCGGTTTGATGCAGGGGGCCGTCAGCCAGTGGGCCGCCACACACGCCGCCTGGCTCGGGGTCGGCATGCTGATCGCCATCTCCTACTTCTGCAGTCAGGGCTTCCTGATCGCCTGGGAGTGGGCCTGTGACGAATGGCAGTCGCGCCGTCAGCAGGATCAGCTGGCCCAGATGGTCTCCTTCCTCGACTTCAACGAGAAGGCGGTGCTGCGCGAGTTCGTGCTGCAACGAAAAAGCGTCATAAACTTGCCGATCACCGAGCCCGCCGTCAAAAATCTGATGGATGCCGGTGTGCTCACCTACGCCTATGGCAAGCCGGCCCGGGAGAAAGAGGACGAGAACCAGATCCGCGCCCTGATGATCGCCCTGCCCGCCCGCCCGCTGCTCACCTACAAGGTGCTGGGGCTGTCGCGCGGCAAGATGAGTGACGAGCAGGTGGAGCAGATCATGAACGCCAGACCCAAGTTCGCGCAGAAAAGCTTCCAGCGCTGATCGTCGTTCCCGCCAATAAAAAGAGCCGGCCCTGTGGCCGGCTCTGTCGTTTCTGCCCGTTACTGGGTTCTGGCCTTGAGATACCCGGCATAGTCAGGGATCTGCACGCTGAACGCCTGGCGCATGTGGGGGCTGTCCATGATGAAATCGGCCGTTGCCTCGTTGGTGGCGACCGGGATGTTCCAGACTGCCGCGAGGCGCAGCAAGGCCTTCACGTCCGGATCGTGGGGCACCGCATTGAGGGGATCCCAGAAGAAGATCAGCACGTCGATCTTGCCCTCGGCGATCAGGGCGCCAAGCTGCTGGTCGCCCCCCATGGGGCCGGAGAAGAGACAGGTGATGGGCAGCTGTGCCTGCTTGCCGAGCATGGTGCCTGTGGTGCCGGTGGCGTAGAGGTGGTGGAGCTTGAGCTCCTCCTTGCGCCGCATCACCCAGTTCAGCAGAGGGGTCTTCATGTTGTCGTGAGCCACCAGCGCCACTCGCTTGTGGGGCGCCATCTCACGGGCGATCTGTTCCATGGACATCATCCGTAGCAGTGTTGTTTGAATAGAGCCGTATCCTAATCGAAAGCGGCGCCCGTTGCCTTGCCGGGCGCCGTAACTGTGATCACTTCGACTGTTCAATCCACTGCCTGTTCTTCTGCTCCAGCACCGAGATGGGCAGCATGCCGTACTCCAGCACATGGTGGTGGAACGCCTTGAGGTCAAAACCTCCGCCCAGCGCCTGCTCGGCCGACTCCCGCATCCGGATCAGCGCCAGCTGGCCCGCCTTGTAGGAGGTCGCCTGGCCGGTGTAGGCCATGTAGCGCGGCACCTCGGAGCTGATGTCCCCGTCCCCCAGCGCCGAGTTCTCCTTCATGTAGCTGGCGGCCTGGTCGTGGTTCCAGCCATACCAGTGGATGCCGGTATCCACCACCAGCCGCATCGCCCTCAGCATCTCCTCGTTGAGGCGACCGAAGTACTGCAGCTGGTTGTTGAAGGCGGACGATCCCTCGACCTTCACGTCCCCCACCGCCGGATCGTAGAGACCGCGCCCCTGATAGAGCCCCATGTCGTGATCCGCCAGGTATTCGGTGTAGAGCGCCCAGCCCTCCGCATAGGCGGTGTAGGAGGCATTCGCCACGTACTGCGGGAAGTCGGGATCCTTGGCGGCCAGCTCCTGGGCGATGGTGATCTGGAAGTGGTGGCCCGGCGCCGCCTCGTGGGCCAGCAGGGTGCTGATGTTCCAGCTCTGCAGGCCATAGGGGTAGTAGGTGTTGAGGAAGAAGCGCCCTTTGCGGCCGGTCTGCGGGTTGCCGTCCTGATACCAGGCCACTCCGCCGTATGGCGCGTCCTTATAGGAGACGGGCACCACCTCGTAATCCAGCTTGGGAATGGTGCGCTCGGCATCGAAGAAGTCCGGCAGCACCAGCGCCGCCTTGCTCTTGAAGGCGTTGTACTCCTGCAGTGCCCGCTCGTGCTCGGCCAGCGCCTGCTGCTGCGGCCCGCTCAGGGTCGCACCGGCGGCGTTGCCGGGGTTGAGGCCGGCCGACCAGACCGCCAGCGGGTTCTGATAGAAGAAGGCCGGTTCGTTCAGGTAGCGGAAGAAGGCGTAGATCTGGCCGCTCTGCTTGCTCTGGGCCACGTCGTCGCTGTCGCACTTGCCGACGGTATGGCACACCTTGACCATGGCGCCGAAGATCCGCGCCACCTCGCTCAGCCCCAGCTCATGCACCTGCTCCGGCGTCATGTCGGTGGTGGTGTGCTTCTTCAGCAGCCAGCGATACCAGTCACGCCCGTTGGTCATGCCGCAGAAGCCGTCGTCGCACTCGCCGCTGCCAAGGCGCACCGCATAGGCACCGCCGTGCTGGTAATCCAGGTAGTCGCGCAGCGCCAGATAGCGGCCGTTGATGCTGTCCAGCACCCCCTTGTACTCGCTGCGCAGCGCCTCGTCCGCCTCTCCCGGCAGCTGCTGCCAGCCGAGGTAGGAACCGGCGATCGCCTCGCCCTCCAGCTTGCTGTCTAGCTGGGCCAGCAGCCGGTCCACCAGCTCGTCCGGCAGGGTATTGCCCTGGGCGCTGCCCAGTTCGAACTGGTGCTTCACCTCGGCAAGGTAGCCGTCATAGGCCTTGAGCCAGCTGAGGTGCTCCTGATACCAGGCCAGTGGTGCGGTGGCGACCCTCGCCTTGCTGGCCACAACCGGTGCCGCTGCCGGGCGATCGATGTCGCGCCGCCAGGTGGCATCCCCCGGCGCGACCCGCTCGGCCGAGCTCTGCTCGAAGTAGTCGAAGCCGGGCTCGACGATGCGGGCAGCTTTGCCGCTGGCCGGGGCGGCCCCCACCTCATCGACCAGATCAACCACCCGGTTGCTGAAGTGGTGGATCGGGATCTGGGACTGGGGCAGATCGTAACCGGTCAGGTTGATCTGCAGATCCCAGCGGATCATGTCGTAGAACAACCGGTCCCGTTCGCTCAGCACGCTCGCGTCCAGGGCATCCAGCCGCTTGAGCAGGGCGCTGTCGAGGGCCTTGCGCTTGGCGATGCTGGCGGCATCGATGGCAAAACCGTAGGGGTCGAGCGCCTGGCTCTCGCGCAGGGCCTCGTCCATGGTCTGCATCAGGGAGGTCTTGGTGGCGGCGGGATCCGCCGGCGCGTTGGAGCTGTTGTCATTGCAGGCAGTAAGCGAGAGTGCGATGGCACAAGCCAGCGCCAGTTTGTTGGGCAAGAAGTGCATGGTGTAGTCCTTTAACCGTTGTTATTGTTTGCCCCCGAAAAGGGGTTCCAATAGTGCATCTCTCTCGCTCGCTTTTTTGCGACATGATTAACAAAAATAAGCTTACTTTTCATAATGATAAGTCTCATGAAAAGCTATGCAGACGGACATTAAAAAACCCGCCTGAGCGGGTTTTTTAATCGTTTTTTCATGCCATAACTATTCAGGAACCGCCGTGATGCAGCTGGGATTGCTGATAGTTCTCCAGCCCGATGCGATCGATGAGATCGAGCTGGGTCTCCAGCCAGTCCACGTGCTCCTCCTCGTCTTCCAGAATATCCTGGAACAGGTCGCGGCTGATGTAGTCCTGCACCGACTCGGCGTAGGCGATGGCCACCTTCAGATCCGGGATGGCATCCATCTCCAGCGACAGGTCGCAACGCAGCATCTCCTCCACCGTTTCGCCGATGCGCAGCTTGCCCAGATCCTGCAAGTTGGGCAGCCCTTCCAGAAACAGCACCCGCTTGACCAGCTCGTCGGCGTGTTTCATCTCATCGATGGACTCGTGATACTCCTTGTGCCCGAGCGCCTTGAGGCCCCAGTCATCATAGATGCGGGCATGCAGAAAATATTGGTTGATGGCTATCAGCTCATTGGCCAGCACCTTGTTGAGGTGGGCGATGATCTTGGGATCTCCTTTCATCGACAGTGCTCCTTGGTTCGTGCCTGAGGCTTAGATCCTTAGAGCTTAGTCCAGAAAGATGACAACAAGAGGTCCGGCGAGCTTGCTCGCCAGCGGGAAGGGATTGAAAAGACGGGCCGGTTTTGCCGGCGACGGGCTCTGCTCAGGCCACCTCGTAGTAGAGCGGCGCCTGCTCCAGCTCGGCCTTGTCGAGTTCGGCGGCGATGATCTCCATGGTCATGCGCACGCATTTGCCGCACTGGACACCGACGTCGAGCGACTGCTTGAGCTGGCGAAACTCGGTCTTGCCTGCCTGTACCGCCTTGCGGATCTGGGAATCTGTGATGCCGCGGCACAAACAGACGTACATAGTGTTTACCTCATGCTGAATTGCCATGAAATCTAAATGAGAATGGTTCGTAGTGCAAATAACGATTGGTAATAAGATCCCCCGCTTGCCAGCCATCAACCCCTTGGTGACAATGCCCTGTCACTGAGGGAAACATCATGCTCAAGAAACTGTTCACTGCCCTGTTTGGCGGCCAGCCCGCTCCGGTCGCCGAAGTCACCCCCACCGAATATGCCGGCTACCTCATCTATCCCGAGCCCATGGCCGAAGGGGGTCAGTATCGGCTGGCGGGCCGCATCACCAAGGAGCTGGACGGCGTGCTGCAGACCCACCGCTTCATCCGCTCCGATCTGTTTGCCAACCCCGCCGATGCGGAGCGCTTCATGGTGCAGAAGGCGCACACCTTCATCGACCAGATGGGGGATCGCATGTTCGAGCCCCGCAAACCGGCCGACAACGCAGCCTCATGATGCCGGCTGCGCTCGACGAGCTGCACCAGGCGCTGGCCCGCGCCGGCGAACGGCGGCTGATCTGGCTGGAAGGTGATGAAGCTGATTGCATCGCCCGGGCCGAGGCGTTGCTTGGCGGCGTCAGCTACTGGCTGGGGAATGGCCCGGCCGAGCACCACCCGCAGCCGGCGGCCAAGGCGCTGCAGCGACTCGGTCAGGAGTGCGACACGCTTGTATTCAATGCGTTCAGCGGTTTTCACCCCGATGCGTTCGGGGCGCTGGCGGGCACCTTGCGGGCGGGCGGCCTGCTGCTGCTGCTGACCCCGCCGCGAGCCCAATGGCCTGCCTGGCCGGATCCGGACCGGGTGCGGCTGGTGGCACAACCGGAAGATATGGCGCTGGCGGGCCACGGCTTTCTCGCCCGGCTGGTGCGGCAGCTTGCGGGCGACCCTGCCCTCGAGCTAGCCCCTCCTGCAACGGCAACCCAGTGGCAGCCGGTTGGGCCGGCGCGGCCATTGAGCTGCGATCAGGCGCGCGCCCTGCCCGCCATCCACAAGGTGTTGCACGGTCACCGCCGCCGCCCGCTGGTGTTGAGTGCGGATCGGGGCCGCGGCAAGAGCAGCCTGCTGGGGCTGGCCGCCGCCGAGCTGCTGCGCCAACAACCCGATCTGCAGATCCTGGTGACGGCCCCCTCCCAGGCCACGGTCGCCACCCTGTTTGCCCACGCGGCCCATGCCCTTGAAGACGCGCCGCAACTGCTGACTGGGCTCAGCTACTGCTCGCCGGATCGGCTGGTACACGAACCGCTGCAACCCGACCTGCTGCTGGTAGACGAAGCCGCCGCCATTCCCACCCCGCTGCTGGAGGCCATGCTGGCCCGGCACGGTCGCATCGTCTTCGCCACCACGGAGCACGGCTACGAGGGCACGGGGCGCGGTTTTCACCTGCGTTTCAAGCGGGTGCTGGATCGCGAGACGCCCGGCTGGCAGGAGATCCACCTGGCCGAGCCGCTCCGCTGGAGCAGCCGGGATCCGCTGGAGCCACTGGTGTTCCGGCTGCTCGGCCTCAACGCCGAGGTCGAGACTCCGCCTGCCCCCACCCAGCCTGGCTGGCGCCGGCTCGAGCAGGATGCACTGGCTGCCGACGAGGGACTGCTCCATCAGGTGTTCGGCCTGCTGGTGCTGGCCCACTACCAGACCACGCCGAGCGATCTGCGCTACCTGCTGGAGAGCCCCGCCCTCGACATCCACCTGCTGGAGCAGGGTCCGCATCTGCTCGGGGTGGCGCTGGTGGCCCGGGAAGGAGAGATAGATCCTGAGCTGGCCGAGGCGATCTGGGCCGGACGGCGGCGCCCGCGCGGCCATCTGCTGCCCCAGTCGCTGCTGGCGCACGCCGGCTTCAAGACCGCAGGTGCGCGCAGCTACGCCCGGGTGATGCGCATCGCCATCCACCCGACTCTCCATCGCCACGGGCTGGGGTCGCTCCTGCTGGCCCACCTCGAACAGCATTATCAGGCGGCAGGGCTCGACTATCTGGGCTCGGCCTTCTCGGCCAGCGCCGATCTGCTGCCTTTCTGGCGCAAGGCCGGGCTCAGGGTGCTGCGCATCGGCCTGCAGCGGGATGCCGCCAGCGGCAGCCACGCCGCCCTGCTGCTCAAGGCGCTGCAACCGGCCCGCGCCGCCGAGCTGGCCGAGTGGCACCAACGCTTCGTGTGCCAGCTGCCCACCCTGCTGGCAGGCGAGCTGAAAACCCTTGAATCCGAGCTGGTGTGGCAGTGCCTGCAGGATGCGGAGGCCAGCTCGAGCGGGCTCGATGGCTTTGATAAGGATGAGCTGGCCTGCTTTGCCCACCACCACAAGCCGTTCGAGCTGTGCCAACCCAGCCTGCAACGCTGGCTGGCGGGCAACCTGACGAAACTGGCACAGCTTGATCCCGCCGAGCGGCAACTGCTGATCGCCACCATCTGGCAATATGCCGACTGGGGAGCGCTGGCGGCCAGGCTGCAACTGGCGGGCAAGACGGCGGTCATCAAGGCGCTGCGCAGCCTGCTGGCCCGGTTGTTGCCGCCCACTACCATTCGATAGGCGTGCCTCGCCAGTCGAGGTAGCTCAGTTCGCCATCCGGCATCAGCAGCGCCATCAGCGTCACCAGATCCGCGGCAGCCTGTTGCGGGCTGTGCAGGCTGCCGGCGGCCAGGTTGCCGTGAAACGGTCGCGAGAGCGGGGTATCCACCGTGCCCGGATGAAACGCCAGCAGCTTGACGCCGGGCGCCCGTCTGGCGAGCTCGATGGCGGCGCACTTGAGCAGCATGTTGAGGGCTGCCTTGGCGGCGCGATAGCCATACCAGCCCCCGGCGCGGTTGTCGCCAATGCTGCCGACCCGGGCACTGAGCACGGCCAGGGTACAGGGGCTCGACCCCAGCAGGGGCAGCAGCTGGCTGATCCAGCGCAGCGGCAGCAGGGCGTTGGTCTGGTAGAGCTGGGTCATGGCCTCGAGGTTGAGCGCCTCTAACCGTTTCTCCGGCCGGATGCCTCCCTGCTGCAGCAGACCGTTGCATATCACCAGCCAGCGCGGCCTCGGTGCCAGCTCACCGATGCGGGCCACCGCCTCTGCCAGCTGTTCATCACTGTAATCGCAGCGCAGCCAGTGCAGCTTGCTGCTGTCGAGCCCCGCCGGTTGCGGCTGGCGGCTGATGGCGATGACAGGCGCGGCACCTGCCGCCAGCCAGTGCGCCACTAGGGCGCTCCCCAGCCCACCGCCGGCACCGATCACCACGACACTCTCTTCCATGACTCCCCCTTGCGGCGAGTGTGATGGCCTTCTCCATCGCCCCGCGCTTTTCCTGATAGGCTGATACGCGCCTTCCAGCCTGCGGGATCAAGCGGTTATGGAGGCGATCTTGTGTGGATCCCGTCGTCAGCGGCAGATCCATTCCTATACTGAGGGAAAACCGCAGCGGCTGCTGCCAGCGCAACCAGAAGCACGAGAGTGACCATGATGGCCAAAGACGGGGAAGAGCGTAAATCCATTCTGACCGAGAGCGGCACCAACGAGCTCGAGATCATCGAATTCCACCTCAAGAAGCAGCTGCCCGATGGCCGCGAGAAAATAGCCTACTACGGCATCAACGTCGCCAAGGTGCGCGAGGTGATCCGGGTGCCGGAGACCACCGACTACCCCAACGCCCAGCGTCACATGGTGGGGGTCTTCTCCCTGCGCGAGCGGCTGATCCCGCTGGTGGATCTGGCCGGCTGGCTTGGCATCAAAACCAACCCGGACAACAGCAACAAGGTGGTCATCGTCACCGATTTCAACAAGATGGCGAACGGCTTCCTCATCGACAGCGTCAGCAGGATCCACCGGGTCTCCTGGGAGGATGTGGAGTCCCCCAGCCAGTTCCTGGAGGCGGGCGAGAATGACTGCGTGGTGGCGGTGGTCAGGCGCGACGGCAACCTCATCATGATCCTCGACTTCGAGAAGATCATCGCCGACATCAACCCCGAGCTGAGCATGGAGAAGTACGATGTGACCCAGGATCGCAAGGTCATCATCGACGATCGCATGATGGCCATGCGCCAGGCCAAAACCATCCTAGTGGTGGACGACTCCGCCTTCATCCGCAAGATGATCGAGACCACCCTGCGCACCGCGGGCTATAACGTGGTGACCGCCAAGGACGGAGGCGACGGGCTGGAGATGCTGATGGAGTTCGATCGCCTGTCGCAGGAGGAGAAGATCCCGGTGGCCGAGTTCGTCAGCGGCATCATCACCGACGTGGAAATGCCCCGCATGGACGGCATGCACCTGCTCAAGCGGCTGCGCGACACCCCCGCCTTCAAGACCATTCCCATCGTCATGTTCTCGTCGCTGATGAGCGATGACAACCGCCAGAAGGCGCTGCAGCTGGGGGCCAACGACACCATCACCAAACCGGAGCTGGGCCGCATGGTCGGCATGATGGACAACTTCCTGCTCGGCATCCCCATTCCCAAACCGGGCAACCTGTGAGGCCGCCAGTCGGCCACGCAAGCAAAAGGGCGCCTCGGCGCCCTTTTGCTGCTTGATGGATCAGCCCAGCCAGAGGTAGAGCTGGTGAGCCGCCACCCCGGCGCACAGGCCACCGACGGTGTGGGCCACGATGGCGCGGGAGGTGAGATGACGATAGCCGAGTGCATCCAGCATGGCGGTGTGGGTGCTCAAAAAACCGCTCCAGCACATGCCCATGGCGGTGAACACTGCCACCTCGTTGCCGGTGATCCAGCCCTTGCCGATGAAGGGGGGCACCAGCGACATGGCGGCCCCGACCGCCCCCAGCGAGGTGACCGAGAAGGCCACCAGCTCGGCGTGGGTGAAGCCGAACAGCAGCTCGAACAGCCAGCCCACCTTGGCCGCCAGCACCGGCAGCAGCGCCACCCCTTGGAAGGCCTCGCCGGTATAACCCTGCTCGCCCGGGCCGAAAGTCAGCAGCATCACGAAGGTGCTGATGATGAGCACCCCGGGGATCACCGCCATCCCCAGCTCCACCCCGGATTTGCCGCCATCCAGCAGGGCGTTGAGCACCCGCAGCCAGGTCGGAGCGGCTTCCTGGCTGAGCCCCGGTTTGGCCCCCACGCTCTCCACCTCGTCGGAAATCGGGGTCTCCCCCACCAGCGGGCGGATCATCCGCTGCATCAAGCGGGTCGATACCACGGAACCGATGAGGGCGCCGAGCAGGCCGATCAGCGCGGCACTGGCGGTAGACTCTCCCCCCGGCAGCTGCAGGGTGGCCATGAAGGTCACCACGATCAGCCCCATGCCGAAGGCGGTGCCGAAGTTGGTGAGCGAGACCAGCTGCCAGGGGGTGAAACCCTTGCGAAAGCGGCTGTCCCTGGCGAGGCTGATCACCGCCGGGTTGTCGGAGAAGAAGGTCATCAGGGCCGCCAATGCGGTGCGGCCCGGCAGCCGGAACACCGGCTTCATCAGCGGCGCCAGCAACACCTCCAGCAGGCGGATCACCCCGAATTCGCTGAGCAGCTGGCTGAGCGCGCCCGACAGCACGGTAATGCCCATGATGAAGAGCACTGTGTTGAGCAGCAGCTGGTGGGCGGTGTTGAACAGGGTGTTGACCAGTGCGGAGAGGCCCATCTGGCTGCCTAGGTAGCCAAACAGGCTGCCGAGGATGGCCAGCACCAATACCGGCTCCAGCCAGCGGCGAAGGGAGGCCGCCCCCTGGTGAGAATCTTTAACTGCTTGATTTTCCATACCAATCCTGAAATCTGTCGCTGTGTGGTGAGTATTGTTGTTATGGCACCCATAAAGCAGGAGCCCTTGTCTTGCGACAAGGGCTCCTTGCATTGATTCTTCTGCCAGGCTCGAACTGTGCCATGCGGGCTGACTGCCCACCACGCTGGCGACTGAACCGGGGAGGAGAAAACGGGTGGCCGGACGATCCTGTCCAGTCTGCCCGTCTCGCGTCAGCGCGCCGGCCCACGGCCAGCCCGGCGACGAAACGGGGCGGCAGTATAGCAACTGGGGCCGGTCGGCGAAACAAGGGGCGACCGGAGCGGATTGCCGCCCACCGCCTGCGCAGGTAAGCTTCCCCATCGGCAATCGACTCCGTCATTTACCATCCGGCAGCAACATGGGCAGCACCATGAACGACCTCGTGACCTATATCAGGGCCATCCATCGCCAGGCAGGACCGGCGATACTCGTCCGCCAGCAGAGCGAACAACACAGCGAGCAGGACGAGAGCGGCACCCTGACCCACCACCGGCAGACCCATTACTGGTTCGCCAACGGCGTGGTCATCTGTCACCAGCTGGAGCTGGACGAAGAGCCCTCCCCACAAGTCTGCCCGGAGTGCTGGATCAGCTACCGGGTGGTCGCCAGCCCCATCCCCATCACCCCTGTGCGCAAGCTGTTCCACAACCCCTGCCAGGAGGCCTTCTGGCTCAAGATGCAGGAGATCACGCCAGCCGGCTGACCTGCTCGGCCAGTGACCGGCGCGCCGTCAATACTGCTTGGTCTTGGAGGCAAACCCCGCCAGGAACAGCCCGGTCAGGAACATGCCGCAGAAGGCCTCGATGGCCGACAGCAGCTGCAGCGGGGAGGAGGTCTGGGAGATGTCGCCATAGCCCAGGGTCACGAAAGTGACGATGCTGAAATAGAGCGAGCGCCCAAGATGGTCATGGGTGGCCGATCCCGGCGCAAGATAATAGGTCAGGGTCGCCAGCAGGATCACCCCCATCGACAGCAGCAGGCTGCGGATCGGCCGCTCCCCGAAGCCCCAGGTGATGAAGCTGATGAACTTGGCGGCACACTTCAGGTAGCACAGCAGGGTGAGCCAGCCTTTCTTGAGCCAGCCGCTGCGCAGCCAGCACTCCTTGAACAGCTCCCTGGGGCTCGCCAGCGACTTCATCTCGTGCAACTTCTCCTTGTAGTAGCACTCGCCGGCATCGACGGTGTCGCCCACGCTGGAGAAGAGCCGCTTGGCGTTGCGATAGAGCTTGCTGGCCTCGCTGTGATCGACCCGGCCATTCTCGTTGTAGGCCACCTGCACCTTGTCCAGGTTGGTGTGCTCCATGGTGGCGTCGAAGTTCTTGGCCCGCACGTTGAAGTTTTTCAGCACCGCCCGGGAGGAGTGAAAGCGGATCTCCTCGCACTCTATGGTGAAGTCCTGAAACACCCCGTCTTCCAGCGCCAGCTCCCGCTTCTTGGCCCAGGCTCTGTGGTCCCACAGCAGGGAGTCGAACAGATCGAGCCCGATCACCCCGCCGTTGACCCTCACCCCCTTGGCCGAGCAGTGCCACAGATAGACCTTGGAGTTGTTGACGGCGCCATCCAGCGAGAGCTCGTCCAGGCAGGTGAAGTCGAGCAGCCGGCCGGAGATGATGGGGCTTTTGAGCTCGACGCCGCCGATGTTGAGCAGCCGGTGCCTGCCCAGCACCTGGGCCTCCCCCTTGTTGTTCTCGGAGACCGAGAGCAGGCTCTGTACCCGCTTCACTTCATCCTTGCCATGCTTGCCGGCCAGCCACATGCAGTAGGGTTCAAAGCGCGTCTCGGCGCGGATCAGCCCGCTCTTGCGCAGGGACTCCAGCGCGCTCGAGGCTGTCTCATAGAGTCTGATCTTGTCGTCGCTCATGTAGAGGCACAGGCTCAGCACGCAGCGGGAGCTGATGAAGCGGGCGATGCCGATCTGGAAGATCACCTGCTTGTCGATCTTCTGCTCCGTCATCCAGTCGTCGAAATGGGGCAGCGATGCCACCAGCAGATCCCAGATCAGGGGATAATCGTTGGCCCGGCGCCACTCGTTGAACTGTTCGGGGGAAAGCTGCCAAAGCTCTGTTGCATTCATGGATGACCTCACTCAAGAAAGCGGTCCCGTTCTCCTGCGCCCACCGATGCGACAGAGGCCGCCAGGGCAAGATGGGCAGAATAGGGACTCATCACGCCATCATACTAGGCGGGCGGGGGAAGTCACTGGCGGGAACGGTACGGCAGGGGCACTGCGACAACTTGCCGCCAAGCTGGCGAGATCTTGCTCAGTGGGGCACCGGATGCCGGAAAACGGGCAAAGAAAAAGCCCAGCATTGCTGCTGGGCTTTTGAATTGGCTCCTCCTGCTGGGCTCGAACCAGCGACCTGCGGATTAACAGTCCGTCGCTCTACCGACTGAGCTAAGGAGGAATTATAAGTGGTGCCCAGAGACGGAATCGAACCGCCGACACGGGGATTTTCAATCCCCTGCTCTACCGACTGAGCTATCTGGGCAAATGGTGCCGGCTACCGGAATCGAACTGGTGACCTACTGATTACAAGTCAGTTGCTCTACCTACTGAGCTAAGCCGGCACACTTTAAACCATTGTGCATGAACAAGTTTTTCTTTCACGACACCAAAATTTGGTGCCCAGAGACGGAATCGAACCGCCGACACGGGGATTTTCAATCCCCTGCTCTACCGACTGAGCTATCTGGGCGTGGGCGCTATTAAACGGATTTTAAGGCAGGTGGTCAACGGGAAATTTCACTTTTTGTCTCGTTCGTCTCTTTTTTGCTCAGGATCATCCATTTCCAGCACTTCTTCCTGCTCGGCGCGGTTCTGGCGGCCCCAGACTCTGGGCTCCTCCCCTTTCAGCAGGCGGGCGATGTTCTCGTGATGGCGGATCAGAATGAGGCAGGAGAGCAGAGACACCGGCAGCGTGTATTCCGGCTTGAGCAGGTAGGTAAAGAGCGGGGTCAGCAGCACGGTAATGATGGAGGCCAGCGACGAATAGCCGCTCACCAGCAGCACCAGCAGCCAGGTGCCGATCACCGCGCCCCCCATGGTGAAGCCGATGGGCATCATGGTGCCGAGCGCCGTGGCTACCCCCTTGCCGCCACGAAAGTGGAAGAAGATGGGGTACATGTGGCCGAGACAGGCTGCCACCCCGATAAAGCCGAGGTAGACGGGTTTGATCTGCAGATACCAGGCGAGATAGACGGGAGCCGTGCCCTTGAGCACATCGAGCAACAGCACCACCACGGCCGCCAGCCGACCACCGAGGCGCAGCACATTGGTGGCCCCCGGGTTGTGGGAGCCGTGATCACGGGGATCCGGCAGACCCGTGATGCGGGAAACCAGCACAGCACTGGACAGCGAGCCGCCCAGGTAGGCCAGAATAATCATCAAAATCGTCAGGGCCGTCATCTTGGTCGTTTTTACCACGATATGAATGGGGTATGATGCGGGCCACATTCTCTGGCGCCTGCGTGGGGTTGCCCACCGCGTGTCGCCCAAACCGGCCGCCGGCACTCATCCGCTGGCCAGGCCTGCATCCCTGCGCTGTCATCACAGCCCATCAAGAGTAAAGAAGAAGTACTGTCATGGACAAGGTGTTTATTCGCGGACTCGAGGTTTTGACCACTATCGGTGTATACGAGTGGGAGAAAGGCATTCGCCAGAAGCTCTGTTTCGACCTCGAGATGGGGTTCGACAACCGCCCCGCCGCCGCAACCGACGATATCAATCTGGCACTGGATTACGCCACCCTCTCTCGCAAGATCTGTGATCACGTCGCCAGCAAGGTGGTGGAGCTGGTCGAGACCATGGCCGAACAGGTCGCCATGCTGGTGCTGGCCGACGAACGGGTGCAGTGGGTCAAGGTCACCCTGACCAAGCCGGGTGCCGTCCCCAATGCCGCCGGTGTCGGTGTCGAGATCCTGCGTCACCGCACCCCGGCCGCGAGCGCCAACTGATGACCCGCATCTATATCAGCCTGGGTTCCAGCCAGATGACAGGGAGCGCTGCATGACCTGTATCTACATCAGCCAGGGTTCCAGCCAGATGACAGGGAGCACCGCATGACTCGTGTCTATATCAGCCTGGGATCCAACATCGAGCGGGAACGCCATATCCGCGCCGGCCTCGATGCCCTGCAGGCCGAGTTTGGCGAGCTGCAGGTCTCCCGGGTGTTCGAGAGCGAGGCGGTAGGCTTCAACGGCCGGCCCTTCTACAACCTGGTGGTGGGTGCCGACACCGAGCTGCCGCTGGCGACCCTGTGCCAGCGACTGCGCGCCATGGAGTTCGCCCACGGCCGCGAGCCGGACGCCAAGAAGTTCGCCCCGCGCACCCTGGATCTCGATCTGCTGCTCTACGGCGAGCTGGTCTGCGAGACGCCGCTGGTGCTGCCGCGCGGCGAGATCCTCACCAACGCCTTCGTGCTCTGGCCACTGGCCGAGCTGGCGCCCAAGTTCTGCCACCCCGTCGATGGCCGCACCATCGGCGAGCTGTGGGCGTGCTACGACAAGGCCTCCCAACGGCTCTGCCCCATCCCCTTTCACTGGGAAGCGGGCGCATTGCAGCACCACTGAACGACAAGGGCACCTCACGGTGCCCTTGTCGTTGATGGACGGAGCTGATAACGGATAAGAAACCGTGATTGGGCCTGTGCCGCGGCAAGTGGCAGGATGGCCGCCATCACAGGAGAACCCCATGCCACTCGATACCATTCACGACTTCAACTGCCGGCTGCTGGCCGAACTGCCCCATCAGCGTTTCGAGCACGAGCCCATCCTCGACTACGCCACCGATGAAAAGGTGAGAGCCCGCCTCGGCTGGCAGGCCGAGTTCAGCAAGACCCTGTTTCTCAAGTTCAAGGATGGCCGCTTTGCGCTGCTGCTGACCCACAGGGATGGCCGGCTCGACAACAAGGCGGTCAAGGCGGCGCTCGGCGCCAAGCCCTCCATCTGCACCGCCGACGAGATGCAGGCCGAGATCGGCTGCCTGCCGGGCGCAGTCTGCCCCTTCCTGCCCCGCGCCGACATCCCGTTGCTGGTGGATCCCGTGCTCATGACCCACCACGCCTTTACCTGGACGCCGGGCCACCCCGAGCAGACCTTCCTGCTGGAAACCGCCCACCTGGCCGGACTGCTGGCCCAGCTGCCCTGCCAGGTAAGCTACCTGCCGGCCCCCTGAGCCCGCGACTCAGCGCTTGTCCCGCGCCAGCTGGGCAAAGATCAGCGCCGCCAGCATCGACATCAGGCCGATGCAGAGGTAGGTGAGGTGAAAGCCCCCCAGCCACTGGCCATCCGCCGCCGACGAGCCGGCAGAGAAGAGCCCCAGCAGGCTGGCGGCGATGGCCACCCCCAGGCTCATGGAGAGCTGCATCACCACCGATAGCAGGCCGTTGCCGCTGCTGGCGAACTCCGGGCTGAGATCCTGCAGGGTCAGGGTGTTCATGGCGGAGAACTGCAGCGAGTTGATGGCGCCGAACACCATCAGCCAGCCCAGCAGCACCCCGTAGGGGAGCTGGTTGTCGATGAGGGAGAAGCTGGCGATCATCACCCCCAGCGCCAGGGTGTTGCCGATCAGGATGCGGCGATAGCCGATGCGCGGAATGAGCTTGTTCACCAGCGTCTTGGTCAGCATGGCCCCCAGTACGGTGGGGATCATGGTCATCCCCGCCTTGCTCGGCGAGAAGCCGAGCCCCAGTTGCAGAAACAGCGGGGTGAGAAACGGCATGGCGCCGCTGCCGAGGCGGGCGAACAGGTTGCCCCAGATGCCGATGGCGAAGGTGCTGGTCTTGAACAGTCCCAGCCCGAACAGCGGCTCCTCGGCATTGGCAGCGTAGAGCCAGTAGCTCGCCATCGCGGCCAGCCCGAACAGCAGGGCAAACAGCGCCCAGCCGGTGGAGATGCTGTGCTCCCCCAGCCCCTGCAGGCCCACCGACACCAGCACCATGCCGGCGCTGAACATCACGAATCCCTGCCAGTCGAACTTGGCCGTGCTCTGGCGCAAGTCCGGCATGAAGTACCAGCTGGCGATAAAGCCGAGCAACCCCACCGGCAGGTTGATGAGAAACACCCAGTGCCAGCTCGCCACTTCCACCAGCCAGCCCCCCAGCGCCGGGCCGATGAGCGGCCCCACCAGGCCGGGGATGGTGACGAACGACATCACCCGCAGCAGCTCGTGCTTGTTGTAGACCCGCAGTACCGCCAGCCTGCCGACCGGCATCAGCAGGGCGCCACCGATCCCCTGCAGCACCCGGGCCACCACCAGCATCTGCAAGGAGTTGGCGGCGGCGCAGGCCAGAGAGCCCAGGGTAAACAGCAGGATGGCGGCCAGATAGATGCGCCGGGTACCGAATCGGTCCGCCAGCCAGCCGGAGGCGGGAATGAGCAGCGCCACCGTCAGCATGTAGGCGATGATCACCGACTGCATCTGCAGCGGGCTCTCGCCCAGGGTCTCGGCCATGCTGGGCAGGGCGGTGTTGAGGATGGTGCCATCCAGCGTCTGCATGAAGAAACCGACCGCCGTGAGCGGCGGCAGCCATTTGCGCTGGGCAGGGGTCACCATGTGTGTGCTATCGGGCATCTGCAGCCACCTCCTCTTCAGACAAAAAAAGACCCGCACAAGCGCGGGTCATCTCATTACATCAGGCATCAGGCTGGCCGAGCATGGCTCTGAGCTGCTCTTCCAGGCTGGGCTCGGGCGCCTTGAGGGTATCAAGGAACAACCGCTCTATGCCCGCCTTGTCCTGACTCTTTACGATGAACACCAGCCGGGACTGGGCCTTGCCCTCCGGCCACTCCCCCAGCACCTGCAGCGGATAGAGCTGACCGTGGACGCCGTGGATCACCACCGGCTGGCTCTCCCCTTCCAGCTGCAAGATGCCTTTGAGCCGCAGCAGGGCATCGCCGTATTGCGCCTGCACCGCGTCGATGGCGGCCAGCAGGCGGGAGGGCTTGAGCGGCTCGCCGATGCGCAGGGAGAAACTTTCGATATTGCCGTGCTCGAAGTGGGTCGGCGCAGCCGTGCCCACCTTGGCGGCGAACGGCTTCATCTTCGGCTGCATCGGCGAGGCCAGCCCCTGTTTCGGGGATTCGGTGCGCAGCCAGGCCAGCAGCTGGCGCACGTCGCGCCCGGCCGCCTCGTTGTAGGCCCCCAGCTTCTCCAGCACGGCGGGCGAGAGCACCCCGTTGCTGACCCGCTCGACGGGGGCCGCCGGGTTAAGGGTCGCCAGCTGGGCTTCGACCCGTGCCAGCGTCTCCTCATCCACCAGGTCGCCCTTGCTCACCACCAGCAGATCCGCCAGCGCCACCTGTTTCACCGCTTCATACTGAGCCGCCAGCTGCTGCTCGATATGGCCGGCATCCACTACTGTGACGGTGCCGTCGAAGCGGTAACGCTGGGCGATAAAGCCCTCTTCCCTCAACGTGAAGAGCACGGGGGCCGGATCGGCGAGGCCTGTGGTCTCGATGATGAGTCGTTTGAACGGTTTGATCTTGCGCTGAATGGCCTTCATAAACAGCCCCTGCAGCGCCTCCACCAAAGAGCCCTGCACCGAGCAGCAGATGCAGCCGGAATCGAGCAGCACCACCTGCTCGTCCACCTGCTGCACCAGGTGGTGATCCAGTCCCACCGAGCCGAACTCGTTGATCAGTACAGCGCACTCGCCAAGCTCGGGCTGCTTGACCCAGTGGTTGAGCAGGGTGGTCTTGCCACTGCCGAGAAAGCCGGTCAGCAGGGTCACTGGGATGCGGGTATCTTGCATATCGGTCATGTCAGATCCTTACCGGTTGGCAAACAGGTTGGCGAGCCAGCGGTTTTCGAAGCGGCCGTGGGGGTCGAGCTCGCCCTTGAGGGCCAGGAAGTCGTGCCAGCGCGGCAGCAGGGCCGGGAAGTCATAGAGATCCATCGCCAGGTGCTTGCCAAAGTGCGGGATGCCGCCAAGCGGCACCAGCAGTTGCTGCAGCTCGCGCATCTGCTCCATGGAGCCGTTGACGAAGGTGCCGTCCGCCGCCAGATAGACCAGGAACCCGATCCAGCACACCGACTGATCATAGGCGGCGCTGAGCCAGGCCTTGGAGGGGCCGGTGCAGCGCAGGATAAAGGGGTAGTGCAGCACGCCGGGGTTGGCCTGCTGCCACGCCTGCAGGGTCTCCAGCGCCTCGTTCATGCGATTAAGCGGCACCGCTACCTCGCAGTTGATCTGGGGCGCCGGGATCCCTTTGCAGAGGATCTGGTAGACGTTGCCCACCAGATCGGAGGCATCCTTGAAGCGGCGCACCGTCTCGAAGTGCTCGCCGGCCAGCGCCTCATCCTTGGTGTCCTTGGCCATCTTCTGCAGAGTTGCATCTATGGTGGCATTCATGCGGGCGTCGATGTCGCCCTCCAGCAGCAGCGGCTCGCTGCCACCGGCGCGGTAGCGGGCCACCTCCTCCTCAGAGGCGGGGTCCACCAGCCAGATGTGGCTCTCGCCGGTCCAGGCGAACCACCAGCTTTTCACGAAGGCGTGCTCGCGGTTGAGCCGCTCGTTGTGTTCCAGCAGGAAGGGGTAGTCGGTGGTGAACTTGGTGCAGCGCATGATGCGGTTGGGCACAGTCTGCAGGGTGACGTCGAGCAGGATGCCGAGCATGCCCATCCCCATCACGAAGGCACCGAAGCGGGGGTCGGTACGATCCACCCGGATGATGTCGCCACTGGCCAACATCACGGTCAGGGCCGCCACCGCATCACAGAGGGCGGACTGGTGCAGCCCCTGGCCGTGAGTGCCGGTGCTGAGCGCACCGCCCAGGGTCTGGATGCCGATGACGCCGGGGGAGGCCGGCAGCATACGCTCCATGGCGATGAGATCGGCGTAGACGGTGTCGAGCGGGGTGCCCGCCTGATAGGTGACGGTGTCGGCGGTCTGCCCTAGCTGACCGCGCAGGTGGTGCAAGTCTACCAGCAGCGCCTGGCTGCCCTCGGCATAGACGCTGTGGATGGGTTCGAAGGAGAGACCGGAGCCGATGAGGCGCAGCTTGCGCTCGGGATTTTCCCGCAGCAGTTGCTGCAGTTCGTCGCGATTCTTCGGACGCCACACCTGCTCCAGTGCGCCGAGGGGATTGGTCCTGGACCAGTTGAACAGCACCTCCCGCTGACCTATCGCCTTGATGCTGTGAAATGCCTGGAACCTGACCGTCATACCGCCCCTCATCTTTATTGACGTCAAAATGAGCGCCAATTCTACCGAAAAGCGGACCACAAGGCATGAAAAACAAGCCCCTACAGTCGGGGGTGGATAGGGGAGAGCGCCTCTCCCCTCGCCTCAGCGCGTCTGCTGGGTCAGTGCCAACAGCATGCCGAATCCCACCAGCAGAGCGCCAAACACCCGATCAATCCAGTGGCGCACCGCCAGCAGCCGACCCCGTACCGAGTCGGTGGAGAAGAAGATCGCCACCGCGCTGAACCAGACGGCGTGGGCCAGCACGATGAAGGCGCCGTAACCGAGCTGGACCGCCAGCGGCGTCTGCGGCTGCACCACCTGCATGAACAGGCTGACGATGAAGATGGTGGTCTTGGGGTTGAGCACATTGGTCAGAAAACCGGTGCGCAGCGCCCCCAGGCTGGAGAGGACAGGCTGCTCGGCCAGCACCTCGGCGCTCGCCGGTTTGGCCCGCAGCATCTTGATGCCGAGGAAGATGAGGTAGGCGGCCCCCGCCAGCTTGATGAGATTGAACAGCCAGAGCGACTGCTGGATCAGCAGCCCCACCCCGAGCAGGGTGTAGGTGACGTGCACGCAGACCCCGGCACCTATGCCGAGCGCCGTCAGCACCCCGCTGCGGCGCGAGAGCAGCAGGCTGTTGCGTGACACCATGGCGAAGTCGGGCCCGGGGCTGATGACGGCAAAGAAGGTAATGGCCACTACGGCTAACAGTTCGGTCATGAAAATAGTCCTGATTACATGGAATATCGGCTATTTTATTTGGCCATGATGCCAATAACGAACGATAACTTCTGACATGAACGGTGAGAATAATTCACAGAAAAACCTGTCACTGCCCGCCCTGACCGCGCTGCGCTGTTTCGAGGTGGCGGCCCGCACCGAACACTTCAGCCGCGCTGCCGACGAGCTGCACCTCACCCACGGCGCCGTCAGCCGGGCGGTGCGCCTGCTGGAGGAGGATCTGGGAGTCATGCTGTTCGAGCGGCGCCAGCGCCGGGTCTTTCTGACCGAGGCGGGCGAACGGCTCTATCAGGCGGTCAGGGAGGGGCTGAGCGGCATCCGCCAGACGGCGCAGGCACTGCGCCAGCAGGGGCGGCCATCCTCGCTGGTCATCTCCTGTGAGCCGACTCTGCTGATGCGCTGGCTGATCCCGCGCTGGCCCGCCTTCCAGGCCCTGCACCCCGAGCTGGACGTGCACCTGATGGCCGGTGGCGGCGCCCTCAACTTCGGCAGCGGCGTCGATCTCGCCATCCGGCGCAACGACTTCCAGTGGCCCGCCGAGCTCTACAGCCAGCCGCTGTTCGAGGAGCTGACCGGGCCGGTCTGCCAGCCGGGCAAGGTGGCGCACTTCTTCGAAACGGGGGCCAACGGCCCGGCCCTGCGCCCTGGCGCCCCCCGCCTGCACACCAAGACCCGGCCGGGGGCCTGGCAGGAGTGGTTGCAGCACGCCGGCCAGTCCGCCGGCGAGGAGGCACCGGGGCAGACCTTCGAGCACTTCTACTTCAGCCTGCAGGCGGCGGTTGCCGGGCTGGGAGTCGCCATCGGCCCCTACCGGCAGGTGTGCGACGACATAGAAGCCGGCCTGCTGGTAGCGCCGCTCGGCTTCATTGCGGATGGCACCGGCTATCACCTGCTCGCCCCCGCGCCTCCCGCCCCTGGCAGTGCCCACGCCAGGCTCGCGGAGTGGCTGCACGCCCTCACCTGACGACTCAGGCCGAGAGCGCCTGCCGCGCGGGATCGACGCAGGAGTGGCGCAGCACCTCCTGAAATTCGCGCAGCGGCAGCGGGCGGCCAAACAGATAGCCCTGCAGGTAGTCGACCCCCTTGCCCCTCAGGTAGTCGGCCTGCCGGCGCGTCTCCACCCCCTCGGCCACCAGAGCGAGACCGAGCCGGGTTCCCAGATCGATCACGTTGTCGACTATGTGCTCGGAGAGGGATTCGGTGCCGATCCTGCCGATAAATGACTTGTCTATCTTGAGATAGTCCACATGGAACTGCTGCAGATAGTGCAGGCTGGAGTGGCCGGTACCAAAGTCGTCGATGGCCAGCCTGACCCCCATCTCGTCGAGCCGGCGAAACAGCGCCAGCGTCTTGGGATCCGCCACCAGCAACTCCCGCTCGGTCAGCTCCAGCACCAGCACCACCTGGCCAGGCGCGAAGTGATCGAGGAAGCGCCGGCACCCGGCAAGCAGCGTCATGTCGCGGCAGTGGACGGCACTGATGTTGAAGCTGATGTGAAAGCCGTGGGGCACCAGCTCTCGCGCCATGCTCAGCTCGCGGGCCACCTCCTCCATCAGCAGGGTGGTCATCGGCACGATCAAGCCGCTCGCCTCCGCCTGGGGGATGAAGAGATCGGGGCGGATCAGCCCGGCCGTCGGGTGTTGCCAGCGCATCAACACCTCGCCTCCCATCACCCGACCACTCCCCGCCTCCACCAGCGGTTGCAGATAGGGTACGAACTCCCGGTTGCGCAGGGCACGGGCCAGCTCGATCCCGGGGGAACGGGGTCGCCCCAGCAACCACCAGATGAGCAGGGCAAAACCGAAGCAGATCCCCAGCAACAGCAGGATGGCCCAGGGGCGGGTCTGCCAGAGGGAGCGCCAGAGCGAAGGGAGCTCGTGCCCGGCATAGATGGAGAGCGGGTAGCGGGCAGAGCGGATCTCATGGCCGGCCAGCATGGAGGGCGCCTGTGGCTCTTCACTCAGCACGCCCCGCTCATCCAGCCACTGTTTGCCTACGTGCAGCAGCAGGGTGCAGGGGTGGCCACTCAGCACCAGCATGAAGCGCAGGTAGTCGCCGTCTATGGTGCTGAAGATGGCGCCCTTGCCCTCGCTGTCGCGCAGCGCCAGCAGGGGGTGATCGGCCCGCACCTGATTGCCGGCCATCAACCGCAGCCGGCCACCGCTGTAGTGCTCGAGCCGATCCGGCCACTGGATAGCACCGAACAGCGAGTTGCAGTAGATCCCCTGCTCCCCCACCAGGTTGACGGTGCGCACGAAGGGCACCAGCGCCACCTGCTGGCGCAGGGTGAACAGGGCCTGCTCGCACGGTTTGTCAACGAAGGGACGCAAGGCCTGGTTGGCCTCCTCTGCGTGGGTCAGCATGGTCTCCATCAGGGTGACCGCCTGCCGGGCCGAGCGTTGCGACTGGCGATCCAGCGTCTGCAGATGACCTTGGTAGATGGTCCACAGCCCGAGCGAAAAGGGCAGCATGAACAGCAGCAAGGTGCATCCGAACCTTAGCCAGGTACGGGAGAAATCCAGGTTGAGCGGCGACATCGACATGGCGGGACCATACGGCAAACATGGCAGCCCACCTTAACAGCCGATGCTGAATCAGGCCCTAACATGCGCAAAGATTGACCAGCTGCTGACAGCGAGACAAACAAAAGCCCCGGCACGGGCCGGGGCTTGGAGTCAATACGGATGCGCCCTGTCGGCGCCTCCCCTTATACCGCTTGCTGCAGGATCACCGCATCGGCCTTCTTGGTGTAGGAGGCGATCTCGTTGAAGTTGAGGTAGCGATAGGTGTCGGCGGCAGTGGCATCCAGCGACTTGGCATACTGCAGGTACTCGGCCACGGTCGGGATCTTGCCGAGGATGGCGGCAACCGCAGCCAGTTCGGCAGAAGCCAGATAGACGTTGGCACCCTTGCCCAGACGGTTCGGGAAGTTGCGGGTGGAGGTGGAAACCACGGAGGCCCCTTCCGCTACCCGCGCCTGGTTGCCCATGCAGAGGGAACAGCCGGGTATTTCGATGCGGGCACCGACCCGGCCGAAGATGCCGTAGTAGCCCTCTTCGGTCAGCTGATCCTTGTCCATCTTGGTGGGCGGGGCGATCCACATGCGGGTCGGCAGCTCGCCCTGGTACTTCTCGAGCAGTTTGCCGGCGGCACGGAAGTGGCCGATGTTGGTCATGCAGGAACCGATGAACACCTCGTCGATCTGGTCGCCAGCCACGCTGCTCAGCAGGCGGGCGTCGTCCGGATCGTTCGGCGCGCACAGGATCGGCTCCTTGATGGTAGCCAGATCGATCTCGATGATCTCGGCATACTCGGCGTCCTTGTCCGCTTCCATCAGCACCGGATTCGCCAGCCACTCTTCCATCCCCTTGATGCGGCGAGTAATGGTGCGCACGTCGCCGTAGCCTTCGGAGAGCATCCATTTCAGCATCACGATGTTGGACTTCAGATACTCGATGATCGGCTCTTTATCCAGCTTGATGGTGCAACCGGCGGCGGAGCGCTCGGCGCTGGCATCCGCCAGCTCGAACGCCTGCTCCACCTTCAGGGTCGGCAGACCTTCGATCTCGAGGATGCGGCCGGAGAAGATGTTCTTCTTGCCTGCTTTCTCGACGGTCAGCAGCCCTTTCTGGATGGCGGCGTAGGGGATGGCATGGACCAGGTCACGCAGGGTGATGCCCGGTTGCAGTTCGCCCTTGAAGCGCACCAGCACGGATTCCGGCATGTCCAGCGGCATCACGCCGGTGGCGGCGGCGAAGGCCACCAGACCGGAGCCCGCCGGGAAGGAGATGCCGATGGGGAAACGGGTGTGGGAGTCACCACCGGTACCCACGGTATCCGGCAGCAGCATGCGGTTCAGCCAGGAGTGGATGACGCCGTCACCCGGACGCAAGCTCACGCCGCCGCGGTTCATGATGAAGTCCGGCAGGGTGTGGTGAGTCTGCACGTCGATGGGCTTGGGATAGGCCGCGGTGTGGCAGAAGGACTGCATGGTCAGGTCGGCGGAGAAGCCGAGGCAGGCCAGGTCTTTCAGCTCGTCGCGGGTCATCGGGCCCGTGGTGTCCTGGGAGCCGACCGTGGTCATCTTGGGTTCGCAGTAGGTGCCCGGGCGGATGCCCTTCACGCCGCACGCCTTGCCCACCATCTTCTGGGCCAGGGTGAAGCCCTTGCCGGTGTCGGCGACAGGCTGCGGACGACGGAACACGGTGGAGAACGGCAGACCCAGCGCCTCGCGGGCCTTGTCGGTCAGGCCACGGCCGATGATCAGCGGAATACGGCCACCGGCACGCACTTCGTCGATCAGCACGTCGGTCTTCAGTTCAAACTGGGCCAGCACCTGGTCGGTGCCGTGCTTGCAGATCTTGCCCTGATACGGGTAGATGTCGATCACATCGCCCATTTCCAGCTTGGAGACGTCCACCTCGATGGGCAGGGCGCCGGCATCTTCCATGGTGTTGAAGAAGATGGGGGCAATCTTGCCACCCAGGCAAACGCCGCCGGCACGCTTGTTCGGCACGAACGGAATGTCGTCGCCCATGAACCAGAGCACCGAGTTGGTGGCGGATTTACGGGAAGAGCCGGTACCGACCACGTCACCCACGTAAGCCAGCGGGAAACCTTTCTCTTTCAGGGCATCGATGGTCTTGATGGGGCCGATGACGCCATCCTTGTCCGGGGTGATGCCGGGACGGACGTTCTTCAGCATAGCCAGCGCGTGCAGCGGAATGTCCGGGCGGGACCATGCGTCCGGCGCCGGTGACAGATCGTCAGTGTTGGTTTCGCCGGTCACCTTGAACACGGTGACGGTGATCTTCTCGGCCAATTCGGGGCGGGAGAGGAACCACTCGGCGTCGGCCCAGGATTGCATCACCTGCTTGGCGTGGGCATTGCCGGCCTTGGCCTTCTCTTCCACGTCGTGGAAGGAGTCGAACATCAGCAGGGTGTGGGAGAGGCCCTTGGCGGCAAGAGGAGCCAGGGTCGCGTCGTCCAGCAGGTCGATCAGCGGCTGAATGTTGTAACCACCCTGCATGGTACCGAGCAGCTCGACGGCTTCGGCAGCGGTGAGGATGGGAGAGTGGGCTTCGCCCTTGGCAACGGCGGTGAGGAAACCGGCTTTGACATAGGCCGCTTCATCAACGCCTGGGGGAATACGGGAGGACAACAGCTCTTTCAGAAAGTCTTGTTCACCGGCGGGCGGGTTCTTGAGCAGTTCAACCAGGGCGGCGACCTGCTCTGCGTCCAGAGGTTTGGCAACCACGCCTTCGGCGGCACGTTCTGCGACGTGTTTACGGTATGTTTCAAGCACGACTAATTCCTCTTTGGTCTTTTTTTGGGGTTCGCCCACGCTCGCGGCGATCGTCCTTGCGGGACACCCGTAGGGTGCCCCCCACTATATAAGTTTTAACGACTAATTAAAATCCAAGGTCTGTACATATATTCACCAAAACAACATAACCATCTAAACTTGCTGATGTTTTACAAGCGGATAAATGGCACACCATAAATAAGTTAACAAAAAGGCATCATTTTCCCGTTATTCGAACGTGCTGCCCAATTGCAGATAGAACATGTCGTTGCCCCCCTCCGCCATGCCGTAGCCGAGGAAGATGGGGCCGAGGAAGCTCTCCACCCCGACGTAGACGGAGCCGGCGGTGAAAGAGCTCTCCACGCTGATATCCCTGCCGCTGTTCCACACCCCACCCTGCTCGATGGAGCCCCCCAGATAGAGCGGGGCCCGCAGCGCGCCGAAGTCGTTGTCAGCCACCCGGTAGATGTAGCGCAGCCCGCCAAACAGGCTGTAGCGGCCGCTCAGCTGGTAGCGCTGGAAGCCGGACATGCGGAACAGTCCGCCCAGATCCTGCACGAACAGCGGGTACTCCTCCTGGGAGGTGGAGCCCCCTCCCTCCAGCAGCAGGTTGAGGCTGTGTCTGTCCCAGGACCAGGGCTTGATCATCGCCAGGTGGTAGTTGACCCCCTCGTAGCGATCATTGATGTCACTGCTGTCATCCAGCCGGACGGCGGAGTAACCCCCCTTGATGTCCCAGTAGGCGCCCTGATAGGGGAAGTAGCGGCTGTCGAGGGTGTCGTGCTCGAAACGGACATAGGGGCCCCAGGAGGAGGCATCCACCTTGGCATCCGCCACGTTGCGAATGTCTATATCCCCCATTTTTCCCTCCAGCCCGAGCGAGAGACGGCTCCAGGGCTGACGATTCCAGCCCACCGCCAGATCGACGCTGGTGAAGCTGTATTCGGAGTCGACATAGCTCACCCCATCGGCCGCCCGCGTCTCCTCGGGCATGAAGATGCGGCGCTGGGTCTTGTCATAGGCCAGGCTCGCCTCACCGAAGAAGGTCTGGGAGGGCTCCAGCGGGGTATAGAAGTCGGTCTTGAAGTGCTTGGCGGTACCGAGCGATGCCTCGGTCAGCCACTCGCCCCCCCAGTCGTTGACGTTGGTGAGGGTGTAGGACATGCCCACGTTGTAGTTGGAGCTGCTCTCGAAGTCATCGGAGAAGCCGAACTGGAAGTTGAGGTAACCCGGCCCCCAGTTCTTCTCGCTGGCGTCAACCACCAGCACGTTCTCGCCACCCCGCTCCACCACCTCGTAGGTGATGCGATCGAACGACTCCAGCGCATAGAGCCGGCGAATGCCTGCCTCCAGGCTCTCGTTGGTCTGGATCTTGTCGGGACGCACCTTCAGCATGGCGCGCACCGTCTCGTCGGAGAGACGGGACTTGTTGATGATCTCCACCTTGTCGATGTAGTAGGCGGGCTGGCCGCTGCGCTCGGCACGCCGGCTCAGCTTCTGGTTGCGATAGGCGGCATAGGCGGCCGGCGAGAGGGAGAGCTTGTCGAGCCGGGCCGAGGCGCGGTTGGCCACCTCCTCCCCGAGCTTGATCCCCTCCGGCATCAGGGCGAAGTCGGCGATGCCCATGTTGCCAAACTCGGGCGTCAGCAGAATGTCGTCTGACCCCATCAGCGCCTTCTGTTTCTCGGTGCCAACCTGGGTCATGTAGGTGGTGAGCTGGTCGATCATGGCGAGCCCCGACTTCAGGGACTCGCGGGTGCGCAGCCTGGCGCTGATGTCCACCGCGATCACCACGTCGGCCCCCATCGCCTTGGCCACGTCCACCGGCATGTTGTTGACGGTACCGCCATCGGCCAGGATGTGCCCCTCCCACTCCACCGGTTTGAGGGCGCCGGGAATGGACATGGAGGCCTGCATCGCCTTGGCCAGGCTGCCGTGGTCCAGCACGAAGGGGGTCACCGTCTCCATGTCGGTGGCCATGGCGCGGTAGGGAATGGGCAGATCGTTGAAGCTCTTCTGTACCGGCAGGTTGGAGGTGGCGTGGCGCAGCAGGCTGGCCATGGACTGGCCCTGGAAGAAGCCGTCGGGGAACTGGACCGAGTCGCCGTTGATGCCGATGTCGGTGCGCAGCTGGTACTGTTCGCTCTGCTGCTTCTTGCGCAGGGAGAGTTCGTCGCGCCCTACCTTGTCCTGATAGCCCTTGTTCCAGTCGATGGCCAGGGTGGTGCGCTCCACCTCTTCGGCGCTGAGCCCCATGGCGTACATGCCCGCCACGTAGGAGCCCATGCTGGTGCCCACTATGATGTCGACCGGGATGCGCTTCTGCTCCAGCACCTTGAGGATGCCGATGTGGGCCGACCCTTTGGCGCCGCCGCCGCTGAGTACCAGGGCAATTTTGGGCCGCTCGGACTGGGCCGCCGCCATCAGCGGCAGGCAGGCCAGCAAAATCAGGAACAGGGGGTTCCATCCTCGACGAAAGATGCGCATATGATTTTCCATTGAATCCAGGGCGAGCCAGCTAGGCAGTGAAGCCTACTATAAGGTGCGCAAAGCGAACCGCAACAGTTGGCAGGGTTATCGGCGCGCATTCCGACGCAGGCGGGTACGGCCCGGTCAGGCGGCAATGTGAGCGCAAACGTAATCCATCAATAAAGTGGGCCGGCCTATCAAGGGTGGCGCCGGGCTGCCGCTAATATGTGCTCAATCCCGCGTTCATCCATCCGAGTCACTCTTATGCTTGCAAGCCTGACACTCAAACAGAAAATCCTGGCCACAGTCACCCTCGCCGTGGTGCTCTCCTGCCTGCTGGTAGGCTACTTCAGCCAGCGTTCGGCCCAGCAACTGATCGAAACCCGCATGTTCGAGCAGGAGCTGCCCAACCTGACCCAGCGCATCGGCAAGGAGATCGAGAAGGATCTCACCTCGGTCGCCGGCGCCGCCAGACAGCTGGCCAACGATCGCTTCGTGCTGGACTGGGTCGAGCGCGGCATGCCCAAGGAGCAGGAGTCCATCCTCATCAACCAGCTCAAGGACATGACGAGCCAGTATGGTCTGGTCACCGCCTCCTTCGCCGATCGCCAGAGCGCCGCCTACTACAACCAGGATGGCTTCCTGCGCAACCTCACCCCGGAGCAGGACGCCTGGTTCTACGGCTACACCAAGAGCCAGCAAGACCTGATGCTCAGCATCTTTCGCGAGAGCAACGGCGAGGTGAAGCTGTTCGTCAACTTCCAGCAACTCAATGGCCGCGGCCTCGCCGGTCTCGCCAAGTCCCTCGACAGCATGGTCAGCATGCTCGCCAACTTCCGCATCGGTGACAGCGGCTTCGTCTTCATGACCGATGGCAGCGGCAAGGTGAAGCTGCACCCCGACGCCAGCCGCATCGACCGGGACAGCCTGACCCAGCTGGCAAGCGGCAGCGGCAACCTGCTGGCCAAGCAACCCTTTGCCGCCACCCACGCCGAGGTGGATGGTCAGCCGGTGGTGCTGGCCAGCAGCTACATCCCCCTGCTCGACTGGTACCTGGTGGCCCAGGTACCGGAAGCGGAGATCTATGCCGAACTGGATCGGGCCCGCCTGCACATCCTGCTGGTGAGCCTGGCCATCGCCGCCGGCATGGGCCTGCTCGGCATGCTGCTGGCCGGCTCGGTGAGCCGCCCGCTCAACCAGCTGGCCCGCCTGTTCCGCGAACTCGGCAGCGGCGACGGCGACCTGACCCAGCGCCTCAAGGTGGAAGGGCGGGATGAACTGGCCCAGGTTGCCACCGGCTTCAACAACTTCGTCGCCAAGATCCACGGCTCCATCGAGCAGGTGGCCGACAACTCCCGCCAGCTCGCCGCCACTGCCAACGAGGTGGCCGCCAAGGCCCAGCTGACCCAGCACAACTGCACCGCCCAGCGCGATCGCACCGTGCAGGTGGCCACCGCCATCCACGAGATGGGGGCTACCGTGAGTGAAATCGCCGGCAATGCCTCGCTGGCGGCAGACGTGGCCAAACAGGCCAACGAGCAGGCCGACGCCGGCGCCGTGGTGGTGGCCCAGGCCCGTCACGGCATCGTCGGCCTCTCCGGCGAGATTGAAGGGGTGGCCGGGGTCATCGAGTCGCTGGCCAGCCAGACCGACTCCATCGGCAGCATCCTCGACACCATTCGCAGCATCTCGGAGCAGACCAACCTGCTGGCGCTCAACGCCGCCATCGAGGCGGCCCGTGCCGGTGAGCAGGGCCGCGGCTTCGCGGTGGTGGCCGACGAGGTGCGCAACCTCGCCAGCCGCTCCGCCGCCTCCACCGCCGAGATCCAGGGCATGATCAACCGGCTGCAGGAGCAGAGCGCCCGCGCCGTCAGCGCCATGGCCCAGGGTCGCAACCAGAGCCTGGAAGTGGTCTCCCAGGCCGATGCGGCCAACGGCGCCCTCGGCCAGATCACCGCCCACATCACCCAGATCAGCGACATGAACATCCAGGTCGCCACCGCCACCGAGGAGCAGTCCAGCGTGGTGGGCGAGATCAACCGCAACGTGGAAGACATCAACCAGCTCACCATGGAGACCGCCGACATCGCCCACCAGCTCACCGAGTCAAGCCGCAGCCTGCAGCACCTCTCCGGCGAGCTGGACAAGCTGGTCGGCAACTTCCGACTTTGAGGCTTTTGACATCACAAGGGGCGCATGGCGCCCCTTTTTGTTGGCCGTTTGTTAACAAAGGCTCAAGTTGGCGCCAGATCCGTCGATTTATACTGTGATAATTCACATCGTCATGATCAGCGAGGAGAACCCATGCTAGAGGGTAAACTGACAATCAAGAGCCAGTTGATACTGGCTGTCGCCGTGCCCTGCCTGGCGCTGCTGCTGGTGGGCGCCGCCAGCCTTCGCAGCATGGGCGCTATCGAACGACAGGCCACCGAGCTCTACGAGAACACTGCCACCCCGATGCGGGCCATGGCAGAGGTAGTGTCGCGCATCCCCCGCATGCGGGTGGGGCTCGACATGATGCTGCTGCAAGAAACCTCGCTCAAGGATGAAAAGGGGGTGTTGACCCGGGTCAAGGAGACACGGGAAGAGGACATCCCCGAGATGCGCCAGGCCATGCAGCTGGCGGTCAACGCCCAGGTCGATCCTGCCGCGCGGCAAAATGCCCAGCAGCTGTTCGAACAATTCGAGGCGATGGAAAAGAGTGAGTTGCAGCCCATGCTGGCCGCAATGGAGCAGGGTGACATGGAGAGTGCACGGCGCATCTACAAGGAGCGCTACGCGGTGACCTACGGCACCATGCGCAAGAGTGCCAATACCCAGCTCGACGAACTGATGAAGCTGGCCCAGCAGCGTCACGCCATCAGTCAGCAGAGCTTCGCACGGGGCGAAAGCCAGATGCTCGCCATCATAGGAGGCGCACTCGTCATCTGCCTGCTGGTCTCCTTTCTGGTACTGCGTGGCCTGCGCAATCGCGTCAGCTTCCTGCAACAGTACATTGGCTATGCCGCCGAACACCTGGCGCTGGATTCCCGTGCCCAGCTGAAGGGCAATGACGAGCTGGCGGAGATCACGGTGAGCTTCAATCACTTCGTCAGCAAGATCCACAGCGCCATCGAGCAGGTAGCCCGCAACTCCCATCAACTGGCCGCCACCGCCGACGAGGTGGCCGCCAAGGCCCAGCTAACCCAGCACAACTGCACCGCCCAGCGCGATCGCACCGTGCAGGTAGCCACCGCCATCCACGAGATGGGGGCCACCGTGAGCGAAATCGCCGGCAATGCCTCCCTCGCCGCAGAGGTGGCGAGACAGGCCAACGAGCAGGCGGATGCGGGGGCCGGCGTGGTCGCCCAGGCCCGTCATGGCATCGTCGGCCTCTCCGGCGAGATTGAAGGGGTGGCCGGGGTCATCGAGTCGCTGGCCAGCCAGACCGACTCCATCGGCAGCATCCTCGACACCATTCGCAGCATCTCGGAGCAGACCAACCTGCTGGCGCTCAACGCCGCCATCGAGGCCGCCCGCGCCGGCGAGCAGGGCCGCGGCTTCGCGGTGGTGGCCGACGAGGTGCGCAACCTCGCCAGTCGCTCCGCCGCCTCCACCGCCGAGATCCAGGGCATGATCAACCGGCTGCAGGAGCAGAGCGCCCGCGCGGTCAACGCCATGACCCAGGGCCGCAACCAGAGCCTGGAAGTGGTCACCCAGGCCGATGCGGCCAACGGCGCCCTCGGCCAGATCACCGCCCACATCACCCAGATCAGCGACATGAACATCCAGGTTGCCACCGCCACCGAGGAGCAATCCAGCGTGGTGGGCGAGATCAACCGCAACGTGGAAGACATCAACCAGCTCACCATGGAGACCGCCGACATCGCCCACCAGCTCACCGAGTCGAGCCGCAGCCTGCAGCACCTCTCCGGCGAGCTGGACAAGCTGGTCGGCAACTTCCGGCTGTAACTTTTGGCGCCCACTTCATCACCCGACAGAGGGCGCCGCGGCGCCCTCTGTCGCCACCACGGCAAGCCGTGACGCAGGCGCTTTTGCGCCGCCTCCACCGGCTTCTGAAAATGCCCCATAATCAGGAAAATGAGAGGAGGAGTTATGGGCAAGCTGGTAGTGATGATAGTGCTGGGGGGGCTGCTCAGCGCCTGCAGCAGCGGACCAGTACGGGTGCACGGTGCCGACGTGAGCGTGGACGATACCCGGATCCGGGTCAGCGACGGAGATCGGGGGGGCTACGGCACCTTCTGCCCGCCCGGCCAGGCGAAGAAGGGGCGCTGCTGACAACCAGCCGCCTGCCGCTGAAAAACAAAAAGCCGCTCGATTGAGCGGCTTTTTCATGGGGCGGGAAGAGAATTACTTCTTCTTCTTGGCCTTGGCGTTCGGCAGGTCGGTGATGGAGCCTTCGAACACTTCGGCAGCCAGACCCACGGACTCGTGCAGAGTCGGGTGAGCGTGGATGGTCAGCGCGATGTCTTCGGCGTCGGCACCCATCTCGATGGCCAGACCGATTTCACCCAGCAGTTCACCACCGTTGGTACCCACGATGGCACCACCGATGACGCGGCCGCTCTCCTTGTCGAAGATCAGCTTGGTCATGCCGTCGGAGCAGTCGGACGCGATGGCGCGACCGGAAGCAGCCCATGGGAAGGTGGCGACTTCGAAGTTCAGCCCTTGTTGCTTGGCTTCCTTCTCGGTCAGACCAACCCAGGCCATCTCCGGCTCGGTGTAGGCGATGGACGGGATCACTTTCGGGTCGAAGTAGTGCTTCTTGCCAGCGATGACTTCGGCAGCCACGTGGCCTTCGTGCACACCCTTGTGAGCCAGCATCGGCTGACCGACGATGTCGCCGATGGCGTGGATGTGCGCCACGTTGGTACGCAGCTGCTTGTCCACCTCGATGAAACCGCGCTCGGTCACGGCAACGCCGGCCTTCTCGGCATCCAGCATCTTGCCGTTCGGCACGCGACCTACGGCAACCAGCACGTTGTCGTAACGAACCGGCTCGGCCGGGGCGTGCTTGCCTTCGTAGGAGACGTACAGGCCGTCTTCACGGGCTTCAACTGCGGTGACCTTGGTCTCCAGCATGATGTTGAATTTCTTGGCAACGCGCTTGGTGTAGATCTTGACGATGTCTTTGTCAGCAGCCGGTACCAGCTGGTCGGCAAATTCCACCACGTCGATCTCGGAGCCCAGGGAGGAGTACACGGTCCCCATCTCCAGACCGATGATGCCGCCACCGATGACCAGCAGCTTGCCCGGAACGGTAGTCAGCTCCAGCGCATCGGTAGAGTCCCATACGCGCGGGTCGTCATGGGGGATGAACGGCAGTTTCACCGGACGGGAACCGGCGGCGATGATGGCGTTGTCGAAGGTGACGGTGGTCTTGCCGTCGGCGCCTTCCACTTCCAGGGTGTTCGGGCCGGTGAACTTGCCAAAGCCGTTCACAACCTGGACTTTACGCATCTTGGCCATGCCAGCCAGACCGCCGGTCAGCTGGTTGATGACCTTCTCTTTCCACAGACGCACCTTGTCGATGTCGGTCTGCGGGGCACCGAAGACGATGCCGTGCTCGGCCAGCGCCTTGGCTTCTTCAATGACTTTGGCGACGTGCAGCAGCGCCTTGGACGGGATGCAGCCCACGTTCAGGCAGACGCCCCCCAGGGTGGAGTAACGCTCGACGATAATGGTATCCAGACCCAAGTCAGCCGCACGGAAGGCAGCGGAATAACCGGCAGGGCCAGCACCCAGTACTACGACCTGGGTTTTGATTTCTTTACTCATCATGACCTCTTTGTCGTTCTTATATCCCCGGACAGCGCAGTCTTAAGCCAGGACAAGGCGGCTGCAGCCGTGAAAAAAACGGGGCAAGTTTACAATCCTGTTAACGAAATGAGAAGTAAAAAGGGCAGGCTCTGGGCCCGCCCTCTCACTTACAGGACCAGTCGACGGATGTCGGACAGCACGCCGTTCATGGTGGTGATGAAGCGGGCTCCATCGGCACCATCGATGACGCGGTGGTCGTAGCTCAGGGCCAGCGGCAGCATCAGACGCGGCGCGAACTCTTTGCCGTTCCACTTCGGCTTCATCTCGGACTTGGAGACGCCCAGGATGGCCACTTCCGGCGCGTTGACGATCGGGGTAAAGCTGGTACCACCGATGCCACCCAGGCTGGAGATGGTGAAGCAACCGCCCTGCATGTCGGCAGCGGTCAGCTTGCCGGCACGGGCCTTCTTGGAGATCTCGGCCAGATCGCGAGACAGCTCCATGATGCCCTTCTTGTTGACATCGCGCACCACGGGCACAACCAGACCGTTGGGGGTATCCACCGCCACACCGATGTGGATGTACTTCTTCATGATCAGCTTGCTGCCATCTTCGGACAGGGAGCTGCAGAAGCGCGGGTGAGCTTCCAGCGCCTTGGCGGCGGCTTTCAGGATGAACACCAGCGGGGTGATCTTCACGTCTGCCTTCTGCTTCTCGAGCATCGCGTTCTGCTCTTTGCGGAACGCTTCCAGCTCGGTGGTATCGGCTTCGTCGAACTGGGTGACATGGGGGATCATGACCCAGTTGCGGTGCAGGTTCGGACCAGAGATCTTCTGGATGCGGGTCAGATCGACCTCTTCCACATCACCGAACTTGCTGAAATCGACCTTCGGCCACGCCAGCACACTCATGCCGTTGCCGTTACCAGTACCTTGACCTGCAGCCGGAGCGGACTCGGCGCGCTTGACCGCATCCTTCACGTAGGCCTGCACGTCTTCTTTGACGATGCGACCCTTGCGACCGGAGGCTTTCACCTTGGCCAGGTTGACACCAAACTCGCGAGCCAGACGGCGTACCGCCGGAGAGGCGTGTACGTAGGCATCGTTGGCAACGAAGTCGGAGGCGGCAGCAGCCTGGGCAACCGGCGCAGGAGCAGCGGCAGCCGGAGCGGCAGCAACAGGTGCAGCGGCAGGAGCCGGAGCAGCCACGGCAGCCGGAGCGGCACCAGCCACTTCGAATACCATGATCAGGGAACCGGTGGAGACCTTGTCACCCGCCTTCACCTTGATCTCTTTGACCACACCGGCGAACGGCGCAGGCACTTCCATGGAGGCCTTGTCACCTTCCACGGCGATCAGGGACTGGTCGGCTTCAACCTTGTCACCCACGGCGACCATGATCTCGGTGACTTCGACTTCGTCGCCACCGATATCCGGTACATTGACCTCTTTGGCAGCGGCGGCAACCGGGGCAGCAGCCACGGGAGCGGCAGCCTGGGCCGGTGCAGCAGCAACGGCAGGAGCGGCGCCAGCCACTTCGAACACCATCACCAGGGAGCCGGTAGAGACCTTGGCGCCAGCGGCAACCTTGATCTCGACCACGCGGCCCGCGAACGGTGCCGGCACTTCCATGGAGGCCTTGTCACCTTCCACGGCTATGATGGACTGGTCGGCTTCAACCATGTCGCCCACGGCAACCATGATCTCGGTCACGTCCACTTCGTCGTCACCGATGTCCGGCACGTGCACGTCTTTGCGAGCGGCGGCAGCAGGAGCGGCGGCCGGTGCGGCTGCAACCGGTGCAGCGGCCTGGGCCGGCGCAGGTGCGGCAGCACCCTCGGCTTCGAAGATCATGATCTGGGAACCGGTGGCAACCTTGTCGCCCACCTTGATCAGGATCTCTTTGACGATACCGGCGGACGGGGCCGGGACTTCCATGGAGGCCTTGTCGCCTTCTACCGCGATGATGGACTGATCGAGTTCGACCTTGTCACCCACGGCCACCATGATCTCGGTGACTTCAACTTCATCGGCGCCGATATCCGGCACCATAATCTGTTTGGACATTGTACTTTATCCTCTTGCGTGCATCCGCGTGACCGACTGCTGTCACGCGTCTCTCGCGTTAACCTTTGCAAGGTCGTGCCGGGCAGCGAGTCCCGGCACGACACTTGATCCTCTTACGCGTACAGCGGGTTGACCTTGTCGGCATCGATGCCGTACTTGGCGATGGCCTCGGCCACAACCTGCTTGTCTACCTCGCCGCGCTTGGCCAGTTCGGTCAGGGCAGCAACCACTACGTAGAACTCGTTCACTTCGAAGTGACGACGCAGGTTGGCACGGCTGTCGGAACGGCCGTAACCGTCGGTACCCAGCACACGGTAGTTTTCGGTCGGCACGAAGGCACGCACCTGATCGGCGAAGGACTTCATGTAGTCGGTCGCGGCGATGGTGGCTTCGCTGCCCAGCACCTGAGCGATGTAGGGAACGCGAGCCTCGGCAGTCGGGTGCAGCATGTTCCAGCGATCCGCGTCCTGACCGTCACGAGCCAGCTCGTTGAAGGAGGTGACGCTGAACACGTCGGAACCAATGCCGTATTCGCTGGCCAGGATCTGGGCGGCGGTGCGCACGTGACCCAGGATGGAGCCACAACCCAGCAGCTGTACCTTGGCCTTGGTGCCGGCCACGGTTTCCAGCTTGTAGATACCCTTGCGGATGCCTTCCTCGGCGCCTTCCGGCATGGCCGGCATGGCGTAGTTCTCGTTCAGAGTGGTGATGTAGTAGAACACGTTCTCCGGGTTCTCACCGTACATGCGGCGCAGACCGTCCTGTACGATCACCGCTACTTCATAGGCGTAGGACGGGTCGTAGGAGACGCAGTTAGGGATGGTGTTGGCCAGGATGTGGCTGTGACCATCTTCGTGCTGCAGACCTTCGCCGTTCAGGGTAGTACGACCGGAGGTCGCACCCAGCAGGAAGCCACGGGCTTGCTGGTCACCGGCTGCCCACGCCATGTCGCCGATCCGCTGGAAGCCGAACATGGAGTAGTAGATGTAGAACGGGATCATCGGGCAATCGTTGGTGCTGTAAGAGGTCGCAGCAGCCAGCCAGGAGGACATGGCGCCCAGCTCGTTGATACCGTCTTGCAGAACCTGACCCTGCTTGTCTTCCTTGTAGTAGGAGACGATGTCGCGGTCTTGCGGGGTGTACTGCTGACCGTGCGGGCTGTAGATACCGATCTGGCGGAACAGGCCTTCCATACCGAAGGTACGAGCTTCGTCAGCCAGGATCGGCACGATGCGCTTGCCGATGGACTTGTCTTTCAACATCACGTTCAGGGAACGCACGAACGCCATGGTGGTGGAGATTTCACGCGCCTGTTCACCCAGCAGCGGACCGAAGGCATCCAGCGCCGGGATTTCCAGCTTGGTGGTGCTCTCGCGCAGACGGGTCGGAACATAACCCTTCAGAGCGGCACGACGGGCGTGCAGGTACTTGTGCTCTTCGGTACCCTCTTCGATCTTCAGGTACGGCAGGTTTTCCAGCTGCTCGTCGGTCACCGGCAGGTTGAAACGATCGCGCAGGTGACGCACTGAGCCCAGATCCATCTTCTTGACCTGGTGAGCGATGTTCTTGCCTTCGGCCGCTTCGCCCATGCCATAGCCCTTGATGGTCTTGGCCAGGATCACGGTCGGCTTGCCCTTGGTCTGTGCAGCCTTGGAGAAGGCGGCAAACAGTTTGCGAGGATCGTGACCACCGCGGTTCAGGGCGAAGATCTCCTCGTCGGTCATGTCTTTGACCAGCGCGGCGGTTTCCGGGTAACGGTTGAAGAAGTGCTCTCGCACGTAGCCGCCATCGCGGGACTTCATGGTCTGGTAGTCACCATCCACGGTCTCGTTCATCAGCTGGATCAGCTTGCCGGAAGTGTCTTTCTTCAGCAGCTCATCCCACTTGCGACCCCAGATAACCTTGGTGACGTCCCAGCCGGCGCCAGCGAACAGGCCTTCCAGCTCGTTGATGACCTTGCCGTTGCCGACAACCGGGCCATCCAGACGCTGCAGGTTGCAGTTGACCACGAACACCAGGTTGTCGAGCTTTTCACGCACGGCAACGGTCAGGGCGCCCTTGGCTTCCGGCTCGTCCATCTCGCCGTCACCCAGGAAGGCGTAAACGGTCTGCTCGGAGCAATCCTTGATGCCACGGTCGGTCAGGTACTTCAGGAAGCGGGCCTGATAGATGGCGGCGATGGGGCCCAGACCCATGGAGACGGTCGGGAACTGCCAGAATTCCGGCATCAGTTTCGGGTGCGGGTAGGAAGGGATACCCTTGCCATCCACTTCCTGACGGAAGTTGTCCAGCTGCTCTTCGGTCAGGCGACCTTCGGCAAATGCACGGGCGTAGATGCCCGGGGAGATGTGACCCTGGAAGTAAACCAGGTCGCCACCGTCTTTCTCGTTGCGGGCACGGAAGAAGTGGTTGTAGCAGACTTCGTAGATGGTCGCGGAAGAGGCGAAGGAAGACATGTGACCACCCAGGTCCAAGTCTTTCTTGGAGGCGCGCAGCACTATCATCATGGCGTTCCAGCGGATGATGGCGCGAATGCGGCGTTCCATCTCCAGGTCGCCCGGGTAAGCCGGCTCGTCGCTGGACGGGATGGTGTTGATGTAGTCGCGATTTGCCTTGGCAGCCACGTCCACACCGCTTGCGCGGGCTTTCTCGGCCAACTGTTCAAGGATGAACTGAGCGCGTTGCGGACCCTCTTCACGCAGCAGGGATTCCAGAGAGGCAAGCCACTCCAGCGTTTCTATCGGGTCCACATCGTTCTTCAGGATATCAGACATGGCTGGTTCCTATTATGTTGTGATTGCACGGCATTGCACGGCGAAGGGCGCAAGCATTCGACAATAAAGCCTTGTGGGATTAGTTTTCCTGCTGACGGATCCGACGCATGGATCGCTGGATCCGGCTGTCTTCCCTCTGCATATCCAACAAGGTGTCCTCGATAAAGGCCAGGTGCTCATGACAAGCTGCCCTGGCCCGCTCCGGAGCCCCCGACAGGATAGCCTCGATCAGATGCGCACGATGGCGACGGATCTTGGCGACCACTCCCGGACGGCGATTCAGAATTTCGTTATTGCGTAAAATGTTCTGCTCAAGCATGGGGCCCATGGCCCGCAGCAGATGCAACAGCACCACGTTGTGGGACGCCTCGGCCACCGCCAGATAGAACTGGGTGACGGCAGCGGATTCGGCTACCAGCGAGCCTTGCTGGCCAGCCTCCTCGATGGCTGATTGCACCTGACGGATCCGCTCGAAATCGGCTTCCGTTCCCCGCAATGCAGCATAGTAGGCACAGATGCCTTCCAGCGCATGGCGAAACTCCAGCAGGTCGTACTGGGCTTCCGGGTGGGTGCTGAGCAGCTCGAACAGGGGATCGGCGATCCCTTTGCTCAGGGCATTCTGTACGTAAGTGCCGCCGCCCTGACGACGATACAAGAGTCCTCTTGCCTCGAGGCGCTGGATGGCTTCGCGCAGCGAAGGGCGCGAAACCTGAAACTGGATGGCCAGTTCCCGCTCGGGCGGCAACTTCTGGCCCGGCTGCAAACTGCCTTCCAGAATCATCTGTTCCAGCTCGGCGACAATGGCGTCGGCCAACTTGGGTTGAGTAATCTTGAGATAGGGCATGAGGCTGCTTTGTTAAATTGGTATTACCAATTTCATGAATGGGGCGAAAATTAGCAGAGGGCATGGGAAAAGTCCACCCAAAAGATGATCTGAATCAAGAATCAACCTTGCCACTTAAGGGGTAAATAGAGGGATTTATGATTTGCCTCATAGAAATTGGTCAGACCAATATTTTTGACATGGCTCACAGGCAACATTTGATCAACAGCGAATAAAAATGGCCTGCCATAGAGGCAAGCCATTGTTTTAAAAACACAAACTTATTTTTAGAATATTTACTTAAAGTTGAGTGCCTGGCGATATCGCTGCCATTCGAAACTCTCACCCGGATCCGTCTTGCGCCCCGGCGCTATGTCGCAATGGCCGACGATGCGATCCGCCGTGATGGCGGGATAATGACTCGACAAGGTTCGGCTGAGCCCAACCAATACCTCATACTGTGCGTCCGTGTAGGGCAGTTCGTCGGTCCCTTCCAGCTCGATTCCGATGGAGAAGTCGTTGCACGCCTCCCGCCCCTGCCAGCTAGATACCCCGGCATGCCAGGCTCTGGCACCAAACGGCACATACTGCACCAGTTCACCATCGCGCCGGATCAAACAGTGGGCCGAGACCCGCAGCTGATGGATGTCGGCAAAGTAGGGGTGAGCCACGGGATCAAGCCGCCCCAGAAAAAGGTCATCGATGAAGGGTCCGCCGAACTCGCCTGGCGGCAGGCTGATGCCATGCACCACCAGCAGAGAGATGTCGCTCGGGCTGGCCCGCTCGTTGTGGTGGGGAGAGGGCACCTTGCGAGCCTCCCGGCACCAGCCGGCGGCGTCGATGGAAAACGTGAGGTCAGGATGGGTCATCGGCTACTCGATACGAGTTGAGGGGAAAAGCGCGATCCGGGCCGGCATCTTGTCACCAAGCCGCTGAATCAGTGGAAAATTGTGTGTTAGGCTGGGTCATCTTTGGCTCGATGTGGATGAGGTATGCAGCAAACGGCGCGCTGGTTCTGGCTACTGGCCTGGCTCTCTTTGATGGGCCTGCTGACCCTCTACTTCCACTCCCGCACCCAACCGAGTGTCACCAGCAGCGGCGAACTCCTGCTGAGGGCCGACCAGAGCGGCCACTATCGACTGGAGGGTGCCATCAACGGCCAGCCGGTGCAACTGCTGCTCGATACCGGCGCAACGCTCATCACAGTGCCGCAACGGGTCGCCGAGCGGCTCGGCCTGACCGCCCACGGCAGCAGCCAGGTGAATACGGCAGCCGGGTATATCCGGGTCGGCAACGGCACCATCGAAACGCTGGCGATGGGACCATTGACCTTGTACGATCTGGCCATCTTTATCAACCCGGCGGCGGCTGGCGACGAGGTGCTGGTAGGCATGAATGCCCTCGGCCGGCTGGAGCTGGTTCAAAAGGAGCGGCAATTGCTGCTCAGACCTTTGCAGGAATAAAGGCATGCTACAACAGGACATCCGTCGCGCCGTGCGCGCCGCATTACTCGAAGACTTGGGCGACGCCCTCACCGCGCTGGACCAACCGGATGCCAGCGCCGATATCACGGCCCAGCTGATCCCGGCAGATCGCGTCTCGATGGCCCGAGTCATCACCCGCGAAGCCGGCGTCTTCTGCGGCCAGCCCTGGGTAGATGAAGTATTCACCCAACTTGGCGGCGATGTGCAAGTGGAGTGGCTGGTGCAGGATGGTGAAGTGCTCGCCCCCAATCAGGAGCTGTTCCGTCTGCACGGCCCGGCTCGCACCCTGCTGACCGGCGAGCGCAATGCGCTGAACTTCGTGCAGACCCTCTCCGGCGTCGCCACCCTCACCGCCCGCTACGTGGCCGAGCTGGCAGGCACAGATTGCCGCCTGCTCGACACCCGCAAGACCCTGCCCGGCCTTCGCAGCGCCCAGAAATATGCGGTCACCTGCGGCGGCGGCAAGAACCACCGCATCGGCCTCTATGACGCCTATCTCATCAAAGAGAACCATATTCTCGCCTGTGGTGGCATAGCGCAGGCCATTGCCGAGGCTCGCCGGCTCAACCCGGGCAAACCGGTGGAAGTCGAGGTCGAATCCCTGGCCGAGCTGGCACAGGCATTGGCCGCTCACGCCGATATCGTGATGCTGGACAACTTCGACGTGCCCATGATGCGCGAGGCCGTTGCACTCAATCAGGGGCGGGCCAAGCTGGAGGTCTCCGGCAACGTCACACTGGATACCTTGGCCGAATATGCGGCTACCGGTGTCGACTTCATTTCGGTCGGTGCCCTGACCAAACATGTGCGGGCCCTGGATCTCTCGATGCGTTTTATCTAGCCGAAGGGCGTTCACCATGCCCCGTCGGGCCGGTGACATATAACAAGATGAAGGACTTGCAAAAGGCGCCATGGGCGCCTTTTCTTTAAGGCAGGATCCCTCGGCAAAGGAGTGTGAGATGGACCCATCCCCGCCAGCTACAAAGAGTCGATAGGGGCTCTTCATCCATGATTTATATCAAATTTTTCGCAAATGACAGAAAGATTGTTAACAAAGACCCCGACCTCTGTTGCCAAGTCGGACAGCTCGGATAAGATACTGACGTGTGGATAGTTTTCCACCGGCACTTCCCAGGAACCAAGGACAAAAAGGATATTTGAAATGAAGAAACAATCAGGCTTTACCCTTATCGAATTGATGATCGTGGTCGCGATCGTCGCCATCTTGGCCGCCATTGCGCTACCGGCGTATCAGAACTACACCAAAAAAGCGAAAATGACTGAGGTTGCGTCAGCTACAGGTAAGTACAAAACAGCGATCGAGGTCTGTGTGCAAACCAATGGTACTGGGTGTGTTCTTGCCAACATTCAAAGTGGTGCAGTCACACAAGGCAATGTCACCACTACTGTGGCTGGTGGCGGAACTACTGCATGGACAATCACATCAGCCCCCACAGCGAGTGCTGCTGCCGGGACTCTCTCCCCATTGGTAACTGGTGACACCTACACACTGACAAGTTCCACACCAAGCAATTCCGATCCGCTGACATGGACAGGTTCCTGCTCAGCTACTGCGACAGATTACTGCCCAGGTAAGTGATGACATCATCACCTCATAGCGGCCTGGCGTTAAGCCTGGCCGCCTCTTCCCTGCTCAGTGAGTCCGACTCACAGCGCTATCTGAGCCAGGCCAAGGCGCAGCGCAAGCCCTTTGTGACCTTTCTGATCGAGAACGAAATCCTCGACAGCAAGGCGCTGGCCGACTTCTGCGAGCTGGAATATGGGGTACCTCTGCTGGATCTTGCCGCCTTCGACCTGGCCGAGATCCCGCAGAAGTACCTCAATCAGAAGCTGATTGAGAAACACCATGTGCTGCCCATCTACACCCAGGGCCACACCCTCTATATCGCCATGTCCGACCCGACCAATGTGTCGGCACTGGAGGATTTTGGCTTCAGCTTCGGGCTGCACACCGAGGCCTTGCTGGTCGAGGAGAACAAGCTGACCGCCGCCATCAGCAAGCTGATGGAGAGCGATCAGGACGCCCTTGGCATGGAGGAGATCGACGAGTCCGAGATTTCCGAGCTGGAAGTGTCTGACGAGGGGTCACGACTCGACGAGAGCGTCAACACGGCGGACGATGACGCCCCCATCGTCAAATACATCAACAAGATCATGATGGATGCCATCAAGCGCGGTGCATCCGACCTCCACTTCGAGCCCTATGAGACCAAGTACCGTATTCGCTTTCGGATAGACGGGATCCTGCATGAGGTAGCAACGCCGCCGGTCAATCTGGCCAACCGCTTCTCGGCCCGACTCAAGGTGATGGCGCGCCTGGACATTGCCGAACGGCGGCTGCCCCAGGATGGCCGCATCAAATTGAAAATGTCGCGCAACAAGTCGATGGACATGCGGGTCAACACCCTGCCTACCATGTGGGGCGAGAAGATCGTTATCCGTCTGCTCGACTCTTCCGCTGCGCGCCTCAATATCGAGCAGCTCGGCTTTGACGATCGGCAGAAGGCGCAATATCTGCGTGCGCTCTCGAAGCCTCAGGGCATGATCCTGGTGACCGGCCCGACCGGTTCGGGCAAGACGGTGTCGCTCTACACCGGCCTGAACATTCTCAACACCACAGAAGTGAATATTTCGACCGCCGAAGACCCAGTGGAGATCAACCTGCCAGGGGTCAATCAGGTACAGGTCAACCCCAAGGCCGGGCTCACCTTCGCCAGTGCCCTGCGCTCCTTCCTGCGCCAGGATCCCGATGTGGTGATGGTCGGGGAAATACGGGATCTTGAAACCGCCGAGATCGCCATCAAGGCGGCACAAACCGGCCACCTGGTGCTCTCCACATTGCACACCAACTCGGCGGCCGAAACACTGACCCGGATGATGAACATGGGGGTGCCCGCCTTCAACATCGCCTCCTCGGTTACCCTGATCATGGCACAGCGACTGGCACGCAAGCTGTGTGACCACTGCAAGGCCCCCGAAGTGGTGCCGGAGGCTGAACTGCTGGAGTTGGGGTTCACCCAACAGCAGCTGGCCGCAGGCTTGCGGCTGTTCAAGCCGGTTGGTTGCAAGGAGTGTTCGGGCGGCTACAAGGGGCGGGTCGGCATCTACGAGATCCTGTTGATGTCAGAAAATATTGCAAAATTGATCATGCAGGGAGCCAACTCCATGCAAATTGCGGCCATTGCCCAGAAGGAGGGCATGCGCACCTTGCGTACCTCCGGTCTTGAGAAGGCCCGACTGGGGGTGACCAGCCTGGCCGAGATAAACCGGGTAACAACCAACTGACAGAGTCTATCGCTCAGCCGATTCATCCAGGTGCCGCCGGCCCTGGCGATTTCCATCAGGCCGAGGCTGCTTCTCTTAGCGACAAGCAAGCCGGGCCCCATTGCAGGACGCAGTGATGGCAACGCTAACCCAGAAACAGAATGCCCCCAAGAAAGTCTTCGCCTTTCGCTGGAGCGGGGTGAACCGCAAGGGCCAGAAGGTCTCCGGCGAGCTGCAGGCCGACAGCATCAACACGGTCAAGGCCGAGCTGCGCAAGCAGGGCGTCAACGTCACCAAGGTGAGCAAGAAGAGCCAGGGGCTCTTCTCCAAGGGCGGCGCCAAGATCAAGCCGATGGACATTGCCGTCGTCTCCCGCCAGATCACCACCATGCTGTCAGCCGGCGTACCTCTGGTCCAGAGCCTGCAGATCATCGCTCGCAGCCACGAGAAGGCGGCCATGCGCGAGCTGATGGGCCAGATAGCCGCCGATGTGGAGACCGGTACCCCCATGTCCGAGGCGCTGCGCCGCCATCCCCGCCACTTCGATGCACTCTATTGTGATCTAGTTGAGGCGGGCGAGCAGTCCGGCGCCCTGGAGACCATCTACGACCGCATCGCGACTTATCGCGAAAAGTCCGAAGCGCTCAAATCCAAGATCAAGAAGGCCATGTTCTACCCCACCATGGTCATCCTGGTGGCCATTGTCGTCACCTCCATTCTGCTGCTATTCGTCATTCCACAGTTTGAGGACATCTTCAAGAGTTTCGGCGCCGAACTGCCCGCCTTTACCCAGTTCGTCATCGGCATCTCCCGCTTCATGCAGAACTGGTGGTATATGATCTTTGGCGGGGTTGCACTCGCCATCTTCCTCTACGTGCGAGCCTGGCGTGCCTCGCAGAAAGTCAGAGACAACACCGACAAGTTCATTCTGACCATCCCGGTGGTCGGCATGATATTGCACAAGGCCGCCATGGCCCGCTTCGCCCGCACCCTCTCCACCACCTTTTCTGCCGGTATCCCGCTGGTGGATGCCCTGATCTCCGCCGCAGGCGCCTCCGGCAACTATGTCTATCGCACCGCCGTCATGGCCATTCGCAACGAGGTGGTGGCCGGCATGCAGATCAACGTGGCCATGCGCACCGTGGATCTCTTCCCCGACATGGTGATCCAGATGGTGATGATTGGCGAGGAGTCAGGCGCCATCGATGATATGCTCTCCAAGGTCGCCACCATCTTCGAACAGGAGGTGGACGATCTGGTCGACGGCCTCACCAGCCTGCTGGAACCTCTCATCATGGTGGTGCTGGGGGTACTGGTCGGTGGCATGGTGGTCGCCATGTACCTGCCCATCTTCAAACTGGGGTCGGTCATCCACTGACCCCCAACCAATCCGGAACCCGATGTTGCTGATCACTGACGTTTTTCACAGCCTGCCCTGGCTCTATTTTTCGCTGGTATTCCTCTTCTCCCTGATGATCGGCAGTTTTCTCAACGTGGTGATCCATCGCCTGCCCATCATGCTGGAACGGGAGTGGCAGGCCGAATACCTCAGCTATTTCAACCCAGAGACACAACTGCAACAGGAAGAACGCTACAACCTGATGGTGCCGCGTTCTGCCTGCCCCCATTGCGGCCACGCCATCACGGCCATGGAGAATATCCCCCTGCTCAGCTGGCTCTGGCTCAAGGGTCGCTGCCGTGAATGTCAGGCCCCCATCTCGGCCCGTTATCCGCTGGTGGAGCTGCTGACCGCCCTGCTCTCGCTGGTCGTCGCCGCAACATTCCCACCGGGCTGGGGCTTGCTGGCCGCCCTGCTGCTCACCTGGGTGCTGGTGGCGCTCACTTTCATCGACCTGGACAAGATGCTGCTGCCGGATCAGCTGACCCTGCCACTGCTGTGGGGCGGCCTGCTGTTCAATCTGGCAGGGGGATTCGTTCCGTTGGCCGATGCGGTGATCGGTGCCATGGCCGGCTATCTGGTGCTCTGGAGCCTCTACTGGGCCTTCAAGCTGCTCACCGGCAAGGAAGGGATGGGCTACGGCGACTTCAAGCTGCTGGCGGCGTTGGGGGCCTGGCTGGGTTGGCATGCCCTGCCCATCGTATTGCTGCTCTCCTCCCTGGTCGGCGCCATCATAGGGATAAGTCTCATCCTGCTGCGCAACCACCATCAGGGCAAACCCATCCCCTTCGGGCCCTACCTGGCCATCGCCGGCTGGATCGCGCTGCTGTGGGGCGATACCATCACCCGCTGGTACCTCACGACGTTTCTCTGATCAAAGGCAGCACTGACCCATGTATGTAGTCGCAATTACTGGCGGGATTGGCAGCGGCAAGACCACGGTTGCCAATCAGTTTGCCGAGCTGGGCATCGAAGTAGTGGATGCGGACATCATCGCCCGCGAGGTAGTGGAACCCGGCACCCCAGCCCTGGCCGCCATCGCCGCCCATTTTGGCGCAAACGTCATCGCCCCCGATGGCCGGCTCGATCGCCGCCAGCTGCGTGAGCGGGTCTTCACTAACCCGCAGGTCAAGGGCTGGCTCAACGCCCTGCTCCATCCCCTCATTCGCAGCGAGATGCAGCGCCAGTGCGCGGCCGCGCGCTCCCCCTATTGCCTGCTGGTGGTGCCCCTGCTAGTGGAAAACCGGCTCACCGCACTGGCCAACCGGGTACTGGTGATCGACGTGGACGAAGCGACCCAGATTGAGCGTACCTGTCGCCGGGACGGCGTGAGCCGGGAGCAGGCTGAGGCCATCCTGGCCGCCCAGGCGAGCCGGACCGAGCGGCTGGCGGCAGCCGACGATGTGCTGGACAACCAGAACGGCACACCCGAGGCAATAAAGAGCCGAATTTTCGCGCTGCACGAGACATATCTGGCATTTGCCTCTCAACAAGCCCGCCAACTGTGAGTACACTAGGCCGGTTTATGGCTGGCCAGGATTAGGCATGATTTACGATTTTCCCCTCAATGAAAAAAGCCGGACCTATCTTCGTCTGGAGTCCCTGTTTTCCCAGATCCGCGACAATCTGGAGAGCGACCAGCCCTGGGCACACATCGCCTTTTTCAAGGGCCTGTTCGACCTGCAGGAGTTGCTGGAGCGCGGTGACCTGCGCGCCGACCTGATTAAAGACCTGGAGCGCCTCAGCCAGCGCCTGAGCCACTGGGCCAGCCTGCCAGATGTCGACCTGGAGCAGATCAACCTGATGCAGCAGGAGAGCACCCAGCTCTCCCGCAACTTGCTGAGTGCACCGCGTCCCGGTGCCCGTCTGAAAGAAGATCGCCTGCTTGGATCCATCCGCCAGCGCTTCTCCATCCCGGGCGGGTTGTGCGCCTTCGACGTGCCGCAACTGCACCACTGGCTTGCCACCCCGGCCATCACGCGCCATCAGCAGATGCAGCTGTGGCTGAGCGACATCAACCTGTTGATGAACGCCATCTCCCTGCTGCTGCGCCTGTGGCGTGAATCCGGCAACTTCAGCGAACAGGTGGCCGTCAACGGCTTCTTCCAGGATACCGCCGAGAGTGCCGAGCTGATCCGCATTCGCCTGAGTGACACCCAGCAGTGCTACCCGACCCTGAGCGGCCACAAGAACCGGTTCGCCCTGCGCTTTTTGCCGACCGCAGAGCAGCAGATCGGTGACGTGCCCTTCCAGCTGGCCTGCTGCTAAGGAGCATCCATGGTGACCAAGGTAAAGTGCCCGACCTGCCAGACCGAGCTGGAGTGGGGCCCGCAAAGCCCGTTTCGCCCGTTCTGCAGCAAGCGCTGCCAGCTGATCGATCTCGGCGAGTGGGCCGACGAGGAGAAGCGGATCCCGGGGGAAATAGACCCGGAGCTGCTGCCCTACCCCGAAGAGGGGGAGCAGTGGCAATAAGCCAGCAAGCAAAAAGGGCCGATACGGCCCTTTTTATTTTGGTATGCACTGCGGCTCACATCAGCCCTGTGCGGCCAGCGATGCCTGCAGGCGCGTCACGATCGGGCCATTGGCGTCGGGAAAGTGGTACTCATGCAGCGAGGCCAGCGGCACCCAGCGACACTCCTGCCCCTCCTTGCCAAACGGCTCGCCGCTGAAGCGGGTCACCTTCCAGATATCCAGCAGTACCTGCTTGTCCGGGTAGTCGTGATGCAGCTCCATGAAGGGAGCACAATCCTGTACCCGGATCCCGATCTCTTCCCACAGCTCCCTGTCCAACGCGGTGAGCAGATCCTCTCCGGCTTCCACCTTGCCGCCGGGGAATTCCCAGCGATCCCCCTGATGACGATCGGCGGAGCGTCTGGCGATGAAGATATCGCCCCGTTCGTTCTCGATGACGCCGACCGCCACCCAGATCCGTTTCTTCTGTTCCATCATTGTCCTCAGCGTAAACATGGCGAACGGGCAATCCAGGGCGCCAGCCGGCGGGCCTGTGTTTCCCCTTGTGCCGTAAAGATATCCTGCCCCACATGCTCGCTCCCGTCCGGGGCGGGCAGCGGCCAGGGGATGGCGCCAGACGGCGTGAAGCAGCGGTCATGCACCAGACAGCTCTGCGAGAGATAACCCCAGAGCCGGTCGCGCAAAAACCACTGGTCGATATTCGGCGTCTCCATGACGTCCGGCTGATAGGCTTCGAGCAGGGGCGCCAGTGGCGGCAACACACCGGCCACTCCACCCCACATACCCGCCAGCACCAGATCGGTATGACTCCACCAATCGCGCATGATATGAAACCAGCGCGTCGATGCAAGCCACTCCTGTACCGCCAGCCGCTCGCGTACACCCGGTACCGAATCCACATCCCGCACCAGAAAGCGTCCCACCCGCGGATCGTTGGCTACCTGAAAGCGCCAGCAGAGGCGCCGACCCAAAGATTGACCGGCGGGTTGCAGCAACAGCTCGGCCCCCAGTTCGCGCAGTGCAGCGAGCAGCTCGGCGGGCACGCTCTCATCCACGTAGAAACGCACCCGCCAACCCGGATAGAGATAGGCGGCCGCCAGCACATTGTCGATGGCGCCCCGCAGGTAACGAGGGGCACTGCCCCACAGCGAGAAGGCGATGACATCCGGTTTGTCTGCCGCCAGCCAGGCCGACGGTGCGACTGCCGGCAGAGCCCAGTCTGACGGCGCCTTGTCGCTCACCCGAGCCTTTAGCTCCAGCGAGCGGGTTCCCGCCACGGCAGCCTCGGCGTGGCGCTCCAGCTTGGCCAGCGAGGCGCAGAGAGCATCCAGCGCATGGAAGTCGTCGGGGAGACGCTGCAACAGGATCTGCAGCCGCGCCACCGCCTGTTCGTATTGACCGGACCGTGACAGACAAGAGCAGAGGTTGCGCAGCACCTCGTCGTTGCCAGGTTCGGCCTTGTGAGCCATCTCCAGTACCTGGGCCGCCGACGCCGGGTCACCGCACAAAAAGAGGTAATAGGCAAACTGCAGCTGCAGAGCCACCGGCTTGACCGCGTTGGCATTGAGTCTCGCCAGCAGTTGCTGGATGGCACCCTGACGCTGGCCAGCCAGCCAGCTGGTGTGGGCCGCGGCATCCCAGCCCGTCGGCATCTTGCTCATTACGCTTCTCCTCCCTTGCCAGAAATGAATGCACCGCCCGGAGGCGGTGCATCATGGTCATGGCGCTATCAGGTCAACTGACCGTGGCAGTGCTTGTATTTCTTGCCGGAGCCACAGGGGCAGGGATCGTTGCGCCCCACCTTCTGCTCGTCCCGCACGAAGGTGACCGGGCCCGCTTCGGCCTGCTCTTCATCGGCCAGCTGGTTGTCGGCCGTCGCGTGGGTGTAGGTACGGGGAGCGGCTTCGGCCTGCTGGCGCTGCTGCTCTTCCATCGCCTCCACGTCGCGCTCCTGCACCTGTACCCGGCTCAGGATGCTGACCACGTCGCGCTTGAGGGTCTCCAGCATCTGGGTGAACAGATCGAAGGACTCGCGCTTGTACTCCTGCTTGGGGTTCTTCTGGGCGTAACCGCGCAGATGGATGCCCTGACGCAGGTGATCCATGGCCGCCAGATGCTCTTTCCACAGGCCGTCCAGGGTCTGCAGCATGACCGCCTTCTCGAAGTTGCGCAGCACCTCTTTACCAACCAGCTCTTCCTTGTGGGTATAGAGCTTGGTGGCTTCATCCAGGATGCGCTCGCGCAGCTTCTCTTCATACAGCTTGTCGTCTTCCGCCAGCCACTGCTGCAGCGGCAGATCCAGCGCGAAGTCGGACTTCAGGCGGGCTTCCAGACCCGGCACGTCCCACATCTCTTCCAGAGACTGGGGCGGGATGTACTCGTCGATGATGGCGCCGTAGACGTCGTCACGGATGACGTGGATGGTCTCGGAGATGTCGCTGGTGTCCAGCAGCTCGTTGCGCTGCTCATAGACCACCTTGCGCTGGTCGTTGGCCACGTCGTCAAATTCCAGCAGGCTCTTGCGGATGTCGAAGTTGCGACCTTCCACCTTGCGCTGGGCGTTCTCGATGGCCTTGGTCACCCAGGGGTGCTCGATGGCTTCGCCCTCTTCCATGCCCAGCTTCTTCATCATGCCGGTCACGCGATCGGAGGCGAAGATCCGCATCAAGGTATCTTCCATGGAGAGGTAGAAGCGAGAGGAGCCCGGGTCACCCTGACGACCGGAACGGCCGCGCAGCTGGTTGTCGATACGACGGGATTCGTGACGCTCGGTACCGATAATGTGCAGACCGCCGGCGGCCAGCACCGCATCGTGGCGCACCTGCCAGGCGGCCTTCAGTTCGGCGATCTGCTCTTCGGTCGGGTTCTCCAGCTGGGCGATTTCCGCTTGCCAGTTGCCACCCAGCACTATGTCGGTACCACGACCGGCCATGTTGGTGGCGATGGTGACGGCGCCGGTCTGGCCAGCCTGGGCAACGATCTCCGCCTCCATGGCGTGGAACTTGGCGTTCAACACCTTGTGCGGGATCTTCTCCTTGGTCAGGATGCCGGAGAGCAGCTCGGAGTTCTCGATGGAGACGGTACCGACCAGCACCGGCTGGCCGCGTTCGACGCAACCACGGATGTCTTCGATGATGGCGGCATACTTCTCGTTGGCGGTCAGGTAGACCAGATCGCCCATGTCCTTGCGCACCATCGGCTTGTTGGTCGGGATAACCACGGTATCCAGGCCATAAATCTGCTGGAATTCAAAGGCTTCGGTATCGGCAGTACCCGTCATGCCCGCCAGCTTGTCGTACAGACGGAAGTAGTTCTGGAAGGTGATGGAGGCCAGCGTCTGGTTCTCGTTCTGGATCTTGACCCCTTCCTTCGCCTCGACCGCCTGGTGCAGACCGTCGGACCAGCGACGACCCGGCATGGTACGGCCGGTGTGCTCGTCGACGATGACGATCTCGTCCTTCTGGACTATGTAGTCGACGTTGCGTTCAAACAGGGTGTGCGCACGCAGGCCGGCGTTGACGTGGTGCAGCAGGCTGATGTTGGTGGCGGAGAACAGGGAGTCGTCTTCGGCCAGCAGCCCCTCTTTCTTGAGCAGCTCTTCCACGAAGATCTGGCCGTTTTCGGTCAGCAGCGCCTGACGGTTCTTCTCGTCCACCGTGTAGTGGCCGTCGCCGGTGTACTCTTCAGAGTCTTCTTTGTCCTGCTTCACCAGCAGCGGGATCAGCTTGTTGACGCGGATATAGAGCTCGGAGCTGTCTTCGGCCGGGCCGGAGATGATGAGCGGGGTACGGGCTTCATCGATGAGCACCGAGTCCACCTCATCCACCAGCGCGTAGTTGAGCGGACGCTGCACGCGCTGCTCGGGCGAGAACGCCATGTTGTCGCGCAGGTAGTCGAAACCGAATTCGTTGTTGGTACCGTAGGTGATGTCGGCAGCGTAGGCGTCGCGCTTCTGGGACGCATCCATGCCAGGCACGTTGCAGTCGACCGTCATGCCGAGGAAGGCAAACAGCGGGCGGTTCGCCTCGGCGTCACGCTTGGCCAGATAGTCGTTCACCGTCACCACGTGCACACCGCGGCCGCTCAGGGCATTCAGGTAGGCCGGCAGGGTGGCGGTGAGGGTTTTACCTTCACCCGTTTTCATTTCGGCGATACGGTTGGAGTTCAGCACCATGCCGCCGATCAGCTGCACGTCGAAATGACGCATGCCGAACACCCGACGGGAGGCTTCACGCACGGTGGCAAAGGCCTCCGGCAGCAGCTGCTCCAGCGTCTCACCCTGCTCCAGACGCTGACGATACTCGGCCGTCTTGGCCTGCAGCTGTGCATCGGACAGAGCTTCGAACTGCGGCTCCATCGCGTTGATCTGTTTTACAATTTTACGCAAAGCCTTGAGCGTTCTGTCGTTCCGGCTGCCGATAATCTTGGTAAGCAGTGTGCTAATCATGGGTACCAACTATTTCTGGTTATATAAGCGTTCCGTCACTGGAACCTGGAGAAAAAAACCTAACCCCGTCTGGCATTGAGAAAACGCGCGGGGTCCACCTGACGACCATCTTTCAACACTTCGTAATGCAAATGGACCCCGGTCGCGCGACCGGTGCGTCCCATCAAGGCAATTTTCTGGCCCTCATCGACCAAGGTGCCCACTTCGACCAGCAACTTGGAGTTGTGGGCATAGCGGGTCACCAGACCATTGCCGTGGTTGATCTCCACCATGTTGCCAAATTCCGGATGACGGCCCGCCCAGCTTACAACGCCTGGGCCCGTTGCCAGGATGGGGGTGCCGGGCTTGCCACGGAAATCCACCCCTTTGTGCATCTTGGCACGACCATTGAACGGATCGACCCGGCCACCGAAGCCAGAGGAGACCCAAACCCGCTCCTGCTTGACCGGTGTTCCGGAGATGAAACCGGCATCGGTTATATGGTGATTCATGATGAAAGATTCAAGTACCGACAGCTGCTCTTCACGACTACTGAGCTGTTGGCTGAGATGCTTCATGGAGTCCTGCAGCTCGTTGAGACTGACTTCCAGATCCGCATCATAGGAGGGACCGCCCATGGGGGGCAGCTCCTTGAAATTGAACTCCTCGGGGTCGAGGTCGGCTTTTTCGGTCAGCCGCTCTCCGAGTGCATTGAGTCGACCCAGCTGCCCCTGCATGGTGCCCACCTGGGCGGCCAGCATGGCAAGCTGTTCGCGGGCTTCGTCAGCCCCTTGCGTGGATTTTTGCTGTTCGGCCATGGCCAGCGCCACTTCCAGCGCGTCCATCTTTTGCTGCCAGCTCTGCCAGAGCCAGCCGCCCCCCAGGGCCAATACAGTGAAGAGGATACCGCCGACCCAGGCCAGACGTTGTTTGGGCAAGTGCAACCTGCGTCGCTGCTTACCGTGGAGGATCAGGGTAATGCTCATAGAAATCAGTCTGCTCGGTCAGGTGTGGCCATGGGCCGACACGGAAAATAAAACCGGGAGATAATCGGTATTACAGAATGGAGTAAACAAATGACGGAACGTCGGTGCGGAGAGAGGACCGACGTTCCGTTGCACGGCTATCAGGCCAGAACCAGACCGTTATCGTAGTAAGCGATAGGCGCTTTGTCGCCCTCACCCTCGAAGGTCACCAGTTCCCAGGCCTCCTGCTTGGCCAGCAAGGCACGCAGCAGTTTGTTGTTCAGGGCATGGCCGGTCTTGTAGGCACGGAATTCGCCAATGATGCTGCGATTGCACATGTACAGATCGCCAATCGCATCCAGCATCTTGTGTTTGACGAATTCGTCTTCGTAGCGCAGACCATCTTCGTTCAGTACCCGGTAGTCATCCAGCACCACGGCGTTTTCCAGGCTGCCGCCCAGCGCCAGGTTCTGGGAACGCAGGTACTCGATGTCACGCATGAAGCCGAAGGTACGGGCACGGCTGATCTCTTTCACGAAAGAGGCACCGGAGAAGTCCAGCACGCAACGCTGATTGCGTCCTTCAAATACCGGATGCTGGAAGTCGATCTCGAGATCCATCTTGAAGCCGTTGCGATAGGGGTGGAATTCCGCCCACTTGTCGCCGTCTTCAACCCGGATGCTCTGCTTGATCCGCACAAACTGCTTGGGCGCATTCTGTTCACGGATACCAACTTCTTGCAGCAGGTAGATAAAGGGGTGCGCACTGCCGTCCATCACCGGGATCTCGGGCGCATCAACCTCGACATAGAGATTGTCGATGCCCATCCCGGCCAGTGCGGCAGAGAGGTGCTCAATGGTAGAGACACGGACACCGGCTTCGTTCACCAGAGCGGTACAAAGCACGGTATCACGCACCTGATCGGCATTGGCTGGCAGCTCTACCACAGGATTCAGATCGGTACGCAAGTAAACGATCCCTGTGTTAACAGGCGCCGGACGGAACGTCATTGTGACTTTCCGGCCCGAATGCAGGCCGACACCAGTGGCCTGGACACTCGTTTTCAAGGTTCTTTGTCTAATCATGGGCGTATCCGCTTAACAGCTCAAATTCCTGACCAGATGGTCGTGGGCAGGCCATCTTAGCACATTCCTTAAGCAACAAACAAACCAGCGTCATTAGAGGCTTAGTCAGCTTGCTTGCGCAGGAACGCAGGAATATCGAGATAATCCGGTTCGCGACGAGCTTGCGGCTCGGCGTTGACCACCTTGGCCGGCGCCTCTTCCATCACGCGAGACTGCAGGGCTTCGCTGATCAGGGGCTGACGGGCCGGACGCTCTTGTACCATGTTGTTCTTCACCAGGGTGATGTCGGGCTTGCGCTCGGCACCGATACCGGTAGCAACCACGGTCACGCGCAGTTCGTCGTGCATTTCCGGGTCGATTACGGTACCCACCACCACGGTGGCGTTTTCGGAGGCGAAGGCCTTGACCGCGTTACCGACGGTTTCGAACTCTTCGATGGTCATGTCCATGCCGGCAGTGATGTTGACCAGGATGCCGCGGGCACCGGCCAGATCCACGTCTTCCAGCAGCGGGCTGGAGATGGCCTTCTCGGCCGCTTCTTCGGCACGGTCATCACCGGAGGCGGAACCGGTACCCATCATGGCGGTACCCATTTCGCGCATCACGGTACGCACGTCCGCGAAGTCGACGTTGATCAGACCCGGACGGGTGATCAGTTCGGCAATGCCCTGTACCGCACCCAGCAGTACATCGTTGGCCGCCTTGAAGGCGTCCAGCAGGGAGATGCCACGACCCAGCACCTTCAGCAACTTGTCGTTGGGGATGGTGATCAGGGAGTCGACGTTCTTGGACAGCTCTTCGATACCGTGAGCGGCGAAGCCCATCCGTTTTTTCCCTTCGAAGGAGAACGGCTTGGTTACGACAGCAACTGTCAGGATACCCATCTCGCGGGCCACTTCGGCCACGATCGGGGCAGCGCCGGTACCGGTACCACCACCCATGCCGGCGGCGATGAACACCATGTCGGAGCCGGTCAGCAGCTCGCGCAGCGCTTCCCGATCTTCCATGGCCGCGTCACGACCCACTTCCGGGTTGGCCCCGGCCCCCAGACCCTTGGTGATGCCACCACCGATCTGCAGGGTTGTGTTGGCACTGGAGTTGCGCAGCGCCTGGGCGTCGGTGTTGACGGTAATGAACTCGACACCTTCGATGTTTTGACGAACCATGTGTTCGACCGCGTTGCCGCCGCCGCCACCCACACCAATCACTTTGATGACGGCTTCGTCAGTGTGGCTATCCATAAATTCAAACATGTTGTCTCTCCGCTTTATTTGCCTGACTCAGCAAAATCTTTTAGAACTCGCCACGCAACCAGTTGCTGACCCGTTTGACCAGCCCACCTACGCTTGCCTTGGCGGCATATTCCTTGCTACTGCCGGTGGATTGATGGGTGCGGCCATACTGCAGCAACCCGACCGCAGTCGAGTACACAGGCGCCTGCACGTAATCACTCAATCCCCGGATATTCATGGGCTCCCCTACCCGGACCTGGCTCTGGAAGATCTGCTCTGCGCACTCCACAATGCCTTCGATCTGGGCAGCGCCGCCGGTCAAGACCACACCGGCTGCAAGCTGATGCTTGACCCCCTGCGCTTTCAATTCGCTTTGTACCCGCACCAGCTCATCATTCACCATGGAGAGCAACTCGGTGTAACGGGGCTCGATCACTTCGGCCAGTGTCTGCCGCTGCAGGCTGCGCGCCGGACGACCGCCGACACTGGGTACTTCAATATTGTCTTCCTTGCTGACCAGCCGGCCCAGGGCGCAACCGTAGCGCACCTTGATCGCCTCCGCATCCAGCGGCGGAGTGCCGAAGGCGTAGGCGATGTCGCTGGTCACCGTGCTGCCGGCGTACGGGATCACCTTGGTGTGACGCAGGGCGCCGCCGGTAAACAGCGACATGTCCATGGTGCCACCACCTATGTCCACCACGCAGACACCCAGCTCTTTCTCGTCTTCGGTCAGCACGGCGTAGCTGGACGCCAGCGCGGAGAAGATCAGCTGATCCACCCGCAGACCCACCTTCTCAACGCACTTCTCGATGTTGCGAGCCATGTCGTTGTGGCAGGTGATCAGGTGCACCTTGGCGGCCATCCGCACGCCGGACAGACCGACCGGGTTCTTGATCCCTTCCTGGTAGTCGATGGCGAACTCCTGGGGCAGCACGTGCAGCACCCGCAGCTCATCGGACAACCGCACCGACTTGGCGGTGTGGATGACGTTGTCCACGTCTTCCTGGGTCACCTCTTCATCGGAGATGGGCACCATGCCGGTTTCGTTGCGACAGTCGATATGCTTGCCGGACAACCCCAGATAGACGGAGCTGATCTGGCAGTCGGCCATCATCTCGGCCTCTTCCACCGCACGGCGCAGGGACTTGACCACGGAATCGAGATCGTTGACCCCCCCCTTGTCCATGCCACGAGAGGCGTGACTGCCCATGCCGATGACATTGAGCTCACCGTCTGGCAGCACTTCGCCAACCAGAACCGCCACCTTGGTTGTGCCGATATCCAGTCCGACAATCAGATTTCTATCTGCGGTTTTGGTCATTCACTTTCTCTTCGTTCTTCTTCCAGCCAACTGCCATCCCGGTGTCGTATCGAAGATCCACGTAAGCAACCCGCTCACGGGGCTCGATGACCGGAAAGGCATCGATAAACCGCTGCAGTCGAAGCGCGATATCCGAGCGCCCCAAAAACAGCTGAATGTTGCCATCCAGGGTCAGTTCCCAGGCATGGCGAGGGGTCAGATTCACCCCCAGCAGCTTGTATCCTCTGGCCGCCAGCTGCGCCTCGTACTGACGGCTGGCCTCCAGCACCTTGACGGCCTGATCCTCAGGCCCGGACAGCTGCATCAGAGGGGTCTTCACCCTGTCCGGCGCACTGAACACCTCACCCTTGGTGTTGACGAAGCGGTTGCCGTTCCAGCGTGCCGCTACCGCCTGTTCGGTGAGGTAGACCTTGATCTTGTTGGGCCACTTCTTGCGTACCGAGACCTGGGCCACCCAAGGCAAGGCGTTCAACCGCGCCTGCAATTCGTTCACGTCCAACTCGAAGAAGTTGCGCAGTTCGGCGCCATCCAGCACGGCGCTGCGCAGTTCATCGGTTTGCAAATACTGGTGTTGCCCCTGCAGCAACAGCTCGCTCATGGGCAACCGATTGGCATCCGTCAGCCAATCTTTAACATCCAGCGCGGTCTGGTAGAGGCCCCACATGACCAGGAGGAAAAATCCCACCCCGGCGATGAAGCCTCCCTTGGTGCGCCCTTGTGCCCTTGCCTCCACCCGATCGATCCCCGTTTAACGCGCCATGCCGGCCCTTTGCAGGCCGGTTCGCCATTATATAGGCCCCGGCTTGGCGGTCAAAATACTCATTGGGCCCTCAGGCGCCGGATTTCATGCTCTCGATGCTCAATTTCATCTCGCCGAGACGCCGTGCCAGCGCCCCGACGTTCCCTGCCCCCTGGGTCAGCACCAGATCGCCCTCGCCGACCAGCCCGGCCAGTACCGCCGGCACATCGTCCGGCGTCGCGACAAAGATGGGTTCCAGACTGCCGCGGGAGCGGATGGAGCGGCACAGGGCGCGGCCATCGGCGCCCGGAATAGGCTCTTCACCGGCGGCATAGACCTCCAGCATCACCAGCACGTCCACCTTGGAGAGCACGTCAGCGAAATCTTCATAGAGATCGCGGGTGCGGGTGTAGCGGTGCGGCTGGAACACCATCACCAGTCGCTTCTCGGGCCAGCCGGCGCGGGCGGCGTTGATGGTGACCTTGACCTCGCTCGGGTGGTGACCGTAGTCGTCCACCAGCATGGCCTTGCCGCGGCCGGTCTCGAACTCGCCATATTGCTGGAAGCGGCGACCCACCCCTTCAAACTTGGCCAGCGCCCGGATGATGGCATCATCGCCGATCCCGTCCTCGGTGGCGACCGCAATCGCCGCGGCGGCATTGAGGGCATTGTGGATGCCGGGCAGATTGAGGGTTACCTCCAGCTCGCCGGCATCCTTGCGACGGACCCGGAAACGGCTGCGGTTGCTGGTCTGCACGAAGTCCAGCACCTGCACGTCGGCATCATCACTCAGGCCATAGGTGATGGTGGGACGCGCGATCTCCGGCAGCATGCCGCGGATCACAGGGTCATCCACGCACACCACGGCCAGCCCGTAGAACGGCAGATTGTGCAAAAAGTCGATGAAGGTGGCCTTCAGCTTGGAGAAGTCGCCACCATAGGTATCCATGTGATCCGCTTCGATGTTGGTCACGATGGAGACCATCGGCTGCAGATGCAGGAAGGAGGCGTCGCTCTCGTCCGCTTCGGCGATCAGATAGCGGCTGCTGCCCAGACGGGCATTGGTGCCGGCGCTGTTGAGCAGGCCCCCGATGACGAAGGTCGGATCCCGGTCCGCTTCGGCATAAATGCTCGCCACCAGACTGGTGGTGGTGGTCTTGCCGTGGGTGCCGGCGATGGCGATGCCATGGCGGAAACGCATCAGCTCGGCCAGCATCTCGGCGCGGCGCACCACAGGAATGCGCAGCTCGCGGGCAGCCAGCAGTTCGGGGTTGTCCTGCTTGATAGCGGTGGAAACCACCACCACGCTCGCCTCGTTCACGTGCTCGGCACTGTGGCCCACGAAGATGTGGGCACCGAGGGACTCGAGCCGTTCGGTTACCGCATTGCGGGCCAGATCCGAGCCGGTCACCTGATAGCCTTCGTTGGCAAGGACTTCAGCGATACCGCCCATCCCGGCCCCACCGATGCCGATGAAGTGAATGCGACGCACCCGGCGCATTTCAGGGATAACGGTACGCAGTTTTGCCAGTTCAACCTTGGTCATAATCATCTCTCGCTCTGCCCGGTCGCCAGGCGTTTGCACTCATCGGCGACCCGCTCGGCGGCATCGATGATGGCGACGCGACGGGCGGCCTGGGCCATGTTCAATAGGGTTTCCCTGCGCCCGGCAAGCCAGGAGAGACGCGCAGCCAGCGAGGCCGTGGTCAGCTCGGATTGGGGCAGGAATTCAGCCGCACCGCCGTCGACCAGAGTCAGGGCGTTGCGGGTCTGGTGATCATCCACCGCGTGGGGCAGCGGCACAAAGATGGCGGCAACCCCGGCGGCGGCGACTTCGGAGACGGTCAGCGCCCCGGCCCGGCACACCACCAGGTCTGCCCAGGCATAGGCACCGGCCATGTCCTTGATAAATTCACTCACCTCGGCCGCCACGCCCTGCTTGGCGTAGGCCTCGGCCACGGCATCACGATTGCCCTTGCCGCACTGGTGACGCACCTCGATGGGTACCCCGGCCGCCGCCACCGCTGGCGGCACCTGCTCGTTGAGCACCCGGGCCCCCAGGCTGCCACCGACGATCAGCAGCCGCAGCGGCTCTGCACTGCTGCGCAGTTGCGGATCCGGCAGGGCCACCACCTCGGGGCGCACCGGGTTGCCCACCACGGCGGTGCGACGGCTCGGGGCAAAGGCGCCCGGGAAGGCCATCAGCACCCGCTTGGCGAGACGGGCCAGCAGCTTGTTGGTCATGCCGGCCGCAGCATTCTGTTCGTGCAGCAGCAACGGGATGCCGGACAGCCAGGCGGCCACGCCACCCGGACCGGAGGCAAAGCCGCCCATGCCGAGCACCACGTCGGGGCGAATGGTCTTGAGCACCCGGCGCGCCTGCAGCACGGATTTGACGATGCGATAGGGGGCCGCCAGCAGCCGCTTGATGCCATTGCCACGCACCCCCTGGATATCGATGAAGGAGATGGGATAACCATGGGCAGGCACCAGCTCCGCCTCCATCCGGTCGGCGGTGCCGAGCCAGTGAATGGTCCAGCCCTGGGCCTTGAGGCGATCGGCCACGGCCAGACCGGGGAACACGTGGCCCCCGGTACCGCCTGCCATCACCAACAGCGTCTTGCTCACTAAACCTCCCGCACGCGCGCCTGGGCACTGGCCTGACGCAACTCGAAATCGATACGAATCAACATGCTCACCGCCACCATCATGATGATGAGGCTCGAACCACCATAACTGACCAGCGGCAGGGTCAGACCCTTGGTCGGCATCATGCCGCTGGCGGCGCCGACGTTGACGAAGGTCTGGAAGCTGAACCAGATGCCGATGCCGATGGCCAGATAGCCTTCATATAACCGCTCCGCCACCAGCGCCTGATGGCCCAGCTTGAGCGCCTTGACCGAGAGCGCGAAGATGAGGAAGAGCGCGCCCAGCACGCCCACATACCCCAGCTCTTCACCCAGGATCGCAAACACGAAGTCGGTGTGAGCTTCCGGCAGGTACTCCATCTTCTGGATGGAGTTGCCGAGCCCCTCGCCAAACCAGCTGCCACGACCAAAGGCCATCAGCGACTGGGTCAGCTGGTAGCCGCTGCCGAACGGATCGGCCCAGGGGTCGAGGAAGGAGGTGACCCGCCGCATCCGGTAGGGCTCGGCGATGATCAGGGTCACTACCGCGCTCACCCCCACCAGGATGAGGCCGATGAACTGCACCAGGCGAGCGCCGGCCAGGAACAGCATGCCCAGCGACGTCACGAACATCACCACCACAGAACCCAGGTCAGGCTGTGCCAGCAGTAGGATGGCTACCACGAACAGCACCGCCATCGGCTTCATGAAGCCGATGAAGCGCTCGCGTACCTCGCTCTGGCGGCGTACCAGGTAGCCGGCCAGATAGACAAACAATGCCAGCTTGCCAAACTCGGCAGGCTGCAGGTTGAAGGGGCCGAGCGGCAACCAGCGCACCGAGCCGTTGACGCTGCGCCCCACCAGCAGCACCAGCACCAGCATGACGATGGCCAGCAGCAGCATGGGGCCGTTGTAGTGCTGCCAGCGTGCCATCGGCACCTGCAGCACGAACCAGGAGATGCCGAGCGCCATCAGCAGAAACAGGCCATGGCGCTTCACGAACATGAAGGGATCGTTGTTGATGGCGATCCCCTCCGGGATCGAGGCGGACGCAACTATCACCAGACCCACCGCCATCAGCGCCAGCGCCAGCACCACCAACTGCCGGTCGTAAAGACCGGCAGGGCGTGCCGGCAACAACCAGCGCTGCAGGAAGCCCGCTACTGTGCGCAGGGCGTTCATAAGGCCATCACCAGCTCGGTGAAACGATCACCGCGCGCTTCGAAAGACTTGAACTGGTCCAGGCTGGCGCAGGCGGGTGCCAGCAGCACCCAGTCGCCGGGCCTGGCATCGGCAGCCGCCTTGGTGACCGCGGCATCGAGATCGGCAACCCGCTCGGTCTGCTCACCCAGCGCCAGCAGCACCTCGGCATCCTGGCCGAAACAGTACATGTGATCGATCTGGCTGCCGAGCAGCGCCTTCACCGGGCCGAAATCTTGGCCCTTGCCCTGACCGCCGGCCAGCAGCAGCAGACGGCCTTTCACCGATTCACGCACCCCGGCCACGGCGGCCAGGGTAGCCCCCACGTTGGTAGCCTTGGAGTCGTTGATCCAGCGCACCCCGTTCACCTCGCGCACGAAGCGGGCACGGTGGGGCAGCCCCTCGAACCGACGCAGCACTCGCAACTGCGGCTCGCGCGGGATGCCGACCGCATCGCACAGGGCCATGGCGGCCAGTGCGTTGGCTTGGTTGTGGGCGCCGACGATCTTCATCTCGTCCACCGCCAGCAACGGCTCGCCGTGCAGGGTCAGCCACTGGCGTCCCTCCAATTCACAGCGGCCGTAACCGTTGCAATCGAGACCGAAGCTCTGCCACACCTGACCCACGTCGGGCAGGGTCTGGGCATCGTCACGATTGACCAGAATGTGCTGGGAGTGCTGATGGATCTCCATCTTGGCGGCGCGGTAGTCGGCCATGCCTTGATAGCGATCCATATGATCTTCACTGAGGTTCAATACCACGGAAGCGGCGGCGCGCAGGCTGTGGGTGGTCTCCAGCTGGAAGCTGGAGAGCTCCAGCACGCAGAGATCCATCGGCTGCTTGAGCAGCTCAAGCGCCGGCGTGCCTATGTTGCCACCAACGCCCACCTTGAGGCCGGCTTCGGCGATCATCTCGCCCACCAGGGTAGTCACAGTGCTCTTGCCGTTGGAGCCGGTGATGGCGATGACCGGCACTTCGGTGTCGCGCACAAACAGCTCGATGTCACCGACGATCTGCACCCCGCACTCGGCGGCGGCTTTCAGCTCGGGGGTGGCCAAGGCGATGCCCGGGCTCGCCACTATCATGTGCGCCTGCTTGAGGCGCTCGCCGTCCAGCCCGTGAATGAGCTCCACCTCGGGCGGCAGCTGATCCTTGCCGGGCGGGTTGGCGCGGGTGTCCATCACCAGCGGCGTGACGCCACGGCCGAGGAAGTAGTCGACGCAGGAGAGTCCGGTTTTGCCGAGTCCGATGATGATGACCATGGCTTACCTCACCTTCAGGGTGGCAAGGCCGAGCAGCACCAGCATGAGGGTGATGATCCAGAAGCGCACGATGACGCGCGGCTCAGGCCAGCCCTTCTTCTCATAGTGGTGATGGATCGGCGCCATGCGGAAGATGCGCACGCCGCGCAGCTTGTAGGAACCTACCTGCAGGATCACGGAGACGGTCTCCATCACGAAGACCCCGCCCATGATCACCAGCAGGAACTCCTGACGCACCAGCACGGCGATGGTGCCGAGCGCGCCGCCCAGCGCCAGGGAACCCACGTCCCCCATGAACACCTGGGCCGGATAGGTGTTGAACCAAAGGAACCCCAGACCGGCGCCGACGATGGCGGTACAGACGATCACCAGCTCGGAGGTATAGGGCACGTAGGGAATGTGCAGGTAGCTGGCAAAATTGACGTTGCCGGTGGCCCAGGCGATGAAGGCGAAGCCCCCCGCCACCATCACGGTCGGCATGATGGCCAGACCGTCGAGGCCGTCGGTCAGGTTGACCGCGTTGGAGGTGCCGACGATGACGAAGTAGGTCAGTACGATGAACATCAGACCGAGCTGCGGCATCACGTCCTTGAGGAAGGGCACCACCAGCTGGGTCTGACCGTCGTGGGTGGCGGTGGCGTAGAGGAACACAGCCACCCCCAGCGCAACGGAGGACTGCCAGAAGTACTTCCAGCGGGCGATCAGGCCGTCGGTGTTCTTGCGCACCACCTTGAGGTAGTCATCGGCGAAGCCGATGGCGCCGTAGGCACCCAGCACGAACAGCACCAGCCACACATACGGGTTGTCGAGACGGCACCAGAGCAGCACAGAGATGAAGATGGCGGCGATGATCATCAGGCCGCCCATGGTCGGGGTGCCTTTCTTGCTCAGGTGTGACTCGGGACCGTCATTGCGGATCACCTGGCCGAACTTGAGGATCTGCAGGCGACGGATGAGGCGCGGCCCCATCCAGAGCGCCACCACCAGACCGGTGATGATCGACAAGATGGCGCGAAACGTCAGGTAGGAGAAGACGTTGAAGAAGGTGAAATGCGGGGTGAGCAGTTCCGCCAGCCAGACTAGCATGTGGCCGACTCCTGATGGTCTTTGACCATCTCGACGATATCTTCCATGCGGGAGCCGCGGGCCCCCTTGACCAGAATCGAAATTTCTTGATGTGTTTTTATCATTTGCGCAAGCACTTCAAACAACGACGCCTTGTTATCGAAATGTCGGCCAGCCGCGGCATCTGCGGTGTGGCGACTCTGTTCTCCTACGGTCAGCACGGCATCCAGACCGCGCTCACGGGCGTGGCGACCGACCCGGGCATGCTGCTCGGCGGACTCCTCACCCAACTCCTTCATGTCACCAAACACCAGCACCTTGTAGCCGTTCATGGCAGTCAGGGTATCGATACCCGCCAGCACGGACTCCACGCTGGCGTTGTAGGTGTCGTCCACCAGGGTGAGACCACCCCAGCGCTGGACGCAGAAGCGACCCTTGACCGGCGCCATCTGCTCGAGCCCGGTCTTGACCGAGGCGAGCGAAGCGCCGAGCGCCAGCGTGCCAGCGGCGGCGGCCAGGGCGTTGGCCACGTTGTGGCGGCCCGGAATGGCCAGAGTCAGGCTCACTTCACCCTGCGGGGTCACCATGACGAACTCGGCACAACCCTGCTGATTGATCACCACGTTTCTGGCGTGGAACGGCTGACGCTGATCCTCGATGGAGAAGGCGCAGTGAATGCCGCGGGCCTGCCATTTGGGCCAGAACTCGTTGTCGGCGTTGACGATGGCAGTGCCACCTTCGCACAGGCCCTCAAAAATCTCGCTCTTGGCGTGGAACACCCCTTCCAGCGAGCCGAAGCCCTCCAGATGGGCGGCCGCCACGTTGTTGATGATGGCGGCATCGGGTTTGGCCAGCGAAGTAGTCCAGGCGATCTCGCCCGGGTGGTTGGCCCCCAGCTCCATCACCGCGAACTGGTGTTGCGGCTCGAGGCGCAGCAGGGTGAGCGGCACCCCCACCTCGTTGTTGAAGTTGCCGGCGGTGGCCAGCACTTCCCCTTCCTGGCGCAGAATGGCAGTCGCCATCTCCTTCACCGTGGTCTTGCCACAGCTACCGGTGATTGCCAGCACTTTCGGGTTGATGCGCTCGCGCACCAGCCGACCGAGGCGGCCCAATCCCTTGAGGGTATCAGCCACCACCAGCTGGGGGATCGCCAGCGGCAGTTCACGCTCCACCAGCAGGGCGGAGGCACCGGCGGCCACGGCCTGGTCGCAGAAATCGTGGGCATCGAAACGCTCGCCGCGCAGCGCCACGAACAGCGCGCCGGCGCCCAGGGTACGGGTGTCGGTGCTGACAGCCGTGATCGCTTCGTCTTCACCAATCAGACGGGCATCGAGTACCTGTGCCAGCTCAGCAAGCCTGAGGGTCATCATGCGAATGACTCCAATAATGTGTGCAAGGCGGCCGCGACGGTTTCCCGGTCGCTGTAGTGCCGCTTGTCGGTTCCAATGATCTGATAATCCTCGTGGCCTTTACCGGCCACCAGGATGATGTCCTGTTTGTTTGCCTGGCTCAGCGCCAGCTGGATCGCCTTGACTCTGTCGTGCTCGATCTGCACGGCGCCAGGATCGCGAAGACCCGCCACCATGTCGGCCATGATCCGGGCCGGCTCCTCGGTACGGGGGTTGTCGTCGGTCAGGATCACGCGATCCGCATGCAGCTCGGCCATGGCGGCCATCATGGGACGCTTGCCGCGATCCCTGTCGCCACCACATCCCACCAGGCACCAGAGCCGTCCTTCACAGTGCACCCGCAGGGCCTGCAGCGCCTTCTCCAGCGCATCCGGCGTGTGGGCATAATCGACCACGGCGAGCGGCGCCTTGCCGCCACCGAAACACTCCATACGACCGGTCACCGGCTGCAGTTGTGGTGCGCTGGCCAGCAACTCGTCGAAGTCATAGCCGAGCACCAGCATGGCGCCCATCGCGGCCAGCACATTGCTGACGTTGAAGCGCCCGAGCAAGGGGGCGGATAATACACCATTCCCCCAACTGGAGTTAATCTGCGTGCGAAAACCTTGCTGGTGGAAATGGGGGTCTTGCGCCGTCAGCTGTCGCCCCGGGTGATTGGCCACCGGGCCGTGTACGCTGAACGCCACCGCGGTCGGATAAGCGGCCAGCCACTGGCGACCCAGGCGGTCATCGGCATTGAGCACGGCGCAAGGTTCGGCCACCAGTTTCAGCAGCTCTTCCTTGGCGGCGCCATAGGCCTCCATGGTGCCGTGATAGTCCAGGTGATCCCGGCTCAGGTTGGTGAACACGGCAGCGGCAAACGGCAGGGCTGCCACGCGATGCTGCACCAGACCGTGGCTGGAAACCTCCATCGCCACCAGATCCGCCCCCTGCGCCTGCAGGGCGGCCAGATTGGCCTGTACCTGCAGCGCGCTGCCGGTGGTGTTTTCAGCTTCGATGAGATCGCCGAACAGGCCGTTGCCGATAGTGCCCATCACCCCGGCCTTGCCCCCCAGCAGGGTGCGCCAGTTGGCGACCAGCAGTGCCGTGGTGCTCTTGCCATTGGTGCCAGTGATGCCCACCAGCGCCAGCTTGCTGGCCGGCTGGTCGTAGAAATAGCCGGCCAGCTCGGAGAGGCGGGCCGGCAGATTGGGCACGCCGATGCAGGGCACGGCCAGCGTTGGTGCCACGAATTCCCCGTCCTCTTCAAACAGTACGGCGGTCGCTCCCTGAGCCACCGCCTGTTCGATAAACCGTCTGCCATCCACCTGATGTCCGCGAATCGCCACGAAGAGACAACCGGGCCCGACGCGCCGACTGTCCAGCTGGATGTCGGTGAGTGCGAGCGCCGGGGCAGTAATGCCGAAGGGGCGCATCAGCTGATCAAGTGCGCGGGACAACATTGGAAGCCTCCGTACGGGCAAGTTTGGTGGGTACCGCAGGCGGCACCGCGTCGGGACGAATATTGAAGAGTTGCAGCACCCCGCCCATGGCTTCGGCAAACGGCGGGGTCGCCACGGCGCCACCGTAGTAGGCATCGCCCTTGGGCTCGTTGATCACCACCACCATGACGAAGCGCGGGTTGCTGGCCGGGGCGAAGCCGGCGAACCAGGCCATGTAATCCTTGCCGTAGCCGCCGGCCACGGCGACCTTGGCGGTACCACTCTTGCCGCCAACCCGGTAGCCAGGGATTTTGGCTTTCGGAATGGCGTTGTCGACCACGTACTCCAGCGCCTGCAGCATGGCGGTGGCGTTGTTGTGATCGATGACCTGCTCGCCCTTGGGCGGCTCGCTCACCTTGACGATGGAGATGGGCACCCGCTTGCCCTTGTTGGCCAGAGTGGCATAGGCAGAGGCCAGCTGCAGCGGGGTCACCCGCAGGCCATAGCCGAATGACAGAGTAGCCCGTTCGATATCGGACCAGCGCCGACGTTGAGGCAGCATGCCGCTGCTCTCGCCCATCAGGCCGCTGCCGGTATCCATCCCGAAACCCACCATGCTGAGGGTGTTGATCATCTCCTGGGCCGGCATCCGCAGTGCGATACGCGACATGCCGATGTTGGAGGAGTAGCGCAGGATGTCGTACAGGTTGGTCGCCTTGTGAATACTCACGTCGCGGATCTGCTTGGCCCCGATGAACAGAGGGCCGCCCTGGATGGTGTCCTTCCAGCTGGTGACGCCGGCCTGCAGGGCACTCAGCAGGATCAGGGGTTTGACGGTCGAACCCGGTTCATAGGTGTCGGTCACCACTCGGTTGCGCACCCGGAAACTCTGGTACTGGCCGCGGTTGTTAGGGTTGTAGGAGGGGGTGTTGACCATGGCGAGCACCTCACCAGTCTTGACGTCCAGCATCACCATGGAGCCGGAAGTCGCCTTGTTCTCGTCGGTGGCCCGCTTGAGTGCCCGGTAAGCCAGCGCCTGTACCCGCTGATCGATGCTCAGCTGCAGATCGTTGGCGTTCTTGCCCTCTTTCACCAGCCCGAGCCGCTCGATGACCCGACCCTGCCGGTCCTTGCGCACCCGCATCTCGCCCGGGGTCGCGGTCAGCCATTCGTCATAGCTGCGCTCGATCCCCTCGATGCCGTGCCCATCGATGTTGGTCACCCCCACCAGATGGGCGCTGATCTCGCCGGTCGGATAGAAACGGCGCGACTCCGGACGCAGGTAGATGCCGCCCAGCTTGAGCCCCTTGATGTACTCGGACACCGCCGGCGTCACCTGCCGCTGCAGGTAGACGAAGCGCTTGCTCGGGTTGGAGATACGGTGCTTGAGGGTGTTGATGTCGAGCTTGAGCACGGCGGAGAGCGCCATCCAGGCGCGTTCGTTGTGGATGGCACCGGATTCATGCACCGTCTTGGGATCGGCCCACACCGCTTCGACCGGTACCGATACCGCCAGCTGTTCACCGTTGCGATCGGTGATCATGCCACGCACCGCCTGGGTGGAGGTAGTGCGCAGCGAGCGCATGTCCCCCTCCTGACGCAGCCTGTCCGGGTCGATCACCTGGATCCAGGCCAGCCGCAGGATCAAGCCGGCAAACGCAATGCCGATGAAAAACACCAGCGTGCGAAAGCGCCACGGATAGAGTGACGGGGCTTTGACCTTGGGTTGGGCCTTGGCGGATGCCTTGCGTTTCATGGTTGTGTAATTACCTTCTCGGTGGTCACCAGCGGGCGAGCCATCTGCAACTTGTCCATGGCCAGACTCGCGACCCGGGAATGCTCTGCCAGCGTGCCCTGCTCCAGCAGCAGGTGGCGCCACTCGATGTTGAGCCGATCCTCCTCCGCCATCAGGTCATTCTGCTTGGCGGTGAGGCCGCGAGTCATGTTGGTCACCAGGATCACCGCAAAGGCGGTGATCAGCACGGCGATGGCCAGCACCACCTGCAGCTTGTGCCGCCAGAGATCGCCGAGGATCTCTCTGGCCAGATGAACACGCACCTCGCTCATGGCTTACTCCGCCAGCCGCTGGGCCACCCGCAGCACCGAGCTGCGTGACCGGCTGTTTTCGTTGACTTCATGCTCGGAAGGCTTGAGCGCCTTGCCGACCGATTTCAGTTTGCGACCGCCGGCCAGCTGGGCCTCGGTCAGCGGAATGCCGTGCGGCACTTCCGGGCCTTTCTCGTGCTTGCGGATGAAGTGCTTCACCAGCCGATCTTCCAGCGAATGGAAGCTGATGACGGAGAGGCGGCCGTGGGGGGCCAGCACTTCCAGGGCCCCGTTGAGTGCGGTCTCGATCTCGTCCAGTTCGCTGTTGATGTAGATGCGGATGGCCTGGAAGCTGCGGGTGGCAGCGTGCTTGCCCTTTTCCTTGCTCGGATTGACCCGGGCGATCATCTCCGCCAGCTGGCGGGTGCGAACATAGGGCTCGGTGACCCGGTCATGCACGATGGCGCGGGCAATCTTCTTGGCAAAGCGCTCCTCACCGAAGGTCTTCAGTACCCAGGCGATGTCGTCCACATCGGCCCTGGCCAGCCATTCGGCGGCGCTCTGACCGGAAGTGGGATCCATCCGCATGTCGAGCGGACCGTCCTTCATGAAGCTGAAACCGCGCTCGGCATCGTCCAGCTGGGGGGAAGATACACCCAGATCCAGCAGGAAACCGTCGACCTTGCCCAGCAGGCCGCGCTCACTCAGGTAGGTGGTGATGCCGGAAAACGGGCCGTGCACGATCTCGAAGCGCGGATCCTGGATCTTGGCCGCTTCGGCGATGGCCTGGGGATCCCGATCGATGGCAATCAGACGGCCATTGGGGCCCAGCTGCTGCAGGATAAGGCGCGAGTGACCGCCCCGGCCAAACGTACCGTCGACGTAGATGCCGTCCGGCTTGATGGCCAGCCCTTCGACGGCTTCGTGCAGCAGCACTGTAATGTGTTCAGCGGCTTGGGTCATTTATAAAGAGAAATCCTGTAGTCGTGGCGAGCTTACCCAGTCATCCTCGGGCAGGCCCTGAATGTCGTCATTGACCTGTTGTTGCCAGCGGGCTTCATCCCATAGCTCAAATTTGTTGAGCTGGCCCACCAGCATGATTTTCTTGTCCAGCCCCGCGTGGCTGCGCAGTGGCTGGCTGAGCAGCAGACGGCCATTGCCGTCCAGCTCGCATTCGGTCGCATGCCCGAGCAACAGCCGCTGCAGGCGGCGCTCAAGGGGATTCATGCTGGAGAGGGTCTTGAGCTTGCGCTCGATCTCTTCCCATTCGTTTAGGGGGTAAAGCAGCAGACAGGGGTGGGCAATATCGATGGTGCAGACCAGCTGGCCCTCGCTCTCGTCGCGCAGCCAATCACGGTACTTGGTCGGAATCGCCAATCGCCCCTTGCTGTCCAGGCTGATGGCATGCGCACCACGCAACAAATTGCAGTCCCTGAAAATGAGTTAAAGGGGGCAAACCGCCCGATAAAAACCACTTTGATCCACTTTTCCCCACCTTGAAGTTTAAGGACGTGCTGAGGGCTTTTCAAGCGAGGATCTCGGGCATGGGGAACATATTGACGCAGCATTTTCGCTGCGAGGATTAAATGAGTTGATTTTCCACAAGTTATTTGTGTTACCCGCAATTCGATTAATTTTCGGCAATTAAAAAACTGACGAATTACGCGAATAAAAATCAGCCATGCAGGTCACGTTTCTCCAGCGCCATCACAATACTGACATCATGGACAAAAACCACATAACAGATTGATATAAAGCACATTTGTTAAGCAGGGCCAGCCCGATAGTAAATATTCCGAGTCAACCGAGACAGTATTTTACAGTTAATAAAAAGAGCCTTGCGATAAATCGCAAGGCTCTTCAGGAAAGAGGTCGGAGTCGGCCTGTAAGCCGGGTTCTGTACCGGGTTGCCCCGGGTAGCAATCATTCCTCTAGGCCAGCAATCGCTCGCTGGCTCAAGCAACCTACCCGCCCCCAACGCGGGCCGCGCCAATAGGGGCCTATTTGGTCTTGCTTCGGGTGGAGTTTACCGTGCCACGAACTGTTGCCAGTCGCGCGGTGCGCTCTTACCGCACCCTTTCACCCTTACCTGATCCCTTGCGGGCCATCGGCGGTCTGCTCTCTGTTGCACTGGTCGTAGGCTCGCGCCCCCCAGGCGTTACCTGGCACCCTGCCCTGTGAAGCCCGGACTTTCCTCCCCTCCGCCTGTCTGTCCCGAGGGACACAACGACGAAGCAGCGATTGCCCAGCCAACTCCGAGGCGCGGATTATAGCCTCGTGATGCCGGCGGGGTAAACCGGCAATTCCCGTTTACGGCAATTAATAGTGCTCGAGGCCGTACTTGTAGAGGGCATTCTTCTTCACGCCGTGGATCTCGGCGGTCAGCGCCGCCGCTTTTTTCAGCGGCAGCTCGGCCACCAGCAACCCCAGGGTGCGGATCGCCTCAGCCGGCAAGGCCTCTTCGTCCTTGCTCGCCCCCGCCACCACCAGCACAATCTCGCCGCGGCAGCGGTTTTCATCTTCGCCGAGCCAGGTCAGCATCTCGGAGGCAGGCAGACCGTGGATCGACTCGAAGGTCTTGGTCAGCTCGCGGCAGACCACCACCTGGCGCTCACCCAGAATGCGGGCGATCGCTTCCACCGTCTCCTGTACTCGGCGCGGCGATTCATAGAACACCAGCGAGCGGGTGTCCTCAATCACGGCCTGCAGACGATCGTCGCGCCCCTTGGCTTTGGCCGGCAGAAAACCCTCGAAGGCAAACCGGTCGGTGGGCAACCCGGCGGCGGAGAGCGCCGTGATGGCGGCGCAGGGGCCGGGCAGCGGCACTACCTTGACCCCGGCTTCGCGACAACGGGTGACCAGGTGATAACCGGGGTCGCTGATGAGCGGCGTGCCCGCGTCGGAGACCAGAGCCACGCTCTTGCCCTCCTTGATACGGCCGATCAGCACATCGGCTTTCTGCTGTTCATTGTGATCATGCAGCGCAAAGGTCGGTACCGAGATCTGGTAGTGGCTGAGCAGGATGCCAGTATGGCGGGTATCCTCGGCGGCCACCAGATCGACGCTGCGCAGCACATCCAGTGCTCGCTGGGTGATGTCGGCCAGATTGCCGATCGGAGTGGGGACTATATACAGGGTTGGGATGTCACTCATGGGAGCTCCGAGTGTCCCGACAATTGTGTCGCCATATTGGCCCGTTTACACTATGGAGAATTTCAACACTGGTCGGGGAATGAACTTGAACCGGGTTATAAAGCAGCTAAGTGTATCACGACTCTTCGGCATCCTACTCGCGGCAGTCCTGCTCGCCGCCTGTGCGTCGGAGCCCAATCAACCCGCTGGCCAGTCCGGCATGCCGTCGGCCTTCTCGGATCTTACCAAGAATGCCCAGTGGTATCTGGCCCAGGTGGACCCGGCTAAACCGGCCGAAGCCTTCACCTGGCAAGTGATGGCGGCGCGCAGCTATCTGGCGCTCGGTCAGGCCAAGCCGGCCGCGGCCCTGTTCCAGCAATTGCAGAAGCAGGCCCAGAGCGCCGAGCAGAAGGCCCAGCTGCAACTGCTGCAGGCTCACCTGCTGCTCGCCCAGGGCAACGCCAACCAGGCGCTGATCCTGCTGGAAGGCAAGCCCGATGTGGCGCTGGATGCTGATACCCAGAAGGACTGGTACCGCCAGCGCGTGGTGCTGCAGCTCGACATCAACAACAAGTTTGGTGCTGCCAAGTCGCTGATCCTGCTGGAGCCCTACCTGGCCCAGAATGAGCTGGCCACCAATCATCAGCAGATCTGGTCCCTGCTCAAGAGCATGACCCCTTCCACCCTGCAGGCGCTGGAAGAGGCACCGGCTCCCGATGTCACCACCGGCTGGCTGCGGCTGGCAGCGCTGGTGAATGAATTCGGTGCCCAGCCCAATCAGCTGGCTCGCCAGCTGGCCGGCTGGAAACAGGCCTTCCCGAACCACCCGGCCCAGAAAGACATGCCGGCCGGACTCGGTGATCTGGCCACCAGCAACATCAATGCCCTGCAGCAGATCGCCGTCTTCCTGCCGCTGTCCGGCAACCTGGAACCGCAGGGTGCGGCAATCCGCAACGGCATGCTGATGTCTTACAAGGAAAATCAGAGCCAGTTTACCCTGAACTTCTACGATACCCAGACCAAGTCGACGGCGGATCTCTACAAGCAGGCCATTCAGGAAGGGGCCAACATGATCATCGGCCCGCTGCTCAAAGACAGGGTCGAGGAGCTGCTCAAGGCCAATCCGACCGTGCCTGTACTGGCACTCAATGAGCTGGACAAGCCGATCGTCAACGACACCACCTATTACTTCTCCCTCTCAGCCGCCGCCGATGCAACGCAGGCTGCCCAGTACCTCTATGGCCAGGGTTATCGCAAACCCCTGCTCATCGCGGCACAGGGACGGATCGGCTACAGCAGCATCAAGGCGTTTGAACAGGCCTGGGCGACCGTAAGCCAGGACAAACCGGTCGTGGCCACTTTCGGTGCCCGCAACGAAGTGCAGGGTATGGTCAAGAATGCGTTGAGCGGCCGCTCCACCGCCCGGGCTGGCGAAGTGGTTCAGCTCTCCGCTGCCGCCCCGCGCAGCATCGACGTGGTCTATGTGGTCGCCAACAGCCTGGAGACCCGGATGATCAAGCCCTACGTCGACATCTCGGTCAATCCGATGGGCAGCCTGCCGATCTACAGCAGTTCGCGCAGCTACGACAGCGCCACCACCGAGGTGGCCTCCGAGCTCAACGGCATGCACATCTCCGACATGCCGCTGCTGCTTGGTGGTTACGAGAAGCAGCGCGAGCAGATCGCCCTGCTCTGGCCGCAGACCCAGGGCGACCTGCTGCGTCTGTTTGCGCTGGGCTATGACGCCGTCAGCCTGGCTGAGAACCTGCAGCAGATGCGCAAGGTCAACGCCATGCAGCAGCCCGGCATGAGCGGTCAGCTGAGCGTGGATGCCGGCGGCAACATAGTACGGGTACTGGACTGGGCCACCTACCAGAATGGCAAGCTGGTCAGTGACAGCGCCATGCCCCAGCTCGAGGGAGTCCCCCATGAAGGTACTTCTGGCACGGATGCGCCGGCAGTTACAGAACCTGTTCCCGTCACCAACGAGCAAGGGACAGCACTTTGAGCAGGTAGCGGAGCGCTGGTTGCAGGCCCGCGGCCTGCAACCCGTGACCCGCAACTATCGCTGTCGGGGCGGCGAGATCGATCTCATCATGCGCCAGGGGGAGATCCTGGTGTTTGTTGAAGTCCGCTATCGCGCCCAGGCCAGCCACGGCGGCGCCGCCAGCTCCGTCACCCGACGCAAACAGCACAAGATCGTGCTGGCGGCACGCCACTATTTCAAGCAACATGCCATCAACGAGGCCAACCAGGCCTGCCGATTCGATGTGATCGCGTTCGAAAGCGACCAGCCGGACTGGATCCAGAACGCATTTTAAGAGGACCCCATGACTGACCGCATCAAAGAAAACTACACCGAGAGCATCCAGACCAAGATAGCCGCCGCCGAGGCGCTGCCGGATGCCATCCATACTGCAGCCCAGATGCTGACCATCTGTCTGCTCAATGGCCACAAGGTGATGGCATGCGGCAATGGTCCCTCCGCAGCACTGGCCCAGCTGTTTATCTCTGAGCTGGTCAACTGTTACGAAACCGAGCGTCCCTCCCTGCCCGGCATGGCGCTGACCCCGGACATGGCAACCATCAGTGCCATCGCCACCGACCACGGCTTTGAAGAGGTGTACGCCAAGCAGATCCGTGCACTCGGTCAGCCCGGCGACATCCTGGTGGTCATCACCACCACGGGTAACAGCCGCAGCCTGATCAAAGCCGCCGAGGCCGCCCTCTCCCGCGACATGACCATAGTGGTGCTGGGGGGCGGTGATGGCGGCGAGATCGCCGGTCTGCTCGGTCCCAACGATGTGGAGATCCGGGTGCCGTCTGCCCGTCGTCCCCGCATTCTGGAAGTGAACCTGTTGACCCTGCACTGCCTGTGTGATCTCATCGACCAGACTCTTTTCCCGCAACAGGAAGATTGAAACCATGAAGAAGCAAACGCTCCTGCTCGGCCTGCTGGCCGGCACCCTGCTGCTGCAAGGTTGCGCGGCCGTGGTGGTCGGTGGTGCCGCCGGTACCGCCAAGGCTTCCGGCGATCGCCGCACCCTGGGCGCCCAATGGGACGATCAGGCCATCGAACTGAAGGCGGCTAACCTGCTGGCCGACAACAAGCCGCTGAGCGCGGCCAGCAAGATCAGCGTCTACAGCAACAACGGCCGGGTACTGCTGGTCGGTCAGACACCTTCTGACGCTTACAAGCTCGAGGCTGGCAAGATAGTGGCCCGTATCGAGGGGGTGCGCCACGTCTACAACGAGCTGCGCCTCGGCCAGCCAGTCAGCATAGGGGTACGCAGCAACGACACCTGGATCACCTCCAAGGTGCGGGCTGACATGCTGGGCGCCAAGAACTTCGACAGCGCCAAGGTCAAAGTGGTCACCGAGAATGGCGAGGTGTTCCTGATCGGCCTGGTGACCCGTCAGGAGGGGGATCAGGCCGTCGAGATCGCCCGCCACGTCAGCGGTGTGAAGCGCGTGATCAAGGCCTTCGAGTTTGCCCAGAACTGACCCTGTTGATCGCCATAAAAAAACGCAGCCAATTGGCTGCGTTTTTTATTTGATGACCTTCAGGGTCGGACGACCGCTCGGGCGCGGCGGTTCCGGCTCAGGCTCTACCGGCGCTTCGGCCTGCTCCAGCCAGAGATCATACCCAGGCTCGGGTGGGAACAGGGTGCCCACGCCGTTTTCCCGGGCATGAATGGCTAGCACGGCCGCCATCGGGATGTAGACCTGCTGGGAAACTCCACCAAAGCGGGCGCTGAAGCTGATGGCATCATTGTCCATGTGGAACTGCCCAACCGCACGAGGTGCGATGTTCAGCACTATCTGCCCATCCTGAACGAACTGCATCGGCACCATCACATGGGGGATGTTGACGTTGACCACCAGGTGAGGGGTCAGGTCATTGTCCAGCAACCAGTCAAAGAACGCCCGCAACAGATACGGGCGACTGGGCGTCATCGTCGGTTCCATGCTCATACGCCAGCGCGGATCTCGCGCTCGGCTTCGGTCAGGGAAGCCTGGAAGGATTCACGTTCGAACAAACGAACCATGTAGGCCTTCAGCTCTTTGGCGCCACGACCGGTGAAGTCGATGCCCAGACTCGGCAGACGCCACAGCAGCGGGGCCATGTAGCAGTCGACCAGACCGAACTCTTCACTCATGAAATAGGGCATCTCACCGAAGATGGGGGCGATGGCCAGCAGGTTGTCCCGCAGCTCGGCACGCGCCGCATCCACGTCGGTACCCGCCATGATCTTGTCGGCCAGGGAGTACCAGTCCAGCTCGATGCGATGCATCATCAGACGGCTGTTGCCGCGCGCCACCGGGTATACCGGCATCAGGGGCGGGTGCGGGAAACGCTCGTCCAGATATTCCATGATGATGCGCGAGGTGTAGAGCGCCAGCTCCCGATCAACCAGGGTCGGTACAGTGTTGTACGGGTTCAGCTCGGCCAGCTCATCCGGCAGGTTGGCAGGGTCTACCTGGCAAATATCTACGCTAACACCCTTCTCCGCCAGGACAATGCGCACCTGATGGCTGAACATGTCGTTGGCACCGGAAAACAGCGTCATTACCGAACGCTTATTGGCAGCTACAGCCATTGAACCCTCCCGTCATTAAAAAGCAGAAACGGCAATGAAGCATCTTGGACTTCATTGCCGTGCATTATATTACCCGGATCTGGTCGCTTAGTGAACGTCGCGCCAGAATTCCTTCTTCAACAGCACAGTGAAGATGAAGAAGATCACGATGAAACCCAGCACCCAGAAGCCCATGCGTTCGCGCTCCTGTTGTACCGGTTCAGCCGAGTAGACCAAGAAGTTTACCAGATCCAGCACCGTCTGATCATACTCTTCGTTATTCATTTCACCGTTGCCGTCAGATTTGATGCTGACAACCTGCTGAACGTCGACACCATCGACCTGGTGGGTCGCAAACTCGGCGCGGGGCGTCCCCTGCAGCGGCTCCAGCACGTGAGGCATGCCCACGGACGGGAACACGGCGTTGTTCACCCCAAACGGACGGGTCTCGTCCACGTAGAAGGAACGCAGATAGGTGTAGATCCAGTCCGCACCACGCACCCGGGCGACCAGCGTCAGATCGGGGGGCGGCGCACCGAACCATTTGGCGGCATCCTTGTCCGGAACCGAGTTTTCCATCAGATCACCGATCTTGGCGCCATTGACGATCAGGTTGGCTGCCATCAGGTCTTCCGGGATACCGATGTCTGCCGCTACCCGGTTGTAACGCTGGTACTGGGTGCTGTGACAGCCAAAGCAGTAGTTCATGAAGGTGGCGGCACCACGCTGCAGCGACGCCTTGTCGTTCAGATCATAGTGAGCCTTGTCCAGATGCACGGCCCCGGTGTTGGCAAACACCAGTGATGGCAGCAGGGTCAGCACTGCAAATATTATTTTTTTCATTTGAATGTCACCCTTTCCGGCAGCGGCTTGGTGCTTTCATTTTTGCTGTAGAAGAACAACAGGACGAAGAACCCGAAATAACCCAGGGTACAGATCTGGGCGATCAGCGTCAGGGTCGGGGTCGATGGCAGCACGCCGAGTACCCCGAGAATGATGAAGCAGACCACGAACTGGGCGATGTTCAGCTTGTGCAGGGTGCTGCGATAGCGCACCGAACGCACCTTGCAGCGATCCAGCCAGGGCAGCAGGAACAGCACCACGATGGAGAGGCCCATCATGATGACGCCCAGCAGCTTGTCCGGTACCGCCCGCAGAATGGCGTAGAAGGGGGTGAAATACCATACGGGCGCGATGTGTGCCGGGGTCTTCAGGCCGTTGGCCACTTCAAAGTTCGGCTTCTCGAGGAAGTAACCCCACATGTCCGGCTTGAAGAAGATGATGGCGCAGAAGAAGAACAGGAAACCGGCTACGCCAATCATGTCCTTGACGGTGAAGTAGGGGTGGAATGCCACCGCATCCAGCGGCCAGCCGTTCTCATCCTTGTGCTTCTTGATGTCGATGCCGTCCGGGTTGTTCGACCCCACTTCGTGCAGCGCCAGGATGTGCATGGCAACCAGCATCACCAGCACCAGCGGCAGGGCGATTACGTGCAGCGCGAAGAAGCGGTTGAGGGTAGCGCCAGAGATAACGTAGTCACCCCGGATCCACAGGGTCAGATCGTCGCCGATGACCGGAATGGCACCGAACAGCGAGATGATGACCTGCGCGCCCCAGAAAGACATCTGCCCCCACGGCAGCAGGTAGCCCATGAAGGCTTCCGCCATCAGGCAGAGGAAGATCAGCATGCCGAAGATCCACAGCAGCTCGCGCGGCTTCTGGTAGGAGCCGTAGATCATGCCGCGGAACATGTGCAGGTAGACCACGATGAAGAAGGCGGACGCGCCGGTGGAGTGCATGTAGCGCAGCAGCCAGCCGTAATCCACATCCCGCATGATGTACTCCACGGAGGCGAAGGCACCTTCGGCGGAGGGGTTGTAGTTCATGGTCAGCCAGATGCCCGTGATGATCTGGTTGACCAGCACCAGCATGGCGAGCGAGCCGAAGAAGTACCAGAAGTTCAGGTTCTTGGGCGCCGGATACTTGGCCATGTGGTCGTTGTACATGGCGGTGAGCGGAAAGCGATAGTCAATCCAGCCCATCAGTTTGGCAAACATGGTCAGGCCTCCTTGCCATCGGCACCGACCAGGATGGTGGTGTCGCTAAGATATTGGTACGGCGGAATGACCAGGTTCAAGGGTGCTGGCACCCCCTGGAACACTCGACCAGCCATGTCGAACTTGGAGCCATGGCACGGGCAGAAGAAACCGGAAGTCACCCCCTGCACCTGTTCGCCGAAGTTGTCCGGCAGGTAGGAGGGAGAGCAGCCCAGGTGGGTACAAATACCGACGGCCACGAAGATCTCCGGCTTGATGGATCTGTAGCCATTGTGGGCATAGTCGGGTTGTTGGGGCTCGTCAGAAGCCGGGTCGCGCAGCTTGTCGTCATGCGCGGCCAGGGCATCCAGCGTCTGTTTGGTGCGTTTCACCACCCAGACCGGCTTGCCTCGCCACTCAACACGGATGAGCTGGCCTGGTTCCAACTTACTGATATCCACTTCAACCGGAGCACCCGCCGCTTTGGCTTTGGCACTCGGGTTCCATGACTTAATAAACGGCACTGCGGTAAAAGCAGCTCCTACCCCACCAACGGCGACCGTTGACCAGGTAAGAAATCTGCGGCGACCGGTATCAACTGGCGCATTGCTCATCCAAAAACTCTCCCATGTGGACTCCGCACATTCTTATTGTGTCCCTGTTCCCCTTTCTTCCGTGACAACAGCGGCGGAAGCGGAGTTACAATTGTCACAGAAAAACCGAGGGAATTTTAAAGAAAAGATAACAACTTGACAAGAAAGAGAAGCGAAGGTCAAAAACAATAAATACACAATTTTTTGTCTTTTGTGACGTAGTGTTAGCAATACCGTTCGTAATATTACCAATAAAAAAAGCCTGGCACGTGGCCAGGCTTTTTTGACACTCGCGAGAGTGCGTACAAAAAGCGAATTAACGCTTGGAGTACTGCGGACGCTTACGAGCTTTGTGCAGACCGACTTTCTTACGCTCAACCTTACGGGCATCACGAGTAACAAAGCCAGCTTTACGCAGTTCGGAACGCAGGGTTTCATCGTACTGCATCAGAGCACGAGTGATACCGTGACGGATCGCACCAGCTTGACCGGAGATGCCGCCACCGTTAACGGTGATGAACAGATCCAGTTTCTCGGTCATCTCAACCAGTTCCAGCGGCTGACGAACTACCATGCGGGCAGTCGGACGGCCGAAGTACTGCTCCAGGGAGCGCTGGTTGATTACGATTTTACCGCTACCCGCTTTGATGAATACGCGAGCAGTGGAGCTTTTGCGACGGCCAGTACCGTAGTATTGATTTTCTGCCATGTTGCCAGTTCCCGATTAGATATCCAGTACTTGAGGTTGCTGAGCAGCATGAGCGTGCTCGGCGCCTGCGTAAACTTTCAGTTTACGGAACATGGCACGGCCCAGCGGACCCTTCGGCAGCATGCCTTTGACGGCAGCTTCGATTACCATTTCCGGTTTACGCTGAATCAGCTTGTCGAAGCTGATGGACTTGATACCACCCGGGAAACCGGAGTGAGCGTGGTACATTTTGTCGGTAGATTTCTTACCGGTTACGTGTACCTTCTCGGCGTTTACAACGATGATGTAATCACCGGTGTCAACGTGCGGAGTGTACTCAGCTTTGTGCTTACCACGCAGACGAGCAGCGATCTCGGTTGCGATACGACCCAGAGTTTTACCTTCTGCGTCCACAATGTACCAGTCACGTTTTACGGTTTCTGGCTTGGCAACGAAAGTTTTCATTAAGTTAAACCCAATTACCTGTTACAGACCCAATTGCTTATGGGGGCTCTCCCACAAACAACAAACGATGGCCTACCTGTACCCCTTCGAATACAAGTAAAGCTTAAAGTGTTGCTGTCTTATCGACAGCTGTAACGTGGGCCGGGCGATTATAAGTGAAGTTGCCTTAAATATCACCTGCTAATTTCACTGCCATGAAGCTAGCAAATGTCGCCCGGCCCTACCTGCCGCAGATGCCCATCCGACTGGCAGGCGCGGTATTGTGACTAAGGAAGGTGCACTCTGGCAAGGTATTCGTGCGATTGCATTTCCTGAAGCCGTGAAAGACAACGTTGGAATTCGAAATCCAGCAGCCCGTGACCGTAGAGTTCCTGCATGGGCACCGCCGCCGACATGATGAGCTTGACGTGCCGCTCATAGAACTCGTCCACCATGGCGATGAAGCGGCGCGCCGCGTCATCCGAGCCTGCCCCCATGGGCTGCACATTGGCCAGCAGGACGGTGTGAAACAGCCGCGCCAGCTCGATATAGTCGCTCTGGGAACGGGGTGTGCAGCAAAGTTGCTCGAACTCCATATAGAGCACACCTTCCCCCATCCCCAGCGACGCCAGCTGACGGTGATTGATCTCGACCTGGCCCGGCAGGGCCTGTTGCAGCCCGGTTAATTGTTGAAAATAGAGCTCGAGATTGGATTTTGCCTGCCGATCCAGCGGGAAGTGATATATCTCCGCCTGCTCCAGCGTGCGCAGGCGATAATCGGTACCGCCATCCACGTTAAGTATCTCGCAATGACGCTCTATAAGGGCAATGGCCGGTAGAAAACGGGCACGTTGCAAACCATTTCGATACAAATCCTGCGGCGGTATGTTCGAGGTCGCCACCAGCACGACCCCATGGCCGAACAGCTCCTGGAACAGGGTCCCCAGCAGCATGGCATCGGTAATGTCGGAGACGAAAAATTCGTCGAAGCAGATGACGTCGGTCTCGTCGGCCAGCTTGCGGGCGATCAGCTTGAGCGGATCGGCCTGGCCGGTCAGCCCCTTGAGCTCATCGTGCACCCGGTGCATGAAACGATGGAAGTGGATACGCAGTTTGCGCTCCCCGGGCAGGCTGTCGAAAAAAGTATCCATCAGCCAGGTCTTGCCTCTGCCCACGCCACCCCACATATATAACCCCAGGATGGGCGTACGGGGCTTCGGCTTTTGCAGCCAGCCCAGCAGACCGCGGGATCTGGTCGGAGTCGGGGTTTGGCACAAATCCTGATAGAGTCGCTCCAGACGGGCCACTGCCATCGCCTGAGCAGGGTCGGCCACGAAGCCGGGGCGCTGCAAATCCTGCTGATATTTTTGCTGCGGGGTCATCCTGTCAATTGCCTTCAAGTCCCTGAATGAAGGACAAAATGGTATCACGCCCTCGGGGTGCACGGTATAGTGCCATCAAGGCGTAGCGGCCGTTCAGGCCGCATTAACATACATTGGTTTAGCTGTAACAAGGAGCATCTATGAGTCTGTTAAACGGGATCCTGCTGGCTGTCGCCGCCTTGATTATCGGTATCATCATCGGTCGCTTCACAGTGCGCAGCCGGGATGCCGGCCGTCTGGAACAAGAACTGAAGAAGGCTCACAAGGAACTGGAAAGCTACCAGGGTCAGATCAATACCCACTTCGCCGACAGTGCCGCCCTGATGGAGCAGTTGGCCGAGCAGTACCAGACCCTTTATCGCCATATGGCGGAGCAGAGCAAATTCTTGGCCAAGGCCCAGGAACCGCTGTTCCGTGAAACTCTGCTCGACGAGAGCAGCGATGTCCCGGCCAATGAAGAACCGGGTGTACCGCCCCGTGACTATGCAGGGGCCTCCGGTCTGCTCAAGCAGTCCAGTTAGTTCCCCGCGGAACTAATTGCGCTGTATCGTGGTCAGACCTTCACGATTGCATTGCAACTTTTTCTGGGAGCTGTTTTTCATATGCGTAAACCTCTTTCTGTGCTCAGTGTGTTAGCCTTCAGTGTCGGCATCGCCATGTCTGCGGCCCCCGTGCAGGCTGCACTGCCCTCCCTTTTGGCGAACAATCAGGAGATGCCGAGCCTAGCGCCGGTGCTCGAACAAGTCACCCCTGCCGTGGTCAACATTTCCGTCTCCGGCAAGAAGATCACCCGCCAGCGTCTGCCGGAACAGTTTCGCTTCTTCTTTGGCCCCAACATGCCTGACGAACAGGTAAGCGAGCAGCCCTTCCAGGCGCTCGGGTCCGGCGTCATCATCGACGCCAAGAAGGGCTACGTGATCACCAACGCCCACGTGGTGCACGAGGCGGACGAGATCAAGGTCAACCTGAAAGATGGCCGTGAATACGCCGCCAAGAAGATCGGCGAAGACAAGCAGTCCGACATCGCTCTGCTGCAAATCAAGGCCGAGGATCTGGTACAGATCAAATTCGCCGACTCTGACGAGCTGCGGGTCGGTGACTATGCGCTGGCCATCGGCAACCCGTTCGGTCTCGGCCAGACCGTCACCTCCGGCATCGTCAGTGCGCTCGGTCGCAGCGGCCTCAACATCGAGAACCTGGAAAACTTCATCCAGACCGATGCGGCCATCAACTCGGGCAACTCGGGTGGCGCCCTGCTCAACCTGCGTGGCGAGCTGATCGGCATCAACACCGCCATCCTGGGCCCCAACGGCGGCAACATCGGCATCGGCTTTGCCATTCCGTCCAACATGGTGCGCGACCTGTCCGAACAGATCGTGAAATACGGTGAAGTCCGCCGTGGCCAGCTGGGCATCATAGGGACCGAGCTCACCTCTGAAGTGGCCAAGACCTTCGGCTACAACAAGAAGGACGGCGCCTTCGTCAACCAGGTGATGCCTGACTCTGCGGCCGCCAAGGCCGGCATCAAGCCGGGCGACATCATCGTCAGCATCGACGGCAAGGCCATCCGCTCCTTCGGCGAGCTGCGGGCCAAGATTGCCACCATGGGTGCCGACAAGCAGGTGGCACTGGGCCTGATCCGCGATGGCAAGGAGCAGACCGTCAAGGTCACCCTGAAGAAGGCGGATGACAGCGAAATCCTGGCCAGCGCGCTGCACCCGGCACTGGAAGGGGCCAAGCTGAGCACCACCAGCGAGCCGGTGAGCGGCGTGGCCGTCTCCGAGATCGATCCGCGCTCCCCTGCCGCCGCCTCCGGTCTGCAGAAGGGCGACGTCATCATCGGCGTCAACCGCCTGCGCATCAACTCGCTGGAAGAGCTGAGCAAGGCACTGAAGAACAAGCCGGATGTGCTGGCCCTCAACATCCAGCGCGGCGACTCTTCGCTCTACCTGGTAATTCGTTAATCTCCTCTCACCCGCGGCGCCTGCCGCGGGTGATTTTTATCCACCGATAGTGTTATTCTCTGCCCGCTCTATGTACGGATGAGAATGACATGAAAATCCCCCCTATAGTCAGTTACTTGGGCAAGTCTGTCGGCTTCGGTCTCACCGTGGCGGCGCTACTGTTGCTGCTGTTTCCCAATTTTCGAGGCGGGGCCCAACTGCCCGGCCTCATCACCAATGCCCGTGAACTGAGCTTCTCCTACGCGGCGCACCGCGCCGGCCCTGCCGTCGTCAACATCTATACCCGCAGCTTCGCCCGCAATCAGGGCAACCAGACCGAACTCAGGCCCCAGGGGCTGGGCTCCGGCGTCATCATGAACCAGCGCGGCCACGTGCTGACCAACTACCACGTCATCGCCGATGCGGACCAGATCATAGTCGCGCTGCAGGACGGACGGGTGTTCAGCGCCGAACTGGTCGGCACCGACCAGCTCACCGACCTGGCGGTGCTCTACATCGAGTCGGACAACCTGCCGGTGATCCCGCAGGATCCGGAGCGGCTGCCCGACGTGGGCGACGTGGTGCTCGCCATCGGCAACCCCTACAACGTCGGCCAGACCATCACCCAGGGCATCATCAGCGCCACCGGCCGCATCGGCCTCTCCAGCATGGGGCCGGACAGCAACGGCCGGCAGGATCTGCTGCAGACCGACGCCGCCATCAACGAGGGCAACTCGGGGGGCGCCCTGGTCAATGCCCGCGGCGATCTGGTGGGCATCAACACCGCCGCCTACCACCTCAACGGCAATCAGGAGAGCTACGGCATCAGCTTCGCCATTCCCTACAAGCTGGCCAAGCGCATCATGGACGAGCTGATCGCCAACGGCCGGGTGATCCGCGGCTACCTCGGCATCTCCAGCGTCGAGATCAATCCCATCGTCGCCCGCATGATGAATCTGGGTGACCTGCGCGGCCTGGTGGTGGAGAGCCTGGATCCCAACGGGCCGGCCACCAAGGGCGGACTGCGACGGGGCGACGTGCTGCTCAAGATCAACGGCGAGGCCATCAGCGGCGTGCGGGCCGCCATGGACAAGATCGTCGAGAGCCGGCCCGGCACCAAACTCACCATCTCGGTGATCCGCGACGGCAAACCGCTGGAGGTGGAGGTCACCATCGAAGAGGATCTGCGCTACCAGAACCGGGCCAGCGCCAGCGCGGCCACCGCCAGCTGACATCTCCACGGTCGGGGCGACGAGTCGCCCCTTCTCCTCCCTTTTCCCCTCCCGGCCGTGAGGCGACTCACAGTTTCAGCCAAGGGCCACCAGCCCCTCATCCAACGCCAAGTGCGCCCCTGATCACACAAAATAGGCGCCAATGAGCTCTCTTTTCCGCTTGATGCCGCAAAAGCGGCTTCAATTGGCCAACTGACGCGCGAATTTCCGCTTCGAATCGGAAAAACGGTGCCTCCTCTCCCGAACATGACCGGCTTAGGGTAACGCTATCCCTTCTGCCAGCCTTGGAGAGCAGACATTGCACACAGAGACCCATGACCAGCCCCTGACCCCGGACAGCCCTGCCCTGTTGCGCCAAACCGACCAGATCCTGGCGCGCATCCATATCCTGCTGGCCGAACAGGGCATCCGCCCCAACGAGGTACAGCAGCAGATGCTGGCCTCTCACGTCAAAGCCATGGTGTGGCGCTCCCACAGTGGCGAGCCGCTGCCGGAGGTCGACCTCAGCCTGTTCGAGGAGATCTCCCCCCTCTCCCTGCGTCTGGCCGAGCAGGTCGTCAGCTGGCTGGAGCGGCTCGCCTATGAAGAGGCGCACCTCTTGTCCGTCCATTTCGAAGTAGCCAAAGAAAACGAACTCAGTTCAGTCAAAGGAGAATGCTAAATGACAGCCATCAAACTCGTGATCGGTGATCGCCTCGGCAAGGGCCAGAAAGTCGGTGCAGGCGCGGAAGCCGCCGGTGCCAGCGTGACCGTCATCCCCGGCATGGCCGCCGACATGAAGCTCGGCGACGTGATGAACAAGGAGCAGGCGGATCTCGGCATCTCCTTCTGCGGCAGCGGCGGCGCCGGCGCCATCACGGCCCAGACCAAGTACGGCTACAAGTGCCGCTACGGCATGCGCTCCATCGAAGAGGGCGTGACCGCCATCAACGAGGGGTGCGTGGTGCTCGGCTTCGGCTTCATGGACAAGGAAGAGCTGGGCCAGAAGCTGGTCGAGGCGTTTGCCAAGAAACACGGACGCGCCTGATGAAAGAGGACTTCACCACCCAGGTCACCGTCAACGGCAAGGGCGCGACCCGTCAGCAGGCGTTCGCCGCCGCCCTCAGCCAGGTGCAATCCACGCTGCTCAAGGACAACCCGCGGGTGCTGCTGCGCATCGAACCGGTCGAGATCGAGGTGATCGAGGCCGAGGAGTCGGTCCGGGTGGAGAAGTTCCTGTTCTTCTTCCTGCCGCGCCAGCGCCACGAATACCGGGTTCGGCTCGCCATCACGGTCAGGGTCACCAGCCTGGACACCGACAAGGTGACCTTTACCCGGGTGTGACGCCGCCCGCGGCAACACCGCCACAAGAAGGATACATGGGATGTTTCTAATCATATTTATCAAGTCACTCATCATTGGCGGCCTGGTTGGCGTCGGGGTGGGGGCCGGCGCTGCACGGATGTTCCACGCCCCGACCGTGCAGGGGATGGGCGCCTTCCGTACCCTGGGCGAGCTCAACTCCTGCGAAGGGGATCCCGCCTCCCATTTCTCGTTTGGTCTGGGCTTCTACTTCAACGCCTGGGCCTCCACGGTCGCAGCCGGCGCCTTCACCCAGGACGTGGATCACCGCATCTTGCCGAACTGGGGCGCGGCAGCCCTGATGATCAAGAACCGGGATCTCGCCACCACCCTGCATGACCCGAAGAAGATGGCCATCGCTTGCGGCATCATAGGTGCCATCGTGGTCGCCTTCCTCAACAGTACCGCCGCCGCCGTGCCGGCCGCCCTGCAGGTCACCGCGGTCAAGGTACTGGTGCCGGCCGCCAACCTGCTGGTCAACACCGTCATGCCGGTGATCTTCTGGCTGGCCGCCATCGAGGCGGGCAAGAAGTCCGGCTTCTGGGCCACTATCTTCGGCGGTCTGGCCCAGCTCATCATGGGCAACGCGGTACCGGGTCTGGTGCTCGGCATCCTGATCGGCAAGGGGGTGGAAGAGAGTGGCTGGAACCACGTCACCAAGGTGATGATGGCCGCCATCGTCCTGCTGTTCGTGCTGAGCGGCTTCTTCCGCGGCTTCGACATGAAACTCATCGAGTCCTTCCATCTGGGCATTCCCCTGTGGCTGGAAAACGTCCATAACCTGCTGAGCGGCAAATAAGGGGTCACACCGTGGATGAGAAACTGAAAAACAACTTCTGGTATGCCGACTGGTCTTTCCCCATCTTCGTCGGCCTGCTCTCGGCCGGGGTCTTTGCCGGTACCCACATGTTCTACCTGTACGGGGTCGGCGCCTTCAACGAGGTGGCCTTCGTCGCCATGCTCAAGGCCGGGATGGACACCGGCGCCTACGGCGCGGTGGCGGCCTTCGGCGCCAGCTTCCTGTTCGCCCGCATCATCGAGGGCTCTCTGGTGGGGATCCTGGACATCGGCGGTGCCATCCAGACCGGGGTCGGCCTCGGCGTGCCCGCCCTGCTGCTGGGGGCCGGCATCATCTATCCGGTGGAGAACTTCCCCGCTTCGCTGGTGACCGGCATGGTGATTGGTCTGGCCATCGGCTATGTGATCATCCTGGCGCGCAAGTTCACCATCAACCAGAGCAACTCCACCTACGGGGCGGATGTGATGATGGGGGCTGGCAACAGCTCGGGCCGCTTCCTCGGCCCCCTCATCATCCTCTCCGCCATGGGCGCCTCCATCCCCATCGGCATCGGCTCCCTGCTGGGTGCGCTGCTGTTCTACGTGTGGGGCAAACCCATCACTGGTGGCGCCATCCTGGGGGCCATGCTGCTGGGTACCTTCTTCCCGGTTGCGCTTGCATAACCATCCGCCGCCCTGCGGGGCGGCACGCTAGAGGCCATCAGCATGTACGACATCATCATCAGAGCGGGGCGCCAGGGAGATGGCCAGCTCGTCGATATCGCCATCCAGCAGGGCAAAATCGCCGCCCTCGGCTCCCTGCCAGAGACGGCCATGGCGCAGCAGACCCTGGATCTCGGCGGCCGGGTGCATGTGAGCGCCGGCTGGATCGACGGCCACACCCACTGCTACCCCGCCTCCCCCCTCTATCACGATGAACCGGACAAGGTGGGCGTTGAGTCCGGCGTCACCACCGTCATCGACGCCGGCAGCACCGGGGCCGACGACGTGGATGACTTCCAGCGTCTCGCCGCCGGCTGCAAGACCCGGGTGCACGCCCTGCTCAACGTCTCTCGCATCGGCCTGCTGCGCCAGAACGAGCTGGCCGACAGCCGGGACCTCGATATGGATCTCGCCTCGGCGGCCATTGCCCGCCACCCCGGCTTCATCGTCGGCATCAAGGCGCGGATGAGCGGCAGCGTGGTGGGTGAGAACGGCCTGCAGCCGCTGCGCATGGCCAAGGCACTGCAACAGGCCCACGGTCGGCTGCCGCTGATGGTACACGTGGGCAACACGCCGCCGGATCTGGACGAGATCGTCGCCCTGCTGGGGGATGGCGATCTGCTGACCCACTGCTTCAACGGCAAGCCCAATCGCATCCTGACCCCGGCCGGCGAGCTGCGCCAGGCGGTGCGTGAGGCGATGCAGCGGGGTCTCTTGCTCGACATCGGCCACGGCGGCGCCAGCTTCAGCTTCGAGGTCGCGGAATTGGCCATTGCCCAGGGGATCCTGCCCCGCACCATCAGCTCCGACATCTACTGCAAGAACCGCATCAAGGGGCCTGTCTACAGCCTGGCCCACGTGATGTCGAAGTTTCTCACCATCGGCATGACCCTGGAGCAGGTACTGGCCTGCGTCACCCACCATGCCGCCGATGCCCTGCGCCTGTCCGGCAAGGGGCGACTCGAGGTGGGCGCCGATGCCGATCTGACCCTGTTCGAGGTGATGAACGGCCCCACCCTCTTTACCGATACCGAAGCCGGCGCCCGCAATGGCGACCAGCAGTTGCTGCCCCTCGCCGCCCTGGTCGGTGGCGAACTGGTTCTGACTCACTATGGGAAATCACACCATGCCTTCTGTGTATGAGAAATATCAGCTCAAACCGGTGATCAACGCCTCCGGGCGCATGACCATTCTCGGCGTCTCCACCCCCGAGCAGGAGGTGGTCGATGCGGTCAACTTCGGCCTTGGCCACTACTTCGAGGTGAAGGATCTGGTCAACAAGACCGGCGCCTACCTGGCCGGCTTGCTGGGTGTGGAAGATGCGGTGGTGGTCTCCTGCGCCAGCGCCGGCATCGCCCAGTCGGTGGCCGCCGTGATCGTGCGCGGCGACCCCTACCGCCTCGAGCAGTTGCATGCTCATGCCCACAATGTGCCGAGCGAAATCGTGCTGCCCAAGGGACACAACGTCAACTTCGGCGCCCCGGTCGGCACCATGGTCAACCTGGGGGGCGGCAAGGTGGTGGAGGCCGGCTACGCCAACGAGTGTTCTGCCGCCCAGCTGGCCGCCGCCATCAATGCCAATACCGCAGCCATCCTCTACATCAAGTCTCACCACTGCGTGCAAAAGAGCATTCTGTCGGTGGCCGAGGCAGCCGAGGTGGCCAAGGCCCACGGGCTCCCGCTCATCGTCGATGCGGCGGCCGAGGAGGATCTGCGTCTCTACTACAACCTGGGGGCCGACCTGGTCATCTACAGCGGCGCCAAGGCCATCGAAGGGCCCACCAGCGGGCTGGTACTCGGCAAGCGTCAGTACGTGGAGTGGGTCAAGCAGCAGGCCAACGGCATCGGCCGTGCCATGAAGGTGGGCAAGGAGGGGATCCTCGGCCTCACCCACGCCATCGAGCGCTACCTGGTCAAAGAGAAGGAGAGCGGCGCCGCCATGGTCGCCAAGATGACCCCCTTCATCGAGCGGCTCAACCAGCTGCCCGGCGTCAGCGCCAAGGTGGTGTGGGACAGCGCTGGGCGCGACATCGCCCGCACCGATATCGCCTTCGACCACCAGCAGATCGGCATGACCACAGTGCAGATCGTCGCCCGTCTGCAACAGGGTACGCCGGCCATCTACTGCCGCGGCTACAAGGCCAACGAGGGGCACATCGAGATCGACGTGCGCAGCGTCACCCTGCCCCAGCTCGACCAGATCCATGCCGCCATTGCCCACCTCGTTCAGGAGAACAACTGATGTCTCTTACCCCCAATTACTACCGCGATCGGGTCTGCCTCAACGTGCTGGCCGGCTCCCGACAGAATGCCGTCGACATTTATGAAGCCGCCGAGGGTCACGTGCTGGTCGGCGTGCTCTCCAAGAACTACCCGGATGTGCCCTCCGCAGTGGCCGACATGCAGGCCTACGCCAAGCTAATCGACAATGCCCTCTCCATCGGGCTGGGGGCCGGCGATCCGCGCCAGTCCGCCATGGTGGCCGAGCTGGCTCGCCAGCTGCAGCCCCAGCACGTCAACCAGGTGTTCACCGGGGTCGGCGCCAGCCGGGCGCTGCTCGGCCAATCGCAAACGCTGGTGAATGGGCTGATCTCCCCTACCGGTACGCCGGGCATGGTGAAGATCTCCACAGGCCCGCTCAGCGCCGGGCAGCCGGACGGGATTGTCCCCATCGATACCGCCATCGCCCTGCTCAAGGACATGGGTGGCAGCTCGGTCAAGTTCTTCCCCATGGGCGGGCTGACCTGCCGCGCCGAGTATCAGGCGGTGGCCGAGGCCTGTTCCCGCCACGGCTTCTGGCTGGAGCCCACCGGCGGCATCGATCTCGACAACTTCGAGGAGATAGTGCGAATTGCGCTGGATGCCGGGGTCGAGAAGATGATCCCCCACATCTACAGCTCCATCATCGACAGCGCAAGCGGTCAGACCCGTCCCGAGGACGTGCGGACCCTGCTGGCCACGGTGAAGCGGCTGCTGGCCTGACAGCCCTCAGGCACCGGTCCGATCACTGGCCGGTGCCTGGCTTGTCATTGACTCGCTTGTTAACATCGATTTTCTATTCCGCGACAGGAGTCCGATCCCCCCTCATGACCAAGCTGCCCCACCCCAGACTCCAGCAACTGCTCACCCTGCTCCACGCCGAACCGCTGCCGCAGGAGGAGCTGGCCCGCCGCCTCAACGTCTCCACCCGCACCGTGCGCACCGACGTGGCGACCCTCAACGAGATCATCGCCACCCGGGGCGCCCACCTGATCCACCAGCGCGGCAGCGGCTATCAGCTCAAGATCTACAATCAGGAGCTGTTCGAGGCGCTGCTGGTGGCCCAGGAGCAGGAGAGCGGATTGCCTCGCACCAGCCGCGAGCGGGTGCTGCACCTGCAGATCCTGCTATTGACGGCGGAGCAGGGCATCAAGCTCGACGAGCTGGCGGACACCTGGTATCTGAGCCGGGCGGCGCTGCAGGGGGACATGGCGGAGGTGCGGGATCGGCTCGCCCACTTCGACCTCGCCATCGACAGCAAACCCAGGCAGGGGATGCGGATCCAGGGGGGAGAGACGGCCATCCGCGCCTGCCTCACCCAGCTGCTCTATCAGGAGCTGCTGCACAGCAACCCGCTGCAGAGCCTGCTGCCCAACCTCTGTCCCAGCAAGACGCTGGAGGTAGTGGGCAATCACATCCACGAGCAGCTCGGCCACCACCAGCTGCGCCTGGCCGACGAGAGCCTGCAGCAGCTCGCCATCTACTGCGCCGTCGCCCTGCTGCGCCAGGCGGCAGGCCACGAGCTGCGCCAATTCACCGGCGAAGATCTCACGGCGCCGCTGCTGGCGGTCGCCCGCGACATCTATGGTGAGCTGCCGACCCTGACCCCGCCGGGGGAAGAGGAGATAGCCTGCCTCGCCATCCAGATCCAGGCCCGCCTCACCGCCGATGCCCCCCAGCTCAGCCCGGCCATGGCGGCCGAGAGCGAGCAGCTGGTGGAGCATCTGCTGGCCTACATCCACCAGCACTACCCCTATGACCTGCGCGGCGACCTGCAACTGCGGGCCGACCTGCAGACCCATATCAGTGCCATGCTGCTGCGGGTCAAATACCAGATTGGCAGCCACAATCCGCTGGCAGACCACATCAAGCAGTATTACCCCCTCGCCTACGACATCACGCTGGCGGCCATCTCGGAGTGGATCAAGCAGACCCCTTACCGGCTGACCCACCACGAGATAGGCTATCTAGTGATCCACATAGGGGTTGGACTGGAGCGTCACTACGACATCGGCTACACCCGCCGTCCCCAGGCGCTGCTGTTGTGCGATGCGGGCAACGCCACCTTCCGGGTGCTGGAGGCTCGCATCAAGCGGGAGTATCCCCAGCTGCAATTGACCACACTGGAGTCGGTGCGGGATTACGAAGGGCTGGTGCGAGTCGAGCAGGATTTCGTCATCAGCACCGTCAAGGTGAGCGACAAGAACGTGCCCGTGGTGCAGGTCGCACCCTTCCCCACCCAGTACCAGCTGGAGCAGCTCGGCAAGCTGGTGCTGGTCGATCGCACCCGCCCCTACCTGCTCGACAAGTACTTCGATGCCGACCACTTCATGGTGGTCAGCGAACCGCTCAGCCAGGAGGCGCTGTTTGATCGCATCTGCAGCCAGCTGGAGGCGGAGGGTCTGGTGGAGAGCGGCTTTCGGGGATCCTTGCAGGAGCGGGAGCGGATCGTCTCCACCCTGCTGGGGGACGGCATCGCCCTGCCCCACTCCCTCGGTCTGCTGGCACGCCGTACCCTGGTCTATACCGTGCTAGCCCCGCAGGGGATTGACTGGGGCAACGGCGAGAGCGCCACCCTCATCTTCGTGCTGGCCATCGCCAAGGCCGACTATGAGGAGGCGATGGGGCTCTACGACCTGTTCCTGGCGTTGATGAACGAAAAAGCCAGCAGAAATCTGCTGGCTTGTCGGGACTTTGCCGCCTTCAAGGCGCTGGCACGCAGCGCACCTTGAGCATGAAGGGGCCGGCTACTCCTCGTTGAAACCCGAGGTGAACAGCGCCACCACAGCGGCCAGGGCCTCCACTTCCTCGGGCCCCTCCACCTGGACTTCCACCTGCTTGCCCTGAGCGGAGTCCAGCATCAACAGGCCAATCACGCTGTCCGCGTCGGCCTCGACCCCCTCTTCGTTGCGCAGCAACACGTGGGCATCGAACCCCTGCACCAGCTCGAACAGCATCATGGCCGGTCTGGCATGCATGCCCAGTTTGTTTTTCACTTCCACCGAGGCTGAGACGGTCATCTGATCTTCCTATTGGTCCATCAAAATTGCGGCGCACTCTTGTCGAGGGTGCGGTGGCGGATCTGGACGTTCTTGCCCAGCAGGCGGAAGGCGCCGGCCAGCTGCTCGGCAATGAATACCGATCTGTGCTGACCACCGGTACAGCCAATCCCGACCGTCACATAGCTGCGATTGTTGCGCTCCAGGTGGGGCAACCAGGTCGCCAGCATGTTCTCAATCTGCAGGATGAACTGCATCACGTCGGGCTGGCTGGAGAGGTAGCGGGCTACAGGTTCATCCTTGCCGGTAAACGGCTTGAGCTCCGGGATCCAGTGCGGATTGGGCAGGAAGCGGGCGTCGAACACGAAGTCGGCATCCTTGGGAATGCCGTACTTGAAGCCGAACGACTCGAACACCAGCACCAGCTCGTTCTCCTTCTTGCCGAGCACCCGGGTCTTGATGAGCTCGCTCAGGTCGTGAATGCTGAGGTTGGTGGTGTCGATGCGCAGATCGGCCGTCGAGGAGAGCGGCGCCAGCAGGTGGGTCTCTTCCCGGATCGCCTCGTCGAGCGACAGCTTGTTGCGCGACAGGGGGTGCAGCCGGCGGCTCTCGCCGTAACGCTTGAGCAGGGTGGAGTTTTCCGCATCGAAGAAGAAGCTCGTGAACTCCACACGCCCCTCGTTGCGTACCTGAGCCAGCAGGGTTTCCAGCTTGTCGGAACTCGCCGGCAGGTTGCGCACGTCGATGCTGACCGCCAGCTTGTCATACTGGCTCTCGACCGACACGATCAACTGGGGCAGCAGGTTGACCGGCAGGTTATCCACGCAGTAATAACCGAGATCCTCCAGCACACGCAGGGCAACTGTCTTGCCCGAGCCGGAGCGCCCACTCACCACTATTAATTGCATCTTGTTCCCTCACCGCTTGGCGTCATTGCAAGGGCCTGCATCTCAGGCCGATGTCATGATCTGATAGAGTTCTTCATCGCTGGTTGCCTGGCGCAACTGGCGGCATACCGCCTTGTCACCCAGTTTGGATGCCATCAGGGAAAGGGTCTTGAGGTGCTGCTTGCACTCGCTTTCCGGCACCAGCAGGGCAAACAGCAGGTCAACCGGTTGATTGTCGATGGAATCGAAGGGGATAGGCTCTGCGAAGGTCATCAGGATCGCGGTCGGCGGAAACTCGTCGCCGATCCGGCCATGGGGAATGGCGATACCGGCACCGATCCCGGTACTGCCCATCTTTTCTCGCGCCAGCAGGCACTCGAAGAGTACCTGACGAGAGGTCCCCAGGCGCTCAGCGGCTAACTCGCTGATGATCTCCAGGGCGCGTTTCTTGCTGGTACAAGGGACCGCACTTTTGGTGCAGTCCCGACTCAGTATGTGTTCAAGTTGCATGGTTATTTTTGGTTTAACTTATCTTTGTGCTTGATGATCTGCCGATCCAGCTTGTCCAGCAGGGTATCAATCGCCGCATACATGTCGGCATGCTGCGAGTTGGCGAACACCTCACCCCCGCTGACATGCAGCTTGGCTTCGGCGATCTGGTTCAGTTTTTCTACGCTCAATACCACATGAACATTGTTGATGTGGTCAAAGTGACGCTCGAGTTTGGCAAATTTGTTGTTCACATAATCACGCAGAGCTTCGGTGATCTCGACATGGTGTCCGGTCAGGTTGATTTGCATAACGTCTTCCTTTTGTTTTGCCTAAACCAGGCGTTTGCGCTGATTGGATGGCGGGATCAACAAGGATTCACGGTACTTTGCGATCGTGCGTCTCGCCACCATAATACCCTGTTCGGCCAGCAAATCCGCGATCTTGCTATCACTTAGCGGTTTGGCGGGATTCTCCGCCGTGACCAGCTTCTTGATGAGCGCGCGAATTGCGGTCGATGAGCACTCTCCTCCTCCCTCGGTGTTCACATGGCTGGAGAAAAAAAACTTCAGTTCGAAGATGCCGCGCGGCGTGTGCATGTACTTCTGGGTGGTCACCCGCGAGATGGTCGACTCGTGCATCTCCACCGCTTCGGCGATGTCGTTGAGCACCATGGGTTTCATGGCCTCTTCACCGTATTCGAAGAAGCCCTGCTGCTGCTCGACGATGCAGCTGGCCACCTTGAGCAGGGTGTCGTTGCGGCTCTCCAGACTCTTGATGAACCACTTGGCTTCCTGCAGGTGGGAGCGGATGAATTGGGTATCCTGACTGGTGCGGGCCTGTCTGGCCATGGCGGCATAGGTTTCGTTGACCCGGATGCGCGGGGCCGAGTCAGGGTTGAGCTCGACCACCCACTTGTTGCCCTTCTTGACCACGGAAACATCCGGGATCACGTACTGGGATTCGCTCTGGATGACGCCGTTGCCGGGCCGCGGCTCCAGCTGCTGGATGAGATCCAGCACCTCCTTGAGGTCGTTCTCTCTCAGCTTGGTCTTGCGGGCCAGGGTGCGGTAATCGCGGTTGCCGAGCAGATCCATGTGCTCGAGGATCACCTCCCTGGCTTCGTTGAGCCAGGGCAAGTCAGGGGAGTACTGGCCCAGCTGGATCAGCAGGCACTCCTGCACCGAGCGGGCGGCGATGCCGACCGGATCGAAATGCTGCACCCGCTTGAGCACGGCCTCCACTTCATCGAGTTCCACCTCGACATCCTCGCTGCTCACCGCCGCCTGAATATCCTCAAGCGACACCGTCAGATAACCGGATTCGTCGATAGCATCTATGATGGCGAGGGCGATGGCGGCATCCACGTCGCTGAACGGGGTCAAGCGCATCTGCCACAACAGGTAGTCCTGCAGGTTCTCGGTGGTCTCACCCTGATAGATGCTGTCTTCCCCGTCATGGATGGGGCCTGCGCTCTGGGCCGTGCCGGCCGAGTAGACCTCTTCCCAGGTGGTATCCACCGGCAGTTCGTCCGGCATCTGGTCCTGGGCCATGGCATCGCTGGAATCGAGCTGGCTGACGTCCACCTGGTCGACCGGGCTGGTCTCCTGAACGTCGTTTTCCTCTTGCTCCAACAAGGGGTTGTTGTCGAGCGCTTGCTGAATTTCCTGCTGGAGTTCCAGAGTGGAGAGCTGGAGCAGACGAATCGCTTGTTGTAATTGCGGCGTCATGGTCAGGGACTGACCGAGACGCAACTGTAATGTCGGCTTCATCTACGTCGGGATATCCTTATGGTCAGCGAGGCAGTCGTCACAGGAAATGAAGAGATGCCCCCTTACTATAGACTGAATTGATCGCCCAAATAGACGCGCTTGACCTGCTCATCGGCGAGTATTTCCGCCGGTGCACCTTCGGCAATCATCTTGCCGTGGCTGACGATATAGGCCTTCTCACATACGTCCAGAGTCTCTCTGACGTTGTGGTCGGTGATCAAGACGCCCAGGCCTCTATCTTTGAGGTGCTGGATGATCTTCTTGATGTCTATCACAGAAATGGGGTCTACCCCGGCAAAAGGTTCATCCAGCAGGATAAAACGCGGCTCCGCCGCCAGCGCACGGGCAATCTCGACCCGGCGTCGCTCACCGCCCGACAGGCTCTGACCCAGGCTGTCGCGGATATGGGTGATGTTGAACTCTTCCAGCAGTTGCTGGACCTTGTCCTCCCGCTCCTCGCGGCTCAATCCCTTGCGGGTCTGCATGACCCCCATCAGGTTGTCGAACACCGACAGACGCCGGAAGATGGAAGCCTCCTGCGGCAAATAGCCGATACCGTTACGAGCGCGGATATGCATGGGTTGCAGGCTGATGTCCTGATCATCGATGGTGATGAGACCGGCATCGCTCTGCACCAGCCCCACGATCATGTAGAAGGAGGTGGTCTTGCCGGCACCGTTCGGGCCGAGCAGGCCGACGATCTGACCGGTGCCCACTTCCAGACTCACATCGCTGACCACCATACGGCGCTTGTAGCTCTTCTGCAGGCCGGCTGCTTTCAACACTGCCATGGCTTATTTTCCCTGCTTCTTCTGATCGGCCGGCTTGTCGAAACTCTCGACCTGATCCGGCAGGAACACCGTCTTGACCCGCTGGTTCGGGGTCTTGCTCTCGGCAACCATCTTCTGTTTGACGATGTCGTAGCGAATGAGATCGCCATTGACCTGGCTGTCTTCCTGCTTGAGCTGACCATCGCCGGTAATGGTCACCAGCCGGTTCTTCAGCTCATAGCGGATGCTGTTGCCGTGGGCATTGACCGGCTTGCCGTTGTCCAGGATCTGGAAGAAGGTGGCTGGCTTGCCATAGGCCGTCATCACCTCGGCCCCCTTCTCGCCGGAGCGGATCACCACCACCTTGTCGGCCTTGATCTTGATGGAACCCTGGGTGATGGTCACATCCTGCTCGAAGGTGATGCGATTGTCCTGCAGCTCGGCCACTTGCTTGACCGCGTCCACATAGACCTTCTCGGCAAAGTCGGACTCTTTGGCGCTCACGGTGCCGCACAGCAGCAGGGCCGCGAGGGCCAGATTAGCGTTTTTCATTGAAATAGATGGCATGGCCCTGATCCAGTAATTCGAAATATTTGCGTTCCAGATGACCCTTCAGGCCAACGCCCTCGGTCTGGAAGTCCTTACCCACTATGCTGACCTGCTGATTGCTTCTCACGTTCTGGGTCACCAGATCCAGCTCCAGATAGGGGGTATCCAGCGTGGAGATGAAGGAGGTGGGTAGCAGACCATCCAGATGCACCTTGTCCCGCAGGATCACGTTGTCATCAGTGTTGAGCACCCCGGTCTCGGCGGTGACCCTCCACTCGGCTTCACCCTGCTTGTCGAACATGTAGACCACCGGCTTGTCGAAGGTGGCCTGTTCCAGGATCTGGTAATACTCCGCGTAGCGGGACTCCAGTAGCTCAGTGCGCAACCCCTCGGCATTGAAGCGGGTCGTCACCAGATTCTTGGCGGTGAAGTCCGGCTGATAATTTTCCACCTTGGTGGTCGGCTCCGGCGCCAGCTCGATATCGCCGAGCTGCCAGGCCGCCAGCGCCACCAGAAACAGCAGGGCGAACAACAGGGTCTGTCTGCTCATACCGAGGCCTCTGGCTGATAATCACCCAGCCCCTGGGCCTGCAGGATGAGATCGCACACCTCGCGCACCGCCCCCACACCGCCGGCCAGCCGGGTCACCATGTCGGCGCGCGCTAGCACCAGCGGATGGGCGTCGGCCACGGCAATGCCGAGGCCGCAGGCCTGCATCACCGGCAGATCGATGGTGTCATCTCCCATATAGGCTGCTTGCGATGCATCCAGTCCCAGCTTGGCCAGCAGCGCCTCGAAGTGGGGCAGCTTCTGATCCGCCCCCTGCACCAGGTGCTGCACCCCCAGGCTCTTCATCCGATCGCTGACGATGCGGGAGTTGCGCCCGGTGATGATGGCAATCTCGATGCCGGCATTGAGCAGTGCCCGCATGCCGGCGCCGTCGCGGGTACAGAAGGTTTTCAGCTCTTCGCCGTCATTTCCCATGTAGATGAGGCCGTTGGAGAGCACCCCGTCCACATCGCACACCAGCAGGCGGATTTGCGCCGCCTGATCAAACTGGCTGCGCGTCACCGGACCATAGAGGGTCGGTACGTTTTGCATCAAATTACTCCGGCTTTCAGCAGATCGTGCATGTTGAAGGCCCCCAGCGGGCGCTTGTCGCCATCCACGACCAGTAATCCGTTGATCTTTCTGGTTTCCATCAGCTTGACGGCCTCGGCCGCCATCATCTCTGGTCCAACGGTAACACAGTTCACCGTCATGACGCGGCTGATCGGGGTGTGATGGATATCCACCTGCAGATCCAGAATGCGGCGCAGGTCGCCATCGGTGAACAGGCCGGCCAGCACGCCGTTGCCATCAACCACCGCCGTCATGCCGAGTCCCTTGCGGCTCACTTCCAGCAGTGCCTGGCTGATGGTGGCATCTATCCCCACCTGGGGCAACAGCTCGCCGCTGTGCATCAGATCGCCGACTCGCAGCAGCAAGCGCTTGCCGAGTGACCCGCCCGGGTGAGAGAGTGCAAAATCGTCGGCGGTAAAACCGCGGGCTTCCAGCAGGGCCACCGCCAGCGCATCGCCCATCACCAGGGTCGCGGTGGTGCTGGAGGTCGGCGCCAGCCCCAGCGGGCAGGCTTCCTTCTCCACCTTGATGCACAGGTGCACGTTGGCTTCTTTTGCCATGGTGGAGGCCGGGTTGCCGGTCATGCAGATGAGCGGAATGCCGCGGCGCTTGAGTACTGGCAGCAGGGCCAGGATCTCGTCGCTCTCACCGGAGTTGGAGATGGCGATAATGAGATCACCGCCGGAGATCATCCCCAGATCGCCGTGGCTGGCTTCACCCGGATGGAGGAAGAAGGCGGGCGTGCCGGTGCTGGCCAGGGTCGCCGCTATCTTGCTTCCGACATGACCTGACTTGCCCATGCCGGTGACCACTATCTTGCCACTACAGCGCAGTATCATCTCGCACGCCTGATCGAAGGCATCGTTCAGGTACTGGTAGAGTCCATCAATTGCTTGTTTCTCAATGTCCAGCACGGTACGGGCGCTGCGACGAAAATCGAACAGTTCAGACACTTTTTCAGACTTTACAGACATAAAGGCACAGCTCCGGGCTGAAATTTGCTGCGGGATTATAAAAAAGTCTGTCGAGATAAGCGAATCGGATACTTCTTGGGCGTAAAAGAGAGACAATTGGTTACAAAAAACTGTCGCGCGTCTGGATGGGCAGACTGTTCAATAGTTGTTCCTTGCTGTTGCTTAGACCTAGACTAGCCCATAAAATTCGCTCTTCATTTACACCGGATGGACAATTGTTTGAACGATGACCTGATCACCATCTCCGACCTGACCTTCAGTCACGGAGATCGGCTGTTATACGACGGGATAAACCTGACCATTCCCCGTGGCAAGGTCACTGCGGTCATGGGCCCCAGCGGCATCGGCAAGACCACCTTGCTGCGGTTGATCGGCGGCCAGCTCAAGCCCGAGTCCGGTCATATCCTGTTTGACGGGGAAGATATCTCCACCCTCTCCCGCTCGCGCCTGTACGAAGTGCGCAAGCGGATGAGCATGCTGTTCCAGAGCGGCGCCCTGTTTACAGGCATGACGGTGTACGACAACGTGGCCTTCCCGCTGCGCGAGCACTCCGGCCTGCCAGAAGAGCTGATCCACACCATCGTCATGATGAAGCTGCAAGCGGTGGGCCTGCGCGGCGCGGCAAAGCTGATGCCCTCCGAGCTCTCCGGCGGTATGGCCAGACGCGCAGCGCTGGCCCGCTCCATCGCGCTGGATCCGGACCTCATCATGTATGACGAGCCGTTCGTCGGCCAGGATCCCATCACCATGGCGGTGCTGGTGAAGCTCATCAAGGATATGAACGATGCCCTCGGTATCACCTCCGTCATCGTCACCCACGACGTGAAGGAGGTGCTGAGCATCGCCGACTACGCCTATATCATCGCCAACCGCAAGGTTGTGGCGCACGGCACGCCGGCCCAGCTGCGCGAGGAGCACAATCCCGAGGTCGAGCAGTTCCTGAAGGGACTGCCCGACGGTCCTGTTCCGTTTCATTTTCCGGCAGGCGAGCTGCTACAGGATCTCTGATGTTGACAAGCCAGGTAAGCAAACTGGGGCGAAGCGGGGTGCGGTTCATCAGCGCCATCGGCCGCGCCACCATCATGTTGTTTCACGCGTTGGCGGGCAAACCCGCGCCGCGCAAGCACTTTCCGCTGTTGGTACAGCAGCTCTATGTGGTCGGGGTGCAGTCAGTCGCCATCATTCTGGTGTCGGGCCTGTTCATCGGCATGGTGCTCTCGCTGCAGGGCTACAACGTCCTGAAGGACTTTGGCGCCGAGCAGAGCCTGGGCCCGCTGGTCTCCCTCTCCCTGCTGCGGGAGCTGGGCCCGGTGGTGACCGCCCTGCTGTTTGCCGGTCGTGCGGGCTCCGCCCTCACCGCCGAGATCGGTCTGATGAAGGCCACCGAGCAGCTTTCGAGCCTCGAGATGATGGCGGTGGATCCGCTGCGTCGGGTGGTGGCACCGCGCTTCTGGGCCGGGGTCATCAGCATGCCGCTGCTGGCCTTCATGTTCAGCCTGATCGGCATCTTTGGCGGCAAGCTGGTCGGGGTGGACTGGCTGGGGGTCGATGAGGGGGGCTTCTGGTCCGCCATGCAGGCCTCCGTCGACTGGCAGGATGACATCATGCAGGGCGCCATCAAGAGCCTGATCTTCGCCCTGGTGGTCACCTGGATTGCGCTCTTTAACGGTTATGATGCCAAGCCGACCTCGGCCGGGATCAGTCAGGCCACGACCCGTACCGTGGTCCACTCCTCCCTGGCCGTGCTCGGCCTGGATTTTATACTCACCGCAGTCATGTTTGGATAAGGTAAAGATGAAGTTCAGCAAAGTAGAATTCCTGGTTGGCACCTTCATGCTGGCCGGCATCGGTGCCATTCTGGCATTGGCACTGCAAGTGGCCGGTTTGAGTTTCAAACCGGAAGGAGAAACCTATACCCTGCGCGCCCATTTCGATAATATCGGCGGCCTGAAAGTACGCTCTCCGGTCAAGGTGGGCGGCGTGGTGGTCGGTCGGGTCAGCGACATCAGCCTGGACGCCAAGAGCCAGGTTCCGGTCGTCTCCCTGCAGATGCAGAAGAGCGCCGGCGAGTTCTCCGAGACCAGCACCCTCTCCATCCTGACCTCAGGCCTGCTGGGTGAGCAGTACATCGGCCTGGTACCCGGTTTTACCGATGAGGAGATGGGCACCAGCATGCTCAAGGATGGCGACATGATTGAAGACACCAAATCCGCCATTGTGCTGGAAGACCTGATTGGCAAATTCCTCTACAGCCAGTCTTCCGACACCAAGTCAGACAGCAAGTAAGGAGTAACCATGTTCAAGAAGATCGCCCTGTTGCTGGGCCTGATGACCAGCATGCTGTTTTCCCTGACCGCGCAAGCCACCGACGCCACCGACCCCTACGCCCTGGTGGATCAGGCTGCCAAGCAGACCTTCGCTCGCCTGAAATCCGATCAGGCTCAGGTGAAGAGCAACCCGGATCACCTGCGGGTGATCATCCGCGAAGAGCTGCTGCCCTACGTGGACAACCGCTTCGCCGCCTACAAGGTGCTCGGCAACCAGATCAAGCAGACCACCCCGGCCCAGCGTGACGCCTTCGTCGAGGTGTTCACCGAGTACATGGTGAGCTCCTACGCCGACGCCCTGGCCCATTTCGACAAGCAGACCGTCAAGGTCGAGCCGGGCAAGGCCGCCGGTGACAGCAACATCACCGCCGTCAACGTCAGCGTGAAAGAGGCCGGCAAGCCGGACATCTTCCTCGAGTTCAAGCTGCGCAAGAACAACAAGACCGGCGAATGGAAAGCCTTCGACATGGTCGCCGAGGGGATCAGCCTGCTCTCTGCCAAACAGAACGAGCTGGGTGGCCTCATTCGCCAGAACGGCATCGATGCGGTGATCGCCCAGCTGCGCGCCCACAATGCCAAGCCGTTGGTGCTCAAGTCATGAGACTGAGCGGCGAGCTGCAGGCGGCTCAGGTGATTGAGCTGTGGCAACGGCGGGCTGACTGGTGGCAGGAAGACCAGATCGAGCTCGGCGACGTGACCACGCTGGATTCCGCCGGGCTGGCCCTGCTGGTCAAATGGGCCAAAGCCGCTCTGGCACGAGGCACCACACCGCAACTGGTGGGCGCCTCCGCTGATTTCTATACCCTGGCCAACCTCTACGGAGTGGCCGGATTGTTTCAATCAACCCCGCTCACAACTGAGGACGCATAATGCAAGTCTCTGAAATTGAAGCGATACTCCTCGAGGCTCTGCCATTGTCCGAAGTCCATGTCAAAGGGGATGGCAGTCACTACCAAGTGATCGCCGTCGGTGACATGTTTGACGGCATGAGCCGGGTCAAGAAGCAGCAGGCCATCTATGCCCCGCTGATGGACAAGATCGCCAGCAACGCCATTCACGCACTCTCCATCAAGGCCTTTACCGATGCCGAGTGGAAACGCGAACGTAAATTTCTACTGCCCTCCTGATTTGGTATCAAACGTAAATGGACAAATTCAAGATCGATGGTCGTTGTACTCTCAACGGCGAAGTGACCATCTCTGGCGCCAAGAACGCCGCTCTGCCGATCCTGTTCGCCACCCTGCTGTGTGACGAGGAGATCCACCTCTCCAACGTGCCGCGTCTGAAAGACGTGGGGACCACCATCAAGCTGCTGGAGATGCTGGGCGCCACCACCAAGGTGAACGGCAACGTGACCGTGCTGACCGGCGCCGTGAACAACCACGTCGCCCCCTACGAGCTGGTGAAGACCATGCGCGCCTCCATCCTGGCGCTGGGCCCGCTGGCCGCCCGTTTTGGCGCGGCTGACGTCTCCCTGCCCGGCGGCTGCGCCATCGGTGCCCGTCCGGTCAACCTGCACGTGCACGGTCTGGAGCTGATGGGCGCCAAGATCGTCATCGAGGAGGGTTACATCAAGGCCCGCGTCGACGGTCGCCTGAAGGGTGCCCACATCCTGATGGACATGGTCTCCGTCACCGGTACCGAAAACCTGATGATGGCCGCCACCCTGGCTGACGGCCGTACCGTGATCGAAAACGCCGCGCGCGAGCCGGAAGTGGTCGATCTGGCCAACTTCCTCAACGCGCTGGGCGCCAAGATCCAGGGCGCTGGCACCGACACCCTGATCATCGACGGTGTCGAGCGTCTGCACGGTGGCAGTTACAGCGTCCAGCCCGACCGTATCGAAACCGGTACCTTCCTGGTAGGCGCAGCGGTCACCGGCGGCAAGATCACCTGCCGCAAGACCGATCCGACCCTGCTGGAAGCGGTACTGGTCAAGCTGGAAGAGGCTGGCGCCCTGATTGAGAAGGGTGAAGACTGGATCACCCTCGACATGACCGGTCGCACCCTCAAGCCGGTCACCATCAAGACCGCTCCCTACCCGGCCTTCCCGACCGACATGCAGGCCCAGTTCACCGTGCTGAACGCGGTAGCCAAGGGCACCGGTATGGTCACCGAGACCATCTTCGAGAACCGCTTCATGCACGTACCCGAGCTGGTACGGATGGGCGCCGACATCGAACTGCAGGGCAATGTGGCCATCTGCCGCGACACCGAGCAGCTCAAGGGTGCCCAGGTGATGGCAACCGACCTGCGCGCCTCCGCCAGTCTGGTGCTGGCCGGTTTCGTGGCCGAAGGCTCTACCATAGTCGATCGCATCTACCACATCGACCGTGGTTACGAAGACATCGAGCAGAAGCTGCAAGGCCTCGGCGGCCGCATCGAGCGCATCAAGGGCTGATTGCTGCCCCTGAGCAAAGCCGATACAAAAAGGCCCCTCGCTGTGCGAGGGGCCTTTTTCATGGCTGCAATCCGCTGATGCCGGGATCAGTGGCCGGCCAGCTTCATATTCTCGACCAGCACAGAGCCGGTCTTGAGGCTGGAGCGCTCATCTTCGTCGCTGCCCACCGCCACTATGTGGCTGAACATCTCGGCCAGGTTGCCGGCGATGGTGATCTCTTCGACCGGATAGGCTATCTCGCCATTCTCCACCCAGAAACCGGCGGCGCCGCGGGAGTAGTCGCCATTGACGATGTTTACCCCCTGCCCCATCAACTCGGTCACCAGCAGGCCGGTGCCTATCTCCTTGAGCATGCCATTGAAATCCTGACCTGTGCTGGAGACCTGCCAGTTGTGGATGCCGCCGGCGTGGCCTGTGCTGGTCAGCCCCAGCTTGCGGGCGGAGTAGGAGGTAAGCAGCCAGCTCATCAGCTCGCCATTGCGCACTATGTCCATGTCGCGGGTAAGCACCCCTTCCCCATCGAACGGGGTACTGGCGAGCCCCCCCAGCAGGTGGGGGAACTCCTGGATGGTGAGCCATTCGGGCAGGATCTGCTTGCCCAGCTTGTCCAGCAGGAAGCTCGACTTGCGGTAGAGGTTGCCGCCGCTGATGGCCATCACCAGATGACCCCAGAGCCCGGCCGCCGTATCGGGATGGAACAGCACGGGAGCGTGGCGAGTGCTGATCTTGCGGGCCCCCAGACGAGAGAGGGTGCGCTCCACCGCCTCATCGGCAATGCGCTGCGGGCTCCAGAGCCCCTCCAGGGTACGGCTGGAGGAGTAGCCGTAGTCGCGCTGCATGTCGCCGTCCTGCTCGCCGATCAGCACGCAGCTCAGGGAGTTGCGCGAGGCGGCATAGCCTTTGACGAAGCCATGACTGTTGCCATAGACCTTGATGCCGAGGTGGCTGGAGAAACCAGCGCCGTCGGAGTGTTTGATACGGGCATCGCGCCCCAGCGCCAACCGCTCGCACTCGGTGGCCAGCTCGATGCCATATTGGGGATCCAGCGCGACCGGGTGGCACAGCTGCAGATCCGGGGCGTTCCAGGCCAGCAGATCTGCATCTGCCAGACCGGCGCACTCGTCAGGGGAGGTATGGCGCGCAATCTCCATGGCCGCTTCCACGGCGGCGCGAATGGCCGACGGGCTCAGATCCGTGGTGGACGAGGATCCCTTGCAGCCATCGCGATAGACGGCGATGCCGAGCGCGCCATCCTTGTTGAATTCGATGCTTTCCAGTTCACAACCGCGGGTGTTGACCGACAGCCCGGTCTGTTTGCTGATGGAGACTTCGGCCAGCGAGGCGCCCAGTCCCTTGGCGATATCCAGGGCCTCGGCAACCACGGCCTCGAGATGGGCTTGATCCTGGCGGATTTGGTCTTGCTGATCCATAACTCACATCTGTATGAAGGAAGGAAAGGGGCTAAGCATATCAGACCCCTGCGCCCAGCGGGAGAAGCTGGTAACATATCCGCCAAACGTGAATGACAGGAATCAAGAGACCGATGAGTCAATATCAAGACGACAACGAGTGGGAAGACTGGGGCCCCAGCAAGAGCCAGCTCAAGCGTGATGCCGAGGCGCTGCAGAAAATGGGGGAAGAGATCGTCTCCCTCAGCCACAGCGAACTGGAGAAGATCCCGCTGGATGAGGAGCTGGCCGAAGCGGTCGAGCTGGGCCGCAAGCTCAAGCCGAAGAAGGACGAGTCTTTCCGCCGCCACCTGCAGTTCATCGGCCGGTTGATGCGCAGCCGCGATGTGGAGCCCATCGTCGAGGCGCTCTCCATCATCAAGAATCGCCACTCCACCGTCAACGCCCGCCTGCACCGGCTGGAACAGTGGCGCGAGCGGCTGATCAACGAAGGCGACAGCGCCCTCAACGAGCTGATGTCCCAGTTCCACGAGCTGGACCGCCAGAAGCTGCGCCAGCTGATCCGCACCGCCAACAAGGAGCGGGAGCTGAACAAGCCGCCGGTGGCCTATCGCGAAATGTACCAGTATCTGCGCGGCGAGATCGAAGATCTGCTGTAAGTGATGACTCACGTTCGCCGACAGGTGGCGGTCAACACAAAATGAAACGGGGCCTATACGGCCCCGTTTTTCATGGCGTGACGCGTCAGTTACCCGCTACGCACTGGGTGTGGGTTTCCGGTTGCAGATAGGGCATCAGCAGCGGCGCCATCCCCTTGAGCACCTGTACCGGCAGGGCCGAGGTGAAGCGGAACTTGTCGGACTGGCTGCCGGGCACATAGGCCGTCAGGGTGCCGAAGTGATCATCCCCGATGTAGAAGACGAAGGTCGCGGTCCGGTTGCGGGCCAGCGAGCTGGTCACGTTGCCGTAGCGGCCCACCGTCTCGATCCGGTTGTCACCGGTCCCCGTCTTGCCCCCCATCTGCAGCACTGTGCCGTCCGGCAGGGCAAAGGCACCGGCAATGCGCCTGGCGGTGCCACCTTCCACCACCTTCGACAACGCGTTGCGCAGGGCGGTGGCCACCTCTACCGGCAATACCCGGGTCCCCTCGGTCTGCGCCGGCGTGAACTCTGTCTCGAACGGCGTGCCCTTGGCAAACGAGAGGTGCTCGATGCGCAGGGTCGGCGCGCGGATGCCGCCATTCTGGATGATCCCCATCAGCTCGGCCAACGCAGCAGGGCGGTCGCCTGAGCTGCCCAGCGCGGTTGCCAGCGACGGTACCAGGTGATCGAACGGATAGCCCAGTCTGGCCCAGCGCTGATGGATATCGAGGAAGGCCTCGACCTCCAGCATGGTGCGGATCCGGCTGTCCCGGGCGCTGCGGTGACGGGTCTTGAACAGCCAGCTGTAGACCTCTTGACGCTCGTCCCGGCTCGCCTCGACGGCATCGGCGAAGGTCGCCTTGTCAAACTCCTTGAGATAGGAGAGCAACCACAGCTCCAGCGGGTGTACCCGGGCGATATAGCCCTGATCCGGCAGCGAATACTTGCCGGGGCCATAGCTGGTGTAGAGCTGTTCGATGCGCCTCTCGCTCAGCTTCTCCCGAGGCAGACGCTTGGCCAGGAAGGCCGCGAAGGTCTCCTGCGAGGCATCCGGCATCAGGTAGCGGTGCACGGCTGCAAGGCGCACGGCGCTGGGCTTGAGGCCATCCAGGAAGGTGTCGAGCTGCTCCTCCGGAGTCTTGCCACGGTATTTACGCCAGAAGCGCAGCAGATAGGTCTGCCCCTCCTTGTCTGCAAACTTGGCCAGATATTCGGTGCGGCGCGGATCCTTGTCATCCTTGAGCAACTGGGCGCGGTTGCCCTCCCGATAGAGGCTGTAGCGAACGATGTCGCGCATCAAGCGTACGAACGGCAGGTTGATGGACTCGCGCAGGGCGTCGCGAATGGCCGGAATACGGCCGTTGTCTTCGCGCCGGAAGTTGTTGAAGGTGTGCATGCCGCCACCGGTGAAGAACCCTTCGTTCGGGCTGGCGGAATACTTACGATCCAGCGCAGCCTCCAGCATCAGGGGCAGGCTCTTGTCCTTGGCAGTCATCAGGTAAGAGACGGCCCAGCGGCTGATGTTGTCCTGATCCGACACCTCTATCTTGCGCAGGCTCTCGGCCGACATGCCGGCATAACTGTCGTGCAGCTCGGAGACGATCTCCAGATAAGTGGTCAGCACCCGCAGCTTGGCGGTAGAGCCCAGCTCCAGCTTGCTGCCCTCGTTGATGTCAAACGGCTGATCCGTGTTGTCGGTCTGCACCCGCACCTTGAAGCCCTGAGGCGATTTCTCGAACAGGGTGAAGCTGTACTTCACATCCCCCGTCTTCTCCGGCGAGAGCAGGCGCTCACCAAACAGGCCGACCTGAGCGGCAAACGTCGGATCAGCCAACTGTTGCAGGTAATGGGAAACCTCGTTTTGCAGCGGCATGTTGAGGCTGGTATCGGCCGTCAGATCGAGCCGGTCCAGATCGTAGAGCTGCACCCCGAGCTGACGGCTGAGACGGGTACGGGCAACCTGCAACCCCTTGTTGTTGTTGACCTTGGTCACCGCGGGGGACTGCAGGAAATCACGGAAGGTGATCTTGGCCTTCAGCGCAGCCTCCATCAGCGGCGGGGTGATCATCCCTTCCTGCACGAACAGGCGCAGATAGCTGTCGGTCAGAGTGGCCAGTGCCTCTCGTCCCTGAGCCAGGTAATAGGATGGGCGGCGATGGGCAATCATCAACGAGACTACCTGACGCAGCGCCAGCCCCTGCTCCGCCAGCGAGGCATCCTGGTTGCGAGCGGGATCCAGCAGCCGGTTCACCTCGTCAACATTGGCACCGAACCAGACCCAGAGGCCATCACCCAGACCGTGCACCTCGCCATAACCGGGGGCCGCCGAGAGTGGCACCGAGTTGAGGTAGGCCCAGGCAACCAGCTTGCGTGCCTCCAGGGTCTCCGGCCCAAGCCGGTAAGCCCGCACGCTGGCGGACGCCATTTGGCGGATCTTCTCGGTGGGGGAGAGCGTCAGGCCATCCGGCGAGTGGCGGTACTTCTCGACCTGGGTCGCCAGGGTACTGCCGCCGGCCGACTGATCCTGCATATCCAGCGCCTTGCCCACCTGGGACATGGCCGCCTTGGCAAAACGGGGCCAGTCCACGGCCGGGTTGGCCAGCGGATGCTCATTGCTGAGCAGATCGCGGTTCTCGATGAACAGCAGCGACTGGATCACCAGCGGCGGGATGGAGGCAAAGTCCGGATAATAGTGGGTCGGATACTTGAACTGATAGAAGGGTTCCGCCCGGCAATCATGCAGGGTCAGACCGGCCTGAACCTTCTCGGTATAGGGGACGAAGAAGCCGCGGCTGGCGTAGTCATACAAGGCATCGGAGAAATGCACCTGCTCGCTGACCTGATAGCCACGCTGCAGCAGACGCTCCTGCATCATGGGCAGCAGCACATAACCCAGCCGCTTGTCGAAGGGGCCATCCTCGGGGAAGGCAATCTGCTTGCTGAGACCGGGCTCGACCTGATAGGTCAGCTTGGCGGCATAGCGGGAGATCTCCTGCGACTGCAGGCGCGACGTCTGCATCTCATAGCCCACCATAGCAATCACGGCGGCCAGGCACAGCAAAAAGAGAAAGCAGAACAGCCAGCGCCACCAGGGACGACGCTTGCGCTTGTACTTCCCGTCCGCGCTTGGGACAGATGAATCCTGATATGCCACTTTGTTCAAATCCGTCTGTTCTGATGCGCCCATATCAGCCCCACCATGGTTGCGCAATTTATTGTGTTTCACTCAAGCTTAGTCGTTTCAAGTCAATGGCTTGAAATCTATTGACCGCTTTGTAGTGATGGTAACAGGGCGATCATGAAAAGGGGAGCCGATTGTTGCAGAGCGGCGAGAGATCCGAGCTGATGGCAGAAAGCAAAACACCGGCCATGGGCCGGTGTTTTGGGAGAATAATGAGCGAGCTTACTTGCTGGAGCTCATCGCCTTGAGCTTGGAGCTCAGGTCTTTACGCTCCTTGGAGAGCTCGGCGTTTTTGATGATGTGATCATCAACGCGCTCTTCATAGTCGGCGCGCATGTTGGCGATGATGGCCTGAACCTCATCGATGCTCATGCCAGGCTTGATGTAATCGCTCAGGTTGTCGAGCAGCAGCACCCGCTTCTGGTTGTCACGGATCTTCTTCTCATTGTCTGCAATTTCACGCTTGAGCTTGTTCTGACGACGGGACATACGCACATATTCCAGTACATCGCTGAAGGTGGACTTGTTTACTTGTTCCATATCGATACCACTGACGTAAGGTTGATAAAAGCAGGCCAAGTTGCATCCGTACCAGAGAAACGAGCATGAGAGAGTACGGGCCAACCCAAGATGCCCTTTACTCTACCGAGTTATGAAGCAGATACAACCCTAATTGCAGCTCTGACGCCGGGTTTCGGCAGAGGAGAGCCGAGTGGGGAATAAGGTGTGAGACAGGCACTGCTCATGCATCGAAGAACAGCAGTCAAACATGAATCAAGCTGAATTTCAGGCAATAAAAAAGCCCGCTCAGATGAGCGGGCTTCTTCAATTGGGTTCCTGGCAGTGTCCTACTCTCGCATGGCGAATGCCACACTACCATCGGCGCTACAGCGTTTCACTTCTGAGTTCGGCATGGGGTCAGGTGGTTCCACTGCGCTATTGCCGCCAGGCAAAAATCTTCAATCTGAAAAAGCTGATTTAGTTATTCGTTCTCGGTATCTGCTACAAGCCTTAGAACACTTCTTGGGTGTTGTATGGTTAAGCCTCACGGGTAATTAGTACGGGTTAGCTCAATGCATCGCTGCACTTACACACCCCGCCTATCAACGTTGTGGTCTCCAACGGCCCTTTAGGACCCTCAAGGGGTCAGGGATGACTCATCTCAGGGCTCGCTTCCCGCTTAGATGCTTTCAGCGGTTATCGATTCCGAACTTAGCTACCGGGCAGTGCCACTGGCGTGACAACCCGAACACCAGAGGTTCGTTCACTCCGGTCCTCTCGTACTAGGAGCAACTCCCTTCAATCATCCAACGCCCACGGCAGATAGGGACCGAACTGTCTCACGACGTTCTGAACCCAGCTCGCGTACCACTTTAAATGGCGAACAGCCATACCCTTGGGACCGACTTCAGCCCCAGGATGTGATGAGCCGACATCGAGGTGCCAAACACCGCCGTCGATATGAACTCTTGGGCGGTATCAGCCTGTTATCCCCGGAGTACCTTTTATCCGTTGAGCGATGGCCCTTCCATTCAGAACCACCGGATCACTATGACCTACTTTCGTACCTGCTCGACCTGTCCGTCTCGCAGTTAAGCTGGCTTATGCCATTGCACTAACCTCCTGATGTCCGACCAGGATTAGCCAACCTTCGTGCTCCTCCGTTACTCTTTGGGAGGAGACCGCCCCAGTCAAACTACCCACCAGGCACTGTCCGCGAGCCCGATTCAGGGCCCTGCGTTAGAACATCAAACATACAAGGGTGGTATTTCAAGGACGGCTCCAGCGCAACTGGCGTC
>NZ_CP077394.1:4522500-4597500 GCF_019048665.1 Aeromonas sp. FDAARGOS 1408 | reverse complement strand
TGGCTGGGTGAACACAACACCTTCTTGATGGCGGCAGACCTGCTCTGGTTGCCTCTTTGCGCCTGGTATCTGGCCAAACCCATAGTGGTAACCAGGCAGTGGCGCAACCTCTTCTTTGTGCCTCTGCTTGTCGTTCTGACCCTGCTCAACGCCGCCAGCTGGCTGTGGCAGACACAGTGGGCAGACATGGAACATCTGCTCATCACCACTGTGCTGCTGTTCACGACCCTGATCGCCGTGATGGGAGGACGAGTCATTCCCTTCTTTACCGCCAGAGCCACCGGGATGGAAAAATCCGTCCCTATTCTCTGGCTGGAGCGGGCTTCCCTTGCCACGCTGTGGCTCACCTTGGTGAGCTGGCTGCTGCTACCCACCCCATGGGTGACCAGCCTCTATATGCTTCCTCTATATATGGTGGCGACCGTTTTGCACTTGTGGCGCCAGCTGCGTTGGCGACTGCCGTCCACCCTTGGCCAACCCCTCTTGTGGTCGCTGCACCTAGCCTACCTGTTTATTCCTCTCGGTCTGCTCGCCCTTGGAGCTCTGGCTGCCGGCCTGCCCATCAGCCTGTCGCTGGCCAGCCACCTGCTCAGTGCCGGCTGCATGGGGACCATGATCCTGGGGATGATAGCCAGGGTCTCCCTCGGCCACAGCGGTCGAGCCTTGCAGGTGGGGCGCAGGATCCAGTGCGCGTTCGGGCTGGTCATCATGGCCACCCTGCTCCGGGTGCTGATCCCGCTGCTCTGGCCTGCCTATACCCTGTACGGCTGGAACCTGAGCGGCCTTGCCTGGAGCCTGGCATATGCTCTGTTTGTCTGGGTCTATACCCCCATACTGACCAGCCCCCGGGCAGATGGGCGTCCTGGCTGACCCGTGAGGGTCAAGATCTGCTGGCCGGATAGTGGATCAGATTGTGGAAGATGGCAGGGGCCACCCCCTGATTTCGATAGCCATGGGGGCGGTCGGCCGCGAAACGCACCGCCTCCCCCTGCGTCAAGGAGCGCCACTCCCCTTCCACCAGCACTTCCATCTGGCCGCTGATGACGATGACATGTTCGGTCACCCCAGGTTCATGGGGTTCTGACTCTCGTTGATAGCCGGGCAACAGAGTCAGCTCAAACAATTCGAAACCAAAACGCCCCTCATAAGGGAAGAGGGGAGCGACCTGCATGCCTTCTCCCGCCGGTTGTTGGCGAATGGCATCGGCGGTGCGATAAAGCACATCGTCCTGCGCCGTGGGAGCCGGCTCGATAAAGCTGGAGAAAGAGACTCGAAAGCCGGTGGCAATCTTCCACAGCGTGGCCACCGTCGGGCTCGACTCCCCCCGCTCAATCTGGCCCAGCATGGCCTTGCTCACTCCCGTTTCCCGCGCCGCTACATCCAGGCTCCAGCCCAGTTCGCTGCGCAAGCCTTTTAGACGTTGGGCCAGATGCTGATTCATCTCTTGCATGACTGCCTCTTTGTTGCGCTTGCTTGAATCGCCTTGTGCGCTATAGCGCACAGCGATATAGTCTGAAGCAATATTGTACGCAATAACGCACAAGCCGTCACAACCCCACAAGGACGTCACCATGCCCTTTGCCCTTCCCCACCTGGTCGCCGGCTTCATCGCCGTGATGGTTGGCTACACCAGTTCGGTCATCCTGATCATTCAGGCAGCCACGGCAGCGGGGGCCGATGCTGCCCAGCTCGCCTCCTGGCTATGGACACTGGGCATCGGCATGGGTATCAGCTGCATCGGCCTCTCCCTCTATTACCGCATCCCTGTCTTGACCGCCTGGTCGACCCCGGGTGCCGCCCTGCTCATCACCAGTCTCGGCAACTTCACCCTGGCCGAGGCCATCGGCGCCTTCGTTATCTCTTCTCTATTGATCACCCTGTGCGGCATCAGCGGCTGGTTCGATCGGCTGATGCGTCATATCCCGGCCCAACTGGCGGCGGCCATGCTGGCCGGGGTATTGCTCAAGTTCGGACTGGATCTGTTCAAGGTTGCGCCAGCCGATCCCTTGCTGCTCGGCAGCCTGTTGCTGGCATTCCTGCTCGGCCGCCATCTCTGGCCACGCTATACTATGGTGCTGGTGCTGGCAGTCGGGATCCTCATCTGTCTGTTGCGAGGGGAGCTGCAGCTTGACGCCATTCACTGGCAACTGGCCGGCCCGGTCATGGTCTGGCCAGCGTTCTCTTTTGATGCCCTATTCGGCATTGCCCTGCCGCTGTTCATCGTCACCATGACCTCCCAGAACATGCCCGGCATTACCATTTTGCGGGCCCACGGCTATCAACCCGCCACCTCCTCTCTTATCACCTGGACCGGCCTGACCGGCCTGTTACTGGCCCCCTTCGGCGGCTACGCCTTCAACCTGGCGGCCATCACTGCAGCCATCTGCATGGGGAAAGAGGTGGATCCGGACGCCAACCGGCGCTGGCCCGCTGCGGTATGGGCCGGGGGCTTCTATCTGCTGACCGGCTGTTTCGGGGCCACGGTGGCGGCCCTTTTCACGGCCTTCCCGGCCACGCTGGTGACCTGTGTCGCCGGGCTAGCGCTGCTCGGCACCATCGGCAGCAGCCTGCACACCGCATTGCAACACGACGATGCCCGTGAGGCCGCCCTGCTGACCTTCATCATCACCGCCTCCGGCATCAGCCTGCTCGGCATCGGCGCCGCCTGCTGGGGATTGCTCGTCGGCATCATCCTGCATCAAGTCAACCAGCGGAGAAACTGACCTGACCATCTGGGGAGCCCCCCGTGAGACACCGCACATAATTCAGAGAATTTGGTTCACAGCTGAAACTAATTGCCATTAAGTGGTGGCGAGGCACTTCTTCTTCCCCGATGCGTGCCTCATGTCAGACTCATAAACTGGAGAATAATAATGAGGAATCAGGCTGTCATTTTGTTACTGGCACTGCTGGGCGCCACCACCGCCCACGCTGCCGACACCGATCGGGAGCTGGCCCGCCAGCTCGCGCTGCAGCAGAAGAACCTGCTGCTGCTACTGAGCAATCAGGAGTACCAGAGCCCGCTGCCCAACCTGTTGCAAAAGGCCAGTCCGCGCCTGAAACGTCAGGCGCGGGATGCCAACCAGGCGGCCATCAGCCGGCAAGGGCTGGACGGTGAGGTCAAGGAGCTGATGCAACTGCGACTGGCCAACCCGGAGCAGGCCGCCGCGCTGCAGCAGGGTGTCGAGCCGCTGGTCGCCTATGTACCGAGCGGAGATGAGAAGAGCTGGAGCGCCATCGAAGCCTTCGACAGCGCCGGCAACCCCGTCTATCTGGATGTGGACAAGGCACCGGCCCGTCCGGTCTTGGTCGTTGAGGCCGATCCCGTCAAGGCCAAGAACGCCGGCCTCAAGGTGATCCGCAAGGCGCTGGCTGCCGCCGACATGCAGGTGGCTCCCCGTGCGGCTGCCAGCACGGCACCGCTCAAGACCAGCATCCTGAAGAAAATTCGGTTGAAGGATGATCAGGAGCCCTGGCTGCTGGGTGCGGCCGAAGTGTATGCGGTGGTAGCAGGGGTCAATCCCAGCCGGGATGAGCCAGTGGTCGACATCGTCGACATGCCCTATCTTGACTATGACAACACCGACTACACCCCCAACCAGATCCTGGTTTACTGGGATCGCTATCGCTGGGGTGCCGTCGACATCGTCATGATGGAGCAGGACGACAACGTCAACTACAAGGAGCTGAGCGGCCTGTTCATCGATGCCCTCAAGCTGGCCTTCACCGCTGGCGGCGTGCCCGAGGCACTGCCCTTCCTCGATCTCGGTGGCCGCATCGTCAAGGCGCTGCCCGACTCCTGGATGACCAACAACGATGACTATCTGGATACCTTCTACACCCTGGAGCAGGACCAGAGCTATCACCAGTACCCCGGCGCCGCCGGCAATGCGGTGATCGATCTCGAACCCAAAGAGATCGCCCCCACCAGACCCTGATTGGTCGCCATAGCAAAAAAGCCAATGAGCAGCTCATTGGCTTTTTTTGTACCCGCGATCCGTTACGGCTGGCCTTTCGGCCTCACCCCCAGGGTATGGCAGATGGCGTAGGTCAGCTCGGAGCGGTTCAGGGTATAGAAGTGGAAATCCTTCACCCCCTCCTGACTCAGCACCCGTACCTGATCGATGGCGATGCTGGCCCCCACCATGTTGCGGGTCATCTGATCGTTGTCCAGCCCTTCGAAACGCTGATGCATCCAGCGCGGGATCTTCACGTTGGTGAAACCGGCAAACTTGGCCAGGGTCTGGTAGTTGGAGACCGGCAGGATCCCCGGCACGATTTCGGCATCGATGCCGATGGCGGCGCAGCGATCCCGAAAACGCAAGTAGGTCTCGACGTCAAAGAAGAACTGGGTAATGGCGCGGTTGGCACCGGCATCGATCTTGCGCTTGAGGTTGAGCAGATCCGACTGCGCACTGCGCGCTTCCGGGTGACCTTCCGGATAGGCGGCCACTGAAATATCGAAGTCCGCTTCGGCCTTGAGCAGGGCTACCAGGTCGGTGGCATACATCTCCGGCTTTTCCAGCCCCTGGGGCAGGTCGCCGCGCAGCGCCACGATATGGCGGATACCGCTGTTCCAGTAGTCGCGAGCAATGGTGCGCAGCTCGTCGCGGCTGGCGTCAATACAGGTCAGGTGCGGGGCAGCGATCAGACCGGTCCGCTCCTTGATGTCCTTGATCACCTTGTGCGTGCGATCCCGGGTGCCCGAGTTGGCACCATAGGTCACCGACACGAACTTGGGCTCCAGCACCTTCAATCGCTCGATGGATTGCCACAGGGTATTTTCCATCCCTTCGCTGTTGGGCGGAAAAAACTCGAAACTGACCGAAATGTCGCCACTCAAATCTGCCAGACTCTGGTTGAGTGCCTCAACCTGACGTGCGCTGTGAAATCCCATCTGCTCTCTCCCTGCCCTGCAATCCATTTCTCTACGTCAAAACGGATGTTTGGACGTCTAAACGTCTTTCTATCTTTATGAGAAAATGACACAAAGTCAACACTGTTTTACAGCGAGATGAAGGCCGCCGATTTTTATTTGGCAATAAAGCCAAAGTAACGATTGGCACCCCATCCCAAAATCCGGCGAGTCGCGTTATGATGAACGCAGATCGTCCTGGACGTTCTGAATCTGCGTGTGATTGTTTGGCCGGAGGTTTCTCCGGCCCCTTTTCAACCTCTTTTCCTTCCTGCCGATAACCAATTGAACCATTCGCAGGAGCATCATCATGGACACCCACCCCGGCTTTGCCACCGACTTGCTGTTCGATCGCTATCAGGGCAACGTGGTCGACCATGAGCAGTTCTGGGCCGTGCGCACTCCCGATGCTCCCGATTACTACTTTGGCAACTATCTGCTGCTCCCCTTCCCCCCCAGCGATCACGACAAGGGCTGGCTCGAGGCCAGTTTCGACAAGCTGATCGGGCAGGATCCCCGGGTCAGACACCGCACCTTCCAGTGGCCTCTCGCGGCCGGCCAGAACAGCCGGGTCGCCGGCTTCGTGGCGGCGGGATACCAATACATGGAGTGCGTGGTGCTGGCGCTGGAGGCCACCGACTGGCAACCGCCAGCCGCGACGGTGGCTGCGCGTCCCTTTACTCCGACCGACTGGGACGAGTGGCTGGCCTTTGAACTGGAGGAGCGGGATCCCGGCCATTCGGAGCAGAGCTACCTGCCCTATCTGCAATCACGCCGCCAGTTGTATGAGGCGATGATCGGGGACGGGCTGGGTCAGTGGTGGGGGATCTGGCAGCAGGAGCAGCTGGTCGCCAGTTGCGGTCTCTTTTTCACCGACACCCTGGGTCGCTTCCAGCTGGTACGCACCCGGCAGGCATGGCGCAATCAGGGATTGTGCCGCCAGCTGCTGAACCAGGTTGCCCGGCACGGGCTGACGCGGGTCGACCGGCTCATCATAGTGGCCGACGAGCACTATCACGCCCAGCGGGTCTATCGCTCGCTCGGCTTTGCCCCGGTGGCCCGCATCGGCAGTCTCTGCCGCTGGCCCCGTACGGAGCAATGAATCAGAGCACAGGCAGCAAAGAAAACGGGAGGCTGATGCCTCCCGTGGTGTATCTGCTGGCAGCTATTGCTGCGGCGTTTCCAGCTCATTGGAGAGCGCCTGCTCCACCTCAGCCGACTGCGCCGGTAGCGGGGCTGCCGCCGCAGATGCCGCTGCGGCAGGCGTTGCTGACGGCGCCGGGGCGGCTGGTGTCTCTGCCTCCACCGGCGTCGCGACAGGTGCAGCAGCAGGCTCGGTGGTCGCCGCTGCAGCCGACACCGCAGGCACGGCGGCAGGAGCGTCACACTGGCAATCTGCCCCTTTCACCTTGTTGCCCTGATGGGGCGGATACCAGCCCTTCAGCCCCTGCTCCAGCCGATCGGCTGCCGCCTTGGGCTCCATCTTGCCGAGCAGCACGGCCTGGCTCACTTCGGCCAGTTCGTCACCCAATTTGGGCGTACCGCGAGAGAGGATCTGAGTGGCCACCCGGATGGTGGAATCGCACTGATCCCGCCACTCCATCATCTCCTTCGCCGCCGGGTTGGTGACCTCGAAGAAGTGGTTGGAGAGGGAGAAGAAGCCGGGCAGCGAGTTGGTATAGAGCTCGGCAAACTGGGGCGTGGTCAGCCACTGCAGGAAGGCCATGGCTGCCTCCTTGTTCTTGCTGGCCGGGTTCATGCCCATCCCGATGTCGGTGTGATCGGTAAAGAAGCAGCCATCACCTTGCTTCGCCACGGGCGGGCGCATCACGCCAAAGTCCACCTTGCCGGTGAAGGGGGCGATCTCCCAGGAACCCGCCACGTAGAAGGCGGCCTTGCCCGAGGTGAACAGCTCGTTGGTCGCGGCATAGTCGCGGCTCTCGCCACCTTCGCCGAGGTAGGGACGCCAGCGCGCCAGCTCCTCGAACACCTTGATGTAGGGCGGGTTGTCAAAGCGCTCCTGCCCGCCGATCAACGCCAGCCGACCATCCTCCCCCTTCCAGTAGTTGGGGCCTATGTTCTGGAAGCCAAGTTCGGAGGATACCCAGCTTTCCGAGCCGCTCATGGCCAGCGGCACATAGCGGCCATCGGCCTTCACCTTGTCCAGCGCCGCGAAGAAGGCATCCCGGGTCTGCGGCACGCTCAGCCCCAGCTCGCTGAAAATCTTCTTGTTGTAGAAGAAGCCGTGAATCACCGAGGCCATGGGCACGCAGAAGGTCTGGGCGCCGGAGTCGGTCTGCCAGGGGGACTGGGCAAAACTCGGGAAGTTCTCCATCCCCGACATCTCGGTCAGCTCCGCCAGATGGCCCGCCTTGAACAGGGCCAGGGAGTCGTCGAACGGCCGGCAGGTGATGAGATCCCCCGCCTTGCCCTCCTTCAGGCTGGCCCACAGGGTCGGCATGTAGTCGACGTTCTGCACCCCGTTGAACTTCACCTGGATGCCCGGGTGGGAGGCCTCAAAGGCAGGGATGATCTTCTGCTCCCACAAGGCCTTGTCATCTATCCGCCAGCTCTCGATCACCAGCTCGCTGGCCATCAGCTGACCACACAACAGGAGACTCAGGGCCCCGATCCACTTGTTAGACATAAGCCCTCCTAAACCTTGAAATGTGCGATCAATTGCTGCTGCTTGGCCACCAGATCCGCCAGTACCTCGCTGCTGCTGGCCGATTCCCGTGCCTCCCGCTCGGTCTCGTAGGCCACCTCGGCGATGCCGGAGATGTGACGTGCCACCCCCTGGCTGACCGAGATCTGCTCCTGAGCTGCGTGCGCCACCTGATCTGCCATCGCCTTGATGGCGCTCATCCGGTCGGCGATGGACTGCAGGGCCGCATCCATCTCACGGGTCTGTTCGACACAGCTGTGGGTCTGCTCCTGGCTGCGTCCCATCACCTCCACCACCAGCTTGCTCGAGCTCTGCAGGTTTTCGATCATCGCCTGGATCTCTTCGGTCGACGTCTGGGTCCGGTTGGCCAGCGCCCGCACCTCGTCGGCCACCACGGCGAAGCCGCGGCCGGCATCACCAGCCCGCGCCGCCTCGATGGCTGCATTCAGCGCCAGCAGGTTGGTCTGTTCGGCGATGCTGCGGATCACGTCGAGAATGCTGCCGATGTTGTCGCTGAATTCGCCCAGCTTGTAGGTGATGCCGACGGCCTCCTCCATGGCTCCGGCCAGTTGTTCCGTGATGCGACGGGTGGTTGCCACCTTCTGGCGGCCGGTTCTGGCTTCGTCATCCGCCAGATCCACTTCCCGCTTGGTGCCGTCGGTGGAACGGGCCACCTCGGTGGCGCTCACCTCCAGCTCGGTGATGGCGGCGGCCACCTGATCGGTCTGGCTCTTCTGATCCTGCACCCGGGATACTGCCCTTTCGCTTATCTCGGCGGCGCGGCTCGCCTCCTCCACCAGATGACGGGAGCCGGCATTGATCTGGGAGAGCAGCTCGCCGGTTTTGCCGGCCAGCACGTCGATGGAACGGGCCAGGGCGCCGAATTCGCAGCTGCTGCGGTAATTGATGCGGCGGGTCATGTCCCCGGCTGCCATGTAATCCAGCTCCTTGTTGATCATCTGCAGCGGGCGCTGAATGCTGCGCGCCGTGGTATAGCCGATGATGAGGGCGGCGGCAGCCGAGATGGCGGCCACGATCAGGATCCAGAAGCTGGCACTGCTGACCGCATCATCCGCCGTGGTGCGGCTCTGGCTGGCGATGGAGCCGGCCGACTGTCCCATCTCGTCGAGCAGCCCCAGGCTGTTGATCAGGCTGGCGTCGAGCTGCTGATTGAGGGTCTGCAGCGAGGCGGCCAGCTGCTGGGCATTGCGCATGGTGGCGAGCAGCCCCTGCGGGCCGAGCGCCAGCTCCTGCATCCGGTCGAGGTTGGAGACGAAGCGCTGCTTCACGTCATCCGGCACCAGCACCCGGTCAAGCCGCTTGCGCGCCATCTCGATGTCCTTGCTCAGCACCTTCTCCAGTTCGTTGAGGTCGGTCTTGGCATCGGCCCGGCGAATGTTCTTCAAGTCGCGCGCGATGCCCGAGGTGATGAGCTCCGCCTTGTTGCGCATGGAGCGCTTGCTGGCGGTCTGCTGCAGCAGCAGATCGGCCGCCCACTGGTAGGTGTCTTCCAGCCGGATGAAGGCAATCTCCAGCTTGTGGCGCCGATCCTGGGCATTGACCCATTGGCTGTGCTGGGAGAGCACCTGTTCGGCCAGGCCGTAGAACTGCTTGGTCGCCGCATCGACCTGCTGGAAGCGGGAACCGGCCTCGGCCACTCCGCTGAACTTGTCCATCTCCTGGCTTAGCTGGCTGAAACGCGCTTGCTGCTCCTTGAACTGGCTGGCCAGCTGCGGCAACTGACTGCCATCCTCATTGGTCCGGTAGACCAGCACCCAGCGGTTGCTGTCCTGCAGGGCGCCCTTCAAACCGGCCACCGCAATCACCAACGGGGTTGCCCGGTCGGAAACCTGCGACAAACCGTCGTTGATGCCCCTGATCTTCAGGGTGCTGATCACACCCAGCAGGATCAACAGCAGCAGCATCAACACAAATCCGGCGATGATCCGCTGCACAATAGATAAACCCATGGAGACATCCTCACTCGTGGGGGAAAGGTAACGTGAACATAGACACTATCGGCACAAGGGGCGAATTATAGAGGGGAGACCGAGGGTATTTTATTGATCTATATGGGGTTGGATCACAGTTGGCGGGGAGTGGCCTGAACGTAAAAGGGCCCGGACTGTGCCGGGCCAAAGAGACATGCTAGCTGTAATGGCCCGTGGGGAGGCCAACCCTGTGTCCTATCAGAAGCGATAGCCGACACCAAACATGAAGGCCATGGGATCGATGGAGGTATTGATGGTCCCGACGGCGGTGTGCACATCGGTATCGATATCGATGATCCAGGCGGAAGCGTTGACGAACCAGCGATCATTGATCGCCATGTCCAGACCGACCTGACCGGCCATGCCCCAGGAGGAGTCAACGCTCACGTCGGTACCATCCAGCGCACCGCGGCCCTGCTCGTCGAAGAAGGTGGTGTAGTTGATACCGGCACCGATATAGGGGCGAACCTTGCTGTTGGCATCACCGAAGTAGTACTGCGCCATCAGGGTCGGCGGCAGGTGCTTGACCTTGGCCACTTCGCCCAGACCGGCGGTGGAGACGGAGTGGGAGAAGGGCGTGGCCGCCAGCAGCTCGACACCCCAGTTGTCGGTGATCAGATAGGAGAGCGTCAGACCCAGCTGCATATTGCTGTCGATTTCCAGCTCGCCGGTACCCAGCACGTTGTCACTGCTCGTTTGCGGAGAAACGAAAGCCAGGCCGCCACGCACCAGAAAATCGCCGGCCTGGTGAGCCATGGCGACGGGGGACGCAAGCGCTGCTGCGATCATCAGAGGAAGGATCTTTTTCATCACGTATTCCTTTTAGTTTTCGTTTTATATGTTGCAAGCCCGAAAACTATAAAGGGATGTGAATGCCGAGTTATTGATTTAGCTCAAACGTTACCAAGAAATAGATAGATGTGTACAGCAGCTTCCAGCCATGCTGAGCATCGAGAAAAACACCAAAAATATCAAATAAAAACAATTAACTGGATAGGTTTGCCGCCTTACCAACCACAATAAGAAATAATTTCAATATATCTTATTGCGGATAAAAACGACTGAAAACGGTTGTTTCACTCGTCCAACAAGAGTATTTTTGCGGGCCATGTAGCCGGGCTGTAAGTAATTCTTTATGAAACCACAAACCAGAAGGGACAAAATAGTAGCCATATTGGCAGCCATCTGGGGCATTGGCTCTTTTCTGTTTATTTTGCTGGGTTTCGTGCTCGGCATGGCCCTGCTGATCCTGACCCATTAGACCGGCTGGTTGGCGTGGGAGGCCTGGCACAACAGCCACTCCCCTTCCGCCAGCTGCTCCGGGCTCAACCTCCACTGTGCCCGCCCCAGCTCGCCGCTGTATCCACGCCAGCGATCCCGGCCCTCCTGTTTCGCCCGGTACAGGGCCATGTCCGCCAGCTTGAAACTCAGACTCCAGAAAGAGTCCTCCAGCTCCGCATGCAGAGGATAATCGCAGAATCCCAACGAGACGGTCATGCGCAGCGGCAGCTCCTCCCGCCCGAAACGGCAGTCGGCGATCTTGCGGCGCAGGCGCTCGATCCGTTCCGCCACTTGCCCTGGCTCCTCTCTGGCCAGCAACAGCATGAACTCCTCGCCACCCAGCCGGATCAGCGGCTCCTCCTCATCCAGCGCCCCTCGCAGCAGCTCGGCCAGCTGACATAACAGCAGATCGCCGATGTCGTGGCCGAAGCGATCGTTGACCCGTTTGAAGTGATCCAGATCCAGGATCACCAGCACCCAGCCTGCCGCCGGATCCTGGCGGTTCAGCAACCACTCATCGAGATAACGGCGGTTGAAGGCATGAGTCAGTGGATCCGTATAGGCGGCGACCTCCATGCGGGAGGAGTGGGCCTGCAGGGCACTGTGGTGCAGGCTGATCCTGGCCGCCATCTCGCGGAATTTGCGGCTGAGCAGCGCCATCTCCTGGCTGCTGTCGATGATGGGCAGCACGCTCGCGTCCTGCTTCTCGGTAAACTGGTGCAGCGCCCCCACCAGCTCGCCGATCGGCCCCAGCACGATGGCGCGCAGCCGGGCCAGTGCCATCAGAATGCAGGCGAAGCTTATCAGCAGCATGCCGATGAAGGTCCAGATCGCCCCCTCCATCGCCCCCAGCAACACGTCCCGTTCCTCGTCCACGATCAGGGTCAATACAGGCTCGCCGTCGTTGTCGAGCAGCAACCCCTCCCCTCTGACCTGCTGCAACCCGAGATCGACCAGCCGGTAGCTCATATGCGGCCCAAGTGGCTTGAAGGAGCCCAGATGCTCATGCGTTCTTGGCTGGGCTATGGTCAGCGTGAGCGCGGTCCGTTCCCCCAGATCCTGCAGATAGCGCTTGTCCAGCCAGCGAGTCGCCAGCAGATAACCGTTGGGCTTGACGCTGCCGAGGGTATCGGTCACCGGCTGCAGCGAAAAGATGAGCGGTCCCCACTGGGAGCGCCTGACGCCACTCAGGCTGCTGATGCCCGCCTGCCGTGACTCGCGCAGCAGCTGCAGCTTGAGATCGTCCAGAAAGGAAGGCAACAGGGTGGTATCCGCGTCCGGCGCATCTGGCAACAGGGTGCGGGTCCAGATCTCCGAGCCCTGCAAATCCATGTAACTCAACACGTTGAGTTCAAAGTCCCGCATCGGGGTGTCGACCAGCAGATTGGAGTTGATGTAGGCCTGGTTGGGGTGGGCCAGAAAATGGTAGCTCTGATCCCAGATCCCCCAGTCCCGGGTAAAGGCATTCATGGCGCCGATGTCGTTCTGCACCGCCCTGATCACCCGCTGCAAGTGCTCCTCCATCCGCCGCTCCTCGACCCGCTGAGCCGCCGGCACCTGGGCCAGTGCGATCACGATGAGCAGCATCAGGATGGCTCCGGCCCAGACCGGAAACATGGAGTAGGCCAGCAGATGGTCGATGGAGCGGGACGGTTGAGCCATGGGCGCCAATATCCTTTGAATGGCAATGCGAAGCGGGAAGGGTCTTGCCCCAAGTATGGAGGATAGGCCCGCCGAGAGGTCACTGAATTACCACAATAAAAACAAGGGGCCCAGGGCCCCTTGTCACAATTATTGAACGCTTTATCTGGCCAGCAGAGGTGCCAGGAAGCGGGCCGTATGAGAATCCTCGCAACGGCTGATCTGTTCCGGCGTCCCCGTCACCAGGATGCGGCCGCCACCTGCGCCCCCCTCAGGCCCCAGATCGACGATCCAGTCGGCGGTTTTGATGACGTCCAGGTTGTGCTCGATGATGACGATGGTGTTGCCGCGATCCCGCAGCTGGTGCAGTACCTTGAGCAGCTGCTGGATGTCGTGGAAGTGCAGCCCTGTGGTGGGCTCGTCCAGTATGTAGAGGGTCTGCCCGGTATCCCGCTTGGAGAGCTCCCGCGCCAGCTTGACCCGCTGTGCCTCGCCGCCAGAGAGCGTGGTGGCCGACTGGCCGAGGCGGATATAGGAGAGGCCCACGTCCATCAGGGTCTGCAGCTTGCGCGCCACCGCCGGTACCGGATCGAAGAACTCGCGGGCATCTTCCACCGTCATCTCGAGGATCTCGTGGATGTTCTTGCCCTTGTACTTCACCTCCAGCGTCTCGCGGTTGTAGCGCTTGCCCTTGCAGACGTCGCACGGCACGTAGACGTCCGGCAGGAAATGCATCTCCACCTTGATGACACCGTCCCCCTGGCACGCCTCGCAACGCCCCCCCTTCACGTTGAAGGAGAAGCGGCCCGGCTGGTAGCCGCGGGAACGCGCCTCCTGGGTGCCGGAGAGCAGCTCGCGGATCGGGGTGAACAGGCCGGTGTAGGTGGCCGGGTTGGAGCGCGGGGTACGGCCGATAGGGCTCTGGTCGATATCCACCACCTTGTCCAGGTGCTCCAGCCCCTCGACGCTGCGATAGGGGGCCGGGGTGGACTCGGTGGCCTTGTTCAGCTCGCGGTGGGCGATACGGAACAGGGTGTCGTTGATCAGGGTCGACTTGCCGGAGCCGGAGACACCGGTGACACAGGTCATCACCCCGATGGGCAGTTCCAGGTTGACGTTGCGCAGGTTGTTGCCGCTCGCCCCCTTCAATTTCAGCCACTTGCCGGTGAGCGGGGTGCGCTCGGCCGGGATGGCGATCTGCTTGCGGCCGGAGAGGTAGTCACCGGTCAGCGACTCGGGGTTCGCAATGATCTCTTCCGGCGTACCCTGGGCGACGATGGCCCCGCCATGCACCCCGGCCCCCGGGCCGATGTCGAGCACATGGTCGGCGAGGCGGATGGCGTCCTCGTCGTGTTCCACCACGATCACGGTGTTGCCGAGATCACGCAGGTGGGTCAGAGTCTTGAGCAGCCGCTCGTTGTCCCGCTGGTGCAGGCCGATGGAGGGCTCGTCCAGTACGTACATCACCCCCACCAGACCGGCCCCGATCTGGCTGGCCAGCCGGATCCGCTGCGCCTCGCCGCCGGAGAGAGTCTCGGCACTGCGGGACAGGCTCAGGTAGTTGAGACCCACATTCACCAGGAAGCCGAGCCGCTCGACGATCTCTTTGAGGATCTTCTCGGCAATCTGGGCACGCTGGCCGGTGAGGTTCAACCCTTCGAAGAAGGCCAGCGCATCGCCGATGGACTGCTCGGCGATGGCCGGCAGATTGCGGTTGTCGACGAAGACGTGGCGAGCCTCTTCCCGCAGCCGGCTGCCACCGCAGCTGGTGCAAGATTTGTTGGCGATGAATTTGGCCAGCTCTTCGCGCACCGAGTTGGATTCTGTCTCCCGGTAGCGGCGCTCCATGTTGTGCAGGATCCCCTCGAACGGGTGCTTGCGCACCACCACATCGCCGCGATCGTTCATGTAGCGGAACTCGATCTCGGTGCGACCGGAACCACGCAGGATCACCTCCTGGGTCTTGACCGGCAGATCCTCCCAGGGTGTCTCCAGATCGAACTTGTAGTGCTCGGAGAGGGATTTGAGCATCTGGAAGTAGTAAAAGCTGCGCTTGTCCCAACCGCGGATGGCGCCGTTGGCCAGGCTGATGGCCGGATCGCCGATCACCTTGGCCGGATCGAAATATTGCTGCACCCCGAGGCCGTCACAGGTGGGGCAGGCTCCGGCCGGGTTGTTGAAGGAGAAGATGCGCGGCTCCAGCTCCGACATGGAGTAGCCGCACTCCGGGCAGGCGAAGTTGGCGGAGAAGGTCATGGGAGCGACCCCCTCCTCGCCGTCCATGGGCACCACCAGTACTATGCCGCCGGAGAGGGTCAGCGCCGTCTCGAACGACTCGGCCAGACGCAGGGCCAGGTCATCGCGCACCTTGAAGCGATCCACCACCACCTCGATGGTGTGCTTCTTGTGCAGCTCCAGCGCGGGAGGGTCAGACAGGTCGCACACCTCGCCATCAATGCGGGCACGGATGTAGCCCTGGGCCGCCAGGTTCTCCAGCAGCTTGGTGTGCTCACCCTTGCGGTCACGCACCACAGGGGCCAGCAGCATCAGCTTGCTCCCCTCCGGCTGTGCCAGCACCTGATCCACCATCTGGCTGATGGTCTGGGCGGCGAGCGGAATGGCATGGGTCGGGCAGCGCGGCTCACCGACCCGGGCAAACAGCAGGCGCAGGTAGTCGTAGATTTCGGTGATGGTGCCGACGGTCGAGCGCGGGTTGTGGGAGGTGGACTTCTGCTCGATGGAGATGGCGGGCGAGAGCCCCTCGATATGGTCGACGTCCGGCTTCTCCATCAGGGAGAGGAACTGGCGGGCATAGGCGGAGAGCGACTCCACGTAGCGGCGCTGCCCCTCGGCATAGAGGGTATCGAACGCCAGAGAGGATTTGCCCGAACCGGAGAGGCCGGTGACCACGATCAGCTTGTCGCGGGGCAGGGTCAGATTGATGTTCTTGAGGTTGTGGGTGCGAGCACCCCGGACCACGATCTTTTCCATCTTGTTGCACGCTCGATACGGAAACCTGAGCGAGTCAGTATGGCATAGAGACTACTGGATGAATAGACAGGTTTTATCCATCATCCCCATCGATTTCAGAGATATTCCTTGGCCCAGCTCACCGCCTGCAAGCGGTTCTTCACGTTCAATTTCTTGAAGACGTTATAGAGGTGGGACTTGATGGTGTGCTCGCTCACGAACAGGCTGTCGGCGATCTCGGTATTGGAGGCGCCCGTCATCAGATAGCGGATGATCTCCTGCTCGCGCACGGTCAGCAGCGTCTGGTTGCGCAGGTGATGTTCCCCACCCTTGCGGTAGTAGTTGACCAGATCGCACAGCAGGTGGCGCGGGATCCAGTACTCCCCCTCCAGCACCTTGCGAATGCCGAGCACCAGCCGATCCAGCGGATCCTGGCAGAAGAAGAGTCCGCTGGTATGGGGCCACATCAGCAGCAATTCCCGATCGGTGCTGGTCGGGGCATTGAGCAGCACCGTATTGGCCTCCCCGAAGCGGCTGGAGATCTCCCGCGGCCATCCTGCCTGCTGGCTCGACTTGAGGTAGTCCAGATCGACCAGAAACAGCGGACGAGGCTCGAGCTCGTCCGGTTGCGGCAGCTCCTCCAGGGTGCTTACCAGCACAATGGGCAGTGCCAGCTGCTCGGCCAGATAGCTCTGGAAGCTGGTTGCCTGCACATTGTTTTCGGTTACCAGTACGATGGGATATGGGGTGCTCATGAAAGGCTGGTCCTTGAACATTGCGGCCATGGTTTTTTTCGGCAGCAGAGAGTACCAAGCCCCCCGTGGGGTGCAGCATTAAAAAAGTATTAGACGGCGATGCGCCTCCTTTGAAACTCACCAATTTTCCAAGCAATACAAATAACTAGCAGCCCCCCCCCATTTGGGTGGAATGCTGGCATCCGGGCAGACAGGGGCTGTCGTAGCGTCATCGAATTCACTTTTCGCGCCCGGGTTTCGATGCTAGGCGTCCCCCTCTGCGGCTCACTTGCTGGCCAAGGCCCGCCTCGTGTAAGTTAACCCCTCGGTCCGGAGAAGCTGGCGACGAAGAAGACGTCTTTCTCCCCAAAAACTGTTACTATTGCGGGCAAAATCTGGAAGCGGCATGGCAGTCGACAGGCTAGCCAACCCGGGTTCAGTCATCACATGAGTCGCAAGCGCCTGCGGCGTTCTTGCGTATCTCGCAGAAAACAAACGAAATGTTGAATTGGTCCGGGCATATGGCCTGGCCGGAATACAAAGGGTGGAAGAGAGATTATGGCCAGTCGAGGCATCAACAAAGTCATTCTGATCGGTAACCTGGGGCAAGACCCGGAAGTGCGCTACATGCCGAGCGGCGGTGCCGTGACCAACATCACCCTGGCCACCTCCGACACCTGGCGCGACAAGCAGACCGGTGAGCAGAAAGAGCGTACCGAGTGGCACCGCGTGGTCTTCATGGGCAAGCTGGCCGAAGTGGCGGGCGAGTACCTGAAGAAGGGTTCCCAGGTCTATGTGGAAGGCAAGCTGCAGACCCGCAAGTGGCAGGATCAGAGCGGCCAGGAGCGTTACACCACCGAGGTGCTGGTCGATGGTTTCAGCGGCGTGATGCAGATGCTGGGTGGCCGTCCGCAAGGCGCCGGTCAGGGCATGGGCGGTCAGTCCCAGGGCAACTGGGGTCAGCCGCAACAGGGCATGCAGTCCCAGCAGCCGATGAACCAGTCCCGCCCGGCTCCGCAGCAGAACATGCAGCAACAGCAGGGCGGTTATAGCCGTCCGGCCCAGCAGCCGCAATCTGCTCCGCCGGTATACAACGAGCCGCCGATGGATTTCGACGACGACATCCCGTTCTAAGGGAAGCTCACAGTTCAGAGGGCCCTGTTCACGCAGGGCCTTTTTTTGCCCGTTATTGACGCAGGCGCGACACGCAAGCCGGCTCCCCCGACCAGAGTCGCCGACCCTGCTCCCCCTGTCGCCCGCCCAGGGTTTATCATCAGGGCAATTCGTTTGTCAGAGAGAACGCATGGGGTTTTTGTCTCGTATCCTGCTGCTCGCGGCAAGCCTTGCCGTGCTGTTTCACTCTCCCCTCTTGCTGGCCGGCGAGCCACTGCGGGTGGGGGTCAGTTTCGCCATTCCCCCCTATGTGATTGAGGAAGAGGGACGCGGCATCGAGCTCGATCTGCTGCGGGAAGCCTTTCGTGGCAGCGGCTACGAGCCCAGCTTCGAATATCTGCCGCTGGAGCGCACCTTTCGCATGCTGGAGTCCGGCAGGCTCGATGCCATCATCAACGTCAAACCCGGGATGCTGGACAACGTCTTCCTGTCGCAGCCCGTCATCGCCTTTCACAACCGGGTGTTCACCCTGAGCAAGACCCATATCGCCACGCTGGACGACATGAAAGAGTTGAGGGTCAGCGCCTTTCAGCGGGCACGCCAGGTATTGGGGGGAGCCTTTGCCAGCATGGCCGATCAGAATCCCCGTTACGAGGAGGTCGCCAAGCAGCAGGGACAGGTGCACAGATTGATGCTGGGGCGGGTGGATGCGGTGATCCTGGAGCAACGGGTGTTCTATTACTATCTGGCGCAACTGGCCACCAGCAAGTATGGCGCCGAGCTCTATGCCCCCAGCCGGGTCAGACAATATGATCTGTTCGCCCCCACCCACTACCATTTCGCCTTTCGCCAGGCCGTGCAGCAACGCTGGTTCGATCGCCAGCTCGGCAAGATGCGGGCCGATGGCCGCTATGAACGGATATTTGCCAGCTACGGCGCCACCCCCTGAGCCCACGCCAAAAACATAAAAGCCAGCCCGAAACAGGCTGGCTTTTTGTTACTGGCTCCAAAGGAACTACAGCATGGGGAGCGTTACTTCATCGCGCTGCCGTTTTTCAGTTCTGCTTTCTGACGTTTGGCTTCGCGCTTCTCTTTCAGTGACATCTGCGGTTTTTTCTTGGCATCTTTGCCGTTGTGATGTTCTTTGTTACTCATCATCAAACTCCAAAAATGTTACCCAGACAGTTGGAACCCAGGTTCCAGCATGCCATCCGAATCGTAGACTACAGTACGCTTTCAGTGACGATCCCAGGATCGCACTCAATCCAGCATACCCCCAATCTTGCGCAAGAATCCACCCTCATCCGTCACGCCGCGCCAAACCGGGGCCGATGACCCCCGTCAGGCACTCCTGGCCGGGGAAGGAACGGCCGTAAAAACACCGGAAGCCTTATAAAGTAGCGATTATCAATATTATTTGGTGACCACCTAAAATAAATCACCAAAAACCAAAATAACTATTATTTAAACGAGCAGTGTTAATTTGGATAAGCATTCTCACTATCGCCGGAAACAAAAAGTTACAACCTCAAGAAGTCATTATTAACGCAAGCTGATATTATCAGGCCTTATTTTCAAACTATTTCATCGAGAATAGGGATATCCCATGACCAGAAAAACCAGAGCCGCCTTGGTCTCGGTTTGCTCCAATATCAGCCTGATTGTCATGAAGATAATTGCCGGCATACTGAGCGGTTCCGTCAGCATCATCTCCGAAGCCATCCACTCGGCCATGGATCTGGTGGCCGCCCTGATCGCGCTGGTGGCCGTGCGCAAGTCGGATATTCCACCCGACCCGCGCCACCCCTATGGCCACGACAAGATAGAGAATGTCTCCGGCGTGATCGAAGCGCTGCTGATCCTGCTGGCCGCCGGCTGGATCATCTTCGAGGCCGTCGGCAAGCTGATCACCCCCACTCCCATCGAAGGCGTCGGGCTCGGCGTGCTGGTCATGCTGTTGTCGGCGCTGGTCAACAGCGGCGTCTCCGCCTATCTCTACCGGGTCGCCAAGGAGGAAGAGTCGGTGGCGCTGGCCGCCGATGCCCTGCATCTGAAGGCGGATGTGCTGACCTCGCTCGGGGTGGCTGCCGGTCTGCTCGGCATCTGGATCGCCTCTGCGCTGGGCTACAACCTCTATCTGCTGGATCCCCTCGTCGCCATCGGGGTCGCGCTCTTCATCCTCAGAGAGGCCATCGCCATGCTCAACCAGGCCTTCCAGCCCCTGCTGGATCACAGCATGAGCGAGGAGGAGCTGGCCATCACCACTCAAGTGATCGAGGAGTGTTGCCCGGAGCACGGCGGCTTCCACGACCTGCGCAGCCGTCAGGCGGGGCGTCGTCGCCATATCGACTTCCACCTGACACTGCCCAAGGAGATGAGCATCGAGCACTCCCACGCCATCTGTGACCGCATAGAGCAGGGGATCCAGCGCCATCTGCCCCACGCCATCGTGCTGATCCATGTCGAACCAACCGGCCACGCCTAGTCAAATCGGCTAAATCATCGGGAATGCCATAAACAGCACAATAAACTGTCAGATGACGTGGTAGGGTGTTCCCTCCCCGTCATCAGGTATACGCCGTGAAAAAGCTGGAAATGAAGGATCTCACCGACGCCGAGAAGGCCGGGATCACCCTGCTGCTGCAAAAAGCACAGGCCAACGCGGACCACCCATTGACCAATGCCGAACGCAATCGCATACGCGAGGAAGGCCGGCTCAAGGTGGTCGCAGACCGGGCGGCAGCTGCGAAAGCGGCGGCACAACTCGCAAGAGAGAAGGCCAAGGAACGGGCCGCCAATCAGGTACTGCCCGAGACATTCAGCTGGGTTGACTCCGTCAGCAATCGCTTTCGCAAAAAACCTTGATCATGCCGTTTCAACAGGATCAAGCCAGTCCACGCCCTGTCGGCGGGCTGGCTTTTTCATGATGGAAGGGAAAGGTTCTGACCCTTGACGTGACATTATCTGTCGACTCGCATGACCCTTTATCTCGTTTTTTTCTTCGCACAAAGGGGCTCGCACCAACCCGAAAAGCACCTGAAATGGATAATCATGTTATTGATATAAAAGGTAAAATCGTCCTGAAAATCCAGTCATCCGGCACAGGGTACCAACTGAGAGATAAAGTTTGCTTTAACAAAGCGTGCGTGTTCTAATCGACAGCGATAGTTCGGCAGTTCAGTCCTGATTATGTTAGGCAGTCATTTTAGTAAAGCAGTGATTAGTGCAAGTGTTATTTCGATGATGCTTGACGAATAATTCTCCTTCTTTAGTGCTTCCCCTACGTATTGCTGACGAAAAATCAAAACTTGCCATCTGATGGCATTTCAAACACTAAATTTGAGAGTAATTATTATGTCCAAAGTGACTGGTACCGTAAAATTCTTCAACTCCGAAAAAGGTTTTGGCTTCATCTCCCCGGTTGACGGCAGCAAAGACGTGTTCGTACACTTCTCCGCTATCCAGTCCAACGGTTTCAAAACCCTGGAAGAAGGTCAGCGCGTTGAGTTCACCATCGAGCAAGGCCAGAAAGGCCCGGCTGCTGCCAACGTAGTTGCCCTGTAATTCAAGTCAGGGATACCTTCACCCCGCTTCTGCCGGCTGAACGGATCCACTGCAAGAATTGAAAAAACCCGCTTCGGCGGGTTTTTTGTTGCCTCAAATTCACCCTGCCCGTCATCCCCGCCCTGCACCCATCCTTGCATACCTCCGCTTCTCTGCTGGCGAGAGGATAACCGCACAATATTAATGATATTAATTATCATTTACACAGCCATCAGTGATCACTACAATGCCTGCCGACCGCCGGGATCACTATTCGATTGAACCTGCCTGGTCCGGGTTTCACGCGGGATGCGGCGAGACCCCCCATCGATTCACCCAAAGGATGAATGCATCTTCTTACTAAAAAAGAGTTCAGGCCAACATGATAACAATGCACCGCAACAAGCTGACCACGCTCATTCTCGCCGTCCTCGCCGCCAACGCCCATGCCGCCGAACAGGAGGTCATGGTGGTGACCGCCTCCGGCTTCCAGCAGAAGATCGAGAACACCGCCGCCTCCATCTCGGTGGTGACGCGCGAGCAACTGGAGAAACGCGCCTACCGTGACGTGACCGACGCCCTGAAGGACGTGCCGGGGGTGGTGATCACCGGCGGCGGCAGCAGCAGTGACATCAGCATTCGCGGCATGAGCTCCAAGTACACACTGATGCTGGTCGACGGCAAGCGGGTCGACAGTCGCGGCACCCGTCCCAACAGCGACGGTCCCGGCATCGAGCAGGGCTGGCTGCCGCCACTGCAGGCCATCGAGCGGATCGAGGTGGTGCGCGGCCCCATGTCCTCCCGTTACGGCTCTGACGCCATGGGCGGGGTCATCAACATCATCACCCGCAAGACCGCCAGCATGACGGCCTGGCAAGGTTCGGTGCAGGCCGACTCCACCTTCCAGGAGAACAAGGACTCCGGCAACATCTTCCAGAGCAACGCCTACACCGCTGGCGCCCTGGTGGATGGTCTGCTGGGGGTGCGAGTGAACGGTCTGCTCTCCCACCGCGGCGAGGATCAGTTCCAGAACGGGTTCGCCGAACAGGAGATGCGCAGCGGCACTGTGGTGTTCAGCCTGACGCCGGACGAGCACAACCGCTTTGACTTCGAGGCCAGCCGCGGTCTGCAGGATCGCAACCGCACACCGGGCGACTCTCTGGCAGCCAAGGCCAAGCCCAGCCTGAACACCTACGGGCGCACCAACTACGCCATCACCCACGACGGCCGTTATGACTTCGGCTCTTCCACCAGCTACCTACAGCGGGAAGAGAACACCAACCCCGGCCGTCAGATGAAGCTCATCAACACCATCGCCGACACCCATACCCAGTTCGAACTGGGGGCTCACTACCTGAGCGTGGGCGGTCAATACCGTCACGAGGATCTGCAGGATGAGGGCAACCAGCTCAACGTGGCCAACCGTGCCAATCAGCTGACCCGCTGGAGCTGGGCCCTGTTCGTGGAAGACGAGTGGTCGCTGACCGACAGCTTCGCCCTCACCGGCGGCGTGCGGATGGACCGTGACCAGAACTACGGCACCCACTGGAGCCCACGTCTGTACGGGGTCTGGCACCCGGCCGAATTCTGGACCCTGAAGGGTGGCGTCTCCACCGGCTACCGCTCACCGGATCTGCGCATGTCGGCCGCCAACTGGGGCCAGGCCACCGGCGGCGGCACCCAGGACGGCATGCTGGTCGGCAACCCGCAGCTCAAACCGGAAACCAGTGTGAGCCAGGAGATCGCCCTGCTGTGGGATGGTCAGGAGGGGCTGAGCACAGGGCTGACCCTGTTCAATACCGACTTCGAGGACAAGATCTCCGAGATCCGCCGCTGCACCAGCAAGAATGACCCCTCCTGCACCCTGAACGGTCACACCTATGACTTCATCAGCGACCGCATCAACGTCGACAAGGCGAACATGCGCGGGGTGGAAGGCACGGCCAACTGGGCCATCAACGAAAAGTGGTCGCTGGCCTCCAGCTACACCTTCACCCAGTCCGAGCAGAAGAGCGGTCCGAACGAGGGCAAGGCGCTTAACCAGATGCCGCGCCACATGTTCAACACCACGGTCGACTGGAAGAGTACCGATGACGTCAGCCTCTGGTCACGGGTCAACTTCCGCAGCAAGACCTCGGACTACCTGAGCCGGGTCAGAATGGCCGACGGCACCCCTTCCTACACCTTCTTCGACACGGGTCTGGTCTACAAGGCCAACGAACATCTGAACGTCACCGCAGGCGTCTACAACCTGTTCGACAAGACGGTGGACTACAGCAGCTTCGGCACAGTGCTGGATGGTCGCCGCTACACCCTGGGCATGACCTACAACTTCTGATGACTCACCGCCGCCCACCCTGGGCGGCGGTTCTTTATTGCCCCGCCTCGTCTGCCCCCTCTTTCACATAGCTTGCCGCCTGCCAGGTGTTGCGCCCCAGCGACTTGGCGCCATACATCAGCTGATCCGCCTGCAGCAGCACTCGTCGGCCCTCTGCCCTCACCTCGGCCGGCACCCACACCGCCCCCGTGCTGATGGAGATGCCAAGCTCCCCGGCGCTGGTCGACAGCTTGCGGCCATTGACCTCCCGCCCGATCCGCTCGGCCCACTGCTGCAGCGTTGCCATGTCGACCACCAGCAGACTGATGCAGAACTCCTCGCCGCCGATGCGGGCGAACAGGGCGCTGGCGGGCAACACCCGCTGCACGCGCTCCACCATGGCCGACAGTACCTCGTCGCCGACCCCGTGCCCGAAGTGATCGTTGATCCCCTTGAAGCGATCGAGATCGAACAGCAGCAGGGCACACGGCTCGCCGCTGGCCAGTCGTTGCTCCAGCAGCGGCAAGAAGGCGCGCCGATTGAGGATGCCGGTCATGGAGTCGGTGCTGGCGAGGCGCTCCAGCCTGGCGTTGGCCTGGATAAGCTCGGCGGTACGGCTCGCCACCGCCCGCCGCAGCTGGATGATGTAGGCCATCAGCACCAGGCCGCCGACGGCCAGCAGCCAGGGCCAGAGATGAGCCGGGTAGACGGTCTCGATATGCATCCACTTGCGGATGATCCGCTCCCGATCCGCCTCGCCGATGCGGGCGAAACCCTGCTCCAGCTCCTGCAGCAGCGCCTGATTGCCCTTGGCGACGGCAAAGCGGACGTCATCGCTGTAGAGGTGGCGCACCGGGATGAAGCGGGTGGGATCCGCCGCGGTGTAGATGTAGAAGTTGGCCACCTGCAGGTCAGCGATGAAGGCTTCCAGTTCGCCGTTCAAGGCAGCCCGCAGCATGGCGTCGTTGTCATCGAAGGTGCGCAGCCGGGTGCGCGGGAAGTTCTTGCGGGCGTAGTACTCCTCGAACCCTCCCGCCACCACCCCAACGCTCTCGTGCAGCAGGTAGTAGTTCACGTCCGAACCGCGCAGGGAGTTGGCGAAGAAGAGCTGGGCGTCGAGGTGGGAGAGGGCCTGGCCATAGTCGTAGACCATATTGCGCTCCGGCGACCAGAGCAGGCCACCATGGACATCGGCCTGGCCGTTGCGAACCAGATCCAGCGAGCTCTGCCAGTCCACCAGCTTGAACTGGATGGGGCGACCGGTGACGCGGCCATACTCGCGCCACAGATCGATCAACAGGCCATCGGGCTGACCCGCTTCATTGAGATAGGAGAAGGGCTGCCAGGCCTTGGAGTTGGCCACGATGAGCGGTTTGGGCGCTGTGTTCGCCCATGCCGGCAATACCAGCGCACAGAGCAGCAGCAACCACCCGTATCCGACTCGCCACCTGACTCCCGACTCACCTGCCATCCCTGTACCGACCCTGCTGTTTGGCCGTCTGCGCGGCCATCGATTATCACCATCTTCAGCATAGGAGAACAAGCATGAGCGAGTATGAAACGAGCGTGATGCCGGCCGGACCAGTGCAAGACCAAAGACGAACAGGGCGCCCGCTGGCGCCCTTTCCATCGACTCGTTCGCCCCTCACAGCGGCAGGCTGATGCGAGCCTCCAGCCCGCCCTGCTCCCGGTTGTGCAGGGTCAGCTCGCCCCCGTGCTGGTGCACCAGGGTGCGGGCGATGGAGAGCCCCAGCCCCACGCTGCCGGATTCGGTGTTGCGGGCCTCGTCGAGACGCACGAACGGCTTGAACACATCCTCCAGCCGGGCCGGATCGATGCCGGGCCCCTGATCGCAGACCCGGATCACCAGCTCGCTGTCGGTGCGTTCCAGCGACACCTCAGCACTGCCGGCGTACTTGATGGCGTTGCCGATGAGGTTTTGCAGCACCCGGCGCAGGGTGTTGGCGCGGCAGGCGTAGACCTGCTTGCCCTCTGCCAGGCAGGTAACCGGCTGACCTGTGTCGGCATAGTCGTCGCACAGGCTCTCCAGCAGGCTGACCAGGTCCAGCTCCCGGGTCGCCTCCTGCTGCCCCTCCTCCCGGGCGAAGCTGAGGGTGGCCGCCAGCATCTGCTCCATCTGTTGCAGGGTCTGCTGGATCCGCTCCTTGTCCTCTCCCTCGTCCAGGAATTCGGTGCGCAGCCGCAGGCTGGTGATGGGGGTACGCAGATCGTGGGAGATGGCCGCCAGCATGCGGGTACGGTCCTGCACGAAGCGATCGAGCCGGGTGTGCATGCGGTTGAAGGCCTGGATGGACTCGCGCACCTCGGTCGGCCCCTCTTCCCGCAGCGGCTCTATGTCCTCGCCGCGGCCGAGCCGGTCCGCGTTGGCGGCCAGCTGCTTGAGCGGCCGGGTGGCACGACGGAACAGCCAGATCATCATGCCGATCACCAGGCTCGCCACCAGCATCAGGTTGAAGGTGGTCTGCCAGGACCAGCTGGCCGACTCCTTGTCCACCAGCGAGCTGAACTGCAGCCAGCCGCCGCGCGGCAGCTGGATGGAGCCATACAGCCGCATGTCCTGCGGTGGCGGCACCCCCTTGCGGTCCTTCATCATCCGGTTGTGGTGCTGCCAGGCCCGGCTGCGCTGGGCATCCTGCTTGAGCTCGGCGCTGATCTCCACCATCAGGGTCGAGGGGTAACCCAACCGGGAGCGCACCAGCTGCTCGAAGCGGGGACTGCGGTTGTCCGGCTGCAGCGGCTCGTCGGCGATGCGCAGCAGCAGGGTCTCGCTGCGGCTCGCCTTGAGGATCTCGTCATAGAGGGAGGGGGGCGAGAGGGCCAGCAGCCGCACCACCGAGACGATGCGCTGCATGGCGTTGCGGCTGTTGACGTAGCCGAGCGCCTCCTCCCGATCCGTGCGATAGATCTGGATGCTGAGCAGCTGGATCAGCACCAGCCCGGCCAGCGCCACCAGGATGATCTGGCCGGTCAGCCCCTTGGGCCACAGCTTCGACCAGCCGCGTCTTAACATCCCCACCGCCTTATACCTGAGTCACATCGGCGGCGAACAGGTAACCGCCGCCCCAGATGGTCTTGATAAGCTCCGGATTCTTGGGATCCCGCTCCAGCTTGCGCCGCAGCCGGCTCACCAAGGTGTCGATGGCACGGTCGAACGCCACCGCCTCGCGGCCACGGGCCAGATCCAGCAGCTGATCCCGGCTCAGCACCCGCTGCGGGCGCTCCAGAAAGACCCGCAGCAAGTCGAATTCGGCGGTGGAGAGGCTCAGCCCCACCCCTTCCTCATCCACCAGCTCGCGCCGGTTGATGTCGAGCAGCCAGCGATCGAAGCGCAGATCCCGGGTCAAGGCCTCGGCCACCGGCTGCGGCTCGACCTGGGTGCGGCGCATCACCGCTTTGATGCGGGCCAGCAGCTCGCGCGGATTGAACGGCTTGGCGAGGTAGTCATCGGCCCCCATCTCCAGCCCTATGATGCGATCGGTCTCCTCCCCCATGGCGGTAAGCATGATGATGGGCAGGCTGGACTTGGCCCGCAGCTCGCGGCAGAGGGTCAGGCCATCCTCCCCCGGCATCATCAGATCCAGCACCAGCAGATCGAACTCCCGCTCCTCCAGCAACCGCTTCATCTCCTTGCCATCGCGGGCACAGCTGACCCGCAGGCCGTGCTGTTCCAGAAAGCGCTTCAGCAGATCGCGGATCTCGCTGTGATCGTCGACCACCAGAATGTGGGTGCTGTTTTGATTCATGGGGACCTCCTGTTAGAGCTGGCACGAGTATACGAAAATCCGCCGGGCGGTTTGTGTCAAAGTGTGCCAGATCAGCAAGATGCCACACTCTGCTACAAAAAAGCGGCCGCTCGGCAAAGTTGAGACACAGACCGGCTGTTTACTGTGACCACCCCATCGGTTGCAGGAGCAGACAGGCCATGCTGGCCCTCACCACCCCCTTGCTGCTGGCCTTTGCCGCCAGCGAAGCCCTTGCCAGACAGGCAAGGCGCACATCCGGCCAGACCGACCCGGTGCAAGCCGGCGCCGTCGACGCGGCAGCAGACGATACCGGCGTGCCCGCCGACCAGGCGACCGAGCCCCCTTCGTCATGATGCGCCCCCTCCGGTGCGCACCCTGACCTTCCCGCCGCCCCTGCGGCATCTCATCAAGGAGAATCGACTCATGATCAACAAGACCATGGCCCTGTTCATGCTGGCCGGACTGGCCCACACCGGGCTGGCCCAGGCCGCCCTGCCGGCCGACGTCAGCGTTGCCCCCGGCCTGCTGTTCGTCAACTGGCACGACACCGCCAGCAGCGGCGATGCCCATCCGACCCTGGAGGTCCACAATGCCGCCGGCGATCTGATCAAGCGGGTCCCCGCCCGGCTGAACGGCATGCAGCAGGTACGCCTGCCGATGCGGGCCCAGGGTGACCTGACCCTCAGCCTGGATGGTGAGAGCAGCAGCTATCGGATGCCCTACAGCGTCGGTAGCGGTCGCCAGCGCTAAGCCCGCCCATCCGGAAAAATACCCCGCCAGCGACCAACGCTGACGGGGTATTTTTATTGCCCGCCCAGCATGGGCCCGGTCAATGCCCGGTACAGGGTCATGGTGTCACACTCTGCTACAAAATAGGCTTCAACTGGCAAAGTTCAGACACCTGTCTGGTGTGTAATCAGGGTCAAGGCGAGCAAGCCGACCCCGAACTCAATCCGCAAGGAGATAGACCATGAAAAAACTGACCAAGACTCTGCTGACCGCCACCCTGATCCTTGGCCTGCCGCTTGGCGCCTATGCCGCCAGCGAAGCCGTCAGCACTGCCCAGCCCGGCATGATGACCGACTGCCCGATGGACGGCAGCGGCATGATGGGCGGCAAGCACCATGGCGGCCGCCACGACAAGATGGCCCGCATGCAGAACATGACCCCGGAGCAAATCCAGGCGAACCTGCAGCAGCGTTACGACAAGCTCGAAGATCCGGCCAAGAAGGCCGAGTTCGTGAAAAACCTCAATCTGCGTGCCGACGGCATGACCAAGCACGCCGAAGCGATGAAGCAGTTCGCCGAAGCGCACCAGTAATTCGAAAGCAGCAAAAAGGGGCCCGCGGGCCCCTTTTTTCATGCACGTCGTTCAGACTCAGGCCTTGGTCTTGTCGGCCAGGTTCAGGGTCTTGACGGTTTCGCCTTCAAACTTGATGAGCACGGTTTTCTGGGCCACTTCGGACTCCTTGAACAGGCTCTTGGAGGTCTCAGCCAGCATGGGGGAGACCTTGTTCAGGGCGCCCAGATCATAGGTCCACACTTCCAGACCGGCTTCGGTCTTGGTGCTGGCCGGTGCGCCCAGCTTCTCTTTGATGGCCTGCTTGTTGGAGCCGCCTTCCTTGATGTCCAGCGCCTTCTTGATCGCCTCGTTGGAGGCGCTGTCCATGGCGGTGCCGGCCATCTCTTTGGCAGTGCTGGTTACGCTGCTGGTCACTGTGTCGGTCAGGGAGTCCATCAGGCCGGCGTTGGCCATCAGGGGCAGTGCAGTCAGGGCAACCAGGATGCTCTTTTTCATCGTTTCATGTCTCACGGGGATTAAAGAGCGCGCATCAGACCAGCGTACCCGTACGGAGTCAAGATGAGGCTGCGGTCAAGACGCATTCGGGGGGGAGGATTAGCACCATTCGGCAGCCGGCGGCCTGGCGGGGCGGCCGGCTACTGGCAGATCTGGTTTTTGCCCGTCTGCTTGGCCTGATAGAGGGCCCGATCCATTCTGACCATCAGCTGACCCATGCTCTCGTCCGGCCGGTACTCGGCCAGCCCGAAGCTCATGGTGATGGGGAAGTGCTCGCACACCGGCGTCGCCATCAGCAACTGCCGCAGCTTGTCGGCCACCCGCCAGCCATCGGCCAGGCCGGTATTGGGCAGCACCACCATGAACTCGTCCCCGCCCCAGCGGGCAATCAGGTCTATTTCGCGAATGTGGCTGCGCACCAGCGCCACTATGCTGATCAGGGTCTGATCCCCCGCCTGGTGGCCGTGGCTGTCGTTGATCTGCTTGAAGTCGTCCACGTCCATGGCGATGACGGAGAAGGGTTGCTGAAAACGCTTGGCCCGCTCGCACTCCTGCCGAATGGTGCGCTCCAGCCGGTAGCGACTGGCGGCACCGGTCAGGGCGTCGGTCTCCGCCAGCTGGCGATTCTCCTCCGCCTTCTGCTGCAGCGCCTCGTTGAGCCGCACCAGCTCGGCGGTGCGCAAGGCGATCTGCTGCTCCAGGGTGTGGTTGCGCCGCTCCAGCTGCTCCAGCAGCAGTTTCTGGGCGTGGATGTTGCGGTGGGCGCCGATCATCCGGGCCACTGACCCGTCCGGGTTGCGGGCTATGATGCGGCCGCAATCCTCGATCCAGATGTAGTCGCCGCTGCGGCTGCGGCAGCGGTACTCGACCCGGTAGTCGGGGGCGGCGCCGCTCAGGTAGGCGTCGAAGCAGGCCATCACCTGCTCCATGTCGTCGGGATGGATCACACTCTCCCAGGTGAAGACAGTGTTGCCGAGGGTGTGGGGCTCGTAGCCCAGCATCCGGTACCAGCCGGGATTGCGATAGACGAACCCGGTGTTGGCGTTCCAGTCCCAGATGCCGTCGCTCACCACCGCCAGGATGCCGTGCACCACGGCTTCGCTGACGTCCGAGATCCTGATCGTGTCACTGTCTTGCAGCATAGAGACCATCCTTGCCCTCTCACCCCCAACTGCGGGAAATGCAATCTGATTGAAGAAAAACGACTATGGGGAGACGACTCCCATGAAACCCAACTCTGTCGCGGCCAGCCGGCTCATGGCCCGTCTCCGGTTATCGGCCGCAATCAGGTTCGTCTGAACAACAGTAGCAACCAGTGTGACTCAATACACTAGCCTTTTCCGGTTTTAAAGGCGGGATGATGCCGGTGGCGATAGTGGCTGGGCGCCAGGCCGTGCTGGCGTTTGAAGGCGGTGGAGAAGTGGTACTCGTTGCGAAAGCCACACTGCTCGGCCAGCAGCTTTACCGAATCGGCCCGGCTGGCCAGCAACAGCGCCGCCCGCTGCAAGCGCAGCCGTTGCAGCAGCGCCATGGGTGCCAGCGCGAAGTGCTGCTGGCAGAGCCGGTAGAGTTGACGTTCGGAGAGATGCAGGGCGCCAGCCATGCGCGCTATGTCCCAGGGCTCGGCCAGCGCCTCCTTGAGCAGCAGCTCGAGGCGCAGCGCCAGCCGCTCGCCGCGCCGCTGCCCCTCCCCCTTCTGCAACAGACGGCGCAGATAGAAGCCGAGCTGCTCCACCAGCAGGGCGCTGAGCAGCGGGTCCTGATGGCGCTCCTGCTCCGCATAGAGGTTCTCGACGGTGCGCAGCAGGGTGGCCTGCTGAGAGGTGCAACCCAGCCGGGATTGGCTGGCGAAGGCATCCCAGGGGGAGTCCTTGTGCAGCAGCAGCCACACCAGCTCCCACTCACTCGGCTGCTGGCTCAACGGCTCGCTCGGCTGCTCTCTCAACTGATAGCAGAGCGGCTCCCCAGCAGGGAGCAGCGCCCACTCCCCGACCTGCAGCCGCGCCATGCGATCGCCCACCTGCACCTCCCCCTCGCCCCCCAAGGTCAGCAAGAAGCAGTGCATATCGGCAAAGCGGCGCGCGATGCGGTAGCGGGTCTTGAGGCGGGAATAGCCCGCCAGCCACACCTGCTCCTGCGCGAGGGCCGGCAGCAGGCTGTCACAGCAGATCTGCTCGCGGCAGTCGGGGGAGACATCGATAAGCTCGGTGTTGGCAGTTTCAGACATCATCAGGACGGACTCAGCCATGTCGAAGGGGCAGGCCCCAGCATAGCATTAAGGGCATCAAGTCACAGGAGATCAGCCATGCATATCCATCACGTCGCCATCTGGGCGCAGGATCTGGAGGCGCTCACAACATTCTACTGCACCCTGTTTGGCGGGCAGGCCAATGAGCGCTACCACAATCAAGCCAAACAATTCAGCTCCTACTTCGTGCGCTTCGAGGGGGGCGCCAGCCTGGAGCTGATGCACACCCCCATACTATTTCCGGCGGATCTCAGTCTGCCGCACCCGCTGCAGGGGCTGGCCCACCTCGCCTTCTCCCTCGGCAGCGTGGAGGCGGTGGACAAGATGACCGCCCGCCTCAAGCTGCTCAAGGGCGCCGAGGTGAAACACCTGGACGGCCCCCGCTGGACCGGCGACGGCTATTACGAGAGTACCTTCCTCGACCCGGAAGGCAACCGGTTGGAGTTGACCCTTTAATCCCTGAATGCTCCCCTCACCCTGCCCTCTCCCAACGGGAGAGGGGGGGGGTAAAGCAGCATCGAAGATATGATCGCCAGCCATGTTGATTCGGTTGATGGCAAAAATAGCCAACCAAGTAGGTTCGATTAGCGAAGCGTAATCGGACAGCGTATTTGCTCCCTTCTCCCCTTGCGGGAGAAGGGTCGGGGATGAGGGGAAGGCAAAAGAGATTTAACAGTAAACGTTGGGCTTCGTTCAGCCACCACCTTCGCAACAGATTGATGCGGGTCTCGTGAAGAAATATATACGGGACTACCAATCGCCAGATCATATCACCTGAGGCGCCATACATATCTCAGACAGGGTGACACCAGCGCCACTCAATATCATATTCAGAAAAATAAATATTAATTTGGCACGCGGTACCAAAAACAGCGTCTCAATATTTAATCCTGTCTCTGGCATGGTGCTGCTTTTGATTGTCATCATCGTGTAGCCCCATATCGTGTCGCAACCAGTCTGGCATATTCTCCTGCTTGAATGTGCGGGCCTTGTCGGCCCTTCTGGTCAATATTTTCATGATCGCTTCGATCAGATTGCTTCCTGCCGTTTCCATGATAACCTCGCCTTGATTTCGCCGTTTGATTGGACGTCGAGTGTTATTAATCCGGGCCAGGAAGGCCAACGATGAAAGCTAACCAGACACATAAGCGCAAGTTATACATCGCCCAGATCGGTGCCCTGCACACCTTCGAGGCGGCGGCCCGCCACGGCAGCTATTCCCGCGCCGCCGAGGAGCTGTTCATCACCCAGGCGGCGGTCAGCCAGCAGATCCGGGGACTGGAGCAGAGTCTGGGGGTCAAGCTGTTTGTCCGCGAGGGGCGCAACATGCGCCTGACCGAGCGGGGTGCACGCCTGCTCCCCTGGGTCAGCCAGGGCATGGCGGCATTCGAGCAGGGCATGGCCGCCCTCGAGTGTGAACCGCTGGCAGGGGTGCTGAACGTCACCGTCATCCCCTCCTTCGCCAGCCGCTGGCTGATGCCGAGGCTCTGGCGCTTCGTCGAACGCCACCCCGAGGTCGAAGTGCGCCTCAACGCCAATCCCCAGGTGCAACCCATAGGCCGGGGTGGCATGGATCTGGCGATCCGCTACTGCAACCGGGTCAACCCCGAGCTGAGCTCCTGCCTGCTGATCCGGGAGTGCGTCTTTCCGGTCTGCTCGCCGGCCCTGGCCGAGCGGCTGCAGCGTATCGAGGATCTCTACGATACCGTCATCGTCTCCGGGCCCGACTACGCCGGAGTCTCGTGGGAAAAGTGGCTGCAGGAGTCGGGCTATCGGCTCGACCTGAGCCGGATCAAGCGCTTCGAGGTCAACAACAACAGCCTGGCGATCGACATGGTGCTCTCCGGCAAGGGGGTCGCCCTGAGCCGCAACGTGCTGGCGGGGGATCTGATCGCCAGCGGCCTGCTGACCCGCCTCTTCACCAAGAGCTACAACCCCGACAACGACTACCACCTGGTCTGGGATCCCGACTCTCCCAGACTGACCCGGATCCGCTGCTTTACCGACTGGCTCAAGGAGGAGGTCGCCCAGGGCCCCGGCTGCCAGCCGGATATGCAGGCCGAACCATAAGCCAGAGGCGGTTGGGGGGTGTGGATATTCGACACTCGAATCTCTGGCTTGCCGAAACCCCGGCCAAGGGAGCCTCCAATTAGGTGATCGTCGGATTACGTGACCGTCCGGTTACACGATTGCCCGATTACGCGACCGTCCGATTACGCGACCGTCCGATTACGCTTCGCTAATCGAACCTACAAGTCCCCAATAAACCAATCATCCGAATCAGATCAAAGGAGGCCAAATCTCCCTTCTCCCTTGCGGGAGAAGGGGTAGGAATGAACGGTTGGTAAAAGAGATTTTCAGAAAAATTGGGCTTCATTATGCGGAACCACAACCCACGCAACTTGTAGACTAGCACTAAACCAACGAAGCCCAACTTACCATTTTTTAAAATATAAAAAATAGTTTTGGCAGATAGATTTAAAATCCCTATCAATATAAAAACTTCTTATTGAGTTTACTCTCACCGTTCTTTATCATGGTTTCGCTTACTTATTTAGGAAGTAAGGTGTATCACAAGCTGTCAAGTAGAACGCTCACCAGTACACTGGCTAGCAGACGACTTGCATGGCCGCAGATGGCTAGTAGACTCACGTCGAACACTCCTGCGATGATGGTATCATATATCATATCTGACATTCGTGGCCGACATCATATCGGTGTTGTGAATGCGTATTTAAGTACGTTTGTTAAGCCCGGATTGGGAATCGGATGGCCACAGTCCTTTACCTTTCCGGGTTTTGCAATTTAAGGCTCAATATGATGAACTCAGAAAATCAATGGTTTCGGAGTCGTGGTTACTTACATTTTGATTCTCCAGTAAAATTACGAAAAGCATGTCAAATTGTAAAATCGCCCATCAATGTTGCCCACCATGCTTTCCTCCCGCTAATAAGTTACGATATACACAGCTTTAAAATATCAATAGACAAAGATGGTAATGTTCAAAAGAAAATAAAAGAAAGGCCAATTTCATATGCATCACATATCGACTCTCACATTTACTCTTACTATGCAGAGTTATTGTCTAATGTATATGAGAAGGCTCTCCACGAATTGCAATTAAAAGAATCCGTACTTGCTTTCAGATCTCTTGGAAAAAGTAATATTGATTTTGCTAACACGGCCTTTGAAAAAATAAAGGCTCATGGTGATTGCACTGCAATCGCGATGGATATCTCTGGTTTCTTTGATAATTTAGATCATGTAATACTCAAATCAATGTGGTGCAAATTACTCCAAGAAAACTCATTACCAAATGACCATTTCAATATATACAGATCTCTAACCAAATCGTCTACAGTCAATAGAGACCTATTGTATGCAGCACTTAAAATATCGAGAAACAATCCAAAATCTACAGGGGCAAGGCTTTGCGATATAAAAACCTTCAGAGATAAAATACGAGGCCTAGGGCTAATAAAAACCAACTCGACTGGAAAAGGTATACCACAAGGAACATCTATAAGTGCTCTTCTGTCTAATATATACATGCTAGATTTCGACAAGAAAATAAAAGACATAGTGGTATCTATTTCAGGAGAATACTATCGTTACTGTGACGATATGCTTTTTATCATCGATAGTGATAAAACCAGCGAGTTAATATCTATAGTGACAAAAAGCATCTCCTAGCTAAAGATAGAAATAAATGATAAGAAAACAGAGGTTAGAAACTTCCACGTATACAGCGGAGTTCAAAAATGCGACAAGCCGCTACAGTATTTAGGGTTCATTTTTGATGGCGAAAGAAAACTAATTAGATCAGCAGCCCTAGCTAGGTTTTCAGGCAGAATGAAAGCTGGGGTTAGGTTAGCTAAAAAGACGCATCAAAAAGCCAACCTTATTGAAGAGAAAAATGGTGTAGCGAAAACACCACTATTTAAGAAGAAAATTTATGAGCGTTACTCGCATTTAAGCAAGCGAAACTTCATCACATATGGCCATAAAGCGGCAAATATAATGGGTTCTAATGCGATCAAAAAGCAATTAAAACCCCTTTGGGGGCGACTGCTCAAAGAGATGAATGAGCAATAATTTTTCACTCCTAAAAACATACGTTGACGGCGGCAACTCCCTTCACCGCCGTCCAACCCATCACTCCCCCAACCTCTGTGCCAATCCGGAATAACGCTCGGTCTTTTTCCGAACTGCTTGGGCCAACAGGGCGCGATCGCCGTAGAGATCGAGGCGCGCCTTGGCGCGGGTGATGCCGGTATAGACCAGCTCGCGGGTCAACAGCGGGCTGGGGTTGTCCGGTAGTACCAGCACTGTATGGGCAAACTCCGAGCCCTGGGATTTGTGGATGGTCATGGCGTAGACGGTTTCGTGGGGCGGCAGCCGGCTGGGCAAGAGGGCCCGCAGGGTGCCGTCCGGCTGCTCGAACCAGACCTTGAGTCGCCCACTTTCATCGGGCAGGCAGAGCCCCATATCGCCGTTGTAGAGGCCGACCCCGTGGTCGTTGCGCACCACCATCACGGGGCGGCCCGCATACCAGTCGCCATCGCGGGCAATCAGCCCGGCCCGTGACAGGGCCAGTTCGAGGCGCTCGTTAAGCCCCTCGACCCCGAACAACGGGCCATCGCGCAGGGCACAGAGGATCTGGAAGCCGTTGAATGCCTTGAACACGGCGGCGGGTGCCTCCCCCGCACGGGCCGCCTTGAGGTAGCTGCCATAACCGGCCACCCCCTGGGCAATCAACTCGTCGTAGGCCTCCCCCGCCCAGGGGTGCAGGCTGATATCGCCAAATCCCATGCCCCAGACCGCCTCCACCGCCGCCGCATCGCCGCCATTGCAGGCGCGCGCCAGCTGGCCTATGCCGGAGTGCTGATCGAAGCGCCAGCTCTTGGAGAGCAAACAGAGGCTGTCGCGCACGCTTGCCCCAGCAGGCTTACCCTGCAGCCGGTAGCCGGTCTGGCGGGAGAGCCAATCCGCCTGGGCCGGGCTGATGCCCTGTTCGATAAAGCTGCAGATGTCGCCGAGCACGGCCCCCGCCTCCACCGAGGCGAGCTGATCCTTGTCGCCGAGCAGAATGAGACGGGCATGGCTTGGCAGCGCATCGAGCAGGCGTGCCATCATGGGCAGATCGACCATGGAGGCCTCATCCACCACCAGCAAGTCGAGGTGCAGCGGGTTGCCTTTGTGGTGGCGGAACTGGCTGCGCCCCGGAATGACCCCGAGCAGCCGGTGCAGGGTGCCCGCCTCGGTGGGAATGGCCTCCACCCACTCAGGGGGCAAGTCCAGCGCCTGCAGGGCAGAGCCGATACTCTCGGTCAGACGCGCCGCCGCCTTGCCGGTGGGGGCCACCAGCCGGATCGCCGGGGCCTTGCCCGCTTGCAGACCGGTCTCCACCAGAATGGCCAAGAGCTTGGCGACCGTGGTGGTCTTGCCGGTGCCGGGACCGCCGGAGATCACCGCAAAGGGGCGTGCCGCCGCCGTGGCCGCCGCCAGCTTCTGGCCGTTACAGCAGAGCGCCTCGGGCACCAGCGCATCCAGCTTGTTCAGGTCGTTTGCGGCCTGAGCACTGGCCAGCAGCGCCTCGATGGCAGGCCACTCCACTTCGTTCGGGAACACCAGATCCAGGTACTTCTCGATAAAGTGGCGTGCCGAGAAGTCGGGGGCGAGGCGGGCCTTGAGCAGGGCTGCGAACACCAGGCCGTAGTCGCGGGCAAAGAGGCGCGACAGGGCCGGGGCAATCTCCGGCCATTCGGCGCGCTCACTCAAGGCTCGCAGATGGCGGGCCACCCCTTGCTCGTGATCGTGGTAGCGGGTGAGGTAGAGACGGCCGTGCCAGAGCCGCAGCGGCCAGCGCGGGGCTTCCCCTTCATCTTGCTCGCCGCCAACCAGCGGGCTTGCCGCAAACAGGGCGGGCCAGCTCGCCGGATCCGCCAGATCGGCCAGCAGATCCCGGCCCTGATCCGGATCCAGCCCGAACGGGCGCAAGGATCCGGCAGATAACATCTCCAGCGGCAGACAGACGTGGCCACGCCCCAGCTCGAAGCAGGCGAGCGCCGCCCCCAGCACCAGCTCGGGGCCGCCGCCCAGATCGGCCACCAGCTTGGCAAATTGCAGATCCAGCTGGCGGATGCGCCCCGCCAGCGCCAGGGCCTTGAGCCGTTCGATCATGATTGCGCTCTTCATGCTTCTACCCCGTTATCCCATTCTTGTGCAGAGGCGGACGCCGCCCCCTCGCTAAACAGCCGATCCAGCCCCAACACTAGCTCACGGCTGGGGCGAGTATGGAAGATCCCCCCCTGCGGCATGCCGCGCAGGAACAGATAGAAGACGCCGCCAAAGTGCTGGTCGAAGTCGTAGCCCGGCAGACGCAGGGCGAGCAGCCGATGCAGCGCCAGGGAGTAGAGCTGGTATTGCAGGTCGTAGCGATGCTCCACCATGGCCTGCTCCAGCGCCGGCCGGCTGTAGTCGGCCGGGCTCATGCCGAGGTGGTTGGATTTGTAGTCGAGCAGATACCAGCGCCCCTGCCACTCGAACACCAGGTCGATAAAGCCCTTGAGCATCCCCTGCACGGTGGCGAAGCTGAGCGGCTTGTTGCCCCGCGACAGGGGGTCGTGCTGCTGGCAAAGCGCGGTCAGCGCAGGTGCCGTCACCCGCCCCATGGGCAGGAAGAACTCCAGCTCCACCTGCTTGCGCTCGGGGACCAGATCCCGCAGCCGTAACGGTTCGCCACTCTCTGCAAGTAACGCGGTTTCAAGCGGCGTATCCAGCACCGCCTCCACCTGCTGTTGCAGCACTTGGGCCCAGCTTTCGTCGAAGCCATCCTGCGCCAGCAGGGTGGCGATATGCTGTGCCAGCGGCTCGCCTGCGGCACTTTGAAAGTCGATGGTCTCGAACAGGCTATGCAGCAAGGTGCCGGGGCGCGCCCCCTTCGGGAAGGTGAAGATGGAGGGCTGGGGCGCCTGCACTGGCTCTTCGGCAGCCAGCGCCGCCGCCTCGGTGACCACCTCGTCATCGAAGCCGGGATTGGCGAGCACCCCCTTGCTGTGACCGTGGCCCTGGGCTGCCAGCCCAGAGTAGGAGCTGATCCACCAGTCCCGCTCAAGGGTGCCGCCAAAGCGGCGCACCTGGGGCTCGCCCAGTTGCTCCTCTTCTGGTGGCAGCGGGGCCGGGCGGGTGAGCGAGGGCTCACCGACGGCCACTCCGGGCAGATCTTCAGCAAGCGCACTGAGGGCGGTGGCCAGGGTTGCGGCGTCCCCCTCCTCCCCCTTTTGCAGCAGATAGCCGATGGCGGTCTGGTGCAGGTCGGTCTTCTCCGACTTGCCATTGCCGGAGCGCACCGGCGCCAGCCCCAGCCAGGTGGCGTAGACGCCCCGGGTCAGCGCCACGTAGAGCAGGCGCAGATCCTCGGCGAGGCGCTCCTTGTCGGCCTCTGCGAGAGAATCCTCGGCGCCGGTGAGATCGAGAATGGTGCGATTGCCCGCCTCATCGGCCTCGTGATAGAGCGGGGTGTCGGCGCTGCGGTGGCTGCAGATAAAGGGGAGGAACACCAGCGGGTACTCCAGCCCCTTGGATTTGTGGATGGTGACGATCTGCACCAGCTTGCGCTCGGACTCCAGGCGAAGTATCTGCTCCGCATCCTGGCCGCTCTGGCGGTTTACCGCCTCCCCCAGCCAGCGCAGCAGGGCGTATTCGCCGTCCAGCTCGCTGCTCACCTGCTGCAACAGCTCCCCCAGATGGAGGAAGTTGGTCAGCCGCCGCTCGCCGTAGGGGCTCGCCAAAAGCGATGCGGCGAGATTGCGCCGGTGCAGCAGGGCCCGCAGCATGGCCAGCACGCCGCGCTTGTGCCAGACCTTGCGGTACTCCATAAACTCCTGCACCGCGCTCTCCCAGGCCCGCTCGTCGGAGGCGAGCTCGTCGAGGGCCTTGGCATCGAGATCGAACAGGCCGGTGGCGAGCGCCGCCCGCAAACTTCTCTCCTCGCTCGGGTTCTGGCAGGCGTGCAGAATGAGCAGGATCTCTCGCGCCTCCACCTGCTCCAGCACGCTCTCGCGATTTGACAGATAAACCGAGGCGATGGCGAGGCGTGCCAGCTCCTGCTGCACCAGCTTGCCCTCGGCGCCGGTGCGCACCAGCACGGCGATATCCCCGGCTTTGACCGGCTCACTGCCGATCAGCGCCTTGCCCTCGCGGGCCAGGGTCAGCAGGCGGTGGATCTCCGCCGCCGTGGCGCGGGCCATCTTGCTCTGGTAGTCCCCCCGGTTGAAGGTGGGCTGGCCGGTGAGCTGCCAGCAGTGCAGCACGGGGGCGGTGTCGCCGTCGAGGCGCAGCGCCTTGCTCTTGCCCTGCGCCTCCACCGGCAGGAAGGGGATATCCGCCTCGTAGATAAAGGGATCCTTGGCTCGCTCGAACAGACCGTTGACCGCCGCCACCAGGGCGCCGCTGGAACGCCAGTTGCGCCCCAGGGTGTAGTGGGCGCTCACATTTCGCCGCGCCTGAATGTAGGTGAAGATGTCGGCGCCGCGAAAGCCGTAGATGGCCTGCTTGGGGTCACCGATCATCAACAGCGCCGTGTCTTTATGGCCGCCGTAAAGCCGGTGGAAGATACGGTACTGCTGGGGGTCGGTATCCTGGAACTCATCGATCATGGCGACCCGGTAGGTGGCGCGAATACGATCGCACAACCGCTCCCCAAGGGGGGAGTCGAGCGCCCCGTCGAGGTCTTTGAGCAGATCATCGAACGAGAGCTGATGGGCCTGGCGCTTGCTGGCCTGCATCCGGCTGCGCACCACCACGGCGGCCCGCTGCAGGATAAGATCCCGGATGCCGGGACGGCTCGCCAGCAGCGCGTCGATCTCGCTGAACAGCGGCAGGGTAGGCACCGCCCCCCCCTTCTTGAGGTTTTCCTCCAGCACCGTCTGGCCGAAGCGATCCAGTTCCTTGGGAATCGCGTAGCCGCTGGTCTCGTCTTGCGCCCAGTCGGTTATCTTGGCGAGCCACCCCTCGTAGTTCTTGCCGGTGTAGCGGCTGATATGGCCATCGGTCTGGCGGCGGATCTCGTCCACCTGCGCCAGCCAGGCCTCCTTCACTGCTGCGATACGGGCCATGGCCGCCTGATGGCGGGCCGCCAGAGTCTCGTCCCCCGCCGGCGGGCGCATCTCCAGCTCGCTGTTGTCGAGCCAGCCATTCATCTCCCGCAGCAGGGCGGCGGGGCTTGGCCAGAGCGCGCGCACCGCGCTGGCCAGGGTTTTATCCACCGGATAGAACTCGGCGCGCCAGTAGTCGCTCACCGCCTGCAGCCTGAGCTGGCTGTCGTCGGTGAGAAATTCGGTCTCGAAGAGGGCGCCCGACTCGAAGGCGTTCTGTTTCAGCATCCGCTGGCAGAAGCCGTGGATGGTGAAGACCGCCGCTTCGTCCATCTGTCGTTCGGCGGCCAGCAGGCGGCGTGCCGCCAGCTCGTGATCCTCCACCTCCTCCAGCAGTTGGGCCAGCAGGGCATCGCCGCTTTGCCCGCGCATAAAGGCGAGACGCGCCTCGTGGATGCGGCCACGGATCCGCCCGCGCAACTCGGCAGTGGCCGCCTCGGTAAAGGTCACCACCAGGATCTCGGTCACCGACAGGGGCCGCTCGTGGGCGCTCGCCTGACCAGCATCGGCGCCTTCTTCGATGAGCGGGCCATGGCCCAGCAGCAGACGCAGGTAGAGGCCGGCGATGGTGTAGGTCTTGCCGGTGCCGGCGGAGGCCTCGATCAGCCGCTCGCCATGGAGGGGAAAACGCAGGGTATTGAGCGGATTGGCCATTATTGCAACTCCTCCAGCGCCTTGATCAGCGGGGTCAGGTGTTCGCGGGCCAGCGCCTGCAGCTGGGCCAGCACCTCGTCATCGAGTTCCGGGAAGCAGCGGGCAACGTAGACGTCCTGCCCCTCCCCCGTCACCATGTAGCCGCCGTTGAAGCGGGCGAGGGCCGCCTTGTCGGCGGCCTCCGGTTTCTCCGGATCCTTCTCGATCCCCTTGATCCACTCCCAGGCGGTGCTGGGGAAAAACGGTAGCGGCCGCTTCATCCCCTGGGTCCAGAGGGCGACCAGGGCCGCCAGTCTTGGCCGGGCTTCGTCTGCCGGGAGGCTGGGCAGGCGCAGGCTCTGCTTGGCGTCGAACAGCAGGGTGTCACCGGGGGCATCACTCAGGGAGAGGCAAAGGTGCTGGATCCAGCCCAGCAGCAGATCCTTGCCGTTGAAGCTGCCGGGTTTGATCACCAGCAAGCGCCCCTTCTGGGTGTCGATCCACCCCTGCAACTGGCCCTGGGTCAGGGAGATATCGATCTCCACCGCCTGTTTGTCCACCTCATTGGCCGCCACCCAGGGACGTAGCCTCTCCGCCAGCTTGCCCATCTCGGCATCCAGATCATCCAGCAGCAGGCTGCCGAACCAGCCCTGGGGCAGCAGGCCGGAGAGCTGCAAGCGCTGGCGACGCTCCTCGCTCTCCCCCTCCTCGAGGTGGGCATCGAGCAGCAGCGCCTTGAGCTGGTAGTGCTGCAGGCCGTCCAGCTCGAACGGCTCGCTGTCCTCGATCTCGGCCTCGTCCAGCTCGAACCACACCTTGAGGCGGCGGTTGAGGAAATACTTGGCGGGCTGGCGATAGAAGCGCAGCAGCTCCGCCAGCTCCAACCCCTGCTCCTTGCCCCCCCCTTTGTTCCAATCTGGCGGCAACGGCAGCTCGCCGCTCTGGAAGTTGGCGGCCCCGCGCTGCGGATGGAGGGCCGGCAGCCAGTCGGCGGCATAGGTAAAGAGGCCGGAATCCGCCTCTGGATAGAAGTAGCTGCGGCTGTAGGGGGTGAGCGGGTGTTCGACGATCAGGTGCTCGAGCAGCCGCTTGCCGGAGGTCTCGTCATCGAGCTTCTCATCCCCCGCCAGTACGAAGCCCTGCCGCACATAGTCGATGAGCTCCGCCAGCAGCACGGAGGGCACCTTCTCGCTGTTATCCTGGGCACTGAAGCCCTGATAGCTGATGTAGAGCCCCTGCTGGGCGCTCAGCAGCGCCTCAAGGAAGAGGTAGCGGTCGTCATCCCGGCGGGAGCGATCCCCGCGCCGGCCCGCCACAGCCATCAGGTCAAACCCCATGGGGGGCAGGGTGCGCGGGTAGACGCCGTCGTTCATGCCGAGCAGGCAGACCTGCCGGAAGGGGATGGAGCGCATCGGCATCAGGGTGCAGAAGTTGACCTGACCGGCGAGGAAGCGCTGGCTGGAGCGGGACTCCCCCAGCACGCTGCCGAGGTAATCCTGCAGCAAATCGGCACTGATGGGCTGCTCGAAACGGGCCTCGCCAAGCTGGGCGAGCCAGTCAGCCAGCTGGCTGCGGATCAGCTGCAGCTGGCGCTCTTCATCCTCATCGGCCAGATAGAAGCGCTCCAGCAGCTCGTTGAGGCAGGCGATCCACTCGGGCAGCGGCTGCGCCTGTTGCAGGCGGGGCAGAAATTCCGCCAGCGAGTCGACAAACCAGGCAAGCTTGCCGAGGGCCAGCCCCTGCTGACCCTCGATATCTGCGTAAGGCAGGATGCCGGCCACCGGCTCGCCGTCCCCCATGGCAAAGCCGAGCAGCATGCGGCGCAGGCCGAACAGCCAGCTGTTGCCAGAGAGGCGCGGCAGATCGAAGCGCTCCGGGTAGCCGTCATCCAGCCCCCAGCGGATGCCGGTCTCCTGCACCCAGCGCCGCAGCTGGTTGAACTCGTCGTCATCGAGCTCGAAGCGGCGCAGCACGGCGGGCACCTCGAGGATGGCGAGCAGCTCGCCGGCTCCCAGCCGGGCATTGGGGAGTCTCAGCAGGGCGAGAAAGCTCTGCAGCAGCGGGCTCTCCTGGCTCGCCGCCCGATCGGATACCGCGAAGGGGATCTGGCCTCGCGCGCCAAACACCGCCTGAATATAGGGGCCGTAGCTGTTCACATCCGGCATCATCACCACCACGTCTTTCGGGGTGAGGGTGGGATCTTGCTCGAACAGCGCCAGCAGGCGGTCGTGCAGCACCTCGAGCTCGCGCATCGGGCCGTGACAGGCGTGGATCTGCAGGGATCCATCGCTCGCGTCGATCGGGCTCTTGTGCTGGCTGCTGTCGAGATCGAACTGACCGGCCCCCCGTTCGGCCAGCTCCAGCACATCCTGCTGGATGGCGCGCAGCAAGCTGGTGTCGTCGATATCGACAAAGGCCTCGATCTGCGGCACCTCCAGCTCCATCAGCTGGTGCAGGTAGTCGCGCCCCAGCTTGCCCATGGAGGCGAGCAGCGGGTTGGCGGGGCCCTGCAGGGTATCGAGATCGGTGCCGGGCTTGAGCTTGTTCTCCAGCCGAGCCAGGGTCTTGCGATCGAGCAAGTCCCCCCAGTAGTAGCGGCAGGGGTTGGTGACGAACAGGTGCACCTCCACCTCAGCCCGGCTGCCGAGGGCCAGCAGCGCCTCCACATAGCGCGGCGGCAGCGCCGAGATGCCGAACACGAAGACCCGTTGGGGCAGTTTGCCCGGCAGATCGGCGGTGCGTTCCAGCTCGTGGATAAACTCCTCGTAGAGGTTGGCGCGGTGGTAGCCGCTGGGGGCCAGCGCCAGGGTGCGAGCCACCAGCTCGCGCCAGAGCTCCGGCTGCCAATCCTGACCGCTCACCCCGGCCAGCTCCTGACCCAATCCTTCACCCTGTTCCCAGCGGGCAATCCAGTCCGGTCGGTAAACCAGATACTGGTCAAACAGATCCGCCACCTTCTGGCAGAGCTGCCACAGCCGCACCTGCTCGGGATCCTGCAATGACTCCGCGTCATCCCCGCCCAGATAGGCGGCCAGCGGCGCAAAAACGGGGCGATCGAGCAGGGCGGGCAGGATGGTCATCAGCTGCCAGCTCATGGAACCCTTGTTGTAGGGACTCTGGCGCGGCACGTCCGCCAGCACCCGGGTGAACATCTCCCAGATAAAGCTGGCGGGCAGCGGAAAATCGATATTGGCGGCAATGCCGAAGGCCTTGGCCAGCTCCAGCTTGAGCCACTGGGCCATGCCCGGGCTCTGCACCAGGATCTGCTCGCGCTCGAAGGGGTGAGCGAGGGGGGTCTGCCGGATGCGGCTCACCAGCAACTCTTTGAGCAGATCCAGCTGATTGGAGTGGTAGAGGGTAAACATGGGCAATTCCCGCCAGTGCAAAAGAGGGGTCAGCGCGGGAAAACCTCAAGGATCCCCGTCACGTCACAGGTATCGGGATTGTCGGGGATCGGGGGATAAGATGCAAAAGGCGCTTGTTGTCGCCGATCACATCGCCCATCTGCCGCAGGCAAATGTGGCGGGCATAAAAAAGCCGGTGCAATTGCACCGGCCAAAAGGCGTTGGAAAACTCGAACCTGCGGGGTTTACCAGTTCTTGCCGAGGCGGGCATCCAGGCTGAAGGCCCCTGCACCGGCCGCCGCCAGGGCCAGGAAACCACCGGCCACGGAGACGTTTTTCATGAACATCAGCATCTGCATCTGGTCGGCAGGCTGATAGTGGAAAATAAAGGCGGCCATCAGGGTGAAACCGGCCATCAGCACGGAGAGGCTGCGGGTAAACAGGCCCAGCATGATGGCGAGGCCACCGCCCAGCTCCAGCAGGATCACCAGCGGCAGGATGAAACCGGGCACGCCCATGGCTTCCATATACCCCTGGGTACCGGCGTAACCGCCGATCTTGCCCCAGCCCGCAATCACAAACATCAGAGCCAGCAGTACGCGACCCACCAGCAGTGCCAAATCTTTCATCTTGTCCATTTCAATATCCTCGTTTTGCGTCACATCACCGCTGACTGCTTCAGGGTAGGTCAAATAACAGGGCTTGGCTGGCACTCATGGCCACCAGATCCCATTTGGGCTCATCACGACTGAGTACCCCGTCGCCGGGTCGGGCAGCCAGACCGTTGGCGGCAAGCTCCCCTGAAATCATCTGCAGGTAACCGTGTCGGCCGGCCAGCTCCCAGGTGAGGCTCTCACCCGGTTCGAGCTGCAACCGCCATACGCGGGCCTGCTGGCGGATCCTGAAGGATCCTGCTTCGCCGTCCGGTGACGCCACCAGCGTCATGCCCGGATTGGCTTCAATCTTCTTCTGCTGATAGCCGGGTGTCGTGCCGTGTTCGTTCGGCTCGATCCAGATTTGCAGCAGGGAGAGCGGCTCGGTCTGCGAGGGGTTGTACTCGCTGTGCCGGATGCCGGACCCCGCACTCATCAGCTGGAAATCCCCCGCCGGGATCTGCTCGGCATGGCCGAGGCTGTCCTTGTGCTCTATGGTGCCTTGCAGCACGCAGGTCAGAATTTCCATGTTGGCGTGAGGGTGGGTCGCGAAACCGCCACCCGGCGCCACCAGATCCTGATTGATGACCCGCAGCACTGAATGCCCCATCCAGTCCGGGTCGTAGTAGTGCCCGAAGGAAAAGCTGTGGCGCGCATCCAGCCAGCCGAAGTTGGCCTTGCCGCGCGCTTCTGCGGCTCTCAATTTCATCATGGTGTGCTCCTCACGTACCGATACGGTTGATTAACGCTGTTTGCCGCTACCGATGCCGAACGGAATGCGGTAGTCGCTGCTCTGCTCACCCAGGCTCACGGTCAGGTTGCCCTGGGTGCGGCTCGGGATCTGGACCTGCTGGCTGCCCATCAGGTTGGCGTGGACGGAGGCAACCAGGTCGCCAGACTCGTCACGCACTTCCAGCATGGGGTTGCCCTTGCCTTCCACCGCGGCGGTGGCGTGCCAGTTTACAAACAGCACGCCCGGGGCGGCGTTGAGGTCAGCCGGGACGGAAGCCTGAGCAAAACCTGCGGTCATCAGGCCTGCAACGGCCAGCATCTTGATTACGTTTTTCATGTTCATTCACTCTCTTGGTTTTATGTCATTGCCAAGGCCGCTGTGGCCAGAATCAATGCATCCATGCAAGAGGTCATTCAAATAGTGTGTTGTTCTTTCACCGAAGTCAGACGCCCTGATTGAGGGGGTCACAGTCTGGAACTACCCGTATATTTGGCTGCTTGGCGCTCCTGCCTAAGCGTTGATTGAATATTAAAGACACTTGGCCTAACTTGTTAGCGAGATAAACTGGCAAACATGTTCAAAAAAATTGAAGGCAATTTATGGCCAAGGAACTGAACAAGGAACGGGCGCTGACCCTGGAAGCCATCCGGGTGCTGGATGCCATCGACCGCCGCGGCAGCTTCGCGGCGGCAGCCGACGAACTGGGCAAGGTGCCCTCGGCGCTGAGCTACACGGTACAGAAGCTGGAAGACGAGCTGGACGCCATGCTGTTCGACCGCAGCGGCCACAGAACCAAGTTCACCCCGGCCGGCCGCATGCTGCTGGAGCGCGGCCGGATTCTGCTGGAGGCGGCCGAGCATCTGGTGGGCGAGACCCGGGCGCTGGCCCGCGGCTGGGAGACCGACATCACCATCGCCGTCGATGCGCTGGTGCCGCTGCAGGCGCTCTACCCGCTGGTGGAGCGGCTGGCCGAGCTGACCGATACCCGACTGCGGCTGCGGGCCGAAGTGCTGGCGGGCAGTTGGGAGTGTCTGGAGGATGGCCGGGCCGACCTGCTCATCTCCTCCCTCAATCCCGACATCATGATGACCGGCATCAAGCACCAGCCGCTGCAGGAGGAGGTGATGCTCTACGTCGCCCACCCGGATCACCCCCTGCACCAGGAGCCCGAGCCCCTGGCAGACGATACCCTGCGCCGCTACCGGGCCATCGCGGTGGCCGACACGGCGCTGCGCAAGCCGGTACTCACCTATCGTCTGCTCGACAAGCAGCCGCGGCTGACCGTCAGCACCATGGGCGAGAAGCGCGACGCCCTGCTGGCGGGGATCGGGGTCGGCACCATGCCGCTGAGCTGGATTGAAGAGGACATCCGGGCCGGACGGCTCAAGGTGATCGGCCCCGAGTATCGCCACCAGATCCAGGTGGTGCTGGCCTGGCGGCGCGACACCATGGGCAAGGCCAAGAGCTGGCTGATCCGGGAGATACCCAAGCTGTTTCCCTGCAAGGGGGAATAAATGTCTGCCGCGCGAGGGCGGCGGCGCAGGAAGTGCCGAAACTGAGCCCCTGTCTTGACGGCGGGCTCAGATTCTAGGAAAAGAAAAAAGCGGCCCTCTTGCGAGTTCCGCTCAATGCCAGGAAAGAATAAAAAACCTTGCGGTTTAAAAAACCCTTAAATTGGAAGCAAACAATCGATTTCTCAACCAGGAAGGTCTTGAATCCGATTCGTTTTGAATTATGCGCGATGTTTTATGCGCCACCAGCAAAATGTTGAACGGTTGAAGGATATGCACCGCAGAGTATCACTATCTGCAACCTTCGAGCGCGACTGGTCTGGCCATTTCAATCGATTAGGTCGGGTTTGTTTCCTCTGGTTTTTTAAAGTGTCAATATCTGAGCCCACAACGACAAAAGAACTCAATTTCTGACACAACATAAAAATGCAGATAAAGGAATAGTTGCATGACCTACAGCCAGACCCTGGCCAACAATATTCTCGACACCCTGAAGAAGACCCTGACCGACAAGGGGATCCGCTATCAGACCCTGGCAGAAGCCATGGGGGTCTCCATCGCCACCGTCAAACGGATGATGAACAAGCCCTCCCTGCCGTTCGACACCCTGCTGGAGGTGTGCCACTTGGTGGGGCTCTCATTCGAGGAGCTGCTGGACCGCACCCAGGACGCCCAGAGCCGGCGCGCCGTCTTCACCCAGGAGCAGGACGAGGCGTTCCACAGGGAGCCCGGTCTCTACGCCTTTCTCGCCAACATCTTCTGGCGCGACAAGACGTTAATCGATCTCAAGCGTGAGTACGGCCTGACCGATGCCTCCTGCTACCTCTACCTGCGCAAGCTGGAGAAGCTCGGCATCCTGCAGCTCGGCATCGACAACAGTTACCACTTCCTCATCAGCGAGCGGATCAGCTTCGAGCAGCACAGCCGCTTCGCCCGCCAGCAGGCGCGCCAGGCCATGTCGGTGCTGGGGGACTATCTGGTGGAGAACATGCACAGGCCCAACAACTACATGGCGCTGTGTCAGCTCCATCTGGACGAGAGCGAGGCGATGGCGCTGATCGAGCGGATGAAGGAGTACTGGCACCAGGAGCTCAAGCTCAACCGCCCCGCCATCGGCCAGCGGGAGGGCAGCAAGACCTACACCATGTCGCTGCAGCTGGCCGACTGCGGCTATCAGAGCTTTGACGATCTGATCCCCAATATCGACAACTGATCCCGGCGGATCCCGCGGGATCCGCTCCCCCTCCTTTCCTCACAGGCATGGCCCGCCAGGACACGCCGGATCACCCCTGATCCACGAGCCGGGTTTGCGGCAGCTTGCCTGCGAGGGGCTGCAATGCTCGCGTATCGAGGTGAATGCGGATGGCATCCGGCCGCCAGTGCTCGATGTCGCAATCCACCAGCGCTCCCCGCTCGTCGTAGTTGACCCGCACCAGCCGCAGCACGGCGCTCCCCTCCGCCAGATTGAGGGAGCGGGCGATGGCGCCGCGCGCCGCCGAGGGGGTGATCTCGAGGCTCGCCCCACCCTGGCCTATGCCATATCGCTCCCGATAGAGCTCGGTGAGGGAGCTGGCCAGTGGCGCGCTGGCGATATCGGGAAACCGGCTGGCCAGCAGGTGGTGGCTGACGTGCAGCACGGGGCGGCCGTCGATGAGGCGCAGGCGGCGGATTTCATAGAGCGGGGTGAAAGGCTCCAGCCCCATCCAGCGGCACAGCTCGCTGCTGGCCAGCTCGCCGCCGTGGGCCAGCACCCGGGTCTCGGCGGTGCGCTGCTGCTCGCCGATCCACTGGTGAAAGTGGGTGTGGATGGCGGGGTCGTAGGTGAGGCGGGGCGGTGCCACGAACCAGCCGCGCCGCTCAGCCCGGTAGATGAGGCCATCCGCCTCGAGACTGGAGAGCGCCTCCTTGATGGTGATGCGGGTGGTGGCGAAGCGCTCGCTCAGGGCCCGCTCGGCGGGCAGCTGCTGCCCCGCCCCCAGCTGGCCGCTGCCGATATAGCGGCGCAGGGTCTGGCAAATCTGTTCACACTTGGAGGCGCGGCCATCGGCCACTGCCCGCTCGCTCAATCTCGGTTCGATCACGCTCATCTTCCTGTCGATCATCCTGGCTGCTGTGGCTGACTCAACTCTCGCTGGAGTAGTCCAGCCTCACTCGGATTGAGAGTTGTAACCGTGCAGGATGACAGCGCCATGACAGGGCGATTGTCATCAAACTGCCATCAAAGCGCCCCGCCACCGTCATATTTCCCCTCTAGCATCCCTCTCGAACCTTAACTGACCTAGTCCAGAGGGATGGAATGATGAAAAGCGTGATCGCAAGTGCACTGGCCCTGGTGGCCATCAGTCAGCCACTGTTTGCCGCCGAGAACATCGCGGATCTCGAAAAGGCCGCCCGCGGTGAAGGCCAGCTCAGCAGCGTCGGCATGCCGGACAGCTGGGCCAACTGGAAGGATACCTGGCAGCAACTCGGCAGCATCTACGGCATCAAGCATCAGGACACCGACATGAGCTCGGCCCAGGAGATCGCCAAGTTCGCCGCCGAGAAGGGCAACGCCACCGCCGACATCGGCGACGTGGGCGGCGCCTTCGGCCCGGTGGCGGTCAAGCAGGGAGTCACCCAGCCCTACAAACCCTCCACCTGGGCCGACATTCCGAACTGGGCCAAGGATGCGGATGGTCACTGGATGCTGGCCTATACCGGCACCATCGCCTTCCTGATCAACAAGGATCTGGTCAAGGCGGCCCCCACCAGCTGGCAATCCCTGCTGGGCGGCGACTACAAGGTGACCCTGGGTGACGTGGGTGTCGCCTCCCAGGCCAACAACGGCGTGCTGGCGGCGGCCTATGCCACCGGCGGCAGCGAGAAGAACCTCAAGCCTGCGCTGGAGCTGTTCGGCAAGCTGGCCCAGCAGGGCCGTCTGTCGCTGAACGACCCCACCATCGCCAACATCGAGAAGGGCGAAGTGGAAGTGGGGGTGCTGTGGGACTTCAACGCGCTCAACTACCGCGACCAGATCGACCCCAAGAAGTTTGATGTGGTGATCCCGAGCGACGGTTCCGTCATCGCCGGCTACACCACCATCATCAACAAGTGGGCCAAAAACCCCAACGCCGCCAAGCTGGCGCGGGAATACATCCTCTCCGACGCCGGCCAGATCAACCTGGCGCGCGGCTACGCCCGCCCCATCCGCAGCAACGTGACCCTGCCGGATGACGTCAAGGCCAAGCTGCTGCCGGCCGAGCAGTACGCCAATGCCAAGCCGGTCCAGGATCACGCCGCCTGGGAGCAGAGCTCCAAGGCACTGCCGCGCCAGTGGCAGGAAACCGTCATGATCAACATGCAGTAAGGAGCGGCCAGTGCAACACAAGGTGATAGTGGTACTTGTGGATGGCCTCTCTGCCGAGGTAGCCCATTGCATGGGCTACCTCGCGGGCATGGTGGAGGCGGGACAGGGGTTGCAGGCCACCCTGAGCTGCGCCCTCCCCTCCCTCTCCCGGCCCCTCTACGAGTGCATCCTGACCGGAACGACGCCGGTGGAGAGCGGCATCACCCACAACGGGGTGAGCCGTCTGAGCCGGCAGGAGTCCATCTTCCATCTGGCCCGGGCGGGCGGCAAACGCACCGCGGCGGCGGCCTACCACTGGATAAGCGAGCTCTACAACCAGAGCCCCTGGCAAGCGGCCCGCGATCGCTTCACCCATGACGAGCGACTGCCCATCCAGCACGGCTGTTTCTACTGGGATGACGGCTACCCCGACAGCCACCTGCTGATGGATGGCGAGTGGCTGCGCAGCCAGTACGACCCCGATTTTCTCTTGATCCACCCGATGGGGGTGGACGATGCGGGCCACCAGTTCGGCCTCGACTCCCGTCAGTACCGCAATCAGGCACGCCGGATGGACAGCCTGCTGGCCGACCTGCTGCCCCAGTGGCTGGCGGAGGGGTATCAGGTGGTGATCACCTCGGATCACGGCATGAACAACGACTTGAGCCACGGCGGCACCCTGACCGAAGAGCGCCGGGTGCCGCTCTGGCTGTTTGGCGATGCGTTCGTGGCCCAGTGGCCAGCCGGTCCCGCCATGCAGCAGACCCAGCTCTGCGCCCTGATGGCCGACCTGCTGGGAGTTTCCCACGACAAGCCGGGCTGCCCACCGCTGCTCAAGGCCGGCAACCTGCCGGAGGTACACTGATGATGCCCGCCACCACCGAGATCCTCGCGGATCAACCGACCGTCACCCGGCGCCGGCTGCGTCGCCACTGGCTGCCCGCCCTGGTGCTGCTGCCGTTCGTTCTCCTGATGATCCTGTTCCAGCTCGCCCCCATGGTGTGGGTGCTGGTGGGCAGTTTTCAGACCCCGGACGGCTGGGGCCTCGACTACTACCGGGAGATTTTGAGCTCCCCCTTCTACCTGCAATCGTTCGGCAACTCCTTGCGCATCGCCGGCATCACCAGCCTGGCGGGGCTTGCCATCGGCACGCTCGGGGCGGCGGCGCTGCGCCACAGTGGTGAGCGGGTCAAGCGGGTGCTGCTGGCCTTCGTCACCATGACCGGCAACTTCAGCGGCGTACCTCTGGCCTTCGCCTTCATCATCATTCTCGGCATCAATGGCGCCGTGACCCTGTTGCTGAAATCCTGGGGCCTCATCGACGGCTTCAACCTCTACTCCGGCAGCGGCCTCATCCTCATCTACACCTACTTCCAGATCCCGCTCGCCCTGCTGCTGCTCTATCCGGCCTTCGATGCGCTGCAGGATGAGTGGCCCCAGGCCGCCGCGTTGCTGGGGGCGAGCAAGAGCCAATATGTGTGGCACGTGGCGCTGCCGGTGCTCACTCCCGCCCTGCTCGGCACCCTGATCATCCTGTTTGCCAACGCGGTGGGGGCCTATGCCTCTGCCTATGCCCTCACCACCGGCAACTTCAACCTGGTGACCATCCGGGTGGCCAGCCTGGTCTCCGGCGACATCTTCCTCGAGCCCAATATGGCGGCGGCGCTGGCGGTGATCCTGATGGTGCTGCTGGGGGTGGTGACGGCCGCCAACCAGTGGCTGCTGAAAAAGAGCTACGTGAACAAGGGGCAATCCCATGCATGATTTGAAACCTGGCTGGCCGCGCTGGGTGCTGGGGGCCCTGGTGGCTACCCTGCTGTTGCCGCTGCTGGCTACCTTTCTCTACTCCATCTCCACCCGCTGGGGGGCCACCCTGCTGCCAGACGGCTTCACCCTCGACTGGTATCTCAAACTCTGGGGCGACCCGCGGTTTCTGGCGGCGTTTGGCCGAAGCCTCTTGGTCTGCTTCGCCACCCTGCTGCTGGGAACCCTGGTACTGGTGCCGACCGTGCTGGTGGTGGCCTACTACTTCCCAAAGCTGGATCCCTGGATGAACCTGTTGATCCTGCTCCCCTTCGCGGTGCCGCCTGTGGTCTCCTCGGTCGGGCTGCTGCAGATCTACGCCGACGGCGTTCTGCCCATTATCGGCACGCCGTGGATCCTGATCGGCACCTGGTTCACCGTGGTGCTCCCCTTCATGTACCGGGCGCTGGCCAACAGCCTGCAGGGGGTACCGCTCAGGGATCTGATGGATGCCGCCCACCTGCTGGGGGCGAGCAGCCGCCGCGCCTTCCTGCTGGTGGTGATCCCCTGCCTGCGCAAGGGGCTGCTGGCGGCGCTGTTTCTCTCGCTCTCCTTCCTGCTCGGCGAGTTCGTGTTTGCCAACATGCTGGTGGGCACCCGTTACGAGACCCTGCAGGTCTACCTCTACAACATGCGTTCGACCTCGGGCCACTTCACCAGCGCACTGGTGATGAGCTACTTCCTGCTGACCCTGCTGCTCACCTGGGCGGCGAACAGATTTCATAGGTGAATCAAGATGTTCCATCTAGAAGTGAATCAACTGCACAAATCCTACGGCGACACCAGAGTGTTCGAGGGGATCGAATTCGGCATCCGCAAGGGGGAGCTGGTGACCCTGCTCGGTCCCTCCGGCTGCGGCAAGTCCACCCTGCTGCGGGCGCTGGCCGGGCTCACCCCGGTGGATGGCGGTCAGGTGCGGGTGGCCGGTGAGGACATTACCTGGCAGGAACCCCAGAAGCGGGGCATCGGCATGGTATTCCAGAGCTATGCCCTGTTCCCCAACATGACGGTGCGGGATAACGTCGCCTTCGGCCTCAAGATGAAGCCCCAGCCGGGACGGGATCTGGCCGCCAGCGTGCAGGAGGCGCTGGCGCTGGTGGAGCTGACCGGCTTCGAGCGCCGCTATCCGGCCGAGCTTTCCGGTGGCCAGCGCCAGCGGGTGGCCCTGGCCCGGGCCCTGGTGGTGCAACCGCGGATCCTGCTGCTGGACGAGCCGCTCTCGGCGCTGGATGCCCGCATCCGCCGCAGCCTGCGCCAGCAGATCCGCGAGATCCAGCAGCGCCTCGAGCTCACCACCATCTTCGTCACCCACGATCAGGAGGAGGCGCTCACCATGTCGGACCGGATCTTCCTGATGAACAAGGGATCCATCGTCCAGAGCGGCACGCCGGAGGAGATCTACACCCGCCCCGCCGACGCCTTCGTGGCAGGCTTTATCGGCAACTACAACCTGCTCGATGGCGAGCAGGCCAAGGCCCTGTTCGGCCAGCACTGCCGTGGCAAGCTGGCGCTGCGACCGGAGTCCCTCTCCCTGCTGCCGGCCGGCGCCCGCAGCGACGAGCCGCACCTGCCGGGGGTTATCAGCGGGCAGCAGCTGCTCGGCAACGTGATCCGCTATCAGGTGAGCTGCGCGGCGGGCCTGCTGACGGTGGACTGCCTCAACCGCTCGGCCCGGGATCTGCTGCCGGTGGGCAGTGCCGTGACCCTGGCGGTGGCCCGGGATCAACTCTGTGAGGTAGCATGACGCCCCATTACATTTCCATTTTCACTGCGAGGAGCACCCATGGCACTGGCACTGTTTGATCTGGACGAGACCCTGATTGCGGGGGATTCCGCCAGCCTCTGGCTGGAGTACATGGTGACCGAGGAGCTGGCGCCAGCCGGCATGATTGCCGAGGAGCAGGCCATGATGTCCCTCTACCATCAGGGCAAGATGGACATGCACCAGTACATGGCCTTCACCCTGCAGCCGCTGGCAGGCAAGTCGCGCCAGTGGCTCGACCCGCTCTGTGCCCGCTTTGCCGAGCAGGTGCTGCGCGAGCGCATCTACCCTGAGGGGGTGGAGCGCATCGAGTGGCACCGCAAGCGGGGCGACGAGCTGGTGCTCATCTCCGCCTCCGGCGAGCATCTGGTGGCTCCCATGGCGCAGATGCTGGGGATGGATCACTGCGTGGCCATCCTGCTGGATGAAGAGGCCGGCATGCTGACCGGCCAGACCCGCGGCACCCTCAGTTTTCGCGAGGGCAAGGTGGCCCGCATCAACCAGCTGTTTGCCGCAAGCACCGACCCCTGGCGGGAGAGCCACGGCTACAGCGACTCCCACAACGATCTGCCGCTGCTGCAGGCGGTGACCCACCCCCACGCGGTCAATCCCGCCCCGGGGCTGCGCCAGATCGCCACCGAGCAGGCCTGGCCTACCCTCGACTGGCAGCTGGCCTCCTGAATGAAGAAGAGGCCCTCAGGCCTCTTCGTTGCTCAGCAGTGCATCGTCGGCAGGGGGCGTCTCCTCCTGCCCCTTCGCCTCTGCTCGGCCTAGATGGATGCAGTTCTTGCCGTCGCGTTTGGCGCGATACACCTCGGCATCGACCGCCGCCAGCAGCGCCTTGCCATCCATCCCCGCCCGGCTGGCCACCAGCCCGCCGCTCAAGGTGATCCTGAGCCCCGGCTCGCGCCAGTCCAGTGACTCCACCCCCTTGCGGAACTGCTCCAGCAGCATCTGGCAGAAGTGGATGTCCGGGTTGACCAGCAACACCACCAGCTCTTCGCCACCGTAACGGCAGACCCAGCCGTGATCCCCCAGCAGGGCCCGGCCGAGCTGGCTCACCCGCTTGAGCACCACATCCCCGGTCTGATGGCCGAAGGTGTCGTTGACCCGCTTGAAGTCGTCCAGATCCACCATGGCCAGGCAGAACGGCTGCTGATCCTGCAGCAGTCGGTTGAAACGTTCATCGAAGAAGCGGCGATTGTAGAGGCCGGTCAGCTTGTCCAGGTTGGCCTGCTGGCGCGCCTCGTGATAATCCTTGCTCACCTCGGCCAGCTCGGCATAGACGTGCCTGAGCTCGCGCATGCCCCCCAGGGGTACTCCGTCAGGCTCCATCCGGCTGGCCCGGATCATGCTCGAGATCTCGTCGAGCATGCGCCGAAAATAGCGGGACCAGATCAGCGCCAGCATCAGGTAGAGCACACAGGCCAGCGCCACCATCAGCAACACGTTGAGGGAGACCCTGTCCACCACCGCCATCACGCTGGCCGCCGGCTGCACGCTGATCAGCACCCAGTTGCGCTCCTGCAGCCTGCTGTAGGCCACGAACTGGCGGGAGTCCTTGTCCAAAAAGATGCCGTCCTCCTGAGTGAAGCGAGCGAGCCATTCTGGGTGGGTCATGGGCTTGAGCAGCTGGGCCGCGTCAGGATGAGCCAGCACCTTGCCGGACTGGTTGACGACCATCTGGTAGCCATCTCCCAGCTGGCGGCTCAGCTGGGCGGAGAAGGGGGCCAGGATGGCATCGACCGCAAGGACCCCGCGCACCTTGCCCTCCCTGTCGGTCAGGGCCCGCGCCAGGGCGATCACCAGGTTGCCGTTGGTGTAGTCGTAATAGGGCTCCGTCCAGACCATCTTGCCCACGTGCTGGCTGGCCAGCTGATACCAGGGACGCACCCTGGGATCGAAGTTGGCATCCGCCTGCCAATCGGGGTAGATCAGCATCTGGCGCTCGGCGGTGCCGACATAGATGTAGACCAGATCGGCCATGATCCCCTTGTAGAGCTGCCACTCCTTCAGATAGGTCTCGGTGTTGAGCAGGCGGGGGCCGCTGATGTCCTCAACCTTGACCCTGTCGTAGATGAGGGTGAACTGGCGCTCCATCTCGTGCAGATAGGGCTCGATGAAGACGTGACGAAGCTGGTGGTTGGTGGCGAGCAGGCGTTGCTGCAGCTCGCTTTGCAGACTCCGCTCCATGTGCAGGTAGTAGATACCACCCAGCATCAGCACCGGAATGAACAGCAAAAGCAGGCCCAGACGCATCCTAGTTACCAGGGACCAGGTTTTTTTGGCGACCGCTCGTTTAACCAATCCTGACTCCTGCTATTGCCAGACCACGCGTAGTGTCAGAATATCAGCAGCGCGAGATGGCGTCCAAAAGGAAGCTGTTTATCTGCTCAATTAGAGGTAATCGACACGGATGCTGAACCCGGACCTGTTGATGGCGCTGCACTACTGCGCCGTGATCACCCTGACCGGGGCGATCACCTCCGAATATTTCCTGTTCCGCCGCGGCATGTCCATCGAGCAGGTGCGCAAGCTGCTGCTGGCTGACGGCCTGGCGGCGCTGGCCCTGCTGCTCATCTTCATCACCGGGGTGCTGCAGGTGCTCGCCCACCCCGATGAACCGGCCGTGCTGCTCGCCAATCCGGGCTACCGCACCAAGCTGCTGCTGTTCTTCGTGATGGCCATCAGCTTTGGCTACCCCAGCCGCCTCTTCTATCGCTGGCGCCGCTCCCTGCGCCAAGGACGCGCCCCCATGGTCTCCATTCAGCAGCAGTTCTGGGTGATCTGGATCCTGCGCGGCAACCTCTTGCTGCTCGCCCTCATTCCCCTGCTGGCCAGGATCGCCAACGGCTAAGTCCCCCGGCCTGCGGCAGTGCAGCGGGATAACCGCTCACGCCGCCAACCTCACCGACAGCGCAAGACAAATCCCCCCGCTCACGGTTATCTTGGAGGCTGGAGCTTTGCGGCACGGCCCTGCCCGTCCGTCTTTCAGGGATGAATCTATGCGTTCGAACATGATGTTATTGATGGCCGCCGCCATCTGGGGGCTGGGCTTCGTCGCCCAGCGGCTCGGGATGGACCACATGGGGCCTTACACCTTCAACGGCCTGCGCTTTCTGCTGGGGGCCCTCTCCCTGCTGCCGCTCTTGTGGTGGCTCAAATCCCGCCAGCCGGGCGGGCAGGCCGGGGATCGCCGCCTGCTGCTGACCGGCGGCCTCATCGCCGGTACCGTGCTGTTCAGCGCCGCATCGCTACAACAGGTGGGGCTGCTCTACACCACGGCCGCCAAGGCGGGCTTCATCACCGGCCTCTACATCATACTGGTGCCCGTCATCGGCCTGGCCCTGCGCCACAAGACGGGGGCCAACACCTGGGTCGGCGCCCTCATCGCCATGGCGGGACTCTACTACCTCAGCGTCACCGAGGATTTCACCATCGGCTACGGCGACCTGCTGCAGGTGGTGGGGGCCCTGTTCTGGGCGGTGCACCTGCTGGTGCTGGATCACTACTCGAGCCGGGTCGCCCCCATTCGCCTCGCCGGGGTGCAGTTCGTGGTGTGCGGCCTGCTCAGCCTGGCCACCGCCTTCCTCATCGAGACCCCCTCGGTGGCCGGTGCCGTCGCCGGCTGGCAGGCGCTGCTCTACGCCGGCCTGGTGTCGGTGGGGGTGGGTTACACCTTGCAGGTGGTCGGCCAACGCGGCGCCCACCCGGCCCATGCCGCCATCATCCTCAGCCTGGAGACGGTGTTCGCCGCCATCGGCGGCGTCCTGCTGCTGGGGGAGACCCAGGACGAGCGCGCCTTCGTCGGCTGCGCCCTGATGCTGGCGGGCATGCTGATCTCCCAGATCCGCCTGCGCTGGTGGTGGAAATCCCGGCGGGACAAGGTGCCCAGCCAGCCCTGATGAGGTAACGGTCAGCCTTCATCCCAAATAAAACGAGGCGCCCACAGGCGCCTCGTTTTATTGCCGCACGTCTAGCGCACGCTGGAGCAGAAGCTCACGTCGTCGCGCAGGGGATCGTTGCTCACGCTGTGGTAGAGCTCGAAGCAGGGACCGCTGCCGAACTCCAGCCCGGCCGCCACTATGTCGCCCACATGCTCCTGCCAGCGCGGCCCGTACTGGCTGCGATCGGTGATGAGGTAGCGGGACTGGGCATAACGGCCGGCCGGAATGAGCTGGGTCTCCACCTCCCCCTCGCCCCGGGTCTGGGGCGGCACAGTGATGCCGATATCGGTGCGGCACTGGGCCGGCGGCGTCACCTCAGGGTTGTCGTGGTAGATGAAGATCCACTCCCCGCCCTCCAGCCCGCGGGCGGCGGCCCACTGGTGCAGGCGGCCGCAGACGGCGTCATAGCCTTCGCCATAGGGACCGGTGACCCGCACATAGGCCAGGGTACGGGCATCCATCTCGACGGTTTTCATGGTGTTGCTCCTTGCTGATGAGTGGCCTTCAGCATAAGGGGACAGACCATCCCATGCGTGTCCATCCTTGCTCTCCAGGTGTCCATTCTTGCCCTTGTCGCGGCGAAACTCCCCCGGGGTGCAGCCATAGTAGCGACGAAACGCCTTGGCGAACGCCTGGGAGCTGCCGAGCCCAGCCCCCAGCGCGATGGCGGTGACGCTGGCATCTGTGTAGCAGAGCTGCCAGGCGGCACGCTGCATGCGCAGGCGCCGGCACATCTCGCCCGGAGCTTCCCCCGCCACGGCGGTGAACACCCGATGAAAATGGTAGAGGGAGAGACAGGCCCGCTCCGCCAGCGCCTCGATGGTGAGATCCGGATCCTGCTCCAGCGCCCGCAGCACCGGGATGAGCCGGCGGCGGTAGTCGATCATGGCCGGATCCTCGCCATGTAGAGGGCATCCACATACTCACCCTGGCGAAAGGCGAAACCACGGGCCAGCCCCTCCTCGATGAAGCCGAACTTGCGATAGAGCGCCAGCGCCGCTGCATTGTCGGCATAGACGGTCAGCTCGATGCGGCGCAGGTTGAGCCAGTTGTCAGCCATCTCCAGCGCGGCCCCCAACAGGGCGGAGCCCACTCCCTTGCCCGCCCAGTCATCCCGCACCCCCATGCCGATACAGGCCACGTGTTTGCGCCTGGGGTTGGGCTCGATATGGAGTGAAATATTCCCCACCAGCAGACCGTCGACCTCAGCCACCAGCGCCACCACGCTGCCGCTCTCCAGTCGCTTCTGCCAGACCCCCAGGGTTGGATAGGGCAGTTGCAGAGTGCCCGCCTGGGCATTGGGCATGGCATAGAGATCCCGCAAGGCGGGGGCATCGGCCGGTTCGGCGTGACGAATGGTGATCTGCATCTGAGGCTCCTTCTCGAAAACTTCATCATGCAGTATCAGAAGGGTCCGGTCATCCCCCTGCCACGGTTATTTGCGCGGGCAATTCGGCGTCCCATCGTCATGGGGCAGCACCGGGCGGCAGACACACAAAACAGGGGCCCAAGGGCCCCCGCATCATCACGGCGCATGATGAATAAAAAACGGAGCCAGAGGCTCCGTGTTTCACTGCAGTATCAATCTCGAACGGAACGCGCTTCGCGCTCTGCACGTTCCCGTACCAACAGGCGTTTGTACCACCAGCTGTTGCGACGACGTTGAGTGTTGGAAGAGCGACGAGCCATTTCTGAAGTCCCAGTCAAGAGAGGAAAAGAGCCGCATTATGCGATAGAGGTCACGTCCATGTCTTTAGCTGGATCAAGAAAAGCCTCACTGGCCCACGGTGATGGTGCCGCTCTGCGTCGCCTTGCCAGCCGCATCCGACGCCCTTTGTGGCTCGCGCCAGACCAGAGGCCCATTGCTCTCCTGTTCGTTTTGCGCAGCGCACTCCAGCCAGTCACCACCCTGCCGGATCCGGGCCCCTGCCGAATACTTCTGATCCTGATACCAGCAGACCTGCTCCGGCAGCGATCCCAGCGGCAACACCAGCTCGCTGCCCACTTCCGTCCGCTTCGGTTCTGCCGCCACGCCGATACCGGTCGCACCGCCCAGCAGTGCCAGCAGCAGCCAGCCGCCTGCCCTCTTGCCTGAATTCATGATGTCACTCCTCGCTTGATGAAGAATGGAAGCGACCGGCAGCCGCACAAACTTGATTAATAAGCGGTGCCCTCTCTGGCATTCCCAAGCCAATATGGTAGCCTGCCAGCGCCTGCCCGCCCGTCTCAGAACCGGGCCAGGAGAACCCGTTGAATTTGTCGGCCCCAGACAAATATAACCTTATTAATCAAATCGTTATTTGGATATTATCCCAATGCGTATCATGCCGTTGCTCCAGGCGGCCTGCCTGAGCCTGATGTTGTCCGCCTGCGTTGCCCCCCTGCTGATGATGAGCCCCACCAGCCAGCTGATGTGGGCCCTGCTCAAACCCCTGGTCGGCTTCGATCCCAACCAGGCCAACCTGTTTGAACAGCCCCTGATCAAGGACCGGATGACCGCCATCCTCGGCCCCAACTACGACAGCACCATGCAGTTGCTCAAGACCGCCAACGAGCTGCAGCAGGAGGGGCCACTGTTCTACGTGGTCTCCCGCTATGCTCCCATGCCCGAGGTGGCCAAACAGGCAGGCATGGTCTGGAACTCGCAGACCAACCAGATGTCCGTGATGCTGCTCAAGGGCGACGGCACGCCCCAGGTCTTTGGCGAAAACCTGGCGGCCAGCACTCCGAGCTGGCCCAGCGAGATGCAGAACTGGCAGGCGCAGGGCAATCCGGCAGCCAGTGCGCTCTCCGGTGCCACCAACAGCCTGAGCGGCGCGGCCACCGGCAGCTCGCTCTTCGGCAGCGTGCTGGGTTCCCTGCAGCAGGGCGCCAGCAAGACCATGGCGGACAGCACCCAGCAGGTCGTGAACGGCGCCGCCACCTCGGCCCAGCAACAAGCCGGCAAGGCGGTCAATAACGCCACAGCCACCGCGCAGCAGCAGGCCGCCAAGACGGTGACCGAGCCCGCCAAGCAGGCGGTCAGCAACGCCACTGCCACCGCGCAGCAGCAGGCCGCCAAGACGGTGACCGAGCCCGCCAAGCAGGCGGTCAGCAGCGCCACGGCCACCGTGCAACAGCAGGCTGCCAAGACAGTGACCGAGCCCGCCAAGCAGGCGGTCAGCAGCGCCGCTGCCACCGTGCAGCAACAGGCCACCAAGGCCGTGACCGAGCCTGCCAAGCAGGCGGTCAGCAACGCCACGACCACCGTGCAGCAGCAAGCTGCCAAGACAGTGACCGAGCCCGCCAAGCAGGCGGTCAGCAGCGCCGCTGCCACCGTGCAGCAGCAAGCCGCCAAGACAGTGGCAGAGCCCGCCAAGCAGGCGGTCAGCAGCGCGGATGCCACCACCGCCGGCAAGGCGGTCGCCGATGCGGCTGCCAAGGCCGAAGCCGCGCGCGCCGCCGCCGAAGCCGAGATGGAAGCTCTGCTCAAGTAACCCCTCCCCAGGCCATCGCAAGATGGCCTGGCTGTTTTCCCCTCCCGCCCGCTCCCTGGCAGCGGAAATCATGAACTTCTCGGCATAACTCCCTAAACTGGATGAAGACGACTTTTCGCAAGGAGTGCTGCCATGTCGCGTCTGCTCGGTCTGTTTGTCTGCTGCTGTCTGGGGGCCGCCCTGCCCGCCTCGGCGTTCACCTATTACTCCGAGCAGAACATGCCGTTCAACGGCCAGGATGAGAAGGGCAACAGCACCGGCCTGGCGGTGGAGCTGTTGAGACTGATGTGGCAAGAGATGGGGGAGCCGGAGCAGCCCATCCACTTCATGCCCTGGGCCAAGGCCTGGTACCTGCTGACCCAGCAGCCGGATGCCGTGCTGTTCACCACGGCCCACACCCGGGCGCGGGATCCCCACTTCCTCTGGGTCTGCCCCATCAGCCACTCGCGGGTGTCGCTGGTGGGCCGCAAGCGGGATGCCCCCAAGGTGACCGGCAAGGCCGATCTGACCAGGCTGCAGATCGGGGTGATGCAGGCGGACGTGGGGGAGCAGCTGCTGCTCAACCGGGGCATCAGCCCCGCCAACCTGATGTCGGTGGAGCGCATGGATCAGGTGGTACGCCAGCTCATCATGGCCCGCACCGATCTGGTGGCCGGCAACGAGGTGATGCTGTTTCATCAGGCCAGGCAGCTGGGCTTTGCCCCCGAGACTTTCGTCACCGTCGCCACCCTGGCGGATCAGGACAACTGCTTCGCCTTCAACCCGGCGGCGGACAAACAGCAGGTCGCCCGTCTGCAGCAGGCGCTCGACAAGGTCAGACAGGGGGAGGCCTTCAAGCAGCTCATCGCCCGCTACCAGGATGTGGTGCAGCCACCTCCGGCCGATCACCTACCGCGAATAGAGTAAGTACCAGATACAAACAGGCCACCCGAAGGTGGCCTGTTTCATGGTGCGAGCCGCTCACTGGAAGTGATGGTCGTGCTCGGACTTCTTGTTCTGGGCGCCCTCGCTGTGCTCGATGGCGGTGCGGATGAGGTCGACCCCGGCCCGGATGATCAGGACCCCCATGTTGACCAGCTTGACGCAGACCCACATGAAGGTGATGAGCAGGATCAGCTTGAGCACTGTCTGGAACGCCTCCAGGAAGTTCTGCTCCAGCTGACCGGTCAGGCCGCTGGCACTGGTCATCAGCCAGGTGTACACCTCACGCACGAAGGGGATGCGGCTCGGCATCTCCAGCACGTCCAGCGCGGCAGGCAGGGCCTGGAAGATGACGATGCTGCCGAACAGGATCAGGATGACACCGATGGCGATGCCCAGAAAAAAACCAAACTGTTTCATGGAAGGTCCCAAGGTTTGCTGCATGGAAATAACATAGCTGCCAATACTAGGGACTGCCTTACCCCACGGCAATCCTTGCGCGCCGGGTCGCCCGCTTGCCACGCCGGCCCGGCCCCGGCGTCCGGCCACAAACCATTGCCCAACTATCTGATTTCTGTGACGCTTGTGCCCATCACCCCCTATCGGTCAGGCCTTCATTTTGCGCCACTGTTTTTTGCTGCTCTGCCTCCTGCTGTCGTCACCGCCCCTCCTTGCCGCCCCGACGGCGGCCGTCTGCGTGGTCAAGCACCAGCAGCAGCTGTTGCTGGTGCAAGACAGGGTTTCCTCCCGCTACAGCCTGACCGGTGGCTACATAGATGCAGGAGAGACGCCGCAACAGGCGGCGCTGCGGGAGCTGTATGAAGAGACCGGCCTGCGGGGCAGGGTCGTCGCCGAGCTGGGGCCATGGCAGCGCGCCCTGTTGTTTGCCTGTCAGACCCTGGAGCCCATCCGTGCACAGACCGGCTCTGGCTTTGTTTCTCTGCTGCAGGCCCCCAATCTGGGCGGCGAGATCCTCAATGCCAGGCTGATCGCGCCGGCCCGGTTGCCGGATGAGCAACGCCGCTTCCCGGCCCAGCTCAGCTGGCTGGCCCCCCAACTGGCCGCCATGCCCGACAGCCCCGTGCTGTGGCTGCCCAATTTTCGTGGTGAAGGCAATGCACTGCACCGCATGGAAGTCCCGCTGATCCACCAGCTGCAGACCTGGCTCGGTGTCCAGGTGCGCTGGCTCGAGGTCAGCAACCTGTTCGGTTCAGCCGCCTTTCAGCTTGCCCTGCTACCCTTGCTGCTGCCCTGGCTGGGCTGGCCCCGGGTGCGCCAACTGCTGCTGGCCATGCTGACCCTCACCCTGCTGGTGCAGCTGGCCAAGGAGGGGATTGGCTGGCCCAGACCCTTCCATCTCGACCCCGCCCTGGCACAGGGCAGCGCCCAGGGCTTCGGCATGCCGAGCGGCCACGCCGCCTCTGCGCTGCTGTTCTGGGGCGTGTTGCTCAGAGCCTGCTGGCCCGCCAACCCCTGGCGCAGTGCCACCCTGGCCCTGCTGCTGGCCACCCTGACCGGACTGGCCCGGGTCTGGCTCGGGGTACACTTCCTGTCGGACGTGGCGGCCGGTTTGCTGCTTGGCGCCTTGCTGCTGGCCCTGTATCCCCGCCTCGCCGGCCTGGCTGCCAGTCGTTGGGGCTGGGCCGGGCTGACCCTCGCCTGCGCGCTGGCCGCCTGGTGGAGCCAATCTTCGGCACTGGCGGGCCTGGCCACCTTCAGCCTGGGGTTGACCCTCGGCATGATGTTGCCGCTGCCGCGCACGGCGCCGGCCGGCTGGCGCCTCCCCTTGCTGGCCTTGCTCGGTGGCCTGCCGCTGGGGGCATTGTGGTGGGCGCTGCCGCTCTGGCTGACCAGCTCCTGGCTCATTCTGCTCGGTCAGTGGCTGCTTTATTGTTGCCTGGGGCTCTGGTTGAGCGCCGGTCTCTGGTGGATACTCTCTCTCGTGAATAATGACCCGCTACCCAAGGGCCCAGGCCCTGACAAGGGATTGCTATGAATATGAAAAAAGTGGATTTAGCCAAGATAACCCTGGGAGTGCTGTTTATCAGCCTCCTCATCGTCTCCTGCTTCATGGTGCTACGCCCCTTCCTGCCCGCGCTGGTGTGGGCCACCATGATCACCATCGCCACCTGGCCGCTGATGTTGATGGTGCAGCGCCTGCTGTGGGGCAAGCGCGCCCTGGCGGCCCTCTTCATGACCCTGGTGCTGCTGCTGATGTTCGTCATTCCGCTCTTCATGGCGCTGGCCAACGTGGCGGAGAAGGCGCCCATGCTGATCGAGCTGGGCACCACCATCAGCCACTCCCCGCCCCCCGAGCTGCTCTGGCTGCAGCAGGTGCCGCTGGTGGGCGGCAAGCTCTATGACTTCTGGCAGCAGATCCTGGCGAGCGGTGGTCAGGTGCTGTTCGCCAAGCTGGCCCCCTACTTCGGCCAGACCGCCCGCTGGCTCGCCTCCCAGGCGGGCAATCTGGGGCTGCTGTTCGTCCACTTCCTGCTGACCGTCGGCATCTGCGGCCTGCTCTACCACTCCGGTGAAGTGGTGGCGACCGGCATTCGTCGCTTCGCCCACCGGCTGGCCGGCGAGCGCGGCGACAATGCCACCGTGCTCGCTTCACAGGCGATCCGCGCCGTGGCCATGGGGGTCGTGGTGACCGCCCTGGTGCAATCCTCGGTGGCCGGTATCGGTCTGCTGATTGCCGGCATCCCCTACACCATGATCCTGGTGGTGGTGATGTTCCTGCTGATCGTCGCCCAGATTGGCCCCTTCCCGGTGCTGCTGGCCTGCGTCGGCTACCTCTACTGGAGCGGCGACACCACCTGGGGCACCTTCCTGCTGGTCTGGTCGCTGCTGGCGGGCACCATGGACAACTTCCTGCGTCCCTTCCTGATCAAGCGCGGCGCCGACCTGCCGCTGATCCTCATTCTGGTGGGGGTTATCGGCGGCTTGCTGGCGATGGGGATCATCGGCCTCTTTATCGGCCCCGTGGTGCTGGCAGTGGGCTACACCCTGCTGGATGCCTGGATCAAGGAGGGTGACCACCCTACCGGTGACAAGGTAGACGCCCTACCTCATGACAAGGCACTGTCATAAGGTCAAACGCCGCCCGAGAGGGCGGCGTTGTTGTTTTACAGACAAGAGCCAAAGAGCAAGGCCTTGTGCCGGCACAGAACCAAAGTTCGAACGTTTTCCGCCAAATCCGAACCAAGGTTCGAGCCAACCCCTTTCTCCCCCTGTTCCCTCTCGCTGCCGCCCACCACAATGGCGCCACCATTCAGGAGGAACAACAGATGAACGAACTGAGAGCAACCCGCGCCCTGATCAGCGGCGGCGCAAGCGGCATTGGGCTGGCCATCGCCGAGGCGCTGGCTCGGGAAGGGGTGGAGCTGGTGCTGGCCTCCCGTCGCCACGCCCTGCTGGAGCAAGAGGCTACCCGCCTCTCGACGCAATACGGGGTAAGAGTCCTGCCTCTGGTGCTGGATGTCTGCGATGCTCCCCAGGTTCGAGCCCAGCATGCCCGGGCCAGCGCACTGCTCGGCCCCATCGATCTGCTGGTCAACAACAGCGGGGTCGGCAGCGATTATCTGGTGCAGGATCTGCCGGAATCGGAGTGGGACAGAGTGATGGACACCTGCGCCAAGGGCAGCTTCCTGCTGACCCAGGCTTGCCTGCCGGACATGCTGTCTCGACGCCACGGCACCATCATCAACATCGCCTCCCAGGCCGCCAAAAACGGCTATGCGAGGGCCAGCGTCTACTGCGCCGCCAAATTTGCCGTCTTGGGGTTTGCCAAGGCGCTGCGGGAAGAAGTCCAGCATCAGGGCATTCGGGTTCACACCCTCTGTCCCGGCCTGGTCCAGGTGCCACCACCGGCCTGTGCGGATGAGCGCAAACCCGGTTGGTTGCAGGTCTGGGATCTGGCCGAGGCCGTACTCTACACACTGCGTCAACCCGCCCATGTGCAGCTGGACGAGATCGGCATGACAGGGATCTGAGGACTGCTGAGAGGAAAACAGGGGCGCCAAAGCGCCCCGTCAGTTCATGGCAAGGGAGTATCAGGCTGGCTGGTGCAGGGTGATGCAGTGAATGCCGCCGCCACCGGCGGCGACCTTGTCGCCAAATTCGGGGGCGAATCCGATCGGAGGGATGGCGGGGTTGCCATCCCTCTGAGGCAGGTCACTGAATCGGGCCGGCAAGGGTGGTTAAATAGGCGTTCGTCTCTTTGCCGGATCTTGTCGTGACCATCCTGTCCGCCTCCATGCCGCCAGCCCGGGACTGGCCTGACTATCTGCAGGCCTCCTGGCTGCGCTGCGCTCACCAGACCAGCGCCACCCTCTGGCATCCGCCCCACAGTGCCAAGGGCCAGACCTTGCAGAGCCTGCGCCAGCGCAAGCGCGACCTGCTCACCACCGGCGAGATGGCACTCGAGGATCTCTACGAATTCATGGAGGGGCGCCCCTGTGCCCTGCTGCTCACCGACGAGAGCGGCTGCCTGCTGGCCCAGACCGGTCACCCCGACACCCTGCGTGAGCTGGCGGCGCTGGGGTTTGGCCCAGGAGCCTTCTTCAGCGAGGGGCGCATTGGCACCAATGCCATCAACCTGGCGGCGCTGGAAGGGATGCCGCTCTGCGTCAGCGGCCCCCAACACTTCAATCAGACCCTGCACCCCTGGCACTGCTGCGCCAGCCCGGTCTACAACAGCAACGGCCGTCAGGTCGCCATCATGGCGCTGACCTGCAAGGTGGAAGAGGCGAGCGCCGGCGATCTGGCGCTCACCGTCAGCGCCGGGCGCGAGCTGGCCCACCTGCTGCAGATGGAGACCCTGATGCAGGAGTCCCAGCACCACCTGAGCGAGCTCTACGCCCTGCTGGACGGCATGGATGATGGCGTACTGGCCTGGGATCCGCAGGGCCGGCTGCGCTACCTCAACGCGCTGGCGGCCAATCGGCTGCGGCTCGATCCGGCGCTCTGCCTCGGCCAGCCGCTGGAGCAGCACCTGCTGTTGCCCCAGCGGTTGCAGCTGGCCATCAGGGGGCAGACCCCGCTCAGCCATGTGGAGGTGACGCTGGAGCGGCTCGGCGCGCAGGAGGGGGAGTTCATCAATGCGCTGGTGAGCCTCAAGCCGCTGCCGGGGCCGGAGGGGGTCAGTTTTATCGCCCTGCTGCACCCGGTCGATCGGCTGCGGGCCATCAGTCAGCTGCGCCAGACGGTACCCGAGCTGTCGGCGCTGGTGGGGGAGTCGAGCGCCATGCGCAAGCTGCTGCGTTACGCCCGGCAGGCAGCCCAAAGCCAGGGCCCCATCCTGCTGCGCGGCGAGGAGGAGGTGGGCAAGGCCCAGCTGGCGGAGGCGATCCACTTCGGCAGCGAACGGGCCGCCGGGCCGCTCATCACCCTCAACTGTCAGGCCCTGCCGAGCGAGCGGATGGCGCTGGAGCTGATGGGCTCCGATGAGGCCGGACAGGAGCGGGCCGGCAAGTTCGAGCTTGCCCACGGCGGCACCCTGGTGCTGGAGCAAGTGGAGTGCCTCTCTGCCCCCATGCAGGCGGCGCTGCTGCAACTGCTCAAGACAGGTCGCCTGCAGCGCTTCGACTCGGCCCGTATCCTGCCGCTCAAGGTGCGGATCATCGCCACCAGCAGCGCCCCGCTGGAGCAGAAGGTGCAGGAGGGGCACTTCGGCCGCCAGCTGCTCTATGCCCTGCAGGCGTGCGAGCTGTGGCTGCCAGGCCTGCGCGAGCGCAGCGCCGATCTGCCCGGTCTCATCAGCCAGCAGCTGGCTGCGCAGGGGCGCGAGCCGGTGCGCCAGTTCAGTCCGGCGGCCCTCGATTGCCTGCTCGCCTATCCCTGGCCCGGCAATCTGGGGGAGCTGCGCAGCGCCATCGAGCATGCCCTGCTTCACGCCGGTCAGGGGCCAATCCCGCCGGAGGCTCTGCCGGCCGCCATTCGGCACGGTTATCAGCGGGTGGCGGACGAGGTGGTGGGGCAGCCGCTGCTCACCCTGGCGGAGCTGGAGCGCCAGGCCATTTTGCGCTGCGCCCACGCCTGCAAGGGGCAGGTGAGCCAGATGGCCCAGCATCTTGGCATCAGCCGCACCACCCTCTGGCGGCGGCTCAAGCTGCTCGAGATCGATCCTGCCAACTACCACGGCTGACGCCAGTCCGAGCCATTGCATATCGGTTCGCAGAACATGAAAAAGGCCCCGCAGTGGCGGGGCCTTTTCTATGGCAAGCTGGCTGGTCGTTACAGCCCCAGCTGATGGGCGGTGACGATGGCCGCCAACACATCCTCGGCGGTGACCTTGAACGGCATGTTGTGGATGGTTTCCCCCTCCGCGGTGGAGGCCTTGGCCACGTCCATCAGGCGCGCCATGTCCAGCTCCTTGACCCCCATCATATGCAGGTTGGTGGGCAGGCCGATGGAGCGGCAGAAACCCAGCACGGTCTCGATCTCCGCCATCGGTGCGTTCTCCAGCACCAGCTGCACCAGGGTACCGAACGCCACTTTCTCACCGTGATAGAGGTGATGACACTCGGCGAGCTGGGTCAGGCCGTTGTGAACCGCGTGGGCGGCGGCCAGACCACTGCTCTCGAAGCCGATGCCGCTCAGATAGGTGTTGGCCTCGATGATGTTCTCCACCGCCTTGGTGCAGAGCCCCTGCTCTACCGCCAGCTTGGCCTTGTAGCCATCGGCCAGCAAGGTCTGGTAGCAGAGCTCGGCGATGGCCTGCGCCGCCAGGGTGGAGGCGCCACCGGCCATGGTCTGGCAACCGGACACCTTGTTGGCGCGCGCCTCGAAGTAGGTGGAGAGCGCATCCCCCATGCCGGAGACCAAGAGCCGCACCGGGGCGCGGGCGACCACGCCGGTATCCATGATGACCATGTTGGGGTTGGTCGGGATCATCAGGTATTCGCTGAACTGCCCTTCCGGGGTGTAGATGACCGCCAGCGCGCTGGTGGGGGCATCGGTGGAGGCGATGGTCGGCACTATGACCACCGGCACCTGCTGGTAGAAGGCGACCGACTTGGCGGTATCCAGCGTCTTGCCGCCGCCGATGCCGATGATGACGTCAAATGGCGTCTGCTTGCAGCGGGCCAGCAGGCGGTCGATCTCGGGGCGGGAGCACTCGCCGTTGAAGCAGTCGAACTCGGGCTGGATGCCTGCCCCGTGGAAGCTGGTGGCCACGGTATCGCCAACGAGCTTGGTGACGAAGGCGTCGGCCAGGATCAGCGGCTTGGCGCCGAGTGCCTTGACGTAGTTGCCTATGTTGGCGAGGGCCCCGTTGCCTTGCACGTATTTGCTGGGGCTGATGATGATGCGGTCCATATTTTATCCCTCTCTCTTTATTTCGTAAGACTTCTTTTGAAACTAAAGGAGGCGAAGGGGCGGCAGTGCCGGGGAGTCCTTCGTCTTGAATGGGGCTGCACCGGCTCAGTAAGCGAGTGCAGCGCCTTGAAACAGTGGCGTCAGTCGCCGAAGCGCTCCGCAGCCAGCTGCTGGAAGCAGGCCAAGGCGGCCTCGGCATCCTCCCCGCGTGCCAGCAGGGTGAGCGTGTCCCCCTGGCGCACATCGAGCATGGTGAGTCGGGTCAGGCTGCGGGGATTGGCCTCTTTCTCCCCCTTCTGCAGCTTGAGTTCGGCGGCAAAGGGCTTGAGGGCGGCCACCAGGCGGGCGGCGGGGCGCACGTGCAGGCCGTGGGGATTGTCTACCACCACCTCGCAGCGCAGCCCGCCGTCGTCAGGGGCTGGAGCGGCTTCAACGGCCTGCGGCTCCGCCTTGCCCGGCAGCATCGCCTGTTTCGGGCCAAGGGCGCCGAGTGCCTCGGCGGCGACCTCATCCAGCGTCAGGCCGGAACCGGCCGCCACCACGGCGGCCAGGGTGCCCTCGACCAGCGGGGCCGGGCAGAGCCGCACCCGGGCACTCAGCTCGGGGGGCAGCAACTCGAGGGCGGTCTCGGCGCTGAGCAGGGCGCTGCCCAGATCCATCAGCACCAGCACGCCGCTGCCGTCATCCGCTTCTTCAATCGCACTCATCACGGCGATGGCGTCGGTGCCGATGGGGTGGTCAGGGTCATCGACCCCGGCCGCCAGCAACAGTTTCGCCGGGCTGCCCAGCTGATCGGCCAGCGCTTTCAAGCCGGCTGCCAGCTGGGCGCTGTGAGAGACCACTACGATTCCGATCATGTCTACAACCTCGCTCTGTCACACAGGGCGGTCAGCAGCAGCAGGGTCGAGGTGGCCCCGGCATCCTGATGGCCGATACTGCGCTCGCCAAGATAGCTGGCGCGCCCCTTGCGAGCCTGCATCTGGATGGTGGCCTCGGTGCCGGCCGCGGCGGCGGCCACCGCCTTGTCCAGCGCCTCGGGCAGCGGCAAGCCTTGCTGCTCCGCCTGCTGCAGGGCGGCCAGGGCCGGCCACCAGGCATCGCACATGGTCTTGTCACCCGGCTCGGCGCGGCCGCGCGAGACGATCCCCTCCACCCCGTCGCTCAGCATCTTGCCGAGCTGGCCGAGGGTCAGGCTCTGGCAGGCATCGCTGCTGGCCGCAGCCCGGATGAAGAAGGTGCCGTAGAGCGGGCCGCTGGCGCCGCCGACCGAGGAGAGCAGGGTCATGCCGGTGGTTTTCAGCACCTGGCCGATGTCTTTGTCAGCCACCGCCGGCAGCTTCTCGGCCACCTTGGCGAAGCCGCGTTGCATGTTGAGGCCGTGGTCGCCGTCGCCAATGTCGGTATCCAGCGCCGTGAGGTAGTCACGCTGCTCGGTGAAGATGTGCTCGCAGTCGAGCAGCCAGTTGACGATTTGATGCTTGCTTAACATGAATATTCCTCAGCAGCCGCGACGCAGGGCGGGGGTGTGAACGGGGGCATCCCACAGGGTCATCAGCTCGTCATCCACCTTGAGCAAGGTGATGGAGATGCCGGTCATGTCGAGGGAGGTGCAGTAGGGGCCGATCAGGTTGCGCACCAGATGGATGCCCGCCTCTTCGCACAGGGTAGCGAGGCGGCCATAGACGCCGTAGAGCTCGGAGATGGGGGTGCCGCCCAGACTGTTGACCAGTGCGATGACCCGGTCGCCCTTGTTGAACGGCTCGATGAAGGTGTGCTCCTCCTGCCAGCTGCCGGAGGCTCTGTCCCAGTGGCGCAGGGTGCGGCCATAGGGGGTGTTGTCGACCAGCTCCTTGAACATGTCGTCCACCAGGGCGTTGAGGTCGTTGAAGGGGCGACGTTCGATGCCCGGCTCGCCGTGGATGCCGACGCCGAACTCCACCTCGTTGTCCGCCAGGGTGAAAGAGGGCTTGCCGGCAGCGGGAACTGTGCAGGCATGCATGGCTACCCCTATGGTGCGGCTCTGGTTGTTGACGCGACGGGCCAGCGCCTCGCAGCGCGCCAGATCGTAGCCCGCCTCGGCGGCGGCACCGACCAGTTTCTCGCACAGCACGGTCGTGGCAACGCCACGGCGACCGGCGGTATAGAGGCTGTCTTTCACCGCCACATCGTCATCGATGAGGGCGAAGCCCACCTTGACCCCGTCACCGTGCAGCAGCTCGACCGCAGTCTCGAAGTTGAGCACGTCGCCGGTGTAGTTCTTCACCAGAAACAGCACGCCAACACCGCCGTCGACCGCCTGACCGCACTCATACATCTGATCCGGAGTCGGCGAGGTGAAGATCTCGCCGGGGCAGGCACCATCCAGCATCCCCTTGCCCACCAAGCCACCGTGCATCGGCTCGTGGCCGCTGCCACCGCCGGAAACCAGCGCCACCTTGCCCATCACGGGAGCATCGGCACGGGTGATGAAGTGGGGCTCGATACGCACCTTGAGCTCGGGGTGGGCGGCTGCCATCCCCATCAGCTGTTCACGGACCACGGCATCGACGGCATTGATCAGTTTCTTCATGGCTCACTCCTTGGCTTGCCACCGCTCGGGTGGGCAAATGGTTGATGGAGCCAGTCTAACGGCAGAAAAGAGGATAAAAATGACGGGCTGTTTGGTTCGGATTTGAAACAGCAGAAGAGGGGTTGGCGTTTCAATCTGAAACAGTGCAGAGCAAATAAGAGCAAAACTGTTAGCCGCCTCACAGCCAACAAAAAGGGCCCTGCAGGGGCCCTTCGCTACAACCTCAATAAGCTGACGGGTTAGATGGCCCAGCCACCGGCATAGAAAACAACCAGCGCCACGGCGATGATGACGGTACCGATGTTGAGCTTCTTCCACTCGGCGGCAAACAGGCGACCGATCACCAGGGCCACGAAGCCCAGCATGATGCCGGTGACTATGTTGCAAGTGAGCACGATAAAGACGGCGCACAGCATGCCGGAGAGCGCATCGACCGAGTCGTTGAAGTCCAGCTTGGTGACATTGCCCAACATCAGCAGGCCGACGTACATCAGCGCCGGTGCGGTGGCGTAAGCCGGTACCAGATAGCTCAGCGGCGAGAGGAAGATCATCAGCAGGAACAGCACGCCAACCAGAGCGGCGGTCAGACCGGTCTTGCCACCGGCGGCAGTGCCTGCGGCGGACTCGATGTAGACGGCAGCCGGTGCACCACCGACGGCGCCTGCCACCATGCTGCTGACAGAGTCGGCAGTCAATGCCTTGCCGCCACTGATGATGTGGCCACGCTCGTTGATGAGGCCCGCCTGACCAGCCACGGCACGGATGGTGCCGGTGGCGTCAAACACCGCTGTCATCACCAGCGCCAACACAGTGGGGATCACCACCGGATTGAGGGCACCCAACAGATCCATGCTGCCAACCAGAGAGCCCTTCTCGCCAGTCAGGCTCGGCATGGCGAAAAAGCCCTGCCAGGTCACTTTCGGGTCGAAGATGAGGCCGAGGATGGAGATGGCGATGATCACCATCAGGATGCCGCCCGGCACCTTGCGACGTTCCAGACCAAAGATGGCGGCCAGACCCAGCACCGTCATGATGACCGGGAAGGCGGTGACTTCACCCAGTTGTACCGGCAGACCGGCTCCTTCGTTCTTGATCACCATGCCGACGCCGTTGGTGGCGATCAGCAGCAGGAACAGGCCGATACCGATGCCGGTGCCGTGGGCGATGCCGGAGGGGAGGTTGTCCAGGATCCACTGGCGCACGCCGGTGACACTGATCAGGGTGAACAGCACCCCCATCAGGAAGATGGCGCCCAGCGCCACCGGAATGCTCAGCCCCTGCCCCAGCACCAGGCTGAAGGCGGTAAAGGCGGTGAGGGAGATGGCGCAACCGATGGCCATCGGCAGCTTGGCCCACAGCCCCATCAGCAGGGAGCCGAAAGCGGCGATCAAACAGGTCGCCACAAACACCGGCCCCTGCTCAAAGCCAGCAGCACCCAACATGTTCGGCACCACTATGATGCTGTAGACCATCGCCAGGAAGGTGGTCAGCCCTGCGACCAGCTCCTGACGCACGCTGCTGCCGCGCGCAGAAATGGAAAAATAAGAGTCCAGAAAGCCGCCATTCCCTGATTGGGCGGCCATATCTTGCTTTGCCATAACTAATCCTGAAAGTGTGAAGGAAATCGTTTGCGTGAATGGCGCGCAAAATAGCAAGAATTTATCCGGATTGCAGCGATTTCCCTGATTTTTTCATCAAAATCACAGGGAACGTTCTCGTTCGGGCACAGATATGACGGGTTCAGGCTGCCCCTCTTCCCCTGCGAGCGTAAACGACCCACCTATACTGCAGGTAACCCTTCACGCCGCCAGACGGGAGATACCCATGCACACCCGCAATCTGCTGAACGATATCCCCTCGCCACTCCCCACCGAACTCTTTCAGGATCTGGTCAGCACCAATCACCTGAGGATCGAGCGCATTCTCTCCCACGGCCATCAGACGGCCCCCGGCGAATGGTACGATCAGGATGAACATGAGTGGATCCTGGTGGTGCAGGGTGAAGCCAGCCTGCTGTTCATCGATCCGCAAACCCAACAACAGCAGCTGGTCCAGCTGGGGCCGGGAGATCACATCAATATCCCTGCCCGCCAGAAGCACAGGGTCGAGTGGACCCATCCCGACATGACCACCGTTTGGCTCTGCGTGTTTTACTGAAGTAAGTAAGGAGAAAAGAGGGGATCCGGGGAAAGTGAGACGAAAAAAAGCCCAGTCTTTCGACTGGGCTTCTTGTTAGTGGCGGAGCGGACGGGACTCGAACCCGCGACCCCCGGCGTGACAGGCCGGTATTCTAACCGACTGAACTACCGCTCCGCATTCGGTTAGCTTTCGCTAAATCTTTTGCCGCTTCTTTATGAGGTGTCATCCTCGCAGCCAGTAACGTGGTTTTGCACATCACCGTTTAATTGGGTGCCTGGCAGTGTCCTACTCTCGCATGGCGAATGCCACACTACCATCGGCGCTACAGCGTTTCACTTCTGAGTTCGGCATGGGGTCAGGTGGTTCCACTGCGCTATTGCCGCCAGGCAAAAATCTTCAATCTGAAAAAGCTGATTTAGTTATTCGTTCTCGGTATCTGCTACAAGCCTTAGAACACTTCTTGGGTGTTGTATGGTTAAGCCTCACGGGTAATTAGTACGGGTTAGCTCAATGCATCGCTGCACTTACACACCCCGCCTATCAACGTTGTGGTCTCCAACGGCCCTTTAGGACCCTCAAGGGGTCAGGGATGACTCATCTCAGGGCTCGCTTCCCGCTTAGATGCTTTCAGCGGTTATCGATTCCGAACTTAGCTACCGGGCAGTGCCACTGGCGTGACAACCCGAACACCAGAGGTTCGTTCACTCCGGTCCTCTCGTACTAGGAGCA
>NZ_CP077394.1:4250000-4517500 GCF_019048665.1 Aeromonas sp. FDAARGOS 1408 | reverse complement strand
TCGTTCTGGCAAGAGGATAATTGCAAAAAGATGGCTTTCATCGTTCAACCGCTCACAAAGCCACCAAAAAGCATCTTAATCCAGCGAAATCAGCCTGCGACAGGTGCTGCAACGGCAAAATCATGCAGGTTGTCGTAGATGGCATCGGCCAGCTCAATCCCCGCATCAGTAATCGGCTTGCCTGTTCTGACCATGACCTTGTGACCGACCTTGGCATTGATGGCGGCTTTCAGGTCCGAAGGTTTGTCACCCACCATATAAGAGCGGCTCATGTCGATACTGAGCTCCCGCTGGGCAAGCAACAGCATACCCGGTTCGGGTTTCCGGCAGTCGCAGGGGGCACCGTGGTCCGGGTGATGGGGGCAGAAGTAGATACCATCGAGATCCACATCGCGATCGGCCAGGGACCAATCCATCCACTCGGTCAGGTTCATGAAGTCATCTTCAGTGAAGTAACCACGGGCGATGCCGGATTGGTTGGTCACCACGACCAGCAAATAGCCTTTTTTCTTCAGCAATTGCATGGCCTCAATCACCCCGGGCAGAAAATGGAAGTCATCAACCTGGCTGACATAACCCGTGTCCTTGTTGATGACACCATCGCGATCCAGAAAAATGGCGGGTTTACTCACAGCAGCTACCTCTATCAATAATTTCGCAAAAGTATCTCACAGGCCATTTAAAGCCCCAAAAATAAAAGGGGTGGCCGAAGCCACCCCTTTCATGTGTGCATATAAAGTATCGATTAAGCGATAACTTTAGCTACAACACCAGCACCTACGGTACGGCCACCTTCACGGATGGCGAAACGCAGGCCGTCGTCCATCGCGATCGGCGCAATCAGGGTAACAACCATCTTGATGTTGTCGCCCGGCATGACCATCTCTACGCCTTCCGGCAGTTCGATGGTACCGGTCACGTCGGTAGTACGGAAGTAGAACTGCGGACGGTAGCCTTTGAAGAACGGGGTGTGACGACCACCTTCTTCTTTGGACAGTACGTACACTTCAGATTCGAACTTGGTGTGCGGCTTGATGGTGCCCGGCTTGGCCAGTACCTGACCACGCTCTACGTCTTCACGCTTCACGCCACGCAGCAGCGCGCCAACGTTCTCACCTGCACGACCTTCGTCCAGCAGTTTGCGGAACATTTCAACGCCGGTACAGGTGGTCTTGGTGGTATCTTTGATACCAACGATTTCCACTTCTTCACCAACTTTAACGATACCGCGCTCTACACGACCAGTTACTACGGTACCACGGCCTGCGATGGAGAATACGTCTTCGATCGGCATCAGGAACGGCTGGTCAATTGCGCGCTCCGGCTCCGGAATGTAGGTGTCCAGGTGGCCAGCCAGTTCCAGGATCTTCTCTTCCCACTGAGCTTCGCCTTCCAGCGCTTTCAGTGCGGAACCACGTACCACCGGCAGGTCATCACCCGGGAAGTCGTACTCGGACAGCAGTTCGCGAACTTCCATCTCGACCAGTTCCAGCAGCTCTTCGTCATCTACCATGTCGCACTTGTTCATGAACACGATGATGTACGGAACGCCTACCTGACGACCCAGCAGGATGTGCTCACGAGTCTGCGGCATCGGGCCGTCAGTCGCTGCTACTACCAGGATCGCGCCGTCCATCTGGGCAGCACCGGTGATCATGTTTTTAACGTAGTCGGCGTGACCCGGGCAGTCTACGTGGGCGTAGTGACGGGTAGCGGTGTCGTATTCTACGTGGGAGGTGTTGATGGTGATACCACGCTCACGCTCTTCCGGCGCCTTGTCGATCTGGTCGAAGGCGAAAGCTTTACCACCGAAGTGCTTGGCCAGCACGTTGGTGATGGCGGCGGTCAGGGTGGTTTTACCGTGGTCAACGTGGCCGATGGTGCCGACGTTTACGTGCGGTTTATTACGCTCAAATTTTTCTTTAGACACGACGTAGTCCTTCTAGGTTAAACCCGCCTACCGTCGTAGGCGGGGAATCTTAAATTACTTGGATTTGCGCTCTTCGATCACGGCCTGGGCGACGTTAGTCGGAGCATCGTGATACTTGGCGAATTCCATGGCGTAGGAAGCACGACCCTGGGTAGCAGAACGCAGGGAGGTGGCGTAACCGAACATTTCGGCCAGCGGCACCAGAGCACGTACGATCTTGCCGGACGGGCCATCTTCCATGCCTTCGATCAGGCCGCGACGACGGTTCAGGTCACCGATAACGTCGCCCATGTAGTCTTCCGGAGTCTCGACTTCGACCTTCATGATCGGCTCGAGCAGTACCGGGTTGGCCTTCATGAAGCCAGCCTTGAACGCCAGAGAAGCAGCGATCTTGAACGCCAGTTCGGAAGAGTCGACATCGTGGTAAGAACCGAAGTGCAGACGCACGCCCAGATCCATTACCGGATAACCTGCCAGCGGGCCGGACTTCAGCTGCTCGCGGATACCCTTGTCAACACCCGGGATGAATTCGCCCGGAATGACGCCACCCTTGATGTCATTGACGAACTCGTAGGCTTTGCCTTCTTCCAGCGGGTACATGTCGATAACGACGTGACCGTACTGACCACGACCACCGGACTGCTTGGCGTGCTTACCTTCGATATCCTTGACGGTGTTACGAATGGTTTCACGGTAGGCAACCTGCGGCTTACCTACGTTCGCTTCTACTTTGAACTCGCGACGCATACGGTCAACGATGATGTCCAGGTGCAGCTCACCCATACCGGCGATGATGGTTTGACCAGACTCTTCGTCGGTCCATACGCGGAAGGACGGATCTTCCTGAGCCAGACGGCCCAGAGCCAGACCCATCTTCTCCTGGTCGGCCTTGGATTTCGGCTCAACGGCGATGGAGATTACCGGCTCCGGGAATTCCATACGCTCCAGGATGATCGGTGCGTTCTCGTCACACAGGGTATCACCGGTGGTGACGTCCTTCAGGCCGATGGCAGCAGCGATGTCGCCTGCGCGAACTTCTTTGATCTCTTCACGCTTGTTGGCGTGCATCTGAACGATACGGCCAAAACGCTCGCGCTTCTCTTTAACGGAGTTCAGCACGGAGTCACCGGAGTTAACCACACCGGAGTAAACGCGGAAGAAGGTCAGGTTGCCCACGAACGGGTCGGTAGCAATCTTGAACGCCAGAGCAGAGAACGGCTCGTCATCGGAAGCGTGACGCTCGTCTTTGGTCTCGCCATCCAGCTTCAGACCGTCGATCGCAGCAACGTCGGTCGGCGCCGGCAGATACTCGATCACGGCATCCAGCATGGCCTGTACGCCCTTGTTCTTGAACGCGGAGCCACAGGTAACCAGGATGATTTCGTTGTTCAGAACGCGCTGACGAAGAGCTTTCTTGATCTCTTCCTCGGTCAGTTCTTCACCACCCAGGTATTTTTCCATCAGGTCTTCAGACGCTTCAGCAGCGGCTTCAACCAGGTTCATGCGCATTTCTTGCGCCTGTTCCAGCAGCTCGGCCGGCACGTCTTCGTAATCGAAGGAAACGCCCTGGTCAGCTTCGCTCCAGTTGATGGCTTTCATCTTGACCAGATCGATAACGCCCTTGAAGTTCTCTTCTGAACCGATGTTCAGTTGCAGCGGAACCGGGTTACCTTTCAGACGGGTCTTGATGTGCTCAACGCAGCGCAGGAAGTTGGCACCGGTACGGTCCATCTTGTTGACGAACGCGATACGGGGAACCTTGTACTTGTTAGCCTGACGCCATACGGTCTCAGACTGGGGCTGTACGCCACCTACGGCACAGTACACCATCACGGCGCCATCCAGAACACGCATGGAGCGCTCTACTTCGATAGTAAAGTCAACGTGGCCCGGGGTATCGATGATGTTGATACGGTGCGGTTGGAACTGTTTACCCATACCGGACCAGAAAGCGGTGGTCGCGGCGGAGGTGATGGTGATACCACGCTCTTGTTCCTGTTCCATCCAGTCCATGGTGGCAGCGCCATCGTGAACTTCACCGATCTTGTGACTTACACCGGTGTAAAACAGAACGCGCTCGGTAGTAGTAGTCTTACCGGCGTCGATGTGAGCGGAGATACCGATATTACGATAACGCTCAATGGGGGTTGTACGAGCCATTGTCATCCTCTTACTAGGGCACTTGTCCCCAGATAATTGAAGGTGCGCAGAGCCAAAAGACCCTGCGCAAGCGGATTACCAGCGGAAGTGAGCGAAGGCCTTGTTCGCTTCAGCCATACGGTGAACGTCTTCACGTTTCTTGACAGACGAACCCTTATTGTCAGCGGCATCCAGCAGCTCGCCAGCCAAACGCTGAGCCATTGATTTTTCACCACGTTTACGAGCGGCATCAACCAACCAGCGCATTGCCAGGGCATTGCGACGAACCGGACGAACTTCTACCGGTACCTGATAGGTTGCACCACCGACACGACGAGATTTAACCTCGACGGCCGGACGAATGTTGTCCAGGGCTTCTTCGAATACGGCCAGGTGCTCTTTGCCAGTCTTGGTGGCAATGATGTCCAGCGCGCCATATACGATGGCTTCGGAAACAGATTTCTTACCGTCAACCATTACTACGTTGACGAATTTAGCCAGCAGCTCTGATCCGAACTTGGGATCCGGCAGGATTTTACGCTGACCAACAACACGACGTCTTGGCATTTCAAATTCTCCGTAACTTCAGGGGTTACCCAAAACTAGAAAGTTATCTAACTAGAAACGAATTAACGTTTGGCCTTACTTAACGGAGAACCATTAAGCTTTCGGACGCTTCACGCCGTACTTGGAGCGAGCCTGCTTACGGTCTTTAACACCGGCACAGTCCAACGCACCACGAACGGTGTGGTAACGAACACCTGGCAAGTCTTTTACACGACCGCCACGGATCAGAACAACAGAGTGCTCTTGCAGGTTATGACCTTCACCGCCGATGTAGGAGGTGACTTCGAAGCCGTTGGTCAGACGTACACGGCACACTTTACGCAGTGCAGAGTTAGGCTTCTTCGGGGTGGTGGTGTATACACGAGTGCACACGCCACGCTTCTGAGGGCACGCTTCCAGCGCCGGCACGTTGCTTTTTACAACGAGCTTGATGCGTGGCTTGCGAACCAACTGGTTAATAGTTGCCATCAAAAGGCTCCTGATAATGACTTCATAAACATGTGAAAAATCCTCCCCGCAGATACGGGGACGCGAAATTTTATGCCCTGTTGTCAAGGGAGTCAAGATTTATACAATCCGTGTCGGGAAAGGCACGGCAGAATGTGTGTAAAGGAACGGTAAGTCACTGAAATTATTTTATAAAAACAGTTTCTAGCCACCCCAGGTCTGCGGTGAGCCTTTTTCGGCGATCAGCGCGACCAGGTCGGCCATCTCCAGATCCATCCCGATCCGTGACTGCAACCCCCTCGCCTGCAGGTCCTCCCGCATCACGTAGAGCGGCACGCCTGTCAGCCGCTCGATCCACAACGGGGCCGTTGCCGCGACGACGGCGTCCTGCATCAACACCAACACATCGTCCGGCTGGCGATAGGCCAGTGCCTGCTCCAGCTCCCGGCTCTGGAAGGGAGACGTCAATATTAGCTGTATCATGACTACCTCAAAAACAGATGTGGGTGCTGCAGTCGCCCCATTGGCGACGAATGTCGGATCGGGAGAGACCGGTCACCGGGATCAGCAGATCCTCGGGGGTCAGCCCCCGTTCCGCCAGCGAGTCGGTACACACATAGACCTCTTCGATGTCGTACAGCTCGAGCATCTTGAAGGTCGGCGCATAATGACGCTGCAAGATGGTCTGCGGCTGCTGGTCCTTGAGCAATTGCAGCACGCCGTCCTCGATGAGAAACAGCGCCAGCGACTCCGTCATGGCAGACGTGGCCAGCAGGGCGTCGAGACCTTCCCGGCCAGCCGCAGTACCATGAGGCCCGCGCCGGCAAATGAACGCTATCTTGTGCATGCTTCCCCCCTAGAACTGGACAAAGCGATCGGCGGTCAGGCTGGCTTCCGCCAGCTGGCCCAACCCGCTCAGGCAAAAGGGCGCTTCCAGATTGAACTGCGCTCTGCCCATCCCCTTGGCTTCCTGCTCATCCAGTACACCACGACGCATGGCCGCCGCCACGCACACGTCGATACGGATTCCCTGCTGGATGGCGAGCTCGCGCCACAGAGCGACTAGGTTGCTCTCATCGGAGGCGGGAGCATGCAGACCATTGCCGTTGCAGACCCCATCCTGATAGAAAAACAGGTGAGACAGTCGATGACCCTGTTCGATGACACTCAGGGCAAAGCGATAGGCCGTACTGGCCGACTGGGTACCATAGGCCGGCCCCGTCACCAGCAAGGCGAAATTGAGACTCATATCCGGACTCCTGCGCATGTATCAGCCCATTCTACGCCAAATACGAAAAAGCCCCTCCTGGGAGGGGCTCTTCGTACCGCCTTGGATCAGACGTAAGCGATGGCTTCGACTTCAACCAGCACGTCCTTGGGCAGGCGCGCCACTTCCACGCAGGAGCGGGCCGGGGCCGATTCACCGAAGTAACGGGCATAAACCTGGTTGAAGGCAACAAAGTTGTTCATGTCGCTGAGGAAACAGGTGGTCTTCAGCACCTTGCTGGTGTCGGCACCCGCTGCCTTCAATACTGCAACCAGGTTCTTCATCACCTGCTCGGCCTGAGCCTCGATGCCGCCAGCCACGATCTCCATGGTGGCCGGATCGAGCGGGATCTGCCCTGAGGTGAAGACCAGCTCGCCCAGTTTGGTGGCCTGAACATATGGACCAATTGCGGCAGGAGCCTTGTCGGTTGCAATAACTTCTTTAGCCATTCTTGTCTATCCCCTTCTATGGCGCTTATTCGTTTTCGTCTTCACCCTGCTTGCGCTGTCGGATGTACAGATAAACGGTGTGTTTGGAAATATTCAGTTTGTCGGCGACCAGGTTGATCGAGTCCTTGATATCAAATATGCCCTTCTCGAACAACTGGGTCACGATAAACCTGTTTTTGGCATTGTTGGCAACGGTCGGATCGCGGTTGATTTCGTCGATGGTATTGTCCACCGTCTGGGCAACCAGCTCTTCCACACTGTTGGCAAAGGTCTCCGGCGACTGACGCTCGACTTGTTGCGGCGTCGGGAAGAATTCGGCGACAAACTCGTGAAAAGGCGCATTGATGTGCAGGTTGATGCAGATAAGGCCGATCACCTGCTTGTCGCTGTTCCTGATGGCGATGGTACTCGACTTCATCAGGGCACCGGTGCGGCTGCGAGCAAAATAGCTCTGGGTGTAATCCTGGCCGGTATTCTCTATGTCCTTGAGCATACGCAGCGCCAGATCGGTAATGGGGGCCCCCTCATTACGTCCCGTATTGAACCCGTTGGCAATCTTGATCACGGACTCGTGCAGATTTTCCAGGGAGTGGAGCACCACTTCACAGTGCTTGCCGAACAGCTCAGCCAAGCCGTCGATAAGCCCATCGTATGAGCGCAACAATTCCCTGTCTTCGTCTGTAAAAGTGCGACCGATCAGTTGCTCTTCGGGAAGCATCACTTCCTCGATACCGACAGTCATGTTCTACCCCTGTAATACCCATTCAACTTTCCCGAGTTTTCAGTTGCGAGGGTTCAATGTCAACTTTTTTTGATTTTTTACTCCGCAACCTTGCTCTGGATCATCCGAATATCCGCGTGGCATCAGGCTTTGCCGAGAAAACAGCCAATAAAAAGGGCCCCATAAAGGGGCCCTTTTTCAATCACTGCAGCAAAAGATTACTCTTCGTCAAAGCTGCCGGCTGCGTTGAGCAGATCCGCCAGGTTTTGCTGAGCTTCATCGGCAGTCACCTGCGGTGCGGCAACGGCACGAGCGGCTGCGGCACGCTGGTTGATCCGGCTGTGGTGGTAGGCAAAGCCGGTACCAGCCGGGATCAGACGACCCACGATCACGTTCTCTTTCAGGCCACGCAGTTCGTCGCGCTTGCCGCCAACGGCAGCTTCGGTCAGAACGCGGGTGGTTTCCTGGAAGGAAGCCGCGGAGATGAAGGACTCGGTGCTCAGAGATGCCTTGGTAATACCCATCAGGATGTGACGGTAGGTGGCCGGGGTCTTGCCCTCAGCAACCAGCTTACGGTTGGCAATCTTCACGCGAGCCACTTCAACCTGTTCGCCTTCGATCAGGTCGGTGTCGCCAGCAGTCAGGATCTCGCACTTGCGCAGCATCTGACGAACGATGACTTCGATGTGCTTGTCGTTGATCTTAACGCCTTGCAGACGGTAAACGTCCTGCACTTCGTTGGCGATGTAGTTGGCGACCGGGCTGATACCGCGCAGACGCAGGATGTCGTGAGCAGACTCAGGACCGTCCGCCAGCACTTCACCCTTCTCAACTTTTTCACCTTCGAACACGTTCAGGTTACGCCACTTCGGAATCATCTCCTCGTAGACGTCGCCACCATCGGTCGGGGTGATGACCAGACGGCGTTTGCCCTTGGTCTCTTTCCCGAAGGAGATGGTACCGGAGATCTCGGCCAGGATGGCCGGCTCTTTCGGTTGACGTGCTTCGAACAGATCCGCAACGCGCGGCAGACCACCGGTGATGTCCTTGGTACCGCCGGACTCTTGCGGGATACGCGCTACCGCGTCACCCACGCCCACGTTGGCACCATCTTCCAGGTTCACGATCGCCTTGCCCGGCAGGAAGTACTGGGCGGCTACATCGGTACCCGGGATCATCACATCCTTGCCGTTCAGGTCGACCAGTTTCACGGTCGGACGCATCTCTTTACCGGCGCTCGGGCGTTCGTTGACGTCCAGCACGACGATGGAGGAGAGACCGGTCAGCTCGTCGGTCTGACGAGTAATGGTCACGCCGTCGATCATGTGTTCGAAGTGCAGGCGACCCGCCACTTCGGTGATGATCGGGTGAGTGTGCGGATCCCAGTTGGCGACGGTTTCACCGGCGCTCACGGCCTGGCCATCCTTCACTTCCAGCACGGCACCGTAAGGCAGCTTGTGGCTTTCCTTGGTACGGCCCATCTCGTCCATGATGGTCAGTTCGGTAGAACGAGAGGTGATAACCAGTTTGTCGTCGCTGTTGTGAACGAACTTGGCGTTCTGCAGCTTGATGCTACCGGTATTCTTGACCTGGATGCTGCTCTCGGCAGCGGCACGGGATGCGGCACCACCGATGTGGAAGGTACGCATCGTCAGCTGGGTACCCGGTTCACCGATGGACTGGGCGGCGATAACACCGACAGCCTCACCCTTGTTAACCAGGTGACCACGGGCCAGATCACGGCCGTAGCAGTGAGCACAGTTACCGAAGTCGGTCTCACAGGTGATGGCAGAACGTACCTTCACGCGGTCGACGGAGTTGCGCTCCAGCAGGTCACACAGCTGCTCGTCGAGCAGGGTGTTGCGTGCTACCAGCACTTCATCTTCGGTACCCGGCTTGATCACGTCATCGGCAACCACACGGCCCAGCACGCGCTCACGCAGCGGCTCGACCACGTCGCCACCCTCGATCAGCGGAGTCATCCACAGACCTTCGGTAGTGCCGCAATCGTCCTCGGTGATCACCATGTCCTGTGCCACGTCTACCAGACGACGAGTCAGGTAACCGGAGTTCGCAGTCTTCAGTGCGGTATCCGCCAGACCCTTACGAGCACCGTGAGTGGAGATGAAGTACTGCAGTACGTTCAGACCTTCGCGGAAGTTCGCAACGATCGGCGTCTCGATGATGGAGCCATCCGGCTTGGCCATCAGGCCACGCATACCGGCCAGCTGACGAATCTGGGCTGCGGAACCCCGCGCACCGGAGTCGGCCATCATGAAGATGCTGTTGAACGAGGCCTGCTCTTCTTCTTCACCCAGCGAGTTGACGTTACGCTCTTTGGACAAGTTCTCCATCATGGCCTTGGATACACGCTCGTTGGCGCTGGCCCAGATATCGATAACCTTGTTGTAACGTTCGCCCGCGGTCACCAGACCGGACAGGAACTGGTCCTGGATCTCGGCAACTTCGGCTTCGGCAGAAGCGATGATGTCCTTCTTGGCATCCGGGATGACCATGTCATCGATACCAACGGACGCACCGGACAGGGCCGCATAGTGGAAACCGGTATACATCAGCTGGTCAGCGAAGATAACGGTGTCCTTCAGGCCCTGCTTGCGATAGCAGGTGTTCAGCAGACGAGAGATCAGCTTCTTGCCCAGCGCCTTGTTGGAGACGCACTTGATCCAGTTCTGCGGGTTGGCATCCAGATCAGCCTGTTCGGCGGCAGTCAGCACCTTCGGCTCGTCGATCAGGGCGTATTCCATGCCTTTCGGCAGGATCAGGCTCAGGATCGCACGACCAACGGTGGTGTTCTTCATCTCGGTCTTGGCAACCAGTTCACCGGCTTCGTTCTTCACGTACTCGGTGATGCGGCACTTGACGCGCGCATGCAGGTCGGCCAGGCCGGCACGGTAGACCTTCTCGGCCTCTTTCGGACCGGACAGCACCATACCTTCGCCCTTGGCGGCGATACGGGCACGGGTCATGTAGTACAGACCCAAGACCACGTCCTGAGACGGAACGATGATCGGCTCACCGGAGGCAGGCGACAGGATGTTGTTGGTGGACATCATCAGGGCGCGCGCTTCCAGCTGGGCTTCCAGGGTCAGCGGTACGTGGACCGCCATCTGGTCACCGTCGAAGTCCGCGTTATAGGCGGCACAGACGAGCGGGTGCAGCTGGATGGCCTTGCCTTCGATCAGGGTCGGCTCGAACGCCTGGATACCCAGACGGTGCAGAGTCGGTGCACGGTTCAGCAGGACCGGGTGTTCGCGGATCACTTCGTCCAGGATGTCCCAGACGACAGCTTCTTCGCGCTCAACCATCTTCTTGGCGGCCTTGATGGTGGTCGCCAGGCCGCGGGTTTCCAGCTTGCCATAGATGAAGGGCTTGAACAGTTCCAGCGCCATCTTCTTCGGCAGACCGCACTGATGCAGGCGCAGGGTCGGACCTACGGTGATAACGGAACGACCGGAGTAGTCGACACGCTTACCGAGCAGGTTCTGACGGAAACGACCTTGCTTACCCTTGATCATGTCGGCCAGGGATTTCAGCGGGCGCTTGTTGGAGCCGGTAATGGCACGGCCACGACGACCGTTGTCCAGCAGGGCATCCACGGACTCTTGCAGCATGCGCTTTTCGTTGCGCACGATGATGTCCGGTGCAGCCAGATCCAGCAGACGCTTCAGACGGTTGTTACGGTTGATCACGCGACGGTACAGATCGTTCAGATCGGAGGTCGCGAAACGGCCGCCGTCCAGCGGTACCAGGGGACGCAGGTCCGGCGGCAGCACAGGCAGCACTGTCATGATCATCCACTCCGGCTTGTTGCCGGACTGCAGGAAGGCTTCCATCAGCTTCAGACGCTTGGTGGTCTTCTTGCGTTTGGTCTCGGAGTTGGTCTGATCCAGCTCTTCGCGCATGGTGCGCACTTCGCCTTCCAGATCGATGGCGCGCAGCAATGCCAGGATTGCTTCGGCACCCATCTTGGCGTCGAATTCGTCGCCCCACTCTTCCAGTGCGTCCAGGTACTGCTCTTCGGACAGCATCTGGCTGCGCTCGAGGTTGGTCATGCCGGGTTCGATCACTACATAGGATTCGAAATACAGCACGCGCTCGATGTCACGCAGGGTCATGTCCAGCAGCAGGCCGATACGGGACGGCAGGGACTTCAGGAACCAGATGTGGGCAGTCGGGCTGGCCAGCTCGATGTGGCCCATGCGCTCACGACGGACCTTGGTCTGGGTCACTTCTACGCCGCACTTCTCACAGATCACACCACGGTGTTTCAGGCGCTTGTACTTGCCGCACAGACACTCGTAGTCCTTCACCGGTCCGAAGATACGGGCGCAGAACAGACCATCACGCTCCGGCTTGAAAGTCCGGTAGTTGATGGTCTCAGGCTTTTTGACCTCACCGAATGACCAGGAGCGGATCATGTCAGGAGAGGCCAGACCGATCTTGATACTGTCAAACTCTTCGGTCTTGGTCTGAGCCTTCAAAAACTTGAGTAAGTCTTTCACGTGTTTCCCCTGTCAGGAGTCTAACCTCGGCGCCCCTCTCGGGGCGCCCACGTCAATTCTCGAACAATAAGAGCGAGCTCTTACTCTTCGTCCAGCTCGATGTTGATACCCAGAGAGCGGATTTCCTTCAGCAATACGTTGAAGGATTCGGGCATGCCCGGCTCCATACGGTGGTCGCCATCCACGATGTTCTTGTACATCTTGGTACGGCCATTCACATCGTCAGACTTGACGGTCAGCATCTCCTGCAGGGTATATGCCGCACCGTAAGCCTCCAGGGCCCACACTTCCATCTCACCGAAACGCTGACCACCGAACTGCGCCTTACCACCCAGCGGCTGCTGGGTAACCAGGCTGTAGGAGCCGGTAGAACGCGCGTGCATCTTGTCGTCTACCAGGTGGTTCAGCTTCAGCATGTACATGTAACCCACGGTGACCTTACGCTCGAAGGCGTTACCGGTACGACCGTCGAACAGGGCGATCTGACCGGATTCCGGCAGGTCGGCCAGCTTCAGCAGGGCCTTGATTTCACGCTCTTTGGCGCCATCAAATACCGGCGTTGCCACCGGCAGACCCTTGCGCAGGTTACCGACCAGGGTACGTACGTCGTCGTCGGACAGCTCGGCCACGTTCACTTGCTGGGTGTCTTTCTCGCCCAGGTCATAGACCTGTTGCAGGAAGTCACGCATCTCGTGCAGTTCGCGCTGTTCCTTGACCATGCGGTCGATCTTCTCGCCGATACCCTTGGCCGCGAGGCCCAGGTGCACTTCGAGGATCTGACCGATGTTCATACGGGACGGTACGCCCAACGGGTTCAGAACGATGTCGACCGGGCGGCCGTACTCGTCATGGGGCATATCCTCGACCGGACAGATCTTGGAGATAACACCCTTGTTACCGTGACGACCCGCCATCTTGTCACCCGGCTGGATGCGACGCTTGACGGCCAGATAGACCTTGACGATCTTCAGTACGCCCGGCGCCAGGTCATCACCCTGGATGATCTTGCGACGCTTGTTCTCGAATTTCTTGTCGAACTCGGCCTTCAGCTCAACGTGCTGTTCAGCGATCTGTTCCAGCTCGATTTGCTTGGCTTCATCTTCGATGGCCAGTTCAAACCACTTGGAGCGATCGAGCTTGTTCAGACGGTCTTCGCTGTAACCGGCGGCCAGCAGCAGGTTGCGGGAGCGGCCGAAAATGCCGTCTTCCAGGATCTTGAACTCTTCGGTCAAGTCCTTCTTCGCTTCCTTCAGCTGCATCTCTTCGATTTCTTTGGCGCGCTTGTCTTTTTCCACGCCATCGCGGGTAAAGACCTGCACGTCAACCACGGTACCGTACACACCGTTCGGCACACGCAGGGAAGAGTCCTTCACGTCGGACGCCTTCTCACCGAAGATGGCGCGCAGCAGCTTCTCTTCCGGAGTCAGCTGGGTTTCACCTTTCGGGGTCACCTTGCCGACCAGAATGTCGCCGCCCTTCACTTCGGCACCCACGTAGACGATACCGGACTCGTCCAGCTTGGACAGAGCGGCTTCACCCACGTTCGGAATGTCGGCAGTGATCTCTTCCGGACCCAGCTTGGTGTCACGGGAGATACAGGCCAGTTCCTGGATATGAATGGTGGTCAGGCGGTCTTCCTGAACAACACGCTCGTTCACCAGGATCGAGTCTTCGAAGTTGTAACCGTTCCACGGCATGAACGCGACGCGCAGGTTCTGACCCAGCGCCAGTTCACCCAGATCGGTGGACGGGCCGTCAGCCAGTACGTCGCCCGCCATTACCGGCTCGCCCAACATCACGCACGGACGCTGGTTGATACAGGTGTTCTGGTTGGAACGGGTGTATTTGGTCAGGCTGTAGATGTCGATGCCGGCTTCGCCAGGCAGCAGCTCATCTTCGTTGACCTTGATAACGATACGGGAGGCATCGACGTAGTCGATCATGCCGCCACGCTTGGCCACTACGGTAACACCGGAGTCAACGGCCACTGCGCGTTCCATACCGGTACCAACCAGCGGCTTGTCGGCGCGCAGAGTCGGTACAGCCTGACGTTGCATGTTTGAACCCATCAATGCGCGGTTCGCGTCATCGTGTTCCAGGAACGGGATCAGGGCCGCTGCCACAGAGACGATCTGTTGCGGGCTCACGTCCATATACTGGATCTGGTCGGCGTTCATAAAGGTGGATTCACCTTTGTGACGGCACGGGATCAATTCATCTTTCAGACGGCCATCTTCGGTGGTCGCGGCGTTAGCCTGTGCGATCACGTACTTGCCTTCTTCAATAGCAGACAGATAGTCCACTTCGTCGGTGATCACACCGTCAATGACCTTGCGGTACGGGGTCTCGAGGAAACCGTACTCGTTGGTACGAGAGTACACGGACAAGGAGTTGATCAGACCGATGTTCGGACCTTCAGGAGTCTCGATGGGGCACAGACGACCGTAGTGGGTCGGGTGTACGTCTCGAACTTCAAAGCCGGCACGCTCACGAGTCAAACCGCCCGGGCCCAGCGCGGAGATACGGCGCTTGTGGGTTACTTCGGACAGCGGGTTGTTCTGGTCCATGAACTGGGACAGCTGGCTGGAACCAAAGAACTCTTTGACTGCGGCGGAGATCGGCTTGGCGTTGATCAGATCCTGCGGCATCAGGGTATCCAGGTCGCCCAGGGAGAGACGCTCCTTGACCGCACGCTCGACACGCACCAGACCGACACGGAACTGGTTCTCGGCCATTTCACCGACAGAACGGATACGACGGTTGCCCAGGTGGTCGATATCGTCCACTTCGTCGTTACCGTTACGGATGTCGATCAGGCGCTTCATCACATCGACAATATCGTCTTTGGTCAGGGTGCCCACGCCGGTCTCGTCTTCACGAGCCAGACGGCGGTTGAACTTCATCCGACCTACGGTAGACAGGTCGTAACGCTCGGAAGAGAAGAACAGGTTCTCGAACAGCTGCTCTGCGGCTTCGCGAGTCGGCGGCTCACCCGGACGCATCATGCGATAGATCTCGACCAGGGCTTCCAGGCGGCTGGAGCTGGAGTCGATACGCAGGGTCTCGGACATGTAGGCACCGTGGTCCAGTTCGTTGGTGAACAGAACCTCGAAATGCTTGAAGCCGGCTTGGGAGAGGTTGGCTACCGCTTCCAGGCTCAGCGCCTGGTTGGCAGTCACTACCATCTCGCCAGTTTGCGGATGTGCGTAGTCCTTGGCAGCAACTTTGCCAACAACATACTCAACCGGTACCTCAATCTGGGTAACGGAATCTTTTTCCAACTGACGGATGTGACGCGCAGTCACTCGACGACCGGTCTCAACCACCACGGCGCCATTGGCCACGATGTCAAAGGTCGCAGTTTCACCACGCAGGCGCTCCGGCACCAGATCCATCATCAGCTTGCCATCTTTGACTTCGAAACCGATGGTCTCGAAGAAGGTGGCCAGAATCTGTTCGGAACTGAAATCCAGGGCACGCAGAATAATGGATGCCGGCAGTTTGCGACGACGGTCGATACGGACAAACAGGTTGTCTTTCGCATCGAACTCGAAGTCCAGCCAGGAGCCACGGTAGGGAATAACGCGCGCGTTATACAGCACCTTACCGGATGAATGTGTTTTGCCTTTATCGTGGTCGAAGAAGACGCCCGGGCTGCGGTGCAGCTGGGAGACGATTACCCGCTCGGTACCATTGATGACAAAGGTGCCGTTCTCGGTCATGAGCGGAATTTCGCCCATGTATACTTCTTGTTCCTTGATGTCTTTGACGGTGCCGGCAGCTGCTTCACGGTCGTACAGAACCATACGAAGCTTGACACGCAGCGGCGCGGAGTAGGTCACTCCACGGATCTGGCATTCTTTTACGTCAAATACCGGCTCACCCAGGCGATAGCTGACATACTGAAGCTCAGCACTACCGGAGTAACTGGTGATCGGGAAAACGCTACGGAAAGCGGCCTCTAGGCCATATTCACCTTCCGGGTCAGCCTCGATGAACTGCTTGAAGGAGTCCAGCTGAATGGACAACAGATAAGGCGTGTCCAGTACCTGGTCTCGCTTACCGAAGTCCTTACGAATGCGTTTTTTTTCGGTATAAGAGTAAACCATAGGGTTCCTCAGCTCGCTGATAAGTGACCCACTCTGTCCCACGGGACAGCTCTGTCTCAACACCGTTTTGTGTTGGCCCGGACGAAAGAAAACAGTCCGGATTGCTGGTGCACCGAGAGTCGTAAACGGTGTGAAATGCTCTCAGTCTACAGCGCAAAAAGGCTGGTGAACAAAAATTCACCAGCCCTAGCCTGTTTTATCAGGCTAATCTACATAAATGCAGATTATTTGATCTCAACAGAAGCACCGGCAGCTTCCAGCTCTTTCTTCAGAGCTTCAGCTTCGTCCTTGGACACGCCTTCCTTCAGGTTAGCCGGGGCAGCTTCTACCAGATCTTTGGCTTCTTTCAGGCCCAGACCGGTAGCGCCACGAACGGCTTTGATAACGGCAACTTTGTTGGCGCCAGCAGCAGTCAGAACTACGTCGAACTCGGTCTTCTCTTCTACTGCTTCAGCAGCAGCCGGGCCGGCCATTACGGCAGCAGCGGCAGAAACACCGAACTTCTCTTCCATAGCTTCGATCAGCTCAACAACTTCCATTACGGACATGGAAGCAACGGCTTCGATGATTTGGTCTTTAGTGATAGACATGACAAAAATTCCTGATGTTGAATAAACTCAAACAGCCTAGATAGGCGAGAATCAAGCAGCAGCTTGTTTCTGGTCGCGAACAGCAGCGATAGTACGAACCAGCTTGCCAGCAGAGGCTTCCTTCATGGTAGCCATCAGCTTCGCAATTGCTTCTTCGTAAGTCGGCAGCGTGGCCAGACGATCAATTTGTGCTGCGGCGATAAACTCACCGTTAAAAGCGCCAGCCTTGATTTCGAACTTTTGGTTCGCTTTGGCAAACTCTTTGAACAGACGAGCGGCAGCGCCCGGGTGTTCGTTAGAGAAAGCAATCAAGGTAGGACCGGTAAATGCGTCGTTCAGGCACTCGTATTCGGTACCTTCTACCGCGCGACGCAGCAGGGTGTTACGCACAACGCGCATGTACACACCAGCTTCACGAGCGGTTTTACGCAGGACGGTCATCTTGTCTACAGTCACGCCGCGAGAATCGGCAATCACTGCAGAAAGAGCGCCTTTGGCAGCTTCGTTGACTTCAGCAACAATTGCCTTTTTGTCTTCGAGTCCCAATGCCATTGGCTTAACTCCTGGATTGAATCCGGGTCAATTGACCCAGTACTGACACATCCCCCCTACCTTTACAACAGAGGGGAACGATGCGGTAGCAGGATTCCAGAAGAGAAAGAATCTTTCTCGCTGGGTTTCCGGCACCGTCTACGCAGGAAGTATTAAGGCCTAGCGGCCTCCTGCGGTCTTGGACGGAGGTCGAAGCCCCCAACCAATCAAGGCGCAAAATTATAGATTAAATTTTGCGCCTTGTAAAATCCATCAATTAGGCCTGAGCTTCCAGAGTAGCTTGGTCTACGGCAACACCGGCACCCATAGTGGTGGAGATGCTTACCTTCTTGATGTACTGACCCTTGGCGGAGGACGGCTTGGCCTTTTTCAAGGCAACCAGCAGAGCTTCCAAGTTCTCTTTCAACTGAACTTCGTTGAAGGAAACTTTGCCCAGGGTAGTGTGAATGATACCGTTCTTGTCGTTACGGTAACGAACCTGACCAGCCTTGGCGTTCTTGACGGCTTCGGCTACGTTCGGGGTTACAGTACCAACTTTCGGGTTCGGCATCAGGCCGCGCGGGCCCAAGATTTGACCCAGTTGACCAACAACGCGCATGGCATCCGGGGATGCGATCACGACGTCGAAGTTCATCTCGCCTTTCTTGACCAGATCGGCCAGGTCATCCATGCCAACCAGCTCAGCACCGGCAGCTTTGGCAGCTTCGGCGTTGGCACCTTGGGTGAACACGGCTACGCGTACATCACGACCGGTACCGTGCGGCAGTACAGTAGCACCACGTACGTTCTGGTCAGATTTACGAGCATCGATACCCAGGTTAACGGCAACGTCAACGCTTTCAACGAACTTGGCGGTAGCCAGTTCTTTCAGCAGGGCAATGGCTTCGTTGATGGAGTACTCTTTGGTACCGTCAACTTTTTCGCGAATAACGCGCATACGCTTGGACAGTTTAGCCATTGTCTTACTCCTCCACTACCAGGCCCATGGAACGAGCGGAGCCGGCGATGCAACGTACTTTTGCATCCAGATCGGCACCGGTCATATCCGGCTCTTTGGTCTTGGCGATTTCTTGCAGCTGGGCAACAGTCACCTTACCAACCTTGTCTTTGTTCGGCTTGGCAGAACCAGACTGGATACCAGCGGCTTTCTTCAGCAGGAAGGAAGCGGGCGGAGTCTTGGTTTCGAAGGTGAAGGAACGGTCGCTGTAAACGGTGATCACGACCGGAGTCGGAGAACCTTTTTCCAGCTTCTCTGTACGAGCGTTGAACGCTTTACAGAATTCCATGATGTTAACACCGTGCTGACCCAGAGCAGGACCAACGGGAGGGCTGGGGTTAGCACTGCCAGCCTTAACTTGCAGCTTGATATAAGCTGTGACTTTCTTAGCCATTACAAAAATACCTCAGAAATGGGTTCTAACGCCTCGGAGACATGCTCCTGCAAACGGCTCCCCAACTAATAAAGGGGCAGCGAATTATAATGACATTCGCTGCCCCTGACAACCGTTAACGAACAGAGTTTAATCAGCCTTTTTCGACTTGACCAAAATCCAGCTCGACCGGAGTAGAACGGCCGAAGATCAGTACGGAGACCTTCACGCGGCTCTTTTCGTAGTCCACCTCTTCAACGGTACCGTTAAAATCGGCGAACGGACCATCGGCAACCCGCACCATCTCACCCGGTTCAAACAGGGTTTTCGGACGCGGCTTGTCGTGGGCATCTTGCAGACGATTGAGGATGGCATCCGCTTCCTTATCGGAGATAGGAGCAGGACGATCAGAGGTGCCACCGATGAAGCCCATGACGCGCGGTACGTTGCGTACCAGGTGCCATGTGGTTTCATCCATGATCATCTGCACCAGGACGTAGCCCGGGAAAAACTTGCGCTCACTCTTGCGCTTCTGGCCAGCACGCATCTCGACCACTTCTTCGGTCGGGACCAGCACTTCACCGAACATGTCTTCCATGCCATGCATCTTGATATGTTCACGCAGGGATTTGGCGACACGGCCTTCATAGCCGGAAAACGCCTGCACGACATACCATCTCATACGCTGTTCACGTTGTTCAGTCATGGCTTATCCTTACACACCGGTAATCAGGTTGACCAACCAGACCAGGGCACCGTCCAGAACGAACAGCAGCAGCCCCATCACGGCAGTCACCGCCAGCACAATCAGGGTTGTCTGAATGGCTTCCTGACGGGTCGGCCATACGACCTTGCGTACTTCCAGGCGAGACTCACGGGCAAATGCCAGTGTTGCCTTTCCCTTGGTGGTTTGCAGGGCTACTGCACCGGCAGCAGCAATGACAACGACCACACCCAGGGCGCGGACGGCAGCGACAACATCGTTGAGCAGGTAATTACCCACTACAGCGGCCGCCAGGATAATGAAAACCAGGCCCCAAAGCAGGGTATCCTTGCTTCCGCCCTGGCTCTCAGAACTAACACTCATACAACCCACCTGTATCTGACGTAACCAAAGACACAAAAGCCCCGTACGAGACGAGGTATATGGCAGGGGCGGCAGGACTCGAACCCGCAACCATCGGTTTTGGAGACCGCTGTTCTACCAATTCGAACTACGCCCCTGCATAAGAAAGCCCCTATTATAGGGGCTTTGCTTTATTTATGTAAGCCAAAGATTAAGCGATAACTTTAGCTACAACACCAGCACCTACGGTACGGCCACCTTCACGGATGGCGAAACGCAGGCCGTCGTCCATCGCGATCGGCGCAATCAGGGTAACAACCATCTTGATGTTGTCGCCCGGCATTACCATCTCTACGCCTTCCGGCAGTTCGATGGTACCGGTCACGTCGGTTGTACGGAAGTAGAACTGCGGACGGTAGCCTTTGAAGAACGGGGTGTGACGACCACCTTCTTCTTTGGACAGTACGTACACTTCAGATTCGAACTTGGTGTGCGGCTTGATGGTGCCCGGCTTGGCCAGTACCTGACCACGCTCTACGTCTTCACGCTTCACGCCACGCAGCAGCGCGCCAACGTTCTCACCTGCGCGACCTTCGTCCAGCAGTTTGCGGAACATTTCAACGCCGGTACAGGTGGTCTTGGTGGTATCTTTGATACCAACGATTTCCACTTCTTCACCAACTTTAACGATACCGCGCTCTACACGACCAGTTACTACGGTACCACGGCCTGCGATGGAGAATACGTCTTCGATCGGCATCAGGAACGGCTGGTCGATTGCGCGCTCCGGCTCCGGAATGTAGGTGTCCAGGTGGCCAGCCAGTTCCAGGATCTTCTCTTCCCACTGAGCTTCGCCTTCCAGCGCTTTCAGTGCGGAACCACGTACCACCGGCAGGTCATCACCCGGGAAGTCGTACTCGGACAGCAGTTCGCGAACTTCCATCTCGACCAGTTCCAGCAGCTCTTCGTCATCTACCATGTCGCACTTGTTCATGAACACGATGATGTACGGAACGCCTACCTGACGACCCAGCAGGATGTGCTCACGAGTCTGCGGCATCGGGCCGTCAGTCGCTGCTACTACCAGGATCGCGCCGTCCATCTGGGCAGCACCGGTGATCATGTTTTTAACGTAGTCGGCGTGACCCGGGCAGTCTACGTGGGCGTAGTGACGGGTAGCGGTGTCGTATTCTACGTGGGAGGTGTTGATGGTGATACCACGCTCACGCTCTTCCGGCGCCTTGTCGATCTGGTCGAAGGCGAAAGCTTTACCACCGAAGTGCTTGGCCAGCACGTTGGTGATGGCGGCGGTCAGGGTGGTTTTACCGTGGTCAACGTGGCCGATGGTACCCACGTTAACGTGCGGTTTATTACGCTCAAATTTTTCTTTAGACATGATCGTCCCTCTAAACTAACGCTGAGTACGCGGTGGCAAGCTAACCACAGAACAGTTTATATGATGGATTTGAATCTGGTAGGGAAGAGAGGCTGGTGCTGACAGGCTGGTTCGATTGCCGAACTCACCCTAGGGTGTGACTCTGCTATCGCCTGAGCCAATCAGCATCTTGGAGCGGGCAGCGGGAATCGAACCCGCATCATCAGCTTGGAAGGCTGAGGTAATAGCCATTATACGATGCCCGCATTTCTCTAACCCAAAGAACTCAAACCGCAGAGAAATATGGTGGAGGGAGAAGGATTCGAACCTTCGAAGGCAGAGCCGTCAGATTTACAGTCTGATCCCTTTGGCCGCTCGGGAACCCCTCCGTTACGTCAATGTCACAACGGTAATTCTGCTTGCACCCGTTGATTTGTCGCTTTTGCTGGGCAAATAGACGACAGACATCTAAGCGTCGCGCATTTTATGGTAAGGATTTTGGGGATGCAACCATTGCGCCTTGCAAAATGTGCATTATTGCCAGGAACCAGGCAAAAAAGGACTCACTCTCCGCTCGAAACCGTCGCTTCTCTTGTCGCTCCCGCCCCCCTTGGTGTATGGTCGCCCTGCCCAAGAAACAGTGACGACACCATGACGACAGAGCATAACCCCTATCTGCAATTCACCCGCGAACAATGGGCGTTATTGCGCGACTCGGTCCCTTTGACCCTGACCGAGCACGATCTGCAGACCCTGCGCGGGATCAACGAGAAGGTGTCATTGCAGGAGGTGGAAGAGATCTATCTGCCCCTCTCCCGTCTGCTCAATCTCTACGTCAAGGCCAAGCAGCGCCGCAGCCGGGTGCTGGAACAGTTCCTCGGTCAGTCTCGCGGCAAGGGCACCTACATCATCAGCATCGCCGGCAGTGTGGCAGGCGGCAAGAGCACCACGGCGCGCATCATGCAGGCGCTGCTGGAGCGCTGGCCGGAGCACCCGCGGGTGGAGCTGGTCACCACCGACGGCTTTCTCTACCCCAACAAGGTGCTGGAAGAGCGCGGCCTGATGCGCCGCAAGGGGTTCCCGGAGTCCTACGACATCCGCCATCTGGTGGAGTTTGTCGCCAACATCCGCGCCGGCCACGAGAAAGTCGAGGCCCCCGTTTACTCCCATCTCATCTACGACATCATTCCGGATGAGAAGAAGGTGGTGGAGCAGCCGGACATCCTGATCCTGGAAGGGCTCAATGTGCTGCAAAGCGGCATGGACTACCCGCAGGATCCGCACCGCGTCTTCGTATCGGACTTCGTCGACTTCTCCATCTATGTGGATGCCGACGCCGAACTGCTGCGCACCTGGTATATCGAGCGTTTCCTCAAGTTTCGCAGCGGCGCCTTCTCGGATCCGGACTCCTACTTCCACCACTACGCCAAGCTGGCCGAGAGCGAGGCGACCAAGATCGCCAGCAACATCTGGCAAGATATCAACTATCTGAATTTGAAAGAGAACATCCTGCCTACCCGGGAGCGGGCCAACCTGATCCTGACCAAGGGCAACGAGCACGCCATCGAGCAGATCAAGCTGCGCAAGTAACGGCGGCAGCTCACGCATCAATGAAGAGGGGGCCCGCAGGCCCTCTCTTCATTGGGTGACGGTCAGCGCCGTCATCAGTCGCCCCGACGCAGGGAGATCTCCCCGCCCAGATAGAACTTGATCCCCTCCTCCGTCTCCAGCCGCAGCGCACCGCGATCATCTATGCCGCGCGCCACGCCGCGGATCTCCTGCTCGCCCATCAGCAGTCGTACCGGCCGGCCGGCGAAATGGTCGAGTCGGTTCCAGTCCGCCACGAAGCTGGCGAGCCCCTCCTGTTCGAAGGTGAGCATGGCCTGCTGCAGATGTTCAATCACCCGGCCGCCCAGCAGATTGCGATCCACCAGTTCCGGCTGGATGTGGCGCAATTCGGACCAGGCCTGATCGATCCGCTCCGCCTCCCGGCTCGGCATCGCCAGGTTGAGGCCGACCCCGATCACCAGGTGGCAGCTGGCGCCGGCACTACCGCTCATCTCCACCAGGATCCCCGCCAGCTTGCGGCCCTGATAGTAGAGATCGTTGGGCCACTTGAGCTCAACGCCCGGATAACCGAGGGACTCCAGCGTCTGCACCACGGCCACCCCGACCGCCAGACTCAGCCCCATGGCGGCCGCCATGCCCTGCTCCAGCCGCCAGTACATGCTCAAGATCAGCTGGCAGCCGAAGGGAGAAACCCAGGGCTTGCCGCGCCGGCCGCGCCCGGCGGTCTGGCACTCGGCCAGGCAGCTCTCGCCCGACTGCAGCTGGTTGACCCGCTCCAGCAGGTACTGGTTGGTGGAGTCGATGACCGGGAAGCAGTGCACCGGTGCCATGGGCGCCAGCGCCTGCAGCTGCTCTTCGTCATAGAGCGCCATCGGCACCGCCAGCCGGTACCCCTTGCCGGTCAGGCTGAAGAGATCCAGCCCCAGCTCCTTGAGAGCCGCCATGTGCTTGCTGACCGCCGCCCGACTGATGCCGAGCTGCTCGCCAAGCTGCTCACCGGAGTGGAACTGCCCGTCGCTGAGCAGGGAGATCAGAGTTTGCCGGATGGGAGTCAGGGTCATGCCAGTACCTCGTCGAGCCAAGTTTCACCACGGCGGCCCATGAAGCGCACTTCGTGCTCCAGCACCACCCCGAATTTCTGCTCCACGCTGTCACGCACGTGGGCCGCCAGCGCGATCAGCTCCATGGCGCTGGCGCCGCCCAGATTGACCAGCACCAGCGCCTGCTCCTGATGGACGGCGGCGCGGCCGATGGCAAAGCCCTTGAGGCCGCACTGGTCGATGAGCCAGCCCGCGGCCAGCTTGGCCAGCCCTTCACCAGCCGGATAGAGCGGCATCTGGGGATATTTCAGCTTGAGCGACGTCGCCAGCGCGGCAGGCACCACCGGGTTCTTGAAGAAGCTGCCCGCGTTGCCGAGCACGGCCGGATCCGGCAGCTTGGCCATGCGGGTGGCGCAGACGGTGTCGAAGATGGCCTGTGCCGAGGGCTGTTCGCCCAGTGCGGCCAGCGGACCATAGCCCTGGCTTGGTTGCCAGGCCTTGGCCAGTTGCAGACCGACCGCAGTGATGAAGTGGCTGTCCTGATAGTCGTGCTTGAAGATGCTGTCGCGATAGCCGAAGCGGCAGTCAGCCGCGGCGAGGCGCTCCATCTCGCCGCTCTGCCAGTTGAACGCCTCGACGTAGGCACAGACGCTGGCCAGTTCGACCCCGTAGGCACCGATGTTCTGCACCGGCGCCGCCCCGACCGTGCCGGGGATGAGCGCCAGGTTTTCGAGACCGTACCAGCCCTGCTGCAGGGTGTGGCACACCAGCTCGTGCCAGTTCTCGCCGGCGGCCACGTGCAGCAGCCAGTGATCCCCCTCGTCGTGCAGCGCTATCCCCTTGAGCCGGTTGAGCACCACCACCCCGGCGAAGTCATCGCAAAACAGCACGTTGCTGCCACCGCCCAGCACCAGCCGCGGCAAGCCGGCCAGCTCGGCGTTGGCAACCAGCTGCGGCAGGTCGTCGGTTTGCTCCACTTCGGCCAGCCAGTGGCAGTGGGCATCGAGGGCGAGGGTGTTGAGCGTCAACAGGGAGGCGTGCGGGGTGAGTTTCATCTGCGTGTTCCGACAATGGCAAGCGGGCAGTCTACCTTATATTGCCGCCGGACGAAAAATCCCGCCCTCTTTTCGGACTCATATAGCTGGAGTAGAGTATCCCGCTCCGACTCTTGAGGAAGTACTCATGAACAACCAATTTGCCGTCATCGGCCTGGGGCTGTTTGGCAGCGCGCTGTGTGAAGAGCTGCAGCGCCAGGATGCCGAGGTGCTGGCGATTGACATCGACGAGAGCAAGACCCGCCAGATCGCCACCCTCTGCAACCACGTCATCGTGGCCGACGCCACCGACGAGGCCACCGTCGCCGAGCTGGGCCTGGCCGACTTCGACATCGTCTTCGTCGCCATCGGTGACAACCTCGAGACCAGCATACTCACCACCCTCGTCCTCAAGGAGGCGGGGGTGAAGAAGGTCTGGGTCAAGGCGCGCGACAAGTTCCACGCCAAGATCCTGCAAAAGGTGGGTGCCGACAAGGTGATCAACCCGGAGTGGGACATGGGTCGTCGGGTCGCCCAGAGCATGCTGGATAACCGGCTGTTCGACTATCTGGAGCTGGGTCACGACATGGTGCTGACCGAGTTCGTCATCGGCCTGCAGTTGAACGGTCGGGCCCTCAGCGACTTCCATCTGCTGCAGCAGAGCGAATTCCAGCTGCTCGCCATCAAGCGTGGCGAAACCCTGCACAACGTGCTGACCGGCAAGATGGAGCTGCAGCTGGGTGACATCCTGATCCTGGCCGGCAACAAGCACGCCATCGACCACTGGCTGGAAACCCTATGACCCGCTGGCGCAGCAGCTACGCCTTTGCCCTGCAGCGGGAAGATGAGTCCCGCTGGAGTGAAGCCAAGCTGATCCTCGGCAGTTTTCTGGTCATCCTGCTGATCGGCACCCTGTTTCTGGTGCAGCCTTCCAGCCACAACGGCCAGGTGAGCTTCATCAATGCCCTGTTCACCGCCACCTCGGCCATCAGCGTGACCGGGCTCGGGGTGGTGGACACCGGTACCGCCTTCACCCTGCAGGGGCAGATCTTCCTGCTGATGCTGATGGAGATTGGCGGCCTGGGCCAGATGACCATGACCCTGCTGCTCATCGCCATGTTCAGCAAACGGGTCGGCCTGCGCCAGCAGGTGCTGGCCAAGGAGGCGCTGGGCCAGGAGGGCTCGGTCAACATCATTCAGCTGGTGAAGCGCATCGTGCTGTTCGCCTTCATCGCCCAGCTCATCGGCACCGCCCTGATGGCCATTCGCTGGGTGCCCGAGATGGGGTGGGAGCGCGGCCTCTACGTCAGTTTCTTCCACGCGGTATCGGCCTTCAACAACGCCGGCTTCTCGCTGTTTGCCAACAATCTCATGGACTACCGGGACGACCCCGTCATCAGCCTGACCATCGCCGGTCTGCTGATCCTCGGCGGGATCGGCTTTACCGTCATCGTCGATCTGGTGCGCAACCGCCGCTGGCGCAAGCTCAAGCTGCACAGCAAGCTGATGCTGATCATGACCCCGGGCCTGCTGCTGCTGGGAACCCTGATGTTCTGGCTGCTGGAGCACAACAACCCTGGCACCCTCGGCAAGGTCTCCTTTGGCGGCCAGTGGCTGGCGGCCTTCTTCCAGTCTGCCAGCGCCCGTACCGCGGGTTTCAACACCATCGACATCGGCCTGATGACCCCGGCCGCCCTGCTGTTTCTGATGATGCTGATGTTCATCGGGGCGGGTGCCACCTCCACCGGTGGCGGTATCAAGGTGACCACCTTCGCGGTGGTGCTGCTGGCGACCAAGGCGTTTCTGACCAAGCGCCCCCACGTCACCGCCTTTGGCCGCACCCTCTCGTCCCAGATAGTGACCCGATCGCTGGCCATCATCATGGTCAGCACCATGGTGCTGATGCTGGCCATGTTCCTGCTGATGCTCACCGAGCAGTTGCCCTTCGACAAGATCATGTTCGAGACCATCTCGGCGTTTGCCACCGTGGGGCTCTCCACCGGCATCACCGCCACCCTGAGCGAGCCTGGCAAGCTCATCCTGGTGCTGGTGATGATCTGCGGTCGTCTCGGCCCGCTCACTCTGGCCTTCATGCTGGCTCGCCCGGTCGAAACCCGCATCAAGTACCCGGAAGAGACAGTCTACACCGGCTGATGACACCGGGGCCCGTCGCGGCCCCGGTCACTCGCGCTGCCGCGCCTTGAGCCAGCGCCCCGGGCTCATGCCAAACTCCCGCTCGAACGCCCGCCCGAAGGCGGTGCCCCCGCTGTACCCCGCCCCCAGCGCCACCTGGGTAATGGACTCCCCCGCCAGCAGTTGCTGACTGGCCAGCACCATCCGCCAGCGCGTCAGATAGTCCAGCGGCGTCTGCCCGGTCAGCGCCTGAAAATGAGCGGCGAAGCGGGCGCGCGACATGCCCGCCTCCCGCGCCAGGGTCGCCACCGTCCAGGGCTCGTCCCCGCGCTGATGCATGACCGCGATGGCCCGTGCCAGTCGCGGGTCGGAGAGACCGGCCAACATCCCCTGCCGACAGATCCCCTGTTCCACCAGATGGCGCAGCAAGAGGATCAGCAGCACTTCCAGCAGACGGGAGAGGATCGGCGGCTGACCGTAACGCTCGGCGAAGGCCTCCTCGAACAGCAGGGTCAGTACCGGCGCAATGGCCGGGATCGTCTGCAACGGCAGCACCAAGGTATCCGGCAACGCCAGCTGCAGTGGTGAGTCTCCTGCCGGCCCGAACGACACGCTGGCACACACCAGGTCGCAGCCCGCCAGCTGGCGGGGTTCGAGCCTGTGAGCCTGCCCCCTGGCGTAGAGGATCAGGGTCGGCTCGGTCAGCAACAGGGGTTCACCCCCCTCTTCGCGCAGCAGCAGTTCGCCACGGCGCAACAAGTGCAGATGGCCGCCGGCGGGATAGTCGCTGCTGTGAGAGTGCTGACACAGGTTGCCGGCGAAAAAGAGACTGGCCTGGGGAGCGGCATGGGCCAGCAATATCGAGAGTGGATCCATATTTGAGACGCCTGGTAGTCAATGATGGACTCTGGGTGATAAACCGTACCATTAAAACCGGCATAGTGTCTCCCGTACCCAACCCAAATAGGAGCACATCATGAGTCGCATTCACGCCGTCGTGCAGCCCAAACCGGCAGCCGCCCCCACCTTCGCCGCTCTTAAAAGCAGCCTGGGCATGGTCCCCAACCTCTACGCAACCCTGGCCCACTCACCGGCCCTGCTCAACGGTCTGCTCGGCTTTGCCGACGCGCTGGGCAAGGGGCGGCTCAGCGCCCGCCAGCGGGAGCTGCTGGCACTGGCCATCGGTCAGGCCAACGCCTGCCAGTACTGCCTGTCGGCCCACACCCTGCTGGCTGGCCGGGCCGGTTTCGATGACGACGCCATCCGGGCTGCCCGTCTCGCCCAGGCGACGGATCCGCTCGATCACGCCCTGTTGCAGCTAGCGGTCGCCCTGGTCACCCAGCGCGGCGTCATCAGCGATGCGCAACTGGCCGCCGCCCGGGCGGCGGGCGTGGATGATGAGCTGATGATGGAGGTGCTGGGGCAGGTGGTCATCAATACCCTGACCAACTACGGCAATCATCTGGCGGAAACCGACATCGACTTTCCGCCCGTCACGCTCACCCCCTGACAGAGGAGCAGAAATGGAACGCCATGACCGAGGTTTTCTGATCGCCCTCGCGGGGGTGGTACTGACCCTGCTCTGGATCGGCGTGTTCAAGTTCACACCGACCGAGGCGGCGGCCATCCGGCCGCTGGTGGCAAGCCACCCGCTGATGAGCTGGCTCTATGCCGTGCTCTCGGAGCAGGCGGTCTCCAATCTGATCGGGCTGGTCGAGATCCTGATCGCCTGCGGCCTGATTGTCGGCCTGTGGCGGCCACGTCTGGGCTACTGGAGCAGCCTGGGGGCCATCCTGACCTTCCTCGTGACCCTCAGCTTTCTGCTGACCCTGCCGGGCGTCTGGAAGCTGGTCGACGGAGTGCCGGTCACCGAGTTTTTCATTTTCAAGGATCTGGTGCTGCTCGGCGTTGCCTGGCACTACCTGAATTTGAGTCGCGCCAGACTGGCCGACGCCTGACGACAATGCCTTTTTGCGCCCCGACAGGGGCGTTTTTTTATCAGGCGGCCCGGGCTGGCCGCTTGCTCCCCCGCTTGCCTGCCCCCGTCGTGCCACCACTCTCCGGGCTGCGCTTGCGTTTGGTGAAGCGACGCTTGTCGGCCCCGGGCGCCGCCTTGGGCAGGGCGCTGAAGCTGGCCCCCGAATCCTGCCTGGCGCCGTCGATCAAACCGTTCAACTGCTCGGTGAGCGGCCCCATGAACTGCTGATAGCTCGCCTGCCGCTCGGCAATCCGGCCGAGGTGCTGCTCCCACAGCGCCGTCATGTCCGGGGTGGTGGCCGTGGCCGGCAGGGCCTGGATCAATGCCCGCCCGGTCGGGGTCGCCTTGATGCTCTTGCCCTGGCGCACCAGAAAGCGGCGCTTGAACAGCAAGTCGATGATGCCGGCCCGGGTCGCCTCGGTGCCGAGGCCGTCGGTTTCGCGCAGGGTCTTGCGGATCTCGGGATCCTGCACGTAGCAGGCGATGCCGGTCATGGCGGCCAGCAGGGTGGCATCGGTGAACGACTTGGGGGGCTGGGTCATCTTCTCCAGCAACTCCCCCCGCTCGCACAGCAGCTGCTCGCCCTGACGCAGGGCAGGCAGGGTTCCCGCCTCCTCCTCGTCATCTTCCTCCACCCCCAGCAGCGCCTTCCAGCCCGCCTTGAGGATCCGCCGCGCCTTGGCCTGAAACTGCCCGCCGGCGATGCGCAGCAGCACCTTGCTGTCGTTGTACTCGAACGGCGGGTAGAACTGCAGCAGATACTGGCGGGCAATCAGGCCATACAGCCTGGCTTCATCGCCACTCAGGCTCCCCTCGTTGCCGTGCTTCTCGGTGGGGATGATGGCGTGGTGGGCATCCACCTTGCTGTCGTTCCACGCCTTGCTGCGGATCTTGCCGTCCGCTTCGCTTACCGCCCTGGCCAGCGCCGGCGCCGTGCTGGCGATGGCCTCCCGCACCTGGCCGGCCCGATTGAAGTGCTCGCTCGGCAGATGGCGGCTGTCGGATCTGGGGTAGGTGATGAGCTTGTGCCGTTCATAGAGGCTCTGGCAGACGTCCAGCACCCGCTTGGCGTCCATGCCGAACCGCTTGGCGGCATCGATCTGCAGGCTGGAGAGGTTGTAGGGCAGCGGCGCCGCCTGCTTGCGGGCCTGCTCCTCCACCTCTTCCACCAGTGCGGGTTGACCCTGGATCCGCTCCACCACCTTGGCGGCCAGTGCCCGGCTGAGCACCCGCCCCTCCTCGTCCTGCCAGGGCAGGCAGGCCTCGGAAGGCAGCCACTTGGCGCTGAAACGCTCGTTGCCTTCGGTCTGTAGATGGGCCAGCACCTCGAAGAAGGGTTTGGGCACGAAGGCTTCTATCTCGAGATCCCGCCTTACCACCAGCCCCAGTAGCGGTGTCTGTACCCGGCCGACCGAGAGCAGCTCGCTGCAGCCCCCCTTGCGACCAAGCAGGGTATAGGCGCGGGTCATGTTGATGCCGTAGAGCCAGTCGGCCCGGCTGCGGGCCAGCGCCGATACCGCCAGCGGCACGAACTCCTTGTTGTCTCTGAGCTTGTCGAGGGCGCGGCGCACTGCCGGCGGGTTGAGATCGCTGATGAGACAGCGCAGCACCGGCCGGGTTTTGCCATAGCCGAGAAAATCGATCACCTCGTCCACTAGCAGCTGCCCCTCCCGGTCCGGGTCACCGGCGTTGACCACGCAGTCGGCCTGCTTGAGCAGGCGCTTGATGACGGTGAGCTGGGTCTTGGTCTTCGGCTTGGCCACCAGTTGCCACTGGCTCGGGATGATGGGAAGGGATTCCATGCGCCACTGCTTGTAGGCGGCATCGTAGGCATCGGGCTCGGCCTGCTCCAGCAGGTGGCCGATGCACCAGGTCACTACATCCCCCTGCGCGGTTTCGATGAAGCCCTCCCCCTTCTTGTGGGGTTTGGGCAGCACGTCGGCAATGGCGCGCCCCAGACTGGGCTTCTCGGCGATAAAGAGTCGCATGGCAAACACCTGAACACTGTATATTCGAACAGTATATACCGGGCCCAGGGCAAAGCCCAAGCCCCTGCCAGGCGCGAGACGACAGGCTACTGCACAGGCGCAGGGAGTCATGGCCCAACGATAAAAAGTGGAGAGAAAGTGGCGCAGCGGCATCAATTACGCCTCAAACGAGGAGCAAAAAGACGGTAAAATCGCAGGATGTTAAATTAAATTCAGTTAAATGATAAATAACAAAATAATAATTGCATTTAAAATAACAATACAAAATATAAATCATGATAGAGGTCAATCAACTACCTCTCCATGGATACTACTATATTGGTAATATTTGAACGTAGGAAAACGCCGTCATGCTTGGAAAACTGTTGAGAAAAACCTGGTTCTGGCTACTGCTGCTCGGAGCCCTCTTGGGCGTTGCAGCGCTGGGGGTCACGGTGACCGTCATGCACAAGACCAGTTCCACCGAGTTCTGCGTCTCCTGCCACTCCATGCAGACCCCGCTGGCCGAGTATCAGGGCAGCGTCCACTTCCTGAACGTGAAGGGCATCCGCGCCGAGTGCGCCGACTGCCATATTCCGGGTGATCCCACCTCCTATCTGTGGACCAAGATCCGCGCCGTGAAAGACATCTATCACGAGGCGATCGGCACCCTCGACACGCCGGAGAAATACGAGGCCCACAAGCTGCGCATGGCGCAGTCGGTGTGGGACGAGCTGAAGGCCAACGACTCCGCTACCTGCCGCAGCTGCCACAGCTACGCGGCGATGGACATCCTGGCTCAGCGCCCCAACGCCCGCGCAGAGCACCCGGTCGCCATCAAGGAGGGCCAGACCTGCATCGACTGCCACCGCGGCGTCGCCCACATCATGCCCGACATGAGCGGCCTGGCCGCCGCCGGTGCCAGCGAGCTGGCGCAAGCCGCCGCCCAGACCCCGGCCAACGTCACCACCCGTTACGCCATCGCCACCACCCCGCTCTATCTGGATGCCGGCGCCAAGACTGACGAAGGCACCCTGATGCCCTCCACCCAGGTGGAAGTGCTGGCCAACGACAACGGCCGTGCCCAGGTGCGCATCGACGGCTGGCAGCAGGACGGGGTTAGCGAGGTGTTCTACGCCGCCCCCGGCAAGCGCATCCTGAGCACCCTGCTCGGCGACAAGGCCAAGGCGCAGCTCACCACCGGCAAGAGCGAAACCGACAGCGCCACCAACCTCACCTGGCATCAGGTCAGCCTGACCGCCTGGGTGGATCAGAGCCAGCTCATCGGCGATCAGGGCAAGCTGTGGCAGTACGCCTCCACCCTGATGTCCAACAACTGTACCGGCTGCCACGGCCTCACCGCACTGGATCATTTCAACGCCAACCAGTGGATCGGCGTCATCAAGGGGATGGAATCACGCACCTCCCTGACCCCGGAACAGGCACGCATGTTGACCCAATACGTCCAGAAACATGCCAGTGACATGAACGCGGCGCACTAAGGCTGGCACAGAGGAAATCGTCATGACTTTTTTTACCGATAAGCAAACCAATCTCTCCCGCCGCAACCTGCTCAAGGGGCTGGGCGCCTGCGCCGCCCTGCCGCTGCTGGCCGGCGTCTTCCCGAAGAGTGCGCTGGCCCAGGCCATCAGTACGGCCCTTGAACAGTTCCCGACCCTGGTGCCCGCCCAGAAAGGCATCCTCACCGGTGCCCACTGGGGGGCTTTCGAGGCCATCGTCGAAGAGGGCCGCATGGTGCGGGTCCAGCCGGTGGCCGATGATCCGGCCCCCAACGATCTCATCGACATGGCGCCGTTCCAGGTCCACGCCAAGAACCGCATCAAGTACCCCATGGTGCGCAAGAGCTGGCTGGAGCAGGGCCCGGGAGCCAAACCCGAGCTGCGCGGCGCCGACGAGTGGGTGCGGGTAAGCTGGGAGAAGGCCATCGCCCTGGTGGCCGGCGAAATCAGCCGGGTGCAGAGCGACTTCGGCCCGCAGGCGATCCACGCCGGTTCCTACGGCTGGAAGAGTGTCGGCATGTTCCACAACAGCCGCACCCTGCTGCACCGCCTGATGAACCTGGCGGGCGGCTTCACCGGCTATGCCGGCGACTACTCCGCCGGCGCCGCCCAGGTGATCATGTCCCACGTGATGGGTTCAATCGAGGTATATGAGCAGCAGACCGCCTGGCCCAACGTCATCGAGCACGCCGAACTGGTGGTGCTGTGGGGGGTCAACGCCCAGGTCACCCTGAAGAACAGCTGGAACATGCCGGATCACGAGGGTCAGGCCGGCTTCAAGGCGCTGAAAGATAAAGGCACCCGCATCATCAGCATCGACCCTGTCTACAACGAAACCGCCAAGCTGGCGGGGGCCGAGTGGATTGCGCCGAACGCCTACACAGACGTAGCCATGATGCTGGGGGTGGCCCACACCCTCTACAGCGAGCAGAAGCACGATCAAGCCTTCCTCGACCGCTACACCACCGGCTTCGACAAGTTCCTGACCTATCTGCTCGGCAAGGAAGACGGCCAGCCGAAGAGCGCCGAGTGGGCGAGCACCATCTGCGGCGTCGATGCCAAGGTGATCCGCCAACTGGCCCTCGACATGGCGTCCAAGCGCACCATGATCATGGCGGGCTGGGGCATGCAGCGGCAGCAGCACGGCGAGCAACCCAACTGGATGCTGGTCACCCTGGCCGCTATGCTGGGCCAGATCGGCCTGCCGGGCGGCGGTTACGGCTTCAGCTACCACTACTCTTCCGGTGGCAGCCCCACCGCCAAGGGCGGCATCCTGGCGGGCATCTCCGCCGGCAATGCACCGAAGAACGGGCCGGCGCCGATCCCGGTGGCCCGCATCGCCGACTGTCTGGCCAACCCCGGCAAGACCATCGACTTCAACGGCCGCAAGGTGACCTACCCGGACATCAAGCTGGTCTACGTGGCGGGCGGCAACCCCTTCCACCACCACCAGGACACCAACAACCTGGTCAAGGCCTGGCGCAAGCCGCAGACCGTGATCGTGCACGAGCCCTACTGGACCGCCACCGCCAAGCACGCCGACATCGTCCTGCCGGCCACCACCAGCTACGAGCGCAACGATCTGGAGATGGGCGGCGACTACTCCCAGCGCTACGTCTTCCCGATGCACCAGTGCGTGCCGCCCCAGTTCGAGGCGCGCAACGACTTCGACATCTTCCGCGACGTGGCCGCCAAGCTGGGCCTGCAGGAGCAGTACACCGAAGGCAAGGACGAGATGCTGTGGCTCAAGCAGATGTACGACGGCATGGCCGCCCAGGCCCGCGGCGCCCGGGTGGCGCTGCCGCCGTTCAACATGTTCTGGGAGTCCAACAACTACATCCGCTTCCCGGTGCCCGAGGCGAACCGCCAGTGGATCCGTCACGCCGATTTCCGTGAGAACCCGCTGCTCAACCCGCTCGGGACCCCGTCCGGCAAGATCGAGATCTTCTCCAGCACGGTGGCCGGCATGGGCTATGCCGACTGCGCCGGCCATCCCAAGTGGTATGAACCCAAGGAGTGGATCAAGAGCAAGGAGGCGACCCGCTATCCACTGTCGCTCAACACCTCCCACCCGACCCAGCGGCTGCACTCCCAGCTCGACAACACCCCGCTGCGGGACAAGTTCGCCATCGCCGATCGCGAGGCGATCCTGATCCACCCGGACGACGCCAAGGCGCGCGGCATCCAGGATGGCGATCTGGTGCGGGCCTTCAACGACCGCGGCCAGATCCTGGTGGGGGCCCTGCTCTCGACCGACATCCGCCCGGGGGTGGTGCGGGTGTGCGAAGGGGCCTGGTTCGATCCGGCCAAACCGGGCGAGGCGGGAAGCCTGTGCAAGAACGGCAACGTCAACTGCCTCACCTTCGACGAGGGCACCTCCAGCCTGGCGCAGGGCAACTGCGGTCACATGGCCCAGCTGCAGATCGAGAAGTACCAGGGCCCGGCCCCGGTCAACACCGCCCATGCGGTGCCGGCCAACGCCTGAGCAGAGGACTGAGCAACAAAAGCGGCGCCATCAAGGCGCCGTTTTCTTATCGCGGTTTGTGGTGTGACTAAGAAGTCACTCTCAACCATCTACTCTTCCGCATACTCCACCCGCCTTGCAGCCAGAGCGCAGACCAGGTGGCTTAGAAGTCCCCTTCCACCATGTACTCTTCCGCACACTCCACCAGCTGGGGCCAGAGTTCTTCCGGCACCCAGGCATCCGGGTCATCTTCATCCCCGTCGTACTGGCTCCAGAAATAGCGGCGCAGGCCGGAGGCGAAGTCATCGCTCAGCTCGGCCAGCTCGGAGAGCGGCCCCAGCCAGGCGATGCGGCGCAGGCCGGAGGCGAGATCGTTGATGGCGTCCATCAGGCCGCGATCGTCGAAGCTCTGCTCCACCAGCAGGGTGAAGCGCTCGCGCGCCCGCTCGGTCTGATCCTCATCCAGCTCGCCCACGTCGGCCAACAGGTCGACGAAATCTTCCAGCAGGAAGGCAATCAGGCTGTCGCGATCCTCAAACCACTGGATCTGGGCCCCCTTGGTGCCCAGCACGGAGGCATCGAACGAATCGTCGAGGTGACACAGTGCCCATGGATCATCGGTCATGGTTCTCTTCCTCAGGCTAAAACAGGTGCCATATCTTATGCCTAGCTCTCCACTCTTGCCACCTTGGGCAGCGAGAGGGAAGCAGCCAGCCCGCCCAGTTCGGCGCGTCCCATGATGAGGCTGCCGCGGTAAGCTTCCGCCAGATCGGAGACGATGTTGAGACCCAGGCCCGAGCCCGGCACCTTCTCGTCGAGGCGCACCCCGCGCAGCACCGCCTTGGCGATCTGATCCTCGCTCATGCCGGGGCCGTCATCCTCGATGCGCAGGGTGATCCAGCCCCCCAGCTCGGCGCTGGAGATGCGCAGCCGGCCGGCCGACCACTTGAAGGCGTTCTCCAGCAGGTTGCCCACCATCTCGTCGAAGTCCTGCTCCTCCACCCCGACCGCCAGGGTGGCCGGCACCTGCAGGTCCACTTCCCGGCCCGGATAGAGGCGGGAGAAGGCGCGGCAGATGTACTCCACCCGCGCCCGCACCGGGGTCGACACCCCGAGGATCTTGGCGGCGCCGGTCACCCTCGCCTTGCCGAGGTGGTAGTCGATGTGGCGCTGGATCTGATCGAGCTGCTCGCCGAGGGCGGCCTGATCCTCCGGTGGCAGCTGGGCCACCTGATTGCGCATGATGCTGAGCGGCGTCTTGAGGGCGTGGGCCAGGTTGCCGGTGTGGGAGCGGGCCCGCTGCAGCAGCTCGCCGTAGTGGTGCAGCAGTCGGTTGATGTCCTCCACCAGCGGCTGGATCTCCAGCGGATAGCGCAGCCGGAACCCCTCCTGATGGCCCTGATGGACCCGGCTCAATTCGCGCCGCAACAGATGCAGCGGCCGCAGGCCGTAGACGATCTGGAACATGAAGCCGAGCACCAGCCCGGTCGCGGCAAAGCCGAGGCCGAGGAACAGGCTGATGCGGGTTTTCTTCAGGGTCTGGGTCAGGGCGCTGCTGTCCTTGGCCATCACCAGGGTGAACACCCGATCCGAACCGGGCAGCAGCACGGTTCGGGTCATGATCAGCAGTGGCTCCTTGTTGGGCCCCTTGCCGACGAACAGATCAGGGTCGCCGAAGGCCGACTTCAGGCCGTGCACGTCGAGGTGCACATCCCACAGGGAGCGGGAGCGGCTGACCACGCTCTCCCCCAGCTCCAGCTGCCAGTAGTAACCGGAGTAGGGCTGGCGGAAGCGGGGATCGGCCATGGGTTCGGTGACCACCGGCAGGCCATCCGGCTGGATCTCGAGGCGGGAGAGCAGATCGTAGAGCTGCAGACGCAGGCCGTCGGCCTCCGCCTCCTGCCAGTAGTTGCGCATCATGGTCTGCAGGCTGAAGCCGGTGGCAAACAGGAACAGGCCGCACCAGACCATGGCGATGACCACCAGCCGCCCCCGCAGGGTGCGCACCAGCCTCATTCAGCCACTCCTGCGCAAGGGGGCATCAAGAGCTGGTTCATTCGTTGATCCGGTAGCCAAGACCGCGCACCGTCTCGATGAGATCGGCGTGGGTCTTCTTGCGGATCCGGCCGATGAACACCTCCACCGTGTTGGAGTCGCGGTCGAAATCCTGGGCGTAGATGTGGTCGATCAGCTCGCTGCGCGACACCACCTTGCCCCTGTGCTGCATCAGATAGCCGAGCACCCGGAATTCGTGGGCGGTCAGCTTGATGGGGGTGCCTTCGTACCACACCTGGGAGGCCGCCATGTCGAGCCGCACCCCGCCGATCTCCAGGATCGAGCTGGCGTTGCCCGCCGCCCGCCGCACCAGGGCATGGACCCGGGCCACCAGCTCGGCCACCTGGAACGGCTTGGTGAGGTAGTCGTCGGCCCCGGCGTTGAGCCCCTCGATCTTCTCGTGCAGCTGGCCACGGGCGGTCAGCACCAGCACCGGGGTGTCGATCCCCTTGCTGCGCCACTCTTTCAGTACGCTCAGGCCGTCGCGGCCCGGCAGACCGAGATCCAGAATGATGGCGTCGTAGGGTTCGGTCTCGCCGAGAAAGCCGGCCTCGTTGCCGTCGTGGCAGAGGTCGGTCACGAAACCGGACAGGCGCAGCTGTTCCGCCAGCTGGCCAGCCAGGGTCTTCTCATCTTCAACTATCAGAATTCGCATAAATGGGTATCCAAAGCAGGGTTGTGCCGGTACCGGCGGCGGTTGGGGGGACGAACCGGACGGTGGGTTCGCGGGCTCACGCCGTTACTCCTCTTCCGGGGGCGGACGCGGTTCGAACAGCCGCTCCAGATGGTGACCCTTGAGCCACACCATCTCCAGGTTGTCGGCCCGATAGCCCACCTTGATGACGCTGTTCTCGCTGTCGATCAGCTTGAGTTCGTACAGCCAGATGCCGTCCTCCTCCCCCAGATCGACCCGCAGCACCCGTACCGGCAGGCGAGAAGCCACCTCCATCACCTCATGAAAGGGGCGCACCCGTCCCTCGCTGACCGCCTGCTGCAGCAAGGCCTCGTTCGGCGTGGCCGCCTGTGCCAGTGCCGGCAGCAGCAACCCAAGCAGAGACAGGGCTCTATTCATGGATGATTCATCTCCCAAAACCTAACATAATGCCGTTTATAGTCTGCCAGCCATGAATCCGGAATGAATATGATCCGACGCAGTTTCCTGCTGATCCTTTGCCTCTTCTCCACCCTCGGCTGGGCGGCCGAAAGCCGTCTCGACATGGCCGGTCTGGTCAAGCTGCTGGTGGCCCAAGGGTATCACGACATTCGGGAAGTGGAGCTGGAAGGGGACAAATTCGAGGTGGAAACCCTGGATGCCCAGGGGCAGCGGGTGCGACTCCTGGTGGACGCCCATACGGGTGACATCAAAAAAGAGGCCGACTAGGCCTCTTTTTTATGGCAGGTTGCCGGGGCGGCGCACTGCCGGCCTCATGCCTCCCTCAGTTTCTGCGGCCGAAGCCGGCGCCAGGGGCGCAGCAGCTTGTCACGGCGCGGCACCAGCAGGGCGCAGGCCAGCAGCAGATAGATGAGCGGCTCCTGCCAGCCGCTCTTGAGCGACCACCAGTAGTGCACCGGCACCAGCAGGGCCACCGCATAGATCCAGTTGTGCAGCTTCTGCCAGGCCGGCCCCATGCGCCGCAGCAGGGCCGGGATCGAGGTGAAGCTGAGCGCCAGCAGCAACAGCAGCGCCACCATCCCCACCACGATATAACTGCGCTTGACCAGCTCGCCGCCAATCAGCCGCCAGTCAAACTGCAGATCCAGCCCCAGCCAGACCATAAAGTGCAGACCGGCCCAGGCGGCGCACCAGAGCCCGAGCGGGCGGCGCAGCTTGATGATCTGCCCCTGCCGCCAGCGTTTGGCCAGCGGCGACACCAGCAGGGTGAGCAACAGCAGATTGAGCGCCCCCTTGCCCAGATAGTGGGTCAGTCCCTGTACCGGATCCCCTCCCAGCAGGCCGCCGGGCACGGCCACCAGCAGCCAGAGCAGAAATCCCAGCGAGGCGAGGTGTACCAGCGCCCGCAGCAAGGTGATGTGACGCGCCGTCAGTCGCAGAGTCATGATGTCAGCTCCTTTCGTCTCAATACCACTTGCGCAGATCCATGCCCTGATAGAGGGACGCCACCTCGTCGGCATAGCCATTGAACATCAGGGTCGGCTGGCGCTTGGCGCCGAAGATGCCCCCCTCGCCGATGAAACGCTCGCTCGCCTGGCTCCAGCGCGGGTGATCCACCGCTGGATTGACGTTAGCGTAGAAGCCGTATTCGTTGGGGGCCAACAGGTTCCAGGTAGTGGGCGGCATCTCCTCCACCAGCCGAATGGAGACGATGCTCTTGATGCTCTTGAAGCCGTACTTCCAGGGCACCACCAGCCGGATCGGCGCACCGTTCTGGGCCGGCAGCGCCTTGCCGTAGAGCCCCATCGCCAGGAAGGAGAGCGGGTGCATCGCCTCGTCGATGCGTAGCCCCTCGACATAGGGATAGTCGATGCCGCCGCCGAGGGAGCGGGAAGCCTGACCGGGCAGCTGCTCCGGATCATAGAGAGTCTCGAAGGCCACGAACCTGGCGCGGCTGGTGGGCTCGGCCCGGCGAATGAGGTCCGCCAGCGCGAGACCGCTCCAGGGCAGCACCATGGACCAGGCCTCCACGCAGCGCAGCCGGTAGATGCGCTCCTCCAGCGTGCTCTTGTTGATGAGATCCCACACATCCAGGGTAAACGGCTTGGCTACCTCCCCTTCCACCTTCAGGGTCCAGGGCTCGGGTTTGAGGTAGTGGCCGTTGCGGGCCGGATCCCCCTTGTCGGTGCCGAGCTCGTAGAAGTTGTTGTGGGTGGTGGCCTTCTCCTCCGGCGTGAGGATCAGCCCCTCCGGCCGGGCGGCAGCGTGGATGTTGAGCGCCCGGGTGGAGACCGGTGCCGGCTTGTCGCCAGAGAAGAGATCGAGCACCCCGGCCTGGGTCGGCAACGCCAGGGTGGCGGCGCCGAGCCCCAGCCCTTTCAGGATCAGGCGACGATCCTGATAGACGGCTTCCGGCGTGACATCCTGTTCGGTGAGGTGATGGGCAGAGCGGCGCTTGAGCAACATGGAAAAACTCCCGGGGCGATGAGGGTAACAATCATAAGACCCGCCCCGGCCGAGTTTTATTTCACGGAAAATTACATGAACTGATAGAGGGGCAGTGCCTTGGCCATGGTTCCGACCAGAAACAGCACTACGAACACCAGCAGGGGAACGATCACATTTGGCACCATCAGACTCACTCCATGAGCAGGACAGGGCCTCTAACTATGGTGCAGACACGACCGCCTCACCATGAATTTTTTTCGCGAGCGCAAGCGTATTCCTGAGTTGAAATGAGTGATGCAGATCACACACAATTCCGCCCCTGCTTGCCGCCCCCCCTGCGCGGGGTAGGCTCCCCTTTTTCCGGATTTCACTACTGAAGAGTCACGCCATGAGCCCATTGATCGCCATCGCCATCACGACCGGGATCCTCTCCGCCGTCTGGGGCTGGGTCGCCGTCACCCTCGGCCTCATCTCCTGGGTCGGCTTCCTCGGCTGCACCAGCTACTTCGCCTCCAGCGGCGGCTACAAGGCGCTGCTGCAGACCCTGCTGTGCAATGCCAGCGGCATGCTGTGGGCCCTGTTGCTGATCCATGGCGACGCCTGGTGGGGCGCCGGGGTGGCGGGCTACCTGATGACCGGGGTGGTGGCGACCCTGATGTGCGTGCAGGCCAGGCAGCAGTGGCTCTCCTACATTCCCGGCACCTTCGCCGGTTGCTGCGCCACCTTCGGAGCGGCGGGAGAGTGGCGACTGATCCTGCCATCCCTGGTGATAGGTGCGCTGTTCGGCTACCTGATGAAGGCGAGCGGCCTCTGGCTCTCCCATAAAACCCAGAAAACCCAGAAAACCCAGAAAACCCAGGCCACGGCGGGCGTCACCGACCCGGCTTGAACCGGCCTAACGTGACCGATCCGGTCTGAAACCAGAGGGGCGGCCCGTCATCAACGGGCCGCCCCTCTGTCATTTATCCCTTCGACTTGAAGTTCGCCGCTTCGATGCCGTGCCGGTTCAACAGCTTGTAGAAGTCGGTGCGGTTTCTGCCCGCCATGCTGGCCGCCAGGGTGACATTGCCCTCGGTGGTGCGCAGCAGCCGGATCAGATACTCCTTCTCGAACTCGGCCCGCGCCTCGTTGAACGAGGGGATGCCACCACTGCCGCCACTCAGGGCAGACTCCACCATGGCGGCGCCGATCACCGGGCTGCAGCAGAGACTGGCCAGCTGCTCCACCACGCTGTAGAGCTGGCGCACGTTGCCGGGCCAGGCCGCCGCCGCCAGCAGCGCCAGCGCCTCCGGCGAGAAACCGAGGGCGGCGCATTCGCCGTGGCGGCTGCGATACTCGTCCAGCGCCTGCCTGGCCAGCAAGGGGATATCCTCGCTGCGGGCACTGAGGGGCGGCATTGTGATGTTGGCCACGTTGAGCCGATAGAAGAGATCTTCCCGAAAGCGCCCCTCCTCCATCGCCGCCACCAGATCCTGATGGCTGGAGCTGATGACCCGCACCTCAGGCGTGCCCTGGCCGTACTCCTGCAATACCTGCAGCAGCTTGGCCTGCAGCGACTCCGACAGATCCCCTATCTCGTCGAGAAACAGGGTAGCCCCCTTGGCCTGCTCAAACAGGCCGGACTGGCCATCCTCGCCGAACAGCTGCAGATCCAGCGCCGCCCAGGGCAGCGCGGCACAGTTGATCACATACAGCGGCTGATCACGCCGGCTGCTGGCCTGGTGCAGGGCCTGGGTCATCACCCCCTTGCCGGAACCGGAAGGGCCCATGATCAGCACCGGCACCTCCATGGTGGCGATGCTGCTGGCCTGGATCAGCAACTGCTCCATCTGCGGATTGCGGGTCAGGATCAGCGACTGCCACTCCTGGCGCTGCTTTGGGCGCGTCAGGCTCAGCGCATGCTCTATGGTGGCGAACAGCTCGTCCTTGTCGATGGGCTTGGTCAGAAAACTGAATACCCCGGAGCGGGTCGCCTGAATGGCGTCCGGGATGGTGCCGTGGGCGGTCATGATGATGACCGGCAGCCCCAGCCACTGGGACTGGATCCGCTCGAACAGCGCCAGCCCGTCCATGCCGGCCATGCGCAAGTCGCTCAGCACCAGATCGGCCCGTTGCTGACGCAGCCGGTCCAGCGCCCCTTCGGCGCTGTCGGCGGTATCCACCTCATAGCCCTGGCTGCGCAGACGCATGCTCATCAGCTTGAGCAGGCTGGCATCATCATCAACCAGCAGGATGCGACTCATTTCAGCGCCTCGCCGTTGCCATTCAGCTTGCGCTGATTGAGCTGCTCATCGATGGCGGAGAGCTGCTCGATCTGGCGGCGCAGACGCTGCACCTCCTGACTCTGATCGTCGCGCCGGCTGTCACGGGCCAGCAGCTCCTCGCCGAGGGCAATCCAGCTGCGCAGGAAGGCCTGGGCATCCAGGCCGAGCTCGGGCAGCAGGCTCTTGAGCTTGTCCAGACCGGCTCGCCGGCTGGCCACCGATTCGGATGGGTGGGTGTTGACCATGGCCAGGCTGACCCGGCTCTCGAGGTCGGTAGCCCCCTTGAGGCGCTGGCGCTCCTGGGCCCGTTGCTGGGCATGGCTGGCCAGCAGCCAGTCCGAGTATTGCAGGCGCACCTGCATCTCCTTGTTGGCAAACTCCATCCGCTTGGCGAGGGCAAGATCCGGCGACGCCGCCGGGTCACGCGCTGGCAGCAGGGAACAGCCTGTGAGCAGGCTCATCATCAATACCGGAACAACACATTGTTTCATCTTGGGCTTCACTTCAACGTCAACCGGAAACAGACATCCGCCTGTTCATCTTCAACCAATACCAACTCGCCGCCAAGGCTCATCGCCGATTCCCGGGCGATGGAGAGCCCCATTCCGGAGCCTTTCAGCAAGCCCTGGCGCACAATACTGCCCTGCTCGAAGGGTTCGAAGATCCGCTCCCGTTCGGCCACGGGAATGGCGGGCCCCTCGTTGGCCACCTCCAGCCAGCTGCCGTTGCCATCCTGCCCGGCACGGATCCAGATCTGCCCTCCCTTGGCGCCGTAGCTGACCGCATTGGAGAACAGATTATCGAGGATCAGCCGCAAGCGATATGGCTCAGCTTCCAGCGTGATCGGATCGGTCGGCAAGTGTACACTGATTTGTTTGGATTCCAGCGCCAGCCGGTATTCTGCAGATAATTCTGACAGCAGGGGCGCCAGCGCCACCGGCGTCAAAGTGAACACCTCCTGCTGGCTGAGCCGGTTGAAATCGAGCAGCCGCTCAATAAGGGTCTGCAGACGCCGGCTGTTCTCCTCCAGCATCTGGCAGATCTCCTGCTGATCCTGGGTGAGCGGCCCTACAAGCTGCTCGGAGAGCAGATCCGCCCCCTCCCGCAGCACCGCCAGCGGGGTCTTCAGCTCGTGGGAAACGTGGCGCAGGAACTGGTATTTCTGCTGCTCCAGCTCCTTCAGTTTGTCGTGCAGCCAGCCGATCCGCTCCCCCAGCAGCACCAGTTCGGCCGGCCCGTCCACCGGCCGCTTGTCCGGCTCCACACCGGCCCCCAGACTCAAGATCCGCGACTCAATCTGACGCACGGGGTGGATGATCAGGTAGGTAAACAGCAAGACCAGCAGCAGGCTGAGCACCGCCACGAAGCCGCTGACCCACCAGATCTCGGTCATCAGGGCGGCGATGGTGGCCCGCACCTTGCTGACGTGATCGTCTACCTGACTGCGAGTGATGATCTCGAGCTGCTGGTTGGCCTCGTTGAACTCGTCAAACTTGGGGCTGTTGGATTCGGCCTTGGCACGTGCGAGATCCTGCAGGCTGTCGAGCCAGACGAGGGCCTGCTCGATGCCGCCATAGGCCTCGGCGTCAGGAATAGAACTCTGGTGGGCGGCCAGCTGGTCGCGGTAGCTCGCCAGCTGCTGCTGGTAACTGGTCAGGATGCGCTCATCCCCGAGCACCGCATAACGGCGCAGGGTGCGCTCAAGATCGATGGCCTGGGTGGTCAGCAGAGTGGCCCGGCGGGTATCGCGCACCGCCCGCTCCAGCTCATCGCTGGTCAACTGGCTGAGGTGGTCGAGGGCCTGGCTGTCATGCCAGATCATGCCGCCCAGCGGCATCAACACCAGGACGAACCCCATCAATACCACTTGCAGCAGGGAGCGTGGGCGTACCTTGGTCATCTTGTGCAGTCTCACTTCATCTGGGGTGGGTCAGCATATCCGCACTCCCCCAAAAAGCAAAACCGGCCAGAAGGCCGGTTCATGCTCTCTTCCGGGGTCACGCCAGACCCACGGATACCACACAGATAATCAGGATCATGGCCAACGCACCCGAGGCGGTCAGCAGTGCCCATTTCAGTTCCACACTCATGCAAATCTCCTTTCTTGCCAAGATGATAGAGCCTGATCACAACAGACGAACAGATGTTAATGCATAGTTAAGCCGATAACCGTGAGCTGTGTAAGAATTTCAGATGAGCCCTATCAAAGGACTGATGACATGTTCTATCTGTGTAGCATAGGGTCGAATCTTGACCCCCACCAGCATGTCGGCCAGGCGGTTGCCGAGCTGCTTGCCCACTTTGGCCGCCTGCGGCTCAGTTCGGTGATCCAGACCAAGCCGGTCGGCATGCATTCAAGCCATGACTTTCTCAATTGCCTGTTCGTCGCCGAGAGCGAGCTGGCCCAGCCCAGACTCAAGGCACACTTCGTCGCCATGGAGCTGGCCCACGGCCGGGATCGCAGCGATCCGCACTGCAAGGTGCAGGACCGCCCGCTGGACATCGACATCCTGGCCAGCAGCGAGGACGACGACTTCTCCGCCGCCCAAGTTGACGCCTATCTCGACGAGCTGTTGGCAGAACTCTACGGCAAAGGAGAGGTGCACGACCCCAAGGTGACCCTGCCGCTGCACACCCGGCTGATGGCGGGCAAGGTGATCGAGGAGGGGCAGGTCGGCCTGGCCCCCGTCGCCCTGCAGCACGACCTGGCCATCCCCTGTTGATGGCTAGATGACGGCCAGACCGCGGCCACCATCCACCCGGATGCTGGCCCCGGTCATGTAGTCGTTCTGCATCAGCAACTGCACCGCCTGCCAGATGGGCGCCAGCCCCCCTTCCCTCGCCAGTGGCGTCTTCGCCAGCACCTGTTCACGCCACGCATCCCCATGCTCGTCGAGAAACAGAATGGGGCCAGGCTCTATGGTGTTGACCCGGATGGCCGGCGCCAGCTCGCGAGCAAAGCTCATGGCGAGCGAATGGGCTCCCGCCTTGGTGGCCACATAGCTGGCGAACTGGGGCGCCGGGGCGTGGATATAGATGTCGGTGATGTGGATGATGCTGGCGTTGGGATGGCGCGCCAGCTGAGGGGCCAGCCCCCGGTTGAGCTGGAAGGGGGCCGCCATGTGCACCCGGTAGAATTGATCAAACTGGGCCAGCTGGGCCGCCGGCTCGCTCGCCTGCGGCTCAAAGGCCGAGGCGTTGTGGATCACCAGCGCCAGATCTGGCTGGGAGGCCAGCACCTCGATGAGCCGGCCCACCTCTTGCTCCCGGTTGAAGTCGGCCTGCACCAGCGTCACCCCCAGCGCCCGCAACCGCGCCAGCTCCGGTCGCTCGCTGCGATAGCTGCCGGTTACCTGCCAGCCTGCCGCCACCAGCTGTTCGCACAGATAGAAACCGAGCCGACGGCCACATCCTGTCACCAATGCACGCATAATCCCTCCTCTCTTATCCGCAGGAATGCCTATCGATCCCCACGGCACAAGCCATTGGCCGTTGCCGCCATCCGGTGGGCATAGTGGCACCATTGCCACCCTACGGAGCCACGTCCATGTTAAATATTCGCGACCACATGAGCCGCCTGACCCACTCCCTCACCCCGCAGCTCGGCCTGGCCGACGCGCTGGACCGACTGCATGACGCCGGCCTGAGCGGCCTGCCGGTGCTGGACCCGCAGCAGCGGCTGATCGGGTTTCTCTCCGAGCAGGATTGCATCCCCAGTCTGCTCACCGGCAGCTACCACTGCGATACCCGCACCCGGGTGGAAGACCTGATGAACCGGACACCGCTCTCGGTCAGCCCGGACGACAGCATACTGGAGCTGGCCCGCCAGATGACCGAGGCCAAACCCAAGGTCTATCCGGTGCTGGAGGGCAATCGGGTAATAGGCATCATCAGCCGCCGGCAGGTGATGCAGGCCCTCAACACGCAGATGAAGGCCTGCCTGCCCACCTAAATCTGGTAACGCCCCTTGTCGCCGATGTCGAAGTGCAGGGGCATCCGCCACTTGGCCAGCGCGAGCAGGCAGAGCAGCGCGCCACACACCAGCGCCACCAGGGCGGCGGCCCAGCCGATGCCGGTCAGCTCCAGCAGCCACAACAGGGGCAGCAGCAGGGGCACCGCCCTGATCCCCGGAATGGCGAAGCAGAACTGCTCCTTGAAGGCCAGCCCCGCCAGCGTGGCAAGGGCCGCTCCCAGCACCAGCACACCCGGCGCCCCGCTCGCACTGAGCAACAGGGCGCCCCAGCCCAATCCCTGCAGCAAGAAGCGAATGCGCTTGTCATAGACATGCAGGCACAGGCCGCATACCCCGCTGGCCACGGCCAGCGCCGTCAGCCACTGTGCCGGCGTCAAAAAATCCTGCCCGATCAGCAAGCTTGCCCCTCGACACAGCAGCAGCAAGGCTGCCAGACTCAAGCTCAGGCGATAGAGGCAGACCGACAGCCTGTCGATGCCGTCCAGCTCGCTTTCAATTTCAGGGTTTGCCATATACAGTCGCCTCTACGAATCAGGGGCAACCCAATATACTGGTATCAGGTGCCAAATAATCTTCAAATGGGTTCAGGAGAGGTAGTTTGCGTGTAATCCACCTGCTTTGGCTACTGTTCCCGCTCAGCCCCTTTGCCAGGGAGCTGATCGTCTGTGGCACGATGGAACCCCCGCTCAAATACCTCGATGCCGCTCAGCAGCCCAGGGGGCTCGATGTCGACATCGTCACCGCCATCTTCGGCAGACTCAAGATCCCCATCAAGATCGAGCTGGCCGATTCCGGTGCCCGTCTCACCCGCAACGCAGAAACCGGTGTTTGCGATGTGGTGATGACCCACTCCTACAAGGCGGAGCGGGAACGCTACCTCATCTACCCCCAGCAGGCCCATATCCGCCACAGCTGGCACTTTTTCGTGCGCAAGGCCGATCTGCTGAAGATCCGCTACGAGACGCTGAGCGATCTGAAACCCTGGCGCATCGGAGTGACCAAGGATTTCTCCTATACCCCCGAGCTGGCCGCCGCCCTCACCGATCCCTCCTATCACTTCCAGGAGATCACCATGAACCAGCTGCAGCTGCGCAAGCTGCTGGCCGGACGGATCGATACGGTCCCCATGCCGCTGGTCACCGCCTTCGCCCAGATCAGGGAGGAGGGACTGGAGGGCAAGCTCGACTACCTGCCCAAACCGCTCAAGAGCAGTCCCTACTTCAACACCTGGGCCCGCGCCCGCGCCGACCAGAATACCCCGGCCCAGATGGCGGCCTACGACGCCGAGCTGCTGCGCATGAAACGCGATGGCCGGCTCAAGGCCCTCTACGACAAGTACGGCATCCCCTATATCGAACCCTGATCGGCCGGTCAGGGCTTCACATCCCGCAAGCTCGAGTTTTGCAGCGAGACAAGCGTCTCGCAGCCCCCTCATGCAACCCGGCTCAAGGCTTCACATCCCGCAGGATCGGGTTCTGCAGCGAGATCAGGGTCTCGGTGGACTGTATCTCGTCGATGGTCTGGATCTTGTGGATCAGCACGGTCTGCAACTCGTCGATGGAGCGGGTCATCACCTTCATGAAGATGCTGTAGTGGCCCGTGGTGTAGTAAGCCTCCACCACCTCGTCCAGCGCCTGCAGCTTGGCCAGCGCCGAGGGGTAATCCTTGGCGCTCTTCAGGTTGATGCCGATGAAGCAGCAGACGTCGTAGCCCAGCTTCTTGGGGTTCACCTGCACCCGCGTTCCCTCGATGATCCCCGCCTGCTTCATCTTCTCCACCCGCACATGGATGGTACCCGGGCTGACCAGCAGTTGTTTTGCCAGCTCGGCGTAAGGCAGACGTGCATTCTCCATCAGGGCGGTGAGGATGGCCTGATCGAGATTATCGATCCGATAATTTTCCGGCACTTTTTTGCACTCCCTTTGATGATTCATCATTAATCACCCGCATATTTTGAAGAAAAAAATACACAAAGCCTATTTCTATTATCGAATATTGAATTTAGTTGGCGATCTGTTGAAGAATCCTCACATCCAACGGGTTCAAGACAGGTATTCAGCATGAAACAGCACTACATTCGCAGCCAGCAACAGATCAGCTTCGTCAAAGAGATGTTCTCCCGCCAACTCGCCCAACAACTGGGTCTGATGGAGGTACAAGCCCCCATCCTGAGCCGGGTCGGTGATGGCACTCAAGACAACCTCTCTGGCCACGAGAATGCGGTGCAGGTCAAGGTGAAGACTCTGCCGCAGCACAGCTACGAAGTGGTGCACTCACTGGCCAAATGGAAGCGCCAGACCCTGGGCCGCTTTGGCTTCGGTCCGGGTGAAGGCATCTACACCCACATGAAGGCACTGCGTCCGGACGAGGATCGCCTCACCCCCATCCACTCCGTCTACGTGGATCAGTGGGACTGGGAGAAGGTGATGCCGAGCGAGCGCCGCGATCTGGCCTACCTGCAGGAGACGGTGCGTGGCATCTGGGCCGCCATCAAGGCCACCGAGCGCGCGGTCTGTGCCGAACATGAGCTGACCCCCTTCCTGCCGGCCGAAATTCAGTTCGTGCACAGCGAAGAGCTGCTGACCCGCTACCCGGATCTCGACGCCAAGGGGCGCGAGCGCGCCATCGCCAAGGAGCTGGGTGCCGTGTTCCTGATCGGTATCGGCGGTGCCCTCTCCCACGGTGAGCGCCACGACGTGCGCGCCCCGGACTATGACGACTGGAGCAGCCACAGCGAGCTGGGACTGGCCGGTCTGAACGGCGACATCCTGGTGTGGAACCCGGTGCTGCAGGACAGCTTCGAGATCTCCTCCATGGGGATCCGGGTCGACGCCGAGGCGCTGCGCCGCCAGCTCGCCATCACCGGCGACGAGGATCGCCTGCAGTACGACTGGCACCAGGATCTGCTGGCCGCCCGGATGCCGCAAACCATCGGCGGCGGCATCGGTCAATCCCGTCTGGCCATGCTGCTGCTGCAAAAAGAGCACATAGGTCAGGTTCAGGTCGGTGTCTGGCCGGCCGAGATGAAAGCCGCCGTGCAAGGCATGCTGTAACGAATGAAGGCCAGGCCGGCGCGATCGCCGCCGGCATGGCGACAGGCAAGTGGCCGTCGGGGTTGAGCGAGCGCAACCCCGGCAGGCTGTAAGAGGCAAGACCGGCAGCGGCCTTGCTTCGCCATCGGGGGCTTGCCCCTGCGACCCGCTCAACCCACGTCAGGTCGCTTCACTACATTCCTCCCGGCAATCTTCGGATTGCCGTTTTTTTTACGCCGAAAACCGGTATTCGAAACCGGCTCCGATCTGGCACTGGCGCGGCAGTTCCGCTTTCCTGCTGCCGGTACAGTGGCAGGCAAACAGCTTCTCCACCGCCTCCTCCTGCAGATAGGCGCCAAGCGCCGCCGCCCGCTGCGAACCGGAAAACTTCAGGTGCAGACCGCCGATGACGGCGTGGATCCGCTCATCGCCACATACCTCCCTGGCCCGCTCGATAATGTTCTCGGTCCCGGCGTGACCACAGCCGATAAAGACGATGAGCCCCTGCTCACTCTTGTAGGCCAGCGCGGAATCGTCGCTGATAAGGTCTTTCTCCACCCGTCCGTCCCGCATGATGTAGCCAAGCAGCGAGGGGGGGGCCCGCTCGCGCCGCGCAATGCTGCCGAGGAACACCAGACGCTCCGAGAGCCACACAGGCTCGGCCGAGCAGTGGGGGAACAAGCCTCTGACCGCCAGCGACTCCCGTTCCAGCACTCCCGACAGGCGATAGAGGTTGCGCCGCCAGAAGGGAAGCGGCAGGAAGTAGCCCCGCTCGCAGAACACGTCCGGGCAGGCGATGAGAGGAATGGGAGTCGGATAGACGGGCAGCGAGCCTACCCCGCCCACATGGTCGTAGTGACCGTGAGAGAGCACCACATGGGTAAGCGAGGCGAGATCGATCCCCATCACGGCGGCGTTGTGGCACAGCGCCCGGCCACGGCCGCTGTCGAACAGCACCCTGAGGCCGTCGCACTCCAGCAGCAGCGACAGCCCCTTCTCGGGCAGACAGCCAGGCAGATGGACATCGTCATCCACCAGTACGGAAAAGGTGAGCATGCAATTACCCCTCAAAAAAAACGCAGGCTCGGGGCCTGCGTTTTTATCAGCGATCCAGTTATTGGGTCATGGTGAGGCCGTTGCTGTCGGCCCCCAGCAGCAGTTTCTTGCCGGGGACGATGCGGCCGGAGAGCAGCGCCTGCGCCAGCGGGTTCTCCACCTTGTGCTGGATCGCCCGCTTGAGGGGACGCGCACCGTAGACGGGGTCGAACCCGGCGTGCACCAGCTTGTTCAGCAGCGCTTCGCTCACCTCCACCTCGTAGCCCTGGGCCTCCAACCGGCTCATCAGGCTCTTGAGCTGGATGCGGGCGATGGACTTGATGTGCTCCTCGCCAAGCGGGTGGAACACCACTGTCTCGTCGATCCGGTTGATGAACTCCGGCCGGAAACTGCGTGCCAGCACCTCCATCAACATGGCCTTCATCTCGTCGTAATCCTTCTCGGAGTGGTGCTCCTGAATCAGATCCGACCCCAGGTTGGAGGTCATGATGACCACGGTGTTGCGGAAGTCCACGGTACGACCCTGACCATCGGTCAGGCGGCCATCATCCAGCACCTGCAGCAGGATGTTGAACACATCGGGGTGGGCCTTCTCCACCTCGTCCAGCAGGATCACCGAGTAAGGGCGACGACGCACCGCCTCGGTCAGATAACCGCCCTCCTCGTAACCCACGTAGCCGGGAGGCGCCCCCACCAGACGGGCCACGCTGTGTTTCTCCATGAACTCGGACATGTCGATCCGCACCATGGCATCCTGGGTATCGAACAGGAACTCGGCCAGCGCCTTGCACAGCTCGGTCTTGCCCACCCCGGTGGGCCCGAGGAACAGGAAGGAGCCGATGGGGCGGTTCGGATCGGAGAGACCTGCGCGGGAGCGGCGAATGGCGTTGGAGACCGCCTCGACCGCCTCCTCCTGGCCGATCACCCGACTGTGCAGTTGATCTTCCATCCGCAGCAGCTTCTCGCGCTCCCCTTCCAGCATGCGGGCCACCGGAATCCCGGTCCAGCGTGCCAGCACGTCTGCGATCTCCACGTCGGTGACCCGGTTGCGCAGCAGGCTGGTCTCCTGCATCTCGGCCTGGGTGGCGAGATCCAGCTGTTTCTCCAGCTCCGGAATGCGGCCGTACTGCAGCTCGGACATGCGGCCCAAGTCCCCTGCGCGGCGCGCCACGTCGAGATCCTGACGGGCCTGCTCCAGTGCCGCCTTGATGTGCTGGGTGCCGGCGAGGGCGGCCTTCTCGGCCTTCCACACCTCTTCCAGCTCATTGTATTCCCGATCTTTTTCACCGATCTCCTGGTTGATCAGCTCGAGCCGTTTGCGGCTGGCGTCGTCATCCTCCTTCATCAGCGCCTGCTGCTCCAGCTTCAGCTGGATGATGCGCCGCTCGAGCCGGTCGAGGGACTCGGGCTTGGAGTCGATCTGCAGCCGGATGCTGGCCGCCGCCTCGTCGATGAGGTCGATGGCCTTGTCCGGCAGCTGACGATCTGCGATGTAGCGGTGCGACAGCTGGGCCGCCGCCACGATGGCGGGGTCGGTGATCTGCACGTGGTGGTGCAGCTCGTAGCGCTCCTTCAGGCCGCGCAGGATGGCGATGGTATCCTCCACGCTCGGCTCTTCCACCAGCACCTTCTGGAAGCGGCGCTCCAGCGCGGCATCCTTCTCGATGAACTGGCGATATTCATCGAGCGTGGTGGCCCCGACACAGTGCAGTTCGCCCCGCGCCAGCGCAGGTTTGAGCATGTTGCCCGCGTCCATGGCCCCCTCGCCCTTGCCGGCGCCGACCATGGTGTGCAGCTCGTCGATGAAGAGGATGACGTTGCCCTCCTCCTTGGCTAGGTCGTTCAGCACCGCCTTGAGCCGTTCCTCGAACTCGCCGCGATACTTGGCACCGGCCACCAGGGCCCCCATGTCCAAGGAGAGCACCCGCTTGTTCTTGAGCCCCTCCGGCACCTCGCCGTTGATGATGCGCTGGGCCAGCCCCTCGACGATGGCGGTCTTGCCGACGCCGGGGGCACCGATCAGCACAGGGTTGTTCTTGGTGCGGCGTTGCAGCACCTGGATGGTGCGGCGAATTTCGTCATCCCGGCCGATCACCGGGTCCAGCTTGCCGATCTCGGCCCGCTCGGTCAGATCGATGGTGTACTTCTCCAGCGCCTGGCGATTCTCCTCGGCGTTGGCATCCTCCACCTTCTTGCCGCCACGCACCTTGTCGATGGCCGCTTCGAGTTTCTCCTTGGTCAGCCCCTGGGCACGCAGCAGTTCGCCCAGCGTCCCCTTCTCGTCGAGGGCCGCCAGCACGAACAGTTCGGAGGAGATGAACTGATCCTTGCGCTGCTGGGCCAGCTTGTCGCAGACGTTGAGCAGCCGGCCGAGGCCGTTGGAGAGCTGCACGTCCCCCTCCACGCCGCTGACACGCGGCAGGCGGTCGAGCTCTTCGCCCAGACGCGAACGCAGGGCATTGATGTCCAGCCCGGTCAGGGTCAGCAACGGGCGAATGGAGCCGCCATCCTGGTTGACCAGGGCGGTCATCAGGTGAACGGGTTCAATGAATTGGTGGTCACGACCCAGCGCAAGAGACTGGGCATCGGAAATAGCAATCTGGAATTTGCTGGTCAGGCGATCGAGGCGCATTGCACTCCCCCTTCAAACAGGCAGACGCCGCTTGCGCGGCAAACAACATAACTTTCTGAGATGAAAGATGAGGCCCGTACGGACTATTTCAAGGGGTGAGGCTGGTTATTTTTTCTGCAGATGCAGGCGTGAGGGGATCACGGCCCCTTGGCAAACAAGGGGCCGCTCAGTATTTATTCGGCCAGCCAGATGATGGAAGCCATGCGGCCGGTCTGGCCGTCGCGACGATAAGAGTAGAACTGCTCGCTGTCGCTGAAGGTGCAGTGCTCGCCACCATATACGGCGGTGACGCCGGCGCGGGCGAGGCGCAGCCGGGCCAGCTGGTAGATGTCCGCCAGCCACTTGCCCTCGTTGGGCGAAGGCACAAACGCTGCCTCTGCTGCAGCCTGCTCCGCCATAAAGGCCTCGCGCACCTCGCCACCCACCTCGAAGGCCTGCGGACCGATGGCCGGGCCGAGCCAGGCCAGGATCTCGCCCGGCTCGCAACCCATGGCGGCGATGCTCGCCTCCAGCACGCCCCCCTGCAGCCCGCGCCAGCCGGCGTGAGCGGCGGCCACCCGGGTGCCAGCCCGATCGCAGAACAGCACAGGCAGGCAGTCGGCAGTCATCACGATGCAGGCCTGCCCCGCGTCTCGGGCGCAGGCGGCATCCGCATCCGGTGCACAGCCATAGTCATTGCTGACACCATGCACCGCAGTGCCGTGCACCTGGTTGAGCCAGTTGAGAGTGCCGGGGATGGAGGCCGCCTGCTGCAGCCGGGCCCGATTGGCCTCGACCCTGGCCGGCTCGTCCCCCACGTGGGCCCCCAGGTTGAGGCCGGCAAAGACCCCCTCGCTGACGCCGCCGTCACGGGTGGTCGACAGGGCTCTGACCCTGGCCGGGGCCGGCCAGTCGGGTTCGATCCATTTCATCTGTGGCTCCTTTCGTTCATATGAAAACGGGGCCCCTTGGCTGCAACCAGTCAAGGGGCCCCGTTTCGAGTCATGCAGGGCGGGTTACGGCAGGAGTCGTCGCAGAGCCGCCCTCTTCATCAGTTCCAGACCAGATCGTCCGGATTGGCCAGGGTATCGGCCCGCAGCACTTCCATCAGATCCAGCATGTCCTGGGGCGTCGGCGAATGCCACTGCATCACCTCACCGGTGATGGGATGCGCCAGCTGCAGCATGGTGGCGTGCAGCGCCTGGCGATGGAAGTTGCGCAGGGCTTCGGTCAGCTCGGGGATGGCGTTGCGCAGCGGACGCAGACGACCGCCGTAGGCCGGATCACCCACCAGCGGGTGCTTGATGTGGGCCATGTGCACACGGATCTGGTGGGTACGACCGGTTTCCAGCCGCAGCCGCAGCCGGGTGTGACCGCGGAACTTCTCGTGCACCCGGTAGTGGGTCACGGAAGGACGGCCATTGGGCACCACGGCCATGTGGGTACGCTGGGTCGGGTGACGGCCGATGGGGGCATCGACGGTGCCGCCGGCGGTCATGTGACCGATGGCGATCGCTTCGTACTCACGGGTGATCTGGCGCGCCTGCAGGGCTTCCACCAGATGGGTCTGGGCCGGCACAGTCTTGGCGACCACCATCAGACCCGTGGTGTCTTTATCCAGACGGTGCACGATACCGGCGCGGGGCACTTCGGCGATGTCCGGGTAGCGGTGCAGCAGGGCGTTGAGGATGGTGCCATCGGGCGTACCGGCGCCCGGGTGAACCACCAGACCGGCCGGCTTGTCGATCACCAGAATGTGTTCATCTTCGTAAACGATGTTGAGCTCGATATCCTGCGCATCGAAGCGGGTGTCATCTTCCAGCTCGACATCCACATGTACCTTCTGCCCGGCCAGCACCTTCTCGCGCGGGGTATTGGCAACCTGACCATCCAGGGTCACTCTGTCCTGTAAAATCCACTCCTTGATGCGGGTGCGGGAGTAGTCTGGAAACAATTCGGCCAGGGCCTGGTCGAGTCGCTGCCCGAATTGGTGATCCTGGAATTCGCCTGTCAGTTCAATATGCTGGCTCATGTATGGTCTCTTGAGCGGGGGGTATCAATTCGAAATAATCCGGGTATTCTAGCTTTTCTTTTAGCCAAGCATAACGGATACTTTGCCAATTTCGTGGAAATGGACCGGATGTTGTTGATGGGAAAGAAGTCTCACCTGCTGATGTCACTCGCCTTGGTCGCTACCTTGATCACAGGCTGTTCCAGCACCAAACCCAAGGTACCGGACGAACCGCCGGAGACCCTGTACCAGAAAGCACGCGTCAAGCTGGATGCCGGTAACTACCTGAATGCTATCGAGTTACTGGAAGCGCTGGATTCTCGCTATCCTTTCGGTGCCTACTCCAACCAGGTTCAGCTCGACCTCATTTACGCCTACTACAAGCAGGATGACACTGCCCAGGCGATCGCCAATATCGACCGTTTTATCCGCCTCAACCCGGCGCATAAAAATATCGATTACGTCTTCTATATGCGCGGTCTGACCAACATGGCCGGCGATTACAACTTCTTCCAGGACTTCCTGGGCATCGATCGGGACGACAAAGACCCCTCCTATGCCCGTCAGGCCTTCCAGGATTTCAAGACCCTGTTGCAGAACTACCCCAACAGCGTCTACGCCGCCGATGCTCGTGCCCGCATGATCGGTCTGAAGAACCGGCTCGCCCGCTACGATCTGAGCGTGGCCGAGTACTATGTGAAGCGTGATGCGCTGATCGCCGCCGCCAACCGCGCCAAGCTGATCGTCGAGACCTATCCCGACACGGCCGAAACCGAGAAGGCGCTGGAGATCATGATCAACTCCTACGACACCCTGAAGATGCCGACCCTGGCCCAGCACGCCCGCGAAGTGCTGGCCAAGAACTACCCGGACAATCGTCTCGGTCGCAGCTGATCGCTTGCCGCACAATGAAAAACCGGAGCCTTGGCTCCGGTTTTTTTATGGGCGCGGTTCATGAACGACATGCCCCTTTACCACCCCGTGCCGGCGGCATGGGGAAAGACGGCGCACATCAGCCACGCCGTCATGCCTTGTATTACTTGGCGACGTTGCCCGCCACGTTGAGCACATCCCAGGTGCGGGAGAAGGGCGGCGCGTAGGCAAAGTCCAGCATGCCGAGCTGCTCCGTGGTCACCCCCATGGTGATGGCGACCGCCAGCGCATCGATGCGGTGCACCGCCCCCTTGCGCCCGAGGATCTGACCACCCAGCAGCCGCTTGCTGCCCGCCTCATAGACCAGCTTGACGTGAATGTCTGACTGACCTGGGCAGTAGTTGGTGTGGCACTTGTCCTTGATCACCACGGTACGATAATCAAGGCCCATCGCCTTGGCCTCCTGCTCGGAAAGACCGGTACGGCCCGCCTCCAGCCCCAGCACCTTGAGCGCGGCAGAGCCGAGGGTGCCCGGGAATTCCTGCTCGGCGCCCGCCAGGTTCTCGCCCACCATGCGTCCCAGCTTGTTGGCGATGGTAGCGAGCGGCACATAGACCTGCTGCTGCTTCACGCCGTGCCAGACGCTGGCACAGTCACCGGCCGACCAGACGTTGGCCAGCGAGCTGCGCCCCTGCCGGTCCACCTTGATGGCGCCGTTGCCGAGCCGCTCGATGCCGGTATCGGCCAGGAACTCGGTATTGGGTTTGACCCCGGTGCAGACCACCACGATATCGGCCTCGTACTCGCCATGGCTGGTGCGCACGCCGGTCACCCGGCCCTCTCCCAACAGGGCTTCTACCCGCTCGCCGAGATGGAGGGAAACCCCCTGCTCGCGCAGCTCGGTCTCGATATGCTGGGTGATCTCCCCATCAAATGCCTCCGGGATGACCCGCTCCGCCAGCTCGATCAGACGCACCTCCTTGCCCTGATGGACCAGCGCCTCGACCACCTCCAGCCCGATAAAGCCGGAGCCGATCACAACAGCACGGGTGTTGGCCTTTTCCTGCACGGCGGCCTTGAGGGCCAGCCCATCGGCCATCCGGCGCAGGCCGAATACCCCTTCCTGCTGCAGGCCCGGGATGGGCGGCATCACTTCGCGGGCGCCGGTGGCGATCATCAGCCGATCGTAGCGATCGGTGAAGGTGTCGCCGTTATGTTCGACCTTCAGCGTCTGAGCATTGGCATCCAGGCTCAGCACCCGGTGGCCGGTCTTGACCTCGATCCCCTTGGCGGCGAACTGCGCCGGGGTGAACTCGGCCATGTAGCCGGGCTCCTGAAACTCGTCGCCGACGAAATAGGGCAGACCGCAGGCACCGAAGGAGATCACCTCGGACGCCTCATACACCACGATTTCGGCATCGATGGCCAGTCGGCGCGCCTTGGCAGCCGCACTCATACCGGCGGCTTCGCCACCGATAATCACGATTCTCATACTTGCTCCTGTCAATGACGCAGGGAGGGCATGCCCTCCCTGTGGTTGATGGCGGAAGGGATCCCCTCCCGCGGCGGATCAGATGGTTGACTCTTCACCGTCCAGACAGACTTCCTGCTCGCTGTTGAACACCGCCATGTCGGTCTCCCCCAGCAGACGGCTGGTGACGGTACCGGCGGTGATGGAGCCGGAGACGTTCAGCGCGGTACGGCCCATGTCGATCAGCGGCTCGATGGAGATGAGCAGACCGGCCAGCGCCACCGGGAAGTCCAGCGCGGAGAGCACGATCAGGGCGGCGAAGGTGGCGCCGCCACCAATGCCGGCTACCCCGAAGGAGCTGACGGTGATGATGGCGATCAGGGTCATGATGAAGGCCGGATCCATGGGGTTGACCCCCACGGTCGGCGCAATCATGACCGCCAGCATGGCCGGATAGATGCCGGCGCAGCCGTTCTGGCCGATGGTCGAACCGAACGAGGCGGCGAAGTTGGCGATCCCCTCCGGAATACCGAGCGCCTTGGTCTGGGTCTGCACGTTCATCGGGATGGAACCCGCGCTGGTGCGGGAGGTGAAGGCAAAGGCCAGCACCGGCATGATCTTCTTCAGGAAGCGGGCCGGGTTGATGCCCACCAGCGCCACCAGCAGCAGGTGCACGGCGAACATGATAGCGATGGCACCGTAGGAGGCCAGCACGAAGTTGAGCAGGTTGATGATGTCGGCGTAGTTGGAGCCGGACACCACCTTGGTCATCAGCGCCAGCACACCGTAGGGGGTCAGGCGCAGCACCAGGGTCACCATCCGCATCACGATGACGTGGGCCACCTGCATGAAGTGGCCGAAGCTCGCGAAGATCTCAGGTTTCTTGCGGGCGATGCCGGTGGCGGAGAGGCCGATGAAGATGGAGAAGATCACCACGGCGATGGTGGAGGTCTTGCGCGCCCCCGTCATGTCGAGGAAGGGGTTGGCCGGGATGAACTCCAGCACCATCTTGGCAAAGGACATGCTCTCGACGCTGCCGAGGGTGGTCTGCAAGGCCGCCCCGCGGGCGGTTTCGGCGGCGCCGGCGGTGAGCCCCTCGGCGGTCAGGCCGAACAGGTTGGACATCAGGATGCCCGCCCCGGCGGCGATCATGGTGGTGAAGATCAGCACACCTATGGTCATGGCGCTGATCTTGCCAAGGGCGGTGCCACCGTTGAGCTTGAGGATGGCCCCTATGATGGAGACCATGATGAGCGGGATGATGATCATCTGCAGCAGTTTCACGTAGCCGCTGCCGACGATATCCAGGTAGTCGCCGGTCTGCACCAGCACGTCGGAACCGGCCCCGTAGAGCAGCTGCAGGGCGGCGCCGAACAGGATACCCAGCCCCAGCCCCGAGAAGACCCGGCGGGTGAAGCTGACGTGGGTCTGCTGCAACCGATAGAGAAACAGCAGCAACATGGCCAGGATGGCCAGATTACCTATAACGCTAAGAGTCATGACGATATTCCCCAAAATGATCGGGCCAGGCCCGAAGTGTGCGGACGAGTGCCCAGTACGCACTCCTCCCTGAAACCTGCCGCGTCGTGGCGGCGCGCCCCCCGGTATGGCCGGGGTGGCGTCAACTGGCAGAAAAACGGAGGGTGGCCTGCGCCACCCTCTTGCATCACTCGGCCTTGCCTTGTTGCTTGGCCCGCATGATGTTGATGATCTCGATATCGGTATCCAGCATCCCCTGTTTGGAGAGGCGGCCCAGGTTGGCGATGGTCTGATCCACATCGTCGGAGACGATGCCTTCGCTCTGGGGGACCCGCAGATTGTTGATGGCCATCAGCGAGGATTTCACCGCCGCCGAGGTGGAGGTAGAGACCTTCATGGAACAGGCGCTGCCGGCACCGTCGCAGATGATACCGGAAACGTCACCAATCATGTTGTTGATGCAGTGACTAATTTGCTCGAACTGACCACCCAGCAGCCAGGTGATGGCGGCCCCCGCCCCCATGGCGGCGGTGCTGGCGGCACAGAGGGCCGACAGCTTGTTCTGGTAGGTCTTGATGTAGATGGCGACCAGGTGGCTCATCACCAGCGCCCGAGTCAGCTGCTCGTCGCTCGCCTTGAGGAAGCGGGCGGCGGCGACCACCGGCATGGTGGCGGCAATGCCCTGGTTGCCGGAGCCCGAGTTGGACATGGCGGGCAGCATGGCGCCATCCATCCGCGCGTCGGAGGCGGCGGAAGAGAGGCGCATGGCCAGGGTCATCAGATCATCGGAGAGCAGCTTGCGCTCCACCTGCTCGGTGAGGATCTTGCCGATGCGCAGGCCATACCCCTGCAGCCCTTCGTCCGCCAGCGCCTGGTTCATGGTAGCCGCCTCGCGGATGAAGTCGATCTCGACCAGCGGCACCTGCAGGGCGAACTCGACAATCTCGCGCAGGGTCATGGCGGGCTTGCTAGCAGGGGCGGCCTGGATCTGCACGCCAGGGGCACTGTCCTGCGCCATCAGCACCTCGCCATCGCGCTCCATCAGGATGATGCGGGTGTGGTCGGTACAGATCACCACCCGGGCGCTGTGGCCGTCCACTTCCGCCAGCACCTCGGCGTAGAGCACGTCCGGCACGTCCTTCACGTCCACCTTGATGGCGGGCAGCAGCGCCTTGGCGGCCTCGACCTGATCCGGTGTGAGGGTCTTGAGCACCTCCAGCCCGGCATCCGGGTTGCCGCCGGTGATGCCGACCGCCGCTGCCACCGGCAGCCCTATCATGCCGGTGCCCGGCACCCCGACCCCCATGCCGTTCTTGAACAGGTTGCCGCTGACCCAGACGCTGACGCGGGTCGGCACCTGCCCCAGCAGCTTGCGGCAGTTGGCCGCCGCCAGCGCCACCGACATGGGCTCGGTGCAGCCAAGGGCCGGCACCACTTCACGCTTGAGCAGGGTAATAAAGTCGGTCCATTGTGCGTTCATTGCGATGTGTCTCATGTTCATGGTGCCCGCATGGGGGCGTGTATTGTGCTGTCCGGCCCGCCGTGCAACGGCGGAGCGACATATAACCAGTATGGCGGGAGATGCCGGGCTGGCGGCAGCCGAATGAGGGCCACGCCTATGATCGGAGCCGCTGCGGCGCTGGGCAATCCGATCAACTTTTGGTAACGCTAAAGCAATAGGACTCAAATAAAATTGAGCCGACTCGCTTTTTGCACAGGCATTATGCCCCACTGGCGGTGAAGTGCCACAAAATGTGAACAGGCGCACAACAAGGCGATAGCGGCCCGGTACCGCCGGTTCAAGACGGGGTCAGAGCCCGTAGCGGGTCAGCAGGGCCTGATACTCGGGGGTCTGCTTGAAGGCCTTGAGGGCGAGGGAAAACTGATAGGCCAGCCGTTCGTTGCCGGGCCTGTGGGTAAAGGCGAGAAAGTTGCGGTTGCTCTCGGTCACCATCTTTTCGCTGTGACCTACCTGATCCTGCAGCCCCTGCCCCTTGAGCAGGTAACGGCCCACTATCTGGTTCATCACCACCGCATCCAGCCGGCCGGCCATCATCAGGTGCAGCTGCTTGATCATGTTGCTCTCCCCGGTCATGGGCACCCGGGTGAACAGGGCCGAGGTCAGGAAGGGCTCGCCATAGGCGTAATCTGCCTGGGTGCCGATACGCAGCCCCTTGAGGCTCTCCAGGCTCTGATAGTCGACAGGCTTGCTGAAGGGGAAGAAGATCACTTCGCCGCTCTGGGAGAGGGGTTCATCCGGATAGTGCAGCCACTCCAGCCGCCGCTCCTCGAAGAAGACGTCGACCACGGCATCGCCGCGCTGGAACCTGGCCTCCTGCAGCACCCGCTTCCAGGGCAGCACCTTGACCGTGGTCTGGTAGCCCATCCGTTTGAGCACGGTGCGGGCCAGCTCAAGATCGGCACCACCCAGACTGCCGTCGTCGAGGCGCATCACATAAGGCGGCCACAGTTCGGTGAGCAGAGTCAGGGTCGGCGGCTCGGCGGCCTGCACCAGGCTCCCCCACCAGAGACAAAACAGGATCCATCCTTTCCGCCACACCATGCCACGCTCTCCCTCTGTGCATTGGCTGAGGATATACCAAAAAGTAAGTAATAAAAAAGGAGGCCGCAGCCTCCTTTTTGCTTTCCTCTCCGGCGCTTACAGCGCTTTCAGGATGGCCTCGACGCTGGCCTTGGCATCGCCGAACAGCATCTGGGTGTTCTCTTTGAAGAACAGCGGGTTCTGCACACCGGCATAGCCAGTGTTCATGGAACGCTTGAAGCCGATGACGTTCTGCGCCTTCCACACTTCCAGCACCGGCATGCCGGCGATGGGGCTACCCGGATCTTCCATGGCAGCCGGGTTGACGGTGTCGTTGGCACCGATCACCAGCACGGTGTCGGTATCGCTGAAGTCTTCGTTGATTTCGTCCATTTCCAGCACGATGTCGTACGGGACTTTCGCTTCCGCCAGCAGCACGTTCATGTGGCCAGGCAGACGACCGGCAACCGGGTGAATACCGAAGCGCACCTTGACGCCGCGGTCACGCAGCTTCTGGGTGATCTCGGCCACCGGATACTGGGCCTGTGCCACCGCCATGCCGTAGCCCGGGGTAATGATGACGGAGCTGGAGTTTTTCAGCAGCTCGGCCACGTCTTCGGCGCTGGTCTCGCGGTATTCGCCCATCTCCTGGTCGGCCGTGGAGGCCACACCGTCGGAGCCGAAGCCACCGGCGATCACGGAGATGAAGGAGCGGTTCATCGCCTTGCACATGATGTAGGAGAGGATCGCACCGGAAGAACCCACCAGGGCACCGGTGACGATCAGCAGGTCGTTGGAGAGCATGAAGCCCGCCGCCGCCGCCGCCCAACCGGAGTAGGAGTTCAGCATGGAGACCACCACCGGCATGTCGGCGCCGCCGATGGAGGCAACCAGGTGCCAGCCGAAGGCGAAGGCGATCAGGGTCATCACCAGCAGGGCGAAGGTGGAGCCACCGGCGTTGACGAAGTGGATCATCAGCGCGATGGAGACCACCACGGCCAGCAGGTTCAGCTTGTGGCGGTGCGGCAGCATCAGCGGCTTGGAAGAGATCAGGCCACGCAGCTTGCCGAACGCCACCACGGAACCGGTGAAGGTCACCGCACCGATGAAGACGCCCAGGAACACTTCCACCAGGTGGATGTTCAGCATGGCGCCGGTCAGGTGCTCGACCTGGGCGACGCTGTTGGCCTGTTCGAAGGCGGCGCGGGCCGCAGCCAGAGTGGCATCCAGGTTGGAACCGACAGAGACCACCACTTCAGCCGGAGCAGACGGGTGCAGATCGATGAAGCTGTTGAAGCCCACCAGCACGGCCGCCATACCCACGAAGCTGTGCAGCACGGCCACCAGCTCGGGCATTTCGGTCATCTCGACCTTGAGCGCCAGACGCACGCCGATGGCACCGCCGATCACCATGGCCAGGATGATCCAGTGAACGCCACTGGTTTCCGGGTTGAATACGGTGGCGAGCAGGGCGATGGCCATACCCGCGATACCGAACAGGTTGCCATGTTTGGCCGTCTCTTGCTTCGACAGTCCCGCGAGACTGAGGATGAAGAGCACGGCGGCAACGATATAGGATGCTGTTACCAGTCCTTGAGACACGTTAAACCCCCTTAATCCTTACGGAACATCTTCAGCATGCGCTGAGTGACGGTGAAGCCGCCGAAGATGTTGATACTGGCAATCAGCACGGCGATGAAGGCCAATGCAGTGACCAGGGTCGACCCTTGCCCAATCTGCAGCAGGGCACCGACCACGATAATGCCGGAGATGGCATTGGTGACCGACATCAGCGGCGTGTGCAGGGCGTGAGAGACGTTCCACACCACGTAGTAACCGACCACACAGGCCAGGATGAATACGGTGAAGTGAGAGAGGAACGCGGCAGGCGCCACGGCAGCAACCCAGCCGAAGGCGGCGATGCCGAGGGCACCGAACACGAACTTCTTGTTGGAGGGTTTGGCCTCTTCTTTCTTGGCAGCCGGTTTGGCGGCGGCTGGCTTCTGCGGGGCGGCAGAGACGGAGATGGCGGGCGGCGGGAAGGTCACTTCACCGGCCTGGATCACCGTCATGTTGCGCTGCACCACGTCTTCGAAGTCGATGGCGACGTTGCCGTCCTTCTCCTTGCACATCAGCTTCATCAGGTTGACCAGGTTGGTACCGTAGAGCTGGGAGGATTGGGCAGGCAGACGACCCGGCAGATCGGTGTAACCGATCACCTTGACGCCGTTGTCGGTGACATGCAGTTCACCCGATACCGTGTATTCGCAGTTGCCGCCAGCCTGGGCAGCCATGTCCACGATGACGGAACCCGGCTTCATGCTGTCCACCATCTCTTTGGTGATCAGCTTGGGTGCCGGCTTGCCCGGGATCAGGGCGGTGGTGATGATGATGTCCACTTCCTTGGCCTGCTGGGCAAACAGCGCCATCTCGGCCGCGATGAACTCTTCGCTCATGACCTTGGCATAACCATCGGAGGAGGAACCATCCTCGCCGCCGAAGTCGAGCTTGAGGAATTCGCCACCCATGGACTCGATCTGCTCGGCCACTTCCAGACGGGTATCGAACGCACGCACGATGGCACCGAGGGAACCGGCAGTACCGATGGCGGCCAGACCGGCGACACCGGCACCGATCACCAGCACCTTGGCGGGCGGCACTTTACCGGCGGCGGTGATCTGGCCGGTGAAGAAGCGACCAAACTGGTGCGCGGCTTCAACGACGGCGCGATAGCCACCGATGTTGGCCATGGAGGAGAGGGCATCGAGGGACTGGGCACGGGAGATCCGCGGCACCATGTCCATCGCCATCACATTGATGTTGCGCTCGGACAGCTTTTTGACCAGCTCAGGGTTCTGGGCGGGCCAGATGAAGCTCACCAGAGTGGCACCATCTTTAATTTGTGCGATCTCGGCATCGGTCGGCGCATTGACCTTGAAGATGAGGTCGGCTTGCCAGACGCTCGGCACCACGCTGGCACCGGCAGCCTCGAAGGCGGCATCATCGAAGCTGGCCAGCAGGCCGGCACCGGCCTCGATAGCGACCTCGAAGCCGAGCTTTTTCAGCTGCTCAACGGTGGCCGGGGTCGCTGCGACCCGGGTCTCACCGGCGAGACTCTCTCTCGGTATTCCAATCTGCATGACTATTCCCTGATGGTTAATAAACAATCGCTGCCCAGTGTCGCATTTCTGGCGAAACAAGACATGACCAAAGTGCAGGTCACGGGCCCTTTGTTATGAAAATCAGTAGGCTTTACCTCAACCTCCTGTCATGGTCAGGCCCCCGCTTTTCAGGCGCGAAGGTGATTAGTATCAAATTTTGGAGTTTTATTACAACCGCAGTCCCGGCAGCGCGCGTACAGAATTCAGCCCGTCCCGGACCATGATTTAAAAAAACAAACCAAATTAGCGACTTATACCAGTAAAAAGCGCTGGAAAAAGTGATCCAACCAGTCAAAAAAAATGTTTTACCGGCCCTCTATCTTAGCGCTTTTTGTTCTTACGAAATCCGCACGGATCACAGATATCAGGCCGAAAACGAAAAAAGTAACTGTTTTGTAACAGACAAGGGGCCGTCTACCCGCCAAATAGGCGGATCCGGCCCCTGTTATTTAATCGTTTCGATGGTGACTGACCGGTGTGCCCGGCTTACCAGGCCGCCTCATAAATATGCTGGCTCTGCACCAGGTCGATATCGCCATGCTCGCCGATGGCGATCATGCCGTGTTCCGCCAGCTTGCCGAGCAGGGTATCAATTCCTGCGTCCGCCACGCCGTAATCCCGCAGCCGGGTCTTGATCCCCATCCGCTCGAAGAAGTCGCGGGTGGCGGCGATGGCGTCGTCGATGCGCTCAGCCTCGCTGCCACTGCGCAGATCCCACACCCGCTCGGCGTATTGCAGCAGCTTGGCGTGTTTCTGCTGGCGCTTGGCCTGCAGCAGGGCCGGCAGCACCACCGCCAGGGTCTGGGCGTGGTCGAGGCCGTGCAGGGCGGTGATCTCGTGGCCCAGCATGTGGGTGGCCCAGTCCTGCGGTACACCGGCTCCGATCAGGCCGTTCAGCGCCAGGGTGGCACTCCACATGATGTTGGCGCGCACCTCGTAGTTTTCCGGTTCCACCAGCGCCTTGGGGCCCTCTTCCAGCAGGGTCAGCAGCAGGCCCTCGGCGAAGCGATCCTGCACCTTGGCGTTGACCGGGTAGGTGAGGTACTGCTCCAGGATGTGCACGAAGGCATCCACCACCCCGTTGGCCACCTGACGGGCCGGCAGGGTGTAGGTGAGCACGGGGTCGAGCACGGCAAAGCGCGGCATCACGAAGGGCGAGAAGAAGTGCACCTTGTCGCCGCTGCTGCGCCGGGTCACCACGGCACCCATGTTCATCTCGGAACCGGTGGCCGGCAGGGTCAGCACGGCGCCGAGCGGGATGGCGGAGCGCACTTCGTTGCCCACTGTCTCGAGGATGTGCCAGGGATCCCGGGCCGGATCATAATGGGCAGCCGCGGCGATGAACTTGGTGCCGTCCAGCACGGAGCCGCCGCCGACGGCCAGCAGGAAGTCGACCCGCTCGGCGCGGGCCAGCTCGACCGCCCCCATCAGGGTCTCGTAGGTGGGGTTGGGCTCGATGCCGCCGAATTCAAACAGGGTCATGCCGGCCAGTTCGCTGCGGATCTGGGCCAGCAGGCCGCTGCGCACCACGCTGCCGCCACCGTAGGTGATGAGGATGCGGGCGTCGCGCGGCAGCTGTTCACGCAGCTGGGCGACCTGGCCCTTGCCGAACAGGATCTTGGTCGGGGTATGCAGGGTGAAGTTGTTCATCGACATTGCCTTTTTAGTCTCTGGCGGCCAGGCCGCAAAAATGTAATTGCATTTTTCTCCAGACAACCAATACCATCAAGACAACATCCTGCTAGTTCTTTGCCTATTTCTACAAAGCAGCCAGAACAGACTCCAAGAGCATCCCATGCAGACACGCTACACCGACCTCGCCGCCAAGCTGACTCGCCACGTCACCGCTCCCGGCATCACTCCCTCGCCGGTGGATCAGGTGAGCCTCATCTACACCACCGAATACCACGGCCGCACCCCTGTACTCTACCAGCCGCGGATGATAGTGATCCTGCAGGGACACAAGGTGGGCTATCTGGCGGACCAGGTGTTTCGCTACGACCCCAACCACTACCTGCTGATGACCCTGCCGCTGCCCTGCGAGTGCGAGTGTTTCGCCTCCCCCGAGCAGCCCCTCATCGGCTTCTCCCTCGAGATCAACCTGGTGACCCTGCAGGAGCTGTTGCTGGAGCTGGGGGATGCCCTGCCTGCTCCCGCTCCGCAGAAGAGCGGCGTGCATTCGGTGCCCCTGTCGGAGGCCATGTTCTGCGCCGCCGAACGGCTGATCGATCTGATGGACAAGCCCCATCACGCCCGGGTGCTGGGGCCGCAGACGGTACGGGAGATGCTGTTCTACGCCCTGCACGAAGGGGGTGGCCCGGCGCTGCAGGCGCTCGCCAACCGCCACAACCATGTGGGCCAGATCGCTCGGGTGCTGCGTATGATAGAGCAGCGTTTCGCCGACAACCTGACCATGGAGGAGCTGGCGCGGGAGGTGAACATGAGCGTCTCCGCCTTCCACCACCACTTCAAGGCGGTCACCGCCACCTCGCCGCTGCAGTACATCAAGTCGTTTCGCCTCCACAAGGCGCGGATGATGATGCTGCACGACGGCATCAAGGCGGGCACCGCGGCGGCCAGGGTCGGCTACGAGAGCAACTCCCAGTTCAGCCGGGAGTACAAGCGCTTCTTCGGCAGCACGCCGACGGATCAGGCCTCCCGCTTTCGGGAAGGCCAGCTGCGCATCATAGAGGGATAACCAGAGAGGAATTGTTCATGCGTGCACTGCTTTGCCTGCTCACCGCCTGCCTGCTGACGGCCTGTACCGGCCTCGCCGACGGCATCCGCCCCGTTACCGGCTTCCAGCTCGACCGCTACCTCGGCACCTGGTACGAGATCGCCCGCCTCGACCATAGCTTCGAGCACGGACTGGAGCAGGTGAGCGCCACCTACAGCCTGCGCGACGACGGCGGCGTCAGGGTGCTCAACCGCGGCAAGCAGAGCGATGGCAGCTGGCGCAAAGCCGAGGGCAAGGCCTACTTCGTCGACAAGCCGGACGAGGCACGGCTCAAGGTGAGCTTCTTCGGCCCCTTCTATGGCGGCTACAACGTCATCGAGCTCGACCCCGACTACCAGCTCTCGCTGGTGACCAGCTACAACCACGACTACCTCTGGATCCTCGCCCGCTCCCCCAATCCACCCAAGGCCAACGTGGATGCGCTGGTCGCCAAGGCGGCATCGCTGGGCTTTGCCACCGATCAACTCATCTGGGTCAAGCAGACCTCTGAGCCTGTCGTGAAATAACAAAGGGCAGCCCGCGGGCTGCCCTTTTTCATGGAAGATTGTCTAAGGATCAGAGCCGGAAGCGGCCAATCTCCTGCTCCAGCCGCTCGGTCAGCCCCTTCAATTCGGCCGCCTGCGCCGCCTCCTGATTGGCCTGCTCGGCCAGCTCCTGGGAGACGTGGCGGATGTTCTCGGTGTTGCGGCTGATCTCGCTGGTGACCGAGGTCTGCTCTTCGGCCGCCGCCGCAATCTGGGTCGCCATGTCGCTGATGGAACCGATCGCCTCGTTGATCCGCGCCAGGCTCTGGTTGGCGGACTCCGCATCCTCCACGCTGGTCCCCGCCAGCTGGCGGCTGGTCTCCATGCCGCCCACCGCCCGGCGGGTGGTCTGCTGCAGGGTCTCGATCATCTGCTGGATCTCGTCGGTGGAGTCGTGGGTGCGGCGCGACAGCACCCGCACCTCGTCCGCCACCACCGCAAAGCCGCGCCCCTGCTCGCCGGCCCGGGCCGCTTCGATGGCGGCGTTGAGCGCCAGCAGGTTGGTCTGCTCGGCGATACCGCTGATGGTGGCCAGAATGCCGCTGATCTTCTGGGCATGGGCATCCAGCTCCACAATGATCTGGCTGGCGTCGGCCACTTCGTCCGCGAGCCCCGTGATGCTGCGCTGACTCTGGCCGACCTGCGACTGGCCGGATACCGCCAGCTTGACCGCATCGCCCGAGGTAGTGGCGGCAAACTCGGCGTTGCCGGCGATCTCCTGAGTGGCGGAGGCCATCTCGGTCACCGCGGTGGCCACCATCACGATCTCGTCCTGCTGCTGGCGCACCCGCTGGCTGCGGGACTGAGCCCCGGCCGCCTGGGCGCGGGACTGGGCCGCCAGCTCGACGGTGACGTCACGCAACCGGCTGACGATGCCGTGCAGCCGCGCCACGAACTGGTTGAAGCTCTCCGCCAGCTGACCCACCTCGTCCTTGCTGCGGGTGTTGATGTGGACAGTGAGGTCCCCCTCGCCGTGGGCGATGTCGTGCAGCGCGCCAGCGACCCGGCCCAGATCGGCAAACAGATACTTGAACATGGCGGTGAGCAGGGCGCTGAACACCAGCATCAGTACCAGGGTCAGCCCCACCAGTTGCCACAGCAGGGTGGCGAGCGGTGCCTCCAGCACGTCGCGATACATCACCATGGCCAGCAGCCAGTCGGTGCCCGCCACCGGTTGCACTGCCAGCAGCACGTCGCGCCCGTCGAGGGTGGCGGCGTGCAGCTCGTTGTTCTCGCGGCCCCACTGCTGGAAGGTGGCCGCCGACAGCTCGGGGGAGAGCTCAGCTATCTGCTTGAGCGCCAGCTCCTTGTTGGGGTGACCGACGATGAGGCCGCTGCTGTCGAGCAGCATGGCGTACCCATCCCCCTGCACCTGCATCGCCAGTACCTCGTCGATCAGCTTGTCGAGCGCCAGGTTGGCCCCCACGGCGCCGACCAGCTCGCCCTGATGGCGTACCGGTTCGGAGAGGGTGACCACCAGCTTCTGCATGGTGACGCTGACATAGGGAGCGGTGACGATGAGCTGCCCCGCCTTCACCGCGTCCTGATACCAGGGGCGCTCGCGCGGGTCATAGTTGCCGGTATTGAGGGAGGGGTCCTGGCGGGTCATCACCCCCTGGGTCGAGCCAAAGTAGGTGAGCCCGAACCCGCCCGAGGTGTAGGCCTGCTTCAGGTGCGGCACCAGCTCGGCCTGCGGGTTGTCGGCGATCAGGTTCACCAGCGCGTGCACCGTGTTCTTGCGATCCGCCATCCAGTCGCCGATGGCGACCGAGTAGGCGTGGCCATAGTTGACCGCCTCGCTCTGGATGGCGCTCATGGTGCGGGATTTGAGGGTGTGAAAGGCAACGATGCCGAGCAGTGAGGCCATCAGCAGCACCACCCCCAGACTGGTGGCCAGCAGCTTGCCGCGCAACGAAAGTGTCATGACTACGGATCCTTGTTGTTGTGACGGGCCAGGGAGAGACCCTTGTTTAATCAAGGCTATCGGCCACATGCTGAACAGACTTTAGTGAATCCTGTCGATTTATCATGACTCGGCAACAGGTTGTGCCACAGCTCACGAAAAACCACCCACTCTTCGGCCGATATCCATCTCGACAAATGGCTATGCAGGGACGCAATCCGTGCTAGGTTGGACTCCTTCAAACCCTGATGGATAAGCCTGCCATGCCCCGAAATATCGAGATAAAAGCCAGCATAGAGCGGATAGATGACCTGCTCCCCAAGGCACTCGCCATCGCCGATCAGGGCCCCGTCGAGATCGAGCAGGATGACACCTTCTTTCGCTGTGACGCCGGTCGTCTGAAGCTGCGAACCTTGTCCCCCTCGGCCGGCGAGCTCATCTTCTACCGCCGCGCCGATCAACAAGGCCCCAAGGAGAGCTTCTATCAGCTGACCACGACACATGAACCGGATCGCCTGCGGGAGACCCTCAGCCTGGCCTGGGGCCAGATCGGCAGGGTGCAGAAGAAGCGCACCCTGTTGCTGGTCGGCAGAACCCGGATCCATCTCGATCGGGTGCAGGGGCTCGGCCACTTCCTCGAACTGGAGGTGGTGCTGGAGGAGGACGAGCCGCTTGAGGCGGGGATGCAGGAAGCCAACGACATCATGGCGCAGCTTGGAGTTGAGCCCTCCCGGCTGATAGAAGGCGCCTATCTGGATCTGCTCCTCCGGCAGCAGGCCTGAATGCAACAAGGCCGCCCGCAGGCGGCCTCCCATACTCTGCCCGGCAGGGCTACTTGACCCGGGCGATGGCGGTATTGAGCCGCATATTGGTCGCATCCAGCCCTGGGGTCTGACCATGAAAGTCAAACTCCAGCCTGACGCCGGGGCGAAACAGCAGACAGTGGGTGGAGCCGCCGAAGTGGAACATGCCGAGCGGATCCCCCTTCTTCACCCTGTCCCCCGCCTGCACCGTGATCTCGCAGCTCGACACCTCGGCCATCCCCACCGGTACCACGCACATCAGGCCGATTTTGGGGTTGTCCGCCTCGATGAAGATGAGTGCCCGGGTCGCCACCGAGGTGAGGAACGGCTGGGAGTTGTTGGGGGCGCTGGGATCCGCCCCCTGCGGGTCGGCAAAGCCTTCGAACTGGTTCTCCAGATAGTAGGTGCCGTTGACGACGCGTACCTTGCGGATGGTGCCGCTCACCGGGCTGTGCCAGCGGTGGTAGCTGAGCGCGCTGAGGAAGGCCTGATAGACGGTGCCGCCCTCGAAACGGGGGGCCAGATCGTCAAAATCGAGCATGTTCTCCAGCGAATAGGGCTGCCCCTTGAGCCAGAACTGATCGCTGCGGCTCACCTCTTTGCGCACCTGCAGCGGCGCCGATTCGCAGGCGTTGACGATGACATTGTCATCCGTTGGCGCCGAGACCGGCCGCACTCCGGCCCGAAAACGTCGGGTGAAGAAGTCATCCCAGCAGCCGAAGCCGTGGTATTCGGCCGCCGGCTCGCACTCGAAGATCTGCTCGAAGCTGCCCGGCGTGGGGTTGGGCCCCTCCCCGACCGCTTCGTTCGCCACCTGCACCATCTCGGCCTTGGCCGCCTTGCCGAGCCAGGGCACCACCAGGGTCTCGCGATCCAGCCGGCTTACCGGCTCGGTCAGCACATAGCGGGAAGCCGGGCTTTGCAGGAACTGGGCCCAGTAGTCGAGGATCTTCTTGAACTGCTGGTTGACCAGGGCATTGGCAAAAAACTGGTAGCCGGAGCGGGTGGCCATGGGCCAGTCGAGCAGGGCATTGATGGGAAAGCCGATGAGGCCGGACGGTTCCTGGCTGGGGATGTCCTGATAGGCCTCGGGGGCCGTGGTCATGATGCCATTGAGCAGACCGAGGAACTCCTCGAACGAACGCACCTCAGGCTGACCGAGCGGGGTCTGGTGCTTGTGGCGCCAGGCCTCCTTGAACATGGCCTCGGCCTGGGCATGCAGCGCCGGGTCGGCATTGACCAGGTCACGCAGCTCGGCGATGGGGGGGACCAGCGCCCTCGGCTGCTGGTTCACGTAGTGCTTGATCCGCCGGATCCAGCGCTCGACATGGGCCCCATCCTGGGGGATCCAGCCGCCGGGTCGGGACTTGTTCAATCGGGTTTCCACTGCCTTGTTCATGGTTCGCTCTCCTCAGCTGATGTTCACGCCCACAATCCACGGCTTGAGCATTGAGTGCCGACCTGCCAGCGGCATGCCAGGGCACCGACCCTGTTATGTAGCACAGGGGGCCCGGCAGCACGATTGCCAGAAACGACAGGGCAGAGTGGCGCAATAGCGACTAGCGGTTGGGATAGACGGGTATGGAGAGAGCAACCAGGCCAGGAGAGCAGGCGGCACAAGGGATGTGCAAAAGGAGAGTGGCAGGCCCGCAAATGCGAAAAGCCAGCTCAATGAGCTGGCTTCTCTGAAAAATGGCAGGGGCGGCAGGACTCGAACCCGCAACCATCGGTTTTGGAGACCGCTGTTCTACCAATTGGAACTACGCCCCTGCAACAAACGAGGCGAATTATACAAAGCCGGGATCAAAGGTAAAGGCTTTTTTCTCACTTTCGGTGCGATTGCGCAAAGGACGAGCAGATCCTGCCAATTTATGCAGCTCCAATGGGTAACCTGCTGTATTTACAGCCTTGTTTGGGTAGGAAACTGACCGCAATGGGGGTAGGGTTAAGCTTGGGGCCAGGCAAGAAGGGGGCTGCACATGCTCAATTACCGGTTACTGCAACAACTTGCACCGCTCAACTTCAGGGATGAAAACAAAACCGAGACGCTGCCCGACTATCTGGCGCGGGTCGCCCCGCTGGTGCCCTTCATTCCCGAAAATGTGCTCATCCAGTGGATTTATCGCCATTGGCGCGGTTTTGAGTCCAACTGGAGCTTTATCGATCTCGCCCGCCATCAGTTCGAGTGCGAGAGCTGGCCCACCGCCCGGATCATCGACCAGATAGACTCCCGCCATATGGAGGTGATCGAACGCTGGGGCGAGATGTTGCGCAGCAACCGCTACGTGCGCAGCTCCTGGCTCGGGGAGAGGATGTTGCGCGAAGGGAGCTGGCCAGAACCCATCATAGTGCTGGCATCGACGGCAGGGGACAGCTACCCGAACGGACAGCCCCTGCCCCACCCCTACTGTCTGCTGGAAGGGCACCACAGGCTCGGCTATCTGCGCGCCATGGTGCATGATGACGAGCCACTGCAGCCCCAGCATCAGGTGTGGGTTTGCCGACCTTTTCGCAGCACTTAAACGTTTTTCCGTGCAAATCTTGCCTTTGAAATAAATTTTTGACAATTCAAAATGCGACTCTATAATCTGTCCGGTTTGAAAAAAGGTCAGGACAGGACGATGCAGTTTTTGATGAAAAAAACAGCCTTGCAGACGGGTGGAGCGCACCAGAGCGGCCCCGTTGTTTCCGGTTCCCGACCCACAGATCCCCAATTGTTTTCAAAAAAAGCCCCTGTTTCAGGGGCTTTTTTTTGTGCCCGAAAAACCTTCATTGATGTCAAAGGGAATGCAGACGATGACCAATCCACTCTATAAGAAACATGTCATCTCCATCACGGACCTGACCCGGTCTGAAATGGAACTGGTAGTCTCAACCGCACAACGGTTGAAGGCCGAGCCCGACACCCGCTTGCTGAAAGACAAGCTGGTCGCCAGCTGCTTCTTCGAAGCCTCTACCCGCACCCGCCTCTCCTTCGAGACTGCGGTGCAGCGCCTGGGTGGCAACATCATCGGCTTCGCCGACGGTGGCAACACCAGTGCCAAGAAGGGTGAAACCCTGGCCGATTCCATCAAGATCATCGGCTCCTACACGGATGCGGTGGTGATGCGTCATCCGAAAGAGGGGGCGGCCCGCCTCGCCTCCGAATTCTCCCGCGTGCCGGTCATCAACGGCGGCGACGGCTCCAACCAGCATCCGACCCAGACCCTGCTCGACCTCTTCTCCATCCGCGAGACCCAGGGCAAACTGGACGGCCTCAACGTCGCCTTCGTCGGTGACCTCAAGTACGGCCGCACCGTGCACTCCCTGGCCCAGGCCCTCAGCCTGTTCAACTGCCGCTTCTTCTTCATCTCGCCGGAAGCGCTGGCGATGCCGGACTACATCTGCGAAGAGCTGGAAGAGAAGGGCATCCAGTTCAGCGTGCATGAAACCATGGAAGAGGTGATGCCGGAGCTCGACATCCTCTACATGACCCGGGTCCAGAAAGAGCGCTTCGACGAGACCGAGTACAAGCACATGGCCGCCAAGTTCGTGCTGGAACTGGCCACCCTGGAAGGGGCCAAGCCCACCATGAAGATCCTGCATCCCCTGCCCCGCGTCGACGAGATCGACGTCGCGGTCGACAAGACGCCCCACGCCTACTACTTCCAGCAGGCGGAGAACGGGGTCTATGCGCGCCAGGCACTGCTGGCTCTGGTACTGAACGAAACTGTCTAACGGAAAGGGGAACATCATGTCTGACAAGAACCAACTGCAAGTCGAAGCCATCCGTCACGGCTCCGTCATCGACCACGTCCCCGCCGGCCAGGGCATCAAGATCCTCAAGCTGTTCCAGCTGGTAGAGACCCAGGAGCGGATCACCGTCGGCTTCAACCTCAAATCCGGCGCCCTCGGCAAAAAGGATCTCATCAAGATCGAGAACACCCGCCTGACCGAGCAGCAAGCCAACCAGCTGGCGCTGTTCGCCCCCAAGGCGACCGTCAACATCATCGAAGACTTCGCCGTGGTGAAGAAGCACCAGCTCAAGCTGCCGGAGTTCATCGCCGGGGTGTTCCACTGCCCCAACTCCAACTGCATCTCCCACAACGAGCCGGTGGAGAGCTACTTCCGGGTGCGCGAGGTGAAAGGCGCGGTACGGATGAAGTGCAAATACTGCGAGAAGTCCTTCACCCAGGACATCGTCAGCGAACGCTACTGAGAACCAGACTCAAAAAGATATCCAGGTGGGCCCCAAGGGGCCCATTTTTGACCCCTGTCACATCACCAAATAACCAGTTGGTTATAATTTGCCATCCAAAGAGAGTTATTCCCGCTCATTTCCTGCCAGTGCATTGATTGCCAGTATTTTTTGCTGATATTCAGCAAATGCGGCAGATATCGAGCGTTTACCGTCGGTCATCATCAAAGGAATTCGCCGTGGTCAAGACCCTCAGCCGTCCCGTTGCCCAAGAGCCCGACCTGGCCCAGCTGGATGCCTGTCGCCAGATCATCGGCCAGCACTGCTACAGCACTCAGGAAGAGATCCGCCGCGAGCTGTCGGAGCGCGGCTTCGCCGACATCAGCCAGTCCACCATCTCCCGCCTGCTGCGCCGTCTCGGCGTCGCCAAGGCGCAGAATGCCAACGGCAAGAAGGTCTACACCCTGGTGGACGAACAGCTGGAACCCGCCGGCAGTACCCGCTCCATTCACGACATGGTGCGCGCAGTGGTGCACAACCAGCAGATGGTGCTGATCCATACCACGCCAGGAGCCGCCACCGTGGTGGCCCGTCTGCTGGATCGCAACGCCAATCCCGAGATCATGGGGGCCGTCGCCGGCAACGACGTGGTGCTGGTCGCCCCGCGCCACATCAGCCGCACCCGTCAGGCCCACGCCGCCGTGGTGCGCACCCTGGAGCAGGCGCGCTAGCCTTCCCCCAATGTAGCAAGGCGACCCAGGGTCGCCTTTTTGTTGTCTGCCAATCCGTTTGCCATCTCACCCAAGCGCTGTCTGGGCCCGCCCCGTGGTCGGCCATAAAAAATGGGAGCCAGCGGCTCCCGTTTTTACGGCTATGTCTGTCGGCGTTTATGCCAGCACGGCACCCAGGCTCAGGCAGACCACGATCAGCACGGTCAGCAGGCCGAGCAGCGGGGCTACCCATTTCAGCCAACGTACATAGGGAACCTTGGCGATGGCCAGGCCGCCCATGACCACGGCGGAGGTCGGGGTCACCAGGTTCACCAGACCGGAGGCTGACTGGTAAGCGGTGACCACCAGCTCGCGACCCACGTTGGCGAAGTCGGCCAACGGCGCCATGATCGGCATGGTCAGCACGGCCAGACCGGAGGAGGACGGCACCAGGAAAGAGAGCACCACTTCCAGCACGAACATCACGTTGATGAACACCACGGTGGAGAGGCCGGTCACTATCCCTTCTGCACTGTGCAGTATGGTGTGGGTGATCATGCCGTTGTCCATCACCACCACGATACCGCGGGCGATACCGATGATCAGGGCCACGCCGAGCAGGTCGCGGGCACCGTCGATGAAGTTGGAGGTCAGCTCCTCTTCACTCATGCGGGAGATGACACCGACGATGATGGCGGCAGCCAGGAAGACGCCGGAGATCTGCGCCATCCACCAGCCCAGCACGGCCACCCCATAGATCATCACGGCGAAGGCGGCGACGAAGATGCCCAGCACGATCTTGCGGGTCAGGGTGAACTCCAGCATCTGGTCGCTCTTGTTGCCGAGGAAGTGGGCACGGTTCTCTTCCCACTTGTCAGCCACCAGGGATTTGCTGGGGTCGCTGCGCACCATCTTGGCGTAGCGCATCACATAGGCCACGCAGAGCAGCCAGCCGGCCACCAACATGGCGACGCGCAGCCAGATACCGTCGGTAAAGGAGATGCCGGCGGCGTTGGCGGCAATCACGGTGGCGAACGGGTTGATGGTGGAGCCCAGGGTACCGATACCGGCCCCCAACAGCACGGTGGCGGCGGCGACGACCGGGTCGAAGCGGGCGGCCATCATTACAGGCACCAGCAGGGTGTAGAACGGCAGGGACTCTTCCGCCATGCCGTAGATGGTGCCGCCTGCGGCGAACAGCGCCATCAGGATCGGGATCATCCACTCTTCACGGCCGCGCAGGCGGTCGGTTACCCGTTCGATACCGGCATCGATGGCACCGGTCTTGGTCACTATGCCAAGAAAACCACCGATGATCAGGATGAAGAGGGAGACGTCGATGGCGCCTGCCTCGTAGGTGTCATGGTTGTAGAGACCATCGATCGGCGCCAGCAGCACGTCGACGATCCCCTGGGGATTGCCCTCTACCAGCTTGTAGGTACCGGCCACCGGCACTTCCTTGCCGAGGGCTTCGTTCATGGTCATTTCGTATTTGCCGGCCGGCACTATCCAGCTCAGGGCGGCCACCAGGGCGATCAGCACGAACAGTATCGTGTAGGCTGACGGGAACTTGAATTTGGTCATGGTCCAGCTTCCTTCTGTGGGTGTGGTATCCATGCAGGCTGCGGGTCGTAGGGTTGGAGGTATTATGCCGCTGTCACATGGTCGAAAAGCCGGGGGTCACCCCCCGGCACCACTACTGCGACCTTAGTCGCCCAGCGTAGCAACCATCACTGCCTTGATGGTGTGCATCCGGTTTTCGGCCTCGTCGAACACGATGCTGTGCTCGGATTCGAACACGTCCTCGGTCACTTCCAGGCCTTTCATGCCGTATTTGTCTGCCACTTCCTTGCCCATGGTGGTCTCGTCGTTGTGGAACGCCGGCAGGCAGTGCATGAACTTCACATCCGGGTTCTTGGTTGCGTTGATGACGTCCATGTTGACCTGATACGGGGTCATCAGTTTGACGCGCTGATCCCAGGCTTCTTTCGCTTCACCCATGGAAACCCAGACGTCGGTGTAGAGGAAGTCGGTACCCAGCACACCCTCTTTCACATCTTCGGTCAGGGTGATGCGTGCGCCTGTCTCTTCGGCGATCAGGCGGCACTTGGCAACCAGCTCTTCTTCCGGCCAGAAGGCTTTCGGCGCGACCAGGCGGATGTCCATGCCCATCTTGGCGGCACCGACCATCAGGGAGTTACCCATGTTGTTGCGAGCGTCACCCAGGTAGGCGAACTTGATTTGATCCAGGCGTTTGCCCTTGCCGTGCTCCAGCATGGTCATGAAGTCGGCCAGGATCTGGGTCGGGTGGAATTCGTTGGTCAGACCGTTCCAGACCGGGACGCCGGCGTGGGCACCCAGCTCTTCGACGATCTCCTGGCCATAGCCACGGTATTCGATGCCGTCATACATGCGGCCCAGCACCCGGGCGGTGTCTTTCATGGACTCCTTGTGGCCGATCTGGGAACCGCTCGGGCCGAGGTAGGAGACCTGGGCGCCCTGGTCGAAGGCGGCGACTTCGAAGGCGCAGCGGGTGCGGGTGGAGGTCTTCTCGAAGATCAGGGCGATGTTCTTGCCGGTCAGGTGTTTGCGCTCATAGCCACCGTATTTGGCTTTCTTCAGGTCGATGGCCAGATCGATCATGTATTGGATTTCGCGCGGGGTGAAGTCCAGCAGTTTCAGGAAGTTACGGTTACGCAGATTAAAAGCCATGATGAGTTCTCTCTATATTTGTTTCAGACCAATTCAGGCAGTAGTGTTGACTACGCATTCTCAGTACATATGTCGGTAATTACGCATTTACGGTACGGGTGGCGACGATATTGGTGCCGGCTTCGCCCTTGAGGATGGCCAGGCCATCGTCCAGTGCACCTATGCCGACCATCCCGCCGGTCGCCTTGACGAATTCGCAGGAGGCTTCGACCTTGGGCCCCATGGAGCCTGCGTCGAACTTGACCCCGGCCAGCTCGTCCGGGCTGGTGATCCGCAGCGGACGCTGGGTCGGTTTGCCCCAGTCCAGGTAGACGGCATCGGCATCGGTCAGGATCAGCAGGGCGTCGGCCTTGATCTGCTTGGCCAGGTAGGCGGCAGACATGTCCTTGTCGATGACGGCTTCGATACCGGTCAGGCTCTGACCATCCCAAGTCACAGGGATGCCACCACCACCGGTACAGATGATGAGGTGGCCCTGGGCGATCAGGGTTTCGATGGCGTCGCCTTCGACGATGCGCTGGGGCAGCGGAGACGGCACCACGCGGCGGAAGAACTTGCCGTCAGCCTTCACCACCCACTGCTTCTCTGCAGCCAGGGCGCGGGCCTCAGCCTCTTCGTAGACGGGACCGATGAATTTGGTCGGATTGACGAAGGCCGGATCTTGCGGGTCAACCTGCACCTGGGTCAGCAGCGCGGTGACGTTGCGGCTCGGCATCAGGTTCTTCAACTCCTGGATCAGCATGTAGCCGATCATGCCCTGGGACTCGGCACCCAGCACATCCAGCGGATAGGGGGATACCTTGGTGTAGGCACTGTTCTGCAGAGCCAGCAGGCCGACTTGCGGGCCGTTGCCATGCACCAGCACCACGTTGTACTCCTGAGCGATCAGGGCGATGGTCTTGGCGGCGGTGGCGATGTTCTTGCGCTGGATATCTGCTTCGAGCGGCTCGCCACGACGGAGCAGGGCATTGCCACCCAGGGCGACGACGACAGTTGGTTTTTTCATGAGTGTTACTCTCGAGTTTGATGCTGTGTGGCGCCAGCCTCTGCCGGCGCCACGCCGTCTTGTTAGATGCCGTCGCGTTCCATCGGGCAGCTCATGCAGCGGGCGCCGCCGCGGCCACGTCCCAGCTCTTCACCCGGGATGGGCAGCACAGTGATGCCGGCCTTGTCGTACTTCTCGTTGGTGTAGGTATTGCGCTCGTAACCCACCACCACGCCGGGGCGCACGGTCAGCACGTTGTTGGCATCGTTCCACTGCTCGCGCTCGGCCTCGAAGGTGTCGCCACCTGTGGTGATGAGCTTGAGCTGATCGACACCCAGTGCCTTCTCGATGGCGGTGACGAAGTAACCCTCTTCCTTGATGTTCATGCCGGTGGCACCACCCGGAGTCAGGCTCCAGCAGTTCACATCCTTGCGGATGACTTCCGGATAGACGGAGAAGGTGTCTATGTCCATGTGGGTCATGACGGTATCCAGGTGCATGCAGCTGCGGTGTTTAGGCAATTGCATGGCGATGACCTGTTTGGCCTGGCCGTGCTTGAACAGGCCGCGAGCCAGGTGCTCGACCCCTTGCGGTGTGGTGCGCTCGGACATGCCGATGAGCACGGCGCCACGACCGATGACCAGTACGTCGCCCCCTTCGATGGTGGAGTTGTCGTAGTCGCGATCCTCGTCACCGAAGTATTTGATGAAGTCCTGACCGGCAAACTGCGGGTGCCAGCGATAGATGGCCTTCACGTGGTTGGTTTCGCGACGGCGGGCCGGTTTGGCCATCGGGTTGATGGAGACGCCACCATAGACCCAGCAGGAGGTGTCACGGGTAAAGAGGTGGTTGGGCAGCGGCTCGATGATGAAGTCGGTCGGTGCGTGCATGCCTACTACCATGTTGACGCCGCTGTAGGGCATCTCGGAGTAGGTCAGGCCACCGGAGAGAATGCGGGCCAGCTCGCGGTGCGGCATGTCAGCCAGGAAGCAGCGCACGTCGTTGGCAAAAGAGGAGCCGAGGCGATAGTCGGAGACCTGATGTTGCAGCAGCCAGGTTTTGGCTTCCGGCACGTCCAGGGTTTCCGCCAGCAGATTGGTCAGCAGGAAAACTTCGACATTCTGATCGCGCAGTACCTGAGCGAATTTGTCGTGCTCCTGACCGGCACGTTCAACGGACAGGACGTCATCGAACAACAGATCCTGGCAGTTGGAAGGAGTCAGACGCTTCAGACTGAGGTTGGGGCGGTGCAACATGACACGGCGCAATTGGCCAACTTCAGAACCTACATAAAATTTGCTCATGATTATATTCCGTCTAGCAGTGGTCCCTGCGAGTGATTGAATAGATTCCTTCTATTCATGCTCGTGGCTAAGGCGGGATATTCTTTATGTAGGGTAATCGGCTTGTGTTCTATCCTGCCCTTGCCTTTCGAGACCGAGGTTAGACCTGCCAATCACGATAAACTTAGACATTGATCACATTCACCCAGAACTGAATAAATTCACGGTTTATTCTTTGATAGGGGTAACAGAACTGACAATCTCCCATTCACCTCTCCCGTTTAAATACGCACTTTCTTCGGCACATATTTCATATTTCACCTTGTTTCATTCACGCCAAATATCTACAAAGGGATAAACACAAAAACAAAAAACCTTTAATTTCATGAAGATAAAAACACAACCAACACAGAATGAATTTTATATGCAGATATTTGAATTTTCCGCGCTCTTTACGAGGTGCTCGCAGCAAATAAAAAGTCACGGCCAGGCTCCGCGCTGAATAATCTGTTTGTTGTTCCAGATCATGGCATCGCGTCTGTTCCGCTTGCCGGGCCAGACTACAGGCAGTGTTGCCTCTTCACCTCTTATATGGATATGCACGAATTGCGCATCTTGGCCGGCCAATTTTCAACTGGCCGGCGCAGGGGCTTTTTCAAACTTTTTTCATTAGTTGAATTTATTTCAGCAGCTTGCGTCACAAGCCGGCTCGGCTTAACTCAGAAAGTGATCAGGATCACACCTGTTATGTCACCAAGGAGATAGCCATGAAGATGAAGTCACTGCTGCTGCTTTCCACTCTGCTGCTGCCCATGACCCCGGCACTGGTCCATGCGGAGGGTGCCCCTGCCATGCCATTGGTGGTGTGCCATGTCGATCAGGCCCCCCAGATGCTGGTACCCGCCTACGTGTGTCAGTGGCACGGCGGCAGTCAGCACTACTGAGCGAAACCCCGGGAGGAGGTCTTCTCCTCCTGGCTTGTCATGGCCCAACCCCCTCCTATACTCAATGCAGCTGTTTTTCATAGGGATAGGAGACGGTCATGATCCTGCTGGTCGGTGGTGAAAAAGGAGGGAGCGGCAAGAGTTGTCTGGCCCAGAATCTGGCGGTCTACCTCAGAACCCAGTTTCACGGCGAAGTGCTGTTGGTGGACTGCGATCCGCAGCGCACCACCTCGGACTGGATCCAGGAGCGCAACGACAATCCGGATCTGCCCCAGATAAACTGCGTCCAGCTCTACGGCAACATCCGCAACGATCTGCTCAGCCTGAAGAACCGCTATGACTACCTGATCGTCGACTGTGGCGGCCAGGACAACCGGGCACTGCGTTCCACCATGGCCGTCGCCACCCATGCTCTGATCCCGCTGCGTCCCAAGCGCCGCGATCTCAAGACTCTGCCGCACATGGAAGACCTCATCACCACCTGCAAGATGGTCAACCCGACCTTGCGGGCTGCCGTGGTACTGACCCAATGCCCCGCCCTGCCCAACCAGGCGAAGCGGATACTGGAAGCCAAGGAGGTCTGCTCTTCCTTCGGTGTCGACGTGCTCAATTCCATCACCTATGGCCGCAACGTCTACGACGACAGCGAGGAGAAGGGATTGTCGGTGATGGAGATAGAGCCGGATGGCAAGTCTGCCGAAGAGATCCGCGCCATCGCCAAGGAGTTTCTGGAGCTGGGGGTATGAGATGGGACTTGCCGACCTGAAGAAGAAACACAATCTGCATCACCAGAAGAAGTTCACCATAGACGAGTTCATCGAGGACGCGGATTTTTATGCCAAGGGCAAGCCCAAGGTCGTCAGCCTGGAGCTGACTCTGCATCGGGACGAGGCTCTGACCGCACTCGCCTTCATCGAGAGCGGTGAACATCTCAAACCCAGCTTCAAGAAAGCCACCTTCTCGCTCAGCACCACGGCCATCGATGAGCTTGGCAACCTGACCCAGCAGGACGGCATGAACAAATCTCTGCTGCTGCGGTTGTTTACCCACTACTTCTCCTCCCTGAGCCCGGAAGAACGCCAGACCATCTATGAGCGACTGCAGGCACACAACTGACGCTATCTTCCTTCAGCCATGCTTCGTTGCCAGCATGGCCCTTCTCTGCTCGCTTCCCCTTTCTGAATCCCAGTTGAACAAGGTGTAAGACATTCGCCATAGACGATGTAGGTAAAGCGCCAGAAAAGATCCCGCGATAGTCGGAAGATAAGATCGTAAAACATGAACGAAAAATACCTATACCAATGAAATTAAAGGATAAATATTGAAACAAGTTTCCTTCGTAACGAGATGCGTAAAAACGTTTTTCACTCTGCCGTTGTCCCGCCCCATGAAATCCTTATAGTTACTCCTGCACGGACGCAATGAAGTCGGTCAGGAAGACTGGCTGCCAGGGTTGGGCAAATGGACTCACCACAGGATGTGGTAAAGGACACCTCCCAGGACGGAGAAAGTGCGACGGGAACGGATGACTCGTCAGGCCATGATGGCTAAAGGACACCCCAAAGGATTGGGAAGGGGAAACCTAAAGGAAGAGGTATAGTCAGGGATTGCAGGGAGCAACTTCGTTCAAGGATATGAGCGATAAGACTATCGGGGGCGACGCAAGTCGCCCCCATCTTTTTTGGCCATTTTTACCCCGGCCTACCTTTCTATCTGCTCATTCCAGCCGGAAGTGCCCCACAATCTCCCGCAGCCTGTCATAGGTCTGCTGCATCGAGCCGGCACTGGCCACCGTCGCCTCGCCGTTGTGGGTCAGCTGGCGGATCACCTCGGCAATGGCGCTCATGTTGCGATTGATCTCCTCGGCTACCGCGCTCTGCTGCTCCGCAGCCGTGGCGATATGGCTGATGAGATCGTTGATCTCCACTACCTCGCCCGCCATCAGATCCAGTGACTCGTTGACCCGAGTGGTGTTCTCGGCGGCGCCCTGACAACTCTGCTTGGTATTGCTCATGGCATTCACCACGGTCCGGGTCCCCTGCTGCAGGCTGGCCAGCATGGTCTGGATCTCCGCCGTACTCTGCTGGGTACGGGCGGCGAGTGAACGCACCTCGTCAGCCACCACGGCAAAGCCACGCCCCTGCTCGCCGGCGCGGGCGGCCTCTATGGCAGCGTTGAGGGCCAGCAGGTTGGTCTGCTCGGCTATGCTGCCGATGACCCCGAGCACCGAGCCAATCTGCTGCACATCCTGCTGCATCGCCTCGATGGAGCGGGCGGTGGTTTCCACCTCATCTACCAGCGCCATCACGCTGGCCATGGCCTGATCGACCACCTGACGGGACTGGCTCGCCAGTTGCTGGCTCTGGCCGGTGAGCTGGGCCGTGCTGGCCGCGCTCTCCGAGACGGAGACCGCGGTGCGACTCATCTCGTTGATGGCGGTCACCACCTGCTCGGTCTCCCGCACATGATCCGCCAGCAGGGACTGGGCAGCACCGGTCTGGCTGGCCAACCCTTCGATACCGCTGTTGAGCTGGCCGCTGGCCTTCCTCACCTCGTTCATCATCTCCTGCAGCCGCTCGATAAAGCGGTTGATACCGGCCGAAATCTGGCCCAGATCATCGGTACTGGTTACCGCCAGCCGACGGGTCAGATCGCCGCTGCCACGGGAGAGCTCCAGCACCAGGTCCCGCAGCGAGAGAATCGGGCGATAGGCCACATTGAGCGCCAGCACGGCGAGCACCATCACCACCACGGCCACCCCGAGCAGCGCCATGATGATCTGGCCGTTGAGTGCCTGGGTCATGGTGTGGATGTAATCGAGATCGATGTAACCGGTCAGGGTCCAGCTGCTGCCGCGAATATCCAGCGAATTGGGGCGCGCTTCGCTCTCCCCCTGCGGCTTGCTGCTGTAGAGCTCATTGCCCTGCCCGTCAGCCAGCGAGAAGTAGCGCCCTTCGCCACTGACGCTGGCCAGCAGGTTCTTGAACTCGCTCATGTCGAGGTAATAAAGGTAGGCAGAGTCGGCACCGCGCGGCACCAGAATCGAGATGACGGGCTTGCCATCCACCTGCTGCAGCGGACTGACGGTGATCTGGTTGTTGGCGGCGGGGATAAGCTTGCGCAGGGCATCGACCTTACTGCTGTCGTTGATGACGCCGCTCACGTCGAACGCCATGTCGCCGATCACCTTGACGATGTTGTGAAAGCCGGTCTCTTCCAGCGTCTTCTTGACGTTGGTCACCCCGAAGTTGAGGTTGGCTGCCAGCAGGATTTTCTGATTGATGTCGCCGGCCAGCTTCTCTTTGACCAGGGAGATCTGTTCGTTGATGTTCTTGGTCGCCTGGGTGCGGATGTAGGCGCTGATGAAGTGATTGACGCTGAACCAGGCGGTACCGATGGTGACCAGGATGGCCAGCAGCAACAGGACGTAAATCTTGACCTTGAATGGCATGGGATCCCTCCAGAAGAGAGGGCCGGCACTGCCAACCCTCCCTGCCAATCGTTATTTCTTCTTGGCGTACTTCATGGAGTCCAGTGCCACCGCCAGAATGATGATGCCGCCCTTGATGATGAACTGCCAGTAAGGGCTGACGCCGATATAGGTCAAACCATAGTTGATCAGGGTAAAGATGAGCACGCCGGTGATCACCCCGGCCACGGTACCCACGCCACCCGCAAACGACACCCCGCCCACCACGCAGGCGGCGATGGCATCGAGCTCGTACATGAAGCCCAGGTTGTTGGTGGCGCTGCCGATCCGGCCCGCTTCCAGCATGCCGCCGAAGGCGTAGAAGACCCCCGCCAGCGCATAGATCATCACCAGATTGACCGCCACGTTGACGCCGGAGACCTTGGCCGCTTCCGGGTTGCCGCCGATGGCGAAGATGTTCTTGCCAAAGCGGGTCTTGTTCCACAGCACCCAGACGAACACGCTGGCGATGGCGGCGTAGAAGGTCAGATAGGATAGCTTGAAGCCACCCAGCTTGATGAACCCCTGCGCGAAGCTCGAGAAACGGGGGTCGAAGCCAGCCACCGGCGAAGCCCCTACCGAGTCAAAGTAGAGGGAGTTGATGCCGTAGACGATGATCATGGTGCCCAGGGTGGTAATGAACGGGGTGACGTTCAAATAGGCCACGATGAGGCCGTTGACCAAGCCAATCAGGGCTCCCACTGCGCACACCAGCAGGATCACCGCCGGAATGGGCACTTCGCCCAGGCTGGGAAACACCTTGTTGACGTTGGTCAGCGCCTGCAGCATGGTCGCCGCGATGAGCGCCGCCAGACCGACCTGACGACCGGCCGACAGATCCGTCCCCTGGGTGATGATGATGCCAGCCACCCCGAGCGCAATGATGACCCGCACCGAAGACTGGGTCAGGATGTTGCTGAAGTTGGTGAGACTCAGGAAGGAGGGTTCCTTGATCACGATGATCATGAGCAGCACCAGCAGCACCACGTAGATGCCGTTCTCCTTGAGCGCCCGCATCAGATTGAAATTTTTAGCCGACTCCATAAATGTCTTCCTGTCTCTAGAGGTACAGAGATGCCAGGCGCAGTATCTCGCTCTGGTCAGTTTCTTTGGTATTGACGATCCCGGCGACCCGGCCATTGCTCATCACCATGATGCGATCCGTGATGCCGAGCAGTTCGGGCATTTCCGACGAGATGATGATGATGCCCTTGTCCTTCTTCGCCAGCTCCAGGATGAGCTGATAGATCTCGAACTTGGCCCCCACGTCGATGCCGCGGGTCGGTTCGTCCAGCATCAGGATCTCCGGCTGGGTCAGCAGCCAGCGGCCGATGATCACCTTCTGCTGGTTGCCCCCCGAGAGGGAGCCGATCTGGGTCTGCTGGGTCGGCGTCTTGACCCGCATGGAGTCGATGACCCACTGGGTGTCGCTCTTCATCTTGTTGTCGCTGAGCAGCCCCATGGAGCCCTTGTAGTTGTCCATATTGGCGATCAGGGAGTTGAAGGCGATGTCGAGGCGCGAATAGATGCCGGTGGAGCGGCGCTCCTCGGTCACCAGCGCAAAGCCGTTGCGGATCGCCTCGTGGGCGTTGTGGTTGGCCACCTCTTTGCCGTGCAGCTTGATGGAACCCTCGCTGCGGTCGCGAATGCCGAACAGGGTCTCGACGATGTCGGTCCGCTTGGCCCCCACCAACCCGGCCACCCCGAGGATCTCCCCCTTGTGCAGGTTGAAGGTAATGTCCTGGATGGAGGGCTGATTCTTCGCCGTCAGGTGCTCGACCTCGAGGATCACCTCTTTCGGCTGGTTGGTCTTCTCCGGGAAGCGCTGGGTGAGCTCGCGACCGACCATCATGCCGATGATCTGATCCATGGTCATGCCCTTGAGCGGCTGGGTCGCCACCCACTGGCCATCCCGCAATATGGTGATCTCGTCACACAGCTGGAAGATCTCTTCCATCTTGTGTGAGATGTAGACGATGCCGCAGCCCTTCTCCTTGAGCTTGTTGATGATCTTGAAGAGGTGGCTCACCTCTTTCTCGGTCAGCGAGGAGGTGGGTTCGTCCATGATGACGATCTTGGCGTCATAGGAGAACGCCTTGGCGATCTCGATCATCTGCATCTGGGAGACGGAGAGGGTACCGACCTTGACCCGCGGGTCTATGTCGATGTCCAGCTCGTCGAAGATATGCTTGGTGTCCTGATACATCTTGCCATGGTCGACGAACAGCCCCTTGGTGGGATAGCGGCCGAGCCACATGTTGTCCATCACCGAGCGCTGCAATACCAGGTTCAGTTCCTGATGCACCATGGAGACACCGTTCTCCAGCGCCTCCTTGGAGGAGGTGAAGTTGATCTCCTGCCCCTTGAAGAAGATCTTGCCCTCATCCTTCTCGTAAATGCCGAACAAGCACTTGAGCAGCGTCGATTTTCCTGCCCCGTTCTCGCCCATCAACGCATGCACAGAATGAGGACGGACCCGTAAATTGACATTATCGAGTGCCTTGACGCCAGGAAAGCTCTTACTGACGCCAATCATCTCCAACAGCCATTCTGATTGTTGCTGTGTTGTCATATCAGCCATCACATCTGGTTGAAAAAAGGGCAAGGGATCTCCCTTGCCCTGGAGGAGGGAATTATTCGAATTTGGACAGGTTGTCTGCGTCTACGCCAACGTAGGGAACACGCACTACCTTGTTGACTATGTTCCAGCTGGTGCCTTCACCGGCCGGTTTGCCTTCAGCCAGGTTCTTGGTCAGCTCAAAAGTGGCCTTGGCCTGGTTGGCGGCATCGTTCAGCACGGTACCGGCCATGGCGCCGCTTTTGACCAGCGCCAGCGCTTCAGGCAGTGCATCCACGCCGAACACAGGGATGGCGGTCTTGCCCTGGGCCTTCAGCGACTCCACGGCACCCATCGCCATGCCATCGTTGTTGGCAATGACCACTTCGATCTTGTTGGCGTTCGGGCCGGAGATCCAGGCGTCCATCTTGTCCTTGGCCATGGCGGTATCCCACATACCAGTATCCATGTGCAGCTGCTCGGTCTTGATGCCGCCATCGTTCAGAGTCTTGATGACGTAGGTGGTACGGGCTTCGGCATCCGGGTGACCCGGCTCGCCCTTCAGCAGCACGTACTGGATGACGCCATCCTTGTTCAGATCCCAGGCCGGGTTGGCTTTCCAGTGCTTGGCGATCAGCTGACCCTGAATGATGCCAGACTCCTTGGAATCGGTACCCACGTAGTAGGCCTTGTCATAGCTGGCCAGATCGGCGGCATTAGGCTCCTTGTTGTAGAACACCACGGGCACGTCCTCGCCACGGGCTTTCTCGATCACGACCGGGGCCGCCGCCGGGTCAACCAGGTTGATGGCCAGCGCCTTCACCCCCTTGGCCAGCAGCACGTCGATCTGGTCGTTCTGCTTGGACTGGTCATTCTGGGAGTCGTTCATCAGCAGCTCCACCCCCGGATTGGCAGCCGCTTCCTTCTCGATTGCCTTGCGCACTACCGCCATGAAGTTGTCGTCGTATTTGTAGACGGTCACCCCGATACGGGTTTCGGCATGGGCGGTGGCTCCTGCCATCAAGCTCATCAGTACGGCGGCAATGGTCGTGATCTTTTTCATTGTTATGCTCCGATCTCTCTATCTGTTTTTGTAGGGAATGCTGTACACCAAGTGAACTGGCGCCAGCCTAATGTAATCAGTTTGTTGTATGTCGTTCTGTGATCATGACAACAAAATGAAAACGTTTACACTCTGTTACATAGCAACAAATCAATTAAAAATCATATAGTTATGTTTATCTGGTGACACTGAGGCTCTGAACGGGACTCTTTCTTGTTAAGCAATCGCTCAGATTCAGCGTAGAACACAGTTCCAATAGTAGCCGCCCGGCTGCAACCAATATTCCGGCCGCACGCTCTGGCTCCAGGAGTCATCGCCCCCAATCCCCATATGAAAACCATCCAGACAGAGATGGAGCCCGCCTGCGGCCACCAGATCGGTCTGGTGACGAGCCTGGGCCAACTGCTGCTGGCTGAAACGGCTCAGGCTGAAATGAAACAGTCCCTCGACCTCGACGGAGCCGCATCGCAGCTGACGGGTGTCACAGCACAGCCCGTTGTCGGTCGGGAACACATACGCGGTGTGCAGCGCATCGAGCGACGACTGCCAGCGACCGAGGTCGGCAGCCAGCAGGCGATCCGGATAGTTCTCGTGCGGACCACGCCCCAGCCAGCTCACCTCCTCCCCTGCCGCCAGCACCTCGTCGGTCAGCCAGAGCAGGGCGCCGATGCGCGGCAGGGAGGGCATCTCGGCTGCCACCTCCACCTCGATGGCGAGGTGCATGGCCCCATCCTGATCGAAGGAGTGGCGCCAGCAAGTCAGCAGCTTGAGCGCCTCGCCGACAAAGTAGCCGTGGCGTACCGTCACAACCCCTTGGTCAGGGCTCACTACCAGCTCGAGACAGCGATGCTGCAACTCATTGAGCCCGGCCAGCTGCCAACGGGCGATCCAGGCGTTGGGATCGGCGTGGTCCGCCTCGCTGGTGCCGATGTCGTTGTCGAGCGGCGCCCGATAGAAGTGATCGGCGATGGCCTCTTTCAGTTGCTCGCGCCCCAGCTTGCGCCAGCTGTGGACGCGGCCGCTGGCCTTGTCCAGCCGCCACTCGCTGTTGGCCGCCCGGATCTGCCAGCTATCCGCCAGCTCGATGAAGGTGGCCGGTGTGCGGGCGGCAGGCAGCGCCAATGGCGCAGGCAACATGCATTGCTGGCGCGCCACCTCGTGACCGGCCGCTGACCAGGGCGTGGCAGCGGGCTGCACGATGGCGAGATCCAGCCAGGCGAGCACCCCCGGCTCAAAGGCCGGCAACCGCTCCAGCAGGGTCAGCGTCACACTCCCCTGCGGCGCCAGGGTGAGTGGGCATTCACCCTGGCTCACCACCACGCCGTCTTCGCACAGCCGCCACTGCAGAGTTTCGTTGTCCGTCTCGCGAAACAGGTATTCGCTGCGGATCTCGACCGTCAGCGGCTGGCGGTGTTGCAAGGTCAGTACGAAGGGCTGTTGGGCCCGCTTGGCCTCGAACAGCGACGGATGGGGCGTGCGGTCGGGGAACAGCAGACCGTTGCAGCAGAACTGGCGATCATTCGGGGTATCGCCGAAATCACCGCCATAGGCCCAGAAGTGGCGGCCGTCATCGGTCAGCTTGTCCAGCCCCTGATCGACCCAATCCCAGACGAAGCCACCCTGCAACCGGGGATGATCGCGAAATGCCTGCCAGTAGTGGGCATAGCCCCCCAGGCTGTTACCCATGGCGTGGGCGTATTCACACAGGATCAGCGGGCGGGTCTCCCCCGGCAGGCCAATCCACTTGGCCAGCGCCCACTTGGGCACCGCCGGGAAGGGTTGATCCTGATGGGTGCGGGCATACATGGGGCAGATGATGTCGGTGGCCGGCGTATCGGCACCACCCCCTTCGTATTGCACCAGGCGGCTCGGATCCGCCCCCTTGACCCAGCCATACATGGCATCGTGGGCCGGGCCGTAGCCCGACTCGTTGCCAAGGGACCAGATGATGATGCTGGGGTGGTTGAAGTCGCGGGCCACCATGCGGGTCACCCGCTCCAGGAAGGCGTTGCTCCAGGCGGGATCCCGCGCCAAGCGCCCCATGGGGGTCATGCCGTGGGTCTCCAGGTTCGCCTCGTCCACCACATAGAGACCGAGCCGGTCGCACAGCCGATAAAGCTCGGGGTGATTGGGGTAGTGGGAGCAGCGCACCGCGTTGAAGTTGTGCTGCTTCATCAACAGCAGATCCTGCTCGATGGCGGCGGGGGTCACCACGTGACCCGTTGCGGGGTGGTGCTCGTGGCGGTTGGCGCCACGGATCAGCAGCGGCTGGCCGTTGACCCGCAGCAGGCCGCCACGGACCTCCACCGCCCGAAAGCCCACGTCACAGGCTTCGCTCTCGATGGGCTCCCCCCGCTCGTCCAGCAGGGTCAGGGTGAGGCGATAGAGGTGGGGGGTCTCGGCGCTCCACTTGCGTGGGGCCGCCACCTCGAGCCAGCACTCGGCGCGATCGTCATACGCCCCTTTCTCGTCAATGGTTTGCGTGCCGATCGGCTGGCACAGGGTCGCCACCCGATCACCGCCGTCATAGAGGTTGAGCTCCACCGACAGGCCGGTCCCATTGGCTACCTGCAATGCGATCTTGAGGCGGCCATCTCGGTAGCAGGCGTCGAGCTCGGGCGTTACCCGTATATCCATCAGATGACGAGCCGGTTTGTGCAGCAGGCTGACGGAGCGGAAAATACCGCTCATGCGCCACATGTCCTGATCTTCCAGATAGGAGCCGTCGGACCAGCGCAGCACCAGCACTGCCAGCCGGTTGTCGCCGGCCTGCAGGAAGGGGGTCAGATCGAACTCGGCGGGCAGCCGGCTGTCCTGGGAGTAACCGACCCAGCGACCGTTGCAGAAGAGGTGAAAAGCGCTGTCCACCCCGTCGAAGATGATCCGGGTCTGGCCGCTGGTGAGCCAGTCGGCTGGCACGCTGAATTCGCGGGAGTAGCAGCCGGTGGGATTCTCGGCGGGCACCCGGGGCGGATTACAGGGGAAGGGGTACTTGATGTTGGTGTAGATGGGCACGTCGGTCGCAGGCCGCAACCCTGGGTAGGCCGCAGCCAGCTGCCAGTTGCCCGGCACCTGGATGGGACAGGCATCGGCCAGATCCTGCGCCAGCCACTGCTCCGGCACCTGCTCGGGCGCCGTGAAGAAGGAGAAGCACCACTCCCCATCCAGCAGGGTGCGCGAAGGCGAGGCGAGATCATCGCGCGCCGCGGCCTCGTTGCGCCAGCTGAACAAGGGGGTATGGGCGGGCAGCCGATTCACTGCGGTAATCGCCTGGGTCTGCCAGTCCTGACGGGCCACTATCTCCCTGAGCATTCGTCTCTCTCCCTGCATGAACGCCGAAAACGTATGCAGTGTAGGGGAGATTTGCCCAGTGATCGGCGATCCCGCTCACACAGATGTAAACGATTACACTTAATTTGTTAAGTAAAACAGGGTAAAAATGCGCTAAATGCAGGTAAAAGACCAAGGCTCCGGATCGAGCGCCTTAAAAGCGGCAATCCGGAGCGATAAACGGAGGTAAATGAAAGGGATCAGCTTCGAACGGGCGCCACCGAGTGGCGGTTGATCAGGGTCGGGGTGTAAATGCGGCTCTGTACCACCTCGCTTTCCCCTGCTGCCAGCTGCAGGGCCAGCTTGGCCGCCTGGGCTGCCATCAGTTCAACCGGGTAGCGCATGGTGGAGAGCTTGGGGCGCAGGTATCTGGCATAGATGATGTCATCGAAGCCCACCACCGACACCTCCTCCGGCACCTTGAGGCCGTTGTCCGCCAGCACCGAGATGGCACCCGCCGCCATGGCATCGTTGTAGGCCATCACGGCCGTGATGGGCAGCCCCTTGGCCAGCAGGTTGAGCATGGCCCGCTCGCCGCCTTCCTCGTTGGGCATGCCGCTCTCCACCAGCTCGGGGTCGGCGCGCACGCCCGCCTCGGCCAGCGCATCCTGATAGCCCTGCAGCCGCAGGATGGCATCCTCGATGGCGTGATCGGAGCTCAGGAAGGCGATGTGACGGTGGCCCAGCTCCAGCAGATGCCGGGTCGCCGTGGCCGCCCCCTGCCGGTTGTTGAGGGCGATACAGCGCCCCTTGAGTGCCGGGATGTCGCGGTTGATCAGCACCATGCCGGGCACCCGCAGCGCATAGTCGATCAGCTCCTCGTCGCTCAGCGCCTTGCTGTGCACCACCAGCGCCTCGCAGCGCTTGCCGATCAGCAGCTCGATGGATTCGCGCTCCTGCCGTGCCGTGTGAAAACCATTACCCATCAACAGGTGCAGCCCCTGTTCCACCGCCACCGCGGCGACCCCCTTGACCAGGGCGCCGAAGAAGGGATCCGCCACATCGCCCACCAGCACTCCCATGGTGTCGCAGGTCTGGCTGACCAGCGCCCGTGCGTTGGCATTGGGGGTGTAGCCCAGTTCGGCCATGGCTTTCAACACCACCTCGCGGGAGGCGGCGCTGGCCTTGGGTGAGTTGTTCATCACCCGTGAAACCGTTGCCACCGATACGTTGGCCAAACGGGCGACATCCTTGATGGTACTCATGCTGTTTTCACTTATTTCACGGTTCGGGACTAGGCCATTATACCGAGCAATGTCACTGATAACAGGGGGAAAAACCATATTGCTGAAATGATGACCACCAAAACAAGTGTAATCGTTTACACATATTTGTTAGCCAGTTCACAGTTTGCCCGCCAGCCCCTCGGCTAGACTCCTTCACAGGCTTTTTTTGAGCGTGGAGATGAGGATGAAAGTACTGGTCACCGGCGGCTGCGGTTACATCGGCAGCCACACCTGCCTGGCACTGCAGGCGGCCGGCATGGAGCCCGTGGTGGTGGACAACCTCTGCAACAGCAAGGCCGGCGTGCTGGCCCGCATCGCCGCCATCAGCGGACGCGAGCCCCGCTTCTATCGGGGGGACATCCGTGACCCGCTCCTGCTGGATCGCATCTTCAGCGAGCAACGGATCGACGCCGTGATCCACTTCGCCGCCCTCAAGGCGGTTGGCGAGTCCACCCGCATCCCCCTCGACTACTACGAGAACAACCTGAACGGCCCCCTGGTATTGCTGCAGGCAATGAAGCGGGCCGGCGTCCACAACCTGGTGTTCAGCTCGTCGGCCACCGTCTACGGTGACCCCGCCAGCACGCCCATCCGGGAAGATTTCCCGCGCAGCGCCACCAATCCCTACGGCCGCTCCAAGCTGATCATCGAAGAGATCCTCGAGGATCTGCAGCGGGCCGAGCCGCACTGGAGCATGACCCTGCTGCGCTACTTCAACCCGGTCGGCGCCCACGAGTCGGGCACCATGGGGGAGGATCCCCAGGGGATCCCCAACAACCTGATGCCGTTTTTGACCCAGGTCGCCATCGGCCGGCGCGACTGCCTCTCGGTCTTTGGTAACGATTACCCCACCGTCGACGGCACCGGTGTGCGTGACTACATCCACGTGATGGATCTGGCCGAAGGGCACGTCAAGGCGTTGCAGCACTGCGCCAGCAAGGGCGGCGTGCACGTCTACAACCTGGGCACGGGCCAGGGCCAGAGCGTGCTGCAGATGGTCGCGGCGTTCGAGGCGGCCAGTGGTCGCCCCTTGCCCTATCGCATCGAACCAAGACGCCCAGGCGACATCGCCGAATGCTGGGCCGATCCCGCCAGGGCCGAGCGCGAGCTGGGCTGGCGTGCCCGGCGGGATCTGGCCGCCATGTGCGCCGACAGCTGGCGCTGGCAATCCGCCAACCCGCAGGGGTACGAGGCGTGATGCCCGTTTTGCTCCCTTCTCCCTTTGTGGGGGAAGGGTCACAGATGAGAGGCGCACCCGCCCTCATCCCTGCCCGCATTTTCTTTTATTGAGCTTGAGGAGTGATGATGTTCAACCCGGTTGATCACCCCCACCGTCGTTTCAACCCGCTGAGCGGCCAATACGTGCTGGTCTCCCCTCACAGGGCCAAGCGCCCCTGGCAGGGTCAGGTCGAGAAGGTGAGCCAGGCGCCGAGCCAGGCCCATGACCCCGACTGCTTCCTCTGTGCCGGCAACAAGCGCGTCACCGGCGACCAGAATCCCGACTATCGGGACACCTTCGTGTTTACCAACGACTTCGCCGCCCTGATGCAGGACACCCCGGCCGCCAGTGGCGAGCAGGATCCCCTGCTCAGACTGGAAGCCGCCCGTGGCACCAGCCGGGTCATCTGCTTCTCGCCGGATCACGGCAAGACCCTGCCCGAGCTGCCTCTGCCCGCCATCGAGCAGGTGATCACCACCTGGATGGAGCAGGTGACCGAGCTGTCGGCCCAGTGGGAGTGGGTGCAGGTGTTTGAAAACAAGGGCGCCGTCATGGGCTGCTCCAACCCGCATCCCCACGGTCAGCTGTGGGGGAGCGACTTCCTGCCCAATGAAATTGCCCGCGAAGAGCAGCACCAGCGCGCCTGGCTGGCGGAGCACGGCCGCCCGCTGCTGGTCGACTACGTGGAGCGGGAGCTGCAGGATCGCTCCCGCATCGTGGTGGAGACCGAACACTGGCTGGCGGTAGTGCCCTTCTGGGCGGCCTGGCCGTTCGAAACCCTGCTGCTGCCCAAGCGCCATGTCCCCTCTCTGCTCGAGCTCACCCCCGAGCTGCAACAGGATCTGGCCATCGCGCTCAAGGAGCTCACCAGCCGCTACGACAACCTGTTCGAGTGCAGCTTTCCCTACTCCATGGGCTGGCACTTTGCGCCGCCCCGCTCCGACTGCCCAGAGGCGTGGCAACTGCATGCCCACTTCTACCCGCCCCTGCTGCGCTCCGCCACGGTGCGCAAATTCATGGTGGGCTTCGAGATGCTGGCCGAGACCCAGCGCGACCTTACCCCGGAGCAAGCCGCGGAGCGCCTGCGTACCCTTTCTCCCGTTCATTACAAAGCCAATGAGGTGACCCCATGACCCCGAGCCAGCGCGTCAGCGCCGTGTTTGCCGAGCAGTTTGAGCAACAACCCGACCTGCTGGTGCGGGCCCCCGGCCGCGTCAACCTCATCGGCGAGCACACCGACTACAACGACGGCTTCGTGCTGCCCTGCGCCATCGACTACGAGACCTGCGTCGCCATCGGCCTGCGCGATGACAGCCTGGTGCACGTGGTCGCCGCCGACTACGGCAACCAGCGCGACCTGTTCGATCTCGGCCAGCCCATCAATCATCATGCCGACCAGCGCTGGAGCGACTACATCCGCGGGGTGGTGAAGTACCTGCAGGAGCGCGGCTATCCCCTGCGCGGCCTCAATCTGGTAGTCTCCGGCAACGTGCCGCAGGGGGCCGGCCTCTCCTCTTCCGCCTCGCTGGAGGTGGCCATTGGCCAGGCCTTCAAGGAGGCGCTGGGGCTCACCATCAGCCAGGCCGAGATTGCCCTCAACGGCCAGCAGGCGGAGAACCAGTTCGTCGGCTGCAACTGCGGCATCATGGACCAGATGATCTCCGCCAGCGGCAAACAGGATCACGCCCTGCTGCTCGACTGCCGCTCGCTGGAGACCCGCCTCATCCCCATGCCCACCGACCTGGCGGTGCTGATCGTCAACTCCAACGTCCGTCGCGGCCTGGTGGACAGCGAATACAACACCCGCCGCCAGCAGTGCGAAGCAGCCGCCCGTCACTACGGGGTCAAGGCGCTGCGCGATCTCGATCTGGCGGCGCTGGAAGCGGGCAAGGCCGGGCTGGATGAGGTCTGCTACCGCCGTGCCCGTCACGTAGTGGGCGACAACAGCCGCACCCTGGCCGCCGCCGATGCGTTGGCGCAGGGGGATCTGGTGCGCCTCGGTGAGCTGATGGCCGACTCCCACGCCGCCATGCGCGATGACTTCGAAATCACCGTGCCCGCCATCGACGGTCTGGTGGAGATCATCAAGGCCAGGATCGGCACTGAGGGCGGCGTGCGGATGACCGGCGGCGGCTTCGGTGGCTGCGTGGTCGCCCTGCTGCGCCCAGAGAAAGTGGCCGAGGTGATCGCCGCGGTCGATGCCGAGTACCCGGCCCGCTTCGGCCTCAAGGCCGACAGCTACGTCTGCCGCGCCAGCGCGGGGGCGGGAAAACTATGAGCCCATGTATGATGCAGGCCTGCCGGATCGGCAACACAGGTGCAGGCAGACTATGAACGACGCCATGATTCCGTTCGAGCTGGAAAACGAGGAGGGGCTGCGCCTGCGCGGCCTCGACTTCGGCGCCACCCTCACCTCCCTCACCCTGCCGGTGGCGGGTGGGCGCCGTGAAGTGCTGCTGGGCTGCGCCGATGAGGCCTATCCCGCTCAACAGGTGTGGCTGGGGGCGGTGGCGGGGCGCTTTGCCAACCGCATCGGCAACGCCGAGCTGCTGCGCGACGGCCAGCGCTGGCCGCTGGATGCCAACCAGCCGCCCCACTGCCTGCACGGCGGACGGGCGGGGTTTCATCGCCAGCACTGGCAGATCAAGGAGCGGGAGGCGGACCGGGTCAGACTGACCCTGCTCTCCCGTAGCGGGGATCAGGGCTTTCCTGGCAACCTGCGGGTCATGCTGGAGTACCGGCTGGAGCAGTGCGATCTGGTGGTGGATTGCGTCGCCAGCACGGATGCCGCGACCCCGGTCAGCCTCACCAGCCACACCTACTTCAATCTCGACGACAACCCGGACGGTGGCGATGTGCGCGACCACCTCATCCACCTCAACGCCGACCGTTTCCTGCCCACCGACCAAAGCGGTCTGCCGCTCGCGATCACACCGGTGGAGGGGCCGTTCGATCTGCGCCGCGAACGCCTGATCGGACAAGATTGGCTGAGCCACCCCCAGCAGCAACAGGCCAAGGGGTACGATCACGCCTTTGTGCTCAACGGGCCAAGCGCCGAGTGGGCGGCGCGGGTGGTCTCGGGGGATCGTCAGCTGGCGATGGAGGTCTACACCAACCAGCCTTCGCTGCAGTTCTACAGCGGCAACTGGCTGGCCAATACGCCGGCACGCGATGGCCGGCTCCATCGGGATCACGCCGGCTTCTGTCTGGAGGCCCAGCAGCTACCGGACAGCCCCAACCGGCCCGAGCTGGGCGATCCCTGGCTGTTGCCGGGGCAGACCTATCGCCACCAGACCCGCTATCGCTTCATCGCTGCCAGCTGACCCCGGCCCCCTCTTCTCCCGCGCAGACATGCCGAGCGAAGAGGGCTCGGGGTCACCCCTCACATCCGCTCGCAAACAATCCCACGCAAGGAGTCGTTATGGATGATCACTACCTCGCCGCCCCCGACCGTTACCAGCGCCAGCCCTATCGACCCGCCGGTCGTCACGGCCTGCGCCTGCCCGGCATAGCTCTCGGCCTCTGGCACAACTTCGGCGCCGAGAGCGATCCCGCCACCGCGAAAGCCATGATGCACCAGGCGTTCGATCTGGGTATCACCCACTTCGATCTGGCCAACAACTACGGGCCGCCGCCGGGGTCGGCCGAGCAAACCTTCGGCAGGCTGCTCAAGGGGAGCCTGGCGCCCTATCGAGACGAGCTCATCATCGCCAGCAAGGCGGGATACATCATGTGGGATGGCCCCTATGGCGATGGCGGCAGCGCCAAATACCTGTTTGCCAGCCTGCACCAGAGCCTGCGCCGGCTCGGTCTCGACTACGTGGACATCTTCTATCACCACAGGCCGGACCCGCGCACCCCGCTGGAGGAGACCTGTCAGGCGCTGGCCTTGATGGTACGTCAGGGCAAGGCGCTCTACGTCGGCCTCTCCAACTACCCGGCCCTGCTCGCCGCGCAGGCCGCCGCCCGGCTGGCGGAGCTGGGCACCCCCTGTCTGGTCAACCAGCTCAAATACTCCCTCTTTCAGCGCGACATCGAGGCTAAAACCCTGCCGGTCTGCCGCGAGCACAGCATGGGGGTGGTCGCCTTCTCGCCGCTGGCGGGCGGACTGCTGAGCGATCGCTACCTGGCGGGCATTCCAGCGGATTCGCGCGCCGCCAGTGCCAGCCCCTTCCTCAAGCCCGAGCAGATCACCGCCGACAAGCTGGCCACCATCCGTGCCCTGCATGCGCTGGCGCAGCAGCGGGGCCAACCACTGTCGCAACTGGCGCTGCAGTGGGTCCTGCGCGACTCAGTGGTGAGCTGCGCCCTGATCGGTGCCAGCAGCCCGCAGCAGATTGTCAGCGCGGTGGAGGCCCAGGCCCAGCCCCCGCTGGATACGGCGCTGCTGCAGCAAATCGAGGGGATCTTGGCCGGTCAGGGCCCCGCCTGATCGGGGCCGCTGAGCGCCGAACGCCATGTAGGCCCGAATGAAAACCAATGACCTCGCCGTCGATCCCGCCGGCGGGGCCTGGCGCCAACACAATATTCACTGGTTGCCCGCCCGATTTTCCTCCATCATTGGTCGCCCCCGGCTCGGCTCGGGGCCGACTTCAACCGGACCAATAATCAAGAGATCTGAAACATGACAGAGTCTTACGCCCTGTTTGTCGCCTTCGTGCTGGGCATAGTGGAGGGCCTGACCGAGTTCCTCCCCGTCTCCTCCACCGGCCACATGATCATCGTCGGCCACTTGCTTGGCTTCGACGGCCCCAAGGCTGCCACCTTCGAAGTGGTGATCCAGATGGGTTCCATCCTGGCGGTGGTCGCCGTGTTCTGGCGCCGCCTGTTTGGGCTCATCGGCATCCACTTCGGCCAGAAGCCGGCGCAGGGACACGCCACCCTCTCGCTGGTGCACATCATCCTCGGCATGCTGCCCGCCGTGATCATCGGCCTCGCCATCCACAGCTGGATCAAGGCCCATCTGTTCGGCCCGCAGACCGTGATGTACGCCCTGGTGGCCGGCGGCATCCTGCTGATCATCGCCGAGAAGTTCCGCCCGGCGGTACGCTCCGAAACCCTGGACGACATCAGCTACAAGCAGGCGTTCGGCATCGGCCTGTTCCAGTGCCTGGCGCTCTGGCCCGGCTTCTCCCGCTCCGGCGCCACCATCAGCGGCGGCATGCTGATGGGGATCAGCCGTCAGGCGGCGGCCGAGTTCTCCTTCATTCTGGCGGTGCCCATGATGGTGGCGGCCAGCGGACTGGATCTCTACAAGAGTCGCGACTTCCTCTCCATGGCCGACTTCCCCATGTTCGCGGTGGGTTTCGTCACCGCCTTCGTGGTGGCCATGATCGCCATCAAGACTTTCCTGGCGCTGATCCGTCGCCTCGACTTCATCCCGTTCGCCATCTACCGCTTCGTGGTGGCCTTCGCCGTCTACCTGGTGTTCGTGGCCTGATCCGGTCAGCGCACCATGCAAAAAGGGACCCGAGGGTCCCTTTTTTTATTGCTTTGTCGGCTCAGTAGAGGCGATGGCTGATGCCGTTGAGCAGCCGCGACAGCCCCTTGGTGAACTGCACCGGCGCGTCCTGCACCGTGTAGCAGAGGCAGCCGTCCGGCGTGTGTGGACTGTGGGCGTGGCTGGCATCGCGCCAGATGAAGTCCCCCGCCTGATAGCGGGTGTCGCCATCTTCGATGGTGCCGGCCAGCAACAAGGTCAGCTCGTAACCCTTGTGAGTGTGCTCAGGGATGCTGCCACCCGCCTCTATGTGCAGCAGGCTGGCACGGGCTCCCTGCTCGTCGAGCGGCAGGCTCACCTGCCGGATGGCGCCGATGTGGCGCCAGCTGGGGGCGTGGTGACGGGCCAGCACCCGCGGCAACCGGTACGACTGGCCCGCCACCTGCAGCTCGGGCCGGGCCACCGCCGACTGACTCAATGCGGCCGCAGTGGCCACCGGCTGTTGCAGGATGCCGGCCAGCATAGCATCAAATGCCGCAGGCAGCGGCTCGCACTCTTCCGCCGGGGCCAGGTATTGCCGGGCCAGCTCCTCTTCGCAGGCCCGCAGCCGGGCCGCACAGTCGGGGCAGAGTTCGCAGTGGGCGGAGACGCCGACGGCCAGCGGCAGGGGCAGTTCATCGGCGGCAAAGGCACGCAACATGGCCTGAACGGGATGGGCTTTAATCATGGCCTTGCTCCACTTGTTCCTTCAATTTCTGTAACGCCAGTCTGAGGCGGGATTTGATGGTGCCGAGCGGCACGCCGAGCCGGTCCGCCAGCTCCTGCTGGGAGAGCTCCTGCAGGTAGATGCCGCGCACCACCAGCTGTTGCGGTTCCGGCAGGGTGCCGAGGTAGTGGGCCATCTGACGGGTCAGCACCGCATCTTCACCGCCACTCAGGTGCTCCTCTTCCGCCCTGTACTCCAGCATGGGCCACAGCTCCTCGGCGCAGAGCTCTTCCTTGCTGGCGCGGCGCCGGCGCAGCATGTCGAAGCCCTGGTTGCGCATGACGGTGTAGATCCAGGTGGTGGCGGCTCCCTTGTCGGGGTGGTAGAGACGGGCCTTCTGCCAGACCAGCAGCATGGTCTCCTGCACCAGCTCCATGGCGTTGGCCTCGCTGCCGAGGTGGCGCAGCCCGTAGCTGCGGATACGCGGCGCGAAGTGCTGGAACAGGGTGGCGAAGGCAGCCTTGTCGCCATGTTCGGCAACCCTGACGAGCAGGGACTTGAGATCGCCGGCTGGGTCATCCATGGGGGGCGATATCCTGTACGGAGTCGATTGTGATTGGCCAGTATATGCCATTGCGCCATGCCTTGAAGAGGGTGGTGAGTGCCAATACGTGCGGCGCGGCAAAAGGATCACCGGCACTGCCATCAAAAACGGCTCAGTGGCTGGCGACCAGCAATCCGCTCAGCAGGGAGAGCGCCGGCTGGTTGTCTTCCGCCGCCACCAGCCACTGCTTCTGTTCAACGGGGATGGGCAGCACTTCCAGCCAGCGCTGGGCCACCCAGCTGGCATCGTCCCAGTCCGGGTTGCGATAGAGGGCCGCGTACTCCGGATAGTCGTTGAACACCTCCTGCAGCGCCCTGGCCAACGAGTGCTGATCGGCATTGAGCCGGCCGGTGCGCCAGGGGGGCAGCACCTCCACCTCCCCGACCCGCAAGCCGTCCGACTCCTGCCACAGATCGGTGATCCTGACCCGCTCCATGCCGAGCACCGTGATGCCGAGCAGACCGTCCGGCAGCTGATCGAAATCGACTATCCGTACCCGGGTGGCGATGGGGTACATGTTGCGCAGCGCATCGGGCTGGCGAGGATCCAGCATGCAGATAGCAAAACCCTGCTCTCCCGCCTCGGCGATCATGCGCTGATATCTGGGCTCGAAGATGCGCAGCGGCATGATGCCACCGGGCAGCAGGTGGGCCGAGAGGGGAAACAGCGCCAGTTTCATCGACAGATTCCTCGGTAAAAGGTACCTGTTGATACGACCGGGGCGGCGGGGCAGATCATTCAGAACGAGTTGGAATAAAAAACCCCTTAACAATCAGGGGAAAATAGCCTGGACAAGCCGCTTCGATATGCAGTAGAAATGGATAAGCACCGTAATTTCCGTCCAATATTCTGGGATCTGGTGCCAAATGCAGTGAAATATCCGCCCGACCGCGAGCGGCGGGTCATCCCTATAGTTTTCTCGGGCCGATGCGGGTAAAATTCACGCCCTTATATATCAGTCATTTTTCGACGCGCAACCTTGGTGGTCAGTTATGAAAGAGCATATTCATCATCTACTTGAACAAACGGTAGCCAATCTCAAGTCAGCGGGCATCCTGCCGGCGGACCTGGAAGCCCGCGTGCAAGTAGACCGATGCAAGGAGAAGGCTCACGGTGACCTGGCCACCAACCTGGCCATGCTGCTGGCCAAACCGGCCCGCAAGAATCCCCGTGAGCTGGCCGCTGCCATCATCGAGCACCTGCCCGCCTCCGATCTGATCGCCAAGGTCGAGATCGCCGGCCCCGGCTTCATCAACTTCTTCTTCGACCCGAGCTGGCTGGCTGGTCAGGTAGAGGCCATGGTGACCTCCGCCAACGCCAACGTGAAGCTGCCAACCCCGCAGACAGTGGTGGTGGACTACTCCGCCCCCAACGTGGCCAAAGAGATGGCGGTGCACCACATCCGCAGCACAGTCCTCGGTGACGTGGCTGCCCGCGCCCTAGAGTTCCTCGGCCACAAGGTGGTGCGTGCCAACCACATCGGCGACTGGGGTACCCAGTTCGGCATGCTGATCGCCTATCTGGAGAAGATGGCCAACGAGCACGCCTCCGACATGGAGCTGCGCGATCTGGAAGCCTTCTACACCCAGGCCAAGCGTCACTACGACGAAGACGAAGCGTTCGCCGAGCGCGCGCGCAACTACGTGGTCAAGCTGCAGGGTGGTGACGAGTACTGCCGCACCATGTGGAAGAAGCTGGTCGACATGACCATGGAGCAGAACCAGCGCAACTACGACCGCCTGAATGTCTCCCTGACCAACAAGGACATCATGGGCGAGTCCATGTACAACGACATGCTGCCGGAAATCGTCGCCGATCTGAAAGCGCGCGGCCTGGCGGTCGAGAGTGAAGGCGCCACCGTCGTCTTCCTGGACGAGTTCAAGAACAAGGATGGCGAGCCCATGGGCGTCATCATCCAGAAGAGCGATGGCGGCTTCCTCTACACCACCACCGACATCGCCTGTGCCAAGTATCGTTACGAGACCCTGGGCGCCGACCGCGTGATGTACTTCATCGACTCCCGTCAGCACCAGCACTTGATGCAGGCCTGGACCATCACCCGCAAGGCGGGCTATGTGCCGGAATCCGTGCCCCTCGAGCACCACGCCTTCGGCATGATGCTGGGCAAGGATGGCCGTCCCTACAAGACCCGCTCCGGCGGCACCGTCAAGCTGGTTGATCTGCTGAATGAGGCGGAAGAGCGCGCCGCTGCCCTGCTGGAGAGCCGCAACAGCGACCTCTCCGCCGAGGAGAAGGCCCAGGTGGTGCACGCCATCGCCATGGGCGCGGTCAAGTATGCGGATCTCTCCAAGAACCGCACCACCGACTACATCTTCGACTGGGATCTGATGCTCTCCTTTGAAGGCAACACGGCGCCGTACCTGCAATACGCCTACACCCGTATCCAGTCCATCTTCCGCAAGGCCGGCGTCGATGCCGACACCCTGGGCGGCAAGGTGGTCCTGAGCGAGGAAGCGGAAGAGACTCTGGCCCAGAAGCTGATCCAGTTCTCCGACGCGGTCAACGGCGTGGCAGACAAGGGCATGCCGCACCTGCTCTGTACCTATCTGTACGAGCTGTCCGGCAACTTCATGACCTTCTACGAAGCCTGTCCGATCAACAAGGATGGCGTGGACGAGGCGACCCGTCAGAGCCGTCTGCTGCTGTGCGCCGCCACCGCCAAGGTCCTCAAGCTGGGCCTGGGCGTACTGGGCATCCACACCCTGGAGCGCATGTAATAGATGGCGACCCGGGATTATGTCGGCAGCCGCCCGCGACGTCGGGCGGGTGGTCGCAACACCAAGAAAGCGGCACCTCGCCGCTTTCCTGTTATCCCGGCCCTGCTGGCCGTGGTGTTGCTGGCGGGGTTCGGCGGTTTCCTCTACATGATCAGTGGCAAGGGCAACGACGCCCCCACCATTGAGGAGCAGGTGAAAGCCAACAAGCCCAAGGCCCAGAGCAACGGCCTGCCGCAGGAGAAATGGAGCTACATCGAACGGCTGGAGAACAAGCAGGTCGACATCGTCGAGCCGCCGCCCCAGCCGGGCGTGCTGCCGCCACCGCCGGCAGAAACCATGACCCTGCAGCCGGAGAAGCTGCCGCAGCCGGTGCCGACCAATATTCCCCAGCCCGGAACCCCCATCGGCCAGGTGCAGCCCTACAAGCCGCAACCGGTACAACCGGCCAAGCCGGCGACCGGCGCGCCGGTAGCCAGTGCCCAGGAGCAGGTGATCGACCGCAAGGCCGAACGGGATCGGATGGAGCGGGAGCTGCGCGCCGAACTGGAGCGGGAACGGGCCGAGGCCGCCAAGGCCAAGGCAGCGACTCCGCCTGCAACGGCCGACAACGAACGCTACATGATGCAGTGCGCCGCCCTGCGTTCGCAGGATTCCGCGGAATCCCTCAAGGCGCGCATCGCCTTCACCGCCGGGCTCTCCTCCAGCCTGCAGGTGGTGAACGGGGCCGGTGGCGCCGTCTACAAGGTGATGGTGGGCCCCTTCAGCGGCAAGGCGGCGGCCGATGCGGCCAACCGCAAGCTGCAGGGCTCTGGCATCAGCGGCTGCATCCCCAAGAAGGGGTGATCGCAGCGTCCATAAACAGGGCCTGGTGGCAACACCCGGCCCTGTTTCTTTTGGTGCCAGTCGCCACCACTCCCAGCCAACCCCGTTGGCCGCGCCAGAGCGCAGGCTTGAAAAGCCGGATTGCCATCCCCATCTCTCTTGCCATGCACAGTCAGGCCGTCATTCGGCTCAAGCGAGGTAAGTAAAGTGACTACCATAGTTTCAGTTCGCCGCAACGGTCAGGTCGTCATCGGTGGCGATGGCCAGGTTTCTCTTGGCAACACCGTCATGAAGGGCAACGCCCGCAAGGTTCATCGCCTCTACAACGGCAAGGTGCTGGCAGGTTTTGCCGGCGGCACCGCCGACGCCTTCACCCTGCTCGAGCGCTTTGAAGCCAAGCTGCAGGCCCATCAGGGCAACCTGGAGCGCGCCGCCGTGGCGCTGGCCAAAGACTGGCGCACCGATCGCGCCCTGCGCCGCCTCGAGGCGCTGCTGGCCGTCGCCGACGAGCACAAATCCTTCATCATCACCGGCAACGGTGACGTGGTGCAGCCGGAACACGATCTCATCGCCATCGGCAGCGGCGGCAACTTCGCCCAGTCCGCCGCCATCGCCCTGCTGGAGAACACCGAGCTGGATGCCAAGAGCATCGTCGAGAAGTCCCTCAAGATTGCGGGCGACATCTGTGTCTTCACCAACGGCAACCACACCATCGAAGTGCTGGACTACACCGCCAAATAAGGCCGCCAGCCAAACCCCATTTTCCAAGGGGTGGGCCCTGCCCGCCCCGGATACAGGAACACCATCATGTCCGAGATGACCCCGAGAGAAATCGTCTACGAGCTGGACAGACACATCATTGGTCAAGCCGACGCCAAGCGTGCGGTGGCCGTGGCCCTGCGCAACCGCTGGCGCCGGATGCAGCTCTCCGAGGAGATGCGCCACGAGGTGACCCCGAAGAACATCCTGATGATCGGTCCGACCGGTGTCGGCAAGACCGAGATCGCCCGTCGCCTGGCCAAGCTGGCCAATGCCCCCTTCATCAAGGTTGAAGCGACCAAGTTCACCGAAGTGGGCTATGTGGGCAAGGAAGTGGACAGCATCATCCGCGATCTGACCGATGTCGCCATCAAGCTGGTGCGCGAGACCGAGATGGAAAAGATGAAATACCGCGCCGAGGAAGCCGCCGAAGAGCGCATCCTCGACGCCCTGCTGCCCAACCCGCGCAACAGCTGGGGCGAGGAAGAGAAAGCCGACAACTCCAACACCCGCCAGATCTTTCGCAAGAAACTGCGGGAAGGTCAGCTGGATGACAAGGAGATCGAGCTGGAGCTCTCCGCCTCCCCGATGGGCGTCGAGATCATGACCCCGCCGGGCATGGAAGAGATGGCCAACCAGCTGCAGGGGCTGTTCCAGAACCTGGGCCAGAACCAGAAGAAGAAGCGCAAGATCAAGGTCAAAGAGGCCATGAAGGCGCTGATCGAAGAGGAAGCCGCCCGCCTGGTCAACCCGGAAGAGCTGAAGCAGAAAGCGATCGCCTCGGTCGAGAACAACGGCATCGTCTTCCTCGACGAGATCGACAAGATTTGCAAGCGCGGCGAGAGCTCGGGCCCGGACGTCTCCCGTGAAGGGGTTCAGCGCGACCTGCTGCCGCTGGTCGAGGGCTGCACCGTCAACACCAAGCACGGCATGGTCAAGACCGACCACATCCTGTTCGTCGCCTCCGGCGCCTTCCAGATTGCCAAGCCGTCCGACCTCATCCCCGAGCTGCAGGGCCGTCTGCCGATCCGGGTCGAGCTGACCGCGCTGACCACCGAAGACTTCGAGCGGATCCTGACCGAGCCGAACGCCTCCCTGACCGATCAGTACAAGGCGCTGATGGCCACCGAAGGGGTCAACATCGAGTTCACCCAGGACGGTATCCGCCGTCTGGCCGAAGCGGCCTGGCAGGTCAACGAGCGCACCGAGAACATCGGCGCCCGTCGTCTGCATACCGTGATGGAGCGCCTGATGGAAGATATCTCCTACGACGCCTCCGAGAAGTCCGGCGAGACCTTCGTCATCAACACCGACTACGTCAACGCCCACCTCGGCAAGCTGATTGAAGACGAGGACCTGAGCCGCTTTATCCTGTAACAGCTTGATCGAAGACGAGGATCCGAGCGGTTTAATATCCTGCTCAACCCCGTAGCAAGACGCCTCCCCTGTGGAGGCGTCTTCGCTTTCAGCGCTCTCTCAGCTCGCAGCCTTCCCGCGTCGCATTGCCCGGCACGTCGCGTTCACCTCTCCCCGCCAGCCAGAGTGCGCTCATCAGCAGCAGAGCCGTCAGGGCGAAGGTGGCCCGCATGGCGAACGCCAGCTCGCTCGCGCTGGCGACGGCCGGATTGCCGCCTCCCGCCAGGGCGGCAAACAGGGCCCCCAACCCCGCCGCCCCCGTCAGCTGGCCCAGATTGCGCGACAGGGTCAGCAACCCGGCCACGGCACCACGGGTCTGTTCGTCGGCGGCGCCGATCACTAGGCTGTTGTTGGCGGTCTGGAACAGGGCGTAGCCGGCAGTCAGCAGCAACACGGGCAGCAGGTATCCCATCGGGCCCCCGCCGCTGCCCAGGGTGGCCAGCAGCACCACCGCCGCGCTCATCACCAGCAAGCCCAGTCGCACCACTGTGATGGCGCCGACCCTATCCACCAGCCAACCGGCTGGCATCCCGCTCAGTGCCGCCAGCAGGGGTCCACCCGAGATAAGCAGCCCGCTGGTCAGCGGGCCGAGCCCGAATACCCCCTGCAGATAGAAGGGACCGATCAGCAGGGTCGCCACCATCACCCCGGCCACCAGCGCACTGGCCGCCAGAGCGCCGCGCAGCCGCCGGGTTCGCAGCAATGCCAACGGCAACAGAGGGGCGGGGGAGCCCAGTTCGCTGCGCACCAGCCAGGCGGCGGCCAGCAGCGCCCCGCCCCCAAGCCAGAGGGCCAGGATGCCTGTCGTAGTGAGCGCCAGCCCGTAGCCCAGCAGCGTCACCAGCAGCCACCCCAGGCTGGCCAGGTTGAGTCGTGCCCCCTGCCCGCTCGCCCCGTCATCGGGTAGACCGGCACGGGCACAGAGCAGCGCCAGCAGGCCAAGGGGTAGCAGCGCCAGGAAGGCAGCCTGCCAGCCCGCCACCTCCAGCAGCAGGCCGCCAAACGAGGGGCCCAGCGCCGTGCCACAGGCCGACAGGGTGCCGAGCAATCCCATGCTCCAGCCCCGTCTGGCCGGCGACACCAGCTGCCCCACCATGGCCAGCGAGAGCGTCAGCATGCAGGCCGCACTCGCCCCCTGCAGCGCCCGGGCGGCGATCAACCAGCCGATGGTCGGTGCCAGCGCGCAGAGCAGGGAGGCCAGCGCAAATCCCCCCATGCCCCAGAGCAGCAGCCGACGCCGGCCGAACCTGTCACCCAGCCGGCCGGCCACCACTGTCAGGCAGGTGAGCCCCAGCAGGTAAGCCACCAGCACCCATTGCAAGGTGGCGAAGGGCAGATGAAAGGCAGCCCCCAATGCCGGCAGCAAGATGCCGCCCATGCTGGCCGCCAGCATGGGCAACAGGGTGGCGAGGCCAAGCGCCAGCAGACCGAGACGAGGCGCCGCCAGGGGCGGGAAATGGGTTGATGTTGACATGAGCAGGGCTCCACATAGGGGTGATGACGACAAGGCTAGTGGGGCCGGTGAGCAGGCGGAAGACGCACCAGTTGCAGCTTATCAATGCAGCGGACGCCATATGAGGGTACCCGTTCTCGGGTATGATGAAGCTGGCCCCTCTGCTCCCACTCCGATGAAGGCATGCACATGAGCACTCCCGACCTCAACCTGCTGATCACCCTGGATGCCCTGCTGGACGAAGGTAGCGTGGCGGGCGCCGCCAGACGACTGGGCTTGAGCCCCTCTGCCATGAGCCGGGCCCTGGCAAGATTGCGGGAGACCACCGGCGACCCGCTGCTGGTACGGGCCGGCCGCGGCCTGGTGCCGACCCCTCGAGCCCAGTTGCTGCGCGAGCAGGTCGGCCGGCTGGTGCAGGAAGCAGAGAGCATGCTGAGCCCCCGACAGGAGGTCGACCCGGCGCGGCTGGAGCGCACCTTCACCCTGCGCGCCAGCGAGGGGCTGGTGGAACTGTTCGGCGCCGCCCTGCTGAGCCGGCTCGCCACCGAGGCGCCCGGAGTACGGCTCCACTTTCTGGCCAAGCCGGACAAGGAGAGCGGCCCCTTGCGCAGCGGCGAGCTGGATTTCGAGACCGGGGTCATCAGCGCCACCACGGCGCCCGAGCTGCGTACCCAGGCCCTGTTTCAGGACCACTTCGTCGCCGTAATGCGCCCCGGTCATCCACTGTGCGACGGCCTACTCACCGCCAGCCGCTACGCCGGGGCGCGCCACGTGCTGGTATCCCGCCGCGGCCAACCCCACAGCCCGGTCGATGAGACGCTGGCCAAGCAGGGGCTCTCGCGCACCGTCGCCACCCTGGTGCCCGGCTTTGCCACCGCGCTGGCGCTGGTGCGCGGCAGCGATCTGGTGGCCACTGTGCCTGAGCGTCACTGCGCCGCCCTGCTGGGGGAGCTGGTAGTTCGTCCCCTGCCCTTCGCGCTGCCAGCGATCCGGGTCGCCCTGCTCTGGCACCCCAGGCTGGATGCCGACCCGGCCCACCGCTGGCTGCGCACCCTCATCCGCGATATCTGCGCCCAGGAGCCTTACCGCCCCCTTCCCTGACGCCCCCCGGTTCTGCTGGCAACCCATGGCTGCCGCCATCCCATGAAGGAATTTTTCACGCTTTTTGACGGTACGGGCATTTCTTTGCAGGGTCAGCCAGGCAGCCCCTGCAGCGGTGGCTCCGATCCCCACGCCATAACCAATTGCACCACTGGTATACCTATTTATGTATAGCTTTGAATTATCAGGAATTACCCCTGAGGGGATATATAAATAGACACTTGATTTGCATCAATCGCCCGCCCCTGCTGACTGGGTAGCCTAGCCTCAGAATGATGTTTTATTACTCCAAACTAGAGGCAATCATGAGCAAAGTCAGACTGGTCGTTGTGGGCAACGGCATGGTGGGGCACCGCTTCATCGAAGAGCTGATCGAGCGGGCCGACCCGGGCCGCTACGAGATCACCGTCTTCGGTGCAGAACCCCGTCCCGCCTACGATCGCGTCCATCTCTCCTCCTACTTCTCCCACCACACCAGCGAAGATCTCTCCCTCGTCAAACCCGGTTTCTACGACAAGCACGGCATTCGGTTGCTGCTTGGTGAAGCGGTGAAAAAAATCGACAGGGCCAACCGCGAAGTGCACTCCAACAAGGGCACTGTGGTCGGTTACGACAAGCTGGTGCTGGCCACCGGCTCCTACCCCTGGGTGCCGCCCATTCAGGGCAGTCAGCACCACGAGTGCTTCGTCTATCGCACCATCGAGGATCTGAAGGCCATCCGCAGCGCCGCCAAGAGTGGCAAGAGCGGGGTGGTGATCGGGGGCGGCCTGCTTGGCCTCGAAGCCGCCGGTGCCCTCAAGGCGCTGGGTCTCGAGACCCACGTGGTGGAGTTTGCCCCTGTACTGATGGCCGAGCAGCTCGACGGCCAGGGCGGCCAGCTGCTGCGCCGCAAGATCGAATCCATGGGCGTGCAGGTGCACACCAGCAAGAGCACCAGCGAGATCCTGATGCATGGCGGCGAACAGGCGAAACACCGCCTAGCCTTCGCCGACGGCAGCCAGCTTGAAGTGGACGTGGTGGTCTTCTCCACCGGCATTCGCCCGCAAGATACCCTCGGTCGCTACGGCGATTTGGCCATCGCCGAGCGCGGCGGCATCGTCATCGACGATCACTGCCTCACCTCCGACCCCGACATCTATGCCATCGGCGAGTGCGCCTCCTGGCAGGGCCGCTTCTTCGGCCTGGTGGCCCCGGGCTACAAGATGGCCCAGATCACCGTCGACCACCTGCTGGGCGGCGACAGCTGCTTCGAAGGGGCTGACATGAGCGCCAAGCTCAAGCTGCTCGGCGTCTCCGTCGGCTCCATCGGCGATGCCCACGGCCGCACCCCGGGCAGCCACAGCTATGTGTTCCAGGATGACCAGGCCGGCGTCTACAAGAAAATCGTGGTGAGCGAAGACAACAGCCGATTGCTCGGCGCCGTGCTGGTGGGTGACGTGGAGGATTACGGCAACCTGCTGCAGATGATGCTCAACGCTCTGCCCCTGCCGAGCCACCCGGACACCCTGATCCTGCCCGCCTATGCCGGTGCCAAGCCGACCCTGGGGGTGGATGCCCTGCCGGAAAGCGCCCAGATCTGCTCCTGCTTCGACGTCTCCAAGGGCGACATCGCCCAGGCCGTCGCCGAGGGCCACACCACCCTCGCCGCCATCAAGCAGCACACCAAGGCCGGTACCGGCTGCGGCGGCTGCGTGCCCCTCATCAGCCAGGTGCTCAACGCCGAGCTGGTGAAACAGGGCATCGAGGTCAACAACCACCTCTGCGCCCACTTCCCCCACTCCCGTCAGGAGCTGTTCCACCTGGTCAAGGTGGAGGGGATCAAGAGCTTCGACGAGCTGCTGGCCAAGCATGGCCAGGGTCATGGCTGCGAGGTGTGCAAACCGACCGTCGGCTCCATCCTCGCCTCCTGCTGGAACGACTACGTGCTGAGCCCGCTCAACACCCCGCTGCAGGATACCAATGACATCTTCCTCGGCAACATGCAAAAGGACGGTACCTACTCCGTCATCCCGCGCATGGCCGGCGGCGAGGTGACCCCGGAAGGCCTGCTGGCAGTGGCCGAAGTGGCCCGCGACTACAAGCTCTACACCAAGATCACCGGCGCCCAGCGCATCGGCCTGTTCGGGGCCCAGAAGGATGATCTGCCCGCCATCTGGCGCAAGCTGCTGGCAGCGGGCTTCGAGACCGGTCAGGCCTACGCCAAGGCGCTGCGCATGGCCAAGACCTGCGTCGGCAGCACCTGGTGCCGCTTCGGCGTGCAGGACAGCGTCGGCCTCGGGGTCTTCCTCGAGAACCGCTACAAGGGTATTCGCACCCCGCACAAGATGAAGTTCGGTGTCTCCGGCTGTACCCGTGAGTGTGCGGAAGCCCAGGGCAAGGACGTCGGCATCATCGCCACCGACGCGGGCTGGAACCTCTACGTGGGCGGCAACGGCGGCATGAAGCCGCGCCACGCCGACCTGCTGGCGTCTGACCTCGACCGCGAGACCCTGATCAAGCTGATCGACCGTTTCATGATGTTTTACGTCACCAGCGCCGACAAACTGCAGCGCACCTCGGTCTGGCTCGGCAATCTGGAAGGAGGCGTCGACTACCTGCGCGAGGTGATCGTCGACGACAAGCTGGGGCTGGCCGAGACCCTGGAGCGCGATATCCAGACCCTCATCGACAGTTACGAGTGCGAATGGTCGCGCACCCTCAACGAAGAGCAGGCGTTGCAGCGCTTCAGCCATTTCATCAACAGCGACAAGCGCGATCCGGACGTCCAGTTCGTCGCCGAGCGTGACCAGCACCGACCGGCGACCCCGGCCGAGCGCATCCCCGTCTACCAGATCGAGGTGGAGACCAAATGATGAAATTAGCCTGCCAACTCAACGACATCCTGCCGGGCACCGGTGTCTGCGCCCTGCTGGAAGGGCGCCAGATCGCCCTGTTCCGCCCGAACGCGGCCGCCGAGGTGTTCGCCATCGACAACCGGGATCCCTTCTTCGCCGCCAACGTGCTGTCGCGGGGCATCCTCTGCGAACACGACGGCGAGCTCTGGGTGGCCAGCCCCCTCAAGAAGCAGCGCTTTCGCCTGAGCGATGGCCACTGCTTCGATAACCCGGCCATGTCGGTGCAGAGCTATTCCGTTGAAGTGCGCGACCAGCAGGTCTGGGTCGCCGTCTAACACCATGCATATCAGGGCTGCCCACGGGCGGCCCTCTTGAAGGAAACAACGATGTATACAGACACCATCAACAAGTGCGCCGCCAACGCGGCCCGCATCAACCGCTTCGAGCGCAGCGACAAGCTCGGCTTCTGGCTCAGCTCCGCCATGGCGGGGGCCTATGTGGGCCTGGGCATCATCCTCATCTTCACCCTCGGCAACCTGGTGGATCCCACCGTCCGTCCGCTGGTAATGGGGGCCACCTTCGGCATCGCCCTGACCCTGGTCATCATCGCCGGCTCCGAGCTCTACACCGGCCACACCATGTTCCTCACCTTCGGGGTGAAAACGGGCAAGATCACCATGGGTGACCTGCTGCGCATCCTGCCGCAGACCTGGGCGGGCAACCTGCTCGGCTCCATCGTCGTGGCGCTCATCTACTCCTACGGCGGCAGCCTGCTGCCGGATGCGGGCAGTCTGGCCCACAAGGTGGCGCTGGCCAAGACCCAGGCACCGGCCCTGACCCTGTTCATGAAAGGGATCCTCTGCAACTGGCTGGTCTGCCTCGCCATCTGGATGGCGCTGCGCACCGAAGGAGCCGCCCGCTTCATCGCCATCTGGTGGTGCCTGCTGGCCTTCATCGCCTCCGGCTACGAGCACTCCATCGCCAACATGACTCTGTTCGCCCTCTCCTGGTTCGGCGCCCACTCCGAGGCCTACACCCTGGGCGGTATCGGCCACAACCTGCTGTGGGTGACCCTGGGCAACACCGTCTCCGGCGTCCTCTTCATGGGTCTGGGCTACTGGTATGCCACCCCCAAGGCTGAACGCCCTGTCGCGGTGACCGACGCCACCAACACCGCCAGCCAGACCCGAACCGCCTGATCAGGAGGCCCCATGGACTACTTGCCCATTTTTTGCCGACTCGACAACAAACCCGTGCTGCTGGTCGGCGGCGGCGAGGTAGCGGAGCGCAAGGCGCGCCTGCTGCTGGATGCCGGTGCCCACCTCACCGTGGTCGCCCCCGAGCTCGACCCCGAGCTGGCGGAGCTGGCTGCCAACGGGAGCATCGAGTGGCTGGCCGGCGAGTTTGCGCCGGCGCACCTGACGGGCAAGTGGCTGGTGGTGGCCGCCACCGATCGGCGCGAGGTGAACGCCCTGGTCTACCAGAGCGCCAATCAGGCGCGGATCTTCGCCAACGTGGTGGATGACCCCAAGCGATCCAGCTTCATCATGCCATCCATCATCGATCGCTCGCCCCTGATGGTGGCCATCTCCTCCGGCGGCAAGGCGCCGGTGCTGGCCCGGCTGCTGCGGGAGAAACTCGAAGCCATGCTGCCCCAGCACCTGGGCGCCGTGGCGACCTTTGCCGGCAGCCTGCGGGATCGGGTCAAGGCGCGCTTTGCCACCATGGGGGAGCGGCGCCGATTCTGGGAGCGACTGCTCGGGGCCGATCGCCTCGGTCAGGCGCTGGCTCGGGGGGATAGCGCCTCTGCCCACCAGCTGGCCGATACCCTGTTTGCCGAGGAGAGCAAGGCTCACGGCGAGGTGGTGCTGGTCGGTGCCGGCCCCGGGGATCCGGGTCTGCTCACCCTGCACGCCCTGCGCCAGATGCAGCAGGCGGATGTGGTGGTCTATGACCGCCTGGTCTCCGACGAGGTGATGGCGCTGGTGCGCCGGGATGCCAAACGCATCTTCGTCGGCAAACAGGCAGGCAACCACTGCGTGCCCCAGGAGGGGATCAACCAGCTCTTGCTGGACGAGGCGAAGAAGGGGCAGCGGGTAGTGCGGCTGAAGGGGGGCGACCCCTTTATCTTCGGCCGTGGCGGCGAGGAGCTGGAGACGCTCGTTGGTACGGGCATTGGCTTTCAGGTGGTGCCGGGGATCACGGCAGCCAGCGGCTGCGCCGCCTACGCCGGCATTCCCCTGACCCACCGGGATCACGCCCAGAGCGTGCGCTTCGTCACCGCCCACGGCAAGGGGGGTGCCCAGGATCTCGACTGGCCGTTGCTGGCCAAAGATCGGCAAACGCTGGTGTTCTATATGGGGCTTTCATCCTGCGGGGTAATCCGCGAGCAGCTGCTGGCCCACGGCAAGGGGGGCGACACCCCGGTGGCGCTCATCGAGCGTGGCACCCAGCCGAGCCAGCGGGTCATTCGCGGCACCCTGGACCAGTTGCCCGAGCTGGCTGTGGGTGTCGAGAGTCCGGCCCTTATCATGGTGGGCTCGGTGGTGACCCTGGCCGATCAGCTCGCCTGGTTCGGGCAAGGGGCTGCCACGGAGATGGCGCTGGCTTCGGCCTGATATCACCTCATATGCAAACGCCACCCTGGGGTGGCGTTTCTTTTCCTGCATTTACTGTCATAACCTCTTGTTTTGAGTCTGGTATCCTATGGGGTGTGTCAGCCGGACCACAGAATTCAGGAATTCAGTTTCATGTCTCTCCCCGCCAAGAACAACGCCAAGCAGCGTGAACAGGACAGAGCCCGCATCCTCACCCTGCTGCTCGCCGACGACGCCCTCACCGACAGCCTGCTCGACCCGCAAGGGGAGCAGGACGCCGAACTGCGGAACCAGACCAGCGAGCTCACCCGACTGGTCAACAGCCTACCCGCCGCCGATATCGCCGATGCGCTGGAGTCCCTGCCGCCGGACGAGCGCCACGTACTGTGGCAACAGGTGGATGCGGACAAGCACGGCCAGATCCTGGTGGAGGCCTCGGAGACGGTATGGGACAGCCTCATCAGCGGCATGAGCGACAAGGAGCTGCTGCATGCCCTGAGCACCCTCGACATCGACGATCAGATCTATCTGGGCCAGTACCTGCCCCGCAACCTGATGGGGCGGCTGCTCACCTCCATGGCTCCCATGGACAGGGATCGGGTGCGGGAGGTAATCCGCTACGGCAAGCACACGGTTGGCGCCATGATGGACTTCGACCTGGTGACTGTGCGTCCGGATGTGACCCTGGCCACCGTGCAACGCTACCTGCGCCTGCGCGGCCAGATCCCCGACAACACCGACAAGTTGTTCGTCATCGACCGTCGCAACCGGCTGCAGGGAGAACTGCCGCTCACGACCGTGTTGCTGCACAGACCCGAGACCCGGGTGAGCGACGTGATGGAGAAGGATCCGGTCACCTTCGATCCGGAAGACAACGATGAGGCCGCCGCCCGAACCTTCGAACGGGACGACCTGGTCTCCGCCGCCGTGGTGGATGCCAGGGGCAGGCTGATGGGCCGCCTCACCGTCGCCGAGGTGGTGGATCTGGTCTATGAGGAGAGCGACACCGACCTGCGCCGGATGGGGGGGATCAGCGAGGAGGAGGACGTGTTCGCGCCCGTCTCCAAGGCGGTCAAGACCCGCTGGGCCTGGCTCGCCATCAACCTCTGCACCGCCTTCGTGGCATCGCGGGTGATCGGCCTGTTCGAGCACACCATCTCCCAGCTGGTGGCGCTGGCGGCCCTGATGCCCATCGTCGCCGGCATCGGCGGCAACACCGGCAACCAGACCATCACCATGATAGTGCGGGCGCTGGCGCTGCAGCACATCCAGACCGGCAACGTCTCCTTCCTGCTGTGGCGCGAGCTGGGGGTAGCCCTGATCAACGGCCTGGTGTGGGGCGGCACCATGGGGGTCGCCACCTACATCCTCTATCAGGATGCGGCGCTGGGCGCCGTGATGACGCTGGCCATGATGCTCAACCTGCTGGTGGCTGCGCTGATGGGGGTCATCATCCCCATGACCATGAGCCGGCTGGGCCGCGACCCGGCGGTGGGCGCCAGCGTGATGATCACCGCCATCACCGACACCGGCGGCTTCTTCATCTTCCTGGGGCTGGCCACCCTGTTCCTGCTTTAATCCAGTCTGCAACAAAAAGGGAGCCTTCATGGCTCCCTTGTTCATTCTGTGCGGCCGCTATACCCGGTATTTGGCCACCGCCTGGTTGAGCAACTTGGCCTGTTCGGTCAGGCCGTGACTCGATTTGGCGTTCTCCTCCGCCATCAGGCTCGACTCCTGGGCGATGTCACGGATGTTGTTGACGTTGCGGTTCACCTCGTTGGCCACCAGACTCTGCTGCTCGATGGCGGCGGCAATCTGGGTGCTCATGTCCATGATGTGGGTGACGTCCTGGGTGATCTGCTCCAGCAGTTCGCCCGCCATACTGGCCTGCTCCGAGCTGCTGTTGCCCTGCTCGCGGCAGGTCGCCATCATGCCCACTATGTTGCCGGTCTGCTTCTGCAGCGAGCTGATGATGCCGGCGATCTCCTGGGTCGACTTCTGGGTGCGGATGGCGAGGCTGCGCACCTCGTCCGCCACCACCGCAAAGCCGCGGCCCTGATCCCCCGCCCGCGCCGCCTCGATGGCCGCGTTGAGGGCCAGCAGGTTGGTCTGCTCGGCAATGCCGCGGATCACGTCCAGCACAGAGCCGATGGTTTCACTCTCCTGCTGCAGCTGGGCCACTTCGCGGGAGGAGTTTTCCAGGTTGTCGGCCAGGGAGCGGATCTGGCTGACGGTGTTCTCCACCGCACTGCGCCCCTCCATCGCCTTGTTGTTGGTGGTCTGGGCATTGTTGGCAGCCTGCTCGGTGTTGCGGGCGATCTCCTCTATGGTGGAGCCCATCTCGGTGGAAGCGGTCGCCACCATGTCGGTCTCCTGCAGTTGGCGGGCTGCCCCCTCGCTGGTGCGGCGGACGTTGCCGGAGAGGTGATCCGCCGCCTCGGTCAGGGTGTGCACACTCTGCTTCACGTCGCCGATGAGGTGGCGAAAACCTCCCAGCATGACGTCCAGGTTGCTCGCCAGTTGCGCCATCTCGTCCGCCCCCTGCAGCTCGATCTTGAGGCGCAGGTCATTGTCCTGCCGGATGCGGTTGACGGTGTCGTTCACCCGCGAGATGGGGCGATCGATGCTGCGGCCCAGCAGCATGCTCATGATACCCATCAGCACTATGATGACGCCGCCACAGACCAGCATCAGGGTGTTGAGGCGCGAGGTCTGCCGTACCAGCTCGTCGGCGATGTGCTTGTCGACCGCGGCGAACCCTTGCTCGGTCTGGTGTACCAGATCCCGCATCTGGCTGCGCAGCCCTTCCCCCTCATTCAGCCCCAGCACCTGCATTCCCTGCACCAGGGCGATGAAGTCCTGCTTGTACTGCTCGCTGGCCTGCTCCAGCTTGCCGCGTTCAGCCTCCGGCAAAGTTGCCAGCCGCTGCTGGAAATCCTTGTGCAGGGTCTGGAAGCGCTCCAGATACTGGATGTCGGAGCGCAGCATGAAGTCTTTCTCCGCCCGCCGCAGCTGCAGCATGGTGATGAGCAGCCCCTGCTCATCCAGCTGCTTGAGCCCCTCCTCCACCTCGTGCACCGCCGTCCGCAGGCGACCATAGAGTCCATCTTCCGGCCCCAGCCCGATCTTCTGCTGCTGGACCACCAGCTCGTTGAAGGCCTTGCCATAGGCCTCCATCTGCTGATCCAGCATGGTCAGCTCGCCCTGCACGGCACTCAGGTTGTCCTCCTGGCTCAGGGTCTGGTTGAGCCGGTGAAAGTCAGCCAGCACTTCATTGAAGCGGGCAACGAAGGTCGGATCCTTGCGGATCAGGAAGTCCTTCTCCGCTCGTCGCAGGTTGAGCATGGCGATCTCGAGGCTGTCCACATTGCGCTGGGCCTCGGTCAGATGGCGACTCACCTGGTTGGAGTAGAAAAACAGGCTGCTCAATACCAGCATGGCCACGGCGACCAGCGCGGTATTCAGGATCAATTTATGACGGATGAGCACGATGAACCTCTCACAAACATGGGGTGGCATGCATTGAGCTTATGCAGAAAACGTTATCCCTGTTGTTGTTCAAGGAATATTCATTGAAATGCCAGTCCCACTCCTTATACTGGATCCCACCTGTTTCCAGCGGTGGATTTGACACAATGGAATACAACACTTCAGAACTGTGCGACATCTATCAGGACATGGTGGATGTGCTCGAACCCATGCTCTGCTCCTTCGGCGGCCGCGCCTCCTTCGGCGGCGTCATCACCACAGTCAAATGCTTCGAATCGAACGGCCTGATCCGTGAACTCGTCAAAGAGAACGGCGTTGGTCGGGTACTGCTGATCGATGGCGGCGGCTCCATGCGCCGTGCCCTGATCGACAGCGAGATCGCCACCACGGCGGCAGAGAACGAGTGGGAAGGGATCGTCTGCTACGGCTGCGTGCGCGAGGTCGACATTCTGGAAGATCTGGATATCGGCATTCAGGCGCTGGCGGCCATTCCGGTGGGGGCCGACAGCAAGGACGTAGGCGAGACCGATCTGCCGGTCAACTTCGGCGGCGTCACCTTCCTGCCGGACGACCATCTCTACGCCGATACCACAGGGGTGATCCTCTCCCCCGATGCGCTCGACATCGAGTAAGCAGAACAGAGTGAACATGGGAGCCAAGGCTCCCATTTTTTATGCCCACGTGCTGCCGGACGCGGACAAAAAAAGAGGGCCAGTAAAAACTGGCCCCTTAACTGGAAGCAATGTGAGCAATGTCGTGCCTTCACAAGAAGTCCATCACGTTGGAACGAATGAAGTCTTTCCCGGAAAACAAGGTAACAATAATCATTCTCATTTAACTAAGCAACCCTTATTTGCCATAAATGCAAAAAAATTGACCACCCCGAGGGGTGGTCAATGTCGTCAGGCTTGCCGTGTGGCCGTTTGCAAGCCGCTCAAACCGGCCTCGCCCACCAGCTTGCGGCTGAGATAACGCAGTAGCACACCGTAGAGGGGCACAAACAATCCCAAGCTTATCAGCAGCTTGAACACGTAGTCCACGGTTGCGATCTCGACCCAGTGTTCGGCCATAAAGGGATCCGTGCTGCGCCAGAAGGCGATGGTGAAGAAGGTGATGGTATCCACCAGATTGCCGAACAGGGTGGAGGCCGCCGGTGCCACCCACCAGGCTTTCAGCAGCCGCAGCCGGTTGAACACCACCACATCCATGAACTGGCCCACCAGATAGGCCATAAAGCTGGCCAGGGCGATACGTGCCACGAACAAGTTGAACTCGGCCAGATTGCCAACGCCCTGGAAGCTGCCCTCAAAGAACAGCACCGACAGGGCATAGGAGATGGCCAGCGCCGGCAGCATCACGGTCTGGATGATCTTGCGCGCCAGACCGGCACCGAAGATCCGCACCGTCAGATCGGTGGCCAGAAAGATGAACGGGAAGCTGAAGGCCCCCCAGGTGGTATGGAAGCCGAAGATGGTGATCGGCAGCTGCACCAGGTAGTTGCTGCTGGCAATGATCAGGATGTGGAACAACGAGAGGCGCACCAGCGCCGTCTGGTGCTGAGCAGGGGTCAGATTCATATTGTGACCTTTTTGGTTAATGGGGTTAGGGAACCCATACCGCCACCATTGGCGATAATTGAGGGGCGAGATTATACGCCCCCAAATTGATAGTTCAATCTTTATGCGGTGGGTTGAGGCTGCGGCGCCTGCTCAGCCCTGATGCTGGCGGGCCAGCCAGAGCAACACCTCGGCATCGGCCGGCTGCTCCGCCGCCAGCCAGCAGCCGCTGTAGTGTTCGTACTCGAGCCGAAAGCGGCTCCCCTCGAACTCCAGCAGCCAGCTATGACGATCGGCGCCGCACTCACGCTCGAGCGCCACCAGCTCCCACTCCTGCAACAGGGCATCGGCCAGGGTTGGAAAGCTGTCCCAGTCGAGCGCGGGGTGCACCAGCGTCACCACCCCGGCCTCCCTGTCTGTCTGCGTGATCCGCCAGTTCATCGGCTGCTCCTCAACTGCTGCAAGAGAGCTCGCCACCGCAATACCATGCTGGTTGCGGAGTAGCGAGATCCTCGTATTCGGGTTGTTCATCATAGGGGTGCTGCAGGGCCGCAAACAGCCGCTCGAACGGCGCCATGTCTCCTCGCTCGGCAGCCTCGATCACCCGCTGGGCCAGCGCGTTGCGCAGCACATACTTGGGATTGACCGCATCCATCAGCCCCTTGCGCACAGCATCCTCGCTCCCCTCCCGGGCGAGGCGTGCCCGATAGGCCTCAAGCCACCCTTGCCAGGCGGCAGGCTCCGGCAGCAGAGCCAGCAGGCTGGCGGGCCAGTCGCCCTGAGCGGTCAGCGCCCCCAGCCGACGCAGAAACAGGTGGTAATCCACCTTGTGCGCCGCCAGCAGCCTGAACAGCTCGCGAAACAGCGCCGGATCCTCCTCTTCCCACACCGCCAGCCCCAGCTTGGCGCGCATCAGCTCGGAATAGTGCAGCATCAGCTGGTGCTCGTACTGAGCCAGGGCCGACGCCAGCGCGTCGCCATCGACGTGACCGGCCAGCGCCTGGGCCAACTTCTGCAGGTTCCAGTAGCCGACCGCCGGCTGCTGATCCAGCGCATAGCGACCACCCGGATCCGAGTGGTTGCAGACAAAGTCCGGCACATAGGCATCGATGAAGCCGTAGGGGCCGTAATCCAGGGTCAGCCCGAGCAGCGACATGTTGTCGGTGTTCATCACACCGTGGCAGAAGCCTGCCGCCTGCCACTTGGCGATGAGCCGCGCGGTGCGGCGCACCACCTCGGCAAACAGCTCGGCCCCGTTCGCAAGCTCCTGGAAATGATGACGCAGCGCATAGTCGATAAGGGCCGGGATCTTCTCCCCCTGCCCGCTCCAGGCGAAATACTCGAAGTGACCGAAGCGCAGATGACTCGGGGCGGTGCGCAGTACGGTCGCGCCCGTCTCCACCTGTTCGCGGTAGACCGGCTCCTGGCTGTCCACCAGCACCAGTGCCCGGGTGGTGGGGATGCCGAGGGCATGCAGCGCCTCGGAGGCGAGATACTCGCGAATGCTGGAACGCAGCACGGCACGACCATCGCCGAACCGGGAGAAGGGGGTCTTGCCCGCCCCTTTCAGGTGCAGGTCCCAGCGGCTGCCATCCGGTGCCTGCTGCTCCCCCAGCAGCAGGGCACGGCCATCGCCGAGACGCGGGCTGTAGCCGCCGAATTGGTGGCCCGCATAGACCTGGGCCACCGGCTGCATGCCGGGCAAGGGCTGGCCATGGCCACAGCAGGCCAGCCAGTCGGCCTCGCTCACCGTCCCCAGCCCCAGCTCGCCGAGCAGCGCACGGTTGAGGTGCAGCAGGCCGGGGGCATGCAGTGGTTGGGGGGCGACGGGCTCACAGGCCCAGGGCAGTTCGGTGGCAAAAGTGTTGATCAGCTTCATGGTGGTGCGGTTCGTCCCTGCGTATGCTCGTGTCACTCTTTATACCGCCGTCGGCCAGCAGTGGCTAACGGGCGATACGCTATTTCATTTCAAGGAGAAGAAGATGCAAAGATGGTTGGGCGCCCTGCCCCTGTTGCTGTTGTTGTGGGGGCCGGCCCAGGCGGCCGATGTCGAGGCTGGCAAGGCCAAGGCCGCCGTATGCGCCGCCTGTCATGGGGCCGAAGGCAGGGCTCTGATCCCCAATTATCCCCATCTGGCAGGACAGAACGCCCCCTATCTGGTGAAACAGCTGAAGGCTTTCAAGGATGGCAGCCGCAAGGAACCTTTGATGGTGCCCTTCATGGCGCCGCTCACCGAGGCAGACATGGGGAACCTGGCAGCCTATTACGCCAGCTTGAAATAATTCACGGCGTCCGGCCAACGGGCGCCACTCCCCTGATGTACCGCACGGGCCTGAGTCCGCCGCGGCCGATAACGCCTTGCGAATCTCCCCTACCGGCGGCAGTAGTCGATGACCAGGTCCATAAAGGCTTCGCCGAAGCGTTCCAGCTTGCGGTGACCGACGCCGTTGATCGCCAGCATCTCGTCTTCCGTCATTGGCATGAGCTGCGCCATCTCCACCAGGGTGGCATCGTTGAACACCACGTAGGGCGGCACCTCTTCATCCTCGGCGATCTGCTTGCGCAGCGCCCGCAGCTCCTTGAACAGCCGCTTGTCGTAATTGGCGTTGTCGAGCAGGCCGTTGCGCTTCTCCTTGCGGCTGGAGATGGGCTGCAGGCGGGGTACCGCCAATTCCAGCTTCACCTCGCCGCGCAGCACGGGGCGGGCAGCCTCGGTCAGCTGCAGCACCAGGTTGCGGGTGATGTTCTGGGTCAGCAACCCTTTGTGGATCAGCTGGCGGATGACGCTCATCCAGTACTCGTGGCTCTGATCCTTGCCGATGCCGTAAGTCGAGAGCTTGTCGTGGCCGTGATCCTTGATGCGCTGATTGAGCGAGCCTCGCAGCACCTCCACCACATAACCTACCCCGAAGTTCTGACCCACCCGCCAGACGCAGGAGAGCGCCTTCTGGGCGTCTTCGGTGCCGTCATAGCTCTTGGGCGGATCGAGGCAGATGTCGCAGTTGCCGCACGGCTTGTCGTTGTATTCGCCGAAGTAGTTGAGCAGCACCTGACGGCGGCAGGTCTGCGCCTCGGCGAAGGCCGCCATCACGTTGAGCTTGTACTGCTCCACCTGCAACTGCTGGGGGTTTTCGATGTTGTCGAGCAGCCGGCGCACCCGCCCGATGTCGGCAGGATCGTAGAGCAGCAGCGCCTCGGCCGGGGTGCCGTCGCGGCCGGCACGGCCGGTCTCCTGATAGTAGGATTCGATGTTCTTCGGGATGTCGTAGTGCACCACGAAGCGCACGTTGGGCTTGTCGATCCCCATACCGAACGCCACCGTCGCCACCACTATCTCGATGTCATCCTTGAGGAAGGCCTCCTGGGTCTGCTGGCGCAGCTCGAGGGGCAGTCCGGCATGATAGGGAGCTGCCTTGCAGCCGTGGCGGGAGAGCCGCTCGGCCACCTCCTCCACCCGGTTGCGGCTGGAGCAGTAGACGATACCGCAGTTGCCCTTCTGGCTCTGCACATAGCGCAGCAGCTGCTCGGCCGCCTTGAACTTCTCCACCAGGCTGTAGCGAATATTGGGTCGGTCGAAGCTGGCGGTGTGGATAAAGGGATCCTGCAATTCCAGCCGGTGCAGTATGTCGCTGCGGGTCGCCTCATCGGCGGTGGCGGTGAGCGCCACCACGGGCACCTGGGGGAACCACTGCTTGAGCCGGCCCAGCGCCGCATACTCCGGCCGAAAATCGTGTCCCCACTGGGAGACGCAGTGCGCCTCGTCGATGGCGAACAGGCCGAGCGGCAGCTCCGCCAGCCGGTCCATGAATTCGTGCTGCAGCAGGCGTTCGGGAGAGACGTAGACGATTTTTATCTCGCCGCGCCGCATGGCGGCAAAGTTCTGGATCATCTCCTCCCGGCTCAGGGCCGAGTTGATATAGACCGCCGCCACGCCGTTGGCGCGCAGGCTGTCCACCTGATCCTTCATCAGCGAAATGAGGGGAGAAACGACCACCCCGAGCCCGGGCCGCAGCAGCGCCGGGATCTGGTAGCAGAGCGACTTGCCGCCGCCGGTGGGTTTGAGCACCAGCGCATCGCGCCCCGCCACTATCTGCTCGATGATCTCGAGCTGACCCGGCCGAAACTGCTGATAGCCGAACACCGCCTGCAACAGGGCAAGGGGGTTCTCTGGCTGAGGGTCAGGCAGGGTTTCGGCAATGACGGTCATGGGCTCTCCTTTGGGGTCGCCATTCTAAAGCAGCCGCCGCCCACAATAAACCTGCCATTGCGACTGTTATGGAAGTGTTGCAGACTGGCTGGAGTTTTTACTCGGCTATGCCGACAGGGATTGGACTCAAGGAATGAAACAGATGCTCAAGAAGATGGCGCTCAGTGGCATTGCCAACCTGTTCGCCGAGAGGATGCCCTTCAACAAGCTGATCGGCATGCAGGTCACCCACTACGACTTCGACAAGGTGGAGCTGCGCATCAAGATGGAGGAGAAGCTGATTGGCAATCCCTTCCACAACATCCTGCACGGTGGCGTAACCGCCAGCCTGCTCGACGTGGCCGGCGGCATGATAGTCGCCGCCTCCTGCATCGACGAGCTGGAAGACTTCTCCCCCAGCTATCTCAAGGAGCGCTTCTCCCGCCTCGGCACCATCGATCTGCGGGTGGACTATCTGCGGCCGGGGCGCGGCAACGAGTTCATCGCCACTGCCCACATCATCCGGGCCGGCAGCAAGGTGGCCGTTGCCCGGATGGAACTGCACAACGAAGAAGGCACCCATATCGCCTTCGGTACCGGCACCTATCTGGTGGGCTGAACCCGCTCATTGCATAAAAACAGCGCTGCTAATCTGATTTTAATCATTAGAAACCTTACCCCCTCTGCCGCCACGGGGTTCATACTGAAAGTCGGGATTGTGTGCAGAGGGAGGATTGCAGGCGATGAGTGCGAAACTGGCCACCAAACCATCCAGAGCCTTGTTGAGGCAGCTCGAGTCCATGCTCGACGAGGTGCAGACACCCGAGTGTCGCCACTGGCTGGAACAGGAGCTTGAGGGATACTCTCTCTGTTCGCCCCTGCCCTGGTATCGCATCATAGCCTGTCGGCAACGCGGTCACTTCTTGGATCTGAAGACGGGAAAATACCTGACCTGTCACATCAACAGTCAAACGCTAAGCCAACGCGATCTGGCCCAGATTCAGTTCATCTATGCCCGTGAACCCGCCGCCCACTATTTGCTGCAACGCAATTCCGGTATTGAGCCCTGGCCAGAACAGCTGCTGGAAGATTATCAGGAGCAGCTGATCCCTGGCCATCTGTGCCTGCAAGCCTGGCATGAGCCCGTGTCTTCATTACGCGAACAACTGATGGAGGGAATAGAACATTTCATTAGTGAGTACCCCAAGCACGCGGCCTTGCAACCTCAACACAGCTTCAAGGCATTGCGGCATCAGCACTGGCATATCTAACAGGCGCCTGGCGCGCAAGGAGGGCACCATAGACAGAACCCAACGAGAGATTGCCACAATCTAGAGTGCCGGAGTCAGGATCAGACTCCACCCTGGGCCACCGAGCGGTGGCCCTTTTATTGTCTGACACAGGGCAATCCTGCAAACGAGATAGGCGAGGCTGCGAGGCTGCGAGGCATCGCATACCATCGTACGACTGCCAGCGTTGGAGCCAGCCTCTGCTTAGGCGAAAGCCAAATGCAAAAAGGCCGCTCTATTGAGCGGCCTTTTCTAATGTGGTCGGTGTGAGAGGATTCGAACCTCCGACCCCTTCGTCCCGAACGAAGTGCGCTACCAAGCTGCGCTACACACCGATGTCTGCGGGACGGGAATTTACCGAAAGCCCCGACCCGACACAAGCCTTTTTTGCATTAAAAAGGAAAAAAAGTGCTGTTCGCTCAACTATTCAGCACTCCCCCCGCCGTTTTACCGAAATGCAGCCGGACGGTGACATTTCGCTAACCCAGCCTCAGGGCAGACGAAGCGACTCAGGCCCCAGCAACCGGCGTTGCCAATCCGCAATCGTGCCGTGCTCCAGCCAGTCCGCCGCATGCTTGCGCCAGTTGGGCGAGAGGGCCGGATTTTCCAGCAGCAACAGCAGGTCCGCCTCGTTGCGTAGCTGATTGAACAGGATATCGGCGGTACGCTTCACCGTGAGCTCAGGGTAGGGTCTGTCCACCAGCTCCAGTCGCTCCTGCGGCATCACCATCCCCTCCTCCAGCACCCGCAGCAACCAGCCGCAGCGGCCACTGAGCTGCATCACCTGCGACATCTGGCCATAGCCGAAACGCTGGTTGAGCTTGAAACAAGGCGATCTGGGCTGGCTTATCTGGATCAGCGCCTCGCCGAGCCGATAGACATCGCCGATGCAGGCCTGCGCCTCGGTCAACCCGACCCCGGAGAGGTTCTCGCCAAAGGCGGCGGGCTGCCAGGGGGTACGCGGGGCCGCTAGGCCCAGCGCCGTCTGCCAGTTGTGCCACCAGGGGTAGTGATCGGCGGGATAGTAGTGCAGCGCCCGATCCGGGCCGCCATGGTGGCGCTGGTCGCACTGTTCGTCGCCCGCGAGACCGCTGACGCCGCACCAGAGCGGTATGGTGGTGGCTTGTTTGTGGATGGCACTGACAAGACCGGGAACCAGTTCGGCACCCTGGCCGCTAAAGATGGAGATCCGCATTCTCATCCTCCGGATTGACGAGAGAATGCGGATCTTATCATGTGAGGGGTCAGGCGACTGCCTGCATCTGTGTGGTCATGGCGATCTCGGCACGGCGGCGTTTCTCAGCCTTGGCCATCAGATACCAGCTGCCGAAGGTGAACAGCGATACCGACAGCAGGATCAGGCTGGCCACCGCGTTGATCTCGGGCTTAACCCCAAGCCGCACCGCCGAGAAGACCTCCATCGGCAGGGTGGTCGAACCCGGGCCGGAGACGAAGCTCGCCAGCACCAGATCATCCAGCGACAGGGCAAACGACATCATGCCGCCCGCTGCCAGCGAGGGGGCGATCATCGGAATGGTGATCAGGAAGAACACCTTCCAGGGTTTGGCCCCCAGATCCATGGCCGCCTCCTCGATGGAGAGATCCAGCTCCCGCAGCCGCGCCGACACCACGATCGCCACATAGGCGGTACAGAAGGTGGTGTGGGCTATCCAGATGGTCACCATGCCCCGCTCGGCAGGCCAGCCCACCAGCTGGGCCATGGCCACGAACAGCAGCAGCAAGGAGAGACCGGTGATCACCTCGGGCATCACCAGCGGCGCCGTCACCATGCCGCCGAACAGGGTCCGACCGCGGAAGTGCGGGATCCGGGTCAACACGAAGGCCGCCACCGTCCCCAGCGCCACCGCCGAGATGGCGGTGTAGAAGGCAATCTCCAGCGAGCGCAACACGGAGCTGATCAACTGCTTGTTGTCGAGCAGGCCGAAGTACCACTTCAGCGACCAGCCCCCCCATACCGTCACCAGCTTGGAGGCGTTGAAGGAGTAGATCACCATGATGATCATGGGCAGGTAGATGAACAGCAGCCCCAGCCACAGCATCAGCTTGGCAAAACCGAAACGTCTCATCATGCCTTGCCCTCCAGCTCTTTGGCCTGGTTACGGTTGAACAGGATGATGGGGATGATCAGCACCGCCAGCATCACCACCGCCAGCGCGGAGGCCACCGGCCAGTCGCGGTTGTTGAAGAACTCCTGCCACAGCACTTTACCTATCATCAGGGTCTCGGGGCCGCCCAGCAGCTCCGGAATGACGAACTCGCCCACCACCGGAATGAACACCAGCATGCAGCCGGCGATGATGCCGTTCTTGGAGAGCGGTACCGTGATCCGCCAGAACCGGGTCAGGTTGCGGGCCCCCAGATCGGAGGCCGCCTCCAGCAGGCTCTGGTCATGCTTGACCAGGTTGGCGTAGAGCGGCAGCACCATGAACGGCAGGTAGGAGTAAACGATGCCGATGTAGACCGCCAGGTTGGTATTGAGGATCTGCAGCGGCTCGTCGATGAGGCCGATGCCCATCAGCAGGCTGTTGAGCAGGCCGTTGTTGCTGAGAATGCCCATCCAGGCGTAGACCCGGATCAGGATCGCGGTCCAGGTCGGCATCATGATGAGCAGCAGCAGTACGGTCTGGGTCTCCTTGTTGGCCCGCGCAATGGAGTAGGCCATGGGATAACCGATCAGCAGGCAGAGAATGGTGCTGACCAGGGCCATCTTGAGGGAGCCGAGATAGGCCGCAATGTAGAGCTCATCCTCTCGCAGCAGCAGGTAGTTGCCCATGTTGAGCAGTATGGTGAGCTGATTGTCCGCCCAGCTCACCACGTCGGTGTAGGGCGGGATCGCCACGTCCGCTTCGGCGAAGCTGATCTTCACGACGATGATGAAGGGCAGCAGGAAGAACAGGAACAACCAGAAGAACGGGATGCCGATCACCAGCTGCCGCCCCCCCAACGACTTCAGTCGTTTCAATGCCATCATGATTGCAGCACCACGCCGCTGTCATCTTCCCAGTAGAGGAACACCTGGTCATCCCAGGTCGGCCGCTTGCCGTGGCGTTCGGCGTTGGCGATGAAAGCCTGAACGATTTTGCCCGAGGGCAACTGGATGTAGTAAACCGAATGACCGCCCAGATAGGCGATGTCGTAGACCTCGCCCTTGGTCCAGTTGAAGTCCGGATGCTCGATCTCCACCGGCTTTTGCAGGCTCATCAGCAGCTTTTCCGGCCGCAGGGCGTAGGTCACCTTCTTGTTCTCGGCGCGGGAGCTGATGCCATGGCCCACGTAGATGGGCTGCTCCAGATCGGCGCAGGCGATGGTGGCGTGGTCCTGCTCATCCTCCACCAGCAGGCCGTCAAACAGGTTGACGTTGCCGATGAACTCGCACACCAGCCGGCTGGCCGGGGTTTCGTAGATATCCATCGGGCTGCCGATCTGCTCGATGCAGCCCAGGTGCATGATGGCGATCCGCTCGGCCATGGTCATGGCTTCTTCCTGATCGTGGGTCACCATGACGCAGGTAACCCCGACCCGTTCGATGATCTCGACCAGCTCCAGCTGCATCTGGGAACGCAGCTTCTTGTCGAGCGCCCCCATGGGCTCATCCAGCAACAGCAGCTTGGGCCGCTTGGCTAGCGAGCGCGCCAGCGCCACCCGCTGACGCTGGCCACCGGAGAGCTGATGGGGCTTGCGGCGGGCATACTGGGTCATCTGCACCAGCTTGAGCATCTCCTCTACCCTGGCGTCGATCTCCGCCTTGGGCAGGTTGTCCTGCTTGAGACCGAAGGCGATGTTCTGCGCCACCGTCATATGGGGGAACAGGGCGTAGGACTGAAACATCATGTTGATGGGACGCTCATAGGGCGGCATGTCGGTGATGTCGACGCCGTCGAGGAACAGCCGCCCCTCGGTGGGGCGCTCGAACCCCGCCAGCATCCGCAGCAGGGTCGACTTGCCGGAGCCGGACCCGCCCAGCAGGGCGAAAATCTCGCCCTTGTGGATGTTGAGGGACACGTTGTCGACCGCCAGCGTTTCATCGAACTGCTTGCTTACCCTGTCTATCTTGACCAGCACTTCTTTGCGTTGCTGGCTGCCCTCGAGGGCTTTCTTGTAGGCACTGGAGGCTATCGCCATTACCAAACTCCCAAAGGTAATACCGGCCGGGGCCGATCCATAAAACAGTCTGGCGCCCCGGGACGGGCGCCAAGGTTAGGTTCCGGACTTGATCCTGGTCCAACTCCGGGTGATCAGACGCTGCACCGCACGGGGATGTGCCTGCTGCACATAGAGCCGTTCCAGCACCGCCTGGGGTGGATAGACGGATTCGTCTTCGCGCACGCGTTTCTCCATGAACTCTCCCGCCCTGCTGTTGGGGTTGGCATACCCCACGTAATCGCTCACCTTGGCGATGACGTCAGGCTCGAGAATGTAGTTGATGAGGGCGTGCGCCTCTTTCACGTTGGTGGCATCGGCCGGGATCGCCATCATGTCGAACCAGAGGTTGCCCCCCTCCTTCGGAATGCTGTAGGCGATCTTGATCCCCTTGCCCGCCTCCTCGGCCCTCGCCGCCGCTTGCAGGATGTCACCGGAGAAGCCGGCCGCCACGCAGATGTTGCCATTAGCGAGATCACCGATGTACTTGGAGGAGTGGAAGTAGGCCACGTAGGGGCGCACCTTGAGCAGCTGCTCTTCGGCCCGCTTGAGGTCCGCCGGCTCATGGCTGTTGGGGTCGAGCCCCAGATAGTTGAGCGCCGCCGGGATCATCTCGTCCGCCGAATCGAGGAAGGCCACCCCGCAGTGGGAGAGCTTCTTCATGTTTTCCGGCTCGAAGATGGTCGCCCAGGAGTCGATCTTGTCGACCCCCAGCACCGCCTTGACCTTCTCGACGTTGTAACCGATGCCGTTGGTGCCCCACAGATAAGGCACGGCGTATTGATGGCCCGGATCCACCTTGTCGAGCTGCTTGAGCAGCACGGGATCCAGATTGGCCAGATTGGGCAACAGGGCGGGATCCAGCTTCTGGAAGGCCCCCGCCTTGATCTGCTTGGCCAGGAAATTGTTGGAGGGCACGACCAGATCGTAACCGGTACGGCCGGTCAGCAGCTTGCCTTCCAGCGTCTCGTTGGAGTCAAACACGTCATAGACGGTCTTGATCCCGGTCTTTTGCTGGAAGTCGCTGAGGGTGGTCTCGCCGATATAGTCGGACCAGTTGTAAAAATGAACCACAGGGGCTGCCTGGGTCAGATTTGCAAACCCCAGGGTCAGGGCCAGCGTAGCTATCTTGGTCATGTGCACTTACTCAGTCCTCTTTATGTGTGATTTGCCAGTGCGCATCCATACGCGCCGTCCAACCTGTCGGGTGGGTCACCACCCTCCCGGCCGAACTGCGGACCGGGAGGGGCACTCTTCACTTACTTGCCTGACTTGATCTTGGTCCAGCTACGAGTCATCAGACGCTGCACCTTGGCCGGCAGATCCGGGAAGGTGTAGATCTTCTTGAGGGTCTCATCGCTCGGGTAGATGCCCGGATCGTTGCGGATCTTCTCGGACACCAGCGGCACGGAGGCCTTGTTCCCGCTCGGGTAGCTGACGGCGTCGGAGATCTGGGCGATCACCTCGGGCTTCATCAGATAGTTCAGGAATACATGGGCCGCTTCCACGTTCTTGGCATCGGCCGGAATGGCCAGCATGTCGAAGAAGCTGCCTGCCCCCTCTTTCGGGATCACGTAGGTCAGATTGATGCCGTTCTTGGCCTCGATCGCCCGGGACTTGGACTGCTGCAAGTCACCGGAATAGCCGACCGCCACACACAGGTTGCCGTTGGCCAGATCCGAAATGTACTTGGAGGAGTGGAAGTAGGCGGTGTAGGGACGGATGGAGAGGAACAGCTCCTCCGCCTTCTTCAGCTCGTCTGGCTTCTGGCTGTCCGGCTTGAAGCCCAGGTATTGCAGGGCGGCCGGCAGCATTTCAGTCGGCGAGTCGAGGAAGGAGACACCGCACTCCTTCAACTTGGCCATGTTTTCCGGTTTGAACACCAGATCCCAGGAGTCCACCGGCGCCTTGTCACCCAGCACGGCTTTCACCTTCTCCGGGTTGTAGGCATAACCGATGGTGCCCCACAGGTAAGGAATGGAGTACTGGTTACCCGGGTCGCTCGGTTCGAGCGCCTTGAGCAACGAGGTATCCAGGTTTTGCCAGTTGGAGAGCTTGGACTTGTCCAGTTTCTGGAACACGCCCGCCTTGATCTGCTTGGCCAGGAAGGGGTTGGACGGCACCACGATGTCATAGCCCGAGCTGCCTGCCAGCAACTTGGCTTCCAGCACCTCGTTGCTGTCGAACACGTCGTAGACCACCTTGATGCCCGTCTCTTTCTGGAAGTCTTCCAGGGTGTTTGGCGCGATATAGTCGCTCCAGTTGTAGACGTGCAACACCTTCTCTTCGGCCATCGCCGCGCCGCTCATCATGACCAGCGCCACCGAGGCTGCAATCATTCCCGTTTTGAAAGACATCGTCCTTGTCTCCTAAGCAAATTGTATGCGCAAGCCAACCTGCCCGGCGCCCGCCTATCCCCGCAGCTTTGCCGCCGTCAGATCCAGACTGAGCCTGGCCAGATTGACCAATTCATCCACCTGTTCCTCGGTGATCACCAAGGGGGGCGATATGATCATGGTATCGCCGACCGCCCTCATCACCAAGCCATTGTTAAAGCAGAACTCCCGACAGGTCATACCGGCCTGCAGCTCAGCCGGGAAGCGGCTGTTGGTCTGCTTGTCCTGCACTATTTCCAGCGCGGCCACCAGGCCTTTACCACGGGTTTCGCCCACCAGCGGATGGTCCGCCAGCTCCGCCCAGCGACGCTGCAAATAGGGGCCGATACTATCATGAACTCGCTTAACTATGCTTTCGTTTTGCATAAGCGTAATGTTGGCAATGGCCACGGCGCAGGCCACCGGATGACCGGAGTAGGTGAAGCCGTGGTTGAATTCGCCCCCCTCTTCCACCATCACCTTGGCGACCCTGTCCCCCACCATCACGGCCCCCATCGGCAGGTAGCCGGAGGTGATCCCCTTGGCCAGGCACATGAGGTCCGGCTTGATACCGAAGCCTTCACTGGCAAACCAGTGACCGGTGCGGCCAAAGCCGCAGATCACCTCGTCGGCGATGAGCAGGATGCCGTACTTGTCGCAGATGTGCTGGATCTCCGGCCAGTAGCTGTCGGGCGGGATGATGACACCGCCGGCGCCCTGGATCGGCTCGCCGATGAAGGCGGCCACCTTGTCCACCCCCAGCTCCAGAATCTTCTCCTCCAGCTGACGGGCACGAGCCAGGCCGAATTCGTGGGCGCTCATCCCCTGCCCCTCGCCGAAGTGATAGGGCTGATCGATGTGCACTATGCCGGGGATCGGCAGCCCGCCCTGGGCGTGCATCCCCTTCATGCCGCCCAGGCTGGCCCCGGCCACGGTGGAGCCGTGGTAGGCGTTGTGGCGGCTGATGATCACCTGCTTGTCCGGCTGCCCCTTGCTGGCCCAGTAGTGGCGCACCATGCGCAGCACGGTATCGTTGCACTCGGAGCCCGAGCCGGTGAAGAAGACGTGGTTGAGGTGCGGCGGCGTGATCTCGGCCAGCAGGGTCGCCAGCTCGGCAGCGGGCGGGTGGCTGGTCTGGAAGAAGAGGTTGTAGTAGGGCAGTTGCTGCATCTGGCGGGTGGCGGCGTCCACCAGCTCCTGGCGACCGTAACCCAGGTTGACGCACCACAGACCCGCCATGCCGTCCAGAATGCGCTTGCCTTCAGAGTCTTCCAGATAGACCCCCTCGGCACGGGTGATGATGCGGCTGCCTTTCTTGTTCAGCGCCTGAAAATCGGTAAACGGATGCAGATGATGGCTGGCTTCCAGTTGCTGCCACTCACGGGTGGTGTGCTGCATTGCTTGCTCCTCGGTTCCTTCGATGTAAGCGATGTTTGTTCGTCAACGGATGAGGGAGGGGGGCTCCCCCACTCACGCGTGGGAGAGCCTGACCTTGGCCCCGGCATTGTCGATATGAGCGGGAACGCCCTCGGGCGCTCCCGGCAGGCCGATGCGCGTCAGGCGCGCACCCGGGTCACACGTTCAGCAGCAGGAACTCCCGTTCCCAGCGGCTGATCACCCCGAAGTAGGTTTCATACTCCTTGCGCTTCACCGCCACGAAGGCGCGGGTAAAGCGCTCGCCCAGCATCTCCTTGATGGGATCGCACTGCTCCAGGTGGCTCAGTGCCTCCTCCAGCGAGCGGGGCAGGCTGTAGGGCAGCTCGTAGGCGCTCGACTTCATCTCCGGCAGCGGCTCCAGCTTCTCCATCATGCCGAGGTAGCCGCAGGCCAGGGTGGCGGCCAGCGCCAGATAGGGGTTGGCATCAGCGCCGGCGAAGCGGTTCTCCACCCGGCGGGCGCTGGCCTCGGAGAAGGGCACCCGCAGCCCGCAGGTGCGGTTCTCCACCCCCCACTGGACGTTGCGCGGCGCGCTCTCGCCGAAGGTGAGGCGGCGGTAGGAGTTGACGTTGGGGGCCAGCAGCGCGGTCACCGCCGGGGTGTATTTCTGCAGGCCGGCGATGAAGTGCATGAACAGCTCGGAGTTGCCGCCGTTCTCGGCCCCGAACAGGTTGCGACCGTTCTCATCCTCCAGGCTCTGGTGAATGTGCATGGCGGAACCGGGCTCGTCGCTCATCGGCTTGGCCATGAAGGTGGCGTAAATCCCGTGACGGTGGGCCGCCTCGCGCATGGTGCGCTTGAACAGGAACACCTGGTCGGCCAGATCGATGGCATCCCCGTGCAGGAAGTTGATCTCCATCTGGGCGGCACCGGATTCGTGGATCAGGGTGTCCACCTCCAGCTCCTGCGCCTCGCAGTAGTCGTACATGTCCTCGAAGATGGGGTCGAATTCGTTCACCGCGTCGATGCTGAACGACTGGCGGGCCGTCTCCGGGCGACCGTTGCGGCCGGTGGGCGGCACCAGCGGATAGTCGGGGTCTTCGTTGCGCTTGACCAGGTAAAACTCCAGCTCGGGGGCAACCACCGGCTTCCAGCCCTGCTTCTCGTAAAATGACAGGACCCGACGCAGCACGGAGCGCGGCGCTATGTCGATCAGCTTGCCATTGATGTCGAAACAGTCGTGGATCACCTGGGCGGTGGGCTCCAGTGCCCAGGGTACGAAACGAATGGTGTTGGGATCTGGATAGAGCTGCATGTCCCGCTCCAGCGGGTCGATCATGCTGTCGTCATCCGGATACTCGCCGGTCACCGTCTGGGTGAAGATGACCTCGGGCAGGCGCATGCCCCCTTCGCGCAGAAACTTGTTGGCTGGAATGATCTTGCCTCGGGCATTGCCGGTGAAATCCGGAAACAGGCACTCCACTTCCGTGATGCGATTGCTCTCCATCCAGCCCTTGATACTGTCCATGTTAAACCCCGACTCTACGGTTGCCATTGGCAAGGGTGTCTAATATATGGAACACCCTTGTTATCAAATTGTAATCGACACCACCATAAAAGCCCGCCATCAGGGGCAATGTCAAGCGGTGGTGTTTAAAAAACTATAAATAACGGCGCATATAATGACCATGGCGGGAACAAATACTAAACACCCTGTCATGGTAACGACCCACTGCAAAGCCGGTGCCAACGAGGCGTGTTACTCCCGTATGTTCTCAGTCAGACCCTGTCGGAATCGGGCCATTTTTTTGCAAGGGCGCACAATCCTTGTCCTCTTTGCTTTGCATGCCTGCATTTTTTTGGTACAAGGCCCGCCCTGATTTGCACTCTCCTGCATGGATTTGGTGCAAATACAGGACACAGGGCTTGGTCTGCAGGCAGACAGCCCCCATAAACAGGGATAATTGGGTTAGTAAACTGACTGGTAGTAAATCGTATGTGTGATTTCATGACTGAAGACCAACTGGCCTTTTACAAGGGACAGATCGAGCGCCAGATCCTCGAACTCGAAGATCGCCTCAACTCCCAGGCCAGCCAGGCCATCGCCACCGATACCAACGAGATGGCTGATGAAATTGACCGTGCCAGCATCGAGGAAGCCCGCCGTCTGGAGCTGAACCGCATCGAGCATGACAAGCTGCATCTGCGCAAGCTGCGTGGTGCGCTCAAGCGCATCAGCGAAGGGGATTTCGGTTACTGCGAATCCTGCGGTGACGAGATCTCCCTCAAGCGGCTGCAGGCGCGTCCCGAGTCCCGCTTCTGCGTTGAATGCCAGAGCACCAAGGAGTTCAACGATACCCACGTGTATCGTCGCGTCGCCTGACGCCTCCCCACGCCGTCACTGGCGCTCGCCGGCGGGATGACGAGCAGGCCCTGTCTGCCTCGATGCAGGCGGGGTCCCTGCCTCGCCGCTCCCCGCGCCACGGCAGCGCAGCAACAGAGTGACAAGTTCTGTTAGACTCCGGGCAAGCCCCGGAATCTACAGGAGAGCAGAGAGTGAAATGGTTCCTCAAACTGTGCTTGTGTCTGCCGTTGCTGGCACAAGCACAGACCCTCACGGTCAAGGTGCCCAGCCGACCGATCAACGACCTCGACAAAGAGTACCAGCTCAAGCTGCTGGAACTGGCCCTCACCCATGCCGACCAGCCGTTTCGCATCCAGCAGGTCGAACTCAACCTCAACCAGTACAGCCTGCAGCAGCAGCTCAGCAAGGGCAAAACCATTAATGTGTTCTGGATGGGAACCTCCAGCGCCCTCGAATCCTCCCTCATCGCCGTGCCGATCCCGTTGTTTCGCGGTCTGGAAGGGCTGCGGCTCTCTTTCATCCACGCCGATGCCCAGGAAAAATTCAACCAGATCAACTCGCTGGCCGATCTCAAGCAGCTGAAGGCGGCGCAAGGGGTGGGCTGGGCCGACAACAAGATCCTCGAAAACGCAGGCATCCCCACCTATTCGGGGCGCTACAGCAACCTGTTTCGGCTGATCAACGACGGTGACAAGCTGAACTTCTTCCCGCGCAACCTGGTGGAGATCTTCGCCGAGCGCAGCGAGCTGGTGGCGCAATACCCCAACCTGGTCATCGATCAGCATCTGCTGATCCGCTACCCCTTCGCCGAGTTCTTCTTCGTCAGTCCCGAGGCGCCGAAACTGGCCAAGGCGATTCAGACCGGGCTTGAGCGGGCCTATGCCGACGGCAGCTTCATGAAGTTCTTCCGGGAGAACCCCAAGATCCGCGAGGCGCTGGCCAGTGCCAAGCTCGACCAGCGGGTCACCATCGCCCTGCCCAATCCCGACATGACCCCCTTGCTCAAGAGCATTCCGGCCCAATATTGGGAGTATCCCCCGCAGGGATGACGAATCGGCCACCTCAACCGGGGTGGCACACACAGCGCGCCAGGGAGGTGCCATGAAGGGAATCGAGGAGTGGTTTGAGCTGTACGGCCAGAGCCACCAGCACCCGGTCAATGTGACCATCCACAAGCTGGCGGTACCGGGTATCTATCTCTGCGCCCTGGCCCTGCTCTGGTGCCTGCCGGCCGGGCCGCTGCCACCGTCGCTCAACTGGGCTGCGCTGGCTGCCATTCCGGTGCTGGCCTTCTACCTGCGGCTGTCGTTTGCGCTGTTCGTGGGGATGGTGGTGCTGACCGCGCTGGGCTTGGTCGCTTGCCACAGCTGGCAAGGCCCCTTGCTGTGGCCGGCACTGGCCGGGTTCGTGCTGCTCTGGATAGCCCAGTTCGTCGGTCACAAGATCGAGGGCAAGCGCCCCTCCTTCCTCGCCGACCTGCAATTTCTGCTGATCGGCCCCGCCTGGGTGCTGGCCAGCCTCTATCGTCGTTTGGGCATTCCCTACTGAGGGAAGCCAACAGGAGAGACCATGAGATACCGTCACCCCCTTGCTCGCGCCCTGCCGCTGCTGCTGGGTGCATTGATTGCCGGCCCGGCGCTGGCCGACAAAGCCGATCCCGTCGGCGAGGTGAGCACCGCCTTCAAGCTGTTTGGCCCCAACCACAAGATCCTGGTGGAGGCGTTCGACGACCCGCGCATCGACGGCGTCGCCTGCTATCTGGCACGCCCCAAGACCGGCGGTGTCAAGGGCGGGCTCGGGCTGGCGGAAGACCCCTCCCACGCCTCCCTGTCGTGCCACCAGATCGGCCCTATCACCCTGCCTGCCAAGCTGAAGGCGGGGGAAGAGGTGTTCGACGTCAGCACCTCGCTGGTGTTCAAGGAGCAGAAAGTGGTGCGCTTTTACGATCAAAAGCGCAACGCGCTGGTCTATCTGACTTACAGCACCAAGCTGGTGGATGGTTCTTACAAGAGTGCGGTCAGTGCCGTGCCCATTATGCCGTGGGGCTGAATCCCCACCATTTATCCCGTGATGACGCCCCATATTTGTTGTAATTTAACTACATCATTATCTGCGGAGAGCGCACCATGAGAGTCGCCGTTTTCAGTACCAAGAGCTACGACAAAGAGCACTTCAATCAGGCCAACAGCCAGTACGGTTATGAACTTGAGTTCTTCGACGTGCGGCTGGAGGCCAAGACTGCCCGGCTGGCCCACGGCTTCCCCGTGGTGTGCCTGTTCGTCAACGACGATGCCGACCGCGAGGTGCTGACCGAGCTGGCCGCCAACGGCACCAAGGTGATCGCCCTGCGCTGCGCCGGCTACAACAACGTGGATCTGGCCGCCGCCAAGGAGCTGGGGCTGAAGGTGGTGCGAGTGCCCGCCTACTCCCCGGAAGCGGTCGCCGAGCACGCGGTGGGCCTGATGATGACCCTCAACCGTCGCATCCACAAAGCCTATCAGCGCACCCGTGACGCCAACTTCTCGCTGGAGGGGCTGGTCGGCTTCAACATGCACGGCCGCACCGCCGGCATCATAGGCACCGGCAAGATCGGCATTGCCACCCTGCGCATCCTCAAGGGCTTCGGCATGCGCCTGCTGGTGAGCGATCCCTATCCGAACCAGGCGGCCATCGATCTGGGTGCCGAGTACGTGGATCTCGATACCCTGTTCCGCCAGTCCGATGTCATCAGCCTGCACTGCCCGCTTTTCAAGGAGAACTACCACCTGCTGAACAAGGAGGCGTTTGCCAAGATGAAGGACGGGGTGATGATCATCAACACCAGCCGGGGTGGCCTGCTCGACTCCAACGCCGCCATAGAGGCGCTCAAGACCGCCCGTATCGGCGCGCTGGGGCTGGACGTCTACGAGGAAGAAGAAGATCTCTTCTTCGCCGACAAGTCCAACGAGGTGATCACCGATGACGTGTTCCGCCGCCTGTCGGCCTGCCACAACGTGCTGTTCACCGGCCACCAGGCCTTCCTGACCCGCGAGGCGCTGCACGCCATCGCCGACACCACCCTCAGCAACATCCGCGCCATCGACAGTCAGGGCCGTTCTGACAACGAGGTGGAATAAGGGGCCTCCCCTGCCCCTCAGCGGTTCATTGCCGTGCGCCGGGTTGTGAGACCCGGCGCCTTCGGGTAGGCTACCAGCCCTTTTTTGCTCAGGAGTCTGGCTGCCCATGTTTATCGGATTTGATTACGGTACCTCCAACTGTGCCGTCGCCGTGATGGAACAAGGCAGCCCCCGGCTGCTGAACCTGAGCGGTGCCCACTACCTTCCCTCCACCCTGCACGCCCCCCATCGGGATGCCATCGCCGGCCTGTTGGCCGAAGGGCTGGCGCCTGCCCAACAGAGCGAGTACCTCAAGCTGCGCGGCCCCGTGGTGACCCGGGCCCAGGCGGTACGCCGCCAGATGCGTGAAGAGGGGCTGATCGACGAGCTCAGCTTCGGCGCCGCGGCGTTGGAGCGCTATCTGGAAGAGCCGGACGATGGCTACTACATCAAGTCGCCCAAATCCTTCCTCGGCGCCTACGGCCTCAAGGCACCGCAGATCGCCCTGTTCGAAGACATCGTCTGCGCCATGATGCTGCACGTGCGGCGCGAGGCGGAGCAGCAGCTCGGCGCGCCTATTCGCCGTGCCGTGGTTGGCCGCCCGGTCAACTTCCAGGGGTTGGCGGGGGAAGAGAGCAACCGTCAGGCCATCGCCATCCTGAGCGAGGCGGCACGCCTCGCCGGGTTCGAGCAGGTGGAGTTTCTCTATGAGCCGGTGGCGGCCGGCTTCGAATTCGAGGCCCGCCTCAACGAGGATGCGGTGGTGCTGGTGGTGGACATCGGCGGCGGTACCACCGACTGCTCGGTGCTGCGGATGGGCCCGAGCCATCGTGCCCAGCTCGATCGCAGCGGCGATCTGCTCGGCCACAGCGGTCAGCGCATCGGCGGCAACGACTTCGACATCCGGCTGACGGTGGAGGGCATGATGCCGCTGCTCGGCATGCACGAGACCCTCAAGACCGGCAAGCCGCTGCCCCACCCGCTGTTCTGGGACGCCGCCGCCATCAACGACGTCAGCGCCCAGAGCCGCTTCTACAGCCTGGAGACGGGCCGCCAGCTGCAGGATCTGCAGCTCGACAGCCTGCCCGGCAGCAAGCTGGGACGCCTCGCCAGTCTGCGTGCCCACAAGCTGAGCCACCAGCTGGTGTGGCGCGCCGAGCAGGGCAAGATCGCCCTCTCCCAGGAGGAGTCGGCCCAGCAATCTCTGGCCGAGCTGGAGCGCGGGCTGACGGCCGAGCTCAAGCGCGATCAGCTGGCCAGCGCCTCCACCCCGCTGCTGGAGAAGATCGGCGAGCTGATGGACGAAGCCATTGCCGCCGCCGGCGTCCAGCCGGACCGGGTCTTCATCACCGGCGGCAGCGCCCGCTCGCCCCTCATCCAGGCCTTCATCCGCCAGAAGCTGCCCCAGGTACCGCTGGAGGGGGGCGATGACTTCGGCTCGGTCGCCTCCGGTCTGGCCCGTTACGCCGAGCGCCTGTTCGGCAACTGACACCCCGGCGGGGATGCCAGCGACGACGCAGGCACCCTTTGCAAGGCCGGTGTTGCCATTTAACGACACAGGCCCAATCCGCAGGACGACAGAAGCGGTCGGGGGCACTCCCCCTTGCCCTGCCTGGGGGGCCGCACAGAGGGTATGCTTGTCACTCCCACTACCGGAGCCCTTTCATGCCCAGATTCTTGCTACTGCTGCTCGCCCTGCTTCTGCTCAGCGCCTGCAGCAGTACTCCCCGCTTTGCCTCGCAAGACCTGCAGCACCACCACTGGGTGCTCGACAAGCTGGATGGCCAGCCCGTCACCGCGGCGCAAGACAATCCGCCCGATTTCGAGATAGGTGAGCACTTCACCGTCAACGGCATCGCCGGTTGTAACCGCTACTTCGGTCAGGGCCACCTCGAGGGGAACAAGTTCTGGGTGACCAGTCTGGGCAGCACAGAGATGGCCTGCCAGGCCCCGCTCGATGCGGTGGAGCAGGCGGTGCTGACCACCCTCACCGAAGGGGCCACTCTGGACGGCACCACCCAGACCCTGATCCTGCAGGGCAAACGGCATCGTTTGGAATACACCCTGCGCGACTGGGTGCTGTAACCCCCCCTTCGCATCACAAAGCCGGATCACAAACAGGAACATGTGCCCCGCCTGTGGCACAATATGAGGCAGTGCTCGCAATGGAGGCTGCCTCAGCCATGTCGATGGACCGTCTGTTTGACAAGATCAAACAACTCCCCACTATTCCACAGCTGCTGCATGAGTTGATGCAGAGCTTCAGCGATGAAAATGCCCGCATCGACCAGATCGCGGCCAAGATCGCCATGGATCAGGTGATCAGCGTCAAGGTGCTGCGGATGGCCAACTCGGCCGCCCTGCGCCGCGGCAACGAAGTCACCTCCATCGAACAGGCGGTGATCCGCCTCGGTTTCAACCGGTTGCGATCTGTGGTGGTCGCCTCCGGCATCATCGGCAGCTTCAAGGCCCCTCCCAGCTTCGACAAGAACAAGTTCTGGACCGAGACCTTCCAGGTCGCCACCATCGCCAAGACGCTGGCCCAGGAGGCCAAGGTGCTCGACCCCGAGACCGCCTTCACCTGCGCCCTCATCCACAACATCGGCGAACTGCTGATCCAGAGCACCCTGCCGGAAGAGGCGGAGCTCATCAATCTGGCGATCCAGAAAGGGAGCAGCCGGGTCGAGGCCCAGCGCGAGATGCTGGGGTACGACTACGCCCAGCTCGGTGCCGAGCTGGCACGGCGCTGGAACCTGTCGGAGGCCTTCGTCGACGCAATCTCCCAGCAGCTGGATCCCCTCTCCCACGATCCGGTCAGCAAGGAGGCGGTACTGATCCGCCTCGCGGTCTTCATCTCCTTCGCCTGGAACGCCGGGGTGCCGGCCCAGGCAATCATAGCCCGCTTCCCCAAGCCGCTGGCCGACCAGCTGGGACTGGATCCCAAGTCCCTCGCCGGTCAGCTCGAAACACTGCATGAACAGGGTAATGCCCTCGCCGATCTTCTGACTCAATAAGCATCATGACCCATCCGTTTCTGTTTCATCCCCAGGTGGCGCCCTGGTTCAAAGAGAGCGCCGACGCCCTGCAACTCACCCTGTTCAGCGAGCTGGACGCGCCGATCCGCGAGGTGTGGCTGCGCCACGAGCCGGACAACGAGGAGTACCTGATCCCGATGACGGCGATCTCCACCCGCGATCGGCTGCAGGTATGGCAGGGCACCCTGCCGCTTCACAAGGGGCAGGATATCCACCTCTACTGTTTCAAGTGCCTCACCGACGAGGAGCAGTGGTGGCTGCACGGTGCCGGCGTCAGCTCGGCCATGCCGCCGCGGGAACAGCATTTTCGCTTCAACAGCCTGCACCAGCCGCCGGCCTGGGTGCAGGATCAGGTGTTCTACCAAATCTTCCCGGATCGTTTCTGCAACGGCGACCCGTCCCTCAGCGTCAAGCATCACGAGTACGAGTACCGCGGCAAGGCGGTCATCAGCAAGGCCTGGGGCGAGCCGGTCAGCCGCCACGAGGAGGGGCACGGCGCCTGCGAGTTTTATGGCGGTGACCTGGCGGGCATCGATGCCAAGCTGCACTATCTGCAGTCCCTCGGGGTGACGGCGCTCTACCTCAACCCCATTTTCGATTCGCCGAGCAACCACAAGTACGACACCCAGGACTACTTCAAAGTGGATGCGCATCTGGGCACCAACGCCCAGTTTGCCGAGCTGACCCGCAACCTGCACCAGCGCGGCATGAAGATCATCCTGGATGCGGTGGTCAACCACACCTCCACCGAACACCCCTGGTTCTGCCCGCCGCTGGGGGCCCAGCGCAACCCGGACTCGCCGTGGCGCAGCTTCTACACCTTTGACAGCGAAGGGGATTACGTCAGCTGGAAGGGCATCCGCAGCCTGCCCAAGCTCGACTTCTCCAGCGAACAGGTGCAGGACGCCGTCTATCGCGCCGACGACGCCATCCTGCGCTACTGGATGCGCGCTCCCTACCAGATCGATGGCTGGCGCTTCGACGTCATCCACATGTTGGGGGAGCGCGGCACTGCCGAGGGCAACCGCGGCCACGTGCGCGCCATTCGCGGCGCGGTGAAGCAGGAGAACCCGGAAGCCTACGTGCTGGGCGAGCACTTCTTCGAGGCGAGCCAGTGGTTGCAGGGGGATCAGGAGGATGGCGCCATGAACTACTACGGCTTCGCCCACCCGATCCGCGCCTTCCTGGCTGGCCAGGACATCGCCTACCACCCCATCAAGATCAGCGCCGAGGAGCTGGATCGCTGGCTCAAGCTGGCGCGGGCCCACATACCGTTCAAGAACCAGCTGGCCCAGTTCAACCTGCTGGACAGTCACGATACCGCCCGCTTCCTCCATCTGCTGGGGGAGGACAAGCAGCGGATGCGGCTCGCCGCCACCCTGCTGCTCACCTACATCGGCGTGCCCTCCATCTACTACGGCGATGAGGTGGGGCTCTCTGGCGGCAACGATCCGGACTGCCGCCGCTGCTTCCCGTGGGAGACCACCGCCTGGGATCACGTGCTGCACGACCACTACCGCCGGTTGATCCAGATCCGCCGCCAGCGTCCGGCACTGCGTCGCGGCGACATCCAGACCCTCTATGCCGGCCCGCACAGCTATGTGTTTGCCCGCACCCTGCAAAGCGATCAGGTGGTGGTGGCCTGCAACCGCCACCCCAGCGAGCCGCGCACCATCAGCCTGCCCCTATGGCAGACCGCGAGCCCCGCCAGCCGCTTCACCGACGCCTTCAACGGCGACAAGTTCGAAGTGGTGCAGGGAGAAGTACAGCTCACCATCCCCGCCAACTCGGCCAGAGTGTTGCTCTCCAGCTAGGCGTCAAAAAAGCGGAACCCTGTGTTCCGCTTTTTGTTAAAGCCCCAGAGATCGCATAAAGTTGTTTGAGCTGGGTTGGATTTCTCTATGAATCATCTAGTTAGTTCACTCAGAGTGGAATAAAACTGGCATCATACAAGGCCGCTTCCGACCCTTTTCGGCTAAACTGGCCCAAGGCACATAAATTGCTTGTCACTTGGCATCACTAGCGAGAATCCGTCATGTTCGACAATAAAACCCTATTGATTACCGGCGGCACTGGCTCGTTTGGCAAGATGCTGGTCAAGACAGTGCTGGAACGCTACAAGCCGAAACGGCTGATCATCTACTCCCGCGACGAGCTGAAACAGTTCGAGATGCAACAGGTCTTCAACGCCCCCTGCATGCGCTACTTTATCGGCGATGTGCGGGATGCCAACCGGCTCACCATGGCGATGCGCGGGGTCGACTATGTGGTGCATGCGGCGGCGCTCAAACAGGTGCCGGCCGCCGAATACAACCCCATGGAGTGCATCAAGACCAATATCCACGGGGCCGAGAACGTCATCCAGGCCGCCCTGCTCAATCAGGTCAAGAAGGTGATCGCCCTCTCCACCGACAAGGCCGCCAACCCCATCAACCTGTACGGCGCCACCAAGCTGGCCTCCGACAAGCTGTTTGTCGCCGCCAACAACATCGCCGGTCAGGATCCGACCCGTTTTGCGGTGGTGCGCTACGGCAACGTGGTGGGATCGCGCGGCTCGGTCGTGCCCTTCTTCCAGAAACGGATCGATCAGGGCGCCACCACCCTGCCCATCACCCATGCCGAGATGACCCGCTTCTGGATCACCCTGCAACAGGGGGTGGACTTCGTGATGAACAACTTCCAGCGCATGAAGGGGGGTGAGATTTTCGTGCCCAAGCTGCCCTCGGTGCGGATCACCGAGCTGGCTACCGCCATGGCCCCTCAGCTGGAGCAGGAGATCATCGGCATCCGCCCGGGTGAAAAACTGCATGAAGTGATGTGCCCGTGTGACGACTCCTACCACACTTTCGAGTTCGACGACTTCTTCATCATCGGGCCGACCATCAACTTCAACAATCGCAACAATGACTTCTCCGTCACCGCCTCGGGTGAAAAGGGAACCATGGTGGCCCAGGGGTTCGAGTACAACTCCCGTGACAACGATGATTTCCTGACGGTTGAACAGCTGAAAGCATTGAACAGCAAGGTGGTAATGGAATGATCCCGTACGGCAGACAGTCGATCAGCGAAGCGGATATCGAAGCCGTGGTCGAAGTATTGAGGTCAGATTTTCTGACCCAGGGACCCGTGGTGCCCCGCTTCGAGCAGGCAGTGGCGGATTACTGCGGAGCCCGCTTCGGGGTGGCGGTCAACTCAGGTACGGCCGCCCTGCATATCGCCTGTCTGGCTCTGGGTGTCGGCCCGGGTGACTGGGTCTGGACCTCCCCCATCAGCTTTGTCGCCTCGGCCAACTGCGCTCTCTATTGCGGGGCTCAGGTCGACTTCGTCGACATCGAGCCCGATACCGGCAACATGTGCGCCATGGAGCTGGAGCGCAAGCTGGTAGCCGCCAAGGCTCAAGGATGTCTGCCCAAGGTGGTCATCCCGGTACACTTCGCGGGCCTTCCCTGCGACATGCAGGAGATCCATCGCCTGGGACAGGAGTACGGTTTTCGGATCATCGAGGATGCCTGCCACGCCCTCGGCGCCCGCTATCAGGGTGAACCCACCGGCAACGGCCGCTACAGCGACATCACCGTCTTCAGCTTCCACCCGGTGAAGATCATCACCACCGGCGAGGGTGGCATGGCGATGACCAACGACCCTGCGCTCACCAAAACCATGCGCATGCTACGCAGCCACGGCATCACCCGCGAACCGGAAGACTTCATCAACGAACCGGATGGCCCCTGGTACTACGAGCAGCAAATGCTGGGCTTCAACTACCGAATGACCGATATTCATGCGGCATTGGGGTTGAGTCAGATGGCTCGACTCGAGGAATTCTTGGTTAAACGACGGAAAATTGCCGCACGTTATCAGGCTGAATTACCACGTCCCAGTCTGAAAATATTAGCCCGTCGCGACGGACGGATTTCTGCTTGGCATCTGTTTGTGATCAAAGTACCAGCAGAACTCCGCAAGACACTTTTCGTACAGTTGAAAGAAGCAGGAATCGTTGCCAACGTACACTACATGCCAATTTCAGCCCAACCAGCCCATCAGCGAAAAGCGCCCGCAGATACAGACTCAGCCCATCACTTTTATCAAACTATAACGAGTATTCCTCTGTATCCGATGCTATCTGACACTCAACAAAACAAGGTTATAGAGGTTCTCAGGAGGGTTTAATCAAGCACGAGTCAGAACTGCTGGTTTCATTAGGCTAGGCGATATTGCTTAATTGTGAGACTACAGTTGCCTTATGAACCAACCACACAGTACACCACACCAATAAAAATTTACTTATCAATAACTTAATTTGCTATCAGCCCGCCAATCATGACTCCAGCCAAGTTCGGCAATCCGTTGTTCGTACAAAGTTATATCCGAAGGATTATCTACTTCGACCCAACCACCAGAGATCGCAACCGTCGCAATAGGAGCACCTTGAGACAACAATAATCGCAACAGGCTAGTCATATCCAGCTTGTTAATTTGTTCGGTGCTGAGTCCTGCTAACACTGCGGATACTCCCTGCCAACCCTCAGGGGTAAACTTTAACAAGCCCATATATTGCCCTTCGATCTCTTCTCGAGCCTGAGCCTGTTCACCGATAGTGATCAATTGACCCTCCTGCTGTCGGAAGCTTTCTGCGTCCGATAAGGGATCCCCAAACCGGGCCGACCAGAGTGACCACCACTCCCTGTCATAGCTGATGGCTAATGGCGCATCAGATGCCATCAAGGTTCTGATGATCCCAGGACGATAGGCAATATCCCCGTAACAGACAAGTGTTGGCGCCGCCGACAGTACAGCATCCGCACACATTAGGCTACGGACCATGTTAGAACTAGCCCAGTTGGCGTTCATGATTCGGCTGTTACCGTAACCTTGTAGGGCTTCACTGCAATATCCGCAAACAACATGAACACTATCGACACCCGCTGCGGCTAGCGATGCCAACTGCCATTCAATCAACGGTTTACCAGCCAACTTTGCCAACGGTTTGGGTTGGTTTTCGGTCATGGAGCCAAGACGGGAACCTCGCCCGGCCGCTAAAATTATGGCTTGCATATCACCTCACTCAAAAAGCCATCGACATAGTTGCCGATCAAATTCATGGCAGAATCCCTCACGTTCTGGGTGCCACATGACACCAACTAATTTCATGTGCTGATGGGTAAAAGCTTCACAATAACCATCGTCATCGACGACCAGAGTCTGCAAACAGGCAGGTAGCGGTAAGGGTATCCGGTTGGCGTGATAGGAGTTGACCTCATAACACAATGTCTCGCTCATGCCTCCCCATGGCAATGTCCGTTGCTTTGAGACTGAATGCCGAGTTGCCACATGATGGGCACCACCCATAATAACCAGCTCGCCACCAAAGAAGCGTTGAATCAACTGCATCCCTCGGCAGATGCCCAGCACCGGCCACTGGTGGTTTACAGCATGTTCCAGCAGAGCATACTCACTCTCATCCCGTAGAGGATCCGAGCCGAGATCCTCACCGCCAGTTACGATGAGCCCCTCGACCCCCTGAGCCTGGGCGTAAGCCACGCTCTGTGAACCAAGATTGGGTAACAATACCCACTCCCACCCCCAATCTAATTGCAGCAAAAAACGATACCAATCCCGAGCGAGCCCATCACGGGCCTCTTGATAACCCACCGCCTGACATGTCCGTAAAGTGATGCCTATCCGCTTCATGTGTGTCACACCAAATTAATTGTCTTATCCTGACAGTTCAGGACAATACCCCGACAACGCAACAGGCGGCTGAACAACTGCTCACCACAGCCAATAGCCGCCGGGATACCAAATTCAGCACAACGAATGGCCATGTGGGAATTGGCTCCACCATATTGCGTAACCAAACCAGCAATATCCCGTGTAAAGACCCAGTCATAACCAGGATCTGCATTCTCGATGCAGACAATCCGCCCCTGTAATGCCGTGGTGACCGGTGTGTCTTGCTGCAGCAATATTCCCTCGGCTTCCACTCGTTTTTGCGTAATAAAATTAGGCAGGCTGCGATGCATTGGTACAACGAACACATCATCCGCCCCCGAAATCAAATGGCCAAGTTTCAGAGAAATGGCCTGCTGGTACTCATGTCTGGCTCTATCTACCCACTTCAATACGACGCGGTCGATATCATCCAGCAGCGGAGAAACCAGACTATCCAGCAGTTGGAATATATCCAGGTAAGAAAGATCCTCCCGCGATAGACCAACCTCTCCTCCCCAACGATTGAGCAAAGCCAGCGCATCAGATAAGTCTCGGGTGAAGATCAACTTGGCGTACTCTCGCGCTTGGACGGCCTGGCCAGAGTAAGCCAGTAGGCCTGCGGCAGTAACAGGCCAGCTTCGTTCATCCAGCAGTCGCTGCAACGCCTGTTCCTCGTCAGGCTGGAGCTCAAAACCTCTCGCCGCATGAACCGACTCCAGCCCATTCGACCCAGGTGTGGTCGCAAACAGGTCGTGACGCTCATCATAGCGCAGCGAGGTAATGTCATAAGTCCCAGGACGCAGATGACCAAATCGAGCGAGAAAATGGTCAGCAGATTGTGTTCCAGCACAAACAGCCGCATAGTCACTGGTGAGATCGGTTGTCACCGTATGTAAAGACTGCTTCCAAAGCTGCAATCGTTCCGTAGAAATTGCTCCGCGACGGCATGCGGAACGCAACAACGCTTCGGCGATGAAGGCATGCCGAGCGAGGATCGCAAAGTTAACGGTACCGAACTCACGGCACACCATCAAAAGACGTTTGACGGATACCAGATCGGCTCGCCAGCCGTGAATCGATCCCCTTTGCTCTTGATCGACTGCACACGCATGGATACCCGCCATTGCGGCCGCTAGTGAGCCCTCGCCCTCGCCGACGATGGCGCGGCACGTCAATGCACCCAGCTCCTGTCGATAGGTTTGAAACGCATCGGAAGTCAGACATCCGGCATAACGAACCTCAAAATCGGCTTCGAAGGTAAAATCCAGACAGGTTTGCACCACCTCAAACTCAACCTTGTCATGCCATTCCGGGTGCTCGCGTAAACGTTCCAGCCAGGCTGTGACCAAACGATCGCTCGTTGCATCATCAAGACCTGCTGGCAAAAAGGAGTTGAAGCTGCTGCGTACATCGATATAGGGATGATGCCCCAGCATCACCATAAGCACTTGATGACGGGGATGGTAATACCCCATCCTAGCTCGGGCCTCCCGCCATGCCGAATCGGTTACCAGCAGACGATAGAGAGATGAAGCCAGTGGGCGCGGCATAGTTCCGATGATCTCGGCAGGATTCCAATCTGGCATCACCCCCAGTAGTGACTTACCACCAAATAGATCACGCTGAGGAGGCAGGGTTTGCTCAAGGTAATGCCGAATATGGGCCAGTTGACGAGCAACTCGCCGCTCAGTGATCGGATGCCAGGTATTACAAAGAGTGATGCGACGAACTTGCAGAATGTAAACGCACTCTTGGCAATCGATAGCAAATTCGATGTCCAAAGGCACCCGTCCACAAAGAGCCTCCAGCTCTCGACATGCCGCCAACAGTGCCTGAATACGTGTTGAACGCACGAGACGATGAGCAGTATCACGGTAGATCAATACTGTTTTCTGGATTCCGACACCACCCGTAATTGTGTCTGTCAGACCACTTTCATCATCATAATTAATCACATAGTAGGGGGCGCCATGCTCCAGATCGTGGGTCATTACGACCCCACTCATCTGAATATCTCTGAGCATGGGTTGCACTAGTATCTGATTCTCTCCATGTTGATGCTGCCCGAATGAGGCAATCACACGCTCGATCGCCTGCTCCAGTTCCGACTGACTATCCACAGGCACATTCAAACAGCTGGTAAAAGCTCCAGCCATGGAATCACATTGGCTGTCTTCATTTTGAGCACTACTACGGATGATTACGCAGCCACCATGCTCCATACCGGCGATGGCCGCAAGAATCACAGCTTTTTGATATAGCCACTGAGTGGCAGTGAAGTAATAAAGAGGGAGAATTTCCGAACGGCTAACCCTCGTTTGTAAGCGAGCCAGAGTTTCAGATTTAGTTCCAAAATTAAAATCGGGAGCATTGAGACTCATGAGGGCCTCTCCTGCTTATCGATGGCGAGCAGGGCCATATGTTTGAGTAGAGGATGAATGATGAAATAAGGCGGAGAGTCCATTTGCTGAGACATCCGATCCCACGGCAACCCTGACCGCCACTGAGCCAGCACAGTCACCAACAGATCGGCACGAATCATATTGTCATAAAGGTAATCGACATCCGTTCCAGCAGGCGGCAATGGATAGTGCTTCCGCGCCAAAATCGGGCCAGTATCGATACGCTCATCAAGCAGCAAGGCACTGGCTGCACAACCGCCCTGCTCAATGATCTGATAATACAGGGTTGTGCTACCCCGATACTCCGGAAGCCAGCCAGAGTGAACGTGCAACACCGAATAACAACGTAGTAATTCCGCCGGAACCAATTGCCCCGCGTAGCCTGAGTAGACCACCAATTCAGGACGCAGAGATTCCAGCATCACAAGCAATGCTGGATCCGAGAGGGAGTGTGCCGAACACACCTGATAGGGCCAACCCAGCTCATCGAGACAATCTGCAAGCTCCCAACATGGATCTGGAGTGAATAGATCGTCGACCATTACACCCTGTACCTGCCGAGTAGACTGGACCTTCCCCCCTCCATCGCCATATACCAAAATAGCATCTGGAATTATGTTCAAGTTTGCTAACGCCTGTACATAGACGGAGGAACGAACCGTACGGCCACAAAGCAGTACTAGACGTTGTGCACTCATAGACCCATCTCCGAACTCAACTCACTCAATAGTTGCTGTTCCATATTCAAGAGCCAAGCCAAATAAGCCCCCTGTTCTGCATCAAGATGCTGAATTTGTGAAATGAGAGTGTCATTCAACTTGAGAAATCCACTCAGAAAATAACCGACAGATTGACGCTGCCAGGCACGAGAGAGACACTCAGACAGCCACAAATAAGGTTCTATAGCGAAATAGCTGCTTCCAGCCAGTGGTGGATGCGGGGGCTGGGCCTGATAGCCAACATACAGACGTTTACTAACTTCAAATTTTTTCAATAACCGGAGCAACCAGTAATCAACAACCTCCTGATCATCGGTTTCCGCAACAGCCTCCCGTAAGGCTCGACACATCACCTGCAGCAATGACAGAGTGTCATCAGCACTTGCCAAAATGCATGAGGTCACCGGAGGCAACTCAGGGGCAGGCAAACGCTGACAGGCCAACCTTCGCGATAGTCGCCACGCGTGCATAAATTCATCCCCCATGAATGGGGTATAGTGATAACACTGGGGTGTTTGTAGTAAATCACCTTCTGAGTAGGGATAACGCATTAGAGACCTCGCCCACAGACCTGCTGAATGCGGCTAATATATTCAGGCAACAATGATGCATCAAAACTATTGTGTATCACTAGATCGGGAGCAACAGGATGACAATATTCAATATCAACCCCAACGACATTGTGCAGCCGACCACAAAGAGCCGCTTGATAGAGCCCCTTGTCATCACGCTGCATCAACGCAGACAGAGGAACATCCACAAAAATCTCTCGGTAATCAGAGAAAAGATGACGATTACTGTTCCTTATATCAGGAAACATCGCTAGATTACAGCAGACTACATCGATTCCCTGACCATCCAGCCAACGACAAAGTGATTGAATGCGTTCTGCATTAATTCGTCGCCCAGCGATAGAATAAGCGTCGGCAATCTGATCGTGACAGAACAGAGCCCGTATTTCATCACCATCAACAAATACTAAGTTTTTCTGATCGAGCTTCATATTTTCATATAAAGCATGGCCAATGGTTGTTTTACCTGCACCAGACAATCCGACAATCCAAATAACCATAACAGTCCTCAATCAACTATAAATGCAAACAAAAAGCTTACAGTAAGCTACTCAAGCGCACCCAGCGCCAATATTCTTCATTCTTATTATGAATCAAGGTTGAATACAAATCGTGATTTTTAGCGCTGAATGATGCCATCCATTTATTCTGCCGAAGAATAAATTGCGAGGCCAAATCATCACAAGCGACAATACCTTCCATGTAAAATAGTCCTCTATCAAGATCAGCCTTTGAATTACCTCGAACCCATATATCTTTTCCACTTTGCAGTATTCGTTGATAAACCTCAGCAAATTCATCTTTACTTAAATAACGAACAAACTTCCCTGTCCCAATATAACTTTCTTTTGCAGCGCCAAGACTAAATGAATAGTCAAAAACAGTAATTTTCGAGTTTTTTATATAATCAAATAGCTCGGAGCCACTCCGAATTGCATAAAGTAACGTGACGCCTTTGGCAAAAAAAACATCATAACTAACGGGTAGTTCAGAGGAAGCATCAGTTGTAATTACTTGGTATTTTTCGTGCATCAACTTCGCCATTAAATTAAAAAATGGAGAAATATCATAACCAAACCAATTAATACTAGACAAATCGACCTGTATAGATGGCAATTCCAGAGCTAGTTGTAATTGCTGAATAAACTCCATCCCATCGATGCACCCAAGTAAAGTCTGGCCAAGTTCAAAGAAAGAGGAACCAATCAACTCCAACGCCATCAGTTTATTTAAATTAAAAACAAAATCGTCAGCATGATGAATTTCATCGGCATATATATTGGCAATATCATTGAATTCATTGCTACATAAAAGTCGGATCATCCTATGATACGAAAATAAATCATTCGAGTAGCGAGCATGCATTAGCCAATCATATGCTTTAGCATTAGTTCGGAAATCATATACTGTCTTTTTTCCAAGTTCTGGATCAATCGAGCCAAACTCAAGATAACTAAATGCAATGCTTTTTGACTTTAAAGAGTCAGTATTCATGATAATCCTTCATAACTAAAATCAACTATTGTCAGCCCACAAACCCAAGACACAATAATATCTTAAGCATTAGTGTATACAAAAAATCTCTCATCACAAAACATCCATAAATGACAATGCAAATGTATCACCAGAAAAAGTGAATATGTCATTCTTAAACTTATATTTATCAACCAAGTCACAATAAATTTCCGGCAAATATGCCTGAGAACAAATTAGCACATCTGCCGAAGCATTATTTAAATCATGAGGCGCTCCGACTTTCTTCCCTAAAAAAAATGAGCCTTGCTTTTGGGGGTCAGAATCGACAATACCAACTATAATTACCCGTTTTTCTTCTAAATTCCACTCAATAAAGTCTAAAGCAAACTGCCCGGCACCGAATAGAATCACATTACGGATTGAATATATAGGTTTTAATGTGGCGAGATTAACTATTTTTAAATCTCTTGACATGTTTGATTTAGTAACAATAAGATTTTTGTCATAGGTATTTTTTAGCCATGATTCACTATCATTGAGTGAATCATGATTATCTATCATTTCATTTTGAATAAACTCTAAAATATTCCGACCTTTGCTCAACCACCAATCGATAGCTTTATCTGAAAGCTCAAGACTCAAACATTCATCTATAACAAACTGATAAAAAAACTTTAGCGCATGCCTATAATAATAAAACTTTAGCTGAGTGACCCGAGAATATGAATCAGCTGCGAACAAAAGTGCCTGTTTATAATTCATTCCACAAGACGATAGAGCTATAAAAAATATATTCGCTGGCCTACACGATAAAACATGCAAACCAATGAATACCCTCATGTCAATTTTTTCTGAAAACGTTATGTCATAATAATTCCAGTCAGGATGTGGTTTTCCAGTGAGTATATACTCAATATTTTCGACAAAATAACCTACTGAGTTTCCAGCGTTATGTACTCCAACTGATTGACATACTCCAGCTCTTTTTTCTACAGACTGAACTTCATTAGTTGATATCAATTTATTAATGGTGGCAATTAAATTATTTTCATGACATACGTAGTATCGCTCTCTATCATTTATGTCACTACACTCAGATTCAGGCAAATGCAAAAGCGTAGGTCTTCCAGTTGCTAACTCGAATAAATGGATTGAATATTCCCTATGAGTTAGCATTAGGACACCCCTAGAGTAGTCACTAATATAATTATCTGAATCACTATATAAGAAATTATCAAATCCAGAACCTAATTCAATACATCTGAGAATAACCTCATGCCCACGATCTAGATGATAAGGTCTGAATATGATTTCATAATTAGGAAAGTTGTTAAGTAATTTTTTTAATGTTGGGAAAATAGAGTCAACCACCCACGATTTTTCTATCGCTAGGTATGAAAGGTGATAAATTATCGCATCTTGTTTTTTGCAGTATGTAACCGCATTGAAAAAAGCATCCAGCTTTGGAAGACCAAAAGGGATTTCACACACAAACGGATGCTTGTGAAATCGCATGCATTCTGGAAACTTGTTCATATAAGAGTTGCTCGGTGACTCTACATGATGTCGTATTCCAAGAATATAATCGAAGCAGAAACCACCACCATATACGTCAATGGTTTTCTTTATATCAATGTCGATCCCATGTTGGCACCCAACTTTTACAACTGAACTGGGAAATCGAGAGAAGAGATCATAATTTGATTCACCAAGAATGATAACATCTAACAGTGATAGCCTTTCAAACTCGGAGTCTTTATATATAACAAGAGTAATCTCGCAACACTCTTTCATATACCAAACATAGTTTTTTTTAAAATCCAGCTCATGAACGATAGCAACACAATCAATATTTTTGTAGGTATTTAGCTCGCGCAAAAATTGTATCGATTGATTCGCGATAGCATTGAAGAATAAATTAAAACCAACAATGTATTTACCCCCATTAAAATGATTCCAAATATCAATCTGTTCTGTCACCGAGCGAACTACTGGCTGTCCAATCATATAGTTACCGCATAAAGTTTAAACATATAGATTGCTATCCTCCTGCTATATTACACAGCGTTCTTGACGTTCTTAACATAAAAATCAGAACGTTTAGCCAAATCATCTGACAATTAAAATTATTTAACATGCAACTGACCATCAAACGTTACGAAATGAACATTCGAGTCAAAATTTGACATTATCTCATCTAAATAATTATAATTGGATATGATAACTAATTCTGGCGATAATAAAACCGCATCAGCTGGAGATATTATCCTTTGCCCAGTCCCTGGAATATACCTACCCTGTTTATTTATATTAACATCGACACCGAATTTTACTATATCCTTATTCAAACATAAATGATTCATCAAGGTCACCGCTCTACCAGATACCCCCCAGATCAATATATTTTTATATTCACTTATTATTTTTAATATTTCCGAGAAATCAAGAACCCCAGCATTTAGTTTGCTGCAGATAACTCCAGAATATTGACCATTGAAGAGGTTAAATACACTATCTATTTTTAAATGAAATTTTTTTAACAATCCTGTAATAGACAGAAGAGAATAATAACTATGATACTCATGGTATAGCATGCTGAAATCACCAGCATCCATTATGTATTCAAGTGCTGTATATTCAATATAAATGACGCCATCGTCAGCTATTGAGTCCCTTATGGAGTCAATCAGATTCGGACAATTTATAAATGAGTCGAAACAATGTCTTAAAATAACAAGATTGTATTTCGTCTCACTTTTGGAAAAGTATTCCTTGTGGATTATATTAGACAACCCGTACTGTCCATCATAAGCAGGATCAAAACCACAAACTTTTGTAACCTTTACCTTATCTATTAATAACTTTAAAAAATATCCACTCCCACATCCTATCTCTAGAACGCTAGATGATTCACCCAGAGAACATTCAGAAATCAACTTATCAGCCAGCCCAGATAAATACTCTCTATAATACGGAGAAGACATTTGGTCGTTATTGTATCGAGCATCATAAGCAATATCATCTGCACGAAATGATGGATTAAATAAATAACAACAAGAATTACAGTAGTAAAAATCCACTGCAATTCTATTGCATGTTATTGCTTCACTTTCTGAATCATATAAAACATTTTGAAGAATAGGAGAGTTATCCAAATGAAAATACAACTCAACATTAGAGCTGCAATGCGGGCATATATATTCCATAAAACACCTACGATTGAATATTTCGGCGATTAGACTTCATGTTTAGAGTCATACCATTTATTAGAAATGTCATCGTATAATTATGGTAGCCAGAGACATTTGTAACCCCACATTATTTTATTCGTTTCAAGTACCCATCGGGCGCAACCGTTATCATTAGTTTATTTTCGATGAACTCGTCCACTACAAATCTAGTATCTTTAGCTAAAAATGAGTGAACAGCTGTTTTAGGATTATTCCCAGGCCCCCAAGGACGATCACTGGATAATGATTCTGGTAGGTCTTCGACTATAGTATCAAACACAACACAATAACTACCTACGCTGACAAGGCCTGCATATGCCTCTAATTCAGCTAACACATGATCATGTGTATGGTTACTATCTAAACAGAGTAGGACTTTTTCATATCCAGCCGCTATTTCATAAACCTTTTTAATGACTTCAGCGTCGACACTAGAACCTTGTAGCATTTGTATTCTTGATGATAGAGGATGACTATCTATCTGTACTCTATTATGCTCGCGTATATCAATATCAATACCAATCACTTTCCTTTTACTATGGCGAGGATCAATCGTAGAGCCAGACTCTATTGCTTCAAACAAGTCCAACTGGGCAAGCATGGCTGCGCTAAAGATAATAGACCCGCCATGAGCAATACCAGTTTCAATTATTAAATCTGGTTTAACATCAAAAATAATTTCTTGCATGGCGACTATATCTTGTGGATATTGAATAATTGGTCGGCCAGCCCAACGAAAATGATATGAATATTTTTTTTCACAAGATAAAGACATCCATCGTGATGTTAGCTCACAAAGAGATTTAGATTCTGCCATTTGGCGAATTTCATCTACACATTGCTCTTGGAATATTTTGTCTTGTCTCATATATTATTGCTCCACAATCTCAACTCATAATTTTTTTTACTATACCAACTACTGTATCAATGCTTTGCTCACTCATATCATGATATGACGGCAAATTAATTGCGCGTGTCGAAATGCAATATGATCTGGGTGTGGAATTTTTTGATGAAAATGGTGGCGTTGAACTCAACGGCCAAAAAAATGGTCTGGCATCTACGCCTTTCGATTGAAATAAATGTTCAATATCAACTCTCGTAATATTTGTACATAAGCCAAATACCAACGTTGGCATCCAAGCTCCATTAACTCCATTATCTGGCTCTGGATTCATGCTTAGACCAGAATAAGACAACAAAGCATCCCGATAATAATTCAATATCTGTCGCTTGCGAGCAACTAACTCTTCAATCCGTTCCATCTGACCGCAACCGATCGCTGCTTGAATGTTCGACATTTTGTATTTATAACCCACAGTCTCAGGCCAGAACTGACGAGTCTGTCCACGAACCCGGCCATGATTACTCAGAGTCAGTACACGTTCGTAAAGTTCAGCATCGTTTGTGACGAACATTCCGCCCTCACCCGTTGTCAGGGTTTTTGTCCCATGAAACGAGAAAGCACCGAAACGTCCCATGGAGCCTGCGCGTTGTCCGTGGAACACAGAACCTATCGCCTCCGCGGCGTCTTCAATCACCGGAATGCCATAGCGCTCACCAATGGCTAACAATTGCCTCATGTGGCAGAGATTGCCATATAGATGTACAGCAAGAATGGCTTTGGTACGTGGAGTGATCGCCGCCTCTACTAACTCAGGATCCAGACACCAAGAATCAGGTAATATGTCTACGAAAACAGGTATCGCCCCCAGATGAACCACTGGTGTGACACTGGCAATCCAGTTACTATCCGCTAATATCACCTCATCGCCAGCACCGATACCCAACGCGGCCATCCCCATATGTAAGGCCCCGGTACAACTTGAGGTAGCGATAGCATATTTAACCCCCAAATATTCACGGAACAGTCGCTCAAAACGATCAATATACTCGTAACAGCGCTCCCCCCAGCCATTGGCAGCCGCATCTGTGGCGTAACTAATTTCCAACGAGGTGATAGAAGGCTTGGTATATAAAATTCGCTCACTCATAAAATCTCCAAACTCGGGACAGCGACGACAAAACGAGTACCTGCAGAACGCAGTGGCGCCAGCTGGCGGCAGATTTCATCCGCCAAATTCCAAGGCAAAATCAGGACACAATCTGGTGGATTAGCCATCAGCACATCCGGAGACATAATTGGAATATGACTGCCAGGTAAGAAGCGCCCTTGTTTCGATCTAGCGGCATCGCAAACATAGGGCATGAGATCAGGACGAACACCCGCATAGTTCAACAAGGTATTACCTTTAGCCGCAGCACCGTAGGCAGCCACAGTTTTTCCAGACTTTTGCTGCGCCAATAAGAAAGAAAGCAGAGCGTTTTTGATACAGTCCGCCCGAGCTTGAAATGTCTGATAAATCTCCAACTGATACAATCCAGCCACGGCTTCCTGCCGCAAACACTCAGAAACAGCCGTAGTAATGGCTCGTTGTTCATCAGCATGACAGGCGAAAATTCGTAAGCTTCCTCCATGGGTCGCTAAAGACTCGACATGGAACACGAGCAAGCCAACCGAAGCCAAAATCTGCCGCACCGTTCGCAATGACAGATACGAAAAATGCTCGTGATAAATTGTATCGAACTGCACCTGCAACAATAGTTGCAGCAAATGCGGAAACTCCAGCGTCAAGGTTCCACCAGAATTTAGCAATCGCTTCAAACCACGGCAGAAGTCATTGATATTGGGAACATGGGCTAGAACATTGTTGCCGATCAGCAGATCTGCACCTTGACCATGTTTGCACATCTTTTCGGCTAATTCGGCAGAGAAGAACTCCCGGATGATCGGGATACCAAGCGATTCTGCGACGGCAGCAGTGCCAGCGGTAGGCTCAACCCCGAGACAAGGTATACCTGCCACTACAAAGTTCTTAAGCAAATAACCATCGTTGGCCGCAATCTCAACAACATGACTCTTGGGCGTCAGAGATAACTCATCGAGCATACGCGTGCAATACAGAGCGGCATGAGCCAACCAGCTGCTTGAAGTACTTGAAAAATATGCATAATCGGCATGAAAAATTTGATCTGCCGAGGCAAAATCCTCAGTTTGTACCAACCAACACTGGTCACACACTCGCAAACGTAATGGGAACGTCACCTCGGGCCGAGAGAGATCATCAGAAGACAAATATGCATTAGAGGGCGGAGCAAAGCCCAGATCGAGAAAACTATGAACCAACGGTGCATCGCAGTGTCGGCATCTCATTGAATTACTATTCCCTGAAAATTGTCGTTTAATGCAGGATGCTGGTGATCACGTACGGATATTTCCGTTATCGGCAGCGGCCATGAAATCTGAAGTCGTGGATCCAGTGGACAGAGTCCACCTTCCGCGGCAGGAACATGAACCGCCGAATGACAATAGAGAATTTCAACTTCGTCACTCAGTGTCTGAAAGCCGTGAGCAAACCCTTCTGGAATCAACAAAGAACGGTGGTTATCATCAGAGAGCTCCTCAGCGTACCACTGTAGAAAGGTCGGAGAATCCGCTCGAATGTCGACGATCACATCCCAGATACGTCCCTGAATACAAGTCACCAGCTTTTTCTCGGCATACGGCGGATGTTGATAATGCAGTCCTCGAATCGTGCCACAGCGCGACGTGTATGTCAGATTGACCTGAGCAATACATGATTTCCACCCCAACATTGCCAGCTCTTCGGCACAGAACAGTCGGCTCAAAGTACCGCGTGAGTCACCACGCACTTCACGCTGTAACAATCTGGCGCCAGGCAAAGGTTCGGACAATAGGGTAAAACGGCTCATAGCTGAGCCTCATAGGCTCTAATTTGTTGCTCACACAACTCTCGAGCGTCCGCTCCCTGATACCAATCACGATACCAACACATAGTCTGCTCAATAGCTTGCGACAATGACCAGCGAGGCAAAATATTCAGCGCATGACGCGCTTTGGCAGTTTCCAGTGCTAACCAACCAGTCTCATGAGGTCCAGGATCTCCCACCAAGCGCCAAGCCTCTTGGCATAGACCAAAACTGAGCGCAGCCAAATTAACCACCTGCGCCACACTTGCCGCATCCCGGCTGTCTGGACCAAAGTTATAAGCCCCGGCCAACCGTGGCTCGTGATATAGACGTTGTGCCAAGACCATATAGGCCGCAACAGGTTCTAAGACATGCTGCCATGGACGAACCGCCTCGGGTCTTCGGATAGCTAACGTCTGACCGACTTGCCAGGCCCGCACTGCATCTGGTATCAAGCGATCTGCGGACCAATCGCCCCCACCGATGACATTACCAGCCCGAGCAGTTGCAACCGCAACGCCTCGTGCAGCCAGGAACGCATCACGATAGCTGGTGATTACCAGCTCGCTAGCCGCTTTACTCGCACTGTAAGGATCATGCCCCCCCAGACGGTCACTCTCACGATAAGGCCAGTTGGATTCCAAGTTGGAATAGACTTTATCCGTGGTCACCATGACAACACTCTTGACCGAATCTGACGACCGAAGCGCGTCTAACAGATACACGGAGCCCATCAGATTGATTTCGAATGTTCGAGCAGGTTCGGCATATCCTTCGCGTACCAAAGATTGCGCAGCCAAATGGAATACTACTTCGGGCTGTGACTCCAAAATCAGAGGCCCGAAATGTCCCGGGGCACAGACATCACAGATATGGTGCCGACAAATCTTCGCTACCTCGGCAGCTTCAAATAAATTTGGTGTTGAATGGGGCGCGAGGCTAATTCCCGTCACTTCAGCCCCAAGACGATGTAACCATATAGTCAGCCAACTACCTTTGAATCCGGTATGACCGGTAACGAGCACCCGCTTCCCCTTCCAGAAGGATGCATCAACACCCCGTGTCATACCCAAACCTTCCAAGCGGCCTTGTGACTGGCCCATAACTCCTCCAGTTGATTCTTTTCCCGTAACGTATCCATTGGTTGCCAAAAACCTTGATGCTCAAATGCCATCAACTGCCCCATATTGGCCAACGTCACCAGTGGCTGTCCTTCCCAACTGCACTGGTCACCATCCAATAACTGAAATATCTCTGGAGAAAGCACAAAAAAACCACCGTTAATCAACCCCCCATCACCACGCGGTTTTTCAGAAAAACCTGTCACCACGTCACCCGCTCGTGTCAGAGCACCATAACGTCCAGGAGGGGAAACGGCTGTCACGGTCGCCATCTTGCCGTGACGTTGGTGAAAATCGATTAGTTGACCGATATCAACATCACTAAGCCCATCACCATAGGTAAAACAAAAAGCCGATTCGTCTTTTACGTATTCAGCCACACGTCGTAACCTTCCACCGGTAAGAGTCTCTTCACCTGTATCGACTAGAGTAACGCGCCAGGGCTCTACGTGGTTATGGTGCACCTCCATGCGATTATTCTGCATATCAAAGGTGACATCAGACATATGTAAGAAGTAATTGGCAAAATATTCTTTTATAACATAGCCTTTGTAGCCAAGGCATATAATGAAATCATTAACACCATAATGTGAATATATTTTCATAATATGCCAAAGGAGAGGCTTTCCACCAATATCAATCATGGGTTTTGGGCGAAGATGTGACTCCTCACTGATTCGAGTTCCTAACCCACCGGCAAGAATGATTGCTTTCATAAAATGCCACCTATAATGAGATGATTTAAATTAAAACTTGGTTAGATTAAATCATTTGGCATTAAAGCTTGTACACCAAGATTTTTCTGGAGTGCATGTATTATTTCATTCTCAACATAAGATTTCATCCGTTCATCTCCATGGTAAAGCGTGGCGAAATCATCAAGATAATAGCAAATATAATCATATTTGCTTAGATACTCATCATTTCCAGATATTCTTTTTGATTGAGTTTCAGTCCTATGCTCAAAATAACGCCGATAGTAGAATTCATTCTCCATGAAATGGACATTACCAAACCATAGAAGGTGACTAATAATAACATTATCAGCTCCAGTTTTTTTTCTAAATTCGAAATTAACAAGGTTATTACGTCTAAAGACAGAATGAAAAAAAGTACAATTATTGATATACCTTACCGACTCTAGATATCGACCAATTCTTTTGGGGCTGAAACGATAGATAGCCTCACTCATTACATCAACTTCGTCATCATCACGAACAGCACATGGTACACCACAAACCATGCTTAACTCATCATGATCCATCAGCATAAGGACTGCACGCTCAATATACCCATCTGATATATAATCATGCCCACCAAGCCACATAAAAAATTCTGTATTCGCCTCTCTAAAAAGAAACTCAAAGTTAGCTATTGCACCAATGTTTTTTTCCTGCCTATATAATTTAAAACGAGCATCACCAGCAACTAGTTGCTGACATAACTCAAATGTGCCATCATCTGAACAATTATCAGATATCAAAAAGCAAACATCTTTCCATGACTGTCGCTTAAGAGATTGTATAGTTTCCTCAATATACTCATACTCATTGAAAATTGGTAGACCAACACTTACGCTCCCTTTAAACATAAAGCCCCACTTATCTTTTATATTTATGCTCGTATAACCAAATCACCATCTTCAATAAAACGACCTCTGGTGTCAACGATTAATTGAGAGCACATTTTTATCATATCATAATTAAAATCATCATGGTCAGTGGCAACCAAAACACAATCATAGCCTGATATGGATTCAGCCGATAAACTTATACTACTCATAGCCATTTGATACTCACTAACATTCTCAATTTTCGGCACATAAGGATCACTATATGATATTAAAGCCCCCAGACGAGATAGCTTATCCATTAGGTGGATTGACGGACTCTCTCTTATATCATCTACATTTTTTTTGTAAGAAACGCCCAATACTAAAATTTTACTACCCTTAATGGACTTAAATTTTTCATTCAATGCAAATACAATTTTACTAATAACCCAATCGGGCATTGCGGCATTCACTTCCCCAGCTAATTCAATAAATCTTGTATGTATCCCATACTCCTTTGACTTCCATGAAAGATAAAATGGATCTACAGGTATACAGTGCCCTCCCAAACCAGGGCCAGGGTAGTATGCAGCATAGCCAAACGGCTTGGTTGCCGCAGCTTTAACCACCTCAAATATATCAATACCCATTTTATCTGAAACTATTTTCATCTCATTAACCAAACCGATATTGACCGCTCGGTGAATATTTTCTAATAGTTTTGTCATCTCTGCTACACGGGTACTTGATACAGGGACTACTGTTTCTATTATCGACTGATAGAGGGCAACACCAACGTCTAAGCAATGTATTGTTATTCCCCCACACACCTTAGGAATCGTAGAGGTAGTATAAAATGGATTAGCAGGGTCTTCCCGTTCTGGAGAGAACACTAAAAAAATATCCTCCCCTATTGTTAGCCCCTTCGACTCTATTCTTGGCTGTAGCTCTTCCTCCGTAGTACCTGGGTATGTTGTTGACTCCAAAGATATTAACTGGCCGCTGTGCAGATAAGGTTTTACTCCATCAATCGCATTAATGACAAAAGATATATCAGGTTCTCTATGTTTATTTAATGGCGTAGGAACACAAATTATAACGACATCAGCAATACGAGTATCGCTGATGTCGTTAGATATGCTTAGGCCATCAGAAACGGCGGCTACTACCTCTGAGCTTTTTATATGAGAAATATAGCTAAACCCATTTTTAAGCATGTCAGTTTTCTCATGATCAACATCAAATCCGATCACTTTAAAACCTTTATTACAGAAACAAAGCGCCAGTGGCAAACCTACATACCCAAGACCAATAATAGCAACGATAGCATCTCGATCGTAAATTTTTTTCAACAGTGAATATTTCATTTCCAACCACCCAAAAATAATTGGTCAAGATCTCTATTGGTTATTAACAATCCGATCAACTTGATTCTTCATGAAAACCCCCCAGTCGAAGTTGTTTTTTGCAAAATCTCGTAATATATGTTCTGCATCTGATATATAAAAGGATTTACATTGATTAAATATATTAACCAAATCGACGTCAGCATCATCATCACTTACACGATAAACACCTGGGAGATTTGAGAAATCAATGCTATCTTGATAACTTAGAATAAATGGTAGTCCAGCAGCCATAAACTCCCTGACCTTTAGCGGCTCTGTTTTAATATTTCTTCCTTGTCGCCGGTGCAACCCTAAGCATGCAACACCACAATGAGCTTTGTTATAAAGCTCAATTAAATCATCACCATCTACAGAACCGCAAAATTCAACCATGTCCATAACATCATATTTCTCAGCAATTCTGATTAATTCATTTTTTTCTGGTCCTTCACCAACAACATAATAACGACATCGCACATCTGGCACTTTAATTTTAAAATCTTTGAGTGACTTAATTATTCTGTCATAGCCATGCCAGAAAGCTAGAAAGGCTACGCCAATAAGATTAAACTCTTTATCAATTTTTTTTCTTACTGGGCTTTTGTTAAAATCAAGAAATTGGACGCCATTTCCTGTTTTTATTATTTTTCTCCCAAGAAAAACATCTCCATCTTCACATGAAGGAGAAAATACACCCGCAACATAAGGTGTTATCATCTTTTGATTTTCAACATCAACTACTAATTGTTCATCTGTCAGCTCACCATTGTATGGGTATGTTGGGATCTCAAAATAAACAGTAGCTTTTTCGGCTGCAACTTTTGAAAGCAATGCCAATGAGTGATCATTAAGAACACAGTATCGTATATACCATCTGTCAGCGTTTATTTTTCCTTTTCTTATTAAATACACAACCTTCTCGAAAAAAATTTCATCCCCATATGGGGTATGACGATAAAGCGTTTCTCGCCCTGTTTCTCTCCCATCAACAAAATTAGTCAAGATAATATCCGAGCCATCCATACACAATAGAGAAATGCTTACGTTATTCTTTGACATATGAATGCTCTGCGCGTAAATTTTTTTTCTTACACCAATTAGACCTTTTGTCTTTAGATTAACGCAAGCAATTACGCATATATTTAACATAACACCTCTAAAGTTTTCAAACAAAAAATAAAGCTTTATCTAGAATAGATAATCGCTACATCCCTGAATCCTTGGTTGACTGTCTTATAAAATATAATGGAATCCGACATTTATCATGAGAAAACGATAAGCGAAGTGGGATCACAACAACAAGCTTACTGTGCTCTTAAAAACGTCCCATAAACTTGCTTATATATATGATGAACAACGTGGTAAATATTGAGCATGCTTTACTGAGATGGTGTAGATAATAGCTTGATTTTTCTTCTTTTTACAGTAGCATATGGCAGATCTTGGCGTTATTATAACCATCAAATATTCACCTGTTTTATCATGAGTTACAATGATTTGAGAAACCGTTGTCTGCTACTCTCGTCTCCTCCTCATGCTGGTGAATTTTTAATTTTCCTTCATCATGGGCCTTGATAACTATTGGTATTAATAATGAGATGAGCTGTCGGACCTCACCTGGATATGCGTTAATTAATATCGCCGGCCTTGCTGCTTGTGCTGTTACTTCTAGAGCCTGGTATACGCCATCATCGAAGCAATTAATTAATGAAGTTTTTCATTACATGCAACTGAGATTCTAATAGTCCCAGCTGCTCAATAGCAGAGTCTCTATAAGTAGTGCCTTCGGTGACCATGAACGACATGTGGCAGCTATTCATAAAGATTATTGTAGCAATGTAGAGTAGATAATAATATCACCTATCCAAGCCTAACAAATCAGGTATTATCCCATAGTCTTGCAGACTCATTTTTAATATCTATTTCAGATTCCTCAAAGTAACCTCCGGCTATGATGACCAATAATTAAAACCAGATAACTCCAACCATCTCACCGCTCTAGCAGATCTTACCCACTGTTGATATGCCTCTTGCACTGACAGAAGCGGAGCGTAAGAAAAGTAATACACTAATAGAAAGGTGCTGCCTTCATTACTCTCACTCTGATCCACCAAGGCCCACATGAGATGAGTACTGGTAAGTAAAAATAACAACTAATTATAAACGTTCTTCATGCAAAAACTAGTTTATAGCTGAGGGAATCTCTCCCCTAAACTTAGATAACGGATTGAACGATATGTCACTGAAACTCCTTCGAGAATTAATAACTCTTAATAAAACAAAGGTGATGACGACTGTCATATTAGCTCAATCTGACACTCAACGATAAATATTAATTTATTGACCGCCATTGGACAAGCCCTCATATATACATAATTCCAAACTTCGATTTAATTTCTTCTATTATTTCTTCACGATGCGGAAGTGATGCTACTATCACTACATCAATTGAACTTATATCGACAAGACACTCTCTTATTTCTACCCCCATAAAATCGCCAACTACAACCTTGTCGACAAGGCATTCAATAGAATATGATGTCATATTTGTTAATATTTCATGACACAACCTACGCCCTCTTTGCCCAGCTCCCCAAACACCTATACGTGCTCCATCAGGGAATGAAAGCCTTAACCTAGACAATATTTCAATGTCATGATCATCAAGGTATGACTGCAACGGTTCATTAGCATAATCAGTCTCTCTGCGACTCACCAAATAACTACCTTTAAAGGGATGATTAGAATATATATGCCAAGGTTTCTCCTGACCGCAGAAGTGTACCAAAATGGGTAGAGAATTATTCTGCGCAAGATGATTGGGCTGGGCATTCCATTTGTTATCGATATAAACCGTCTTGTTTTCTAAAACAATATTTAATGCATCCTGATCATTATGCTCAAAGCCATTATTCTCAATCAGTAAGCGCAATGCTTGTTCACTGATATTTTTGTCTCTCCATTTATCGAGATTCATTAGCATAAAGCCTGCGTTGAAATACTTTCCTGAGGATATTCCTCGCATCAGTTGTTTTTTCTTATCACATCCCAATATGTGATCAGATACAACGGCAACGATTGCATCCCCCATATCTATCGACCAAAGCGGGCTGATATCTCCCAGAGCAATCATGTCGGAATCGATAAATAAAACTTTATCAATGCTTTTCAAAATATGTGGGATCGCAAATCTATAATAGGTGACTTCATTCAACCTATTATTATAGAGGTTACTGATGGGAATATCTTTATAATCTGGTAGATTATCATAAAACTTAATAACTAAGTTTTCTGACTCTAGCTTTGATAGCTTAAATTTATTTGTCTCACTCAGCCTGGCTAGAACATGACATTGTAGTTGAAGGTCATGACTGAGGTGTTTCCCTAAACTATGTATTAGGGCCGCTAGGTGAACAGCAAAAGAATCATCAATACAGAAAGCAGAATGAATTATTTTTCTCATATCATTACCTAACTCAGCTATTGAAACAATGTCAAATTAGCCAAAAACTTTATTAAACACCCGTTCCGGTTCATTCCTATGCTGCCATGCAAATTCATGACGCTCATCAAAGAACCACTGAGACTGAACAGAGTCCGTGATGAGCGAATCAAACAACGCCCAGTTTCTGGCGCGTAAAAAATACAGTGCAGTGGAAAACAAAAGATGGCTTTTCCCCTTTTTCACCAACAGCTCATCCATTCCTACCTCAAGTGCCAAGTCACACGCGGACAACATATCTTGCAAGGCAAGCTTACGACGTTCATCTGAAGCACGAATAGTTCCACAAATGCTGTCGCTATGGACTCTATAACGCCCATACACCTGTGAAATACGGTCTATTCTTCCTCCCAAATAAAATGAATTGAGAATATGCCAGGAGTAATCGTTCACTACATGGCAATCAAGATTCACTGCATCCAACATTCTTTCATGCCGACGGAAAGCACAGGAACTGGTATTGAAAAAGAGTCCGTACTGGACTAGGTGTTCCGGACCCGCTCGCTCAGGGATATATTTCGCGTTGTAATAATTCCTGCTGAATAGCGAGGTGGTACGATTTGAGTCGCTATCAAATACTTCAGCCTCATGATAAACGAAACCACAATCGGGATGCCTATCCAGATGATTGGTCAGCGCCTGCAGCTTGCCGGGAAGAGCCAAATCATCTCCATCGACATAAACCATGTACATTCCCCGAGCTTGTTCCAGCAAAGCACGTATGGTCAGGCACACCCCTATGTTTTTTTTGTTTTGCAAGATACGCAATCTCGGCCACTGCCTTGCCAGCCGCTGCATGATGGACCAGGAGTCATCACTCGAGCCGTCATCGATGGCGATCACCTCGAACTCGAAATCCGTCTGCTGCTCGAGCAGGCTGAGCAGGCAGGGTTCGATGAAGCGCGCCAGATTGTAGACGGGCACCAATACGCTGACTTTCATAGGGAAATCCAAGGGAAAATGAATAGAAAAGAAGCGGATGGAAGAAAATGGGCAAGGCTACCGCACGGTCCCTGTCAACCCTTCTCCCTCTCTGTCAGGTTTTACTGCAAGAGGTATGCCTGACCAAGCTAATCCATTGAAGCTGCTGGATTTATGTGAGCCACACCCGATTATTCACGTCGGCTGAGGCCACGACTGCACTGTTGCAGCATGTCGATGCCATCCCAGTGCCATTCGAATGCGAGCGCTTGTCCCGGCGCCACCACCCGGTCAATCCGGCAGGTGGAGGCAGTCGGCAGCGCCGCCTCGACCCCGGCCCTGTCACCGCCGACCCAGACGCAGGTCTGCATGTCCCAGGGCTGCGCCAGCAGCTCATTCAGGGTATCGGCCACAAATTCGGCAACTGTACCTCCTCCGACGTGTGCGAGCCGCAGCGTGCTGGTCGGAGTCAATAAGGTGACGCCGGGCAAGCTGGTCACCTGCATTGCCCCCTGCTCGGCGGCATTTTGTTGACTGTGGATGAGCCTCTCCATCGCCAGGGCGGGATCGGCGGCAAAGGGAGCAAACAGGGCTTCCAGCAAGCGGCGGCGCAGCCCCTCGTCGGGCTCACCCAGCCAGCAGAGAGTGGTTGGCGAGGCGCAGGCCTGCTGGTTGAAACGGGTGCAGTCCTGCTGCAGGGCAGCCAGCGTCAGTTGCCACTCTTGCGGATCCAGCCCGGCCAGCCAGCGACTGTCGAGCACCGCCATCGAGCGGCGATCCGGAAACACCACCTCCTGCGCCGTCGGTGCCAGGGGAATGGCCCGTACCTGGCGGATGGTCTCGTCGCCACCCCAGATGATGCGCAGCCGGCAGCGCGCCGACAGCCAGGCGGTGATGCCCTCGTCATGGTCATAGCGAATGAAGCGGGTACGGGCGGCGATCGCTTGCCATTCACCGAGGCTGAACAGTTCGTTGAGGATCGCCAGCATGGCCTCCTGCTGCGGATCGCGGCGTGACGACAGCCGCACCACGCAGGGGTTGCCCATCAACAGACCCATCAACCAGGAGTAGAAAGCCACCATCGGCACGTTGGAGGGCACCAGGTGAAAGGTGACCCCCAGCGGCCCTCGTCCCTGCAAGCGCTGTTGTTCTCTGGCCAGCTGACGGGGGCGCAGCCAGAAACCGAACGCAGCCAGATCGGGGTGACGACGACCCTCTTGTTGCAGGCGGGCCGACAGCGCCGCCACGAAATCGCAGATGACGGGGGCAAAGCAGGGCAAGGGCTGCGGGCAGAAGGTTGGCCAGCCCGTCGTCGGGGTCACGAAGCTGACCGCCGGCCCCTCCTGCCAGAGCTCGGTGGTCGCCCCAGACAAGGTCATTGGAAGGTGTCGCTGCATCCCCTCACCTCGGCGCCGTGCTGGCGTCCCGCTACGTGAAAATAACGGCCATGGCGGCCACAAGGGCAGTCATCCTCTCCCAGCAGCACGCCGAGATCCTCGGTCAGCAGGCTGTGGCCGGGATAACTGCCGGGAATGGCGGAGAGCACCTGCAGCAGGCCGGGTCGGCCGATCCCGAGCGGCTGATGGGTGAGCGGATCGCGCACCTGTACATCGGCAAACACGGGAGCATGCAGGTGTCCCTGCTCGCACTCGACGAAGATGGAGCCTACCTGTTCCACCATGCCGTAGAAGTTGTGCACCCGGCCCAGCCCCAGCTGGTCACGACAGCGGGCCTTGAAGGTGGAATTGTCCACCGCCAGATGCTGCAGCTTCTTCCAGCCGCCGCTGTGAAACAAAATGCCCTGCGTCAGCGGCAGTTGCAGGCCGCGCTCGCGCAGCGGCTCCAGCAGGCATTGCCAGACCATGAAGGTGAAGCCGAACAGCAGCACCGGCTGGCCGGCATATTTGTCACAGAAGGCCTCGATGACAGGCCAGTTGGGCCGCATCTGCTCGTCGAGGGCATAGGTATGGTCACGGCCGAGGAAGGAGAGCCCCAGCGCGCCCGCGCCGCGCGCCGAAAAGCCGCTGCGGTTCTGGATGAGGGCGGGCTGCTCCACCAGCAGCATGGGCAGGCGCTGCTTGCCGACAAACTCCTGCAGGATCTTCACCAGCACCTTGCTCTGCAGGGCGGCGGTTTCCCTGTCCAGCACGATCCGTGATGGCGAGCCCGTGGTGCCCGACGAGGTGAGCACCTTGAACACCTCGCTCTGCGGCATGCTCTGCCATTGGGCCAGTTTGAACAGCCGGGCCGCCAGGTAGGGCAGCGCAGCGTAGTCGGTCGCCGCGGCCGTCCAGCCGAAGGCTTGCAGCACATTGTCATAGGCCGTGCAGTGGGCCTGATGGTGCGCAGTCAAGGCGTTGAGCCGCGCCAGCAGCAGCGCCTGTTTGGCGGCCTGGGGCAGGGCGAAGACCGGCGCGCTCAGCAACTGCTCCATCACGCCTCCCCCGCCAGTCTGGCCAAGGCGGCGTAGTCAATCTTGTGATTGGCGGTGCGCGGCAGTTGTGTCACCTGCACCACCTGCACCGCCCGCGGCGGGGCCTGCAGCCACTGCGCCAGCTCGCGCTGCAAGCCGTCGGTCGTCAAGTCATCGCGGGGCTCGACGGCCACCAGCAGGCAGTCGTCACGCCCACCGCAGGCCCCCGTCCAGCCCCAGCGATGAAGCTGGCTCTCGACCTCCGCCAGGCTGACCCGCTTGCCGAACAGCTTGAGAAAACGGCTGAGCCGGCCGCAGATGTAGTAGCGGCCCGCCTCGTCACAGCGGGCCAGATCGCCGGTGGCCAGCTCCTGCAGCTGGGCGCCCAGCGCCAGATCCTCGGCCGTACTGGCGTAACCCAGCATGACGTTGTCGCCGCGATAGACCAGCTCCCCCTCACCGGGCTTGCCCCCCTCCAGCGCGCGCAAGGCGAACTGGCCGCCGGGAATGGCGCGACCGATGGCATCGGGATGGGCGGCCACCTCGGGCGCCGCCAGCCAGGCCATGCGGGCGGTGGCCTCGGTCTGGCCATACATGACGAAGAAGCGCCGCTCCAGCCGCAGGGCCTGCTCGGCAAATTGCTGCGCCAGCGCAGGTTCGAGACGCCCGCCCGCCTGGGTCAGGGTCTGCAACGAAGGGTAGCGGGCCCAGTCAAAGCGCAGCCGGGCCAGCATCTGATAGGTAAAGGGCACCCCGGCAAAGCTGCTCACCTCGTGCAGATCGACTTGCTGCCAGAAGTCACGCTCCAACACGCTCCCTTCGTGCTGCACCAGGGAGGCGCCCACCAGCAGATGGCTGTTGAGCACCGACAGGCCGTAGGAGTAGTACAGCGGCAGGCTGGTGATGGCCCGCTCGGCCGCCGTCAGCGCCAGATAGTCGGCGATGGAGGCGGCGTTGGCCGCCAGATTGCGCCCCGACAGCCGCACCCACTTGGCGCTGCCGGTACTGCCCGAGGTTGGCAGCATTACCGCCAACGCCGGGTGCAGGATGGGCATCGTCGCGGCGAGCCGCTCCAGCTGGCCGACGTCATTGACCCGCCAGCTCACGCCAAACTGCCGGCAGCTGGCATCGTGCTGACCCGCAGGGAGGGCGGGGTCTGCCAGCATCACGACATGCCCCAGCTTGAGCGCCGCCAGATAGTGCAGCAGGTGGGCGGTGCGGGTGAAAAAGGGCAGATAGACCAGGCTGCGCTCGTCCGGATAGCCGGCCGCCAGCCGCGCCACCCGCCGTGCCAGCTCGCCGTAGGAGAGCCAGCCCTCTTGCGGGTCGCACCAGGCCGGCGCCGGGTTGTCTTCCCGCAGGTGGGCGAGCAGTACGTACGCGTGATCCATCAGACCGTCATGCCTCCATCCACACCGATGACCTGACCGGTCACATAGCTTGCCAGGTCGGAAGCGAGAAACAGCGCCACCTTGGCCACCTCGTCCGGCGTGCCGATGCGCCCCATGGCGATGCTGGCGAGCCGCTCGGCAAACTTGTCGTCCGGGATGGCGTGGGCCATCTCGGTATCGATGAAGCCGGGGGCGATGGCATTGACCCGGATCCGGCTGGCGGCCAGCTCCTTGGCCAGCGACTGGGTGATGCCGATCACCGCCGCCTTGCTGCCGGCATAGCTGCAAAGGCCGGCGGCACCGACCCGCCCCATCAGGGAGGCCAGGTTGATGATGCTGCCGCCACCGCTGCGCTGCATCAGGCGGGCGGCATACTGGCTGCAATAGACCACGCTGAAGGTGTTGTGGCTGAAGGTCTGCTCCAGCTGGGCCTGATTGACCATGCCGAGCAGCCCCTCTTCCAGCATGCCGGCATTGTTGACCAGCACGTCCAGCTGGCGCGTCTGGGCAAACAGCTGCTGAAAGGCCTGCTTGACCGCCTGCGGCTGCGCCACGTCGACACAAAGCGAGTGACAAGGCACGCCGAACTCGGCGCCGAGCTCATCGGCCAGCCGGATCATGGCCGCCTCGTCACGTCCCGCCAGCCACAGCTCGGCCCCCTGCGCGGCAAACAGCCGGGCAATGGCGAGCCCGATGCCGCGCCCGGCACCGGTGATCAACACCCGCTTGCCTTGCAGCAGCCCCTGCATCAGAGGGCGACCCCGTATTTGGCGAGGATCTTCCGCGCCTTGGCGACCGAGCTCATGTCGATGATGTCATCGGTATCGAGCAGCACGCCGTAGCAATCCTCCAGCTGGGCGATCAGGCCCATGTGGGCGACGGAGTCCCACTGGGGAATGCTGTTGTAGGCCAGCTGGTCGCTGACAGTGCCGACGTCGATGCCGAGGGCATCGGCAAAAACCTGTTCCAACGCTGTAGTCATCTGAAAAATCTCCGTAGCCGTTCTCGGGCGGCATAATAGTCGGCTGGCTGCAGTTCGAGGGCGATGAAGTCACCCTGTTGCCCCTGTTGGCGATAGCCGAGCTGTGCATTGAGGCGCAGGGCGGCGTCGTTGCCGGTGCGCACCAGGGTGCGTATGCAGCCGAGCCCGAAGGTATCGAAGCCCTGATCGAGCTGTGACAGGGCGGCGGCGACGGCCAGCATGGGGTGGCGCACGCTGGAGCGGCCCAGATAGAGGCCGGCATCCGCCACCGGCTGCCCCTGCAGCGATTGCCGCGTCTCCCCTTTCAGGTTGACGTAGCCAGCCCGCAGGCCACGGCACCAGAGCACCCAGTGCTGCTGGTCAGACCGTTCCAGGCTGCTGACGAACCACTGCCGTTGCTGGCGGGGGGAGATGAGCGCCTGCTCCACCATCTGCAACCGCACCTCGTCCTGGTTGCGCCAGCGTCGCAGGGTGGGCAGATCCCAGGGCTGGAGCGGGCGCAATTCGACACCATAACTCATGTTCAATACCAACGACGTTCCATCACTTGCCCATGTTATCGACCATCGCCGGGCAATTCCGTAGCAAAGCTCAATAATATAAGATGAAAACTCGGTATAATCTCAAAAATAATCAACGAGTTGTCATCAATTATCCGGCCCGGCGACCACGTCGGGCTCCTCAGGGAGAGAGCATCATGGCCATCGCCATCATCCCGGCACGGGGCGGCAGCAAGCGCATTCCCCGCAAGAACATCCGCCCCTTCTGCGGCTTGCCTATGATTGCCTACGCCATCGGGGCGGCCAGAGACTCGGGCTGTTTCAGTCGGGTGGTGGTCTCCACCGATGACCCGGAGATCGCCGAGGTGGCCCGTCGCCTCGGGGCTGACGTGCCCTTCCTGCGGGGCGCCGCGCTGGCCGATGACCATACCGGCACCACTCCTGTGGTGATCGACACCATCCAGCGACTCGACCAGCTTGGCATCCAGGCAGAGCACTACTGCTGCATCTATGCCACAGTGCCGCTGATCCAGGCCGCCGACTTGCGCACCGCCCACGCTCGCCTGCTCGCCAGCCAGGCCCCCTTTGTCTACACGGTGGCCGAATTCGGTTTCCCGATCCAGCGGGCGGTACGCATGGACGCGCAAGGCAGAGTTACGCCGTTCTGGCCGGAGCAGATGGCGAAACGCTCCCAGGATCTGGAGCCCGCCTATCAGGATGCCGGCCAGTTCTACTGGGGCAGTCGCGCGGCCTGGCTGGGAGGGATCAGCCCGGTGGGGGGAGAAGGGATTGGCCACATACTGCCAAGGCACAGGGTGGTCGACATCGACACACCGGAAGATTGGCACTTGGCCGAACTGCTCTATCAAGTGCTGGCCCAAGATGACGTTTAAGGTTGCCTTCCGGCTCGACGCCGGCGCCGAGATCGGGCTGGGCCACCTGATGCGCTGCCTGGCCATCGCCGATCGGCTGCACGCCGCCGGGGCCGAGTGCCACTTCCTCTGCCACGATCTGCCGGCGCACCTGCTGTCGTTGCTGCGGCCCCATCACCATCATCCCCTGAGCGCGCTGGATGACGCCGGCCCGCTGCCCGGCTTGCAGCCCGATTGGCTGGTGTTCGATCACTACCGGATTGACCAGCGGCTCGAAACCCAGCTGGCCGCCCACTGCGGCCGCATACTGGTAATCGATGATCTGGCCGACCGACCGCACCACTGCCAGCTGCTGCTGGATCAGGGCCCCTTGCGCCGCGCCGCCGATTACCAGCCGCTCACCCCCGCCGATTGCCGGCTGCTGCTCGGCACCGACTATGCCCTGCTGCGCCCCGCCTATCGCCAGCTGGCGCGGCAACACGCCAGTCAGTGGCAACGGGGGCTTGTCTGCTTTGGCGGCGCCGATCCCGCCGGCGCCTGCCTCATAACCCTCAACAGCCTGGCTAGGCTGCCTTGGGCCCGCACCATCCGCTGGACCCTGGTGGCGGGCGGCGCCAATCCCTTCTGGCCCGAGCTGGAACAGAGAGTGGCCAAACTGGCCGACCTCGACCTGGTGCTGCTGCGCCAGAGCGACCAGATGGCCGACCTGATGAGCCGGCACGACTTCGCCATCGGCGCCGCCGGCGGCATGACCTGGGAGCGGGCCTGTCTCGGCCTGCCGACCCTGGCGGTGCCCATCGTCGACAACCAGCAGTTCAACGACCAGGTGATCGCCCGCTTTCAGCTGGCCGAGCGGCTGACCCTGAGCGAGCTGGCCGAGCCTGAGCGGCTGCTGCAGGCTCTGCAACGGCTTGAACAACAGTCAGACGACTACCGCCGCCGCGGCCAGCAGCAGGTGGATGGGCTGGGGCTGGATCGGCTCACCGCCCGGTTGCTGCCACAACCGGATTATCAGCTGTTACCAGATGGCCAGCAGTGGCAACTACGCCATGATGGCAAACTGCTGCTTACCCTGACCCTGAACGGCCAGCGGCTGACATGGCAGGCCACCCGGCCACTTCAGCCCACGGCGTGGCAAGAGCTGGCACATCGCTTGCACACAATTTTCTCCCAATTTCCCCTCTATCTTGCCGAGCCACCGCAGATAGCGCCCCCTGCCCCCTGGCAGCCGGCGCCGCAAGGCTGGCAACTTGGCACAGGAGTCTGAACACAGATGCAGATCGCCCATCAATCCATCGGCCCGGCGCAGGCTCCCTACGTGATCGCCGAGCTGTCGGCCAACCACAACGGCAACCTGGATCGCGCACTGGCCATCATGACCGCCGCCAGGGAAGCCGGGGCCAGTGCGGTCAAGCTGCAGACCTACCGGCCCGACACCATCACCCTCAACAGTGACAGGCCCGAGTTCCAGATCCACGGCGGCCTCTGGGATGGTCACAACCTGTACGACCTCTATGAGTGGGCGCACACCCCCTGGGAGTGGCATCAGGCCCTGTTTGCCAAGGGGCGCGAGCTGGGACTGACGGTCTTCAGCAGTCCGTTCGACTTCAGCGCGGTGGATCTGCTGGAATCCCTCGACTGCCCGGCCTACAAGATCGCCTCCTTCGAGCTGGTGGATCTGCCCCTCATCCGCTACGCCGCCCAGACCGGCAAGCCGCTCATCATGTCCACCGGCATGGCGAACGAGGCCGAGATCGCCGCCGCGGTCGAGATGGCGCTCAAGCACGGCAACGGCCAGCTGGCGCTGCTGCACTGCGTCAGCGGCTATCCGGCGCCGGCAGCTGAGTACAACCTGCGTACCATCCCTATGCTGCGCCAGCGCTTCGGGGTCGAGGTGGGGCTCTCCGATCACACCCTGGGATCGGCCACGGCCATCGCCGCCACTGCGCTCGGGGCGACCCTGATCGAGAAACACTTCACCCTGGCCCGCGCCGACGGCGGGCCGGATTGCGCCTTCTCCATGGAGCCGGCCGAACTCACCGAGCTGGTGGCCTCGGTCAATACCGCCCATGCCGCCCTCGGGGTGGCCGATTACCAGCTCACCGCCAGTGAACAGGGCAACCGCGCGTTTCGCCGCTCCCTCTATCTGGTCAAGGAGATGGCCGCCGGCGAGGTGCTCACCGCAGAGCACATCAAGTCGGTGCGCCCCGCCCTCGGCCTGCCTCCCGCCGATTACGATCGACTCATCGGCAAGCGGGTCAACCGCAGCCTGAGCGCCAATCAACCGCTGAGCTGGGAGTGGATAGACAAAGATGAGTGATGATCTGTTCAACCAGCACGGCAGGCTCATCAGCCAGCGCTGGCCCGCCCTCTGGCCCCGCCTGCTGGCACAGGACGTGGAAAGCCTGCCGGCCGAGCTGACCGAGGGGCTCGGCTCCACCCTCAGCCTCCATGGCATCCAGCTCACCAGCCGGCACGATCGAGTGAAGGAGGCCGAGCTGCAGGCCGCCAGCCTGCCCAAGCAAGCTGTGCTCCACCTCTACGGTACCGGGCTCGGCGATCTGCCGCGCGCCCTGCTGGGGCGCAGCAGCCTCAAGCGGCTGGAAGTGAAGATCATGAATGGCGCCCTGTTTGCCCTGGTGCTGCGGCTGCTGGATCAGCAGGACTGGCTGGCGGACCCCAGGGTCGAGCTGATGATGGCCGGCGACGAAGGGGAGGTGCGGCTGCCCTTCTTCGCCCTGCCGCCCGAGCTGCTGCTGGTGGAAGATGCCGCCGCCCGCATCCGCGACCGGCTGGTGAGTGAAATAGACTTGCCGTTCGCTCGGGCCAGGTTCGACGCCGAACACCCCGACGTCACCCGGCGGCTGGCCGAAAATCGCGAACTGGTGGCCGGCGACGGCGATGTGGCCTCCCTTTTTGGTCTGGCTCAGGGCAAGCAGGCCCTGATCGTGGCGAGCGGCCCGACCCTACAGCACAACCTGGCCACCCTGCAGGCCCAGTTGCAGAGCCGTCGGCAGGACTACCTGCTGATCAGCGTCGATACCGCGCTGGCGTTCTTGCTTGGCCACGGCATCCGGCCCGACATCGTCATCACCATAGATGACGCCATCCACGGCAACCGGCTACCCGCCGCCCAGTCGGCCCAGACCACCCTGGTCTATTACCCCACGGTACCCACGGCGGCCCTGCTGGCCTGGCAGGGGCCGCGCAAGACCGCCTACTCCCGCAGCCCCATGTACCAGCAGTTACGACAGACGCTCCCCAAGGGCGTGCTGCACTCGGGCGGCAGCGTCATTCATCCCGCCGTGGATCTCGCCGTGCAGATGGGTTGCCGCCAGGTCATCCTGCTGGGCACCGACTTCGCTTTTCCCGGCGAGCTCACCCACTCGGGCTGGGCCGACGGTGCCCTCGGTCCGAGCGCCGCGCTGGCGCTCAGCTGGACCCTCGACGGCCATGGCCGGCGGGTCAAGACCAATCCGAACTTTTCCGCCTACCGCACCGAGCTCGAGCGCTACATAGCGCGCCACCCCGAGGTGCAGTTCTGGAACTGCAGCAGGGAGGGGGCGGAGATCGCCGGCTGCCGCTATCACCCGGAGTACGTGCAATGAAAAACGGCCAGATCACCCGCCTCACCGCCCTGGCGCACCAGTTTCGACTGGGGCAATCGGTCGCCGCGAGTCAGGCATTGCCGGAGCTGCTGCAAGAGGTGCTCACCGAACAGGGCAACCTGCCGCCCGGACTGGTAGCCGCCCTGCTGCAGTGCCAGGAGCGCCAGGACTGGCTGGGACTGGCCGACTACCTCGAATATGAAGTGGTGCACTGCCTGTCGACCCCGGCCGGCGACACCCCCACAGGAGACCATTGATGATCAAGGCCATGTCCAACGCCTCCGATGAGGAGCTGTCACGCCGCCAGACCTTCAGCGAGTTGCTGCACGCCAGCCCGCTGCCCGCGGCCGAGCTGCAGAACAACCTGGGCCTCTACCTCAAGCGCCAGTCGCTCTCCCGCATCCTGTTCATGCACGAGCTGTATCAGAAGATCGTGCCGGTCCACGGCGTCATCATGGATTTCGGCACCCGCTGGGGTCAGAACCTGGCGCTCTTCTCCTCGTTTCGCGGCATGTATGAGCCTTACAACTACAACCGCAAACTGGTGGGGTTCGATACCTTCAGCGGCTTCCCTTCCCACGCCCCGCAAGATGGCAGCGACGCCGCCATCCAGCCCGGCGCCTACGGGGTAACGCCGGGCTACGAGCAGCATCTGGCCCAACTGCTCACAGCCCATGAGGCGGAAAGTCCTCTGGACCATATCGTCAAACATGAGCTGGTGAAGGGGGATGTGACCGAGACGCTGCCGGCCTATCTGGCTCGTCAGCCGGAGACCATGGTTGCGCTGGCCTATTTTGACTTTGATCTCTACGAGCCGACCCGCCGCTGCCTCGAGCTCATCAAGCCGCACCTGACCAAGGGATCTGTGCTGGCATTCGATGAGCTCAACTGGCCCGCCTTTCCGGGGGAGACTCTGGCCCTCAAGGAGGTGCTGGGGCTGGATCGCTACGCCATCCGCCGCACCCCGCACAACCCGGGCCCGGCCTATCTGGTGATCGAGTAGTCCGGTTACGGGCTGAGGCGACGCAGCAGCCCGGCATCCAGCAGCATCCGCGCCAGCGGCTCCACCCGCCAGAATGGCGCCCCTATGGTCTCGGCAATCTCGAACAGGGTCAGCTTGCCGTCGCTGTAGGCCAGCAGATTCATCATCTCCCGCACCCGCCAGCCCGAATAGCGGGTCGACAAATCCGGGTAGAGCCCCCGCTTGCCGAGCTGAGGCTCGCCCAGCACGGTGACCTCGCAGCGCTCGTCCAGCTCCAGACACTCGATGGCCCGGCGCAGCGCCATGAAGCCACCGGCCAGACCGGCCGGCGTCACCAGCGAGAGGTCATCGAGCGAGGTGTGGTACTCGGCATAACAGCCGTATCGACTGCGCATCACCGAGGTGACCGGCAGATCGATGCCGGGCGCGCACAGCTGCCGCTCGTTGGAGCCACGCTCCAGAAAGCTGTAAGCCTTGTAGCCCGGCGCCAGATGACCGAGCACATGGCGACCGATGCGATCCGCCAGCGTGTTGCCCTGGCGGGAAGGCAGGAAGGAGTAGCCGCGGTCATCGCCAAGACAGGTCAGGTTGAACCCGGCCAGAGTGTGCTGCTTGAGCTGGTCCAGATGGCGAGAGAGATAGACGATGGCCCCCAGGGTTTCGGGCACCAGCATCAGCCGGTAGCTGTAGCGACGTGTGGGCAGTGACGCCAGCCAGGCCATCAGGAAGACGCCGACGCAGGGGCCGGAGAGCTCGTTGTTGGCCATGGAGGGGTGGCAGGTGTAGCTCGACAGCAGGATCTCCTGCTCGCTCTCCCCCGGCAGCACCCAGTCGCCATAGGTGAGCGAACCCGGGGCCAGGGTGGCATCGATCACCACCTGATATTCTCCCTCCGGCAGCGCCTCTCGCAGCCGATGGGGCAGACAGAAGCCCCAGCGGCGCTTGTAGTAGGAGGTCACATAGGGAATGGCATCCGGCTGCTCGGGCATAGAGTGAAGATGGGGTTGCAGCTCGGCCAGCGAGAGGGTGCAGCGCACCGGCTCCGAGTAGCCGACCAGATGCAGATTGTGATCCTGGAAATCCACCACCCTGCGTCCATCCGGCCCCACTATGTAGGCCTCCCGCACGTTCCACTCGTCAGGCACGGTCCAGTCGAAGCACTCGGTGCCGCTGGCTACTTCATGGATCTGCAGCTCGGGCAGGCAGTGCTCGCGCCACAGGTCCAGCGACTGCCGAACCCCGTCCCCGGTCAGGCTGCGGTTGAGCGGAAACAACAGGGTGAGCAGCCGATGCAGCTGTTCACCGACTTGTGCCTGGTCGTCCCAGTCGGTGGGCAGATAGCCGCTCTTGGGTGAAAAACTCATGGGGTGGGTGCCTCGATCAATTCGACAATGTGGCCAAGGGGGCTCAGGAAAAACTGGACGTGGGCGCCGCCAAACGCGATGGCCGGCTGGCTGGGCCCGAGGGGCAGGTGGCGCTGTGTGCGCAGCCGTTCGGCACTCTCCTGCAGGTTGCTCACCCGATAGGCAAGGTGGTTGATAACGTTGCGCCGGGTCTTGAGCACCTGAGCGACCGGGCTCTCCTCGCCGGCCGGGGCGACCAGCTCGTAGCAGAGACCATGATCGTCGTGCGCGAACTGCACCCAGACCCGTTGCAGCGGATCTTCCACCGCCGCCGAGAAGCGGCTCAGCCCCAGCACGTCGCAGCAATAGGCCACCCCGCTCGCCAGGTCCGGCACCACCAGTCCGATGTGATCAAACTGCATGGGACTCTCCTCCCGCCCGGATCAGGGCGTATGGGGCCGCCGCCAGCAACTCGCCGGCAGCCAGGATGAAGTCGCGGCACGATACCGCCCAGACCGGCACCCGCTGGCACAGCGTCTGGCGCCAGACGCCCCGCTCCTGCAGCAGGGCCACCAGCCGGGAGAGGTCGATTTCGCTGGCCAGCGACAGGTCGCGCACATAGTAATCCGCCTGCCACTCCCGCACCTGGCCGTCGACGCGCACCTGGCCCGCAAACATCTTGTGATAGCGGTAGGAGACGGCCAGCCGCTGCTCCACGTAGTGGGTGAAGGTGATGCGGTCGGGGTGGCAACCCAGCCCCAGCAGCCAGCCATCCTGCTCCGCCAGCCAGCCAAACGGGCTCTCCTGACCGAAACAGTCGTGGCACTCCCGGGCCACCAGCGCAGGCCCCTGCGGGCCGCTGATCGCCATGCTGAAGACGGGATCGAGCGTGCGCACCACCCCTTCGCGCTGGCGGAACAGCTCCGTCATCAAGCCCACCTTGCTCGGGGTCTGCGCAGGGTCGAAGCACTCGTCCGCCATCGGGCTGTAACTGAAGGTCGGCACCAGCAGGTGCCCGCCCAGCCACTGCTCGAGGCATGTCCAGAAGGCCGCGATACCCGCGGCGTTGCCCATGCCGGCAAACTGGGCCACCACCATGGCATCCGAGTGCACCATCAGGGCGCCACCTCTGGGGATCCCCAGCTCGGTCATCGCCTGCTCGAGAGCCTGTTTCACACGGCAACCCCTTTGCTCTGCAAGGCTTGCTGGATGTCGGCCAGGCTCTTCAACTCGGCCAGCTCCTGCGGCTCGAACCGCACGGCATAGTGCTGCTCGACCAGCAACAGCAGGTTGAAGTGACCAAGAGAGTCCCACTCGGGAAAGCTGCCGAGGGCAGACTGTGCATTGATGCTGGCCTGGGGGAACTGCTGGTGTGCCAGCGCGATAAGGTCATTCATTGGCATAGAACTCCAAAAACGGGAGAGAAAGAGAGCAGAGATCAAGCGTGAGGAACAGCTCGTCCGCCAGCGGCAGCAAGCCCGCTGGAGTGGTTATCGGCCGGGTTGGCAGGCTCGCCAGAAAATCCCGCGCCGGCTGGTTGCGGGTGGTGGCAACCAGGCTGATGACCAGCTCGCTCACCCCTTGCGTCCGCAGATGGTTTGCCAGCTGCGCCAGCAGCCAGTATTCGAAGCCGCGCCCCAGCACCCGGCAGCTGATGGCCAGGGTATCCAGCAGCGCCCTGCCCTCATCGAGCGGGCGCACCACCAGCAGGGCCGTCATGCCGTGATCGGCGAACCGGTCTCGCAGGCTGGCCAGCCAGACCTCGCCCCCCTCGGCGGCCAGCCGGGCCAGTTCCGCCGCCTGATAGCGGCGGCCGGAGAGGTTGAACTGATTGGTCTTCTGGCTGAGCTGTTCGGCTCGCAACTGGTTGCCCGGGGAGAGCGGCTGCCAGTCGGCCTGCAACGCCAATTGCCGCAGGAAGGCGTGCTCGTCGCCCAGTTGCCGGCGCACCGCCTCGGCCTCGGCCTGGGCCTGATAGGAGTGATGCCGCAGGCCGTCATCCCGGCTCTGGTGGCGACTGCACAGGGCCGGCAGCGTCAGCAGGGCATCCGGCCAGCTCCAGAGATCGACCGGCGGGGTAACCACCAGCACCTCGGGGCAGTTGGCCCGCACCTCGGCCCGCTCCAGCTCGCTGTCATCCCAGAAGACCAGGCTGTCCAGCCCGACATTGAGGCGGGCGGCCAGCCGCCGCAGCCCCTGGGATTTGGGCTCCCAGCCGATCTCGGCGGCGGCTATCTGCGCCCGTGTCAGCACCATGCCCGGATGCTCGTCAAACAGCCGCCACACATCGTCCGCCAGATTCTTGGAGCAGAGCGCCAGCACTATGCCCTGCCCGTGCCAATGACTGGCCGCCTGCTGGAAGGCCTGGTAGAGCCGGCCCATCCCGTCCTGTCCCAGCAGGACGCCGCCGACACCGTCTTCCCCTACCACACCGCCCCACAGGGTATTATCGCAGTCGAGCACCAGCACCTTGTGAGCGGGTTGCTGCAACCGCTGCAGCAAGGGGAGCATCCACTGCGCCAGGCTGGCCAGACCGGCCATGGAGAAGGGGCAGGACATCAGATAGAGGTTGCGCCGATCGAAGCAGTGCTGGCGGCCATGCTGTTGCAGCCAGAGCGGCAGGTGCAGGTCGTCCAGGCCGGGTTGCTGCAGGCGCAGGCGGGCCATCTGCAGCTCGAACACACTGGCCAGCACGGCGAGCACGGCAGGGGCCGGGCCATAGACACAGAGCGGGGCATGGCTGCAGGCCCCCACCAGCAGATGATCCTGCGGGCGGCGCTGCAGATGCTGCAACAGAGGCTGACAGAGCGCGTCGACGAAGGCGGCGACCGCCAGCTGCTGATCGTCCTGCGCCAGACGGCCCCACTCCTGCAGGGTTCGGGCGGGCACCAGGTCTTCCCACAGCCAGATGATGATGTGGGTCCCGGCCGCGGCATCGGCGCCCTGATTCATCAGGGTCTGCAACCACTGGCCATGGGGGGCCACCTGCACTTCGCCATATTCAGCCAGGGGGCGCCAGGCGAGGTTGCCCGGCATCAAGAACGAACTGCCACTGAGATGAAGCATGGTCATGACCTTCCCCCTGCACTACCGGGACCATCCCGGCGACCGACAAATGGGATGATCGTGTTTGATCTTCATGAAAAACAAAAGCTTTTTTGGCCGTATTCAGTAGTTGATGCTGACGTAGGGCACCTCGTCCACCTGCCACAGCTGCTTGAGGTAGACGGTCAGCACGAAGAAGAAGTTGGCCAGCAGGTTGGCGAACCGATAGAGGATGGGGTCGAAGCGCACCCCGCTCTCCTCCAGCCGCACCAGCAGCCGCACCACCTTCTTGCTGCCGCAGCGGCACAGATGCAGGGTCGGGATCGGCTGCGGCCCTTGCGGCAGCACGAAACCGGTGACCCGGCCACGACTCGCCTCGTTGTAGTGATCGTAACGCCCCTTAAGCCACGCCAGATCCTCCTCGAAGATGCCGAGCCGGCCGCGCACCGAGCCGTTGAGGTTGTAGATAAGCCGCTGCAGCGCCGCGAGATCCGCCTGCATGGGCGCAAGCTCGACATCCGGTGCCAGCTGTGACAACACGGCGCCCACCTGGCAGCAGAGCTCGTCGGTGGCGATCTCGTAGTCACACTGGAACTGGGTTTCGAAGATGAAGGGGTAGCAAAGCTCGCGCTTGTCTCTGGGCTTTTTCGGGTTCATGGGGCGGCCGGATCGGGAAAAAGGCCAGTTTGCCAGCCCCCGCAGGAGCTGGCAAACGGCCGGTCATGGTCCTTCTCAATCCAAAACGGTTCAAACGCTCTTGCTGCTGGCATCCGTCGCCGGCTGGAACTGGCCGATCATCCGCAGCGCATCCAGCATCCGCTGGTTGAAGCTGGTGAAGCTGCCCACCTGGGCCGGATCGCTCTGGCCACGGGCCGCCAGCACCGCCGGCGTCAGCGCCTGCTGCTGAGACGCCGGCAACAGGGCATCCGCCTGCTGCTGCACCTGATCCAGCTTGGGCAGGTAGTCGGCCAGCGGCTTGAGCATCTCCTGCAGGGAGTGCGCCCCCTGATAGGTCTGGCTCAGCTTGAGGCTCTGCTTCAGCTTGAGCGAATAGGAGGCCAGCTGGCTGTCATCCAGCTTCAGCTCGCCCGCCTTCTTCAACAGGTCGTCGAAATTGCCGGAGAAGAAGCTGCCGGCCAGATCGTCGATCCCCTTGACCAGCTTGCCGATGGAGTCCATCTCCTCGCTGCTCAGGTTGCCCTCCAGCGAGAAGCTGAAGCTCTGGCTCGACTTGAGGCTGAACTGGCTGCCGCTGTCATCCTTCTGGGACTTGGTCTGCCAGCTGTCGTTGAAGCGCAGCACCACCTTGTCGCCATCCTTGGTCTGGATCTCCAGCGAGCCCTGCTGGCGGCTGGCCATCTCGGCCTGCCCCATGTCAGTGGTGGAGACCTTGCCGAAGAACTCCTTCTCGAACTGATCGAGCCCCTCCTGGATCAGCTTGTAGCTCTGATCCATGCCGGTCTTGATGTCTTCGTTGTCCGCCCAGTCGCCGAGCTGTTTCCTGGCGTCACCAAAGCCCTTGTCCACCCCCTTGCGAGCCTGCTCCATCATGCCGGTCAGGCTGTCGTCCGACTTGCCGTCGGCCCGGGCAGCCCCCAGCCGGCCGGTAACGAACTGCAGCACGTTGTCGGCCACCGACTGGAAGTCGAACAGGGTATCCGGGGTCACCGCCTCCGGCTGATCCTGCGCCTTGGGCGCCTTGTAGCCCTGGCCATTGATCTCCAGCGCGAACTGCAGCGCCTGCTGCACCAGCACCTGCGCCCATTTCGGCGCCTTGTGCAACGAGACTTCATCCTCGTTGTTGGTCTGCTTTGATTCCGCCTGCTGGGGCGATTTGGGAGCAACACCCACTCCCTTGGGTTGGGCCGCGCCCACTCCGTCGATCTGCATAATGTGTCCTCCCACCATGCCTGTAGATCAGCTATCGGCCTGACTGCACACTTCTTGACCACAAAATACTGGACAATCTGCGGCGGCCTTTTAAAATCGGGCCCCTTTGGGTGGCTGCAGGCTTCCCCCGATTTCGACCCGGCCAGACCGGTGTGCATGTGAGGTAAATCATGACCCAATCCCAGCAGGTTTCCGCCGACCCGGCGCCCCTTCGAACCCCGGCCGACTACCAGGCCCAGCTCGACGAGAAGCGCGAGCGCCTCTGCGGGTTGTTTGCCGACTTCACCCTGCCTGCGCTGGAAGTGCACGCCTCTCCCGCCGAACACTACCGGATGCGCGCCGAGTTTCGCATCTGGCACGACGGTGACGACCTGTACCACTGCATGTATGCGCCGGCCACCAAGGAGATCATCCGGGTCGACCAGTTCCCCACCGCCAGCCGCCTCATCAACCAGCTGATGCCGGTGCTGCTGGAGGGGCTGCGCCCGCACCCCGTGCTGCGCCGCAAGCTGTTCCAGATCGACTACCTCTCCACCCAGTCCGGCCAGATCTGCGTCAGCCTGCTCTACCATCGCAAGCTGGAGAGCGAGTGGCAGCAGGCCGCCGAAGCGCTGCAGGCCGACCTGCGAGCCAAGGGATTCGAGCTGCAGCTGATTGGCCGCGCCCACAAGCAGAAGATCTGCCTGGGGGAGGAGTTCGTCATCGAACGGTTGAATGTGCAGGGCCGCGAGCTGGTCTACAAGCAGGTGGAAAACAGCTTCACCCAGCCCAACGCCGCCATCAACGAACAGATGCTGGGCTGGGCGCTGGACGTGACCAAGGGGAGTGAGGGCGACCTGCTGGAGCTCTACTGCGGTAACGGCAACTTCTCCATCGCCCTGGCGCAGAACTTTAGCAAGGTGCTGGCCACCGAGATCGCCAAGCCGAGCGTGGACTCCGCCCAGTTCAACATCGCCGCCAACGGCGTCGACAACCTGATCATCCTGCGCATGTCGGCCGAGGAGTTCACCATGGCGATGCGCGGTGAGCGGGAGTTCAACCGCCTCAAGGGGGTCGACCTCTCCGCCTACCAGTGCAACACCATCTTCGTCGACCCGCCCCGGGCCGGCCTCGACGACGCCACCGTCAAGCTGGTGCAGGATTACGACAACATCCTCTACATCTCCTGCAACCCCGAGACCCTGCAGGCCAACATGCAGGTGCTCGGCGAAACCCACGAGATCGCCCGCTTCGCCCTGTTCGATCAGTTCCCCTGGACTCACCATATGGAAGCCGGCGTCTATCTCAAGCGCAAAGTGAGCTGATGTCATAGGGGAGGCCGCTTCGCCCTGTCCGAGCCACTTCCCCCTGGGTTCACTACATGGAAGCCGGGGTCTATCTCAAGCGCAAGGCGGGTTGATGCCGCCGGGGCACGTCGCCCCGCTCGACCAGCAAGACAGGGCCCGCGGGCCCTGTTTGATTATTTAACCCTGTGCATGGGGCGGCCGGAGCCGCTATGCTGGCGGCACGCGCATCCGCGCCACAGTCTGGGTGTCATGCCACCATGCAACGCATTCTTTTTGTTGAAGATGATCCCGAGATAGGCCAGCTCATCAGCAGCTGGCTGGCCCGCCATGACATGGAAGTGCTGCAGGAACCGAGGGGCGATCTGGCGCTCGCCAGGGTCGAGGCCGAGCAGCCGGACCTGGTGCTGCTCGACATCATGCTGCCGGGTCAGGATGGTCTCTCCCTGTGCCGGGATCTGCGTCCGCGCTTTGCCGGCCCCATCGTCATGCTCACTTCGCTCGACAGCGACATGAACCAGATCCTGAGCCTGGAGCTGGGCGCCAACGACTACATCCTCAAGACCACGCCGCCCCCCGTGCTGCTGGCCCGACTGCGGGTCCAGTTCCGCCAGCAGGGACAGCAGGCTCCGCAGCCCGTGGTCGCCAGCACACCGCCCCAGCGCCTGCAGTTCGGCCGGCTGCAGATCGACGGGCCGGGCCGGGACGTGCGCCTCGACGGCGACAGCATTCCGCTCTCCACCGCCGATTTCGATCTCCTGTGGGAGCTGGCCTGCCACGCCGGCCAGATCCTGGGGCGGGAGGCGCTGTTTCGCAGCCTGCGCGGTCGCGACTACGACGGCCAGGATCGCAGCATGGACGTGGCCATCTCCCGCCTGCGCCGCAAGCTGGGGGACGACACCAGCAACCCGACCCGCATCAAGACAGTGCGCCAGAAAGGCTATCTGCTGGTGCCCCAGGCCTGGGAATAAGCCCCGCCGAATGACCTTGATGCTCTCTGCTCCCTTATCCCCTTGCGGGAGAAGGGTTGGGGATGAGGGGGCAACAAGGCAATGCCCAGACGCAATCCAGGCAAGAGGAGAGCCCCGATGCGACGCCTGTTTATCCAGTTCTATCTGCTGCTGATCGGCTGTTTCACCCTGGCCATCCTGCTGGTCGGCATGGTCTATCAGGTCACCGCCGAGCGGGCGGGAGATCGCTATCTGGAGCGGATGATGCAGGGCTCTCTCGGCCTGCTCACCGGCGAGCTGGCCCGCTTGCCGGCCGAACACTGGCCTGCCCGCATGGCGGAGCAGAGCCGCCAGCTCACCCTGCCGCTGCAGATCGGCGCCCTCGCCAACCAGCCGCTGGCCAGCGAGGACCAGGCCTTCCTGGAGGCGGGCAACATCGTCATCGTCGAGGAGGATGACACCTTCCTGCAGCGCATTCCGGGCACCGATCAGGTGCTGATCGTCGGCCCCGTCCCCTATCTCTCCTACCTGCACGAGCTGCACTGGGTCGACGTGGGGCTGCTGCTGGCCATCGGCCTCTCGCTGGGGCTGCCGATCCTGCTCTGGCTGCGCCCGCACTGGCGCGGCCTGCAGCAGCTCGAACAGACCGCCCGCCGGGTCGGTGATGGGGATCTCTCCTGCCGCACCCGTTTGCCGCCCGGCAGCAGCCTGGGTCGGGTCGGCCGCACCTTCGACCAGATGACCGAGCAGCTGCAGGCCATGCTGGCCAGCCGCAAGCAGCTGACCGACGCCATCGCCCACGAGCTGCGCACCCCGCTGGTGCGGCTGCGCTACCGGCTCGCCATGCTGGATCCCGCCCCCTCGGCCGAGGAGCAGCAGGGACTGGAGCGGGATCTCGGCGCGCTGGATTCCCTCATCGAGGAGATGCTCACCTACGCCAGGCTCGATCGCCCCGAGCTGCCGCTGCAGTGCAGCGAGCTGGAGCTTGGCAGCTGGGCCGGCAGCCGCCTCGCCGACTGGCAGGCGCTGCGCCCAGACAAGCGGCTCGACTTCGTGCGCCCGGCCATGGCCCTGCCCTGGCGCGGCGACATCCGCCTGCTCGATCGGGCGCTGGAGAACCTTATCGGCAACGCCCTGCGCCACGCCGCCGGCCGGGTCACCCTCAGCATGGCGCGCCAGCAGGATCACTATCTGCTGGAGGTGGCCGACGATGGCGCCGGCATCGATCCCGCATTGGCGCCGCAGATCTTCGAGCCCTTCGTGCGGCTGGATCAGAGCCGCGATCGACGCACCGGCGGTGCCGGGCTGGGGCTGGCCATCGTACGCAGCATCGCCCGCCACCACGGCGGCGAGGTGCAGCTGTTGCCAAGCAGCAGCGGTGCCCGTTTCTGCCTGATGCTGCCTGTACATTTGGATACAAACCGTCACCAGTCACTCACTGAACCGCAGGTCGAACAGCCCTAGGATGAAGTCATGGAGAAACGCTCCATGTCATCAACCCGAATGAGGAACTGGAATATGAACAAGCTGATCCCCCTGAGCCTGGCTGCTGTCTTCGCCCTGACCTCCGGCTTCACCATGGCTGCCACCCCGACCAAGGCTGCCGCTCCCCAGGCTACCCAGACCAAGGTCGTGAAAAAACACCACAAGGCTGCCCACGCCAAGGCGCCGGCCGTCAAGGTCGCTCCCAAGACCAAGTGATCGACCAGCAAGCTTCCCGTAATGAAAAGGGGCCCCGAGATGGGGCCCCTTCTGTTTTCTGCGCGCTTGCCTTGGCTCAGCCCAGCATGTAGTCCGCCGGCAGGGCGATGCGGGCAACGCCGGATTCCACCGCCGCCAGCGCCACGGCGCGGGCGACGCGCGGCAGCAGACGGGCATCCATCGGCTTGGGAATGACGTAATCCTTGCCGAAGGCGAGCTCGCTGACGCCGGCAGCGGTCAGCACCTCGGCCGGTACCGGCTCCTTGGCCAGACCACGGATCGCCTCGACCGCCGCAATCTTCATGGCATCGTTGATGCGGCTGGCACGGGCGTCGAGGGCACCGCGGAAGATGAAGGGGAAGCAGAGCACATTGTTGATCTGGTTCGGGTAGTCGGAGCGACCGGTACCCATGATGAGGTCACAACGTACCCCGTGGGCCAGCGCCGGCTTGATCTCGGGGTCCGGGTTGGAGCAGGCGAAGATCACCGGATTGGCGGCCATCAGCGCTACCGCCTCGGCAGGCAGCACATCCGGGCCGGAGACGCCGACGAACACGTCGGCCCCGTCCATCACCTCCATCAGGGTGCGCAGAGGGGTGTCGTTGGCGAAGCGCTGCTTGTACTGGTTCAGATCGGTACGGCCGCTGTGGATCACACCCTGACGGTCCAGCATGAAGATGTTGTGGGGCTTGGCGCCACACTTGATCAGCAGGTCCATGCAGGCGGTGGCGGCGGCGCCGGCCCCCATGCAGACGATGCGGCTGTCGCCAATCTGCTTGCCCTGCACCTCCAGCGCATTGAGCAGGCCGGCGGCGGTGACGATGGCGGTGCCGTGCTGGTCATCGTGGAACACCGGGATGTCGCAGCGCTCGATCAGCGCCTGTTCGATTTCGAAGCACTCGGGGGCCTTGATGTCTTCCAGGTTGATGCCACCGAAGGTGTCGGCGATGGCGGCGACCGTGTCGATGAACTGGGCGCTGGTGTCGTGCTTCACCTCGATGTCGATGGCATCGATGCCGGCAAAGCGCTTGAACAGCAGGGCCTTGCCCTCCATCACCGGCTTGGAGGCCAGCGGGCCCAGATTACCCAGCCCCAGAATGGCGGTGCCGTTGGAGATGACGGCCACCAGGTTGCCCTTGCCGGTATAACGGTAGGCATCGGCCGGGTTGGCGGCGATCTCGCGCACCGGCTCGGCGACGCCCGGGCTGTAGGCCAGTGCCAGATCGCGGGCGGTCTCGGCGGGCTTGGTGAGGGCGATGGCGATTTTGCCCGGCACGGGCTGGGCGTGGTAGTCGAGTGCCTGTTGGCGGAGATCGTGCTGCTGATCGGACATGGGGGACCCCGATACGGTAGTGAATGAGTGGTGCATTGGCTCGCCCACGGGCGAGGGCTGGGGATCATAAAGAAAACCACCGGGCTTTCACAGAGGAAAGTATCGCCAACTCGCCAATGACAAGCCAGTAATTAGCATGTCACACCACTTACCAATACCTATTTAGTTATAGATATGGTTTCAATCCATGACAGGGATTCCCGCCATGGCCTCCGCCTTCCGGGCGATCGCCTCCGTCATGCCCTGGAAGATGAAGAGGTGGAACGGCAGCATGGCGAGCCAGTAGGCCAACCCCCAGGCCCCCTGTGGATGCCAGTGTGCCGTCACCTTGAGCCGGGTCAGCCCAGACTCCTCCGGCAGTATGTTGAACTCCAGCCGACCGACACCGGGGGCCCGCATGTTGAACAGCAGATCCAGCCTGCGCCCCTCGTCCACCCCGAGGATCTGCCAGGAGTCCAGCATGTCCCCCTTCACGAAGCGATCCGGATTGGTACGGCCGCGGGTCAGCGCCGGCCCGCCGATCAGGTGATCCATCCATTCACGCACCACCCACAGCTGGTTCATGTAGAAGTAGCGCTGCTCGCCCCCCAGCTGCTGCAGCACCTGCCACACCACCTCGGGCGAGGCGAGACTGAGGGCATCGCCGCTGGCGGTGCGGTCATAGAAGCCGTACTCGGGATGGCGCCAGCGCAGACCGAGCGGGGTCTCCTCCCCCTGCTGTTCGGCACCGAGCCGCTGCTCCAGAGCCAGACTCTCCGCCAGCGCCTCGTCGAAGCTGAGCAGGGTTTGCGGCAGCAGGGCCCGCAACGGGCCGTCATCGGCCGGAATGTCGTGCTTGAGGCCGCCCACCAGCGCCTTGGCCACAGGTTGCGGCACCGAGGTGACGAATTGCAGCCACCAGGCGGAGAGGCGCGGGCTCAGGAAGGGGATGGGAATGATGGGGCAGCGCTTGCCGATATGGGCGGCAAACTTCTGCAACTGCTGCTGGTAACTGAGCAGCTCGGGGCCGGCGGCGTTGAAGATCTGGCCGTCCACCCCGTCGGCCTCCACCAGCCCGCCCAGATAGTGCAGCAGGTTGGACAGTGCAATCGGCGGCGTGCGCGAGCGCACCCACTTGGGGGTCACCATCAGCGGCAGGTTGAACACCAGATCCCGCATCACCTCAAACGCCGCCGAGCCGGGGCCAATGATGATGCCGGCGCGCAGTTCCACCGTCGGCACGCCGGTGCCCCGAAACAGCTCGCCACAGTGGCGGCGGGAGTTGAGATGGCGGCTGTTGCACTGCGCCGGCTGGATGGCGCCGAGATAGATGATGCGGCGCACCCCGGCGGCGCGGGCGGCGGCGGCGAAGTTCTTCACCCCCTGCTGCTCCAGCCGGTGAAAGTCGGCCCCCGCCCCCATGGCATGCACCAGATAGAAGACGGTATCGATGCCCGCCAGCGCAGGCAACAGGGTGATGGGCTTGAGGCTGTCGGCGAGGCGAAACTCCACACCGGGCGGCAGCCGGCAGGGGCGCCGCGCCCCGGCAATCACCCGATAACCCAGCTCCTGCAGATGGGGCACCAGGTAAGAACCTATGTAGCCCGCCGCCCCCATCACCAGACAATTCCTCATTCACTCGCTCCTGCTCTGCATCCCTCGTCAACCACACCACCATAGGGCAAAGCGGGCCCTGACAGAACGCCGACCAATAAAAAAGGCGCCCATTGGGCGCCTTTTTCAGAATTCTTCAGAAGTAAAATTACTTCTTGGTGGTCATCGCACCGAAACGCTTGTTGAACTTGTCTACGCGGCCGCCGCTAGAAACTTCTTTCTGCTTGCCGGTGTAGAACGGGTGGCACTCGGAGCACACGTCCAGGTTCAGATCTTTACCAACGGTAGAGAAAGTGTTGATGACGTTACCGCAAGAGCACTTGGCGGTGATGGCTACGTAGTCAGGGTGGATACCAGCTTTCATGGACAACCTCAAAGTAATAGGCCGTGTCGCCATCCGATCTTCTGTCGGACACCACACGATTGTTGAACACAGTTTCAAAGGCTGCGAATAATATAGGAAATGCCTGAGATCAGGCAAGTGGCTTCGCAGAAAAAATAGGCAATCTCTGGTGAATTCTTCCCAAACGCTGGATCTGGTTCGTGTGGCTGTGCCGGTACCGTTACGCCGTCATTTCGACTATCTCTCCCCCCTGCCCTTACCTGCCCCCGGCTGCCGGGTCGAGATCCCGTTCGGCCCGCAAACCCTGGTCGGACTGGTGGTGGATCACCCGACCGAGAGCCAGGTGCCGCGCAACAAGCTCAAACCCATCAAGCGGGTGTTGGATGCGGCGCCGGTGCTGGGGCCGGACATTCTGGCACTGATGAACTGGAGTGCCAGCTATTACCAGCATCCGCTGGGGGAGGTACTGCCCCACGCCCTGCCGGTGCTGGTGCGCAAGGGGGAGCCCGCCGCCTATCGGGAGCTGGAGTTCTGGTTCGCCACCGAGGCCGGCATGGCGGTCGATCTCAACGAGCTCAAGCGGGCGGCCAAGCAGCAGCAGGCCCTCGCCTTGCTGCGCAAGGGGCCGCAGACCCCCTCCGCCCTCAAGCAGGAGGAGATCCAGAGTGCAGCACTCAGCGCACTGGAGAAGAAGGGGCTGCTGGAGAAGCGCTCGCTGGAGCCGAGCAATGAGAGTGACTGGGCCGCCCGCTTCGAGCCGGGCGAGGGGCTGCGCCTCAACGGCGAGCAGGCGCTGGCGGTATCTGCCGTCACCAGCCAGAGCGACAGGTTCGGCGCCTTTTTGCTGGACGGCATCACCGGCTCCGGCAAAACCGAGGTCTACCTGAGCATCCTCGAGCCCCTGCTCAAGGCGGGCAAGCAGGCGCTGGTGATGGTGCCGGAGATAGGCCTCACCCCGCAGACCATCAACCGCTTTCGCCGCCGCTTCAACGTACCCGTGGTGGCGATGAACTCCGCCATGAACGATCGGGAGCGGCTAGATGCCTGGCTGGCCTGCCGCGACGGCGGTGCCGCCATCCTGATCGGCACCCGCTCCGCGGTGTTCACCCCGTTTCACGACCTCGGCATCATCATCATCGACGAGGAGCACGACGGCTCCTTCAAGCAGCAGGACGGCTTTCGCTACCACGCGCGGGATCTGGCGGTGATGCGGGCCCATCGCGCCGGCATTCCCATCCTGCTCGGCTCGGCCACCCCGTCGCTGGAGACGCTGCACAACGCCCGCAGCGGCAAGTATCACCACCTCAGCCTGACCCGGCGCGCAGGCAACGCCCAGACTGCCCGCCAGGTGATCCTGGACATCAAGAACGTGCGGCTGCAGGCCGGCCTCTCACCCCAGCTGGAGCAGCTGATGGCGGAGCATCTGGCGGCCGGCAATCAGGTGATGCTGTTTCTCAACCGCCGCGGCTATGCCCCGGCCCTCATCTGCCACCAGTGCGGCTGGAGCGCCGCCTGCGAGCGCTGCGACGCCTGGTACACCTGGCATCAGGCCGGGCGACGGCTGCACTGCCACCACTGCGACAGCGTGCGCCCGCTACCCCACCACTGCCCGGAGTGTGGCAGCGTTGATCTGATCGGATCCGGGGTCGGCACAGAACAGCTGGAGCAGCTGCTCGGCACCGTTTTCCCGCAATATCCGGTGGTGCGCATCGATCGGGACAACACCCGTCGCAAGGGGGAGCTGGAGACCCACCTCGGTGACATCAAGGCGGGCAAGTACAAGATCCTGATCGGCACCCAGATGCTGGCCAAGGGCCACCACTTCCCGGACGTGACATTGGTAGGACTGCTGGATGTGGATGGTGCCCTGTTCAGTGCCGATTTTCGCGCCGCCGAGAAACTGGCCCAGCTCTACATCCAGGTGGCGGGCCGTGCCGGTCGCGCCAGCAAGCCTGGGCTGGTGGTGTTGCAGAGCCACCATCCCGAGCACGCCCTGCTGCAGGATCTGACCCAGAACGGCTATGGCCATTTCGCCGACACGGCGCTGAAGGAGCGCCGCCTGCTGGGGCTGCCACCGTTCAGCTATCAGGGACTGTTTCGGGCCGAGGCCAACGGCCGCGACGAGGTGCAGCTGTTCCTCGCCCGCCTTGCCGACACCCTGCGCAGCGCTCGCTACCCACATGTGCAGGTGCTTGGGCCCATCAGCGGCTTCATGGAACGCAAGGCGGGCAAGTTTCGCATGCAGTTGCTGGTGCAGGGACCGAGCCGGGCACCGCTGGCCCAGCTGCTGGATTGGGCGTTGAAGGAGCTGGAGGGGTGGCCCGAGACCAAGCGGGTACGCTGGAGCCTCGACATAGACCCCACCGAGCTGAACTGAGTCGGATTCTGGTCGCTGACGGTGAAGCGGTCGCCAACGTGCAGCGTCAGCAACCGGGTTTGTCATGCGGGCGCAGGGCTCAGACCCGCAGGTCGACCTGCTGCACCCAGCCTCCCTTGCCCTGCTCGGTCACATAGAGGCCGGACTGGCGCAGCACCCCCTGATTGCCGCTTTCCCCCAGATGGTTGAAGGGGGTGTCGAGGGGGTGCAGCAGGATGGCACCTATCCCCAGCTCCACCAAGGCGATGGGTGACTGGTCCGGCTGCCAGAACTGCAGCGCCGAGAACTGGCTGTCCCGCTCGTCCAGCACCCCATTGCCATCCTCATCCAGGGTCGCCAGCTCGCCAAACCCATTGCCGGAGCGGGCCCCAAACAGCTCGCCGCCGTCATCTATGGTGCCGTTGCCGTTGCGATCCAGCGCCACGAAGCCGCTCCCCTCGCTCAGGCCGGGCAGGCTGTCCGCCTTGCCATCCTGATCGAGGTCGAACTTGACCCGGGCGTCGGTCAGGCCGGCGATTTTTCCATCCAGACTGAGCACCAGCGGATCCTTTAAGGCATTGAGGGTGGTGCGGCGCTGGCTGATGTCGAGCTGGCGCCAGTCCAGCACAAAACCCAGATCCAGCTGCAGGGTCTGGCCATCCTGGGTCTGCACATTCGCCGCCGCCACCACGTTGAGCTGCTCTTTCTGCAGCAGGCTGTCGGTCACCTCCACCAGCTGATCCGGCTCGGCGGCAGGCTGGGCCCCCTCACCCGTCGGGGCACTCACCCCCTCCGCGCCCTGCTCGGCTGGCTTGATGGGCTCCGGCAGCTCTATCTTGTGGCCCAGCATGGCCTCGATCATCAGCTTGATGAGCCGCTGGCGATTGTCGAGCCCGTCGTTGGGCATGCCATCCTGTTCGCTCTTGCCGGTCTCGGCGGGCTTGGCCGAGGCAGGTTCAGGGGCGCTCTGAGCCGGGCCGGCGGCGCTGCGGCTGGCCATCTGCAGCGTCAGCAGGCTGCTGCGGGTGAAGGTGAGCTGGCTGCCGCCGCCGGCAGCAGCGGGGGCAACGTCCGCCGGCGCCGTGGCAGGGGACTGTACCTGGCTGGCGGCCGGCACGGGGCCGAGCCGGCGCACCTTGCGGGCCTGGGCCTGTTGCTGCTGGTATTGCACCTCCCCCTGGAGGTCGTAGTGATCGATGCGCATATCTTCGCCCTCGGCGCCATACATCTGGTCAGTTATCGACCAGCTGCCGGGGCGGGCTTAACACCGATTGGCTATATCAGCCGGCAGACGCCTCGCCGTCGGCGCATAACAGCGCCAATGCCAGCGACCTTGCCTGCACCAGTGCCAGCGGTTGCTGATAGCTGTGTGCCATCACCACGGCCCCCTCCAGCAACAGGCAGATGCCGGTGGCTTGCGCCTCGTGGCAATCGAGCCTGGTGCTGACCCAGTCCAGCAGCGCCTGCTTGTGCGCCACCACCAGCTTGCGAACCGGGTGACGGGGATCGGCAAACTCGGCGCTGGCGTTGATGAAGTTGCAGCCATAGAAGTCGCTGCGGCCAAACCACTCCCCGAAGCCGTCGAACAGGGCGTGCAGGCGGCTCTCCCGCCCTTCCTGTCCCTGCAGGCGCTGTTCCAGCAGGGCGAAGAACTCCCGCTCGCGGGACTGCAGCACCTCCTCGATCAGGGCATCCTTGGTGGGAAAATGGCGGTAGAGGGTGCGCTTGGTGCTGCCGGCCTCCGCCCAGATGCGGTCGATACCGGTGGCGTGAAAGCCATGGCGATTGAACAGACGGTAGGCCGTCTCCACCAGCTGCTGCCGTTTTTCGCTCATCGCGTTTTTCCCCTTGAAGTACACCGATCTGTCTACCTAATGTGCCTAATCACGGCTGACAAACCAAGAAGGAAACCGTGATGACGAGATGGTATGGCCCCTTGTGGGCAGGAGTGGGAGCGGCACTGGCGATAGGCGTGCTGGGCTGGTTGAACATCAGCTGGCATACCACCCTGATCATGGCGCCCTTCGGGGCCAGCTGCGTGTTGCTGTTTTCCCTGCCGACGAGCCCGCTGGCACGGCCGTGGAACGTGCTCGGCGGCCATCTGCTGACGGCCACCGTCGGCTTGCTGATGCAGGAGCTGCCCCTGCCGCTGGAGCTGCAACTGGCCCTGGGCGTGGGGCTGGCCATCGCGCTGATGCAGGGGCTGGATCTGATCCACCCGCCCGCCGGCGCCAACCCCCTGCTGGTGTTGATGACGGGGCAACAGTGGCCCTTTCTGTGGCACACGGTCCTGCCCGGCGCCCTGCTGCTGATCCTGCTGGGCTACGGCTTCCAGCGGGTCAAATGGCAGCGACGGCTTGGTACCGGCTAAACAGACGAGGGAGGCCTGGTCCTCCCTCGTCGTTCATGCTGACACCCTGGTCATTGCGCCTGCTGGGAAACCCCTTCCAGTCGCACTTCCACCCGCCGATCCGGTGCCAGGCAGGCGATAAGCGCCGGTCTGGAGCCGCTGCTGCAGTTGTTGCCGGTGACCGGAGAGGACTTGCCACGCCCCTCGACCCGCACCTTGTCGGCAAACAGCCCCTTCGCAATCAGATAGTCTGCCACGCTGCGGGCGCGTTGCTCGGAGAGCGCCTGGTTGTAGGCGTCGGAGCCGATGCGATCGGTGTGGCCGATCACGGTTGCCACCCCGTCTTTCGGATTGGCCGCCACTATTTGGCTGAACAGGGCGTCGAGCGCCTGGCTGGCAGCCGGCTTCAGGGTCGCCTTGTTGAATTCGAACAACACGTCCGAACTCAGGCTGAAGGTTTTGGGCACCACCACCACCGCGGGAGCAGGCGCCGCTGCCGGGGCCGGTGCGGGCGCCGCCACTTCGCCGCCCTGCTGACCGAAGCGATAGAGCATGGCGAAGGCCAGCAGGCCGTTGTCCATCTCGATGCCTGACTCCTCGGGGGAGGTCTTGCCAAGCGGCGTTGTGTATTGATATTCGAGACGAGCGGCCCAATCACGATCGATCGCGTATTCAATGCCCAACGCTCCCACAAATGCGGCACCATGATATTTGTGCCCCTTGCTATCGAATGAGAGATCGTTGGCCGGATTGGCGGAGTCTCTATACCACCCGGAATAAGCGCTCTCAGTCCAGGCGTAAGCCCCCCCCAGCCTGCCATACACATCCAGCACCGGGGTTGCCGGCAGGCTCATTTTCATCGTGGCCTGCACCATCTGCGCCTTGGCTTCGCCATTCAGCCCGGCAGACTGGGTACCCTGTGATACCGTCTTGTCCAGTTTGTACTTGCCCAGCCAGTCATAGCCCAGCTCGAAACCCAGATTGGGATTGAGCTGGTAACCGACAAATGCCCCCACGCCAAGATCACTGTGCTTCTTGTCTGGTTCAACAAGGTCGACAACGGCTTTGACCTGCTCGTTGTAGTCCACACCGTAAAAATTGGACCAGCCGGCCTTGCCGCCGACGTACCAGGTGTTGTCCTGAGCGGCAGCCTGCACGGCCCCGCTGACGAGCAGGCCGCTGACCAGCACGGCAAGTATCGATTTGTTCATGGTAAAAGCCTCTGCAATGAGTCGTGATGGGCGCTCTTGCGCCTCTCTTCCCTGATGGGGCAAACCCGGCCCCGCCCATCAGGTTATCCCATCTGTTGTCAGCCTCAAATGACTTGGGACTCAAGAGTGTGAAGCGCCCGGCATTCCCGACCGCAAAACGCCCCATGCAGGGGTATCCGCGGGCGCGCCGGCAGCGCCATGAAAAAGGGAGGCCGATGGCCTCCCTCTTGCTGCTTGCAACGCACCTAGCTGGCCAGAAACAGCCGGTAGGCGGGGTCGTCACTCACCTCTTTCCAGCCGTAGCCAATCTCGTGCAGGTAGTCATGAAAAGCCGCCACGTCCTCGTCCGGCAGCTCGAAGGCACAGAGCACCCGGCCGTAGTCGGCACCGTGGTTGCGGTAGTGGAACAGGCTGATGTTCCAGCGACAGCCGAGGGTCTCGAGGAAACGCATCAGGGCGCCAGGCTGCTCCGGAAACTTGAAACTGTAGAGACGTTCACCGAGGGGCCGGGCCGGGCGGCCGCCAATCATGTAACGCACGTGGTTCTTGGCCAGCTCGCTCTCGGTCATGTTGACCACCGGATAACCGTTGCCCTCCAGCTGGTGCTGGATCTGGCCCAGCTCCTCGTCACCGCCGCTGAGGCGCACCGAGACGAACAGCGACGCCTGCTCGGCATCGGCGTAACGGTAGTTGAACTCGGTCACCATGCGGGGCCCAAGCTGACGACAGAAGTCTAGGAAGGCCCCCTTGCGCTCGGGGATGGTCACCGCCAGCATGCCCTCGCGCTTCTCGCCGATCTCGCAGCGCTCGGAGACGTAGCGCAGGCTGTGGAAGTTGACATTGGCGCCGGAGAGAATGGCCGCCATCCGGCCCCCCTTCACCTGCTCCCGCTCGCTGTAGGCCTTGAGGCCCGCCAGCGACAGGGCCCCCGACGGCTCGGCGATGGCGCGGCAATCGTCGAAGATGTCTTTCAGCGCGGCGCAGATCTGGTCGTTGGAGACGGTCACCACCTCGTCCAGATACTGGTTGCAGAGGCGGAAAGTCTCCTCGCCGATGCGCTTGACCGCCACCCCGTCGGCAAACAGCGAAACTCGTTCCAGATTGACCGGCTCGCCAGCTTCCAGCGCGGCCTTGAGGCAGGCGGAGCCCTCCGCCTCCACCCCGATCACCTTCACATCCGGCAGCAGCTGCTTGATGTAGACCGCCACCCCGGCGGCCAGACCGCCGCCCCCCACCGGCACAAAGACGTGGGTGAGATGGGTATCCTGCTCCAGCAGCTCCTTGCCGATGGTGCCCTGCCCGGCGATCACCTCGACGTCGTCAAACGGCGGGATCAGGGTGTAGCCCTCCAACTCGGCGAGGCGGCGGCTCTCGCCGTAAGCCTCGTCGAAGCTGTTGCCAAACAGCAGCACATTGCCGCCCTGGCGGCGCACCGCGTCGATCTTGATGTCCGGCGTGGTCTTGGGCATCACGATGATCGCCTTGATGCCAAGCCTGGCGGCCGACAGGGCGACCCCCTGGGCGTGATTGCCGGCGGAGGCGGCGATGACGCCGCGCTCCTTCTGCTCCTGGGTCAGGGTGGCAATCTTGTGGTAGGCGCCGCGCAGTTTGAAGGAGTGGACCGGTTGCAGGTCCTCCCGCTTCAGGCTGACGTGATTGCCGAGCCGCTCGGAGAGTTTTTTCAGGGTTTGCAAGGGGGTGACCCGCGCCGCCTCGTAGACGGGGGAGAGCAGCACCTTGCGTAGATAATCCGCCGCAGAGACCATGGTTTATTCCCCCAGCATCGAACGATCGCGCACCGCACCCTTGTCGGCACTGGTGGCGAACATGGCGTAGGCGCGCAGGGCAAAGGAAACCTGACGCTGACGATCGAGCGGCTTCCAGCCCCGGGCCTCGACGGCGACGCGGCGGGCGGCCAGCACGCTGTCGGCCACCTCCAGCACCATGCTGCGAGCCGGGATGTCGATGTTGATGATGTCGCCATCCTCCACCAGACCGATAGTGCCGCCAGAGGCCGCCTCCGGCGAAACATGGCCGATGGAGAGACCCGAGGTGCCGCCGGAGAAGCGGCCGTCGGTGATCAGCGCACACGCCTTGCCGAGTCCCATGGATTTCAGATAGGTGGTGGGGTAGAGCATCTCCTGCATGCCGGGGCCCCCTTTCGGGCCCTCGTAGCGGATCACCACCACTTCACCCGCTTTCACTGTGCCGTCCAGAATGCCGGCAACCGCCGTGTCCTGGCTCTCAAATACCCGGGCCGGGCCACGGAAGGTGAGGTTCTCCTCGTCCACCCCGGCGGTCTTGACGATGGCGCCGTTAAGCGCCAGGTTGCCGGCCAGCACGGCCAGGCCCCCCTCCAGGCTGTAGGCGTTGTCCAGCGAGCGGATGCAACCCTCGGCGCGGTCCAGATCCAGCTCCGGCCAGCGGCAATCCTGGCTGAACGCCTTGGTGGTGCGGATACCGGCCGGGCCGGCGCGGTAGAAGTCCACCACCTCCTGACTCGGCTGGCGGCTGACGTCATACTCGGCCAGCAGCTCGACCAGCGAGGTGCCCAGCACGTTGCGGGCGTCGCCGTGCACCAGACCCGCTTTCTCCAGCTGGCCCAGGATGGCAATGACGCCACCGGCGCGGTGCACGTCTTCCATGTGATATTTCTGGGTAGAGGGCGCCACCTTGCACAGCTGGGGCACCTTGCGCGACATGCGGTCGATGTCGGCCATGGTGAAGTCGACACCCGCCTCCTGGGCCGCCGCCAGCAGGTGCAATACCGTGTTGGTGGAGCCGCCCATGGCGATGTCGAGCGCCATGGCGTTCTCGAACGCCGCCTTGGTGGCGATGTTGCGCGGCAGTGCCGAGGCATCGTCCTGCTCGTACCAGCGCTTGGCCAGAGTGACGATGCGCTGGCCTGCCAGCTTGAACAGCTGCTCGCGATCGGCGTGGGTCGCCAGCAGGGAACCGTTGCCCGGCTGGGAGAGGCCCAGCGCCTCGGTCAGACAGTTCATGGAGTTGGCGGTGAACATGCCGGAGCAGGAGCCGCAGGTGGGGCAGGCACTGCGCTCCACCTGTTCGCTCTGGGCGTCGGAGACCTTGGGGTCGGCGCCCTGGATCATGGCGTCCACCAGATCCAGCTTGATGATCTGGTCGGAGAGCTTGGTCTTGCCCGCCTCCATCGGGCCGCCGGAGACGAAGATCACCGGGATGTTGATGCGCAGGGCGGCCATCAGCATCCCCGGGGTGATCTTGTCGCAGTTGGAGATGCAGACCATGGCGTCGGCACAGTGGGCGTTGACCATGTACTCCACCGAGTCGGCAATCAGCTCGCGCGACGGCAGGGAGTAGAGCATGCCGCCGTGGCCCATGGCGATGCCGTCATCCACGGCGATGGTGTTGAACTCCTTGGCAACCCCGCCGGCGGCTTCGATCTCCCGCGCCACCAGCTGACCCAGATCCTTGAGGTGAACGTGGCCCGGCACGAACTGGGTGAAGGAGTTGACCACGGCGATGATGGGCTTGCCGAAATCCTGATCGGTCATGCCGGTGGCACGCCAGAGGGCGCGGGCCCCGGCCATGTTACGTCCGTGGGTGGTGGTGGCGGATCTCAACTTCGGCATGTCTCTACTCCCTGAATGCCCAGCGGGCTCATTATCTTTGGAAATGAAAAAGTGACTCTCGGATCGGGAATCGATCCTGGTGAGGGCACAGCGCAGAGCCCTGACCGGAAGCGACTCGGGGAGGCATGACACCTCCCCTCTCTTATCAGTCGTTGACGGGCGTCAGCCAGCCCCACTTGTCTTCGGTCTGGCCGTTGAACAGGCCGAAGAAGGCGTTCTGCAGCTGCTCGGTCACCGAACCGCGGCAACCGGCACCCACCTGCATGCGATCGACGGAGCGCACCGGGGTCACCTCGGCTGCTGTCCCGGTCATGAAGATCTCGTCTGCGACATACAGAGCCTCACGGGGCAACGCCTGCTCACGCACCTCGTATCCCAGGTCACGCGCGAGGGTCATGATGGTGTCGCGGGTGATGCCGGGCAGAATGGCCGCGGTAGCGGGCGGGGTAAACAGCACGCCGTTCTTCACCAGGAACAGGTTCTCCCCCGCCCCTTCGCTCAGGTAACCGTTCACGTCCAGCGCCAGCCCCTCGGCGAAGCCGTTGCGCTTGGCCTCGCGACTGATGAGCTGGGAGGAGAGATAGTTGCCGCCCGCCTTGGCACCGGTGGGAATGGTGTTGGGAGCGAGCCGGTTCCAGGAGGTGACGCACACATCCACCCCGTTCTTCAGCCCCTCTTCGCCGAGATAGGCGCCCCAGGGAATGGCCGCCACGATCACGTCAGCCTTGGCATCCTTGGGAGGATGCAGGCCAAGGCCCACGTTACCGATGAAAGCCAGCGGGCGCAGGTAGCCGCTTTTCAGGCCGTTCTCGCGCACCACGGTGCGGCAGGCCTCATTGATCTCGGCCTCGTTGTAGGGAACCTCCATCCAGTAGATCTTGGCGGAGTCGAACAGGCGGCGGGTGTGCTCCTGCAAACGGAAGATGCAGGTCCCCTTTGGGGTGTCGTAGGCGCGAACCCCCTCAAACACCGAGGAGCCGTAGTGCAGGGCGTGGCTCATCACGTGCACCTGGGCATCCTGCCAGGGCACCAGTTTGCCGTTGAACCAGATGTATTGGGGGTGAGTGGCGGATTGGGAAGGCTGTGACATTGGCTTGGCTCCTTAAGCTCTGATCCGGGGTTGCTGTTCCAGGGCATCGACCCGGGAGACGTCCACCAGCTTGACCAGCTGGCTCCACAACTGCTGGATGGGACGCACCGACTCGACAGTAACCGTGATCCGCAGTTGTTGGCAATCCTGCTCCATGTTGAGAGCGCAGAGGTTGAAACCGCGGTGACGCACCACCCGCAGCACCCGCTCCATCACTTCGGGTCTGGGCTGGGCATGGATTTGCAAGGTATTGAACTGACTCATGGGCGTTGCTCCATCATCTGGTGGTTGGCGACTCCTGGCGGTACCAGGGGCCAGACATTTTCTTCCTCTGAAATGGCCACATGCAGCAGATAGGCGCTCTCACTCGCCAGCAGGCGGTCGAGGGCCGGGGCTATCTCCTCCTTGCATGTGATGGTCTCGCCCGGAATGCCGAAGGCGGCGGCCAGGGCGACGAAATCGGGATTGTCGGAGAGGATGGTCTCGCTGTAGCGGCCGTCGAAGAACAGCTCCTGCCACTGGCGCACCATGCCGAGGCGCTGGTTGTCCAGCAGCACCATCTTCACCTTGAGCTGGGCCCGGCGGATGGTGCCAAGCTCCTGCACGTTCATCATGAAAGAGCCGTCACCGCTCACCAGCACCACTTCATCTTCCGGGCGCGACATCTTGGCGCCGATGGCGGCGGGCAGACCGAAGCCCATGGTGCCGAGACCGGCGCTGGAGAGGTGGTTGCGCGGGCTGGTGAAGCGCATGTGCTGGGCCACCCACATCTGGTGCTGACCGACGTCGCAGGCCACCACGCTGCTCTCCGGCAACCTGGCAGAGAGCTGCTTGAGCAGCGCCGGAGCATAGATGGGCTGGCCGGGATGGTCGTAGCGGAAGGCGTACTCGCGGGCCATGTTCGCGCAGTGCTCACGCCAGGGCTCGATGGCCAACGTCATGGCGAGGTGCGGCAGCACCTGTTTCAGATCCTGGGTGATGCCCACTTCGGCGGCGCGGCGCTTGCCGAACTCGGCGGCGTCCACATCCAGGTGGATCACCTTGGCCTCGGGGGCGAACTCCTCCAGCTTGCCGGTCACCCGATCATCGAAACGAGCGCCCACCACCACCAGCAGGTCGCACTGCTGCACCGCATAGTTGGCGGCCTTGGTGCCGTGCATGCCGAGCATGCCCAGATAAACAGGGCTGTCGGGGTCGAGCGCGCCTATTCCCTTGAGGGTGGTGACCGCAGGCATGCCGGTGGCGACGGCAAAGTCGCGCAGCTGCTGCTCGGCATTAGCCATGCCCACCCCGCCGCCGACGTAGAGCACCGGGCGCTCGGCGGCGGCCAGCAGGGTGCGAGCGGCCGTCAACTCGGCCGGATTGAGATGCTCGGGCTCCGCCACCGCAAACAGCGGACTCTGGGCCGGCACCTCGGCCAATTGCACGTCCTTGGGCAGATCGATCAGCACCGGACCTGGGCGCCCTTCACTGGCGATGGCGAACGCCTCGGCGATCACCTGAGGCAAATCCGCCACGTCCGTCACCATAAAGGAGTGCTTGGTGCAGGAGAGAGACATGCCGAGCACGTCCACTTCCTGGAACGCATCGGTTCCCACGGCGGCGCAGGGCACCTGGCCGCTGATGGCCACCAGCGGTACCGAGTCGAGCAGCGCCTCCGCCAGACCTGTCACCAGGTTGGTGGCGCCGGGGCCCGAGGTGGCGATGCAGACCCCCACCTGACCGGAGGCGCGGGCATACCCCACCGCCGCCATGGCGGCCCCCTGCTCGTGGCGGCAGAGCTGGTGTGCCAGACCGCCGTCATACAGGGCATCGTAGACCGGCATGATGGCCCCGCCCGGGTAACCAAACACCTGGGTCACACCCTGTTTCTTGAGAGCCTGTACCAAAAACTGCGCGCCGTTCATCTGGAAAATCCTGTCCTTTGGTCGAAAAAAAACCCCCGGGCCGTGAGGCTCGGGGGTCGCTTGTTTCGTTCTGTCCGGTGGTGGGTCTATCCCTTGTTCCGTGCAGCTAAACGAGCCCCGAGCGGTGAGATAATAATCACCACTAGGACCACAATAATGCTGACGAAACGGGAGGCCATGTTCATAGTTACAACCGGAAATCCTGTGAAATTGGGGCGGTTTTTACCGCGAATGGCTATTAGAACTAGCACGGTGGATTTTATTGGGCAAGCGTTTTTTGCCTGACAAGACTCTGATTTTCACTGAGTCCAATCGCGTAAGTTGGAACAAAAAACTAATAAAAAACGGTTAACCAGCATATACATCAAACCAAGGACGGGATTTATGTCATTAGCTGTGGTTTATAGCCGTGCCAGCCTGGGAATAGCGGCCCCGCAAGTCACGGTGGAAGTGCACCTCTCCAACGGTCTGCCCGCCTTCAATATGGTGGGCCTGCCGGAAACCTCGGTGAAGGAGTCGCGGGACCGGGTGCGCAGTGCCCTGCTCAACGGCAATTTCGAGTTCCCGAGCAAGCACATCACGGTCAATCTGGCTCCCGCCGATCTGCCCAAGGAGGGGGGCCGTTTCGATCTGGCCATCGCCATCGGTATTCTCGCCGCTTCCAAGCAGATACCGGCAAAATATCTGCTTGATCACGAATTTTTAGGCGAGCTGGCCCTGACCGGCGAGATCCGCCCCGTGCTCGGCGTGCTGCCCGCCGTGCTCGCCTGCCGCGATGCCGGGCGCACCCTGCTGGTACCGCGGGAGAACGGCCCCGAGGCCTCGCTGATCCAGGACGCCGAGGTACGCACCGCCCATCAGTTGCTGGCCGTCACCGCCTGGCTGGCGGGTCAATACGAGCTGCCGCTGCCGGATCCCCAGAGCGCGGAGAGCCTGCCCGACGTGCCGGACCTGCAGGACGTGATCGGCCAGTCCCAGGCCAAGCGGGCGCTGGAGATCGCCGCCGCCGGCAGCCACAACCTGCTGTTCATCGGCCCGCCCGGCACCGGCAAGAGCATGCTGGCGAGCCGCCTGCCCGGCATTCTGCCGCCGCTGAGCGAGCAGGAGGCGCAGCAGACCGCCGCCATCCACTCCATCGGCGGTCTCACCCCGCGCGCCGGTCACTGGCACCACAGGCCCTATCGTACGCCCCACCACAGCGCCTCGGCAGTGGCGCTGGTGGGCGGCGGCGGCCACCCGCGGCCCGGCGAAATATCCCTGGCCCACAACGGGGTGCTGTTTCTGGATGAACTGCCGGAGTTCGAGCGCAAGGTGCTCGACTCCCTGCGCGAGCCGCTGGAAACGGGCCACATCACCATCAGCCGGGCCGCCCGCCAGGTCGATTTCCCCGCTCGTTTCCAGCTGGTCGGCGCCATGAACCCCAGCCCCTGCGGCCACTATGGCGATGGCCAGACCCGCTCCAGCCCGGATCAGATCCTGCGCTACCTCGGCAAGCTCTCCGGCCCCTTCCTCGACCGCTTCGACCTGACGGTGGAGGTGCCGCTGCTGCCCAAGGGGAGCCTGACCGGCAAGGCCGAGCGGGGGGAGTCGAGCGGTCAGATCCGCGAACGGGTGCTGGGCGCGCGGGAGCGCATGCTGAGTCGCAATGGCAAGCTCAACAACCTGCTTGATAGCCGTGAAATCGAAGAAATTTGCCGCTTATCGCCGCAGGATGCCGAGTTTCTGGAGAACGCCATCCAGAAACTGGGGCTCAGCATCCGGGCCTGGCACCGCATCCTGCGGGTATCGCGCACCATCGCCGATCTGGCGGGGCACGCCACCATCGCAAGAGAGCACCTGATCGAGGCGCTCGGCTATCGGGCCATGGATCGGCTGCTGTCACGGCTGCGCAGCGGCTGATGGGTCGCAAGCGCACCTGACGGCCCTGCATGGTCTCGCGGGCCATCGGCTGATATTATGGCCACAGATCTGACCACTTGATGGCCCTTTATCGACAGCAAGACGGACCCGACCCATGCCCAACAAGCTGATTGAGCGACTGCGCGGCAGCCTCTCGACCCTGCTCTATTTTCTCAACACCCTGTTCTGGTTTATCCCGATCCTCTCGCTGGGCCTGCTCAAGCTGGTGCTGCCCCTCAAGGGCTGGCGCACCTTCTGCAACGCACTGCTGGATGGCAGCGCCGGCTGCTGGATCGGTTTCAACAACCTGATCCAGAAAACCATCATCAGAACCCCTTTCGATGTGGTCGGAGTGGACAAAGGGCACCGGAATGAGTGGTATATGGTGATTGCCAACCATCAATCCTGGGTCGACATACTGGTACTGCAGCGGGTTTTTAATCAAAAAATCCCCTTCCTGAAGTTTTTCCTCAAGAAAGAACTGATTTGGGTACCTTTTCTCGGTCTGGCCTGGTGGGCGCTGGACTTCCCTTTCATGCAGCGATATTCCCGCAAACTGCTGGAAAAGAAGCCCCATCTGAAGGGAAAAGACATAGAGACCACGCGCAAGGCCTGTGCCAAGTACCGCCACATGCCGGTGAGCGTGATGAACTTCGTGGAGGGCACTCGCTTCACCGCCCGCAAGCATGACAAACAGGCAGCACCCTATCGCCACCTGCTGCACCCGAGGGCTGGCGGCATTGCCTTCACCCTGGCAGCCATGGGCGATCAGCTGCACAAGCTGGTGGATGTGACCATCGCCTATCCGGGCGGCATCCCCAGCTACTGGGACTTCATGTGCGGTCGGGTCAAGGAGATCAAGGTTCGGGTCCGCTTTCTGCCGATCGAACGCAATCTGGTGGGGGATTACTTCAATGACCCCGAGTTCCAACAAGAGTTTCAGCAGTGGTTGAACGGGATCTGGCACGAGAAGGACCAGACCCTGAACCAGCTGCTGGCAGACAAGACGCCCCAAACTACGCCATGCTAAGCCTGCTCCCGGGTCCGCTGGTGCTGCTCATCAGCGCCAGCCTGACCATACTGTTTACCGCCCTGTGCGCCAGCCTGATCCTGCTGGTGTCGCTGGTCAAACTGCTGCCCGTTCCGCCCCTGGCCCGTGCCTGCAGCCGGCTCAACAACCGCTTCATGCGGCTGTGGCTGGCCTGCAACGCCCTGGTGATCCGCCTCACCACCCGCATCGACTGGCAGGTGGAGGACGACACCCGGCTGCGCAAGGATGGCTGGTATCTCATCATCAGCAACCACATGAGCTGGACCGACATCGTCGTGCTGGGCCACCTGTTTCGCGACCGGCTGCCGGTCCCCAAGTTCTTCATGAAGCACGAGCTCATCTACATACCACTGCTGGGGCTGGCCTGCTGGGGACTGGACATGCCCTTTATGCGTCGCTACTCACGGGAGTTCTTGCTGCGCAACCCGCATCTGCGGGGCAAGGATATCGAGACCACCCGCAACGCTTGCGAGCAGTTTCGCCACATCCCCACCACCGTCATCAACTTCGTGGAGGGGACCCGCTTCACCGAGGCGAAGCGCGATGCCTCCCGCTCCCGATACCAGCATCTGATGCCGCCCAAGGCGGCAGGGCTGGCCTTCACCCTGGCGGCCATGGGGGATCAGTTCGACAGCCTGATCAACGTCACCATCAGCTATCCGGACAACGTCGAGACCCCCTTCAAGGACTTCCTGATGGGGCGGATGAAGCGCATCCGGGTGCGGATCGAGGAGCTGCCGGTGGACGAGCAGCTGGTGGGGGATTACTTCAATGACAAGCAGTTCAAGCGCGGCTTCCAGGAGTGGCTGAACCAGCGCTGGCAGGAGAAGGACGCCGTGCTGGCGCAGTGGCAGGCGGCCGATGCGGCGGCTCAGACCGATCCGCAGGCCGCCGAGGCGAGCGCCGAGGCCAGCTCGGGCAGCTGATCCTCGCTGAACACGGCGATGCCGTGGCGACGCAGCAGGGCAGTGGTCATGCCCTCGCCCGCCACGGACTGCCCCTCGAAGCGGCCGTTGTAGATGCGGCCGCTGCCGCAGGAGGGGCTCCCTTCTTTCAGCAGGGCGAAGCGAATCCCCTGCTGCTGACAAGTCGCCAGCGCCAGTGCGGCGCCACGGGCAAACTCCGCCGTCACATCCAGTCCGCTTGCGGTCACCACTCGCTCCCCCTGCCGCTCGGCAGGGGGGCGCGGCGTCGGCAGACCGCCCGCCACCTCGGGACAGAAGGCCAATGCCCGCCCCTCGGCCCCCAGCGTTTGCAGCCAGTCGCTGACGATGCCCTTGCTCTGGCCGTCGTAACGAACCGGCTGACCCAGCAAGCAGGCGCTCACCAGTACCTTGTGCACGCTGGTCTCACTCATGCTTTGCTCCCCCGCTGGCTAAAACCAGGGCCCTCGTAGCGCAACGAACATGGTCCCAGCAGACAGGCGCTTACCAATACCTTGTGCACACCTGCACCACTCATGCTTCCGCTCCGTGCATCACCTGATCGAACATCACGCAGTAGGGGCTCTCCAGCCGGTAGAGGATGGCGGGACGCTGCTTGCCGGTGCGCTTGCGGCCGGTGTCCACCAGGATATCGGCGCGATGGATGCGCTTGCGAAAGGCGGCCGTGTTCATCGGGGTCTGCAGGATGATTTCGAAGGCCCGCTGCACCTCGGAGAGGGTGAACTCGGCCCCCAGCAGTTGTAGCGGCAGGGTGCTGTAACGGCTCTTGATGCGCAGTCGCTCCAGCCCTCTGGCGATCAGCTGGGTGTGGTCGAAGGCGAGGCTGAGCCCCGGCAGGGCAGAGAGCGGGTGCCAGCAGCCGTGGAGAACCTCCACCTCGGGATCCACCAGACAGAGGTAGACCAGGGTGGTGGACCAGCCACGGGGATCCCGCTCCAGGTTGCCCAGGGTGCAGACCTGCTCGCTGTAGCAGTGGCCCAGCCCCCATTCGGTCAACAGACGATGGCGAGCCGCGTCCAGATCCCGATCCCGGGTCTCGTCGATGCGCAGGGCCGGCAGTTGCCAGCAGTGGGCAAAGGGCGGGCGATCGCGGGTCTCCAGCAGCAGCTCGAGCCGCTCCTCGTTCAACCGCAGCACCACCATATCCAGACTCATTCTCAACATGCCGATCGCCCTGCTCGCCTTCGATTAATGTTTGGTAGATAATATCACACGAATAGTATGTGCAGGAGCCACTCAATGGGAACCGTCGCCAGCCTGGATATTGATGCGCAGAAGGGGTTTACCCCCCTCTGCCCGAACGAACTGCCCGTCGCGGGCGGGGATGATATTGTGGCTGCGCTCAACGCTCAGGCCACCCTCGCCAGCCTGCGGGTCGGCAGCAAGGATTCACACCCGGCCAACGCCGCCTGGGCCGTCAGCGACCCTGCCGGCATGCTGCTGCCGCTGGATATGCCCAACGCCGACCTCACCTGGCCGGTGCACTGCGTGCCGGGCACTCGCGGCTTCGAACTGCTCGACGGCCTGCCGGCCCCGGTCGATTACGACTTCTTCGTCTGGAAGGGGGTCGAGCCGGATCTGCACCCCTACGGCACCTGCTTCCACGATCTGGCCGAGCGTCGCAGCACCGGGCTCATCGAGTTCCTGCAGTCCCGCGGCGTCGCGACCGTGCTGGCCGGCGGCCTCGCCACCGACTACTGCGTCAAGACCAGCGTACTGCAGCTGCGCCGCGCCGGTTTCCGGGTGATCGTCCACCTCGATGCCTGCCGTGGCATCGCCCCCGAAACGGTCGCTCAGGCCCACACCCAGATGATCGAGGCCGGCGCCGAACTGGCCCAGACCCTTGCCGATGTACAACGCCTGCTGGACGCCTGATATGCCTCCCATTCTCAACAGCCTGCTCGATACAGATGCTTACAAGCTGCACATGCAGCAGGCGGTGTTCCATCGCTATCCGGATGCCGAGGTGGTGGCCGAGTTCCACAGCCGCAACGAGGAAGATCTGCTGCCCATGATGGGTCAGATCGAGGAGCAGCTGCGCCTCGCCGGCTCCCTGCGGCTGACCCGGCCCGAGCTCAACTTCCTGGCGGAGCGCCCCTTCTTTACCCCTGACTACCTCGACCACCTGCGCCGCAAGCCGCTGGATGCCTCCCTGCTCAAGGTGTTCGAACAGGATGGTCGCATCAACGTGCGGGTCGAGGGCCCCTGGCAGGACGTGATCCTGTGGGAGATCCCGGTGCTCGCCATCATCAGCGAGATGCGCAACCGCTTCCGCTACCCCCAGTTTGGCGTCAGCCAGGCGCTGGAGCGGCTCGATCAGAAGCTCGACAAGCTGGAGCGGGAGCTGAGCCGGGAAGAGATGAGCGAGTTCAACCTCATCGACTTTGGCACCCGTCGCCGCTTCTCCCTCGCGGTACAGGATGCGGTGGTGGGTCGCCTCCAGGAGCGGCTGCCGGCGTTTCGCGGCACCAGCAACTACCTGCTGGCCCAGAAGTACGGCCTGCCGGCGGTGGGCACCCAGGCTCACGAGTGGTTCCAGGCCCACCAGCAGCTCGGCTTCCCGCTCGAGCACAGCCAGCGCGCCGCCCTCACCAGCTGGCTGGATGAATTCACCAACCACCTCGGCATCGCGCTCACCGACTGCATCACCATGGATGCCTTCCTGCGCGACTTCGACTTCGAGCTGGCCAGCCGCTATCAGGGGCTGCGCCACGACTCCGGCGATCCTGTGGTGTGGGGCGAGAAGGCCATCAGCCACTATCAGCGGCTCGGCATCGACCCCACCGAGAAGACGCTGGTGTTCTCCGATGGCCTCAACCTCGACAAGGCGGTCGAGTTGTTCCGTCACTTCCGCGGTCGCATCAACACCAGCTTCGGTATCGGCACCAAGCTCACCTGCGATCTGCCCGGCGTCAGCCCGATGAACATCGTCTTCAAGCTGATCGAGTGCAACGGCGGCCCGGTCGCCAAGATCTCCGACAGCCCGGGCAAGACCCTGTGCCGGGACGCGGACTTCATCCGCAACCTCAAGCAGGCCTTCCACGTCGGGGTCTAAAGCCTATTTTTGGGGACGTATCTTGCGCCAGTGGCCAGTGGCCCCCTACCATTCTCTCCTCGTCAGGTCCGACTGGTGTCGGGCCTTTCTATTGCCCGAACGACAGCCCACCAAGGAATGCACCATGACCCGCAAATGGATATTCGCCCTCACCACCCTGTTCACCAGCCTGAGCGCCATCGCCACCGAACCGCTGCGGGTCTCCGCCATCCCGGACGAGGCCCCCACCGAGCTGCAACGCAAGTTTGCCCCGCTGGGTGACTACCTGGCCGAGAAGACCGGCCGCGAGGTGGTGTTCGTGCCGGTCAACGACTACGCCGCCGTGGTCGAGGCGCTGGCCGCCGGCAAGCTGGACATGGCCTGGCTCGGTGGCTTCACCTATGTGCAGGCCCATCGTCGTGCCGACAAGGTGGTGCCCCTGGTTCAGCGCCAGGAGGATGCCCAGTTCACCTCCAAGTTCATCGCCAATGCCGACAGCGGCATCAAGACCCTGGCCGACACCAAGGGCAAGGACTTTGCGTTCGGCTCCCCCTCCTCCACCTCCGGTCACCTGATGCCACGCCACTTCCTGGCCGAGCAGGGCATCAACCCGGAGCGTGACTTCGCCCACGTCGCCTTCTCCGGCGCCCACGACGCCACCGTCGCCTGGGTCGCCTCCGGCAAGGTGCCGGCCGGTGCGCTCAACGCCTCCGTGTGGGAGAAACTGGTGGAAGAGGGCAAGGTCGACACCGCCAAGGTCAAGGTGATCTGGACCACCCCGACCTACTTTGACTACAACTGGACCGTGCGCGGCGGCCTGGATCCGGCCCTGCAAGAGAAGATCAAGCAGGCCTTCCTGAGCCTAGACCCTGCCGTCCCGGCCCAGGCCGAGATCCTCAAGCTGCAACGCGCCAGCCGCTTCATCGAGACCAAGCCCGAGAACTACCTGGGCATCGAAGCCGCCGCCACCCAGGCCGGCCTGCTGAAGTGATCGCCGTCGCGCTGGACGGGGAAGGATTGCGGCTCGGCCAGAGCCGCATCCTGCAGCCGTTCAACCTGCAGATAGCGGCAGGCGAATGCGTGGCTATCATAGGGCCAAGCGGCGCGGGCAAGACCAGCCTGCTGCGGCTGATCGGCACCGAGCTGCGTGGCGAAGGCAGGCTCGCCCTCTGGGAGCAGGATCCCTGGTCCCTCTCCACCCGGGATCGCCAGCGGCTGCGCAGCCGGATCGGCATGGTCTGGCAGCAACCGCCGCTGCCCGCCTCCCAGCAGGTGGTGACCGCCGTGCTGGCCGGCCGGCTCGGCCAGTGGTCCCTCGGCCGCTCCTTGCTCTCCCTGCTGCGCCCCTGCGACCCGCAAGGCGCGCGGGCCGAACTGGCCCGCCTCGGCCTTGCCGACAAGTGGCAACAGCGCTGCGGCGAGCTCTCCGGTGGCCAGTTGCAACGGGTCGGCATCGCCCGGGTGCTCTATCAGCAGCCTGATCTGATCCTGGCGGACGAGCCCGTCTCCGCCCTCGATCCCGTGCTCGCCCAGAGCAGCCTGGATGCCCTGCTGGCCCAGGCTAGAGCCCGGGGCAGCACACTCATCGCCAACCTGCATGCGGTCGAGCTGGCGCTCGGCCGCTTCCCCCGCATCATCGGCCTGCGCGAGGGGCGAGTGCAGTTCGACTGTCCGGCGACGGCCGTCACGCCAGCCATGCTGGCCGAGCTCTACGCCGGTGATGACGAGGCGGCTGCGTGTTTGAACTGACTCACCGCTGGCGCCATCCCCTGCCCTGGCTGTTGCTGCTCATCGGCTACAGCCTGTGGCAGCAGGCCGACGGCTGGCTCGGCCTGTTCGACGGCCAGAGCTGGCGGCAGATGGGTAACTTCCTCGCCACCAGCTGGCCACCCCGTTTTGATCGGGACTTTCTCGCCCTGACCCTGACCGCGACCCTGGAGAGCCTGGCGGTCGCCACTCTGGGACTGGCGGGCGCCCTGCTGCTCGGCGTGCCGTTTGCCCTGCTCGGCTCGCGCGCCCTGTCGCTGGCCGAACTGGGGCCGGTGCCCAGCCCGCTGCGCAGCGCCTTGCGAGCCCTCTCGCGCCTCGTCGCCATCGTGCTGCGCAGCCTGCCCGAGCTCATCTGGGCACTGCTGTTCGTGCGCCTGTCCGGGCTTGGGCCGCTGGCCGCCATCCTGGCCATCGCGGTCAGCTACGGCGGCATGCTGGCCAAGGTCTACAACGAGATCATGGAGAGCGGCGCCCAGCAACCGGCCCGCGCCCTGCTGCTGGGCGGCAGCGGCCGGCTGCAGGCACTCTGGTACGGCGTGCTGCCCGCGGTGCGCCAGGAGCTGCTCTCCTACACCGTCTACCGCTGGGAGTGCGCCCTGCGCGCCTCCGTCATCATGGGCTTCGTCGGCGCCGGCGGGCTCGGCCAGCAGCTCGAACTCTCCCTGCGCATGTTTGCCGGTGGCGAGGTGGTGACCCTGCTGCTGGCCTTTATCCTGCTGGTGACCCTGGCGGATGGCCTCAGCGCCTGGCTGCGCCACAGCCGCTCCCCCGGCCTGCTGTTGCTGATCTGCCTGGGGCTGGCCGCAACTCTCGCTCTTTATCAACTCGACTGGCGCATGCTGAGCTTCTCCTTCGGGGGGCTGGGCGCCTTTCTGGGGGAGTTCTTGCAACCGGACTGGTCATGGCCCTTCCTCAAGACGGTGGCCAGCAGCCTGCTCGATACGGTGCAGATGGCGCTGCTGAGTACCCTCTTCAGCGCCCTGCTGGCCCTGCCGCTGGCCTGTCTCGCTCGCCACTGCTGGCCGCTGCGGCTGTTGTTCAACCTGCTGCGCTCGGTGCCCGAGCTCATCTTCGCCAGCCTGCTGGTGATCGCCGTCGGGCTGGGGCCGGTGGCGGGCATACTGGCGCTGACCCTGCACACCACCGGAGTGCTGGCGCGGTTGTTCGTGGAGACCCTGGAGAACGCCGATCCTGCCCCCCGCCTCGCCCTGCAGCTGAGCGGGGCCGGGTCCATTGCCAGCTTCTGGTACGGGCTGTTTCCCCTGGTCACGCGCCAGTGGCTGGCCTACAGCCTCTATCGCGGCGAGATGAACCTGAGGGCCGCCACCATACTCGGCGTGGTCGGCGCCGGCGGGCTGGGGCAGCAGCTCTATGTCTCCCTGAGCCTGTTCCGTTACGATCAGACTGCCACCCTGCTGCTGGCCATCCTGCTGCTGGTCTGGCTGGCGGAGGCCATCAGCCGCCGCACCCGCTTGCCGCGCCCGGCCCCCACTCAGCGGGATTGCCAGATCTGACGCAGGCTCCTGATAAACAAAAAGCCCGCCGGTTTGCACCGGCGGGCTTTTTTCATGGGATCAGACGAGGTCAGTCTTTCTTGGCCAGCAGGAATTTCACCAGCTGGTTGAACTGATCCTGGGAAGTAATGGATTCGATCTTCACCATGTACTTGCCATTAACCAGGAAGGCCGGCACACCGCGGATGTTGTAGCTCTCGGTGTTGCGGTCAAACTGGGAGACCATGCCGGAGACGGCGAAGCTGTCGACGGCACCGTCGAACTCTTCGGCCGGTACGCCGTTGTCCACGAAGATCTGCTTCACGTCGGCACGGCTCTGCGGGATCTGACGCTGGGTGTGGATCTTGTCGAAGATGGCCGGGGTCAGCTTGCCTTCAACGTTCAGCAGGCTGGCAACGGCGTAGGCACGCTGCATCTCCGGACCCATTTCGCGGCCCAGGAAGGCCACCGGGTTCTTCTTCATCGGCACGCCTTCCGGCAGGTTCTTCTTCAGATCCTCGGCAATCGGCTCGAACTTGGCGCAGTGGGGGCAGTAGTAGGAGAAGAACTCCAGTACTTCCGGCTGGGCGCTACCGGTCTGCTTGACCACATCATAGTTGACGCCTTCCTTGAATTCGGGGGCGGCGTGAACCATGGGCATCATCAGCATGGCAGCAAGGAAAAACAGAATTTTTTTCATGACGTTTCCTGTTAAGGGATCACTGTGAGGCACGCCCGGCGAACCGAAGCAGTGCCAAGCCTATTGCGTCACCACTGCACAGTCAATGATCAAGCAGGGGGGCGAGTCCCATCCCTCGCGCACCAGGTCGTCAAGCTCTCTCCCCGGCGCCCGCGTCAGCGCGAACGCCTTGATAGCCTGCCGCGGGTCTGCGGCAGGCATGGCGAACGGCCGGCAACCCGCCACATCACCAGCCCGGCATCAGGGTCAGGGATGGCGCCTTGAGCGCCTCCAGCTGATCGTGCAGGGTGGCGATCTGCTGGCGCCAGTAGTGCTCGGTGTTGAACCAGGGGAAGTGACGGGGGAAGGCGGGATCCTCCCAGCGCCGCGCCAGCCAGGCCATGTAGTGAACGATGCGCATGGCCCGCAGCGGCTCGATGAGCGCCAGCTCGCGCGGGTCGAACTCCATGAACTCCTCGTAGCCCGCCAGCAGGGTATCGAGCTGGATCTGCTGCTCGCTGCGCTCGCCGTTCAGCATCATCCAGAGATCCTGGATGGCGGGGCCGGTGCGGCAGTCGTCGAGATCGACAAACATGGGTCCGTCGCGCCACAGGATGTTGCCCGGATGACAGTCGCCATGCAGGGAGATCTGCGCCACATCCAGGGTCATGGCGTCACTGACATGCTTGATCAGCTCGTCGAGCACCCCGAAGAATTGCTTGGCCAGCCCGCTCGGCAGCCACTCGCCGGACGCCAGCAGCTGACGCGGCTCGTGCAGCATGGTCTCCACGTCGAGCCGGATCCGGTGGTGAAACGGCTTGCTGGCACCGAGCTGATGGATGCGGCCGAGGTAGCGCCCCACCCACTCCAGCTGGTCGAGGTTGTCCACCTCGAACTGGCGTCCCCCCACGCTCTGCCAGATGGCAAACGGGTAGCCCTGATGCTCCAGCAGGGTCTCGCCGGCAAAGGCGATGGGAGCAGCGACCGGGATCTCCGCCTCGCACAGGCGAGCGGCAAACTCGTGCTCTTCGAGGATCTGGGCCCGGCTCCAGCGGCCGGGACGATAGAACTTCACCACGTAGCGGCGACGATCCTCGTCCTGGAACTGATAAACCCGGTTTTCGTAGCTGTTGAGCTCGATGAGGCCCGAGTCGAGCCGCAGACCGCTGAGGTCCAGCGCATCCATGATGAGGTCGGGAGTGAGATCGGAATAGTTGAAACGCATGTCATCCACCATGAGAAAGGGGCGCCGTTGCGCCCCATTCTATCACTACTGTCCGCCGTTGCCGTGCATGGCGGTGTGCCTTGCCGTCACAACCGGCTGATGAACTTGCTGGGCTGGCGCAGGGTCCCCTTGCTGTCGTCCGGCGCCGCCCCTTCGCGTTTGAGCACGAAGCGGATGTCCAGAGTCGGCTTCTTCAGGTTGAAGGGGTCGACGGCCACGCTCACCGGCAGGGTATAGATCTCGCCGGCCTTCAGGGTCACCTCGCGCGGACCGAACCACTCGTGCTCCGGCAGCCCCTCCACATCCAGCTGATAGGTCTGGGGATGCAAGGTCTTGTTGAGGATCTTGAGGGTATAGGTGTTCTCGATGAGCCCCTCGCTGTTCTCGCGGAACAGCTGGTTGCGATCCCGCAGGATGTCGAGCCCCATCGGCATGATGGACATGGCGTTGTAGACGAACACCCCCAGCATGATGGCCATCACCAGGCCGTAACCGATCAGCTTGGGCCGCGCCACATGGGTGGAGTCATTGGCCAGCTTGTGCTCTGTGGTATAGCTGATGAGCCCTTTCGGATAGCCCATCCGCTCCATGGTCTGATCGCAAGCGTCGACGCAGGCGCCGCAGTTGATGCACTCGTACTGCAGGCCGTCGCGGATGTCGATGCCGGTCGGGCAGACCTGCACGCACAGATCGCAGTCGATGCAATCCCCCAGTCCCAGCGCCTTGGGATCGGCCTTGCGGGAACGGGCACCCCGGGTCTCGCCGCGCTTGGTGTCATAGCCGACGATGAAGGTGTCCTTGTCGAACATGGCGGACTGGAAGCGGGCATAGGGGCACATGTGAATGCACATGATGGCGCGCATCCAGCCGGCGTTGCCGTAGGTGCAGGCGGCGAAGAGCACCACCCAGAAGATGACCCAGCCGCTGGCCTGCAGGGTGAAGAAGTCAGGCACCAGCTGGAACACATCCTGGAAGTAGGCGACGAAGGTGAGGCCGGTACCCAGCGACAGCAGGAGCCAGGCCAGGTGCTTGGCCCCCTTGCGGGCCAGCTTCTCGCCGTTCCAGGGCGAGGCGTCCAGCTTGCGGCGCTTGTTGGCGGAGCCTTCCAGCTTCTCTTCGAACCAGATGAACATGAAGGTCCACACCGTCTGCGGACAGAGGTAGCCGCACCAGACCCGCCCCAGGAAGGTGGTCACGAAGAAGAGGGCAAAGGCGGCGATCATGAAGACCCAGGCCAGCAGGGTGAGATCCTGCGGCCAGATGGTGGCGCCGAAGATGTGGAACTGCTGATGGCCGATATCGAACAACACGGCCTGTCGACCGTCATAGCGCAACCAGGGAATGGCGACGAAGAGCACCACGAAGAACCAGCCCATGGCCTTGCGCATCCGCTGCCAGTAGCCGGTCTGGGCCCGGACATAGATGCGGTTGCCGGGGTTGAACCTGTCGTCGCTGGCTTTGAAGGTATTGGGGTTGAACGTCCCCGTTACATCGCCGGTGACATCCTTGATATCGATCTTGTCCTGGTCGGCCATTGCAACACTTCGCTCCATTAATTAATTGTTATGGGGCGGATTATATCTTAAACAGCCTGCTAATTGTGTGGGTAAAATGTATCTAATGTTCGAGTGGTGTCGCAATTTCAAGCAACAAAAAAGACGTATCGCCAGTTGACGAAACGCCTTTTTAAGAGATTCTTTTGAAAACCCTCAAGCTTCCAGCAAGCGCACTCTTTACTTGATGCCGCGGGCCTTGAGCAGGGCTTCCTTGAAGTCGGGCACGTGGTCCTTGGCCAGACCGGGGATCATCGCCTGCTTGTCGGATTCACGCATCTTGAGGTGGTAGATCAGCATGTCGTCGGTCAGCTCGGACAGAGGCCCTTCAAATCCCGCTTCTTCGGCCAGTTTGGCAACAAACTGTACCAGGCTGAGATCCTGTTCCTTGATCCAGGCAGGCTGCAACAACTCCAGCAGCTCTTCGATACGATGACATTGCATAGACGACCTCTTTAATCTGTCTTGTGAAACTCAGGCAACCTTACCCATCAAGGCTACTTCGATACGATCCCGCCCATTATGCTTGGCCTGATAGAGGGCCGCATCCGCTTTTTGTATCAGCTCGCTGATGGAGAGGGTCTGATCCGGCACCAGGGTCGCCACCCCGAAACTGCAGCTGACCCGACCGGAAACCAGGGACTTCTGATGGGGAATGCTCAACTCCTTGAGGGCCACCCGCACGTTTTCGGCGATCTGCATGGCCCCCTGCATGCTGGTGCAGGGCAGCAGCAGCGCGAACTCTTCACCGCCATAGCGGGCGGCGAGGTCATCCTCCCGCCGCTGCACCTCGGCCAGCAGACCCGCCACCTGCTGCAAGCACTCATCCCCCAGCTGATGGCCGTAGAGATCGTTGAACTGCTTGAAGTAGTCCACATCCACCAGCACCAGCGACAAGGGAGCCCGGGCACGGTGGCAGCGACGCCAGGCGCGCTCGAGGCAGTAGTCGAGGTGGGCCCGGTTGGCGATGCCAGTCAGCCCGTCCAGCCGGGAGGTGAGCTTGAGGTGCTCGGAGACCGCCTTGAGCTCGGCCACCAGGTCGGCGTTGGAGAAACGGTGATAGAGGGAGGCCACCTGATCCCGCCGCAGGCGACGCAGCAGAGTCGGCAGGAAGACAAACAGGTAGCCGGCCAGCATGCTGGAGACGATCCGCTCCTGCTCGTTGCCCGCCCCCAGCTCGAACACCATGGCCAGCCCGAGCGGCAGCACGGCGCCATAGAGGGAGCGGCGACTGCCGAACAGCATGATGGCACTGCCGGTGAGGATCAGGCTGGCGAGCATCATCATGGCGGCGCGGTAGGTATCAGGCAGCTTGTCCATGTAGAGCAGCACGCCCAGCGCCCAGATGATGGAGGTGATGGTCACCCCGATGAAGAGTTCGCGCTCCAGCACCGGCAGCGGGATCTGTGCCAGCCTGGGCTGGCGCCAGCGCAGGTGCCAACCCCGGCAGAGCAGCAGCAGCACCACGCTCGCCAACCAGCCGAGCGCCTCGCTGGCGGGCAGGTAGTCGTGGAACAGCAGGCTCCAGCCAAGTGCCAGCAGACCCAGGCAAGGCAGGCTGAATGAGGCGTGGGTATAGAGCTGGGCCATGATGGCCTGCTTTACCTGACGTGTCACACTCTGGGTCAACTGCGTACTCCCTGTACAAGAGCCGCACAGTCTACCACTACCCCTTCGGAGCCAACAATAAAACGTCCGTTATTAAGCGGTTAGTCAGTCGATGATGCCAGACCCCAGCCTGCCGGCAGGGGCGGCTCAGCCGCGCTCCAGCTCGTCGAGGATCGGGCACTCGGGATTCTCGTCCCCGTGGCAGCAGCCGACCAGCCCCTCGAGGGAGCTGAGCATGGCCTGCAAGCCGGCGATGCGAGCGCGCAGATCGACGATCTTCTCCTGCGCCAGCTTCTTCACCTGGGCGCTGGTTCTGTGCTCATCCCGATAGAGCGCCAGCAGCTCCTGGCACTCCTCCAGATTGAAGCCGGTCTCCCGCGCCCGCTTGACGAAGCGCAGCTCGCGCAGCGCCCCCTCGGTGTAACTGCGATAGCCATTGTCACTGCGCACCGGCGCCGAGATGAGGCCGATGCTCTCGTAGTAGCGGATGGTCTTGGCGGTCAGTCCCGTCGCCTTGGCTACCTTGCTGATGTTCATGGATGACTCCTTAACGGTTCGATTCAGTGCTGACATGGTGGCTGGCATGGGCGAGCGCCCGCGGTTGCCAGCGTTTCAGTAACAGGGAATTGCTCAAGACTGTGATGCTGCTCAGGGCCATGGCCGCCCCCGCCAGCTCGGGGCTGAGGTAACCCAGCGCCGCCAGCGGAATGCCGATGATGTTGAACACGAAGGCCCAGAACAGGTTCTGCTGGATGGTGCGCCAGGTGGCCGCCGAGATGTCGATGGCATCGGCCACCAGCCGCGGATCAGAGCGCATCAGCGTGATGGCGGCGGTCTCCATCGCCACGTCAGAGCCGGAGCCCATGGCGATGCCCACATCCGCCGCAGCCAGCGCCGGGGCATCGTTCACCCCGTCCCCCACCATGGCGACCAGCCCGCGAGTTTGCGCCCGCAGCGCCTCGACTTTTTCCACCTTGCCGGCCGGCAGCACTGAGTCAAAGGCCCCGTCCAACCCCAGCTTGGCGGCGATATGGGCCACCGGCGCCGGCGCATCGCCGCTTACCAGCCAGCTGGCGATGCCGCGCTGGCGCAGGGTGGCGATGGCCTCGGGACTCTCGGGGCGCAGGGTATCGGCCAGGGCCGCTATGCCGGCCACCACTCCGTCGATGGCCACCCAGACCCGGGTCGCGCCGTCGGCGGCTTGCTGATCCTGCGCAGGCACTTCCATGCCGAGTTGTGCCAACAGATTGGCATTGCCGATAGCGACCGTGTGACCAGCTACCTGACCCACTATACCGGCCCCGACCCGCACCTCCACCGCCTCCGGCTGGGGCAGCACGGCATCTTTGCCGGCCGCCTCGCGCATGGCCAGCGCCAGCGGGTGCTCACTCGCCTGCTGCAGTGCGGCGGCGAGGCGCAGCTGCTCGTCGTTGCCACTCCAGCTCGCCAGCACCGGCCGGCCCTGAGTGAGCGTACCTGTCTTGTCGAAGATCAGCGCCTTGATGGCGTGGGCCTTCTGCAGGGTATCCACATCCTTGATCAGAATGCCGTGGCGCGCCGCCACCCCGGTGCCGGTGACGATGGCGGCCGGCGTGGCCAGCCCCAGCGCGCAGGGGCAGGCGATCACCAGCACGGCCACCGCCGCCAGCAGCGCCTGACCGAAGTCGTTGCCGATGGCGTACCACACCAGCAGGGTAAAGAGGGCGATGGCCATCACCACCGGCACGAACACGGCGGAGACCTTGTCCACCAGCTGCTGCAGCGGGGCCTTGCCCATCTGGGCGCTCTCCACCAGGGCGATGATCTTGCTGAGGCTGGAGTCCTCCCCCACAGTCGTGGCCTCGATCTCCAGCACGCCGGAGCGGTTGATGGCACCGCCGAGCACCTTGTCGCCCTCGCCGCGGGGCACCGGCAGGCTCTCGCCGGTGAGGATCGACTCGTCCAGCTCGCTCTCGCCGCTCAGGATCTTGCCATCCACCGGCACCCGCTCACCCACCAGCACCCGCAGCCGATCGCCGCGCAGCACCTCGTCGATGGCGACGCTCTGCCAGCTCTCGCCACGCCAGACGGTGGCGGTTTCCGGCCGCAGCGCCATCAGCTCGCGAATGGCGGACTGGGTGCTGCGTCTGGCGCGGGCCTCCAGCAGCTTGCCGAGGGAGATCAGGGTGATGATGATGGCGCTCGCCTCGAAATAGAGCTGGCCGCTCGCGGCCATCCCCAGGGTCAGCAGCAGATAGAGGCTGTAGAAGTAGGCCGCACTGGTGCCGGTCGCCACCAGCACGTCCATGTTGGCGGAGCGGTTCTTGATGGCGAGCCAGGCACCGCGATAGAAGCGGGCCCCGATCCAGAACTGCACCGGGGTGGCGAGCACCAGCTCCAGCCAGGCGGGCAGATGCCAGGGCAGCAGACCGGCCATTGAGAACATACCCACCAACAGCGGCAGGGTCAGCAGCGCCGAGACAATGACCCGGGTCTGCGCCTGACGGGCACTGGCGGCCTCCTGCGCTTCCCGCTCCAGCAACTGCTGGCGGCGGCCACTGGCCGAGCCCTGCGCCAGCTGGGCACCAAAGCCGAGGGCTTCGATCTGCTCGCGCAGGGCGGCGGGGGTCTGCATCCCGGGCACCAGCACGATACGGGCCTGTTCGAGCGAGAAATTGACGTCGGCGGAGATGACGCCGGGCAGCGCGGCCAGCATCTTGTTCAGACGGGCCGAACAACCGGCACAGGTCATGCCGCTGATCTGGAAGGAGAGCGTCTCGTGGCCATAGTCATAGCCCTGTGCCTGAATGCTCTCCAGCACCGCCGGCAAACGATCGGTGCTGGCCAGGTCGATGGCGGCCTGCTCCAGCGCGAAGTTGACGGTCGCCTCGACCCCCTCCAGCTTGTTGAGGGCGGTCGTGATGCGGCTGGCGCAATTGGCGCAGCTCATGCCTGTGAGCGGCAGCTGCAGATGGATGGGTAATTGAATATGAGTGGTCATCTTGTTCCTCCCCGGAACCCGTCGGCCAGAACGAGCGCCGACCAGCAAACCCTAACCTTTACTGTAAGGGTAAGCTCAAGCCACCTGACTCACTTTTTGCAGATGAAAAAACGGCGCCCGTTTGCTGCCAGAGAGCAAACGGGCGCCGCATTCAACTATTACGCGGTGTGATCGGCTCAGATGCCGTACTGGGCGCGGTACGCCTTCATGGCAGCCAGTTGCGTAGCCAGCTCCGGCTGCTCGGCCTGCTTCTCTTCCAGATAAGCGATCAGGTCGCTCATCTGGATGATGGCGATGATGTGGGCGCCGTAGTCACGCTCCACCTCCTGAATGGCGGAGAGCTCGCCCTTGCCCTTCTCCTGACGGTCCAGCGCGATCAGCACGCCGGCCAGGGAGGCACCGTTGGCCTGGATCAGATCCATGGACTCGCGGATGGCGGTGCCGGCGGTGATGACGTCGTCCACCAGCATGATGCGCCCCTTGAGCGGGCTGCCCACCAGATTGCCGCCCTCGCCGTGATCCTTGGCCTCCTTGCGGTTGAAGCACCAGGGCACGTCCACGTCGTGCTGCTCCACCAGTTGCACCGCGGTGGCGGAGGCGATGGGGATCCCCTTGTAGGCCGGGCCAAACAGCACATCAAACTCGATGCCGGCATCCATCAGGGCGGCGGCATAGAAGCGGCCGAGACGGGCCAGATCGCGGCCGCTGTTGAACAGACCGGCGTTGAAGAAGTAGGGGCTCTTGCGGCCGGATTTCAGGGTGAACTCACCGAATTTGAGGACCTGTTTCTCCAGGGCGAATTCGATAAATTGACGCTGGTAGGCTTTCATTCTGGCTCCTTGCTTGGCTTGTCGTTGTCTTGTGTGGGGGTATAAAAAAACGCGGACAATGCCGCGTTTTTAAAATCATGCAAGTGACTGCTTCTGCAGCGCAATGATGTCGGCGATGCCGCCCTTGGCGAGCGCCAGCATGGCCAGCAGCTCTTCGTGGGTGAAGGGTTCGGCCTCCGCGGTGCCCTGCACCTCGATGATGCGACCATCTTCGGTCATCACCACGTTCATGTCGGTCTCGGCGGCGGAGTCTTCGATGTACTCCAGATCACAGATGGCTTCCCCTTCGAACATGCCGACGGAGACGGCGGCGATCATCTGCTTGAGCGGGCTCTGCTTGATCATGCCCTTCTCGACCATCCAGTTCAGCGCATCCACCAGCGCCACACAGGCACCTGTGATGGCGGCGGTACGGGTGCCACCGTCGGCCTGCAGCACGTCGCAGTCAACTGTGATGGAGTGCTCGCCCAGGGCGGTCAGGTCTACCGCGGCGCGCAGGGAGCGGGCGATCAGGCGAGAGATCTCCAGGGTGCGGCCGCTCTGCTTGCCGGAGGCCGCTTCGCGGTTCATCCGGGAGTGGGTGGAGCGCGGCAGCATGCCGTACTCGGCGGTCACCCAGCCCTGATTCTTCCCTTTCAGGAAGCGCGGCACGCTGGTGTCGACGCTGGCGGTGCAGAGCACGCGGGTGTTGCCGAATTCCACCAGCACGGACCCTTCAGCATGCTTGGTGAAGTGGCGGGTAATGGTGACCGGACGAAGCTGCGCGGCAGTGCGATCGCTGGGACGTGACATGGGACGGACCTCTGGGCTGGCTGAATTGGCGCAGGAGTATAAGTGATCCCAGCCCAAATATCAGCCGCTAAAACCACGCTGTCGGCTGACGGAGCAGGTCTGGCTGAGTATACTGGCCGCACACTTCATCAAGCCCGGAACAATCAATGATTCACAGCATGACCGCCTACGCCCGCAAGGAACTCAAGGGCGACTGGGGCACAGCCGTTTGGGAAATTCGTTCGGTCAACCAGCGCTATCTGGAGACCTACATTCGCCTGCCGGAACAACTGCGCAGCCTGGAGCCGGTTCTGCGTGAGCGCTTCCGCGCCAAGCTGCAGCGCGGCAAGGTGGAGTGCAACCTGCGCTTCGAAGCCGCGCAAGCTGCCGCCAGCCAGCTGCACATCAACGAAGAGCTGGCCAAGCTCATCATCGACAGCGCCAACTGGGTGATGAAAGAGGCTGGCCAGGGTCAGCTCAACCCGGTCGACGTGCTGCGCTGGCCGGGCGTGATGGCTGCCGCCGAGCAGGACATGGACGTGGTTGCCACCGAGCTGCTCGGCGGGTTTGACCAGACCATGGAAGATTTCCTCGCCTCCCGCGCCAGCGAAGGGGCCAACCTCAAGGCGCTGATCGAACAGCGCCTGGCCGGCATTCAGGTGGAAGTGAAGAAGGTGCGCGTGCACCTGCCGCAGATCATCGAGTGGCAGCGCCAGAAGCTCACCGACCGGCTGGCCGAAGCCAAGGTGGAGCTGGATCCGGCCCGCATCGAGCAGGAGATCGTGCTGCTGGCCCAGAAGATCGACGTGGCGGAAGAGCTGGATCGGCTGGAGATGCACATCAGCGAGACCAACAAAATCATGAAGAAGGGTGGCGCCTGTGGCCGTCGTCTCGACTTCATGATGCAGGAGTTCAACCGCGAGTCGAACACCCTCGGTTCCAAGTCCATCAACGCCGAGGTGACCCAGTCCGCCGTGGAGCTAAAGGTGCTCATCGAGCAGATGCGCGAGCAGATCCAGAACATCGAGTGACATCGGTTAGATAGCGTGAAAAAGCCATTGGAGACAATGGCTTTTTCTTTTTATGCGGAGCAGGCGAGCACAGGGTGCGCGCAGGCGGTGGGCTCGGCCGCCGGGCCGAGATCCCGCACTATGTCGTGGATCACCGCATCCAGCTGATGAAGGCTGTGATGATGAGGCAGGATGATGAGGTGGGAGTGCTCGCCCGAGGTCGCCAGGCAATGGCGCTTCCAGGTGCGCTCCGAGGGGCGCGGGAAGACCACGGTAATGGAGTGCGGATGCCGCCAGGCGGGCACCCCCTGCTGATTCAGCCGCTCCACCAGCTGCTGGGCCATGGCCAGGCAGCGCCCGGTCCGCTCACGCCACTGGGCCAGCGTCCGTCCCTTGATGGCGGCCCACATCAACAGGGGCGTGAAGCCGTTGCGCGATCCGCTGATGGTCTGATCGCTGGCCGAGATGTAGTCCACCTCCACGGCGATGCGATCCACAAAACGCCGCCTGGCCAGCACGATGCCGCACGGGATCGGCGACCCCATCATCTTGTGGCCCGAGACACTGATGGAATCGATGCCGTCGGAAAATGAAAAGGCCGGCGCATCGTCCACAAACGGCAGTATCATGCCGCTCAGGGCCGCATCCGCGTGCAGGTAGTAGTCCTGACGGGGGATGCCGATGGCCGACAGCCGCCGTTGAATGGCGCCGATGTCGTCGACCGCCCCCTTCATGGTGGTACCGATATTGGCAAATATGATGGGATGACGCTCGCCATCATCCACTATCTGCTCTGCCAACTTATCGCAGTCAATTTCTCCGGTGGGCAGAGTGGGAATTTCCTTGGCCTTGATCCGCAGCAACCTGATTATTTTGGCAACCGAATAGTGTGTCTCTTGTGAATAATAGAGGGTGCCTTCAGGGAACAACTCTCTGGCAAGATAACAGCCAAACATATTGCCTTCGGTGCCGCCATTGGTCACATAACCCCAGCTCTGCTCTGGCGGGATTGAAAATAGCGATGAGAAATAGTTCATGACCTCTCGCTCAAATTCGAAGGTATTGAGCAAATAATTTCCAGGAGCGCCCCAGTCGCCACAGTTATTGATAGAAAACTGTAAAAACTTGTGCAGCTTGGAATAATCAAAGTCGGCAGCCTCCGGATAACCGACATTGAAATATTGATGGGTAAGGCAGAACTGCCAAAACTGCTCTAGCCTGTGCTGATCTTCTGCTGACAGCGTCATGATGGTGTCCGTGGCGAGCGCCATGACCTGGCGCCGCCCTTGCTGAATGATAAGAGCAATGCGTGAAATTAATTAACTATATACAGCCAGTCAGGCCGCCTGGGAGCCGCTCAGGAGCGCCCACCAGGCTGACAGGGTGGGCCTGCGCGCCAGCTCGTCAAAGCCGACATCGACCCCCTGTGCCTTCAGCTCTGCGGTAAAGCGCATGATGCTGAGGGAGTCCAGCCCATACAGCACCAGACTCTCCTCCGGATCCAGCTCCCCCTCCTCCACCAAGCTCTGTACTCGTTCATTCAACCACTCACGGGTCATGAATGTTGGTCTGCTCATGTTATTTCCTCACTGTCTGTCATGGTTATTTCTAGTCGTGATTGTTTAATCAACGCCCCCACCCAGTTGCTGAAAACTGAATCGACGGCTGCCAAAAAAGAGGTTCCGTCATACCGGCCTGAAATACCGTTCAGAGTCATCTCTGGCCACGACTGATGCCAATTTAATTAAGCGACTTATCGATATAACCATATGGGTTGATGGATTAAATTGATCTTGAAATGAAAATCATTCTCATCTTTAAATATATAAACAACGAAACACGACAAGTTGTCAACGCCATGAATGAGATGAAAGAACTGACCGCGATGCAGGCGGCTTGCTGGATGGGACGCAGCGCGCATGCCCATCTGGGGGGCGTCAGTGCCCACCTCTACGCCGAGTTTGACGGCCCGGCCCTCGATCTGGCGCGCCTGCACGGGGCGCTGGAGCGTCTCTATCAGGCGCACCCCATGCTGCGCCTGACCGTCACCCGGGACGGCGCCCAAACGTTGGGAGAGCCTGCCCCGGCCATGCTGGAGATAGATGATTTCCACTCCCTGAGCGGCCAGCCACTGGCCGATGCCCTGGCCCGCAAGCGGCAGGAGTGGACCCACCAGCAGCTCGATCTGAGCCGGGGTCAGGCGGCCCGCTTCTCCGTCACCCGGCTGGCAAACCAGCGCCAGCGGCTGCACATCGACACCGACATGATGGCCGTCGATCCCTCCAGCGTGCGGATCCTGCTCGCCGACCTGGCCCGGTGGTACGAAGAACCGGAGTGGACGCCGCCACCGGCCCCCTCGTTTTTTGCCTGGCACGAGGCGGTGCAGATAAGCCTGCGCGCGCGCCGGGAACAGGATCGGCAGTGGTGGCGACAACAGCTGCCAACGTTGGCACCGGCGCCCACCCTGCCGACCGTTCCGCAGCAGACGCCCCCCGCCAGCGAGCGTCTCAGCGCCACCCTGGATGCCGCCACCTGCCAGGCCCTCACCACCCTGGCACGGCAGCGGCGCCTGACCCTCTCCAGCCTGATGCTGGGCCTCTTCGCCCACTCCCTGGGCAAGGCCACCGGCGACAGGCGTTTTCGCCTCAATGTCCCCTTCTTCTGGCGTGAGCCCGTGCTCGGCAACGAGCAGCGGATCGTCGGCGAGTCCGCCAACCTCACCCTGGTGGACGTGGACCTTGACCAGGCCGGCACGCTGGATGCGCTGTGCCGGCAACTGGCGGCCCAATGGCACCAGCGCCTCGGTCACGGCACCTATTCCGGCGTGGCGGTGATGCGCGATCTCTCCCGCCACCACGGCTCGGCCCAGCTGGCCCCCATCGTCTTCACCGCCGCCCTGGATCTGGAAGGGGTCTCGCTGTTTGACGAACGGGTGCACAGGGTCTTCGGCGCCATGAACTGGGTCATCTCCCAGGGCCCCCAGGTGGCGCTGGATGCCCAGCTGGTGCGCCTGCGCGACGAACTGCTCATCAACTGGGACGTCCGCCTCGATGCCCTGCCGCGCCCCTGGATCACCGCCCTCTTCGACGATCTGGTGGCACAGTTGCGCCAGCTGGCGCGGGATCCCGCCCTGCTCGACACACCATTGCATCGCCGCCGTGAAGCGCCCCTGACGCCGCTGCAGCAGGCCTACCTGCTCGGGCGCACCACCCAGTTTCCGCTCGGGGGCGTGGCCATGCAGGAGTACCGGGAGTACCGCGGCAAGATGGAGCCGGCGCTGCTGCGCGCCCGCCTGCGGGAGATGGTGCAGCGCCACGATGCGCTGCGTACCCGCATCGATGCCGACCGCCTGGTACAGATCGTCGATGACGAGGCGCGCCTCAATCTGCACGAACAGGACCTGCGTCAGCTGACCGAAGAGGAGGTGGCTCCCAGGCTCGCTCGCCACCGGGAGGCATACAGCCATGCCCTGTTCGACCTGACGCAGTCCCCCTGGGAGCTGACCCTGCTGCACCTGCCGGGAGACGAGCTGGTCGCCTTCGTGCGCATCGATGCCCTAATCCTGGATGGACACGCCATCGCCACCCTGATGCGCGAACTGTTCGAAGGAATAGTGGCCCCCGCGCTGCCCTCTCCGCCCGCTCACGAGCCCACGGCGGCGCAGCGGGAGCAAGCCGGGGACTACTGGCGGCGCAAGCTGGCCAGACTGGAGGGGCCACCGCGCCTGCCATGGACCCAGCCGCTCGAAGGTCTGCGCAGTGCCCGCTACGCACGCCAGCGGCAACACATACCTGCCGGGCAGGCGGCCGCGCTCTACAAGCTGGGTGCCCGCCAGCACCTGTTCAAGAACACCACCCTGATGGCCGTCATCCTGGAGGTGCTCTCCCGCTGGCGCGACGAGGGGGATCTCTGCGTGGCCGTGCCGGTGGCCCCGCCACCCGGCGGGCCGCTGACCAACCGATCCAGCTTTATCGCTCTCACCTGGCAGCCCGCGGAGGGCACCCTGCTGGAGCGGGCCCACATCCTGCAGCAGGACGTCATGGAGGGGCTGGATCGGCTCGCCTTCTCCGGGGTCGATATCGCCCGCCAGCTGGTGGAGACCCATGGCGGCGGGCCCGCCCTGCCCGTGGTCATCACCAACGGACTGGCCTGGCCGGTGGCCGCGCCAGAGAGCCCCATGCAGTGGCAAGGGGGGCTGACCCAGACACCCCAGGTCGCCATGGACATCCGCATCAGCCAGCAGGCCGACGGCACTCTGGTGCTCGACATCGACTACGCCAGCGAGGCTCTGGAGGCCGCGCTGGTGAGCGATCTGCTCGCGGCCATGGCGCGTGCCGTGGCCCGGCTGGTGGAGGGAAAGGCATTTCACCTCCCGGATCTGGCCACCCCCACCCATGCCCGTCACAACAGCCTGCCGGACGCCGCCTGCCACACCGACTTCCTGCAGCGCATCGCCGATCGCCTGTTCCATCCGCAGCACGAGGCGGTGGCCCTGATCCAGGGGGAGCGACAACTCAGCTACCGGGAGCTTGGTCACGGCGTGGGGTGCGTGATGCATGCCCTGAGCGAGGCCGGCATCAAGGCCGGGCAGGTCGTCGCCATCTGCCTGCCGCGCAGCCCAGAACACACCATGGTGACCCTGGCCTGCGCCCTCAGCGGCATCATCTGGGTGCCCGTCGATGCCGCCTCGCCAGCCGAACGCCGCCGCTATCTGCTGGACAACTGCTGCCCCGACCTGGTGGTGGCAGAGCCAGGCGCAGAGACCGGCCACCCCACGCTGACCCCGGCCCCCCTGCTGGCCGGCTCCGACGCCCCCCTCGGCACGCCCTGGGCGGGGAGAAGTACCTACACCACGCCGGCCTACTACCTCTATACCTCCGGCACCACGGGGCGCCCCAAGTGCGTGGTGCTGAGCAACCAGGCCACCGCCAACGTGATCGGCAGCACTCTGCTGCGTTGGGGCATTACAGAGCAGGACAGGTTTCTCTCCGTCACCCCGCTGCACCACGACATGTCGGTCTTCGACGTGTTTGGCTGCCTGACCGCCGGCGCCACCCTGGTGCTGCCGGAGCCCGGCGCCGACAAGGATGCGGTGCACTGGGGCCGACTCATCGCGCGCCATGGCGTCACCCTCTGGTGTTCGGTGCCGGCCATGCTGGAAATGCTGCTCGCCTGCCACCCGGTCGACACGCTGCAGAGTCTGCGGCTCGTCGCCCAGGGAGGGGATTACATCAAGCCGGGCATCATAGAGCGCCTGCGCACCGGCCTGCCTGCCACCCGCCTCTTCTCCCTCGGCGGGCCGACTGAAACCACCATCTGGAGCATCTGGTATGAGATAAGCGCCGACGATCGGCAGCGCATTCCCTATGGCACACCACTGCCGGGCAATGCCTACTGGCTGCTGGACGAGCGCGGTGAACACTGCCCGCTCGGGGTGGCGGGCCGCATCCATACCAGCGGCGTCAACCTGGCCCTCGGCTACCTCGAACAGGGGCAGCTCGTCCAGACCGACTTCGTCACCCTCACCGATGACAGGGGCCAGCCGGTGCGTGCGTTTCGCACCGGCGACCGGGGCCGCTACCGCCGCGACGGCACCCTGCTGTTCGACAGCCGGGTCAACGGTTACATCAAGGTGCGCGGGGTGCGTGTCTCGCTGCCCGACGTCGAGAGTGCCCTCATCACCCATCCGGCCCTCGCCCAGGTGCTGGTGGTGGAGTACGGCGACGAGCAACAAGGAGAGCTGGGGATCGGGCTGCTCTACGTCTGCGCCACCGGCCACCGGCTGGACCCGGCCGCCCTGCGCGAGTTTGCCCGGGCGCAGTTGCCGGCCTCCCATGTGCCGACCCGCGCCCTGGCCGTCGCGCAGCTGCCCCTCACCGCCAACGGCAAGCCGGACAAGCCCGCCGCACGCCACCTGCTGGCGCAACCCGCCCCCCGTCACGGGGTACTCGACATCTATCTGGAGGTGCTGGGCGCGGCACCGGGCAGTGCCGACAGCCGGCAACCCTTTACCGCACTGGGGTTGCGGCCCCAGCACCTGAAGACCATTTCGGCCCGGCTGCGCGAACGCTTCGCCGTGGAGCTGTCACCGGGCCAGCTGCTGGCCTGCCGCACGGCAGCCGACGTCGAGGGGCTGCTGGCCAGCGTGCACACCTGACCCTGCGCCCCGGCATGGCCGGGGCGCATCACCTTTCCTTTGGGAGTGTTTATGGAGACCACACACGTGGATATCGCCGGGGTCGGCATCGGCCCCTTCAACCTGGGGCTGGCGGCCCTGCTGGACCGGCATCCCGAGCTGAGCGGGGTGTTTCTGGACCGCAAACCGGCCTTCAGCTGGCACCAGGGGCTCCTGCTGCCGGGCACCACGCTGCAGGTGCCCTTCCTGGCCGATCTGGTCACCCTGGCCGATCCGACCCATCCGCTGAGCTACCTCAACTATCTGCACCGGCACGACCGGCTCTACCCCTTCTACTATTACGACCACTTCCAGATCCCGCGCCGCGAGTATGACCACTACTGCCGCTGGGCCGCCGAGCAGCTCCCCGGCTGCCGCTTTGGCGAAGAGGTGGTGGCGGTGCATTACGATGCGGGCAAGGAGCGTTTCTGCCTCGAGAGCCGCGACGCCGACGGCCAGCCCCACCACTACCAGAGCCGTGATCTAGCCATCGGCATCGGCACCCGCCCGGCCCTGCCAGCCTGGGCGCAGGGGATCGATCATCCCAATCTGCTGCACTCCGCCGACTTCCTGCACGCCAGGGAGCGCCTGGCCGCCTGCCGCCGGGTGACCGTGGTCGGCTCGGGGCAGAGTGCGGCTGAGTGCGTGCTGGCCCTGTTCCAGACGCTCACGCCGGAGCGGGTGGCCGCCGGGGCGGCCATCCAGTGGATCACCCGGGCCCCCGGCTTCCACCCCATGGAGTACTCCAAGCTGGGGCAGGAGTGCTTCACCCCCGGCTACATGGACTATTTCCAGCGCATCCCGCGGGAGAAACGGCGCGCCATCGTGGCCGGGCAGGGGATGCTCTACAAGGGGATCAGCTTCGCGACCATAGGCGCCCTGTTCGACCTGCTCTACGAGCGATCCATCGGCGGCCAGACACCCGGGCTGACCCTCTTCTCCAGCTGCAATCTGGAGGCGGCCGAAGTCCTGAGCGACGGCGCCCTGCGTCTGACCTGCCACCACACCCAGCTCGATCAGCGTTGTACCCTCGAGGCCGATGCCGTGGTGGCCGCCACCGGCTATGCCCACGCCTGGCCCGCCTGGTTCGAACAATTGAAGGGCGAGGTGCTGGCCGTTGATGAACAGGGGGACTGCATAGTGCAGGAGGACTTCACTGCCCGCCGCGCCGATCGGGGCACTGGCCGGGTCTTCATCCACAACGCCGACATCTTCCAGCAGGGGGTAGGCTCGCCGGATCTGGGGCTCGGGCCCAACCGCAATGCCTGCATCCTCAATCAGCTGCTGGGGCGCGCCCACTACCACCTGCCAGCCCGCACCACCTTCCAGCACTACGGTCTGCCGACCGACTGAGTCAAACAGTGAGCCCCCTTGCGGGGGCTCACGCCATCACACCTGTGGGGCCAGGGCCGCGAGCGGGCTGGCAGTCCCCTCCCGCACCAGCTGTTCGAGCAACCGGTCAAGCAGGGCACAGAGAGTCTGTATCTGGGCCGGGCTGTAGCGTCCGTCCCGGTAGGTAATGACCAGCCGCAGCCGCCGCTCATCGTCCAGCACATCCTCCATGATCTCGAACTGCAGGCCGAACATGGTTTCGGTCTTGTCCGCATCGATCTGGCGGTAGCGCAGCCCCTCGCCCGCCGGGGTCGGCAGACGGCCGTTGAGGGCGTTGCTGGCGTGGATCTGGATGTAGACGTCGAACAGCAAGCCGTCGGCCGGCGTCATGCCCAATCCCTGCTGGATCTGTTCGAGCGGCACGTCCGCGTAGCACAGTGAGTCGTTGATGGTGCGGGTCACCTGACGCAGCAGATCGCCAAACCGGGTGGTCGCGGCAAACGACACCCGATGCGCCACCATGGTGGTGAAATAGCCCACCGAGTCGAAGAAGGCGGGATCGGTGCGCCCCGAGGTCGAGGTACCGATCAGGATCTCCTCGGCCTGACCCAGCTGGTGCAAGGAGAGGGCGATGGCCGTGTACATCAGGGTAAAGAGGGAGGCATCGTGGGCGCGGGCCAGCTCATAGAGCCGGGCCAGCGTGCCCCCGGCCGGCTGCCACTCGTGCCAGCGGGCGGCCCAGGTTTCCCCCTGCAGGGGCATCACCGGCAAGGGAGGACGGCGGGAAGCCGGCACGGCGCCGTGCAGCAGACGGGTCCAGTAGGCCAGGTGCGTCTCGTTGATCCCATCCGCCGCCTGCCGGCGGGCAAAATCGTGAAACGCCGGCGCCGGTGCATCCCAGCGGGGGGCAATTCCGGCGGCGCGAGCCAGGTAAGCCTGGGCCAGCTCCCCCATCATCAGGTTGATGGACCACTCGTCCACCACCATGTGGTGTACCAGCAAGGAGAGCTGCTGGCGCCCCGTGGCCGGATCGCGCAGGAAACGGATCCGCAGTGGCAGCTCCCGGGTCAGGTCGAAGCGATGGGCCGCGGCGTCGGCCAGGGTCATCCCCTGCGACTCGGCACTGCCCCAGAACCAGCGATAGCCAGCCAGCTGATCGGCCGGGAGAATACGTTGCCGCACCTCGCCATCCTGCGTCATGAACAGGGTCCGCAAACTGGCGTGGCGCTCGATAATATCGGCAAAGGCCTGGGCAAACAGGGACTCGTCCACCTCGTCAATAAAGTCGAGGGCAAAGGGAAGATTAAAAATGGTGCCAAAGTCGTGGGCTTCATAAGCCCGCCACAGAGAGGCCTGCGCCAGGGCGAGCGGAGCCGGTGCCCTGTTATTTGCCGGGACGGCTTCCGGCAATGAAGCCTGCTCTGATATCACGGCCTTGCGTGCCAGGGCAGCCGCCGTCGGCGATTCGAAAAAGTCGTTGAAGCGGCACTCGATACCGTGCTCGCTCAGTAATTTCCCAATAATTCTGGTCGCCAGCAGGGAGTGGCCACCATTATCAAAAAAGTCATCATCCGGTCCCATATCGGGCGATGACAAGGCACGGCGAAATTCCTCAAGAATAATCCGTGAAATATTCTTGCCGACATAATGAACAGGGACACAAGAGGCTGGTTCGGCAAGGTGTGCCGGGGATGATAGCAGCAGCGGTACTTGCCCGGCCTGACCGCTAGCCAACCGATCGTAGTGCTGCTTCAACGCCGCCATCAGGGTCTGTGGCGAACCCTGTTCCGCAAGCACAGGATGCAGCACCAGCGCCAGTATCACACTACTTTCTGCGTTGATAATCAATGCCTTGAAAGGCGGCTGGCGGGTACTGTCCCAGGGGGCCTGCTGCACTCGCCGTACCAGCTCATCCACCTCGTCAGCCGCCAGACGATGAAATTCCAGACAGGGATACCAGCCATTTATCTGATATTTAAATAGATCTCCATCGGCACTGAAAAAATAACGGGTATTGAGTTCCGGCTGCTCCTTTATTAATAACTCAACACTCAATATCAACAGCGAAATATCAATATCGTCAGGGAGCGGCCAACACATCGCCTGTTTAATTATCTGCTCGGGCTGCTGTTGTTGTAACAACCAGCAGCTCTCTTCATGGGCACTGACAGGCAGCTCAAGCAGCCCCTCATTATGGAATTGCAGCAAAAGCCATCTCCTTCTCTGTGGAAATATAACCCTGTGAATTACGTCTGTTTTATTTGAAATAACCACGGACGCATGCCCCTCCCCCCTAATTGGCGGGAAAGGCATTGCGATATATCGATGAACACGATACCGTGCAAATGATTACCATAATGATTTTCATTCTCAAATAAAAATAACACGAGGTTCAGGAGAGAAATCGTGGAAATGGGCACAGGCTCCTTCCAGGCGCAGTTGCATCGTCTGTATCAGGAACATCACGGATGGCTCTGCTCGCTGCTAAGACGCAGGTTGGGCAATAGCTGCGACGCCGCGGATCTGGCGCACGACATCTACCTTCAGCTGCTGCGCAAGGGACACATCCCCACGGCGGCCGAGTGCCGTCGCCATCTGATGCAGATCGCCAAGGGCAAGGTGATCGATCTCTACCGCCGGCGTGCGCTGGAGGCCCGCTACCTCGAGCAGCAGAGCTACCAGCCCGACGCTCAGGCCCCCTCGGAAGAGCTGCGCGCCATGCAGCGCGAGGCGCTGGGAGCCGTCGCATCGGCCCTGCAACGCCAGTCCCCCAAGATCCGCCAGGCCCTGCTGCTCTCCCGCCTCGGCGGCCTCGGTTATCAGGACATCGCCAGCCAGCTGCAGGTGTCCGTTTCATCGGTCGAGAAGTATATCGCCCAGGGCATGCAAAGCTGCCATCGCAGCCGGCCCGGCGGCGGCATCTGACCCGGATGGGGGAAATGAAAAGATTCATTTGAGGTTTTTTGTCCCCCATACGGAAAACCACAGAGATCCGGTCGCTCGTTGCGGCCACCATCACTTCACCGTGGAGAAATAGCCATGAAGGCAGACGATGTGCAGTGCCCCGAGGCCAATGCTGGCGGGCCCATCAGCCGCGTGCTGGCCCCCATTCGCGGCCACCTGATCGCCGCCGCCCTGCTGGCGGCCATCGGCGCCATGCTGACCCTGGTCCCGCTGGCCGGGATCGCCCACCTGGCGGGCCTGATGCTGGCCGATGCCGCCGTGCCAGGCGACGCAATCACCGCAGTGCTCGGGATCAGCCTGGCCTGCCTGTTTGGCGGCATGCTCCTGCTCAGCGCCGGCGATCTGGTGGCCCATCTGGCCGACAACCGCATCACCGGCCAGTTGCGCCAGGCCCTGACCCGGCGGCTGGCCCGGGTGCCCCTTGGCTGGTTCACCGCCCGCGCCTCGGGGGAGGTCAAACAGGCGATGCAGGACGACATCGGCACCCTGCACAGCCTGACGGCCCACTTCTACACCACCCTGGGCCGCTGCAGCGGCGCCGTGCTCATCTCCCTGATCTACCTCTTCGCCATGGACTGGCGGATGGCCCTCATCGCCCTCTCCCCCTTCCCGCTCTTCTTCCTGTTCTCCGCCCGCGCCCACCGCGCCAGCGCCGCCAACATGCAGCAGTTCGGCGCCGGCATGGCCCGCATCAACAACGCCGTGGTGGAGTTCGTGAGCGGCATCCCCGTGGTCAAGGCCTTCGGCGTGCAGGGCCGGCTGCACACCAGCTACCGCAACGCCATCGATGACTTTGCCCGCGCCTTCACCGATTTCACCCGTCCGCTGGTCGCGGCCATGGCCAACGCCAACGCCATCATGGCCCCCGCCTCGGTCTTGGGGGTGGTGCTGGCCGGCGCCGTGGTGATGGTACGAGCGGGCGCCATGACACCTGCCGAGGTGCTGCCCTTTGTGCTGGTAGCGCCGGGGCTGTGCGCCCCCCTGATGCTGCTGAGCTACCTCAAGCACGATCTCGGCAGCGCCACCGCGGCCGCCGAACGGCTCCACGCCCTGCTCGCCACCCCGGTATTGACGGAGCCCGCCGCCGGCACCGGTTTGCAGCCGGCCGACAACACCCTGCACCTCGAGCAGGTGAGCTACCGCTACGACGACCAGACCCCGGTGCTCAGCGAGCTGACCGTCCCCCTGACCCCGGGCACGGTCACCGCCATCGTCGGCGCCTCCGGGGCCGGCAAATCGACTCTGGCCAGGCTGCTGCTGCGCTTCTTCGACCCGAGCGAGGGGCGCATCACCCTGGGCGGGGTGGACCTGCGCGATCTCGAGAGCCGCGAGCTCTATCGCCACATCGGCTTCGTGCTGCAAGAAGTGCGCCTGGTGCACGCCAGCCTGCACGACAACATCGCCCTCGGCCGCCCCTGCGCCAGCCGCCAGGAGGTCGAGGCCGCCGCGCGCCGCGCCAACATCCACGACCGCATCCTGGCCCTGCCGCGGGGCTACGACGCCGTGGTCGGTGAGGACGCCAACCTCTCCGGCGGCGAGCTGCAACGGGTCAGCATCGCCCGCGCCCTGCTGCTCGACCCACCGGTGCTGGTGCTCGACGAGGCCACCGCCGCCGCCGACGCCGACAACGAGGTAAAGCTGCAACAGGCGCTCTCCACCTTTGCCCGCGGCCGCACCCTGGTCGTCATCGCCCATCGGCTCGACACCGTGATGCACGCCGACCGGATCCTGGTGCTCGACAACGGCATCCTGTGCGAACAGGGGCGCCACCACGAACTGCTGGCCCGCCGCGGCCGCTATGCCCGTCTGTGGGAACAGGGGGGATACGACATTCCCACCCAGACCCACACCCCTCATCAGGAGGCCGTCCCCACATGCTGAACACCTTCCTGCGCCTGCTCGGCGACGACGCCGTCCTGCTGCGCCGCTACGGCCTGCTGGCCCTGCTCTACGGCCTGCTCTGCGGCCTGACCCTGGTCTGCCTCATCCCGGTGCTCACACACCTGCTGCGCGCCGAGACCGACGCCGCCACCGGCTGGCTGCTGGTGCAGCTGATCGGCGTGCTGCTCTGCTGGAACCTGCGCCGCCGGGTGGAAAAGGCCGGCATCGCCGTGGGGATCGCGGTGCTGCGCACCGGCCGCCACGCCCTGGGCGAGCACGTGGGCAGCCTGCCCATCGGCTGGTTCACCCCGGCCAACACCGCCCGCCTCAACCACCTGGCCTCGCAAGGCATGATGGAGCTGGCCCAGCTGCCGGCCCACGTCTTCACCCCCCTGCTCGGCGGGGTGATCACCCCGCTGGTGGTGCTGGTGGCCCTGTTTGCCCTCGATGTGCAGCTCGGCCTCATCGCCCTGATCGCCCTGCCGCTGCTGGTGGCGGTCTTCCTGCTCACCACCCGCCTCAACCAGCACGCCGACCAGACCTTCCACCAGCATGCCGCCGATACCAGCCAGCGCATGGTGGAGTTTGCCCAGGCCCAGTCGGTGCTGCGCGCCTTCAACGGCGAGCAGGGGGGGACCCGCTTCCTCGAGCAGGCCATCGCCCAGCAGCAAGCCTCCGGCAGGCAGCTGATCCGGCTCACCGCGCTGGCCTCCGGGCTCAACGTCTGGGCAGTGCAGGCCTGCTTTGCCACCCTGTTGCTGGTGGCCACCCAACACCTGGGCGGTGCCGACAGGGAGAGCCTGATCGCCGCCCTGGTGACCCTGGTGCTCATCAACCGCTTCATCGACCCCTTGCTCGACGTGGCCGGCTACAGCGACGTGCTGCGCGGCGCCCGTGCCCAGCTGGCGGCCCTGCAAACCATGTTCGACTACCCGGCCCAGCCGCAGCCGGCCACTCCTGCCACCCCGCTGGATGGCTCAGTGGAGCTGCGCGGGGTGCACTTTGGCTATGACCCGGCCCACCCGCAGGTGCTCAAGGGGGTGGATCTGGCGGTGGCGCCCGGCAGCATGACCGCGCTGGTCGGTGCCTCGGGCTCGGGCAAGAGCACTGTGCTGCGGCTTATCGCCCGCTTCTTCGACGTCGGCGAGGGTGCCGTGCTGGTGGGAGGGGTGGACGTGCGCGCCATGAGCGGTGAGACCCTGGCCAGTCACATCAGCCAGATCTTCCAGGATGCCTATCTGTTCCAGGGCACCATTGCCGACAACATCCGCATCGGCAAGCCCGAGGCCAGCGATGCCGAGCTGCTGCACGCCGCCCATCAGGCCGGAGTGAGCGAGATAGTCGAGCGCCTGCCGCTCGGGCTCGACACCCAGGTTGGCGAGGGTGGTGCGCGCCTCTCGGGGGGCGAGCGCCAGCGGATCGCCATCGCCCGCGCCCTGCTCAAGGACGCCCCCATCCTGCTGGTGGATGAGGCCACCGCCGCGCTGGATGCGGAGAACCAGGCCGCCATCACAGAGACGCTGGCCCGGCTGCGGGGCAAACGCACCCTGATCGTCATCGCCCACCAGCTCTCGACCGTGGCCATGGCCGATCAGATAGTGGTGCTCGACGATGGCATGGTGTGCGAGCAGGGCCCCCACGCCGTGCTCAGTCGCCAGCCGGGGCGCTACGCCCACTTCCTGGCGCAGCGCGCCAGCGCCAAGGGGTGGCGCCTGACCGGAGAGGACGCGTGAGGGCGCTCCTGCTGCCGGCGACCCTGCTGGTGCTGGCCGCGTGCTCCCTGCTGATCGGGGCGCGCCCCCTCCCGCTGGCGGAGCTCTTCGCCGGGGATGGCCTGCTCACCCTCACCGCCAGTCGCCTGCCGCGGCTGGCGGCGGTGCTGTTGACCGGCGCCGGGCTGGCGGTGGCCGGCGTCATCCTGCAGCAGATAGTGCAGAACCGCTTTGTCGAGCCCGCCACCTCCGGCGGGCTCGACGCCGCCAAGCTCGGCATCCTGATCGCCCTGACCCAGCTGCCCGCCACCGGCACCACCGGCCGCATGCTGGTGGCGCTCGCCTTCTGCTTTGCCGCCAGCCTGCTGTTCATCGTCATCGTGCGCCGTATCCGCTTCAAGAATACCGTGCTGATCCCGGTGATCGGCCTCATGTATGGCAGCGTGCTGAGCGCCCTCGCCGAGTTCTACGCCTACCAGCACAACATCCTGCAGAGCATCCAGGGCTGGATGCTGGGGGATTTTTCCAAGGTGGTCGAGGGCAACTACGAGATCATCTACCTCATCCTGCCCATCACCCTGCTGACCTATCTCTACGCCCACCGCTTCACCGTGCTCGGCATGGGGGAGGAGGCCGCCGCCAGCCTGGGGCTCGGGTACTCGGCCACCGCCACCCTCGGCCTGCTGCTGGTGGCAGTCACCGTGGCCGCCACCGTCATCACGGTCGGCGCCATCCCCTTCGTCGGGCTGGTGATCCCCAATCTGGTGGTGCTGCGCCACGGCCAGCACCTGAGAAAGACCCTGCCGCTGGTGGCCCTCTACGGTGCCCTGCTGCTGCTGGCGTGCGACCTGCTGAGCCGGCTGCTGATCCACCCCTTCGAGGTGCCCATCGGACTCACCGCCGGCAGCCTCGGCGGCGTGCTGTTCCTGCTGCTGATCCTCTGGCAGCGCCGATGAGAGAGACTCTTATGCGTTACGGGATCTGGGGACTGCTGGCCCTGCTCGCCGCGACCTTTGTGCTGTTCGGGTCGGATCTCGACACCGGCTACATCATCCCCCAACGGCTGTTGCGCCTGGCCGCCATCACAGTCGCCGGCGTCTGCATCGCGGTCTCGGCCATCAGCTTCCAGACCCTGGCGGGCAACCGTATCCTGACCCCCGCCATCATGGGGTACGAGGCGGTCTATCTGCTGCTGCAAGCCCTGCTGGTGCTGGTGCTCGGCAGCCAGAGCCTGCTGCTGCTCGGGCGCGAGGAGAACGGCGTGCTGTCGCTGCTGCTGATGCTGGGGTACTCGGCCATCATCCACCGCTGGCTGTTTCGGCCCGGGCAGAGCGACCTGTTCCAGCTGCTGCTGACGGGGCTGGTGCTGACCATGGTGTTTGGCACCCTGACCCAGTTTGTCCAGCTCAAGACCAGCCCCGGGGAATTCGCCATCCTGCAGGGGTTCGGCTATGCCTCGTTCAACCGGGCCCAGCCGCTGGAGCTGCTGATGGGGGGCGGTCTGGTCGCCCTGGTCTGTCTCGTCATCGCCCGCCGCCAGGCCGAGCTCGACGTGCTGGCGCTCGGGCGCGAGCAGGCCAGCTCGCTCGGGGTGGATTACCGGCGAGTGGTACGCCTGCACCTGGCACTCATCGCCGTGCTGGTGGCCGTCTCCACCAGCCTGGTCGGCCCCACCGCCTTCATGGGGGTGTTCGTGGCCAACATCAGCTATGCCCTGGCGCGCACCTTCCGCCACCGGGTCACCCTGCCGCTCGGCTGCGCCATCGCCATCGCGCTCTTCATCCTGGCCCAGTTCCTGGTGGAGCAGATCTTCAACTACCGCACCACGGTCAGCATCCTCATCAACCTGGTGTGCGGCATCTACTTCCTCGCCCTGATGGTCAAAACCAGAGGATCGCCATGATCTCCCTCGAACAGGTTCACCAGCGCTACGGCGATCGCGCCGTCCTGCGCGACATCACAGTCGACTTCCCGGCCGGTCGGGTCACCTCGCTGATCGGCCCCAACGGCGCCGGCAAGAGCACCCTGCTGATGGCCATGGCCCGCCTGCTGCCCATCAGCCAGGGGCGGATACGCCTGGGGGGCACCGACCTGCACCGCTTCACCGCCCGTGACTACGCCAAGCGGGTCGCCACCCTGCGCCAGTCGCCGGACGTGGGGCTGCGACTGACGGTCGACGAGCTGGTCGCCTTCGGCCGCTTCCCCTACAGCCAGGGCAACCTGACCCGGGAAGACCGCATCGCGGTCGACGAGGCCATCGACTTTCTCTCCCTCTCCCCCTTGCGCCGGGCCTACCTCGACGAGTTGAGCGGCGGGCAGCGGCAGCTGGCCTATCTCGCCATGACCGTCGCCCAGCAGACCGACTGCCTGCTGCTCGACGAGCCCCTCAACAACCTCGACATGAAGCACGCGGTGCAGCTGATGCAGGCGATCCGCCGCCTCAGCGACGAGCAGGGGCGTACCCTGATCCTGGTGGTGCACGATATCAACTTCGCCGCCAACTATTCCGATCACATCGTCGCCATGAAGGGGGGCCTGCTTGCGGGCAGCGGCCCGGTCGCCGAGATGGTCACCCCGGCCAACCTGGAGGCGCTCTACGACCTGCGCTTCGACATACTGCCGAGCCAGCGCGGCCTGCTGTGCAACTACTTCAACCCAACCCCGTCTGGAGAATTGTTATGAGGATCAATACGATCACCGCCGTGCTGCTGGCCGCCATCGCAGGGCTCACCGGCTGCGACGCCCCCAGGGAGCAGGCCGCCACCGGGGCCAACGGCACCGTGGTCACCGTGACCCACCAGCTCGGCACCACCCGGGTCGTCACCCCGCCCAAGCGGGTGGTGGCCTTTGACATGAGCGAACTCGATACCCTGGATCAGCTGCAGGCTCCGGTGGCCGGCATCGCCAAGGATTACGTGGCGCACTTCCTGCAGCGTTACCGGGACGACCCGGCCGTGATGGACGTGGGCACCACCATCCAGCCCAACCTGGAGCGGCTACACAAGCTCAAGCCGGATCTCATCCTCATCTCCCCCCTGCAGGCCCAAAGCTACGAGGCGCTGAGCCAGATAGCCCCGACCCTGCACTACGACATCGACATGACCAACCGCGACGGCCACATCCTGGAGGCCGCCAAGGCCCACCTGCTCACCCTCGGCACCCTGCTCGGCCAAGAGGAGCTGGCCAAAGAGAAGGTGCAGCAGATGGACGCCAAGATCGCCGAGGTGCAGGCGCTGACGCGGGATCGCCCGGAAAGAGCGCTGATCGTGCTGCACAACAACGGCGCCTTCACCGCCTTTGGCACCCAATCCCGCTACGGCTTCCTGTTCGACACCCTGGGGGTCAAGCCGGCCGGATTGGAGCGGGACACCGGCATGCACGGCCAACCCATCTCCAACGAGTTCATCCAGCAGGCCGACCCGGACATTCTGTTCGTCATCGACCGCACCGCCGTGATGGAGCGACGCACGGCCATCGACGCCAGCACCCTGGACAACCCGCTGCTGCGCCAGACCAAGGCGTGGCGCAACGGCAAGGTGCGCTTCGTCGACCCCGAAACCTGGTACCTCTGCACCGCCAGCTTCACCTGCCTGAACCGCATCGCCGACGAGGTGATGGCCGCCTATCGCAGCTGATCCCCCGTGCCCGGCCAACGCCGGGCATCAATACGCAAATGAGAGTTATTTTTATTTGAGGATTTAAGAGTGTCATCCGGAAAGCATAAGGAGACAAAAACGCACTCCTCACCCTGAAAGGAATCCTGCATGCAGACATTGCACTCATCCTCCCTTGCCGTGCCGCGCCACGGACTCTCCCGCCTGACGCTGGCCATCCTGGCCGGCCTGCAACTGGGTAGCGCCTGGGCCGCCCCGGCTCCTCGTGAAGAAGCCACCCCCCGTCCCGACGAGGTCGTGGTGGTGGAGGGTCGCAAGGCCTACGCCGGCGGCCAGGTCGCCGCCGACAACCGGGTCGGCCTGCTCGGCAACAAGCCCTTCCTTGAGACGCCGTTCAACACAATCAGCTACACCGAGGAGTACATCGAGGATCGCCAGGCCCAGGACATAGGCGCCGTGGCCGGTGCCACCAACCCCTCGGTCTATGTGCCGAGCAAGCGCAGCCTGTTCGAGACCTTCTACATCCGCGGCTTCAACACCAACGCCAACGACATCACCTTCAACGGCCTCATCGGCATGGCGCCGAACATGCGCAGCTCCACCGAGATGGCCTCGCGGGTCGACGTGCTCAAGGGGCCATCGGTACTGCTCAACGGCATGCCGCCGGATGGCAGCGTGGGCGGCAACATCAACATAGTGCCCAAGCGCGCCGGCAAGACCCCCCTGGCCAAGGTCACCGCCAGCTATGAATCGGACGGCCTCGGCGGCGTGCACCTGGACCTGGGTCGCCGTTTCGGCGACGAGCAGCAGTGGGGGGTACGCTTCAACGGCGTCTATCGGGACGGGGACACCGCGGTCAACGACCAGCAGCACAAAATGGAGCTCACCTCGGTCGGGCTGGACTGGCGTGGCGAACGGGCCCGCGCCTCGGCCGATCTCTACCGGCAGCACGAGCGGGTGGACGGGGTGAACTACTTCGGCATCTTCTCGGTCGCCAGCCAGGTGACCCAGCTGCCCGAGCCCAAGCGTGGTGACTACTCCCTGGCGCCGGCCTGGGCCTACACCATCAACGACACCAAGGCCGCCGTGCTGCGCGCCGAGTATGATCTGACCGACAACCTCACCGCCTTCATCGCCTGGGGCCAGCGTGACGGCGGCTACAGCGCCCTCATCACCCGCAACACCCTGCTCAACGACGCCGGCGACATCAATGCCATGGCGGCCCGCTCCGAGCGGGACGGCACCCAGCGCTCCGGCGAGGCGGGTCTGCGCGGCACCTTCGGCACCGGCCCGGTCGATCACGCCTGGTCGCTGGCCGCCACCCGCTACACCTCGGAGCAGACCTTCCGGGACAAGATGTTCTTCAACCACGCCATGACCAACTACGACCAGCTGGACTTCGGGCCCGCGCCGGATCTCGCCGGGTACGGTGCCGTCACCTCGCGCAGCGAGGCGACCCTGGCGAGCGTGGCGCTGGTCGATACCCTCTCCTTCCTCGATGGCGACCTGCAGTGGACCCTGGGGGCCCGCCGCCAGACGGTCGAGAGCAGCAACTTCAACGGCAGCGGCGACCAGACCGCCCGCTACGAGGAGAGCCGGGTCTCGCCCGCCACCACCCTGCTGATCAAGCTGCGCGACGATTTCGCCGTCTACACCAACTACATCGAGGGGTTGAGCCAGGGGGGGGCGGCGCCGAACACCGCCAGCAATGCCGGCGAGATCATGAAGCCCTATCAAACCAAGCAGTATGAGGTCGGTGCCAAGCTGGATCTGGGCCACTTCGCCCATACCCTGAGCCTGTTCCAGATCGCCAAGCCGAGCGCCTACACAGACCCCAGCTCCAACGTCTACGGGGTCTACGGGGAGCAGCGCAACCGCGGCATCGAGTGGGATCTGTTCGGTGAACTCACCCCCGAGCTGCGCCTGCTGGGCGGGGCCTCTTACACCCAGGCTGAGCTGACCAAGGCGCTCAACGAGAGCAACGTCGGCCACCAGGCCACCGGGGTGCCCAAGTGGATGGCCAAGCTCGGCGCCGAGTACGATCTGGCCGCCGTGCCGGGGCTGACCCTGACCGGCAACACCCAGTTCATCGGCGAGCGCTTCGTCACCGATGACAACCGCCTCTCGCTGCCCTCCTACACCACCTTCGATCTGGGTGCCCGCTACACCATGCGGATCGCCGATCACGCCCTGACAGTGCGGGCCGCGGTGCAAAACCTCACCGGTCGCGACTACTGGATCGGCTCCTGGTCCGGCGGCGACGGCAGCGGCCTCTCCGGCGGCCTGGGGGCGCCACGCACCTTCCAGCTCTCCACCTCGCTCACCTTCTAAGCAGCAGAAAAGCCATTGTCAAAATGGCTTTTCTTTTATGTGCCTCGGATGCCGGCCCGGCCGGCTTGCGCCAGATCGGATTTTCACGCCGCACCGACAGCATCTGACTCACTTGTGCGGTATGCTGTCACGCTCACGATCAACCATGACCTCTGTTGAGGCCTGCCTTATGAAATACCTAGTAGTTCAAACCAAACAGATAGGGGATGTACTGATCTCCACCGCGCTGTGCAACAACCTCAAGCAGAATGACCCAAGCGGCGAGGTTCACTATCTGGTCATGGATTATTGCGCGGGTATGGCGCAGGGCAATCCCAATATCGATCGGCTCATCATCATCGAGAAGGCCAGGCGCAACGAGTGGCGCTACATGAAGGATCTGCTGCTGGCCATTCGCCGCGAACGCTACGATGTGGTGGTCAACAGCCAGGGCCAGATGATCGGCCTGCTCAGCTGCCTCTTCTCCGGTGCCCGCCTGCGCATCGGGTTTGACTCCTTCCCCTGGCGGCTCGGCCACAACCGCATCGTCCGTTTTCGCAAGGACACCGAGTTTCAGGGCAACAGCACCCTGGTCGACGACCGCTTCTCGCTGCTCAAGCCGCTCAAGCTGGCCCGCGAGGATCGCAACTACTACCTCTGGCTGAGTGAAGAAGAGAAACAACAAGGAAGGGATGCCCTGCTGACCGCTGGCGTCGACCTGAACCGCCCGCTGATCGCCATGGGCGTCAACTCGCTAGGACACTACAAGCGCTGGCCCATCGACTGTTTCGCCAAGGTCGCCCAGTGGCTGATCGAGCAGCGCAATGCCCAGATCCTGATTTACTGCGGGCCGGGAGAAGAGGAGTACAACCGCGGCCTGAAACCGCTGCTGCCCGCCACCCTGCAAGCCAGCGTCTTCGACCACATCAAGACCCGCTCGGTACGAGAATTGGTGGGGCTGTTCGCCCACTGCCGGCTGTTTGTCGGCAATGACACCGGCCCCCGCCACATGGCGCAGGCCATCGACCTGCCCCTGCTGACCATAGTGGCCCCCGGTGGCGACAAGATCATCGCCAACCCGGTCAACCACCCCCGCTATCAGGCCATCGATGTGTTCGATGCCAAGGGGCCCGGCTTCCAGCTGCCGCAGAACGCGGAGAAGGACTTCATCGACGAAGCCCTGCTGCGCGCCATCACTCCCGAGCTGGTGATTGCACGGCTGACAGCGCTGCCTGATTGGCAAGCAGCCACGCCCTGAAAGTACGCTCGAATTCGGCCAGATCGAGGGAGTTGATATCCTGCTCCCTGGTATTGGTCGAGAACAGCACTGTGGCTGACGGGGAGTTGGGGTGCCACTCGAGGAAGTTCTCGTTGCCGCCACCTATGTCCGGGTTGTAGAGGCCAAGAATGGGCTTGTGCAACCCGGCGGCGATGTGCACCGTCGCCGTGTCCACCGAGATCAACCCCTGACACTGGCGCAGCTGGGCAAACAGCCCGGCCAGCGAGGGTGCATCCGGTGACAACAGCAGGCGCTCCGGTTGACTCAGGCCGGCCCGGATCCCGGCCACTTCTTCTTCCATGCCCGGCGGATAGAGCAGGCAGATGGCGCAAGAGCCGGCCGCCAGCATCTGCTCAATCATCTGGCTGATAAGCTCGGGCCGCAGACGGCGGGAGCTGCCACTGCCGTACGGGTTGAAACAGAGGACCGGCGCGGCCGGCCACCAGCCGGCCAGCGCATCGGGCGGGCTCATGGTCGGGACTATGTACTGCTGATCCGGATTGCTCACGCCGAGCCGCTGCAGCAGCAGGGCAAACTTGTCGGAGAAGTGCATGCCGCTGGAGGCCTTGCCCAGCTTGAGGTTGACCGCCTGCAGGGCATCGTCCATGCCGGCGACCCAATCCGCCCTGACCTGACTGATGAAGAAGATATCCTTCATTTTCAGCATCTTGCCAAAATGCACCAGGCACTCCACTTCCCCCAGCGAATGGGCCAGCCGCTTGAGCTGGCCATAGCCCGGCCGCTTGGGCACCTCTATCACCTTGTCCATGCCGAAATGATCGCGAAACAGGGGCGCCATGGCCGCGGTCGTGACGATCCACACCTCCCGCTCCGGGCTGGCGCGCTTGATCTCGCGGGCCACCCAGGACGAGACGATGGCATCGCCCAGTTTGGCATCCCAGCGCAGCAACACTATCTTCCCCTTGCGCTCGTGCAGCGGAGCCGGCCGCTTGCGATCGAACAGCAGCTGCCCCAGCTTGCGGCGAAGAATGTCACGCTGGAGTTGCAGATCGTTGATTAATGACATGAATCCACCAGAAGGGCCGTTGAATTGGGAGAACGATAATACCAGCCTGACGCGGCTAGAGCGCCATCAGGGCATCGACCTGACGACTGATCTCGGCCGGCGACAGGGCCGCCAGCTGATCCGTGGTCGAGCGCAGGATGATATTGCGACCCGCCAGCGGAATGAAGGCATCGCGCCAGCGCTCGTTGTTCATCAACACCAGGGTGGGCACCCCGAAGGAAGAGGAGATATGGATGATGGAGGTATCGGTGGAGATGACCCCTCGCGCATCCTTGATAATCTTGGCGGCATCGAGAATGGTGTCGGGAAACAGCGCTCTCATGTCTTGCCGTGAACAGACCACGGGCTGCCTGGAGAAGACCAGGTAGGAGATCCCCTCATAGGCAGGCAACTGCGCCAGGATGCCGTCAATCTGCGCCTCCGTCATCGAGTTGCCGACCTGGCTCCCCGTCAGGTTGACCAGCAGATAACGGCCATACGCACGGGTATCCAGCTGCTCATTGCAGGGGGACGGTATGCAGACCGGCACCCCGGTCTGCTCGCCGGTCACGCTGAGCATGCGATAGACGAAGTGATCCCGGCTGGGACGTGACGACACTATGGTGGCCTTCTTGTTGAACAGCGGCAGCAACTTCTGCTGCCCTTCGCTCTTGAAGCGCAGGGGCAACGACTGCAAGCGCCCGTTGGCCAGCAACAGCAACTTGGCCATGGCGATATCGTCAGGCTCGTCAAACAGATTGATCACCAGGTCATATCGCCGCTGCCTGAGTTCACGCAGCTTGCACCACATGCTCACCGGCAACAGGGTGTCGTTGAGGGTGATCACGTGACATTCGTCGATCCCGACGACCGACGCCGCCAGCAGCTGGTTGCGCTGGCTGCACACCAGCTCGAGGCGCGCGGCGGGGTACATCTCCCTGAGCCGGGCAATGGCGGGCAGGGTAAGAATGAAGTCGCCGATGGCGTCATAACCGACCACCAGCACCCTCTCCACCTGCGCTCCGGCAGGGCATGGGGCGGCGTCAGGCTCTCTGCCAATCAGCCATCTGGCAATGGAATGGGTAAGCAACTTTTTGAGGTTCATGGGTCATCCAGCATGTGTGGCCGCTGCTTTGGCAAGGCCCGCAGGGTGCCGACCCGCCGCCGGCACGCTCCGCCCTATTTCAGATAGTGGCCGTAGGCCCTGTCATCTATGGTGGTGGTGAACAGATCCACATCCAGACAGCTGGGCTCCACCCCGGATGCGGTCAGGCCATTGAGCTGCAACCGGCCGGTCAGATAGTCGGAAGGCATCCGCAGCGGATAGGCGCACTGCAACAGCTTCTTGGCCCCGGTCAGACTCAGCACATACCCTGCGGTAGAGAGCACACCTCGTTTGGAGGTGCGGCTGGGGGTCAGGTATCTGGCGAGTCGATAACCACCCGGCAGGGATGACAGGAACGGCCAGCGTTTGGCTTTGCCATGGTGCAGGAAGACGATTTCCGATTTGCAGGAGTGCACTATGGCCTCGATGATGGCCTTGCTGTGCATGTGCAGGTAGATGTCATCCTCCAGCACCACGCAGCGTTCAATGCCCTCGGCGACGATGCGCTCATAAAGCCGGATATGGCTCATGGCACAACCTATCTCGCCAAAGCTCAGCGCATGGCCGCACACCTCCTTGGCCAGTTCAAAATCCACCTTGGCCAGTTCGGCACTGCTCAACGCCTTCCCGTCGGTTGCGTCTACAAATTCGAAATCTATGCCCAAATGCGCCATCTGCTGGACAACCATCGCCCGTCGCTCAACGCTGCGAGCCAAACTGATGACAAAAACTGGAATCATGACGTACGGGTATCCTTTTTCAACTCATGGGCAAACCAGATGAAAACCAGGCTGAGCGTGTACAGATAGAGCACCCCTTGATGCTCAAACGGCACATCACTCAATGAATTAACTGAAAACGCCAGCGGCACCAGCACTCCGGCGGAAATCTTGCTGATGTTGGTCGCGGCAAGGTAGAGAGGCCAACCCAGAAAAACCAGCAGCGCGACAAAGCCGATGCCGCCCCGGATCACCAGGTTCTGCATGTACTGGTTATGGGAATGAGCCAGCGCCGGATGAAAGATCAGCTCGGAAATCTGATGGTTGTTGACCTGCGTCTGCTTCAGCGCATCAAAACCATCGGTACCCACCCCGACAACCGGCGAATCCAGAAAGCCCAGCCAGGCGCTCTGCCAGGCAATCACCCGCAGGCCCCAGGAGGAATCAAAAGAGCCGTTTTCTGCCGATTTAAGATCCGACACGGCTTCGGCAACCCGCACCTGTACCAGCTGGTTGGTCTGATAGATGGCGCCTGTCGTGGCCATGCAGAGCACGGCGACGGCAATGTATTTCCACGGTTTGAAGTAGGCCTTGTAGCAGATGACGTAGGCGAGAATGATCCCGAAGGCGAGCCAGACCCCCCGACTCTGGGAGAGATACAGTGCAAACAGGGCAGCGAGCAGGCCAACCAGAGCCCCCCCTCTCAGCCAGGCGGCCAGTTGCCCCTGCTGAAAGACAAACCAGTTGAGAATCGCCAGGGCAAGTGCCGCCTGCGAGAAGAGAATGGCATTGGTGAACCCTTCCACCCTGACGATACCGTGATGGTACTGCCAGAAGCTGAGGATCCCGAGCCCGACGCCACCCAGCACGATGGCCAGGTACCCCAGCATCAGCAGCACGGGTTTGCGCGGCATCATCAGCGCGAAGACAGCGACATAAAACAGCCCCCGCATCACCCCGTACTGATCGCCATGGATCAACCGGTTCACGAAGATCATGACGGCGTACACCAGCAGGCCCCAGAGAATCAGGCGATCCCTGAGACCAACATCCCGCTGCTTGCCGACAAAGCAGTTCAACAGACCGAAGATCCCGGTCACCGCCAGCAGGTTGGACTGCATGCTCTGGCCGGCTGGCACCAGAAACAGGCCGCAAAAGGCAAAGATGATGGTCAGTCCGAACAGGGCTGTCGTCACCTTATCGAGCAAAACGAGGCTTCTGCTGAGCATCAATCACGATTTCCTGAAGACATAGTTACCCCGGATCTTGCGCCACAAGCCAAACACATCGGTACGCGGGAAGATGGCGATGCGGCGGATCCGGAAGGGGTCCTGGTGCATGGCTCTGGGCCCGCTGTTGGTGGCCACGGCAAAACGGTAGCCCGCCGCCATCGCCTGCGCCTTGGCGCTCTCATCCATATCCCCATAAGGGTAGGCGAACGACAGCAAAGGGTGGCCAAGCAGAGTCTCGAGTTGCCGCTTGTTCTCTTGTATTTCATGGGCTTGCTGCTCGGGTGCAAGCTTGCTCAACCTGGGGTGGGTCAGGGTATGGCCGCCGATCTCCACATGGCCGGAGGCCACCAGCGCCTTGAGCTGCTCGCCATTCATCAGGTCCACCCGGGTGTCCGGGTTGCTCGTCTGCTCCACGTCCCAGCGGTTATACCCTTCCCCCGTGACCACGTATACCACGGCTTTGTAACCATATTTTTCCAGCAGCGGCAGCATGCGGGTCAGGTTGTCCTGATAGCCGTCGTCAGCCGTGATCATCAGGTATCTCTTGCCGTATTGCAGACGATGGATGAACCCCTTGTCCGCCAGGTCACGAAAGGTAAGGGTCTCATAACCCAGCCACTTCATCAGTCGCAGGTGTTTTTCGAACATGGCGATCGGCATCCAGGTACCGTGCACCCCCTTCTCGCTCTCGTGCTCGATGAAGCGGTGGTACATGATGACCGGCATCTCGCGGCGCAGAGTCTCGACCACCGCATCCTGATAGATGACTTCGAGACTGGATACTACCCCCGCCAAGCCATACTCGACCTGAATGCGCAGACGGATCACGTCGGAGACGCTGCCGCTGGCCAGGGCCGGGGCAATCTGCGTCTTCAGCGCGGCAAAATCGATAGCCAGATCCCTTGGGCCTATGTCGCCGAAGTTGCTGGCCAGCGCCTCATCCAGATTCTGTCCGGTCACCAGGCCGATGGCCTTGGCCTCGCCGATGGCAAACGCCGGACGACCGCACAGCAGGGCCTCCATCGCTACCCGACCGGCACCGATCACCAGATCGCATTGCGCCATCAGGGCAGGGACATCCTCCACGTAACCGACGAAATCGACCCGGTCACGAAAACGCACAAAGCGCTCGGGCACCTGGCTGCCGCTCACCACCTTCACCTGGCAGGCATCCAGATCCAGCACTTCATCCAGCAACCGGTAGCAGAGCTCCCCCTTGGGGCCGCTCAGCCGACCTATGATGGCGATCACCGGCTTGGCGTTGTCCGGAGCAGGCACAGGCTGGAACTTGTCGGTCTCGATGCCGTTGCGCAGCACCTGTACGATGGCCGGATCCACCCCCAGATTGTCGATGATCTGGCTGGCTATATCTTCGCACACCGCCACCGCCCGAAAACCGAGGGCATGAAAGGCCTTGCGCGAGGCATGCACCGGCTGGCGCCCGTGTACCGTGGTGATCATGGGGGTGCCGGTCAGCTTGCAGGCCACATAGCTGCTCCAGCCGGAGGCGCGCGAGTGGGCGTGCACCAACTGGATATGATACTTCTTGATGAGGTAGACGAGGTAAAACACGTGCCAGAAGCGGCGCAGTATGCTGCGCTTGTTGAATCGCAGCTTGAATACCTGGCCCAGCGTGGGCTTGGTCAGGGTGTCCGATACGTAGAACACCTGGTGGCCACGCCGGGTCAATTCGTTACCGACCGTGGTGGCATAGACCTCAGCTCCCGTCACTTCGAGCTGGGAGAGTGCCATCAATATATTCATGGGAGGGTATCCGAACGACGGGTGGCCAGCAGCCACCCGTCAGAGGGGGATCAAGCCCGGTTCAACCAGGCCATGTAGTCGGCCACGCCTTCGGCCACTGTCTTGAACTCGGCGTCATAGCCGACACCGCGCAGCTTGGTCATGTCCGCCTGGGTGAAGCTCTGATAGCGGCCCTTGAGGTGATCCGGGAAGGGAATATACTCGACGGCGCCCTTCTGGTGATGCTTGATCACCGCCTCGGCCACGTTCTGGAACGGCTCGGCACGACCAGTACCGCAGTTGAAGATGCCGGAGTGCTGCGGATTCTGCCAGAACCAGAGGTTCACCTTGCAGACGTCATCCACATAGATGAAGTCGCGCATCTGACCGCCGTTGGGGAAACCGTCGCAGCCTTCGAACAGCTTGGGATTCTCGCCCTTCTTCACCTGAGTGTTGAGGTGGAAGGCAACCGAGGCCATGGAGCCCTTGTGCTGCTCGCGCGGGCCATAGACGTTGAAGTACTTGAGGCCGACTACCTGAGAGTTGATCTCCGGCATCCAGCGGCGCACATACTGGTCGAACAGCTGCTTGGAGTAACCGTAGACGTTGAGCGGCTGCTCGAACTTGGGATCTTCGATGAAGTTGTCGTTGCGCCCGCCGTAGGTCGCGGCGGAAGAGGCGTAGATGAACGGAATTTCCCGTTCGATGCAGTAGTGGAACAGATCCTTGGAGTACTCGTAGTTGACCTCCATGATGAACTTGCCGTTCCACTCGGTGGTAGCGGAGCAGGCACCTTCGTGGAAGATCACCTCGATGCCGTCCCACTCTTCAAACTCGTCACCGGAGACGATCCGCGCCTGGAACTCATCCTTATCCATGTAATCGGCAATGGTCAGCTCGACCAGATTGACGAACTTGGTGCCGTCGGTCAGATCATCGATGACCACGATGTCGGTCCGTCCTTGAGCGTTCAGCTGCTTGACCAGATTGCTGCCGATAAAGCCAGCACCGCCAGTTACTACGATCATGGAGTTTGCCTCGCGTACGTTGATGGTCACATGTGACTGCCTGTTAAAGCTGTGTATAGTGAGCCAATTTAAAATTGCCGAAAAGTTTATCACGGGCCGCAGGGGGATTCGACCTTGACGAGATCGCCCCCGGGACCCGGCAGAGGGAGCAGCGATGAAAACCAGAGACAGGATCATTCACAGCGCCACCGAGCTGTTCAACGATCAGGGTGAGCGCAACATCACCACCAATCACATTGCCGCCCACCTCGGCATCAGCCCGGGCAACCTCTATTACCACTTCCGCAATAAAGAAGACATCATCCACTCCATCTTCGACCAGTACGCCCGTCACCTGAGCGAAAGCTTCACACCGGCCCGCAGCGATGAGATCAAGCTGGAAAACCTGATGGGCTATCTGGATGCCATCTTCTATCTGATGTGGCAGTTCCGCTTTTTCTACGCCAACCTGCCGGACATTCTCAGTCGCGACGAGCCGCTGCAGCAGAAGTACCTCAAGGCCCAGGAGCAGCTACGCGCCACCGTGGTGGCCCTGCTCAGAAGCCTGCGCGAGGGCGGCATCATAGACGTCAGCGACGAGGATCTGCCGGATCTGGGCCAGACCATCAAGATGGTGGTGACCTGCTGGATCCCGTTCCAGATCGCCCAGGCTCCCAGCACCCGCATCACCAAGCCACTGCTCTATCAGGGCGTCTTGCGGGTGCTGTTTCTGCTGCGCCCCTATGTGCAGCCACAGGTGGCCGAACAGATCCGCCAGCTGGAGCAGCATTACCGTCAACTGGCCCAACCAGCTGGGTGAGATCTGTTTCACATTTGTTGAACATCAGCACAATAATTTGAATTCACCGCAACAGATTGCAGTAAAATGTCGTCCTCTGTTGATACGCAGCTGAAATAGCCAATGAGGATCGAGGATGTCTAACGGATTCTATCGTCACCTGACCGAGCAGCTTGAGCAGGTACAGGCTGAAGGATTGTACAAGCAGGAACGCGTCATCACCTCGGCCCAGCAGGCCCGGATTGCGGTGGGCGGCGAGCAGGTGCTGAACTTCTGTGCCAACAACTATCTGGGGCTGGCCAACCACCCCGATCTGATCGAAGCGGCCCACCAGGGGCTGGACAGCCACGGCTTCGGCATGGCCTCGGTCCGTTTCATCTGCGGTACCCAGGATCAGCACAAGGCGCTGGAGCAGAAGCTGTCAACCTTCCTCGGCACCGAAGACACCATCCTCTACTCTTCCTGCTTCGATGCCAACGGTGGTCTGTTCGAGACGCTGTTCGGCGCCGAAGACGCCATCATCTCCGATGCCCTCAACCACGCCTCCATCATCGATGGGGTCCGGTTGTGCAAAGCCAAGCGCTATCGCTACGCCAACAATGACATGGCCGAGCTGGAAGCCCAGCTCAAGCAGGCCAATGCCGATGGTGCCCGCTTCAAGCTGATCGCCACCGACGGCGTCTTCTCCATGGATGGCGTCATCGCCGACCTCAAATCCATCTGCGATCTGGCTGACAAGTACGATGCGCTGGTGATGGTGGATGACTCCCATGCCGTCGGCTTCATCGGCGAGAACGGCCGCGGCACCCACGAATACTGTGGCGTGATGGAGCGGGTCGACATCATCACCGGCACCCTGGGCAAGGCGCTCGGCGGCGCCTCCGGCGGTTACACCTCCGGCAAGAAAGAGGTGATCGACTGGCTGCGTCAGCGCTCCCGCCCCTATCTCTTCTCCAACTCGCTGGCCCCCTCCATCGTCGCCGCCACCATCAAGGTGATCGACATGCTGGCCGACGGCCACGATCTGCGTGCCCGCCTGAAGGAGAACAGCCAGTACTTCCGCGAGCGGATGAGCGCCGCCGGTTTTACTCTGGCCGGCGCCGATCACGCCATCATCCCGGTGATGCTGGGGGACGCCAAGCTGGCAGCCGAGATGGCGAGCCGCATGCTGGCCGCCGGCATCTATGTGGTGGGCTTCTCCTTCCCGGTGGTGCCCAAGGGCCAGGCCCGCATCCGCACCCAGATGTCCGCCGCCCATACCCGCGAACAGCTGGATCAGGCCATCGATGCCTTCATTCGCATCGGCCGCGAACTCGGCATCATCTGATTTGAATCAAGGGGCCCGGCGCCCCTTTTTTCTGCGTTCATCGTGAAGGAACAACCATGAAAGCACTCTCCAAACTGCACAAAGAAGTCGGCATCTGGATGACGGACGTACCGGCCCCCGAACTCGGCCACAACGACCTGCTCATCAAGATCCGCAAGACCGCCATCTGTGGCACCGATATCCACATCTACAACTGGGACGAATGGTCACAGAAGACCATCCCGGTCCCCATGGTGGTCGGCCACGAATACGTCGGTGAAGTGGTCGCCGTGGGCCAGGAAGTGCGCGGCTTCGCGGTCGGTGACCGGGTCTCCGGCGAAGGCCACATCACCTGCGGCCACTGCCGCAACTGCCGTGCCGGCCGCACCCACCTGTGCCGCAACACCATAGGCGTCGGCGTCAACCGCCCCGGCGCTTTTGCCGAGTACCTGGTGATCCCGGCCTTCAACGCCTTCAAGCTGCCGGACAACATCCCGGATGAGCTGGCCGCCATCTTCGATCCGTTCGGCAACGCGGTGCACACCGCCCTCTCCTTCGACCTGGTGGGTGAAGACGTGCTGATCACCGGCGCCGGCCCCATCGGCATCATGGCTGCCGCCGTCTGCCGCCATGTGGGTGCCCGTCACGTGGTGATCACCGACGTCAACGAGTACCGGCTCGAGCTGGCCCGCAAGATGGGCGCCACCCGCGCCGTCAACGTGGCCAAGGAGCAGCTCTCCGACGTGATGAGCGAGCTTGGCATGACCGAGGGGTTCGACGTGGGGCTGGAGATGTCCGGCGTCCCCTCCGCCTTCCAGGACATGATCGACAAGATGAACCACGGCGGCAAAATCGCCATGCTCGGCATTCCCCCCGCCACCATGGCCATCGACTGGGGCAAGGTGATCTTCAAGGGACTGTTCATCAAGGGGATTTACGGCCGCGAGATGTTCGAAACCTGGTACAAGATGGCGAGCCTCATCCAGTCCGGGCTCGATCTCTCCCCCATCATCACCCACCGCTTCCACATCGACGACTTCCAGCAGGGCTTCGATGCCATGCGCTCCGGCCAGTCCGGCAAGGTGATCCTCAGCTGGGACAAATAAGCCTTTCAGCACGTCAATCAGATGAAACCCGGTGAAAACCGGGTTTCTTTTTTGCAGGCCGGCCTCGCCAGTTTGTGATCCGACGAAGAAACTTTGCACGCAGAGTGCTTAACACTTCACACACAAGCGTTTAAATGGCTGTAACTATTCGGTTATAATCCAGTCGTTTTCTAGGGATAATAAAAGCCTGCTGGGAGTACATGAGCGTGTTGAAAAAACTGAGCTATTTGCTGGCGGTCGGGATGACGGCCGCCAGTTTGTCCGGTGCCGTGCTGGCTGCCGATGATATGTCGCCGGAGGCCATTGCCGAGCGCATCAAGCCTGTCGGTCAGGTCTACACCGCCAAGGATCTGGAAGGGATTGCGACCGCAGGCGCAGCCCCTGCGGCGGCCGCGTCATCCGGCCCGCGCGACGGAGAAGCCGTGTTCAAGGGCGCCTGCTTCGCCTGTCACGATGCCGGCATCGCCGGCGCGCCCAAGCGCGGCGACAAGGCTGCCTGGGAGCCTCGTATCGCACAAGGCATTGAAACGCTTAAGAAACATGCCATTGCCGGCTTCGCAGGCAAGACCGGCGTCATGCCCCCCAGAGGGACTTGCGCCACCTGTAGCGATGAAGAGATCGAAAACGCCATTCACTACATGATCGACAAGCTCTAAGTGATTGAAAGGGCCGCATATGCGGCCCTTTCAATCTGATGACTTCCGACTACTCTTTGAAGGGTAGATAAATCGGGAGTCACTCATGTCAGCGCAACCCACAGCACCACATTACTCGACTCCCTTGCTGGCGTTGGTTTCCGCTATTATGGATTTCCCCGCCCCCTCCGTCGCCACAGCCAAAGATTACGACACCCTGATCCAGCAGCTGAACCAGCTCTGCCCGTTGCAACATTTCGGCATGCTCGGCCTGTCGGAAGCCGGACTGCACTGGGTGTGTGAATACCAGGTCCCCGACAGTTTCAAACTGCAGCTGGGGCTGGAAGAGTCACGCATCACGGATCAACTGACCCAGCTGGACGAAGCCGAGGGTTGGTGCACCCTGCCGGTCGAACACGGTCAGATCCAGTGGTTGCTGGCCTGCTGCCAGCCCAAGGAGCTGCCGACACTGCGCCTGTTGCTGGAGTGCCTGGCCAAACGGCTGAACGAGACCCAGGCTGGCTCCCAGCTGTCAGAGCTGGCCTCGCCGCTCATTCGCAAGGATCCGGACTGGCAGAGAAAGATCGAGAGCATCAACCGCATCATCCGGCTGGCCAACACCCTGCCCAGCCAGGCGCTCTTCTCCCAGCTCGAGGCTGTGTTGCGCCAGATGCTCGCCATTCAGGACATGCTGCTGGTACGTATCGACAGCCACCGGCTCGAGAAGATCTACCCGGAACTGCCCCACCACAGCGACGAATTCATCACCGGGCTCTGCCACAGCACCAACAACATTGAGCAGCACAAGGAGCAGCTTTACTGGTACAGCCAGCCGCTGCGTCTCCAGCAGCAGTACTTCGCCCACTTCCTCATCAGCCTGCAGCAGCCGCTGGAAACCGACGACCGGCTGTTTCTCGACTTCCTGCGCAGCCAGCTGACTCTGCTGCTGGAGCTGAGACGGATCCGCCAGCAGCTCCACGACATCAACTCGGAAGACTCCATCAACCAGCGGCTGCAGCAGTTGCGCCAGACCAACCTCAGACTGCAGAAGCAGTTGAAGCAGCACCAGGAGCTGGAACGCCGACTGCAGTTCGATGCCCTGCACGACCCGCTGACCCAGCTACCCAACCGGGCACTGTTGATGAACCACCTCAACCACGCCATGACCCACTTTCACCGCTACAAGTCGCCCGGGTTTTCGCTGATCTTCATCGATGTGGACCACTTCAAGCAGGTCAACGACACTCTCGGCCACAGCGCCGGCGACCAGCTGCTCAAGGAGATGAGCCGCCGCCTGCAAACCTGCATACGACAAAACGACATGGTGGCAAGGCTGGGGGGGGACGAGTTCGTCATCTATCTGGACAGCAGCAAGACCGAGGAAGATATCAGCCCGGTGCTCAACCGCATCATCAGCCGCCTCTCCTATCCCTTCCGGCTGATGGGCAACGAACTCGGCATCACGGTGAGTCTCGGGGTCGCCAGCGTATCGGAACAGACATCCGACATCAGCCAGCTGTTGCATCAGGCCGACCTGGCCATGTACCAGGCCAAGCGCAACGGCCGCAGCCGCATCGTCAGCTATTCGGAGGAGTGCTCGGCCCAGACCTGGGCCTCACCGGAAGAGATGCTGGCCAGAGCGCTGCGGGCAGGCCGCATCGTGCCCTATTTCCAGCCGGTGATCCGGCTCAAGGACAGCCGCCTGACCGGGCTGGAGGTCATGGCTCGCTGGATCACCGAAGAGGGGGTACTCAAGGACGCATTCGACTTCATCCCGCTGGCGGAGCAGTGTGGCCTCATCCAGGAGCTGGATTACCAGATCCTGCGCCACACCTGCCAGCAGTTGAAGGAGTGGCTGCCGCTCTCCGGCCAGAGCAAGTTCAAGGTGGCCATCAACCTGTCCGGCAAGCATCTGGTCAGCCATGAACAGATCATGCAACTGGTCGAGATCATCGAATCCGAGGGGATCTCCCCCGGCTATCTGATTTTCGAATTCAACGAGCGCGAGTTGTCACGGCAGGATTCCGATGCCCTCACCTCCCTGCACGAGCTGAGGGCCAAGGGCATCCAGATCAGCCTGGATGACTTCGGTACCGGCTTCTCTTCCCTCAATGCCCTGTTCCACTTCCCGGTGGACTACATCAAGGTGGATGACAGCTTCACCCATCGCATGCTGCAATCTCCCAAGGATCTGGCGCTCATTCGCGCCATGCGCGACATCTGCCAGGATCTGGACTTCACCCTTGTGGTGGAAGGGATAGAGAACCAGCAGCAACTGCAGAAGCTGATCGACCTGGGCTGCCTGATGGGCCAGGGGCGCTACATTTCACCGCCCATGCCGGGCGCCGACATCACGCCCCTGCTGACCCAGAGCAAATAAGCGGAGCGACTCAATCCTTCTTGAACATGGCGCGCAGATTGGCCACCGCCATCTGCCCCTTCTGCTGGCGCTCCTCTGCGGTCACCTTCTTCTGGTTCTCCCACTCCAGATCATCCTGCGGCAGTTCCAGCAGGAAGCGGCTCGGCTCCGGTCGTACCGACTCGCCAAACTGGCGCCGCTCCTTGCAGAGGGTGAAGGTGAGCTCGGTCTGGGCCCGGGTGATCCCCACGTAGGCGAGGCGCCGCTCCTCTTCCACGTTGTCCTCGTCGATGCTGGTCTGGTGAGGCAGCAGACCCTCCTCCATACCCACCATGTAGACATAGGGAAACTCCAGCCCCTTGGAGGCGTGCAGGGTCATCAGCTGCACCTGATCCGCCTCATCCTCCCCCTCGTTGCGCTCCATCATGTCGCGCAGAGTGAGACGGGTCACGACTTGAGCGAGCGTCATCGACTCTTCCAGCTCGTCCCCCTCCAGCATCTCGCTGATCCAGCGATAGAGGGTGGAGACGTTCTGCATCCGCATCTCGGCCGCCTTCGGGCTGGGGGAGGTCTCGTAGAGCCACTCCTCGTAGTGGATCTCCTTGATCATGTCACGCACCGCCTCCACCGGGTTGCCGCGCAGGGCCTGATCACCGAGCCGCACCAGCCAGTTGGTGAAAGCCTGCAGCGCGGTGAGGCCACGACCGGATAGGTGCTGTTCCAGCCCCAGCTCGAAGCTGGCGGAAAACAGGCTCTTGCCGCGCTGATTGGCGTACTGACCCAGCTTCTCGAGCGTGGTGGGACCGATCTCGCGCCGCGGCAGGTTGACCACTCGCAGGAAGGCGGTGTCCTCGTCCGGATTCACCAGCAACTTGAGGTAGGCCATGATGTCCTTGATCTCGGTACGAGAGAAGAAGGAGGTGCCGCCCGAGATGCGATAGGGGATGCGGTTGGTCATCAGCGCCTTCTCGAAGATGCGCGACTGATGGTTGCCCCGGTAGAGGATGGCGTAATCCTTGAAGCGGGTGCGATTCATGAACTTGTGACCCATCAGCTCGGCGGCGATGCGCTCCGCCTCGTGCTCCTCGTTCTTGGCAAACAGCACCTTGAGCTTCACCCCCTCGTCCAGCTCGGAGAAGAGGGCCTTGTCGTAGACGTGGGGGTTGTTGGCGATCAGGATGTTGGCGCACTTGAGGATGCGCCGCTTGGAGCGGTAGTTCTGCTCCAGCTTGATGAGCCGCAGATTGGGGAAGTCCTCGTTCAGCAGCACCAGGTTCTGCGGCTTGGCACCGCGCCAGGAGTAGATGGACTGGTCGTCGTCTCCCACTACGGTGAAGCGGGCCCGCTCGCCGACGATCTGCTTCACCAGCTCGTACTGGCTGGTGTTGGTGTCCTGGTATTCATCGACCAGCAGATAGCGGATCTTGCTCTGCCAGCGCTCGCGCACCTCCTGGTTGCTCTTGAGCAGCAAGGTCGGCATCACGATGAGGTCGTCAAAATCCAGCGCGTTGTAGGCCACCATCTGGCGGTGGTAGCGCTCGTAGAGCTGGGCCATCAGCACCTCTTCCGGCCCGCGGGCGATGCGCATGGCCCGAGCCGGCAGGATGAGGTCGTTCTTCCAGTTGGAGATCTGGCTGATAAGAGCCGAGAGCTTGTCCTTGTCGTTGTCGAGCTCCTCCTCGGTCAGCTCCTTGAGCAGCGCCAGCTGATCGGTGTCGTCGAACAGTGAGAAGTTGGCCTTGAGGTTCAGGCTCTTGTGCTCGCGGCGAATGATCTCGAGCCCCAGGGTATGGAAGGTGGAGACCATCAGCCCCCGCGCCTCCTTGCGACCCAGGGTCTGGCCGACCCGCTCCTTCATCTCCCGCGCCGCCTTGTTGGTAAAGGTGACCGCCGCTATGTTGCGCGCGTTGTAGCCGCACTGCTGCACCAGATAGGCAATCTTGTTGGTGATGACGCGGGTCTTGCCCGATCCGGCACCCGCCAGCACCAGGCAAGGGCCGGAGACATACTTGACCGCTTCGTTCTGATTGGGGTTGAGCTTCATGGGCCGGATCTCTTGGCTTATGATGAGGGGCGGCATTGTAACAGAAATCACCCGGCCAGCCCCATCGAGCAATAGCTCGCCAGATGCCTTGTGTTCGGCGGCGGTTTTCAGGATCATGACCGACTTTTCGAGATGATGACCACTTTTCCAGACAGTGAGGGGAGCATGAACCAGCAACAGCACGACCGGCTGCGCAGCCAGTTTCCGGCCTTGGCGCAGGAGGTCAACGGCCACCCGCTGGTCTATCTGGACAATGCCGCCACCACCCAGAAGCCGCAAACCGTGCTGGATGCGATCAATCACTACTATCGGGCCGACAACGCCAATGTGCACCGTGCCGCCCACGCCCTGAGCGGCCGGGCCACCCGCGCCTTCGAAGATGCCCGCGAGACTGTCGCTCGCTTTATCAATGCCCCTCGCAGCCACGAGGTGATATGGACCCGTGGCACCACGGAGGCGATCAACCTGATGGCCCAGAGCTGGGGGATAAGCGAGCTGAGGGCGGGGGATGAAGTCGTGCTCAGCACCCTGGAACACCACGCCAACATCGTCCCGTGGCAATTGGTCGCCCAGCGCACCGGCGCCGTCATCCGGGTCGTCCCCCTCGATGAGCGGGGCGATCTCGACATGGCCGCCTATCTGGCCATGCTGGGACCACGTACCCGACTGGTGAGCGTGGCTCACGTCTCCAATGCCCTCGGTACCGTCAACCCGGTCGAACAGATAGTGGCGGCCGCCAAGGCGGTCGGCGCCCTGACCCTGATCGACGGCGCCCAGGCAGTGGCTCATCTCGAGGTAGATGTGCAGACAATCGGCTGCGACTTCTACGTCTTCTCCGGCCACAAGCTCTACGGCCCGACTGGTATCGGCGTGCTGTGGGGGCGCACCGAACTGCTGGAGCGGATGCCGCCCTGGCAGGCCGGCGGCGAGATGATCGACAGGGTCAGCTTCAGCGGTACTACCTTCAATAGCCTGCCCTTCAAGTTCGAGGCGGGTACGCCCCATATCGCCGGCGCCATCGGCCTAGCCGCCGCCATCGACTTTGTGATGGAGCAAGACCGGGGGTTGCTGGCCAGCCATGAAGCGGTGCTGACCGACTATCTGGTCGCCGGCCTGCGGCAGGTGCCGGGGCTGCATCTTGTCGGCGAACCTCGCCAACGCGCCGGCGCGGTCTCCTTCCTGCTAGCGGATATCCACCCCCAGGATGCGGCTACCCTGCTCGACATGCAGGGGATCGCCCTGCGGGTCGGCCACCACTGCGCCATGCCGTTGATGGAGAGCCTTGGCATAGGCGGCACAATGCGAGCCTCGCTGGCCTGTTACAACAACCGTGACGATGTGGACGCCCTGCTGGCCGCCCTGCACAAACTCAGTGACTTCTTCTAAGGCAGACAACCCGATGAACAGCCTCGCAACCTATACCCGGATCGGCCTTGAGCCCGATGCCGATACCATCCGCCAGCAGTTTGCGGCGGCGAACGGCTGGGAGAACCAGTACCGCCTTATCATACAGCTCGGCAAGCTGCTACCCACCTTGCCCGCAGAGTGGCAGCAGGAAGAGAACCGCTTGAAAGGGTGCGAGAGCCAGGCCTGGCTGAAGGGTGAAAAGAGTGAGGATGGCAACTGGCACTTTGCCTGCGACTCCGATGCCCGCATCGTGCGTGGCCTCATCGTCATCGTGCTGGCGGCGCTCAATCATCAGAGTGCCAACGCTATCCAGGCTTTTGATATGGATGCCTATTTCAGTGAATTGGGGCTCGAGAAACACCTGAGCCCGTCGCGGGGCAACGGGCTCAGGGCCATAGTATTGGCTATCCGGCAACAGGCAGTCTAACCCGCCTTGTTCAGTGGTCGATCAGGCTTCGCCAATCGACCCTGTTTCTTCATTCCCGGCCTCTTTCTCGGCACGGGCTCCTCGTTCGGCAATCTTCCTCAATACCCGGGAGGCGGCGACCAAGCCAAAGGTGGCCGTCACCGGCGTCACGGCGCCAAAGCCAGAGGCGCAATCCATCTTCATATTGCCATCGCTGGCCGCCTTGGCCTGACAGGTGCCGCCATTACCATCCGGGTAGCTCAACTGCTCGGTTGAAAAGACACACTCCACCCCGAACTTGCGCGCCGGATTCTTGCTGAAACTGTGTAGCCGGCGCAGGTCAGAGCGCACCTTGGCGGCCAGCGGATCCTGAATGGTCTTGGCCAGATCGGCCACGGTGATCTGCGTCGGGTCCATCTGCCCACCGGCGCCGCCCGCCACAATCACCGGGATCTTGTTGCGCTTGCAGAAGGCAATCAGCGCCACCTTGGCCTTGACCGAGTCGATGGCATCCACCACATAGTCAAACTCCCGCTTGATATGCTCGGCCAGGTTGTCAGCGGTAACGAAGTCATCCACCTCGATCACCTCGCAATCCGGATTGATGGCACGGATGCGCTCGGCCATCACCTCCGTCTTGAGGCGACCGACCGTGCCCTGCATGGCGTGGATCTGGCGGTTGGTGTTGGTGATACAGATGTCGTCCATGTCGATCAGGGTGATCTGGTTGATGCCGGCACGGGCCAGCGCCTCTGCCGCCCAGGAGCCGACGCCGCCGATCCCGACCACACAGACACGCGCCTGGCTGAAGGAACCAAGTGCACTCTGACCATAAAGACGGGCAATGCCCCCGAATCGCTGTAGATACTCTGCTTTCATACCACCACCTTGATTGAGGGCGGCCATTATAGCGACAACCATGGGCGGCGGCGAATTTCAGATAAACATGAAACGGGATGGAGCAACGAAATCGGGCTAACCGAGATGAGATAGAGAGATCGTAGAGACGAAAAAAAGCCCAGTCTTTCGACTGGGCTTCTTAAGTAGTGGCGGAGCGGACGGGACTCGAACCCGCGACCCCCGGCGTGACAGGCCGGTATTCTAACCGACTGAACTACCGCTCCGCATTCGGTTAGCTTTCGCTAAATCTTTTGCTGCTTCTTTATGAGGTGTCATCCTCGCAGCCGGCCATGTCTTTCACATCACCGTTTAATTGGGTGCCTGGCAGTGTCCTACTCTCGCATGGCGAATGCCACACTACCATCGGCGCTACAGCGTTTCACTTCTGAGTTCGGCATGGGGTCAGGTGGTTCCACTGCGCTATTGCCGCCAGGCAAAAATCTTCAATCTGAAAAAGCTGATTTAGTTATTCGTTCTCGGTATCTGCTACAAGCCTTAGAACACTTCTTGGGTGTTGTATGGTTAAGCCTCACGGGTAATTAGTACGGGTTAGCTCAATGCATCGCTGCACTTACACACCCCGCCTATCAACGTTGTGGTCTCCAACGGCCCTTTAGGACCCTCAAGGGGTCAGGGATGACTCATCTCAGGGCTCGCTTCCCGCTTAGATGCTTTCAGCGGTTATCGATTCCGAACTTAGCTACCGGGCAGTGCCACTGGCGTGACAACCCGAACACCAGAGGTTCGTTCACTCCGGTCCTCTCGTACTAGGAGCAACTCCCTTCAATCATCCAACGCCCACGGCAGATAGGGACCGAACTGTCTCACGACGTTCTGAACCCAGCTCGCGTACCACTTTAAATGGCGAACAGCCATACCCTTGGGACCGACTTCAGCCCCAGGATGTGATGAGCCGACATCGAGGTGCCAAACACCGCCGTCGATATGAACTCTTGGGCGGTATCAGCCTGTTATCCCCGGAGTACCTTTTATCCGTTGAGCGATGGCCCTTCCATTCAGAACCACCGGATCACTATGACCTACTTTCGTACCTGCTCGACCTGTCCGTCTCGCAGTTAAGCTGGCTTATGCCATTGCACTAACCTCCTGATGTCCGACCAGGATTAGCCAACCTTCGTGCTCCTCCGTTACTCTTTGGGAGGAGACCGCCCCAGTCAAACTACCCACCAGGCACTGTCCGCGAGCCCGATTCAGGGCCCTGCGTTAGAACATCAAACATACAAGGGTGGTATTTCAAGGACGGCTCCAGCGCAACTGGCGTCACGCCTTCAAAGCCTCCCACCTATCCTACACATGTAGGTTCAATGTTCAGTGCCAAGCTGTAGTAAAGGTTCACGGGGTCTTTCCGTCTAGCCGCGGGTACACCGCATCTTCACGGCGAATTCGATTTCACTGAGTCTCGGGTGGAGACAGCATGGCCATGGTTACACCATTCGTGCAGGTCGGAACTTACCCGACAAGGAATTTCGCTACCTTAGGACCGTTATAGTTACGGCCGCCGTTTACCGGGGCTTCGATCAAGAGCTTCGCTTGCGCTAACCCCATCAATTAACCTTCCGGCACCGGGCAGGTGTCACACCCTATACGTCCACTTTCGTGTTTGCAGAGTGCTGTGTTTTTGATAAACAGTCCCAGCCATCTGGTCACTGCGACTCCCGTCAGCTCCATCCGCAAGGGACTTCACCAACAAGAGCGTACCTTCTCCCGAAGTTACGGTACTATTTTGCCTAGTTCCTTCACCCGAGTTCTCTCAAGCGCCTTGGTATTCTCTACCCGACCACCTGTGTCGGTTTGGGGTACGATGACTTGTAATCTGAAGCTTAGAGGCTTTTCCTGGAAGCAGGGCATCAATGGCTTCCGCACCGTAGTGCGTTCGTCTCGTGTCTCAGTGTTGTGTCTCCGGATTTGCCTAGAAACACCACCTACGCACTTTCACCAGGACAACCGTCGCCTGGCCCACCTAGCCTTCTCCGTCCCCCCATCGCAATTACAAGTCGTGCAGGAATATTAACCTGCTTCCCATCGATTACGCCTTTCGGCCTCACCTTAGGGGTCGACTCACCCTGCCCCGATTAACGTTGGACAGGAACCCTTGGTCTTCCGGCGAGGAGGCTTTTCACCCCCTTTATCGTTACTTACGTCAGCATTCGCACTTCTGATATCTCCAGCATGCCTCTCGACACACCTTCGCAGACTTACAGAACGCTCCCCTACCACTCACGCTTAGCGTGAATCCGCGGCTTCGGTGCCTGGTTTGAGCCCCGTTACATCTTCCGCGCAGGCCGACTCGACTAGTGAGCTATTACGCTTTCTTTAAATGATGGCTGCTTCTAAGCCAACATCCTAGCTGTCTGAGCCTTCCCACATCGTTTCCCACTTAACCAGAACTTTGGGACCTTAGCCGGCGGTCTGGGTTGTTTCCCTCTTCACGACGGACGTTAGCACCCGCCGTGTGTCTCCCGGATAGTACTTACTGGTATTCGGAGTTTGCATGGGGTTGGTAAGTCGGGATGACCCCCTAGCCCAAACAGTGCTCTACCCCCAGTAGTATTCGTCCGAGGCGCTACCTAAATAGCTTTCGGGGAGAACCAGCTATCTCCGAGTTTGATTGGCCTTTCACCCCCAGCCACAGGTCATCCCCTAACTTTGCAACGTTAGTGGGTTCGGTCCTCCAGTTGATGTTACTCAACCTTCAACCTGCCCATGGCTAGATCACCCGGTTTCGGGTCTACACCTTGCAACTAGACGCCCAGTTAAGACTCGGTTTCCCTACGGCTCCCCTATACGGTTAACCTCGCTACAAAATGTAAGTCGCTGACCCATTATACAAAAGGTACGCAGTCACCCCGAAGGGCTCCCACTGCTTGTACGTACACGGTTTCAGGTTCTATTTCACTCCCCTCACAGGGGTTCTTTTCGCCTTTCCCTCACGGTACTGGTTCACTATCGGTCAGTCAGGAGTATTTAGCCTTGGAGGATGGTCCCCCCATATTCAGACAGGATGTCACGTGTCCCGCCCTACTCGATTTCAC
>NZ_CP077394.1:4100000-4247500 GCF_019048665.1 Aeromonas sp. FDAARGOS 1408 | reverse complement strand
GAAAATCAAAAATTGTTTTTGATGCTCGATGCTGTGAGTGCCCACACAGATTGCTTGATTCAAATTGTTAAAGAGCGTGGCGCTTGTCGCGCTGAGGTGGCGTATAATACCTTCCTCACTTCGAAAGTCAAGCGCTTGTTTTCGCTTTTCTTTCGGCGCTGGCTTCACGAGGAAGCGAGCTCATCAGGTTGGCGTGTTCTGCCGTGCTGGTGAGGGCGCATTATAGGGAGGCGCGTCGCGATGACAAGGCTTTTTTTGAAGAAAGTCACGGAAATCTCAAATTATCCAATTAGAAACAGCTTACTCAGTGTATATATACAATGTTATCCACAACCCAATGATTTCAGACCCCTTTTATCATCATTTAAGTGGGTCTTCCTCCCGCAAGGGATGCCATACTGGAACGGATAATGTGTCCCGAATGGTCCATGGTAGCGCCCGGCTGGAAAGCTGGTTACCATGGAGGTGAATAGAGTGTTGCACCTTTTTTGCTTTCATTTACAAAAGGTCTTTAAAGATGAATTTATCCAAGTTTCCCGTTTATGTGCAGGCAGCCATCCTTGCCCTGGTGTTGGCACTGGTTGGTTATCTGGTTGCCCAGGCACTGCAATTTTCTTTGAAAGCCGAAGTGATTTTTGCTGTGGGTCTGGCCATCGGCGGTTTCGTGGTACCGCTGTTCCTCAACAACCGTGCGCCCGCCGGCGCCACTGAACAGGCCTCCAATCAGGAGACCTGCACCTTATATGTAGGCAACCTGCCATACCGTGCCAATGAGATAGCCGTGCGTGAACTGTTTGCCGAACAGGGCCAGGTGATCTCTGTTCGTCTGATGAAGGACAAGGCCACCGGCAAGCGCCGGGGATTTGGTTTCGTAGAGATGCCTGCTGCGGACGCTGCCAAGGCGATCGCAGCGCTCAACGACAAGGAGTATCAGCAGCGCACTCTCAAGGTGCGCGAAGCCAATGACAAGCGGGATAAAGATGAACGAGAAGGCAACGAGGTTGACGCCTGATCGGCAACCGATCGTTTGTTAGAACCTGACCTCTTCGAGTGATGACAGCCCCCAAGCTTGCAAGGGGGCTGTCAGTTTCTGGGTCTGGGCATCCAGCCGGGTGCAATAGGCGCTCCCCCCGACATCTTCCATCCGCGTCGGTGTCGTGACCAAACCAGTCAACAGGTGAGCCACCCGTTTGGCAACCGCACTGCCGGAATCCACCAGTTGGCACGCAGGCATCAGCTGCCGTATCTCTTCATCCAGCAACGGGAAATGGGTACAGCCCAACACCAGGGTATCCGGGTGTTCTTCCCCTTCCAGCCAGTCCGCCAGCACTTCCCGCAGCAGCGCCATATTGACCGGCAGACCCGCCAGCTTGCGTTCGGCCTCGATGACCAGCTCGGTCGCCCCCTTGAGCAACACTCGCTTGCCCGGCGCAAACTGGGCGATAAGCTCGTGGGTGTATTCACGGCTGACGGTACCCGGTGTCGCCAGCAGACCGATGCAACCGTTGCGGGTAAGCGCGGCCGCGGGCTTGATGGCAGGCACCACCCCTACCACGGGAATAGCCAGAGCCTCGCGCAGGGCAGGCAGCGCTATGGTGCTGGCGGTGTTGCAGGCGATCACCACCAGATCGATATGATGACGAGCCACCATGGTAGTGACCAGTCGGGTGCAGGCAGCAATCAGGGCAGGCTCGCTCAGCTCACCATAGGGGAAGTTGGCGTTGTCGAAGCAATAGAGATAGTTGTGTGCCGGCAATGCGCGGCGGATCTCGCGGTAGATGGTCAGCCCACCCATACCGGAGTCGAACACGAGAATATTGGCCACTTGAGCTCCCCTTTGGTGCAAGGCGGCGATCATACTCCCGCCCACCGCCAATAGAAAAGGCCCCACCAATGGCGGGGCCCCTCATTTATACAATCACGGTCGGGATCAGAGTGAGTAGTCGACCGTCACGTAATAGGCACGCTCGTCGGCCGGGTAGCCCACCGCAGTCTGGTACTCCTTGTCCAGCAGGTTGTTGATCTTGCCGGAGACCTTCCAGGAAGGCGCGACCTGATAACCCACTGCCAGGTTCCAGACACTGTAGCCCCCCAGCTGGGTCGTGTTGGCCGCGTCGCCATAGCGCTCGCCCTGATAGATCCAGCTCAGGGAGCCATCGAACTGCTGCCACTGTGCCTGGGTCACCCACTTGGCCCCCTTGCGGGAGATCAGCTGCAGCTGTTTGTCGGTCACCTTGTCCTTGGGATCCTTGTACTCGGCAGAGACCCGGTGGCTCAGCCAGCCGGTGTCAAATTCCCCTTCCAGCTCGACACCCTCGATCCGCGCCTTGCCAACGTTCTGAGGACTCCAGAGGCTGTTGGAATCACTCGGATTAGTGGGTGCCCACTGGATCATCTGCTCGAAGTCATTGCGATAACCGGTCACACGCCACTCGACGCCGACAGTCTGGCCATCAAGCATCAGCTCGCGGCTCTTCGACTCTTCCGGCTTCAGGTCAGGGTTGCCTGAGCTCGGGTAGTAGAGGTCATTAAAAGAGGGGGCGCGGAAGCCGGTGCCGTAACGGGCACTGAGGCGATAATCCTCCGCGAAGCGCCAACCAGCCCCGGTCTGCCAGGTGTTGTGACGACCAAACTGCTTGTTGTCGTCACTGCGACCGCTCAGCTCGGCCTGCCACGTCTGGTTGTCAAACTGGGCCAGAGCATAGAGCCCGGTGTTGTCGCGCTCGTCGGCATCGCTCGGGAAGGCGGTGCCGGAGGAGCGGGAACTGGCATCCAGCATGTCACGCTGCCAGTCGGCGCCGCCACCCAGGGTCCAGTTCTCGTCCAGCTTGACGTTGTTGACCCAGTTCAGGGTGTACTGACGGGTATAGAGCCGGTCAGTGGCCTGATCGCGGCCGCTGCTGTCCGGGTAGTCGTAGGCATCCTGTTTGGAGAAGGCACCGCGCAGTTCGCTCAGGTAACGCTCGTCGTGATAACGGGACCCCAGCTGGTAGCTCTGATTCTCGGTCCAGGTTTCGTTGCGCTGATGGTAGGCCGGGCCCCAGGCAGAAGCGGCGGACGATCGGTCGTACTGGGCAATGTTGCGGAACCAGCGGGTCGTGCCGAACAGATCCCAGTTGCCGGTCAGCGCATGCTGATAGTCCAGCATGGCGTTATAGCCCCGGTGACCGTGCTTGTCGCCATCGTTCACCCCTGCGATGGGGTGGACGTTGTAGCCGGTCTCGTCATCGAAGCCCCCGGCAACCTTGAGCTGGCCAGCTTCACCGATCTGGCTGGCGCTGCTGAAGGCGGCCTGGCGCTGTTTGTGAGAGCCGGCACCGACATTGAATTTGTGCTTGTTGGTCGCGGGATCGGGACGGGTGATGATGTTGATCACCCCGCCGATGGCATCCGAACCATAGATAGTGGCACGCGCACCGCGGATATATTCGATGCGCTCCACCTGGTTGAGCGGCAGGTTGTTGAGCTCCGTCATCCCGGCAGTCAGGGAGGCGCTACGCACCCCGTCCACCAGCACCAGGGTCTGGGAAGAAGTGCCGCCACGCACCCGCAGCGAGCTCAGCTGGCCACGGCCACCATTGCTCACCACTTCCACGCCGGGCAGGGTCTTGACCACATCGGTCACGGTCTGGGCTTGCAGACGGTCAATCTCGTCACGGGTCACCACGTTGACGGGAGCCAGCACACTGGAGGCAGGTTGGGCGACACGGGTGGCGGTCACCACCATGGTGGGGTTGACGGGGATAGTCAGTGGCTGGGCAAAGGCCGCCGTTGGCAACAGGGCAGCCGCCAATAATTTCTTGGACATGAGAGATCCTTAAGTTCGCGTAAGCATCTACTTCGTGGCCGGTTTCTCTCGGCCCGAAATACGAACTTTGGCAGGTCTTCGGGCTGGGGGGCTGATGGCCTACGGCGACGGCTTCCCACCCGATGGCAGTGCCCTGATGTCGCTTCGTTCCCCCTTACCGCTGCGCGCCAGCTCCGGATTTTCACCGGATTCCCTATTAAGCATGATGCGCCAAAGCGCAGGGATTATAGGCAGAGCGGAGGTGGATGTATAGCCATCCAGATTTCTATTTCTTGCCACCCAGTGCCGCCAATCGCTGCTTCGCCCCTGCCATCACCGCCTGCACACCGGGATGGGAGAGATGACGACCGGCCGACACCAGATAGTAGGAGAGCGTCACTTCGGTCAGGGTTGCAATCCGTTCGACACCATAGAGCCGCGCAATCTCCTCGGCCATGGCCAGCGGCGCCGGGAAGATCCCCATCCCCGCCTTGCCGAACGACTTCATCAGAGTCGAATCATCGAACTGGCCGACCAGATGAGGATGAATGCCCTGCTGCCGATACCAGGCCAGCAGGCTGTCATGGGTCGCCGACTTCTCTCCCGGGATCAGCAGCGGCAGTCCCTCGAGGGAGGCAGGAAAATCCTGCCGTGCCCTGGCAGCCAGCTCGGGGCTGGCAAACAGCGCCAGCGGGCTGCGTCCCAGCTCGTGGTTGTAGCCACGCACCCCGCTGTCGGGGGGAAGCGGGCGATCGATCAGCACCATGTCCAGCTTGTGGCTGGCCAGCTCGCTGAACAGCTGCTCCGCCCGCTCTTCATGGCACACCAGGCGCAGCGGGGTGGCCAGCGCCATGGCAGGCGCCAGCAGCTCGAACGCCAGGGTACGGGGCACGGAGTCGGCGATCCCCACCTGCATGGTCAGCTCCTGGCTGGCATGGCGCAGGGTATGCTCGAGATCGGCGCCGAGCGAGAAGATGGCGCCAGCCTGTTCGAGCGCCTGACGACCGGCGGCGGTCAGGGCAAGCCGCCTGCCTACCCGGTTGAACAGCGCTACCCCGAGGGAGAGCTCCAGCTCGGCCACCTGGCCGCTGACGGTCTGCGGCGTGAGGTGCAACTGTTCGGCGGCCCGCGTCACACTACCGCTGCGCGCCACGTGCCAGAAGTAATAGAGCTGTTTATAGTTGAGCATCGGGTCCCTTATCAGTTTCTACCGAACAATCATCAATCAAAATCTGATTTTATCGAAACATCTTGCACTCTAGCATGCAACCACCCTGTGAATTGCCTCCTGCGAACTCCCATGCTGGATGTTGTTGTACTCTTTTTCCTGTTTGGCCTGCTGGCCGGTCTGGTGCGCTCCGAGCTCAAGCTACCGCCCGCGCTCTACGATACTCTCTCCCTCTTTCTGTTGCTGGCCATCGGCCTCAAGGGCGGCGTCGGTCTGGCGCAGCAATCCCTGCAACCCTTATTACCGCAACTGGCGCTAGTGATCCTGCTCGGCATGCTGCAGACCCTGGCCGGGTTCGCCGTGCTACGCCTCAAGATGAGCCGGGTCGATGCCGCCGCCACTGCCGCCCACTACGGCTCGGTCAGCGTGGCGACCTTTGCGGTCGGGGTGAACTGGCTCACCGAGCGCGGCATCAGCTTCGAATCCCAGCTCTCCATCTTCCTGGCGGTGATGGAGATCCCCGCCATCTTGGTCGGCATCGTACTGGCCCAGGGAGTGAGCCGGCAGACCCGCTGGCGCCGACTGGCCCATGAAACCTTCCTCGGCAAGGGGGTCACCCTGCTGCTGGGCGGCATGGCCATCGGTTATCTCGCCGGTCCCGACGGGATTGCCCCGCTCAAGCCCCTGTTTGTCGACCTGTTCAAGGGGGCGCTGGCGCTGTTCCTGCTGGAGATGGGCCTCATCGTCGCCCGCCAGTGCCAGGACCTGCGCCGCCATGGCCTGTTCCTGCTCGGCTTTGCCCTGCTGATGCCGCTCGCCTCGGCTGGCCTCGGCCTGGTGATCGGCCAGCTGATGGGGCTCTCCCTGGGTGGCCTGACCCTGCTGGCCACCCTGGCAGCCAGCGCCTCCTATATCGCCGTGCCGGCCACCATGCGCATCGCCGTGCCTCAGGCCAATCCGGGCCTGTCGCTCAGCGCCGTGCTGGGGGTCACCTTCCCGTTCAACATCATGCTGGGGATCCCGCTCTACCACAGCTGGGCCCGCCACTTCATGGAGTAGCCACATGCAGACCGAGATCCGCACCCTGCTCACCGTCATCACGGAAGCGAACCTGGAACCCACCCTGCTGCGCACCCTCACCCGCGAGGGGCTGCGCGGCTACACCATCACAGATGCCAGAGGGCGCGGCGATCACGGGGAGCGCAACGCCAGCTGGAGCGAGAGCGGCAACATCCGGCTGGAAGCGATCTGCAGCCGCGAACAGGCGGAACGCCTGCTCGCCCACCTGCAGAGTCGCTACTACCCCGACTATGCCATGGTCGCCTTTTTACAACCGGTCGAAATCGTGCGACCCGAAAAATTCTGAGCCGGCTTGCCGGCTCTTTTTGCCACCCAGAGACAAACGTTTGACTGCAAGGAGTCATAGCCATGAACACCCCTCCCCTGATCGGCCTGGTAATGGGATCCGACTCCGACTGGCCCGTGATGCAGGCCGCCGCCCGCATCCTCAAGGAGCATGGCGTCCCTTACGAGGCGCGCGTGGTCTCGGCCCACCGTACCCCGGATCTGCTGTTCGAATATGCCGCCAGCGCCCGTGAGCGTGGCCTGCGCGCCATCATCGCCGGGGCCGGCGGCGCCGCCCACCTGCCGGGCATGGTGGCCGCCAAGACCACCCTTCCGGTGCTGGGTGTGCCCATCCCGACCCGCCAGCTCAAGGGGATGGACTCCCTGCTCTCCATCGTGCAGATGCCCAAGGGGGTGCCGGTCGCCACCTTCGCCATCGGCGAGGCGGGGGCCGCCAACGCCGGCCTGTTCGCGGTCTCCCTGCTCTCCGTTGCGCAAGACGGCGATGCCCCCCGCTATCAGCAGCAGCTCGACGGTTTTCGCGCCAACGAACGCGACCGGGTGCTGGCCCTCACGCTGGAGGACCCGGCATGATACTGCCACCCGCCACCCTCGGCATGCTGGGGGGCGGCCAGCTCGGCCGCTACTTCGTGATGGCCGCCCACCGCCTCGGCTACAAGGTGGTGGTGCTGGATCCCGATCCCACCAGCATCGCCGGTGCCGCTGCCGATCACCATATTGTCGCCGCCTATGACGACCCGACGGCGCTGCACGATCTGGCCAGCCGCTGCGCCGCAGTCACCTGCGAGTTCGAGAACGTGCCGGCCACCGCCCTGGCCCTGCTGGAGCAGTACCAGCCGGTACGACCGGCCGCCGGTGCCGTGCGCATCTGTCAGGATCGCCGCGAAGAAAAGGCCTTCTTGAGCAGAGCCGGCATCCCGGTTGCCCCCAACCAGACCCTGCTGCCAGGCGAGCCGCTGCCCGAGCTGCCGGACGACCTCTTCCCCGCCATCCTCAAGACTGCCCGCGAGGGGTACGACGGCAAAGGCCAGTGGACCATTCAGGCCGCCGACCAGCTGCCGGCTGTGCTGGCCGCCAGCGGCGTCCCCTGCGTGCTGGAGAAGCGCCTGCCGCTGGAAGGGGAATTTTCCCTGACCCTGGCCCGCAGCCCGAGCGGTGCCATCGGTGCCCTGCCGCTGGTGCAGAACTGGCACAGCGGCGGCATTCTGGATCAGACCCGCTCCCCGGCCAACGTACCGGCCCTGGAGGCCGACGCCAGACGTATCGCCGAGCAGCTGATCGCCGCCCTCGACTACGTCGGCGTGCTGACGGTGGAGTTCTTCCTGGTGGCAGGCAAACTGCTGGTCAACGAGCTGGCGCCACGCCCCCACAACTCGGGCCACCCCAGCCTCGACAACGCCGAGTGCAGCCAGTTCGAGCTGCAGGTGCGCGCCCTGTGCGATCTGCCGCTGCCCGCCCGGATCGCCGTGCGCCCCGCCATGTTGCTCAACCTGCTGGGGGATCTCTGGCAAAATGGCACGCCTGACTGGGCCGCCCTGCTGGTACTGCCCGGCGTGCATCTGCACCTCTACGGCAAGGGAGAGCCCCGCCCCGGCCGCAAGATGGGCCATGTCACCATCACCGCCGCCGACTGGCCAACGGTGGAAGAGACCTGCCAGCGGGTGCGCCAGCTGTTGGGGCTGCCGCCACGCTGAGCCCTGAGCCGCGCACAAAAAAAGACCCGGGCCAGGCCCGGGTCTTTTCATTGCTTGCTGCGGTAAGAAGGTGATCAGGCCCGCTCCACCGATACCGGCGCCGGCAGGCGGATGGTGAGGGAGAGCACCAGCGCCACCACCAGCAACACCAGGATCAGGTTGAAGGTCGCCATGAAGCCGCCGAACAGGGAGGCGACGATGGAGCCGATGATGCTGCCCAGACCAAAGCCCAGATAGATGACGCCGTAGTTCTTGGTCAGGTTGTTGAGACCGAAGAAGTCGCTCACCAGGGAGGGGTAGACGGTGATGGTGCCACCGAAGCTGAACGCCACGCAGGCCACCGCCACGAAGAAGAGGTTGGCGTTGAGCGGCACGAACAGCAGCAGCGCCATGCCCGCCAGGGTAATCAGCTGGGCGATGGTGATGACCCGGATGCGGGACATCTTGTCGGAGAGGATGCCCAGCACCAGCCGGCCACCCAGGTTGGCCATGGCGATGATGGCGACGGCGTTGGCGGCGACCACGGCCGGCAGGCCCACCATGTTCTCGCCGATGTCCTTGGCCACGCCGATGACGTAGAGACCGCTCATGCAGGCGGTGAGGAACATCAGCGCCAGCATCCAGTACTGCGGCTTGCGCATCGCCTCGGCCAGGGTGAAGTCGCGGCTCTCGCTCTGCTGCACGGCAGCGGCCTGCTTGGGCGCATCCTTCATCAGCATGCCGCCCACCAGCACCATGGACATGGCGATCAGCCCCCACAGCTGGAAGGTGGTCTCAAGGCCGTTGCTGGAGAGCAGCAGCAGGTTGATGTACTTGAAGCCCAGGCTGCCGAGGCCGTAGGCACCGATGGAACAGGCGGAGATGAGCCCCTTGCGCTCCGGGAACCACTTCACGCAGTTGGAGAGGGTCATCAGGTAGCCGGTACCGTCGGCAAAACCGACCAGGATGCCGGCGCAGAGGTAGAGCATCGCCAGATTGCTGGCGTGGGCGGTAAGGAAAAAGCCGATGCCGAGCAGCACGCCGGCACCCAGGGTGACGTTGCGTACCCCGAACCGCTCCTGCAGCTTGCCCGCCAGGGAGGAGGCCACCGCCAGGGAGAGGCTGAGCAGGCCGAAGGCGAAGGCGACCTGGCTGACCGGCTCGTCCAGCTTGTCGGAGAGCTGAGCGTTGAACAGGCTCCAGGTGTAAACGGATCCCAGCGCGAACTGGGTGATGATGGTCCCCAACAGGGTGAGGTAGCGGGTGCGATTCAGATCGATGGTCATGATACGTCTCGGTCAATGGCCTTCAGGAAGTTGAGGCCACTATAGGCAAGACGCCACTCCCGCCGACCGATTAAGGCATGAAATGCAGATCGGCGGGAATGAATGACAATCAGAGCCGCATCAGCTGACGGAACGCCTTGATGTTGCTGCGACTGACCGGCACCTCGAACGGCAGGTCATGGAGCCGGATGAGATAGGTGCTGTTGAACCAGGGCACTATCTCGCGGATCTTGTTGATGTTGACGCAATAGGAGCGGTGGCAGCGGAAGAACCCCTCCGCCGGCAACCGGCTGACAAACTCGCTGAGGGTCATGGTCATCACGTAGCGATCATCGCGGGTGTAGACATGAGTGAGCTTCTCGTCGGCTTCCGCGTAGTAGATCTGCTCGCAGGGGGTGACTATGATGCGCTCCCCCTTCACCAGGTTGACGGTGCGATTGTGTGGTGTGCCCGGCTCGCTCCCCTGCCCCGTCTGCAACTTGCCCGCCAGCTCGAGCTTTTGCAGCAGGCTGATGAGGCGCGGCTCGTTGTAGGGTTTGAGGATGTAGTCGAACGCCTCCAGCTCGAACGCCTCCACCGCAAACTCCTTGTAGGCGGTGACGAAGACGATGTGGGGCGGATGGCTCGACTTGTGCAGATTCTTGGCCAGCAGCAGGCCGTCGATGGAGGGGATCTGGATGTCGAGGAACACCACGTCCACCTCGTGATCCTGCAGGTACTTGAACGCCTCCAGCCCGTCCTCGAAGCTCGCCACTATCTCGATCTGGCTGTGCTGATTTACCAGATAGATGAGCTCCTCGCGGGCCAGGTATTCATCTTCCACTATGATGGCTTTCAGCATGGCATCGACTCCTGATCCGGCAGATAGAAACTCACTTCGGTACCCGGCTCCAGCCGCTTGAGGTGTAGGCCGTCGCCATAGAGCAGCTTTACCCGCTGATGCACGTTCATCAGGCCGATGCTGCGGCTCTCCACCCGCCCGGCGGCGACCCCGTCGATCACCTCCTGGCTGATGCCGTAACCGGTATCGCGCACCGCTACCCGAATGCCGCCCGCCAGCTGTTTCACCTCGATGGTGACCCTGCCCGGCGCACTGCGGGGCTGGATGCCGTGCAGGACGGCGTTTTCCACCAGCGGCTGCAACAGCAGGCTCGGCACCTGAATGTGCACGTCGTCCACCTCGAACACCACCTCCAGCTTGTCGCCGAAGCGGGCCTGCTCGATGGCCACGTAGTCGCGCACCTGCTGCAGCTCCTCCTGAATGTCGATGAGGGTGTCCCCCTTGTTGAGGTTGTAGCGCAGGTAGTCCGCGAGGTTCGCGATCAGCTGGCGCGCCTGCTGGGGCCGGATGCGGATCAGCGACGAGATGGCGTTGAGGGCGTTGAACAGGAAGTGCGGGTTGATCTTGCTCTGCAGCGCGGTGAACTCCGCCTTGCGGGTCATCTCCTTGAGCTGCTCGATGCGCGACACCTCCATCTGGGTGGAGATGAGCTGGGAGAGGCCCACCGCCATCTCCCGTAGGGAGCTGGTGATGCTGTGAGTGCGGCGGTAGTAGATCTTGAGGGTGCCGCTGACGGCGCCGTTCTCCCGCAGCGGAATAATGATGACCGAGTGGAAATCGGCCAGGTGGTACTGGCGCAGATCGTTGTTGATGATGATCTGATCCAGCAGCACCGCCCGCTGGGTCATGGCGCTGATGGCGTGGTGCTCGTCCAGCTCGTAGTAATCCTTGCCCACCCCCACATAGGCCAGCACGTCGCGGGTGTCGGTGATGGCCACCGCATCGGCGCTGATCTCGCTGCGAATGATGCCGCATACCTGGCTCAGTGAGTGACGATCGATGTTCTGGAAAAACGGCAGCGTCTTGTTGGCGATATCGAGCGCCAGCTTGGCCTGCTTGGCGGCAATCAGCTCCTTCTCGTCATCCAGATCCTGCACCAACTTGATGATGAGGCCTATGCAGAGCGCCCCGGCGATCATCGGGTAGGCGATGTGGCTGACGATCTCGACCCCCACCGCATGGGGCTCGGTCAGCTGCCAGATAAGCAGCATGGTCAACCCCTCGCAGGCCATCCCCGCCAGGATGCCGTACAGCCAGAGCCGCGACTTGCGGCAGCGCAGGTGCAACCAGGTGGCCAGCAGGCCGGCGATGATGCTGGCGATGAGACACGGGATCGAGGTGTGGCCATCCATGTCGATGAGGTAGCGGTGCAGACCCGAGATAACCCCGGCCGGAATGCCGACCCAGGGGCCGAACAGAATGCCGCCGGAGATGATGGCAATGATCCGCACGTTGATGAGGGCCCCCTCCACCGGAATGCCGGTATAGGTGCTGAACACCGCGAACAGGCAGAAGATGGCGGCCACCAGCACCAGCTCGGCCGGGGTGTGGTCCCGCTTCTGGAACAGCCGCTGGAACGGCCGGGTACGGGTCAGGAAGAACAGGGTCATCAGCATCAGCGCCGCCCGTTCGAACACCGCCAACAACATCATCTGATTTTCGAGCATGAGACCATCCGACCGATTACAACCAGGGAACACAACTGAATTATCTCTCGCCATGACACGTGGAAGGCAAGCATGAGGGACTGATCCCCTCATGATAAAGCGCAGTAGTTTACCCCAGCCGACCGGATAGGGAAGGCCGCGACGCCCCCGGACGGGTGTGGCCCCCTGTCGGGGTCAGGATGACAACGTGGCCAGCCGGGCGGCGAAGCCCATAAAGAAGAGGCCGATGAGGCCGTTGCCGAGTTTGGCGAGGCGTACCTTGCGCGCAAAGAAGCGGGCCATCAGGGTGCCACCGAAGATCAGCAGGGTCAGATAGACGAAGCTCATGGCCTCCAGCATGCTCGCCAGCACCAGGTAGGAGAGCCAGGTGTGGGCATAGTTGAAGTCGACGAACTGCACGAAGAAGGAGACGTAGAACAGGATCGCCTTGGGGTTGGTGAGGCTTAAAGTAAGCGCCTTGGAGAAGTAGCGCTCGCCGTGCTCGACCACGGACGCCTGCCCTTCCCTCCTGGCGATGAAGTTGGCGTACAAGATCTTCACCCCGAGATAGAGCAGATAGAGGGCGCCGAGATAGCGCACCAGGGTGAACAGCAGCGGGGTAGTGCGAATGAGGGAGGCGATGCCCAGATAGGCGCAAAAGATCAGGATGGCGTCGCCGACGAAGACCCCGAGGGCCGCCTGGTAGCCCGGGCCGACGCCGCGGCTCGCCCCGGTGCGCAGCACATAAATCGAGTTGGGTCCCGGCGCTATGATGATGAAGAAGAGCCCGACCAGATAAGTCCAGACATTGATGACACCCAGGCTCTCAAACATGGCGCGCCCCTCTGGACTTGGAAAACAGCCCGCTCAGGCAGGTCCAGACGTTGATGACTCCCAGGCTTTCAAACATGATCCCTCCATGGCGGGTAGCGACCCACATAATGCGACGACGAGGTTTCTATACTAATCCTCCGCCCGCCGAGCACAAGCACCGAGCAATGATCCGTCATATCTGGACTGCACATCCCCGCACTCACCACTTTGTGGTGTCCAGATGCATCGGGATCAGGCATGTTAAGCCATATCCAGATTCACAGAACCCGCCCTCATGGAAAAGAGCCTCAGTACCGATCAACCACTCGCCGCCGCTGCCGCGCACGATGCCTTGAATCGCACCAGCTATCCGGTGATCGCCGCCATCAGCTTCTCGCATCTGTTGAACGACATGATGCAGTCGGTGCTGCTGGCCATCTATCCGCTGCTCAAGCTCGGCCTCAACCTGTCATTCGCCCAGATCGGCCTCATCACCCTCACCTACCTGTTCACAGGTTCGCTGTTGCAGCCGCTCATCGGCCTCTACACCGACCGTCGGCCCATGCCCTATTCATTGCCGTTCGGCATGGGCTTTACGATGATCGGCTTGCTGTCGTTGTCGCAGGCAGCCAGCTTCGGTGCCGTGCTGCTGTCGGCCATGCTGATCGGTATCGGTTCGTCGGTGTTCCACCCGGAATCGTCCCGGGTCGCTCGCATGGCGGCCGGCAGTCAGCCCGGGCTGGCCCAGTCGCTGTTCCAGATCGGCGGCAACCTGGGATCGGCCATAGGCCCGCTGCTCGCCGCGCTGATCATAGTGCCACGGGGCCAGGGCAGCGCGGCCTGGTTCTCGCTGTTCGCCCTGGTCGGCGTCATCGTGCTCAGCCTGGTCGGACGCTGGTCCAGCCACCACGCCGCCAACTTCCACAAACGGATGAAGGCGCACCTCGGTCACGGTCTGAGCCGCCGCCAGATCGGCTGGTCGCTGACCATCCTCGGCCTGCTGATGTTCTCCAAATTCTTCTACATGGCCAGTCTCAGCAGCTATTACACCTTCTACCTGATGGACAAGTTCAGCCTGTCGCTGGACAGCGCCCAGCTCTATCTGTTCGCCTTCCTGTTTGCCGTCGCGGCAGGTACCGTGCTCGGCGGGCCGATCGGTGACCGCATCGGTCGCAAGCGGGTGATCTGGATCTCCATCCTCGGCGTCGCCCCCTTCACCCTGCTACTGCCCCATGTCGACCTGTTCTGGACCTCGGTGCTCTCGGTCATCATCGGCCTGATCCTGGCCTCGGCCTTCTCTGCCATCCTGGTCTACGCCCAGGAGCTGGTGCCCGGCAAGGTCGGCACCATCTCCGGCCTGTTCTTCGGTATCGCCTTCGGCATGGGGGGCATAGGGGCGGCTCTGCTCGGCCAACTGGCGGATGCCACCAGCATCGAAACCGTGTACCGGGTCTGCGCCTACCTGCCGCTCATCGGCCTGCTGACCGTGTTCTTGCCAACCCTTAGAAAGGGATAGCGGGCCACCCCGCGAGGAATGCAACCCATAAAAAACGCGGCCTGAGAGGCCGCGTTTGACGTGGATGAGAGCAAGGGGTGGTCAGCAGTACTTCCCGGCTACCCAGCCGCCGGGGCTACAGTCCCACTGAAAGTTGCCATCACAAAGGCCGCTATCGCGCTCATCGACGATACAGAAGCAGCCTCTATCAGCAGTACTGGCCAGCCACCCAGCCGGAGGACCAGGCCCACTGGAAGTTGTAGCCACCGAGCCAGCCGGTCACGTCCACCACCTCGCCGATGAAGTAGAGGCCGGCCACCTTGCGCGCCTCCATGGTCTTGGAGGAGAGTTCGTTGGTATCCACCCCCCCCAGGGTCACCTCGGCGGTGCGATAGCCCTCGGTGCCGTTCGGCAGGATCTGCCAATCCCCCAGCAGGGTGGCCACCGCCTCCAGCTCCCGCTCGTTGTACTGGCGCATCGGCTTGCTGACCAGCTGGCCCAACTCCACCAGCTTGTCGACGAAGCGCTTGGGCAGCTCGCGCCCCAGCACGGTTTTCAACTCCTGCGCCGGATGGGCCTGGGCCCACTCCCTGAGGGTGGCGGCGATGTCGAGCTCCGGCAGCAGGTTGATGTGGATCTTCTCCCCCGCCAGCCAGAAGGAGGAGATCTGCAGGATGGCCGGGCCGGAGAGGCCGCGATGGGTGAACAACATGGCCTCCTTGAAACAGGTGCCATCCTCGGCGGTCACCGCCACCGGCAGGCTGACCCCGGCCAGATCGGCGAAGGCCTCTTTATCTGCCTGATGCAGGGTGAAGGGCACCAGCCCGGCACGGGTCGGCAGCACCTTGAGGCCGAACTGCTCCGCCAGCTTGAAGCCGTAGGGGGTGGCACCGAGCTTCGGCATGGAGAGGCCGCCGGTGGCCACCACCAGCGAGTGGCAGGTTATCTCACCCTGACTGGTGGTCAGCACGAAAACCTCGTCGTTCTTGCTGACGGTGAGGATCTCGGTCTGGAACTGCAGGGCCACGCCGGCCCAGTCGCACTCGGTCAGCAGGATGTCGACGATCTCCTTGGCACTCTCGTCACAAAAGAGCTGGCCCAGGGTCTTCTCGTGATAGTTCAGGCCGTGCCGGTCCACCAGCTCGATGAAATCCTGCTGGGTGTAGCGCGCCAGCGCCGACTTGCAGAAGTGGGGGTTGGCCGAGAGAAAGGCGTGGGGGCCGGCCTGATGGTTGGTGAAGTTGCAGCGGCCGCCGCCACTGATGAGGATCTTGCGGCCCGGCTTCTTGGCATTGTCGAGCACCAGCACGGAGCGGCCCCGATAACCGGCCTGGGCCGCACACATCAAACCGGCCGCCCCGGCGCCGATCACCACCACATCAAACTGCTTCATCATCACTCACTCATCCAAAGAAAAACGGCCCCTGTTCAAACGAGAGACCGTCATTGTACCCGGCAGACACCAGCCCAGCGGTTGCAGGAGATTTGCAACAGAAAAAGGCCCCAGTTAAGAGGGGCCGTCATTGTACTGGCTGAACACTAAGTGTCCACGACTATCAGGCGTTGCCATCCATGATGCTGGCCGGGGCGCCCTTGGCCAGCTCGGCCAGCTCCTTGTCGATGAAGTAGAGGCCTTTGCCGTCTTCACCCACCAGGCTCAGACGATCGACGATGCTCTTGAACAGCTTCTCCTCTTCATGCTGCTCGGCCACGTACCACTGCAGGAAGTTGAAGGTGGAGTAGTCCTGGGTGGTGAACGCCACGTGAGCCAGGCCGTTGATGCACTTGGTGATGTGGTATTCATGCTCGAGGGTGGTGCGGAAGATGTCGCCCAGCGACTTGAACTCGTGGGGAGGGGCATCGATGGCACCCAGCAGCGGCATGGCACCGGTCTCGCTCACGTAGGTGAACAGGCGCTCCATGTGCTGACGCTCCTCAACGGCGTGCTGGCGCAGGAAGGTGGCCGCCCCCTCGAAGCCCTTGTCCTCGCACCAGGCGCTCATCTGCAGGTAGAGGTTGGAGGAATAGAATTCAAGATTAATCTGCTCGTTCAACTTCTCGATCATGGCTTTGGCCAACATGATGATTCTCCACTGTGATTTGGTCACGATTGTCGCCACAGTTGCTGCCCGACGCAACCAGATAGCGCAGCCGAAGATCCCAGTTGTGACAGCTTTTCGCCTCATCCTATCCCCCATACGGTTATAGAGAAGCAAAGAAACATGGTGTAAGCGGATTCAGCCATTATGATGGCGCCAGTGGTCGGGGAAAGGATTCAATGAGATTCATAATGGCACTGGCACTGCTCTGGATGACCCAGTTGCAGGCAGCTCCCTCCTTGCTGAAAGAGGCTGAATTGCAGGCGGCGCGCGATCCCGTCGGCTATCTGCAGCGCCTCGACGCCAGTCCCCTGCAGGATATGGAACTGTTCTACGCCAGGTCCCTGGCCCAAGCCGCGCTGGGGCGCTATCCACAGGCCCTGCTCGACAACGCCCGGGCCCGCGGGCTGGCCAGCGCCCAGCAGGAGACCCTGCGCCTGCTCGACTTCCGCTTGCAGCAGATCGCCATCACCCTGGACACCGAGGCGCCGGATCAGGCGCTCACCCTGCTGGAGCAGCTCAGACCCGCCGTTGCCGGCCATCCGCAACAGACCTCGGAGTGGCACGCCCTGAACGGGCTCGCGCTCTACCGCACCCAGCAACTGAGCCCGGCCATCGCCGAACTCAAGACCGCCTTTCGCCTCAAACAATCGGTACCGGACTCCCCTATCGCCAGCCTGCAGTGTGCCCGCCTGCTGATGACCCTCGGCAACCTCTATGCCGATCTGAACCTGGCGCGGGAAGCCGAAGGCTACTATCTGGAGGCGCTGCAACGCATGGTGCAGCTGGGCGAGCCCAACAGCCAGATCATCATCCGCGCCAACATGGCACGGCTCTACATAGACACAGATCGCCCCGCCCAGGCCAGGCGGCTGCTGGACAACCTGCTCAGCAACCCGGATCTGGCGCCGGATTACCGTGCCATCATCCTCGGCTATCAGGCCATGGCGCTCAACGCCCAGCACGACTGGGCCGGCGCCCTGCGCACCCTGGACGAGGCACAGGCGCTGTATCGGCAGCTGGGCTACCCGGAAGCCGGCATGCGCCTGCAGGAGACCCGGGCCCGGGCGCTGCAGGGCAGCGGCGAGAAACAGCTGGCGCTGCAGGTGCTGACCAGCCAGGGGAGTGCGGGGGCCGCCAGCAAGGCACTGCAGGCCAGTCTGCTGGCGGACCAGGGGCGCTACCCGGAGGCCTACCAGGCACTCAGCGAATACGTGAGCGACTACAAGCAGCACTTCAACCAGACCCTGAGCCAGCATGCCGCCGCCTTCCAGGCCGAGATGGATCTGGCCCGCAGCGAGGCCAGCAACCGGGTGCTGCAGCAGGAGAACGAGAACAAGCGCCAGCAGCTGCTGCATCAGCAGAGTGCCCGCCACTACCAGTTGATGCTGGTCGGCCTGCTGGCAGGAGCCCTGCTGCTGCTCGGGCTCACCACCCATCGGCTGCACCGCAGCTCACGCCACCTCTACAAGCTGGCCACCTTCGATCAGCTGACCGAGCTGCCCAATCGCCGTGCCCTGCTGGAGCGGCTGGCCAGCCGCTGGCAGCAGGAGGGGCCGCTCACCCTGATCATCATCGACATCGATCACTTCAAGCAGATCAACGACCGTCACGGCCATCAGGCGGGGGACAGGGCCATTCAGCGGCTGGCGCGGGAGCTGAGATCCTGGGCGCCCGACCTGCAGCTGGTGGGGCGCTGGGGTGGCGAGGAGTTTCTGGTAGCGGTGCCGCTGCCGGCGGCAGATTGCTGGTATCTGGCAGAGCAACTGCGCCAGCGCATCGGCCAGATCGAACAGCCGCGCATGACCATCAGCATCGGGGTGGCTGGCCGCTCGGCCGCCGATGACGGGCTGGGCCAGCTCATCCACCGGGCCGACATGGCCATGTATCAGGCCAAACGCCAGGGCCGCAATCAGACCATACTGGCCGCGGAGCCTGGCAGCCACGAAGAACCGGAGGCGCTGGCCAGCAGCGTGGCCTGAGCCACAGCCTCCCCTGACTCAGGGCTGCAGCTCGGTGAGGGAGGCGACATCCACCGGCTCGCCATAGTCCACCCCCACCAGCTCGAAGCCGTTGAGCTGCATGAAGTCCTGCCGCAAGCCGGCAAAATCCCCCAGCGCGTGGAAGTTGTCTGGCGTCACCTTGGACCAGAGCGCCGAGACGGCGGCCTGCACGGCCGGGTCGAGCTCGTGGTCATCCATCCGGATCAGCCGGTTGCCGTCAGCCACCACCCCTTGCGGGCCGTACATCTTGCCGGCGAACAGCCGCTGCATCTGCTCGATGCAGCCTTCGTGCACCCCGCGCTCCTTCATCACCCCCATCAGCAGACCCAGATAGACAGGCAACACGGGAATAAAGGCGCTCGCCTTGGTCACCAGCGCCTTGCACACCGACACCCAGGCGTGGCCGCCGATCTCCGCCAGCTGCAGGTTAATGGTCTCGGCGGTGGCGTGCAGGTGCTCCTTGGCGTAACCGATGGTGCCGTCCCGATAGAGGGGATAGGTCGATTCGGGGCCGATATAGGAGTAGGCCACCGTCTGGGCGCCAGGCGCCAAGCAATCTGCCTGCTGCAGCGCCTGCAGCCAGAGCTGCCAATCCTCGCCCCCCATCACGCTGACGGTGTCGCGGATCTCCTCCGGGGTGGCCGGATCCAGCGACTGCTGCACCAAGGTATCGTGTTCCAGATCCAGCCCCCAGCTTCGAAAGGGCTGGCCGGTGGTCTTGAGCACGGAGCGCACCTGGGTGCCGTCCGGCAGTACCCGGATGCCGCTCGCCAACGAGTAGATCACCAGATCCACCTGCCCGAGCTGCTGGCGGATGACGTCGATGGCCTGCTGACGCATCTGGTCTGAGAAAGCGTCGCCGATCAGGTTGATGGCCACGCGGCCAGCCTGTTCCGCCTCCGTGCGAAACCAGATGTTGTTGTACCAGCCGGCGCTGCCCAGCCCCTTGTCGGAGGGGCCGCGCTCGAACGACACGCCAACGGTGTCGGCCCCGGCCCCGAAGGCCAGGGCGATACGCGACGCCAGCCCGAAGCCGGACGAGGCACCCAGCACCAGCACCCGTTTCGGCCCGTTGAACGGGCCCGCCGCCCGGACCCGCGCGATCTGCTGCAGCACGGCGGCGCGGCAGCCGATGGGGTGACAGTTGCGGGCGACGCAGCCCTGGATTTGCGGATGAATGATCATCAAGGAGTCTCCGGGAAAGGAACACGACAGCAGGAACGGCCGTGGGACGCAGCGGCGCGCCACGGTTTGCCAAGGGAACTGGCTACAGCATAACCAAGCGGGGCGGGATTACCTTGATGTCGGGCGGAATATCGACGGGAAGAGGGCAGAAAAACAAAAGGGAGCGCGAGGCTCCCCAAAGCGGTATTCAGATGCTTTTTGTTGTTTTGTGTTCATTGCGAAACACGGGCACATCCTATGCCTGTCACCGGCCGCGGGCAAGCCGGTGGGTGTGACCTGCTTCAAACTCCTGTTCGATTTATCGCCAGTTTATTGCCCATCATCGACAGCAAGCTCCATAGGAAACTCTTTTAAATCCCAAAACTGTGCCGGGGACACCATTTTAGTTTCAGCAGACATTGGTATAGTGGACTCAGGATCAGTGAGGAGAACTCCCATGAATGGAACCTATTACAAACACATACTGGCCGCGATCGACCTGTCGGAAGACAACCGCAAGGTGATCGAAAAGGCGGTCGACCGGGCCCGCTCCAACGGCGCCAAGCTGTCGGTGATCCATGTCGATGTGGACCTCAAGGATCTCTACACCGAGATGATCGATATCGACATCGACAACGTGCAGGACCAGGTGATCGCCGAGGCGAAAGAGAAGCTGGAAGCCTTCCTGGCGTCGGTGGACTACCCCATCGAGAAGAAGCTGGTGATCTGCGGCGATTTGAGCGAGCGGGTCAACCAGGCGGTCAGGGATTATCAGATCGACCTGCTGGTGTGCGGCCACCGCCAGAGCTTCTGGAGCCTGCTCACCTCGAGCGCGCGCCAGCTGATGAATACCGTGCCCTGCGATCTGCTGGTCGTCCCCTTGCAGAAGTGATCGAACAGGCGTAGTGTGATTTGCCATGAATATGACCTCGTTCAATCACAACTACTGGTGGTGCTGCCCTTAAACAGGCGGCACTGCTTTTCTATGTAAAATTTCCCAAAGAAAACACCGTGACCGCCGAGAGGTGGTCATTGTTTTCATCCCTTTGTCGCCTCTCGGCTCACCCAACTGGAGAGAGTGACATGCACAACCCCGTTATCCTGACCGGCGACCGCCCCACCGGCAAGCTGCACATCGGCCACTACGTCGGCTCGCTGCGCCAGCGCGTGGCCGCCCAGCACCATTACCGCCAGTTCGTGATGATCGCCGATCTGCAGGCGCTGACCGACAACGGCCACAACCCGGCCAAGGTGACCGATCACGTGCTGGAGGTAATGGCCGACTACCTGGCCGCCGGCCTCGACCCGGCCAAAACCACCTTCTGCCTGCAGAGCGCCCTGCCCGCCCTCGCCGAGCTGACGACCTATTACCTCAACCTGGTCAGCGTCGCCCGGCTGGAGCGCAACCCCACCGTCAAGGCGGAGATCCAGCAGAAAGGGTTCGAGCGCAGCCTGCCGGCCGGCTTCCTGATCTATCCGGTCAGCCAGGCCGCCGACATCACCGCCTTTCGCGCCACCCATGTGCCGGTGGGCGAGGATCAGCTGCCTATGCTGGAGCAGACCAACGAGATAGTGCGCCGCTTCAATACCCTGGTTGGCAAGGAGGTGCTGACCGAGTGTCAGCCCATTCTGAGCGACACCGGCCGCCTGCCCGGCATCGACGGCAAGGCCAAGATGTCCAAGTCTCTCGGCAACACCATAGAGCTCGGCATGTCGAGCGACGAGATCAAGCAGGCGGTGTTCGCCATGTATACCGACCCCAATCACCTCAAGGTGAGCGATCCGGGTCAGGTGGAGGGCAATACGGTGTTCGCCTATCTGGATGCCTTCCACCCCGACAAGGCACTGGTGGCCGAGATGAAGGCCCACTACCAGCGCGGCGGGCTGGGGGACATGCGCTGCAAACAGGTGCTCAACGACTGCCTGCAGACCCTGCTCGCCCCGATGCGGGAACGGCGCGAGGCGGCCATCGCCGACAAGCGCCAGCTGCTGCGCCTGTTGCAGCAGGGCACCGAGCAGGCGCGCGCCCTGACCGACGAGGTGCTGGCCGAGGTGAAGGGAGCGATGGGGCTCGACTACTTCGCCAGATTGAACTGATCCGCCCCGCGCTGCGCCGGGCTGCCGAGCGCATCCGCGCCGTAGCGCTCGAACGCCAGCCGGTGCAACAGCCCCTTGAACCAGCCGATCGCCTCGTCATGGGCGGTGAGCGGGTGGCCCGCCATCAGATAGACGATGGGGATGGCGGGGTCCAGCTGGTGCAGCCGCAGCGGGTAGTAGCGGCAGAAGTGGCGCCCGATCATCTCGGGCACCACCACCAGATAGCGACCGGTGGCCATCAGTGGCGGCACCGCCATAAAGCTCGGTAGCCGGACACCCAGTTCACGCTCCACCCCGAAGCGGGCCAGCCAGAGATCCACCATGGCCTGGCTATGGCCCCAGCTGGAGGTGTGGATGTGGGGCCGGCTGACCAGATCGTCCGGCCCCAGCACGTCCGGCAGCTCGCTGCCAAGGGGCGACAGACAGACCAGCGGGTTGTTGAACCAGGGCTCGCGCCACAGCCGGGGCGAGAGGTGGTTGGCATCGGCGAAACCGATCACCAGATCCAGCTCCCCCTTCTCCAGCTCCCGCTCGTAGTCGCTATTGGCCAGCTCGCACACCTCCAGCCGGCAGTGAGGGGCATGCCGGTGCAACCGCTCCACCAGCGCCGGCACCAGGCCATGCTCTACCGAACCCGGGGTGGCGATGCGAAAGATCCGCCGCGCACTGGCGGGATCGAACCCCTTGGCCTGCCGCAACCCCTGCTCCAGCATGGCCAACGCCTGGCGCACCGGGCCGGCCAGCGCCTTGGCGCGCTCGGTCGGCATCATCTCGCGACGGCTCATCACGAACAGAGGGTCGTCCAGCGCCGTTCGCAGCCGCCCCAGCGCATGACTGACGGTAGACTGGGAGAGGTGCAGCCGCTCGGCGGCACGGGTAACGTTGCGCTCCTGCATCAGCATGTCGAACACGGTGAGCAGGTTGAGGTCGAGGCGGGAAAGGGGCAGTTCCATCGATATTGGCCATGGTTGGATGACGACAATTCATTTTTGGCATAGTAGCAGATTGCATAGAATGCGCAGACGAATTACATCGGAGATTAAAATGCGTAGCTATCTGTTGTTGCTGGCGATTGGCCTGTTGTGGGGCTCCCAGTTCATTTTCATGCATCAGGCCGTCACCGAATTGCCCCCCATCATGGTGGCAGCCGGTCGCGCCTTGTGTGGCAGCCTGACCCTGGGTCTGCTCTGCCTGTTCATGCGTCTCAAGAGCGAGCACACCCCGTGGCGTACCTACATGTTGATCGCCCTGCTCGATGCCACCCTGCCCTTCATCATGGTGGCCTGGGGTCAACAGTATGTGGATAGCGCCATCGCCGCCGTGGTAATGGGTTGTATCCCGTTTGTCACCATCCTGATGGCACCCTTGTTGGTTTCCGGTGAAAAAATCACCAAGGGCGGTCTCGTCTCCGTGATCATCGGCTTCGTCGGCGTACTGGTGCTGTTCTGGCCGAAACTGGCCAGCGGCATGAATGCCGGCCTGCTCGGCGCCATGGCCATCCTGTTAGGTGCCAGCTGCTTCGCCATCGGCCTGCTGATGATCAAGCGCTTCGCCAAGGACCACCCGGTGGTCGTGGCACGCAACATCCTGATCTCCTCGGCCATCCAGCTGCTGCTGGCCGCACCGTTCGTCACCGATCTGAGCGCGCTCACCATGCCGAGCCAGCAGGCCATCGGCGCCGTCGCGGTGCTCGGGGTGTTCTGTACCGGTCTGGTCTACTTCCTCTACATGGCGCTGATCCAGAAGGCGGGCCCGACCTTCGCCTCCTTCAGCAACTACCTGGTGCCGCTGTTCGGCGTCATGCTGGGTGCCCTGTTCCTCGGCGAGCAGATCCAGTCCACCACCGGTGTGGCACTGGCCCTGATCCTGGGCTCGGTCGCCCTCAACCAGTGGGCCCAGCAGCGCCGCGTCCAGCGGGAGGCTGCCCTATGTCAGGCATCCTGACCACGCTCTGCGGCGGCCTGGTGGTGATCGCCGGCTGGCAGTATCGCCAGCGGCTGGTGGGTCTGCTCGGGCTGTTGATGGTGCTGCTGCCCTGGTTCTTCGACAGCAAGCTGCAAGCCATGCTGAGCTATGCGTTGAGCGCCTGACCTCTGTTTCTGAATGTGTGACGAGAGTGTATCTCTCCTGTTTTTGGGACCGTTTTAAAAAAACCTCCGATTTGTCCCCTCTACCGGCGCTCTGCGCCGGTTTTTTTATGCCCGCCTGGCGGCCTTGCCGTCCCATCACGCCAGATAGCGATAACTGAGCCGCTCGTTCTTGCGCGGACCTGTGATCTGCCAGCCGAGCAGAAAACCGCCCTCGGCCGGCGTCAGCTCGGCGCTGTAGTGATCCTGGCCACACAGATGGGGTTCGGCAGTAAGCCAGCGCCCATCGGCCTGGGGCAACAGCTCAAACAGCACCACCGGCTGTTCATAGCGCAGATGAGAGAGGCGGATCCCCTGCTCGCCGCGCTGCCACCAGAAACGGTTGTGCATGGTCAGCACCCGGCCATGGGGCGTGGTGTAGCGACCCGTCTCGACAAACAACCAGCCGCCCTGGTGATCGGTCACCACCACCTCCCCCTCGCCGCTGCCACTCCAGTCGGTGGCGGATCCTGCCCCGTTGCTCGCGCTAAAGGCAAATGCTCCGATCTGTGGCAACTGGCGCCATAAACGCTGGATCACGGCTTCCTTCTCGGCCATCATAGCCCCCTTCAAAATTGACAACTGACGACAAATCAACCACATGAACTACTTGATAGGGGTTACCCTGCTCTGGTCATTCTCCTTCAGCCTGATCGGGGTCTATCTCGCCGGCCAGGTGGATGCCTACTTTTCGGTGCTGACCCGCATCGTGCTCGCCAGCCTGGTGTTCCTGCCCTTCCTGCGCCGCCGCTGGCTGCGGCCCGACCTGGTGGCCAAGCTGATGGCCCTCGGTGCCACCCAGCTCGGCATCATGTATCTGTTCTATTACCACTCCTTCCTGCTGCTGACGGTGCCGGAAGTGCTGGTGTTCACCATCTTCACCCCCATCTACGTCACCCTGATCCACGATCTGCTGGAGCGGCGCTTCAAGCCGATCTATCTGTGGGGAGCACTGCTGGCGGTGGTGGGGGCGGCCGTCATCCGCTTCGACGGGCTGACCGAAAGCTACGTGCTGGGCTTCCTGGTGGTGCAGGGTGCCAACGTCTGCTTCGCCCTGGGTCAGGTGGGCTACAAGGTACTGCTGGCACGGGAGGAACAGCAACCGCCGCAACTGGCGGTGTTCGGCTGCTTCTATCTGGGTGCCCTGGCTGTGGCCCTACCCGCCTGGTGGCTGCTCGGCACGCCGCAATACCCCACCAGCGCCCTGCAGTGGGGCATATTGCTGTGGCTGGGGATCGGTGCCTCTGGCCTTGGTTACTTCCTGTGGAACAAGGGGGCGACCCAGGTCAGCAGCGGCGTGCTGGCGATCATGAACAACGCTCTGATCCCGGCGGGCCTGCTGGTCAACCTAGTGCTATGGGGCAAGGATACCGACCTGCTCAGGCTCAGCCTGGGCGGCCTGCTGATGCTGGCCTCCCTCTGGGTGTGCCAGCGTCATGGGGTAAGTGAGCGCTGACTAAAAATCAGCCAACGACTGTGTTGTGCTCCCGTCTGGCCTGACCGTGACAGGTGGCCAGCCGGGCCAGCAGGTGATCGATCTGCTCGCCGGCCTGACTCTGCACCAGCCCGATGCTGACGGTCACCGGCCGCTGCGGCAACAGGCTGGCATCGGCGATCTCCATCCGCAGCCGCTCGGCAATCTCGAGGCCGCTCAGTCGGTCGGTCTGGGAGAGCATCAGGATGAAGCCGTCTTCGTCCCAGCGGGCGAAGGGGTCTTCCCGCCGCAGTTCATGGCGCACGATGCGGGCCAGCTTGGCCAGCATGGCGTCGCAGGCCGCCTCGCCAAACAGCTGCTGGATCTTGGCCCTGTGATCGACGGTGAATTGCAGCAGGCTGAAGCTGCCGCTGGCGCTGGCCAGCCGCTCATCGAGCAGCTGTTCGAAGCGGCTGCGGCTCTCCAACCCAGTGAGGGGATCGGTACCGTGCCGCTCCTCCACCTGCACCGCCTGCGGTTCGAGCAGACGCACCACCCCCAGCACCTGGCCGTGGACATCGCGCCTGGCCCGCTCTTCCAGCCGAACATAGTGGCCATCGTGATGCAGGATCCGGTATTCGAGCCGGATCTGGGCCACCCGCCCGCTCTGGCAGGCCAGCTGCGCCTCCTGCAAGCTCCCCAGGTCGTCGGGGTGCACCCGCTCCAGCCAGCCGAGATCATCCAGACCGGCTTCGTTCAATCCCAGCAGCCGCAGACAGGAGAGATCCCGCTGCACGCCCTGCTGCGGACTCCAGCTCCAGAGCCCTGCCTCCAGCAAGGCGATGGCATCCGCCATCAGCGCCAGATCAAACCGGGTAATTGCCTCCCTGAGGGGAGCCTTGAGCATGTCCATCGAGCGCCTCGACACCGAATCTGAAGACCTTCTCAATAAGTAACATTGGCTCTCGCGCCGAGCAACAGGGTCAGCTCGCTTTTCCTTGATAGCCGTTCATCAGGGCCTGCCAGTTCTCCGGCACGAAGTGAAAACTGGTATGCAGCTGGGACTCCTTGTTGAAGGAGCGCAGCAAGCGTTCCAGGTTGGCCTGCTGCCAGTTGCCGGGCGAGCGGATGGCTCCCTTGTCGAAGTCGATCACCCACACCTTGCCCTCCTTGTCGAGCAACAGATTGTGGCTGTTGAGATCGGCGTGATAGACCCCGGCGTCGTGCAACCGGCGCACCGTCTGGCCCACCTTGTGCCACACCTCGCCGGCGATCGGCCCCTGCTTGAGCAGGGCGACCAGATCCTTGGCGCCGCGAATGCGCTCGATCAGGATGTCGGCTCGGTAGAAGGGGCCCTGTTTGGCCATGCGGGCGGCAAACGGGCGTGGCACCGGCAACCCCTGGGCGCTCAACTTGGCCAGCAGGCTGTATTCGGCCATGGCCCGGCTCGACTCCACTCCCTCGAACCAGAAGCGATCCCGCACCACCTTGCCCACCATGCCGCCGCGATAGTAGTGGCGCAGCACCAGGTGGCGGGATTCATCCTTCACGAACCAGGTCACGCCGCGGCCGATGGAGGTACCCACCACCTGCCGGTTGTTCTGCCACCAGGCCGGATCAAACAGCTCAGGAGAAGGGTCGCGAAACGCCCCTTCGGCATACCAGCAGATCTGGTTGTGTTCGGTCTGAATTTGCATCTTGGTCATTCCGGTCGGTCATCGCTACGGGTTGGCGCTCAGGGCCAGGGCAACAGGGGCCCGATGGGGCCGGCTGCCAGTCGTGCGCAATTTTACAATCCACAGGGGAGTTTGCATAATGCCATCCATCCATTTTGCCATCGTTGCGCCACATCATGCCGCTGTTCCAAACGCCGCCCTCCTCCATCTGCATCCTGCGGCTCTCCGCCATCGGCGACTGCTGCCACGCGCTGGCGCTGGTGCGCGTCATCCAACGGGCCTGGCCCCAGACCCGCATCACCTGGATCACCGGCAAGATTGAGGCGACCCTGTTTGCCGACCTGCCCGGGGTCGAGGTCATCCCCTTTGACAAGAGCAAGGGCTGGCGCGGCTACCGCGAGCTGTGGCAAACCCTCAAGGGGCGCAGGTTCGATGCCCTGTTGCACCTGCAGGCGGCCATGCGGGCCAGCATCGCCACCCTCGGCATCAAGGCCAAGGTCAAGCTCGGGTTTGATCGGGAACGGGCCAGCGACGGCCAGTGGTTGTTCACCAATCACAAGGTGCCATCCCCCGCCTCGCCTCACGTGCTGGACGGTTTCCTCGCCTTCGCCAAAGAGCTTGGCATCCAGGATCTGACCCCTGACTGGCAACTGCCCATCAGCGCCGAGCACCAGGCCTGGGCGAAGGAGAAGATCGGCGGCAAGCCGACCCTGCTCATCTGCGCCGCCGCCAGCAAGGCCTTCAAGAACTGGACTGCCGCCGGCTATGCCGCGCTGGCGGATCACGCCGCCAGCAAGGGGTTTCAGGTCTATCTGTGTGGCGGGCCGGCCAGGCTGGAGCGGGAACTGGCTGCCAACATTCAGCGCTTAAGCCACAGCAAGCCGGTGGATCTGGTGGGGCAGACCAACCTCAAGCAACTGCTGGCGCTGATCAAGGAGGCCAGCCTGGTGCTGGCTCCCGATACCGGCCCGGCTCACATGGCCACCCTGGTGGGTACACCGGTGCTCGGCCTCTATGCCCACCACAACCCGGATCGGACCGGCCCCTATCTGTGCCGCGACTACGCGGTCAGCGTCTATCAGGAGCTGATTGAGCAGGAGACCAGCAAGCCGCTGGCCGAGCTTGGCTGGCGCACCCGCCTCAAGGATCCGGACGCCATGGGCAAAATCACCAGCGAACGGGTCATCGCCGCCTTCGACCGGCTCTGCGCCGAGCGCCAACTGCCGCGCTGATGATGCGCGCAACTCGGAAATCCCGAAGCCAGCGGCAGGGATAATCTGCTGGCCCGACCCCGCAACGGCAGGCAGAATGAGGGCTGATGTGGGTTACGCTCCCGCAGCAAGCTACGAATACTTTGATCGGCTGGAATATGATTCCGGCCGTTTTTTTATCCGCCGCCTTCTGTTAAAATTCGCCGCCTTTACATCCCTCTTCTTCAAGAATTTTCCGCGTTTCGGATTTGGCTGTCTCCCTTTCGGGCACAAGACGGCGGCCTCTGCTACAACCAAAACACGGGTTTAGATTAAAGGTACAGACATGGCGCAACAAGGCACTCTCTATATCATCTCCTCCCCGAGCGGAGCGGGTAAATCCAGCCTGCTCAATGCCTTGCTGACCAAGCACAACAGCGCAGGCAAGATGCAGCTGTCGGTCTCCCACACCACCCGCGCCACCCGTCCCGGTGAAGAGCACGGGGTGCACTACCACTTCGTCAAGGTGGAAGAGTTCAAGGCGCTGATCGAGCGCGGCGACTTTCTGGAGTGGGCCGAGGTGTTCGGCAACTACTACGGCACCTCCCGTGCCGCCATCGAAGCCTGCCTGGCGCAGGGCATTGACGTCTTCCTCGACATCGACTGGCAGGGTGCCCGCCAGATCCGAGAACAAATGCCGACCAAGTCCATCTTCATCCTGCCCCCCAGCCGCGAAGAGCTGGAGCGCCGCCTGATCGGTCGCGGCCAGGACAGTGCCGAGGTGATCAAGGGCCGGATGGATAAAGCCATTGCCGAAATGGTGCACTACGACGAGTATGACTATGTCATCATCAACGAAGACTTTGAGCAGGCACTGTTCCAGCTCAGGGCTGTCATCGAGTGCCAACGGCTGGAATTGCGCCAGCAGCAGCAGGCCCAACAAAACTTGCTGCAACAGCTACTGGCAGAATAGGCCAAAAACAAGTAAACTTTTGCGTCATTTTTAAACACCGCTTTTTTAAACCGAGAAAGCCCAAACACTGGAGTCCTGCATGGCACGCGTTACTGTAGAAGATGCTGTAAAACAGGTAGGTAACCGTTTTGACCTGGTGCTGGTCGCCGCACGCCGCGCCCGTCAAATCGCGGTTCAAGGCAAAGATCCCCTGGTTGACGAAGAGAACGACAAGCCGACCGTGATCGCCCTGCGTGAGATCGAACTGGGTCTGGTGAACAACCAGGTGATGGACACCCAGGATCGTTACGAGCAGCAAGAGCAGGAAGCCGCCGAGCTGGCTGCCGTTGCTGCCATCGCCGAAGGCCGCGGTTAAGTCAGCTGTTTCCTATAGTCGGCGCCCGCCCGGGTGCCGACTGTTCTCCCCCATTTACAACCGCTCGAAAACCTCGCAAACTCAGGACTATACCCTCTATATCCACGGATTGCCGTTTCACCGCTGCGGGGACTGTCTTGTATTTATTTGAAAATCTTAAAGAAATAGCCAGTTCCTACCTGCCACCCGAGCAGGTGGAGAAGCTCAGGCAAGCCTATGTGGTGGCCCGTGATGCTCACCAGGGACAGATGCGTTCCAGCGGCGAGCCCTACATCACCCACCCGGTTGCCGTTGCCCGCATTCTCGGCGACATGCGCCTCGATCATGAAACCCTGATGGCCGCCGTGCTGCACGACGTCATCGAAGATACTCCTGTCACCAAGGCCGACCTGGCCGAACTGTTTGGCGATGCCGTTGCCGAGCTGGTATCAGGCGTCTCCAAGCTCGACAAGCTGAAGTTTCGCGATCGCAAGGAGGCCCAGGCCGAGAACTTCCGCAAGATGGTGATGGCCATGACCCAGGATATCCGGGTCATCCTGATCAAGCTGGCCGACCGCACCCACAACATGCGTACCCTGGGCTCGCTACGGCCGGACAAGCGCCGCCGCATCGCCCGGGAAACCCTCGAGATCTTCGCCCCCATCGCCAACCGCCTCGGTATTCACACCATGAAGAACGAGCTGGAAGAGCTGGGCTTCGAGGCGCTCTACCCCATGCGCTCGCGGGTGTTGCGCGAATCGGTGCGCCGCGCCCGCGGCAATCGCCGCGAAATCATCGACTCCATCCAGAGCGAGATTGAAGGCCGGCTGCGGGAAGCAGGCATCGAATCCCAGGTCAGCGGCCGCGAGAAGAACCTGTTCTCCATCTACAACAAGATGGAGAAAAAAGAGCTGCAATTTCATGAGGTAATGGATATCTACGCCTTTCGCGTGAGGGTGAAGGACATAGATACCTGTTACCGGGTGCTGGGCCAGATGCACAGTCTCTACAAGCCCCGCCCCGGCCGCTTCAAGGATTACATCGCCATCCCCAAGACCAACGGCTACCAGTCGTTGCACACCTCCCTGGTGGGGCCGCACGGGGTACCGGTGGAGGTGCAGATCCGCACCGAATTCATGGATCAGATGGCCGACAAGGGCGTCGCCGCCCACTGGGCCTACAAGCAGGATGGCGACAGCTCGGGCACCACGGCCCAGATCCGCGCCCAGCGCTGGATGCAGAGCCTGCTCGAGCTGCAGCAGAGCGCCGGCAGCTCCTTTGAATTCATCGAGGGGGTCAAGACCGACCTCTTCCCCGACGAGATCTACGTGTTCACGCCGGAAGGGCGCATCATGGAGCTGCCCGCCGGGGCCACTCCGGTGGACTTCGCCTACACGGTGCACACCGACATCGGCCACGCCTGCGTCGGCTCGCGGGTCGACCGCCACCCCTATCCGCTGAGCAGCCCGCTGCACTCCGGCCAGACGGTGGAGATCATCACGGCACCGGGGGCCCGCCCGAACGCGGCCTGGCTCAACTTCGTGGTGACCACCAAGGCCCGCTCCAAGATCCGCCAGTTCCTCAAGAACCTGCGCACCGAGGAGTCGGTGGTGCTGGGTCGCCGCCTGCTCAACCATGCACTCGGCGCCAAGAACATCGAAGACATCCCCGAGCCTCGCATCAAGCAGGTGCTGGCCGACACCAAGCACGAGAACCTGCAGGGCCTGTTGGCCGACGTGGGCCTTGGCAACGCCATGAGCGTGATGGTGGCACGCCGCATGCTGGGGGATGAACTGCCGCCGGAAGAGCAGCCCAAGTCCAGCAGCAAGAAGATGCCGATCAAGGGTGCCGACGGCATGCTGGTCACCTTTGCCAACTGCTGCCGCCCCATCCCGGGGGACGCCATCATAGCCCACATCAGCCCGGGCAAGGGCCTGGTGATCCATCAGGAAGCCTGCCGCAACATCAAGGGCTACAGCAAGGAGCCGGACAAGTACCTGCCGGTGCAGTGGGAAGTGGACAAGGAGCAGGAACAGGAGTTCCGTACCGGCATCAGCATCGAGATCGTCAACCACCAGGGCGCCCTGGCGGAGCTGGCCAACGTGATTGCCGCCACCGGCGCCAACATTCACGCCATCAGCACCGAAGAGAAGGATGGCCGGGTCTATCTGGTCACCCTGCTCATCACTACCAAGAGCCGGATCCACCTCGCCAACATCATGCGCAAGATCCGGGTGATGCCGAACGTGCTCAAGGTGAGCCGGCAGAAAAACTGAACACAGGCGGCGCAAGCCGCCTGCTGCTTTTCAAGAGACATGCTGGCCCGGCGCCAGCCCGATTTGACCCTGTGCATGCAAGCGATGCGCGCACCAGCCTCACCCGATAGAAACTGACATGACACCTGAACGCTTCAAACGAATTTCCGACATGCTGGCCCAGCGCCAGCTCGATCTGACCGTCTGCATGGAAGAGGTCCACAAGCCGCACAACCTGGCCGCCATCGTGCGCACCGCCGATGCCATCGGCATCCACCGGGTGCACGCGGTCTGGCCAAAGAGCTGGATCCACAAGCGCAAGGGTACCGCCCGCGGCAGCCAGAACTGGGTGGACGTGAAGCTGCACCCGGACATCGGCAGCGCAGTGGCCGAGCTGAAAGCCTCCGGCATGCAGATCCTGGCGACCCACCTCTCCGACAGCTCGGTGGATTTTCGCGCCATCGACTACACCAAACCCACCGCCATCCTGGTAGGCCAGGAGAAGCACGGTATCGGCGAAGAGGCGCTGGCCCTGGCCGATCACCATATCGTCATCCCCATGGTGGGCATGGTGCAGTCCCTCAACGTCTCGGTGGCCGCCGCCGCCATCCTCTACGAGGCCCAGCGCCAGCGCGAGCTGGCCGGCTGTTATCAACGCGGCTGCCCGCTCGACCTAGAGGAGCAGAACAGCATACTGTTCGAGGGGGGCTACCCCATCTATGCCCAGCTCTGCAAGGAGAAAGAGATGCCCTATCCCCAGCTCGGCCCGGCCGGTGAGATCCTGGCTGACGAGCAGTGGTGGCAGCAGATGCAGCTGACCCGCAAAGGCTGGGCTGCACAGCAAGATGAGCAATTACAGGAGCAATAATAATGAATAGTCCCTTTGGCAGCTGGCTGGAGTCCCAGGTAATACGGGAGCATCTCAGCAACCCCAATATCGAGGCGGGCGACTACAGCTACTACTCCGGCTACTACCATGGCAAGACGTTCGAGGATCACTGCGTACGCTATCTGCTGGGTGACGACTCGACCCGGGAGACCTGGGAGAGCGGCATCTGGGGCGAGGTGGATCGCCTGCTCATCGGCAAGTTCTGCTCCATCGGCTCGGGTGCCACCTTCCTGCTGGCCGGCAATCAGGGCCATCGCATGGAGTGGGTATCCACCTTCCCGTTCGATCCGGGCACCTTTGGCGAGGGGGTGCAGAGCGGCTTCCAGCGCAAGGGGGATACCCGGGTCGGCAATGACGTCTGGATCGGCTCGGAAGCCATGATCATGCCCGGCATCACCATAGGCGATGGCGCCGTCATCGCCACTCGCGCCGTGGTCACCCGGGATGTGGAGCCCTACACCATAGTCGGCGGCAACCCGGCCAAGCCGATCCGTCGCCGCTTCAGCGATGAGCAGATTACCCTGCTGCAGGAGATGCGGTGGTGGGACTGGCCGCTGCCGCGCCTGCAGGCGGCCATGCCGCTGCTCTGCTCGGGCGACATCGAGGGGCTTTACCAGCACTGGCAGCAAGAGTCGGCATCATGAAGCTGATGTCGCCCACCCTGCTGGCCCTGACCCTGTTTTCTGCCGGAGCCCTCGCCGTGAACAATCCCTACCAGCTGACGCCGGAAGCCGACGTCGCCACCCTCCATCAGCAGACGCTGCCCGACTTCTGGCGCCAGCACGCCGTCGAGAGCGCCTTCAAGAGCAAGGATGGTGTCACCATCCGCTATGCCGCCCTGCGCCAGGCCAAGGTCGATCGCGCCATCCTCATCGTCAACGGCCGGGTCGAAAGCTACCTCAAGTATCAGGAGCTGGCCTGGGATCTGTGGCGTCAGGGCTACAGCCTCTACCTCATCGACCACCGCGGCCAGGGCTTGTCCGATCGGCTGCTGGCCGACCCGGAGAAGGGATATGTCGACCAGTTCGACGATTATGTACTCGATCTCAAGCAGTTTCATGACGAGGTGATCGCCCAGGACCAACCCGCCAAGCTGTTCCTGCTGGCCCACTCCATGGGCGGCGCCATCTCGGCCCGCTATCTGGAGCGCTGGCCCGGTGACATCGAGGCGGCCGTGCTCTCCTCCCCCATGATGGGCATCAATCTCGGCGGCCTACCCAAGTGGCTGGCCAAGGGGCTGGCGGCCACCATAGGCACGGTCGGCGGCTGGCTGGGCGAGCCTCCCTACGGCCCGGGTCAGGGCCCGTACGAGAGCCACGACTTTGCCGACAACGGTCTGAGCCACAGCGAAGCCCGCTATCAGGCCTTCCGCGAGCTCTATGAGCAGCGCCCGCAGATCAAGCTGGGAGGTGCCACCGCCCACTGGATCTATCAGGGACTGACGGGAGCGGACGCCGCCGTGGCCGAGGCCGGTGCCATCAAGACGCCGCTGCTGCTGCTGCAGGCTGGCGACGACGGCGTGGTGGACAACGCGGCGCAGGATGCCTTCTGCGCACTCGCTCGCTGCGAAGGGGGCAAGCCGCTGCGCATCGAAGGGGCCTGGCACGAGCTGTTCATGGAGGCCGATCCCCAGCGCCAGGCCGCGCTCAACGCCACCCTGGCCTTCTTCGCGCGCTACTGACGGCTGGTTATTTTTTGTATCCCTAAATAAATGGGGTCGCGGGAGCGGTTGCTGTACACTGCTCCCGCTTTCATTCGTAACCCCGAGGTGATGATGTATAAGGTCGTTGTATCTGATCTCGATGGCACCCTGCTCAACGGGCAGCACCAGATCTCCCCCCGCACCCGCGATACCCTGCACCGTCTGGTGGATCAGGGAGTCAAGTTCGTGGTGGCCACCGGCCGTCACCATGTGGATGTGCGCAGCATCCGCGACACGCTCGGGCTCGACATCTATCTCATCACCTCCAATGGCGCCGTGGTGCACGACAAACAGGATCAACTGATCTTCAACCAGGCCCTGCCGGACAGCGTGGCGGCCGAGCTGATCGCGCTGGAGCGCGACCCCTCCATCCACATCAACCTCTACTACGGCGACGAGTGGCTGGTAGAAGAGGAGAAGCCCTGGCTGCTGCAGTTCCATCATGAATCCGGCTTCAGCTACCGCCTGACCGATCTCGCCAGCCATCCGCTGGACAAGGTCAACAAGGTGTTTTACATCGGCGAGCACGAGAAGCTGCTGCAGATCGAGGCAGAACTGAACCAGCGTTATGGTGATCGGCTCAACGTCACCTTCTCCCTGCCGGACTGTCTCGAGGTGATGCACGCCGGGGTACACAAGGGCAATGCGGTGCGCGCCGTGCTGGAGCAGCACGGGCTGGAGATGTCCCAGGCAGTGGCCTTTGGCGACGGCATGAACGACTTCGAGATGCTGAGCATGGTCGGCCGTGGCGTGGTGATGGGCAATGCCCACGACCGGCTCAAGCTGGCGCTGGCCAGCCACGAGCAGACCCTGAGCTCCGACGAGGACGGCGTCGCCGTCTATCTGGAGCAGCTGTTCGCCCTGCAGGGCGTCGACGTCGCCTGAGACAAGGCGCCATGAGCCACGCTGCGGCTCATGGCGTGCTCCCGCCCGGATAATCCTCCGAACGAGCAGGCCGGCAACCCCTCAGGTGGCCGGCTTGAACTGCTCCTTGTCGAGCTGGTGCTTCTTCATGCGCAGGTAAAGCTTCTTGCGCGGAATGCCGAGGTACTGGGCGGCGTCGGTCACCCGGCCGGAGAAGAGGAACAGCGTATCTTCGATCACCCGCCGCTCGAACTCCTCCACCAGATCGTCCAGCGGCTCCTTGCCGCTGGCCAGCGGCATCGCCCGCTCCGCACCGGCCAGCTTGACGATCCCCACCGCATAGAGCTCGGCCACGTTGCGCAATTCACGCAGATTGCCGGGCCACTGATGCCGCTTGAGCGTCTCCAGATAGGCGCGATCCACCGCCGGCACCGGCCGGCCGATGCGCTTGCAGCCCTGTCGCAGAAAGGCCCGGAACAGGGGAATGATGTCGCAGCTGCGCTCCACCAGCCGCGGCAGCCTGAGCCGCACCTGGGAGAGGAAGTAGTAGAGCTCCGGCATCAGCTGCTGGCGCTCCACCAGCGCCTCCGGCGACTCCTCGAACAGCGCTATGGTGCGCAGCGACTTGCCTCCCTTGCGCTCCTGATCCAGCAGGTGGTTGCCGAGCCAGCGCTGGCAGTCGGCGCTCAGGCGGGCCGGGGATTGCAGCACCAGCGTGCCCTGATCGGCCTGCGCCAGGCTGGCCTGCACCTCGGCCAGACTGGGTGCCGACCCGCAGTCGTGCAGCTGGAAGGCCTGCTCCCGCCGGGCGCTGATCCTGTGCAGCAGCCGGGCCAGGGTGTGGCGGCCAGAGCCGGCCGGCCCCTCCAGCAGCAGATCCTTGTCGGTCTGCGCCAGCTGGTTGAGCTGGCCGCGGATCGCCACTATCTGCGGGCTGGTGCCGATCAGTTCGTCATCCACCGTCGCCTGGATCTCGCTGCGGCGCGCCAGCACGGCGCTGCGCTGCTGGCAGGCCCGCTCCAGCAGGCCCAGCAGATCCTGGGGATGGAGCGGTTTCTCCAGAAAGTCGAACGCCCCCTGTTTCACCGCCTTCACCGCCAGCGGAATGTCGCCATGACCGGTGATCATGATGACAGGGATCTCCGCATCTATCTCGTGCACCCGGGCCAGCAGCTCCATGCCGTTCATCGCGGGCATGTAGATGTCAGAGACCAGCACCCCGGGCCACTGGCCGGCCAGCAGTTCCAGCGCCTCGTGGGGAGAGGTGGTCGCCCTCGGCTGGTAGCCGGAGAGCCGCAACAGGTGGCAATAGGACTCCAGCACGTCCTCGTCATCGTCCACCAGCAGCACGTTGGCGGGACGGTTAGCGGGCAACAGCATAGATGGCACTCTCCTCGTTCTGATGGGCGTTCGACCCGGCAGGGTCGACCGCCGCCAATTCCACTATCACCATGGCGCCGCCAGTCAACGCCGAGCCCAGCATGATCTCGCCGCCGCAGCGGGTCAGCAGGGAGCGGCAGATGGTCAGCCCCAACCCCAGTCCAACCTCCTTGGAGGTGGTGAAGGGGGTGAACAGCCTGGGCAGGATCGCCTCGCCGAAGCCGGCACCGCTGTCGACCACCGCCAGTCGCAGCCGGGCTTCGTTTTGTTCCAGCAACTGCAGCCGGACCTCCCGCCGCGCCAACCCGGCCACCGCGTCCAGTCCGTTTACCAGCAGGTTGACCAGCACCTGCTCCAGCAGCACGGGGTCGGTCTCGAGCCAGAGCCCCTCCGGCAACTCGTTGCAGAGGGTGCAGCCATCGCGTTTCGCCCGCGTCTCCAGCAGCAACATGGCCTGTTCGGCCAGCGCCCCCAGCTCGAGCCGGACCCGCACCTCCTCCGCCGGAGACTTGCGGGCGAAATGGCGCAGCGCATTGATGATGCGGCTCATGCGCCGCCCCAGCTTGTCGAGCTTGCCCAGATCCTGGTCCAGCGCCTGCATCTGGCCGGCGGCGAGGGCCGCCCGGCTGGTGTAGAGGTAGGTCATCATCGCCGACAGCGGCTGGTTCAGCTCGTGGGCCAGGCTGGTCATCGCCTGCCCCACCACCGCCATCTTGGCCGCCTGGATCAGCTCATCCTGGGTCTGCAGCAGGGTACGCTCCGCCTGCTGGCGCTGCACCACCTCCTCGGCCAGCAGCCGGTTGTTCTCGGTCAGCTCGCGGGTACGCTCCGCCACCCGCAGGCCGAGCTCCCTGGCCGTCAGCTCCTGGCGGGTGACATCCGTGATGGTGATGATGAATCTGTACCCGCGCCCCTGTTCGAAGCGGCGCAGGTTGAGATGCAGGAAACGGGGCGTCTCGTCCTGATCGCAGGCCAGGGTGCACTCGCTGTGGCCGAGCCGGTGCAGCGGCTGGCCCGCCCCGAACTGATCCGCCAGCACCGCCCTCGCCGCTGGTGGAAAGGCCTGCCACAACGGCTGGCCCGGCTCGACGCCGGTCTGCCGGAACAGGGTGAGCGCGCTCGGGTTGACCGACTCTATGGTGCCATCCGGATGGCAGGTGATGAGGCAGGCCTGGGTGTTGTTGATGAGGTTGAGGGCATTGGCCCGCTCCATCTGCTGCAACTGCAGGCTGAAGTGGCGCAAACTGTCGCCCAGTCGGCCGATCTCGTCCCGGCCGCTGGTGCTGACCGGCACGTCCAGCCGGCCTGCAGCGACCCTGTCCAACTCCTGCCCTAGCAGGTCGAGCCGCTTGATCAGCCGGCGGCCGATCAGCACCACCAGCACGAAGATGCTGAGCAGCAGGGTGAGCGCCAGCACCACCAGGATCACCAGCTTGCCGGTCGCCACCTGCTGGCTGCTGTCCTCCCCCAGCGCGCTGAGAGAGCGGTTGGCGTCGCTCACCATCAGGCTGACTTTCTGGTGGTAGCGCGACACGGCGTCGTCCAGCCGGGGGCGCAGGGCCGTCAGCTGCTGATGGGTCTGCACATCCGCCAGCAGCAGCCGGTGCAGCGGGCCGTCCGGCTTCACCAGGGTGATGATGTCCTGCAGGATCTGGCGGTAGCTCACGGTCGAGGGGTACTCCGCCAGCCGCGAGGTCAGCTCGTCTATCTCGTCGATCTTGTAGCCGATGAACAGGAAGGCGCTCTCCAGATCCTGCTGATAACGCTGGGCGATCACCTCGCCGACCAGGGACTGCAGCTCGTTCTCCTTGAAGGTGAGATCCTGCAGGGCGGAGAACTCCTTGATGACGTTGCCAAACTCGCTCATGTCGTCGGGGCTGGCCACCATACCGGTCAGGTGCCACTCCACCTCCTGCAGCAGAGGGGCGGCATCGTCCACCAGATCCTGATGCAGCCAGTTGCTGCGCTTTTGCAGTTGCTGCAGGGTTTCGGCGTGCTCGATCTGCTGCTTGAGGTAGCGCCCGTGATCCGCCACCAGCGCGCTCAGCTCCCCGAACGCCTGGCGTTGCGAGGGTGTCTCCTGATCCCCCGGGGTGCCCAGCCGGTAGGCACGCTGGATGTCCCGCAGGGTGGTCGACACCGCGTGGGAGAGGCGCTGGTACTGCACCGGATCCCGGGTATCGCGCAGCTGGGCCAGCAACAGCAGCAGGCGGGAACTGGCCCGCTCCAGCTGATAGGCGTTGTCGATGGCGGGCAGGCTCTCCTCCACGATGAGGTGGATCTGCCGGCCCAGCCGATCCCACATCACATAGGCGGCCATGCCCATGGCGCCGGTCAGGGCGGTGATGGCCACGAAGGCGAGGATGAGCCGCCGCCCCAGGCTGCGCGGCATGGCCAGCAGGTGCCCCAGCCGGCTCATGGCCTGGCCGCCTGTTCGACCAGCCGCTGCGCCTCGTTCAGGCGCGCCTCGGTCGCCTGGCGCCACTGGTGCATCACCCGCTCCGCCTGCGGATTGCCCTGCTCCCGGTCATAGAGGCCGTCAAACAGCGCCAGCAGGGCCGGATCCTGCGCCTCCTGCTCGCTCAGCGGCGGCATGCTCGCCTTGGCGATGGCCTGTTCCAGCAGTGCAACCCGCCAGGGCTCGCCATGGGTATTCAACCCGTTGATCCCCTGCCAGGTCATCTTCAGCCTGGGCAGCTGCTGGGTGATGGCCTGCTCGAACAGGGCCTTGAGCAGGCCTGCCCGTCGATAGAGCAGCGCCTTGTCGGTGACGTAGCGGGTCTGCCTGGCCAGCCCGGGCTGGCTCAGGGTGGCCTTGGCCATGCCGGGAGTGGCGAGGATCCCCTGCCCCTTGTCGGAGAGCAGGTACTGGATGAAGAGGGCGCCACTGTGCGGATGGTCCGAGCGACGGGGTACCCCCAGGTAGGTCGGCAGGATCACCGAGTCGGGCATGATGTTGAAGCCGACGTGATCGAAGCGGGCCTGGCTGGTGAGGGCGTAGCTGTCGATCACCGGGCCGGCCCCCGCCAGACCGCGGCTGATGCCGTCGCTCACCCCGAAGCTGCGCGCCGTGATGGCCGACAGGTTGCCGCCCAGGCGCATCAGCAGGGCCCAGCCCTGCTGCCAGCCATATTGCTGCAGCACGCTCTCCACCATCATGTGGGTGGTGCCGGACTGGGAGGGGGAACTCATCATCACGTGCCCCATGAAAATCGGGGACGCCAGTTGCTGCCAGCTGGTGGGCTGCGGCAGCTGATATTTGGCCAGATAATGGCGGTTATACATGATGCCGCTGCTGGAATAACCGACCACGGCCACTTTATTGCCCAACCCCAGGGTATGGGGAGCGAGCCATTTGGGCGGCATAGTTTCATTTGGCAAAGCCGCCAACAAACCGGCTTTGTCCAGCGTGTTAAAAAAAGTCGGCGAAGAGGACATGATAATATCGACTTGCGGTGCATCGGCTTCCGTTAATAAGCGCAGGGAGGGAATGGTGCGCCGATAAATAACTTCGACCCGGATCCCGGGATATTGTTCGGCAAAGCCCTCGATCACCGCCTTGACCGGCGCCTCCGAAAACGAGGTAAGCACCGTCAGTGAAGCGGCCTGCAGGGTGCTGAATGGCAACAAAACGCTGCCCATGAACAGGGCCAGCCGGCGGCAAAAGAGGTGCATGACTATCGGTCGACTCGCGCGTTAATTCAGGAATATGTGCAGTACATCTAATATTCGGAACATGCCGTAATTTTTATTTTTACGAGGATGAGCCAGTTCTGACTCATTATGCCTCTGCACGCGGCTATTGTTATTCATTGAATATCAATAGGACAGTTCAAATATGTCATTTTTGACTCATGGTTTTCCCATTATTGAGTCAGAGTTGACCCATATCCGGCTTTTTGCCGGCTGAATTTCTCCCTTCATATGATGGCAGCCGCTATCAGAGCTCCCTCTGAAACCATGCTGCCAAAATAGAAACGGAGAACCCCATGTTCAACTTCTTCAAGACGCGAGCCGACCTGCCGGTCATGGATGCCTCGCCCGATAAAATCCGCTCGATTTACCGCAAGTACCAGTGGCAGGTCTTCCTGGGGCTGGTACTGGGCTATGCCATGTTCTATGTCGTGCGCATGAGCCTCAACGTGGTCAAGAAACCCATGCTGGACTCCGGCGTGGTGACCCTGGAGGAGCTGGGGGTCATTGGCTCCGCCTTCCTGTTCACCTACGCCGTCGGCAAGTTCTCCAACGGCTTCCTTTCCGACTACGCCAACATAGGCCGCTTCATGTCGGTCTCGCTGGGGCTCTCGTCCATCTGCACCATCCTGATGGGCATGAACACCGCCACCTTCTTCCTGGTGCTGATGTGGGGCCTGAACGGCTGGTTCCAGTCCGTCGGTTCCGCCCCCTCCTGCGTCTCCATCTTCCAGTGGTTCTCCCCCAAGCAGCGGGGCTCGGTCTACTCGGTCTGGGGTGGCTCGCGCAACATAGGGGAAGGCATCTCCTGGATCCTGACCGCCACCATCGTCAGCTACTTCGGCTGGAAGGCCGGCTTCATCGGCGCCGGCATCGCCTCCCTGATCGCCGCCCTGTGCATGTATCTGGTGCTGAAAGATCGCCCGCAGACCTATGCCCTGCCGGAGCCGGCCGTCGCCTTTGGTGAAGCCCCCGAGATCGCCAAGAAGGTGGATCCGGCCGAAATCCGCCGCGCCCAGCTGTTCGTGCTCAAGCAGCCCGTAGTCTGGCTCATCGCCGCCGCCTGCGCCTGCATGTACATGTCCCGCTACGCCATGAGCTCCTGGGCCGTGCTCTACCTGCAGGAGCAGAAGGGCTACAGCCTGATCGACGCCGGTTTCGCCATGTCGGCCTACCCCATCGCCGGCTTCCTCGGCGCCATCCTGGCCGGGATCATCTCCGACAAGGTATTCAACGCCAACCGCCACATCCCCACCCTGCTGTACGGATTGGCCAACGTGGCCGGCATGTGCCTGATGTTTTGGGGCCCGCAGAGCCGCATGATGGATGCCGTCGCGCTGGCCCTGATCGGCTACGCCATCGGTGGTCTGGTGGTGTTCCTGGCCGGCCTGACCGCCTGCGACCTGATGCCCAAGACGGCGGTCGGTGCCGTGAAAGGCTTCATCGGCCTCTGCTCCTACATCGCCGCCTCCATCCAGGAGCTGGTCTCCGCGGCCCTCATCAAGACCAGCGAGATCGACGGCGTGACCCACTATGACTTCAGCAGTGCCCAGTACTTCTGGCTCGGAGCCTCCGTGGTCTCCATGCTGCTCGCCATGACGGTGTGGAACGCCAAAAAAGTCGTCAACTACTGATCCCCGTTCACCGGGACACGCCCAAAAACAATGCCAGTCAGTTGATGCTGACTGGCATTGGCAATCCGGGGTTACTTTCTTCGAAAGCGCTGGTTGTCGCCCCCATGGCACTGCCAGAGGATCAGGGGAGTGCCATTGGCACTGCCATCCTTGGATACATCCAGACAGAGGTGGCTGCTGCGGCTGACCAGCCGATCCCGCTCCCAGCGCCACTGCTGATTGCTGCCGCCATGACAATCCCAGGCGATCACCCTGGCCCCGGTGTCGCGATCGCCGCCGGCCACATCCAGGCACTTGCCGCCGACCTTCACCGCCTTGCCATCCAGACGAAAGCGCTGGTTCTCTCCGCCGTTGCAGTCCCAAAGCTGCAACTGGTTGCCATTGCGCACGCCACCGGCAATGTCGAGGCATTTGCCATTGGCTGCCAGCAACTGGCCCCCCGACTCTTCTCGCTTGCGGGCTTCCTTCTTCTCCTGCTTGTGGTCGTAGTAGGCGGCAGCACCTATGGCACCGATCACCACGGCCCCCAGCAGAAAATCCGAAGAGTCCAGACTCTGGCACCCTCCCAGCGAAAGCGAGAGACAGGCGGCAATCAAAGGAGATGGACGCATCACTCAATCCCCCCCGACCAGGAAGCTCTGATTGGCACCGCCATAGCATTCGGCCAAACGCAAGGGCGTATTCGGGGTATGACGCCGCCCCGCGACATCCAGACAACGGGAGGCCTTGTTGTTGAACAGCTTGTCCTCCCGCCACACCCACTGGGCATGACCATCGCAGGGAGCCAGGATCAGCTCATTGCCGCTTCTGGCCTGCAGGCATGTCTCCTGCATCTTCAGCTCTCCCAGCGCCCACTCAAACGACCTGGTGTCTTTGCCACCGCACACCTGGGTGACAGCCTGCTGCCCGGCGACCCCGACACAGAAGCCGTTGTAGGTCAGCAAGAGGGAGGAGGCAGACTCGCTCTGCGATTGAGAGACCATGGAGTTCATCACCTCATCCATCGGCGGCTTGAGGGTACAACCGCCCAGCAGCAGGGCGGCCATGACTGCGGGTCTGCAGGAGAAAATCGAGATTTTGTTATTCATAAAAAAGCCTGAAAGAGGTCTGTGACATCCGGTCACCAAGGACTCCAGCTGGCAGGATAACTGAAGGGGGGACAAGACTGCCCGGATAGAGTGTAAACAAACGTTACAGCGGCGCGGCAAGCCGGGATGATAGGCAAGGCAGAAAGCAAAAAACCCCGCCGAAGCGAGGTTTTTCAGAATGTGGTCGGTGATAAAGGATTCGAACCTTTGACCCTCTGGTCCCAAACCAGATGCGCTACCGGGCTGCGCTAATCACCGAGAATATTTTGATTCTACAAAAAACAAAGACGACCATGCGGTCATCCTCGTTATACAGCAAGTATGGTGCGAAGAGAGGGACTCGAACCCTCACACCCGGGGGGCACTAACACCTGAAGCTAGCGCGTCTACCAATTCCGCCACCTTCGCGTACCTGACAAGCTGTAAAATGGGGTGGCTGATGGGGCTCGAACCCACGACAACCGGAATCACAATCCGGGACTCTACCAACTGAGCTACAGCCACCACAGCTGTTTTCGTTCTTCAACTCGCCCGTTTAACCGGCGCACTTTTGATGGTGCGCCCGACAGGATTCGAACCTGTGACCTCTGCCTCCGGAGGGCAGCGCTCTATCCAGCTGAGCTACGGGCGCTACGCTGTCGAACGGGGCGCAATATTAATGATGAGGACCCACCTTGTCTACCCTTTTTTTATCAAGCCGAATCAACCGCTTGTTTTTCCATCGTTTCTGGCTTTTTTTAAGCGATTTTGTGTTATTCAGACCGGTTCCGGCCCCTCCCCGCTACTTTTGACCCCCACCATCTTGCTGACAGCGATGGGCAAAACTTGACTTGCCTCAAAGCCTCCCTAGAATGAATGAACGTTCATTCAGTCGTTGTGATCATCCAATCATGAACAAGAAAGAACGCATTTTCGATGCGGCTCATGAAGTACTCGGCGAACAGGGTTTCCACGGCCTCTCCATTGCCGTGGTGGCCAAAAAAGCCAGAGTGGCGGCAGGCACCATCTATCGCTATTTCAGCGACAAGGATGACCTGATCCGTCAACTCTATCGGCACACCATCCTCCAGTGTCATCCCCTGGTCATGGAAGGCGTGCAGACAGAGGAGGTATCGTTCGAACAATTTCGGCGGCTGTGGCTCAACATCCACGCCATCTTTGTCGACGAACCGAACGCGCTCAAATGCAAATTGCAGTATGAAACATCCCCGCTGGGAGCTGAGCTGGAGCAGGACCCGGTCATCCAGGCCGCCTGGGCCCCGCTGGATCGCTTCTACGAACGGGGGATAGAACAGGGCCTGTTTATCGACCTGCCCGTTCGGGTACTGCAGGTGCTGAGCCTGGACTGTGTGGCAAACCTGGCGTTGCAAAGCCAGGTGCACCAATTCGAACTGACGCAAGAGCAGCTGGAAGCCGTGATCCGGGCCAGCTGGCGAGCCATTTTGACCCCTTAAACATTGCACTCATATCTCAGGAGCGAGAGTTCATGAAAAAGTGGATGAGCATCATGTTGCTCATCGCGCTGGCCCTGTTCGGCAGCGTGATTGGCTTCAACCTGTTCAAGCAAAAGATGATAGCCAACTACATGGCCAACATGCCGGAGCCCGAGTTCCCGGTCACCACCCACAAGGTGGAGACCCGTGACTGGGTACCGACCATAGAGGCGATCGGCTTCATCGAACCCAATCAGGGGGTGACCCTGTCGACCGAGCAGTCCGGTACCATCGACAGCATCTCCTTCGAATCCGGCGCCACCGTCAAGCTGGACCAGCTGCTGCTGAGCCTGGACGCCAGCGTCGAGAAGGCCAACCTGCGCGCCTCCATGGCCAAGCTGCCGGCGGCCAAGGCCAAGTACGAACGCTACCAGAACCTGTTTACCAAGGGTTCCATCTCCCGCGACCAGCTGGATGATGCCGAGGCGACCTATCGTTCCCTCGAGGCCGACATCGAGAGCCTGAAATCGACCATCGCCCGCCGCGAAGTGCGCGCACCGTTTGCCGGCGTGGTCGGCCTGCGCAACGTCTTCCTCGGCCAGTACCTGCAGCCGGGCACCGACATAGTGCGGCTGGAAGACACCAGCGTGATGCGCCTGCGCTTCACAGTGCCGCAGACCGACATCTCCCGCATCAGCCTGAATCAGGAGATCCGGATCAACGTGGATGCCTACCCGAACCGCCAGTTCAAGGGTCACATCAGCGCCATCGAGCCGGCCGTCAACTACCAGAGCGGCCTGATCCAGGTGCAGGCGAACATCCCCAACAACGACGGCCTGCTGCGCTCCGGCATGTTTGCCCGCGCCAGCATCCTGCTGCCGGCCCAGAAGGACCAGATAGTGCTGCCGCAAACCGCCATCACCTTCACTCTGTACGGCGAGAACGTCTACCTGGTGAAGGAGCAGGACGGCGTGAAACGCGTCGAGCAGGTGGTGGTCAAGGTGAGCGAGCGCAAGGGCAACGATGCCCACGTGGTCTCCGGCATCAAGGCGGGTGACGAAGTGGTCATGTCCGGCCAGGTACGCCTGAGCAACGGCGCCAAGGTAAAAATCGTGCAGGACCAGGGTCTGAAGGTTCCTGACCAGGCTCCCATGCTGTAAAACGCGGAGAGACAGATGCGCTTTACCGACATATTCATCAAACGGCCCATCCTGGCCATCTCGATCAGCTTCCTGATCGCGTTGCTGGGTTTGCAGGCCGTGTTCAAGATGCAGGTGCGGGAATACCCCGAGATGACCAACACGGTCGTCACGGTCAGCACCAGCTATTACGGCGCGAGTGCCGACCTGATCCAGGGCTTCATCACCCAGCCACTGGAACAGGCCATCGCCCAGGCGGACAACATCGACTTCATGACGTCGTCCACCCAGCTCGGCAGCTCCACCATCACCGCTTACATGAAGCTCAACACCGATCCCAACGCTGCCCTGTCCGACATTCTGGCCAAGGTCAACTCGGTGCGATCCCAGCTGCCCAAGGAGTCGGAAGACCCCTCGGTCACCATGTCCACCGGCTCTACCACGGCGGTGCTCTACATCGGCTTCACCAGCCCAGAGCTCAACGCCAGCCAGATCACCGACTACCTGGAGCGGGTCATCAAACCCCAGCTCTTCACCGTCGGTGGCGTCTCCAAGGTCGACATGTACGGCGGTACCAAGTACGCCCTGCGGGTATGGCTGGATCCGGCCAAGATGGCGGCGTTCAACCTGACTGCCGCGGACGTGATGAACGTGCTCAACAGCAACAACTATCAGTCCGCCACCGGCCAGGCTACCGGCTACTTCACCCTCTACAACGGCAACGCCGAAACCCAGGTCAACACCACTGAGGAGCTCGAGCGCCTGGTGGTCTCCACCCGTGACGGCAAGGTGATCCGCCTGGCCGACATCGCCAAGGTGACCCTGGAGAAGAGCCACGACACTTATCGCGCCACCGCCAACGGCCGCGAGGCCGTGGTACTGGCCATCAACGCGGCGCCGACCGCCAACCCGATCAACATCGCCCACGACGTGCTGGCGATGCTGCCGAGCCTGAAGAGCAACATGCCGAGCACCATGGAGGCCAACGTCCTCTATGACTCCACCGTGGCCATCAACGAATCGATCCATGAGGTGATCAAGACCATCGCCGAGGCAGCCGCCATCGTGCTGGTGGTGATCACCCTGTTCCTCGGCTCGTTCCGCGCGGTCATCATCCCGATTATCACCATCCCGCTCAGTCTGATCGGCGTGGTGATGGTGATGCAGATGTTCGGCTTCTCCATCAACCTGATGACCCTGCTGGCCATGGTGCTGGCCATCGGCCTGGTGGTGGATGACGCCATCGTGGTGCTGGAGAACGTGGATCGTCACGTCAAGGAGGGGGAAGATCCGTTCCGTGCCGCCATCATAGGCACCCGCGAGATCGCCGTGCCGGTCATCGCCATGACGGTCACCCTGGCCGCCGTGTACGCACCGATCGCCCTGATGGGGGGCATCACCGGCTCCCTGTTCAAGGAGTTCGCGCTGACCCTGGCGGGCGCCGTGTTCGTCTCCGGCATCATAGCCCTGACTCTGTCGCCCATGATGTGCGCCAAGATGCTCAAGGCCAACGAGGAGCCGGGCAAGTTCGAAAGCACGGTACACCACCTGCTCGAGCGCATGACGGTCCGCTACGACGCCATGCTGCACGCCGTGATGCAAAAGCGCATCGTGGTGGTGCTGTTCGCCGTTATCGTGTTCGCCAGCCTGCCGATGCTGTTCAAGTTCATCCCGAGCGAGCTCGCACCGAACGAGGACAAGGGCGTCATGGCCGTGCTGGGGACCGCCCCCTCCAACGTCAACCTGGACTACATCCAGGGGACCATGGAGCAGGTGAACAAGGTGCTGGACTCCCAGCCGGAAGTGGCCTTCTCCCAGGTCTTCTCCGGGGTGTTCAACGCCAACCAGGCGTTCGGTATCGCCTCCATGGTGCCGTGGAGCCAGCGTGAAGCGAGCCAGAAAGAGGTGCTGGACCGGGTGGCCGGGCTGGTGAAAGACGTGCCCGGCATGTCCATCACCACCTTCCAGTTCCCGGAACTGCCAGGCGCCTCGAGCGGCCTGCCGGTACAGTTCGTCATCACCACGCCGAACAACTTCGAGAGCCTCTATCAGGTGGCCAGCGAGATCCTGACCGCAGCCCAGGGGAGCGGACGCTTCGTCTACTCCGAGCTGGACCTGCAGTACGACTCCGCCACCATGAAGATCAAGATCGACAAGGACAAGGCGGGTGCCTACGGCATCACCATGCAGGACATCGGCATCACCCTGGGCACCATGATGTCGGACGGTTACGTCAACCGCATCGACCTGGATGGCCGCTCCTACGAGGTGATCCCGCAAGTCGAGCGCAAATACCGCCTCAACCCCGAGTCGATCAAGGGCTACTACGTGCGGGCGGCCGATGGCAAATCCATCCCGCTCGGCAGCCTGATCAGCATCGAGGTGATCGGTGAGCCGCGCTCCCTGCCCCACTTCAACCAGCTCAACTCCGCCACCATAGGTGCCGTGCTGATGCCTGGCACCACCATGGGTGACGCCATCAACTGGCTCAACACCACGGCGGACGAGAAGCTGCCGCAGGGCTACCGTTACGACTTCATGGGCGAGGCCCGCCAGTTCGTGACCGAGGGCAGCGCCCTGTACGCCACCTTCGGTCTGGCGCTGGCCATCATCTTCCTGGTGCTGGCGATCCAGTTCGAATCGGCTCGTGACCCGCTGGTGATCATGGTCTCCGTGCCGCTGGCCATCAGCGGGGCACTGATCGCCCTGGCCTGGGGTGCCGCCACCATGAACATCTACTCCCAGGTGGGTCTGATCACCCTGGTCGGCCTGATTACCAAGCACGGCATCCTGATCTGTGAAGTGGCGAAGGAGGAGCAGCTGCTGCACGGCCGCAACCGGATAGAAGCCGTCATGACTGCCGCCAAGGTGCGGTTGCGCCCCATCCTGATGACCACGGCCGCCATGATCGCCGGTCTCATCCCGCTGCTTTATGCCACAGGGGCCGGGGCTGCCCAGCGCTTCAGCATCGGCATCGTGATCGTGGCCGGTCTGGCCATAGGTACCGTGTTCACCCTGTTCGTACTGCCGGTGATCTACACCTACCTGGCCTCCGAACACAAACCGCTGCCGGTATTTGATGAATCCATTCCGCCCAAGGCGAAAGGGAGTCATTAAAAACCTTTTTGAATCAACAAGGCCCCGTTTCGGGGCCTTGTTTTTATCACGCGAACGAAACACGACATAAGTGCATGAAGCAGTTAAACTAAATGGCAATATATCCAGACCGCAAGGACGCCATGTCAGGACTCTTCTCCAAGACCGCTAGGGCCGTCGGCCGTAACGGACTCTCATACCGCCTGCTCTCCTACATTCTGGTGTGCAGTACCGTATTGGCGATGATCATTACGGTGTTGCAGCTTGCCTGGGATTACCGCAAGGACGTGGCCGTCATCGAGGACAGCATCGGCCAGATCGAGGCCTCCTTCCTGCAGCCCATCGCCGCCAGCCTGTGGAACCTGGATGAAGAGCAGGTGAAGGTGCAGATCGAGGGCATAATGAACCTGCCCAACATGCAGTTCGTGATGGTGAAAGAGATGCTCGGCAACTCGGAAGTGCCGCTGCTGACCCAGGGGGTGGAACGGGAAAGCTACGACATCTCCCGCGAGTTCAACCTCACCTATCAGGGCGAGGTGGTGGGCAAGCTGTTCGTCGCCGCTTCGCTGGAGCAGATCTACCAGCGCCTCATCGAAAAATCCGTGCTGATCATGGTCAGCCAGACCATCAAGACCCTGGTGGTCTCGTTTTGCATCCTGATCATCATTTATTACCTGGTGGTGCGTCACCTCAATCGCATCGCCCACTACGCCCAGAAGTTGAATCTGGACCGGCTCACCACCGAGCTGACCCTGGAGGGGCGCCCCCTGCCCCGCAAGAAACCCGACGAGCTCGACACCCTGGTCGCCACCCTCAACCAGATGCGCACCCGGCTGCTCGACGAATTTGCGGCGCGCCATCAGGCCGCCGAACAGCTGCAGCAGGAGCGGGACTTCTCCGCCACCCTGATCAACTCCGCCAACATGGTCATCTGCTGCATGGAGCCGGACCTCAACATCGCCAGCATCAACCCGGCGGCCATCCTGCTGACCGGCTACCACCAGCAGGAGATACTGCAGCACAACTGGCTGGATCTGTTCGTCAGCAAGGAGCAGCGCGACCAGCTGGCGGCCACCCTGGCCGATCACGGCTCCATCGAGGACAAAGAGGTCATGATGCATGACCAGCAGGGCCACGAGCTGGTGCTGCAATGGACCTTCGCCCCCTTCTACGAAGGGCCCAACCTCAAATACCTGATCGGCTTCGGCTACGACATCACCCGCCTCAAGAAGGTGGAGCGGGAGATCATCCAGCTCAACGAACAGCTTGAGGGCAAGGTGGTGGAGCGTACCCGCAGCCTGAGCGATGCCAACGACCAGCTGGGCAAGGCCTACGACGATCTGAAACAGGCCCAGCAGACCCTGGTGGAGTCGGAGAAGATGGCCTCCCTCGGTTCCCTGGTGGCCGGCGTGGCCCACGAGATCAACACCCCCATCGGCATCAGCGTGACCGCCTCCTCCTACCTGCAGGAGCGGGTGGCCGACTTCAAGCAGCACATCGACTCCAAGCAGCTGTCGCGCTCCTATCTCACCGAATTCACCGTCAATCTGGATGAATCCATGCAGCTGCTGCAGGGCAACCTGCGCCGCGCCTCCGAGCTCATCGCCAGCTTCAAGCAGGTGGCGGTGGACCAGTCGTCCGAGGCGCGCTACAACTTCAGCCTCGCCGACAACCTGCATCAGGTGGTGGTCTCCCTCGGTCACAAGCTGAAGAAGGCCCAGTGCGAGGTGGATATCCAGTGCGATCCCAAGCTGTCGATCTTCTCCTTCCCAGGCAGCTTCACCCAGATCTACTCAAACCTGATCCTCAACTCCATCAACCACGGCTTCGACAACTGGGACAAGCCCAAGAAGATCACCATCAAGGTAGAGCAACAGGGTGAAGAGCTGCTGATCGACTACAGCGACAACGGCCGCGGCATCCCGCCCGAGATACTGCCGCGCATCTTCGATCCCTTCGTCACCTCCAAGCGGGGCCAGGGCGGCAGCGGGCTCGGCACCCACATCATCTACAACCTGGTGGTGCAGCTGCTGCGTGGTCGCATCAACTGCATCAGCGAACCGGAGCAAGGCGCCCAGTTCCATATTCGCCTGCCGATCCAACATAACTGAGTGCTGGCTCTTGTGAGCCAGCCGCTTTATCCCCATCATGCTGTGATTGCATTCTTAATGAGCGGAGAACCTCGCAATGGCACAGCATTTTGACTATATCGCCATCGGCGGCGGCAGCGGCGGCATCGCCTCGGCCAACCGGGCTGCCATGTACGGCAAGAAAGTCGCCCTGATTGAAGCCAAAGAACTGGGTGGTACCTGCGTCAACGTCGGTTGTGTACCGAAAAAAGCCATGTGGTATGCCGGCCAGATCGCCGATGCCCTGAAATATGGCGCCGACTACGGCTTCGACACCACTCTCAACCACTTCAACTGGGCCAAGCTGGTCGAGTCCCGCCAGGCCTATATCGGCCGCATTCATCAGTCCTACCAGAACGTGCTGGGCAAGAACCAGATCACCGTCATCAAGGGCTTCGCCCGCTTCGTCAGCAGCAACACCATCGAGGTGAATGGCGAGCAGTACAGCGCCGATCACATACTGATCGCCACCGGCGGCCGCCCCGAAGTGCCGGCCATTCCGGGTGCCGAACTGGGCATCGACTCCGACGGCTTCTTCGAGTTGCAAGAACAACCCAAACGGGTTGCCGTGGTGGGTGCCGGTTATATCGCGGTGGAGATCGCCGGCGTGATGCAGGCGCTCGGCTCCGAGACCCACCTGGTGGTGCGCAAGCACGCGCCGCTGCGCAACTTCGACCCCATGATCCACGAGACTCTGGTGGAGATCATGGCGCAGGAAGGACCCAAGCTGCACACCCACGCCATTCCGAAGGCGGTGGTCAAGAACGCCGACGAGAGCCTGACCCTGCAGCTGGAAGATGGTCGCCACCTCACCGTCGACTGCCTGATCTGGGCCATCGGCCGTGTCCCGGCCACCGACAACCTCAACCTGGCCGCCACCGGTATCACGCTCGACGAGAAGGGCTTTATCCCGACCGACAAGTTCCAGAATACTGCCATCGCCAACCTCTATGCCGTCGGTGACAACACCGGCCGCATCCAGCTCACCCCGGTGGCCGTTGCGGCGGGCCGTCGTCTCTCCGAGCGGCTGTTCAACAACAAGCCGAACGAGCACCTCAACTACGATCTGGTGCCGACCGTGGTGTTCAGCCACCCGCCCATCGGCACCATAGGGCTGACCGAGCCGGAAGCCGTCGCCGAATACGGTGAAGATCAGGTCAAGGTCTACCGCAGCCAGTTCACCGCCATGTACTCGGCGCTGACCCAGCATCGCCAGCCCACCCGGATGAAGCTGGTCTGCGTCGGGCCGGAAGAGAAGGTGGTCGGCCTGCACGGCATCGGCTTCGCCATGGACGAGATCCTGCAGGGCTTCGGCGTCGCCATGAAGATGGGTGCCACCAAGGCGGACTTCGACAACTGCGTTGCCATCCATCCGACCAGTGCGGAAGAGTTTGTCACCATGCGCTGAGGGAGCTAGGGCATAGAGGTCAAACCGGCCACTGCGTTCCCACTCCCCATCCCACCAGCGCGGAAGAGTTTGTGACCATGCGATAAGCATGTTTGAAGCAGGCCTGTCACTATCAGGTCAGCCTCAGCGACTTGCAACCAAACCCGGCTCAGGCCGGGTTTTTCGATCTTTCTCCTCCCTCAAATAGCACCCACACCTGCTTTTTTACGCCGATTTTACGCCTGCCAAATCCGGCTTTATGGCGCCTTTACGCCGGTTATTCCTACCATTTGGTCGTCAATTACACCAATGGAGTCGATATGAATTGGCTATATCTGCTGCTGGTCCTCGCCCTCGCGGGCTATCTGCTGCGCGCCCTTGCGCGCACCCATGAGTGAGGAACCGGATATGTGGCAAGAGATCATCTATCCCGTCGCGTTCGTACTGCTGGTGCTGCTGCCGGCGCCTCTGCTTGGCAACTACCTGTATCGGGTATTTGAGGGCAAGAGTCGCTGGCTGGCTCCCGTCGAGCGCGCCACCCTGGCCTGCTGCGGCACGGACGGGCGCGAGCAGGACTGGAAGTCCTACGCCCTCAGCCTGCTGGCCTTCAACGGCGCCGGCTTCGGCCTACTGTTCCTGATCCTGCTGGCGCAGGGGCTACTGCCCCTCAACCCGCAACAGCTGCCCGGGCTGAACTGGCAACTCGCCTTCAACACCGCGGTCAGCTTCATGACCAACACCAACTGGCAGGCCTACTCCGGCGAGGCCAGCCTCTCCTACTTCAGCCAGATGGTGGGGCTCACCACCCAGAACTTCGTCTCGGCCGCCACCGGTGCCGCCGTCGCCATCGCCCTATTCCGCGGCATCGCCCGCCAGCAGACGACCCACCTCGGCAACTTCTGGCAGGATCTGGTGCGCTTCTGCCTCTACGTGCTGCTGCCGATGGCGCTGATCCTGGCGCTGCTGCTGGTCTGGCAGGGGGTACCCCAGAGCCTGTCTGCCTACCTGCCGTTCCACGCGCTGGAAGGCCAGGAGCAGCTGTTGCCGCTCGGCCCGGCCGCCTCCCAGATCGCCATCAAGCAGCTCGGTTCCAACGGCGGCGGCTTCTTTGGCGTCAACTCGGCCCATCCGTTCGAGAACCCGACCGCCCTCTCCAACTGGCTGGAGATGGTCGCCCTGCTGACACTGGCCGCCGCCATGGTCTGCACCCTGGGTCGCTACGTGAAGGACCTGGCCCACAGCCGCGCCATCCTTGTCGCCATGACCCTGATGATGGTGATCGGGCTCTTCGTCTCCATCACCCAGGAGCTGAAACCGGACCCCGCCCTCGCCCAGCTCACCACTGACGCCAGCAGCATGGCCGGCAACTGGGAAGGCAAGGAGAGCCGCTTCGGCCCCGTGCTGTCCAGCATCTGGGAAGTGGCCACCACCGCCGCCTCCAACGGCTCGGTCAACGCCATGCACGACAGCTTCACACCTCTCGGCGGCATGGTCGGCATGATCAACATGCTGCTCGGCGAGGTCATCTTCGGCGGGGTCGGCTCCGGCATCTACGGCATGATGCTGTTCGTGTTGCTGACCGTGTTCCTGTGCGGCCTGATGGTGGGGCGTACCCCGACCTATCTGGGCAAGCGGCTCGGCATCACCGAGATGAAATGGGTGGTCGCCAGCATGCTGGTGATGCCGGTCGGGGTATTGGTGATCGGCGGCATTACCCTGCTGATGCCGGACTCCGCCACCGTCATCGGTCACGACGGCCCCCACGGCCTGTCCCGGCTGATCTATGCCTACGCCTCGGCCGCCGGCAACAACGGCTCCGCCTTCGCCGGCCTGGCCGCCGCCGACAGCTGGCAGTGCATCGCCATCGGGCTGGCCATGCTGCTCGGCCGCTTCGGCTACATCATTCCGGTGCTGGCCATCGCCGGCCAGCTGGCCCGCGCCCCGCGCCAGGAGCGAAGCGAGGGGGACTTCCCCGTCAGCGGCCCGCTCTTCATCACCCTGCTGATCGTCACCGTGCTGCTGATGGGGGGCCTCTCCTTCCTGCCGGTGCTGGCGCTGGGTCCGGTGGCGGAACACCTGAGCCTGCTGGGAGGTGCCTTCTGATGCTGCACACCTCACTGATCGCCGTGGTCAACTATTCGATGCTGGGAGCTTTCCAATGAGCAAGTCCGCTTCAATGAGCACCGACACCCTCAAGGTGAAGGGCAAGAAACAGAAATCACAGATCATGCAGGCCATGGTGGAAGCCCTCTATCGCTTCAACCCCAGGGCGCTGCTCGGCAGCCCCATCCTGTTCACCCTCTGGCTGGCGGCCGTGATGGCCAGCGTGGAATCCCTGCTGGGGCAGCCTGTCTCCGGCGTTGCCCCTTCACTGGCCTGGCAGCTGACCGCCTGGCTCTGGCTCACCCTCTGGTTTGCCAACTTCGCCGAGACCCTGGCCGAGGGGCGCGGCAAGGCGCGGGCCGACAGCCTGAAGGCGGGCATGAGCCAGCTCAGGGCGCGCCGGGTCACCCATCCGCAGGATGACAAGGGGGAGTGGGTGCCAGCCACCAACCTGCGCAAGGGCGATCTGGTGCTGGTGCGCAGCGGCGAGATGATCCCCGCCGACGGCGAAGTGGTCGCCGGCATCGCCTCGGTCAACGAGGCCGCCATCACGGGGGAGTCCGCCCCCGTCATCCGCGAGTCGGGCACCGATCGCAGCGGCGTGACCGGCAACACCACCGTCGTCTCCGACGAGATCTGGGTGCGCATCAGCAACAATCCGGGCGAAAGCACCCTGGATCGGATGATTGCGCTGGTGGAAGGGGCCAAGCGCCAGAAGACCCCCAACGAGATGGCGCTGGACGCCCTGCTGGTGGGACTGACCCTGATCTTCCTGCTGGTGGTGGCCACCCTGCCCTGGTTCCTCGACTACAACGGCACCCAGGTGCCCCGGCTCTACCTGCTGGCGCTGTTCATCACCCTGATCCCGACCACCATCGGCGGTCTGCTCTCCGCCATCGGCATCGCCGGCATGGACCGGCTGGTGAAGCTCAACGTGATCGCCAAGTCGGGCCGGGCGGTGGAGGCCGCCGGCGACGTGCGCACCCTGCTGCTGGACAAGACCGGCACCATCACCTTCGGCAACCGGATGGCGGATGAACTGATCCCGGCCCCCGGTATCGATCCGGCCCTGCTGGCCCAGGCCGCCATGCTGGCCTCGCTGGGTGACAACACGCCGGAGGGCAAGTCCATCCTGACCCTGGCTGGCAAGAGCCACACCAGACCGAGCCAGCTGGAGAGCGACATCATCATCCCCTTCAGCGCCGAGACCCGGCTGAGCGGGCTGGATCGCAACGGTCATCAATATCGCAAGGGGGCAGTGGACGCCGTGCTGCGCTACCTCTCCCTCGATCGCAAGGCGGTGCCCGAGCCCATCCTCAAGTCGGTCGACAGCATAGCTCGCCAGGGCGGCACCCCGCTGCTGGTCTGCACCCACGAGAAGCTGCTGGGGGTGGTGTTCCTCAAGGACATCATCAAGCCGGGCATCAAGGCCCGCTTCCAGATCCTGCGCCACATGGGGATCCGCACCGTGATGATCACCGGCGACAACCCGCTGACCGCCGCCGCCATCGCCGCCGAGGCCGGGGTGGACGACTTCATCGCCGAGGCGACACCGGAGAAGAAGCTGGCCTACATCCGCCAAGAGCAGGCCGACGGCCGGCTGGTGGCCATGTGCGGGGACGGCGCCAACGACGCCCCTGCACTGGCTCAGGCCGACGTGGGGCTGGCCATGAACGAGGGCACCCAGGCCGCCAAGGAGGCGGGCAACCTGGTGGATCTCGACTCCAACCCCACCAAGCTGCTGGACGTGGTGCTGGTGGGCAAGCAGCTGCTGGTGACCCGTGGCGCCCTGACCACCTTCTCCATCGCCAACGACGTGGCCAAGTACTTCGCCATCCTGCCGGCCCTGTTCATCGCCGCCTATCCACAGTTGGGGGCGCTGAACCTGATGCAGCTGGGCAGCCCCGAGAGCGCCATCCTGTCGGCCATCATCTTCAACGCCCTGATCATCGTCGCGCTGGTGCCGCTGGCCCTGCGCGGGGTCAGCCTGCAGGGCACGGCGGCCAGCCTGCTGCGTCGCAACCTGCTGCTCTACGGTGTCGGTGGCCTGATCGTGCCCTTTATCGGAATCAAGTTGATCGACCTGGTTATCACCGGCCTGGGGCTGGTGTGATGAAAACGCAGCGCAATGGTATCCACGGCCAGATCGTGCACCCATGCATGGGCATCAAGCTGATCGACCTGGTCATCACCGGCCTGGGGCTGGTGTAACGGCATCACCGGATGCGGGGCAGACCCGCATCCACCCAACGCATTTGGAGCAAGAAAATCATGATAGCAATCAGAACCCTGCTGACCCTGACCCTGCTGCTGGGGGTGGCTTATCCGCTGGCCGTCACCGGGCTGGCCCAACTTATTTTCCCCTGGCAGGCCAACGGCAGCCTGCTCACCAACGACAAGCAGCAGGTAGTCGGCAGCGCCCTGCTGGCCCAGAAATTCGAGCGGGCCGACTACTTCCACTCCCGCCCCTCCGCCAGCGACTTCGCCCCCATAGGTGGCGGCGCCAGCAACCAGGGGATGAGCTCGCCGCTGCGGGCCGAATTTGCCGCTACGACGGCCAAAGAGCAGCCGGAAGCCAGGGTCCCCGCCCTGCTGACCCGCTCCGCCTCCGGCCTCGATCCCCATCTGCCGCTCGATGCGGTGCTGGCTCAGGTGGAGCGGGTCGCCGAGCAACGGGGGCTGGATCCCGTTCGGCTGACGGAGCAGGTCAAGTCGGCGGCACAAGCTGGTATCCTTGGCCCGCAGGTGGTCAACATTCTCCAGTTGAACCTGCAACTCGATCATCAAAAGGGCGCCTGAGGGCGCTCCTTGCCGTTCGGGGAGGCTCTCGTTCGACAACGGGGACAAGCATGAGCAATGAGGTCACGGCCGCGGTTCGGCCGATGGAACGGGAGCGCGGGGATGCGTGATGAAGTGAGGGCGGACGCCCTGCTGGCGAGCCTGGAACAGGAGCACAGGGGCAAGCTGAAGGTGTTTCTCGGCGCCGCCCCCGGCGTGGGCAAGACCTACGCCATGCTGCAGGCGGTGCGGGAACAGGCCAAAGAGGGGGTCGACATCCTGATCGGGGTGGTGGAGACCCATGGTCGCCAGGAGACCCTGGCCCTGCTCGACAAGCTCGCCATCCAGCCGCGCAAGCTGCACCTGCACCGCCAGCAGCGGTTGGAGGAGATGGATCTGGACGGCCTGCTGACCCGCAAACCCGCCATCGCCGTGGTGGACGAGCTGGCCCACAGCAACGCCCCCGGCAGCCGCCACGAGAAGCGCTGGCAGGATGTGGAGGAGCTGCTCGGCGCCGGCATCGACGTCTACACCACCCTCAACGTGCAGCACCTGGAGAGCCTCAACGATCTGGTGTGGCAGCTGACCGGGGTCAGGGTCAAGGAGACCCTGCCCGACCAGGTGCTGCTGGAAGCCGACAGCCTGGTGCTGATCGACCTCCCCCCCAAGGAGCTGCTCGGCCGTCTCAAGGAGGGCAAGGTCTATGTGCCCCACCAGGCCAAGGCCGCCCTGCAGTCCTTCTTCTCCCTCAACAACCTGACCGCCCTGCGGGAGCTGGCGATGCAGACCGCCGCCAGCCACGTGGAGGGGGATCTGCAACTGCAGTGGCAGGCCGCCGGCAAGACCACGCTGCCGCTAAGAGGCAAGCTGATGGTCTGCCTCGGCGACGAGCACGGCGCCGCCCTAGTGCGCTACGGCCACCGCTTCGCCCAGCGCCGCCAGCTGCCCTGGCTGGTGGTGCACGTCGACAGCAAGGGGCAGCGTTCCGCCGAACAGGAGCAGGCGCTGGCGCTCGCCTCCCAGCTGGGGGCCAAGGTGCTGACCCTCTCCAGCCCGGCGGTGGCCGACGCCCTGCTGGAGACGGCCGAACAGCAGCAGGTGTCGCAACTGCTGCTGGGCAAACCCCACAAGGCGCCGTGGCGCCGCTCGCTGGTGCAGCATCTGCTCAGGCAGGCACAGGGGCTCGAGATCACCCTGGTGGATACCGAGAAACGCAAACCCGGCCTGAACTGGCAGCCGCTTCACCCCAAGGACATTCGCCAGAGCCTGCTGGCGGTGGTCATCATGGGGACCACCTCGGCCGCCGTCTGGGGGCTCTCCCACTGGCTGCCGCCCGCCTCCCTGCCCATGCTGTTCGTGCTGGGGGTACTGGCCACCGCGCTCACCACCAGCCTGGTGCCCGCCATCCTGGCCGCCGTGCTGGGCTTCGTCGGCCACAACCTGCTGTTCACCGTCCCCTACTTCTCCCTCAGCGTCGCCAGCCACAGCGACCTGCTCACCCTGTTCGTGCTGCTCATCGTCGGCATCACGGCCGGGCGGCTCGCCTCCCGTCAGCGCCAGCAGCTGGTCGGCCTGCGCGAGACCCAGCAGCTGGGCAATGCCCTGCTCTCCCTGAGCCAGGGGCTGGCCACCGCCAGCAGTCCGGTCGAGGTGCTCAGGCAAGGGAGCCAGGCCATCTCGCTGGCACTGGGCCAGCCGGTGTTTGCCCTCGATCGGCACTACCAGTACTGGGCCGGCTCGACCGAGCACAAGCCGGGGCAGACCGACAAGGCGGCCATCGACTGGTGTCTGGCCCAGAAGCAGAGCGCCGGCGCCCACACCGCCACCCTCAACGCGGCCGAGGCCCAGTACCATCACCTCAGCGATGAGCTGGTGCTGGGCATACTGCTGGCCAATCCGCTCGCCTCCTCGGCCGAGCATCAGCTGCAGGCGCTGCTCACCGATATCCGCGCCGCCCTGGCCCGAATCGACCTCAACGAGCGGCTGGCCGACAGCCAGCTGCAGGCAGAGACCGACCGGATGCGCGCCGCCCTGCTCTCCTCAGTCTCCCATGATCTGAAGACGCCGCTCGCCACCATCATGGGCGCCGGTAGCACCCTGCTGGAATATGGTGACCGGATCAGCAGCGAAGACCGCAGCGAGCTGTTGCACTCGGTGCAGGAGGAGGCGCGCCGCCTGCACAGCTATGTGCAGAACCTGCTGGACATGACCCGCATCGGCTCACCCGACTTCCAGCTGAAACGGGACTGGGTCGATCTTGCGGATCTGGTGGAGAATGCCCGCCGCCGGCTCGACTCTTCCTGGCGCCAGCACAAGCTGCTGGTGCACTTCGATCAGCAGATCCCCCGCCTCTATGTGCACGGCGCCCTGATCGAGCAGGTGCTGGTCAACATCCTCGACAACGCCTCCCGCTACTCGCCGGCCGGCACCCCCATCGAGTTCAAGGTGATGCTGGCGGACCCCGACCTCATCATCGACATCATCGATATCGGGGTCGGCATCGCCGAGTCGGACCGCGACAAGATCTTCAACCTCTTCTACACCCAGCCGGTCGGTGATTGCGGCAGCCGTGGCACCGGGCTTGGCCTCGCCATTTCCCGCGCTATGATAGAGGTCCATGGGGGCCGCATCTGGGCCTTTTCCGGCCCCAACGGCAACGGCACCTGCATGCGCATCTCCCTGCCGCTGGCCCTCAATGCTCCGGCGGCCTGATGGTCGCCGCCCTTTTTCATCAGCGAGCTGGAGGTTGAATGGCTCACATACTGGTCATCGACGACGAGGCGGCCATCCGCCGTTTTTTGCGGATCAGCCTGATCGCCGAAGGCCATCAGGTCAGCGAGGCCGTTGGCGTCAACGAGGGTGTGGCGCAGTATCGCCACCTCAACCCCGACCTGGTGATCCTGGATCTGGGCCTGCCGGATGGGGATGGTCTCCAGGTGTTGCAGGCCATTCGCGAGCACCATCAGCATCCGGTACTGGTGCTGTCGGCGCGGGACTCGGAGCAGGAGAAGGTGCGGCTGCTGGATGCTGGAGCCAATGACTACATGAGCAAGCCGTTCGGCGTCGGCGAGATGATGGCCCGTATCCGGGTGCTGCTGCGCCAGCGGGCCGGGGTCAGCAGCGGTGAGTGCCGCCACTTCCCCCAATGCGGGCTGACCCTGGACAGCAGCAGCCACAGGGTCACCCTGGGGGAGGAAGAGGTGGCCCTCTCCCGCAAGGAGTTCGCCCTGCTGCAGGCGCTGGTGTGCCACCCCGGCAAGCTGGTGCTGCAGACCCAGCTGCTCAACGACATCTGGGGGCCGAGCCACAAGGAGGACACCCACTACCTGCGCATCGTCATCGCCAGCCTGCGCAAGAAGCTGGGGGATAACCCTCAAGACCCCGCCCTTATCGAGACCGAATCCGGCATCGGCTACCGCTTTATCGGCAGCTGATGTTTCACGTGGAACGACGCCAGCAACAACACAGGGCCAACAGACCGCATCCACCGAGCAGCAGACCGAGATCCTGCAAGCTGGCTGCAACCGCCAACCCCAGGCTGAGCAGCAGGTAGTAACCGAGCCCGAACAGGGCGCCGGCACTGCCCGCCACCTCCCTATAGGCCAGCAGCGCCTGGCTCAGCACATTGGGGATCGCCAGCCCGAATGCCACTACCACTCCCGTCATGGGCAGCAGAAACCAGAGCGACGCCTGACTCGCCCACACCAGCCAACCCGAGCCCAGAGCCAACACGGCGGCGAGCCGGATCAGGGAGGCAGGCGACCAGCCAAGCCCCAGCAGACGCTTGTTGAGCAGACTGCCCCCCAGGGTCGCCAGTGCCAGCACGATACCGGAGTAACCAAACTCACCCGCGCTCAGCCCCAGCCCGGCAAACAGAAATGGCGCCAGACTGTAGTAGCCGAACAGCATGGTATTGAACAGCGCCACCAGAGCGGCGCTGCGCCACAAGCCGGTATCACGCACCATCCGGCATGCCAGCGGCCAGAGTGCCACTCGCTGGGTGGTGATCGGCCGGGTTTCCGGCAACTGCCGGCTGGCCATCAGCAACAAGCCGACTGCCAGCGCCAGCAGGGCGCCAAATACCCCGAGATAACCAAAACCATCGGCCAGCAGGCCGCCGCTCACCAGCCCCAGCACCGGGCTCAGGGAGAGCGCTATGCCCATCACCGAGAAGACCCGCGCCAGATCGCTGCCCTGATAGCTGTCGCGCAGCATGGTCTGGGTCACCACTGAGCCCACGGCGGCGCCGAAAGCCGCAATGACCCGGGCCAGCAGCAGGGTTTCAAACTGGGTGGCCAGCAACGCCAGCAGGGTGCCGGCACCATAGGTCAGCAAGCCCGCCAGCATGGCTGGGCGCCGACCGATGAGATCGCACAACCGACCCCAGCAAACCACGCCCGCCGCAAACGCCAGAAAATAGACCGACAGGGTCTGGGATGCCTGCCCCTCGCTCACCCGAAACTCAGTGGCGATATGGGTCAGTACCGGGCTGTAGATGGTCTCCACTATCTGCGGAAACATCATCAGTCCGACCACCAGCCAGAGCGGTGGCAACTTGTTGTTCATGACAAACCTCCTTCACTAGAGGCCGTCATTCTAGAGTGACGCCAGATGTCTGATTACAATAAGCAGGACTATAAACATCAAGAATCGGACACATGGCCTTTATTCTTCCCGATCACCCTTTTGATCCGGACCAGCACGACGGCAGTGCCATCGGGATCGCCGCCGCCCTCGGCTGGCACGACTCTGGCCGCCACCAGCACAGGCGCCATCAGCTGCTGTTCGCCCAAGCTGGCTGCATGACCATAGAGCTGGACGATCAGGTCTGCCTGCTGCCGCCGACGCGGGCCGCCTGGTTGCCGGCGGGTCTGCCCCATCGGGTGCTGATGCGCGGGGTGGTGGCCTATCGCTCCCTCTACTTCCAGCCGGAGCCCGGCTTGCCGGCCGAGATGGCGGTGCTGGCGGTCAACCCGCTGCTGCGGGAGATCATCGAACGGATGGCGCTCTGGCCGTGGGACAAGCCGGAGGCAGAGCAGACCTGCACACTGGCATTATTGAAAGAGGAGCTGGCGCAAGCGCCGCGGGAATCCTGGCAGTTGCCGCTGCCGTCAGACGTGCGTCTGGCCGGCTGGCTGCAGGAGGTGAAACAGGGCGACGCCCTGCCCGATCGGCTCAACCGGCTGGCCGAACGGGTGGGTGCCAGTGACAAGACCATAGGCCGCATCTTCATGCGGGAGACCGGCATGAGCTACCAGGCCTGGCGTCAACAGTGGCGACTGTTGCGGGCGCTGGAGCTGCTGGCAGAAGCCGAGCCCATCAGCCGGGTGGCGGCTGCGCTGGAGTTCGCCAGCGACAGCGCCTTCATCGCCTTCTTCAGGCAACACACGGGGCAGACCCCCTTGCGCTATCTCAACTCTCGGGGTGAGTCGCATCGGCCGAGCTCGCCTCCACCACCAGGGTATCCAGCGCCAGCGGCTTGAGGTTGTGAATGGCTTCCGCCACCACGGCATGGGAAGCCTGCTGCTGCTGGGCCAATATTTCCTGCTCCAGCTTGACGCTGTCCAGTTCGGGTCTGGGGTATTCGTCGGCCATGACGTTCAGGCTCAGGCTGCTGGCAATCAAGGTTGCGATCAGGATTTTCATCTGGTGTGCTCCGGTGTGGTTGAGATGACCAGATGACTATTCCAATTGTCGTGCCACATCTATAACAACATGATTTTGTTTAAATTAATTGTTTTTAGATAATAAATGGCGCCAGTTGGAAAACATCCTGTAGTCAGGATTGAACCAACAAGTGGTCATTTTCACCACACTAGATTTTGCCTGCTGTTCCACGTGGAACGTCCCATTTTTTTGATCGACACCCGCTTTTAAACTGAGCTATGGTGCTAGCTCCCCCGTAACTGACTCTGGATCTGTCACTGAATGGAATTTTCCTTGTTCGGCGAGAAGTTCACTCGCCATGCCGGTATTACCCAACTCATGGATGACCTTAATCAGGGGCTGACCAATCCGGACGCCATCATGTTGGGTGGCGGCAACCCAGCCCCCATCCCTGCCATGCTGGAACGCTTTCAGGCCGAGGCCAAGAGCCTGCTCGACAACGGCGAGCTGGTGAAGGCGATGGCCAACTACGATGGCCCCCAGGGCAAGGACAGATTCACCAAGGCGCTGTCGGCCCTGCTCAGCAAGGAGCTGGGTTGGGAGATCTCCGCCCGCAACATCGCCCTGACCAACGGCAGCCAGAACGCCTTCTTCTATCTGTTCAACCTGCTGGCGGGCGAATTTGCCGATGGCCGCAAGAAGAAGGTGCTGTTCCCGCTCGCCCCCGAGTACATCGGTTATGCCGACTCGGCTCTGGCGGACGACTACTTCGTGGCCTACAAGCCCACCATCGAGAAGCTGGCCGATGGCCAGTTCAAGTACCACGTGGACTTCGAGAGCCTGCAGGTGGGTGACGACATCGGGGTGATCTGCGTCTCCCGGCCGACCAACCCGACCGGCAACGTGCTGACCGATGAAGAGATCGAGCACCTCGATCAGATCGCCCGCGACAAGGGCATTCCGCTGCTCATCGACAATGCCTATGGCGTCCCCTTCCCTGGCATCATCTTCAGCGAGGCCAAGCCGTTCTGGAACGCCAACACCATCCTCTGCATGAGCCTCTCCAAGCTGGGGTTGCCGGGCACCCGCTGCGGCATCGTCATCGCCGACGAGAAGATCATTCAGGCCATCACCAACCTGAGCGGCATCATCAATCTGGCACCGGGCAGTCTGGGCCCCGCCATCACCATTCCGATGATCGAGAGCGGCGAGATCATCGCCCTCAGCGAGCAGGTGGTGAAACCCTTCTATCGGCAGAAGGCGGAGCTGGCGGTGCAACTGCTGCGCGAAGCGATCCCCGACCCGCGCTTCCACATCCATAAGCCGGAAGGCGCCCTCTTCCTCTGGCTCTGGTTCGAAGACCTGCCGATCCACTGCCAGGAACTGTACGAGCGATTGAAAGCTAAGAACCTGCTGATCGTGCCGGGCCACTACTTCTTCCCCGGCATTGACGACCCGGAGTGGCGTCACAGCCGGGAGTGCATCCGCCTCAACTACTCCCAGAGCGAGGAGCTGGTGCGCCGCGGCATCGCCATCCTGGCCGACGAGATCAACGCCCTCTACGCCGACTAATCCGCTCGGCGATACAAAAACAGAGAGGCCTGCGAATGCAGGCCTCTCTTCTATCAGCTGGTCAGCGGTACTGTTTAGCCGGGCAGCGCCAGCTGCTCTGGCTTGCCGATGGGGATGGCGCGGGGCTTGAGCGCCTCCGGCAGCTCGCGGGCCAGCTCTATGGTCAGCAGGCCATGCTCCAGCTTGGCACCTTGCACCTCTACATGCTGGCTCAGCTTGAAGGCGAGCTCGAAGTCCCGCTCGGCGATCCCCTGATGGAGGAACTGGCGCTCGCCCATGGAGGCGACCTTGCGCCCCTTCACCTTGAGGGTGCCGTTTTCGGTCTCCAGCTCCAGCTCATTGCGCTCGAAACCGGCCACGGCAACCGTGATGAGGTAGCTGTCGTGATCGCGTTTTTCGATGTTGTACGGGGGGTAGGCCGAGGTCTTCTGATCGAACAGGCCTTCCAGCTCACGGGCCATCCGCTCGAAGCCGACGGCATTGGAATAGAGATGAGAAAAATCGAGGTTACGCATGATCCTATCCTTCTATAAAGCAACAGGGTTTACTCTCCACGGGCCCGTCAATCGGCACCCGGGAAACATCAACAATGCAACGAGGTCAGACTGTCAGCCGTTGATCTCGATCTTGCGGGGCTTCATCGCCTCGGGCACTTCGCGCACCAGGTCGATGTGCAGCAGACCGTTCTTCAGATCGGCGCCCTTCACCCGCACATAGTCGGCCAGCTGGAAGCGACGCTCGAAGCCGCGTTCGGCTATGCCTTGATAGAGGTAGTTACGCTCGGTATCGGCCTGCTTGTTGCCCTTCACCGTCAGCAGATTTTCCTGGAAGCTCAGCTCCAGCTCTTCCTGGGTAAAGCCCGCCACCGCCATGCTGATGCGGTAGTCGCTGTCACCCAGCTGTTCGATGTTGTAGGGGGGATAACCGGCATTGCCATTGCTGGCGGCAGATTCGATGAGATTGGCCAGACGATCGAAACCGATGGCAGAACGATAGAGCGGAGAAAAGTCGATAGAACGCATAGTATTACCCTCTTTTGAGCGATAACGGATTGTTTGCCCTCCTGATGGACGGGCACCTGGTCGAAACCTCTGTCGAGCGTTCCGGCCTTGTTATCTATATAGGGGCCCGCTTTCGGCTTTCAAGGGCCCTGATCGAAAAATCTTCTCTCCACCCATTTGCAGGCTTTTCCCTCATTGGGCTTCCTACCCTGGTCACAAACATGGCACCCTGAGCGGAGATCTTGAGGAGTCACATCATGTCCCGTTCCGAACGCCTGCTGGCCCTGCTGCAACTGCTGCGCGGCCACCGCTACGCCATCACCGGCAGCGAGCTGGCCAGCCAGCTTGACATCAGTCTGCGCACTCTCTATCGGGATATCGCCACCCTGCAGGCACAGGGCGCCCACATCGAGGGGGAAGCGGGTATCGGCTATGTCCTGCGCCCCGGCTTCATGCTGCCGCCGCTGATGTTCAGCGAAGAGGAACTGGATGCACTGGTACTGGGCTCACGCTGGGTGGCGGCCCATGCCGATCATGCCCTCAGCACCGCCGCCAGCAGCACGCTGGCCAAGATAGAGGCCGTGCTGCCCGCCGATTATCGCCAACAGCTGCATGCCAATGCCCTGCTGATCGGCACCGCTCGCGGTGACAGCCCCGTCGATGAGGCTCCGCTGCGCAGCGCCATCCGCCAGCAGCGCAAGGTGACCCTGAGCTATCGGGATCTCAAGGAAGCGAGTTCGGAGCGCACCGTCTGGCCCTGTGCCCTCGGCTACTTCGACCAGGTGCGGATACTGGTGGCCTGGTGCGAGCTGCGCCAGGGCTTTCGCCACTTTCGGGTGGACAGGATCAGCGCGATGCGGCTGGAGGCGGAACCTTATCCTGGCAATCGGGAACGGTTGCTCAAGGAGTGGCGCACCAGCCAGCAGATCCCGCAACCCAGATTCATTGCTGACAGAAACTGACAGCAGGCGGCGCCATGCTGATGGGGTCGGCGCCGATGCGCCATCTCACCAGCAAGGAGCATCACCATGTTAGTCCCCCAATTCACCATCCTCTATGTTGCCAACCCGGCCCGCAGTGCGCTCTTCTACCGCGAGCTGTTCGGCCGCCCACCGGTGGAAGAGTCCTCCACCTTTGCCATGTTCGTGTTCGAATCGGGCGCCAAGCTGGCACTCTGGTCCAGCGCCACGGTCGAACCCGCCGTGACCCAAACGGCCGGGGCCATGGAGCTGGCCTTCGCCCTCCCCGATGATGCCGCCGTCGATCGCCAGTCTGCGGAGTGGCAGGCGCGCGGGCTCACCCTGATCCAGGCACCGACCCGGATGGAGTTTGGCTACACCTGTATGGCCCTCGATCCGGACGGCCATCGCCTGCGCCTCTACTGCCCTGCACCTGAGCTGGGGTAATCGGGTTCAATGTTTCACGTGGAACGTGCCACCTCCTCCGCCAGAAAAACAAAAAGCCGCTCACAGGGAGCGGCTTTTTTATATCGTACTGACAGCGTCGAATTAGACGTCGAGGTTGGCCACGCGCAGGGCGTTGGTCTCGATAAAGTCGCGACGCGGCTCTACTGCGTCACCCATCAGGGTGGAGAAGAGCTGGTCAGCACCGACGGCATCATCGATGGTGACACGCAGCATGCGACGGGCTTCCGGATCCATGGTGGTTTCCCACAGCTGATCCGGGTTCATCTCACCCAACCCTTTATAGCGCTGGATGTAGATGCCGCGCTTGCCTTCGCCCATCAGCCACTCGACCGCTTCGACGAAGCTGGCGACCGGCTTCACCTTCTCGCCACGCTTGATGTAACCACCTTCCTCGATCAGGTTGGCAATCTCCTTGCCCAGCGAGACCAGCTGACGGTACTCGGAGGATTGCAGGAAGTCGTAGCTGATCGGGTATTCGCGGTCGACACCGTGCTGACGTACCACGGCGTGCGGCACGAACAGACGGCGCTCTTCATCGCGGCGCACCTGCATCTGATACTGGATGCCGTGGTTGCTCTCGTTGAGCACGGCTTCCATGCTCTGGCACCAGGCCTGCAGATCGCTCTCGCTGGTCAGCAGGGCTTCGTTCAGTTCCGGCTGATAGATCAGCTGGGTCAGCACGGCTTCCGGCGCACGGCGGGACATCCGGGTGATGAGGTGGGTCACGGCGCGATGCTGGTTGACCAGACGCTCCAGTGCCTCGCCACCGATGGCCGGGGCAGACTCGTTGACGTGCAGGGTTGCACCATCCAGCGCCATGGCGGTCTGGTATTGCAGCAGCGCATCCTCGTCTTTCAGATACTGCTCCTGCTTGCCCTTCTTCACCTTGTAGAGCGGCGGCTGGGCGATGTAGACATAACCACGCTCGATGATTTCCGGCATCTGACGATAGAAGAAGGTCAGCAGCAGGGTACGGATGTGCGCACCATCGACGTCCGCATCGGTCATGATGATGATGTTGTGATAACGCAGCTTGTCCGGGTTGTACTCGTCGCGACCGATACCACAGCCCAGTGCGGTGATCAGAGTGCCCACCTCCTGGGAGGAGATCATCTTGTCAAAACGGGCCTTCTCCACGTTCAGGATCTTGCCCTTGAGCGGCAGGATGGCCTGGTTCTTCCGGTTGCGACCCTGCTTGGCGGAACCGCCAGCAGAGTCCCCTTCCACTATGTAGAGTTCGGAGAGCGCCGGGTCTTTTTCCTGACAGTCGGCCAGCTTGCCGGGCAGACCGGCGATATCCAGCGCGCCCTTGCGGCGGGTCAGTTCGCGGGCCTTGCGGGCCGCTTCACGGGCACGGGCCGCATCGATGATCTTGTTGACCACGATCTTGGCATCGCCCGGGTTTTCCAGCAGGAAGTCGGCCAGCTTCTCACCCATCGCCTGTTCGACTGCGGTCTTCACTTCGGAAGAGACCAATTTGTCCTTGGTCTGGGAGGAGAACTTGGGATCCGGCACCTTGACGGAGATAACGGCAATCAGACCTTCACGCACGTCGTCGCCACTGGCGGCAGACTTGGCCTTCTTGCTGTAGTCCTCTTTGTCCATGTAGGAGTTGAGGGTACGGGTCAGCGCGGTACGGAAGCCCACCAGGTGGGTGCCGCCATCACGCTGCGGAATGTTGTTGGTGAAGCAGTAGACCCCTTCCTGATAGGCGTCGTTCCACTGCATCGCCACTTCAACGCCGATGCCGTCCTGCTCGGTGGTGAAGTGGAACACCTTCGGGTGGATCGGGGTCTTGTTCTGGTTCAGGTACTCGACAAACGCCTTGATGCCGCCTTCGTAGCAGAAGTGCGCCTCGCGGCCGTCACGCTCGTCCATCAGACGGATGGAGACGCCGGAGTTGAGGAAGGAGAGCTCGCGCAGACGCTTGGCCAGGATCTCGTAGTGGAACAAGGTGTCGCTGAAGATGGTCGGGCTCGGCCAGAAACGCACTTCGGTCCCGGTGGTGGTGGCATCGCCGATCTGCTTGAGCGGGGCCTGTGGCTCGCCCAGGTGATAGGTCTGCTCGTAGACGTGACCGTTGCGACGGATGGTCAGCAACAGCTTGTCAGAGAGCGCGTTCACCACGGAGACGCCCACGCCGTGCAGACCGCCGGACACCTTGTAGGAGTTGTCATCGAATTTACCGCCGGCGTGCAGCACGGTCATGATGACCTCTGCGGCGGAGCGACCCTCTTCCGGGTGAATGTCGACAGGAATGCCGCGGCCGTTGTCACGGACGGAGACGGAACCATCGGAGTGGATCTTGACCTGAATATCGGAGCAGTAGCCAGCGAGCGCCTCGTCAATGGAGTTATCGACCACTTCGAACACCATGTGGTGCAGGCCCGAGCCATCATCCGTATCGCCGATATACATCCCCGGGCGCTTGCGGACCGCATCCAGGCCCTTCAGTACCTTGATATTCGAGGAGTCGTAAGTATTTTCACTCATAGCTTACTCTCTGCCTTCTCTAACGTTTCGGAGATCTTGCCTTGTTCCACGTGGAACAACTTGCAGTCATTCGCATCCATCATGTCTGCGAGCTGACCGGTGTCGATGGCGGTGATGAACACCTGGGACGCACACTGCTTCAGCCTTGCGGCCAGCAAGCGGCGCTTGTCGACATCCAGTTCAGAGGCAAAATCGTCAATTAAAAAAATACAGCCACGGCTGCTATGTTGATTCAAATAGAGCCCTTGGGCCAGTCGCATGGCACAGACCAACAACTTCAACTGACCCCTGGACAAAATATCCTGAGCGGGCACACCGTTCGCCTTGAGGCGCACATCGGCCTTCTGCGGACCAACGCCCGTGTAACCCAGCGTCCGATCCCGCTCAAACCCCGCCTCCAGCAACTCATTGAGCGGGGTATCTTTTTCCCAGCCTCGATAGAATCCAAGGCTGATGTCGAACTCCGGCAAAAAGTCCGCCGTCATCTCCTTGATCAAGGGGGTAATGGCCTGACAATAACTGGCGCGAAACTCGGCCAGCTCTCCCCCCAACCGCACCAACTCCTGATCCCAGAACGCCAGTTGGCGATACTGGGTGCTCTGGCGCAGCAGTGCATTACGCTGTTTCAGCAGCCGCCGTACCCGTCCCCACAAGGAGAAGAAGGTCGGTTCCTGATGAAAAACACCCCAGTCGAGCCAGGCGCGCCTAGCCTGGGGCCCGCCGGTCAGCAGGTTGAAGCCATCCGGGTGGATCAGCTGCACCGGCAGCAGCTCGGCCAGGTCGGCCAGGCGCTGGGCCTGGGCACCGGCAATCTTTAGCTGGGTCTCGCCACTCTTGTCCTTGGCGAGGCCGATGGGAACCTGTCGCCCTTCCAGTTCACACTGGGCGAACAGGGTAAACGCCCTCTCCCCCTGGCGGATGACCCGCCCGGTCAGGTGAGTGCGAAAGGAGCGACCGAGACCGAGGTAGTGAATGGCTTCCAGCACGCTGGTCTTGCCACTGCCGTTGCACCCGACCAGGATATTGAGGCCGGGTGACAGCGCGAGACTGGCCTGCTGGATATTGCGAAAGTCGCTGAGCTGGAGTTTGACCAGGGACACGACTAGATCCGCATCGGCATTACCACGTACTGAGCATCCTGACTGTCAAAATCCTCAATAATGGCGCTGCTGATGGAATCGCTCAGGCTGATCCGGATTTGGTCACATTTTAACGTATTCAGCACGTCCAGCACATAAGAGACGTTGAAACCGATCTCCATCTCGCCGGCTTCGTATTGTACGTCAAGCAGCTCTTCGGCTTCTTCCTGTTCCGGGTTGTTGGCGGTGATGCGCAGCAGGTTTTCCTGCAGATTGAGACGCACCCCACGGAATTTCTCGTTGGAGAGGATGGCGGCACGGGCAAAGGCCTGGCGCAGATCCTCACGGCCGGCGATCAGGGCCTTGTCGCTGTTGCGCGGAATGACGCGGCGCCAGTCCGGGAAACGGCCATCCACCAGCTTGGAGGTGAAAATGAAGCCGTCGAGGGCAGCGCGCAGGTTGCTGCGGCCGATCTGCAGCCGTACCGGCTTGTCTTCCGCTTCCAGCAGGCGCACCAGTTCCAGCACGCCTTTACGCGGCAGGATGACCTGATGATCGGGCAGCGATTCGCTCACCACCTCGCGACGGCAGGTTGCCAGCCGGTGACCATCGGTGGCCACGGTACGCAGGCCGTGGCCCTCGCTCTCGAACAGCATGCCGTTCAGGTAGTAGCGCACGTCCTGGCTCGCCATGGAGAACTGGGTCGCGTCGATGAGTTTTTTCAGCTCCAGCTGGCCGATGTCGAACTCGAGCACGGACTCCCAATCCTCGATGTTCGGGTATTCGGTGGCAGGCAGGGTCGACAGGTTGAAGCGGGAGCGGCCGGAGCGGATGATCAGGCGCTCGCCTTCGGTATTGAGACGAATGTCCGCCCCCTCCGGCAGACCGCGACAGATATCCAGCAGCTTGCGCGCCGGTACTGTGGTGCGGCCATCCTGACTGTCGCTGTTGAGATAGACCTGACCGATCATCTCCACTTCGAGGTCGGTACCGGTCAGTGACAACAGACCGTTGCTGACATCAAGCAGCACGTTGCCGAGGATCGGCAGGGTCGGCCGGCCACCCAGGGCACCGGACACCAGTTGCAGAGGACGTAACAGGGCCTCACGGCTAATTTCGAGCTGCATCTGTGCTCTCCGTTGTGATTAGGAGTAAAGGTTTCGGATCAGGTTGGCATGTTCAAGCTGCATCTGTGCACTCAGTTCCGTCATCAGGAAGAAAGGGTACGGATCAGGTTGGAATAGTCTTCCTTGATGTCGTGACTCTCTTCCTTCAGCTGCTCGATCTTGCGGCAGGCATGAAGCACGGTAGTGTGGTCACGACCACCAAAGGCATCACCTATCTCCGGCAAGCTATGGTTGGTCAGCTCCTTCGCCAGTGCCATCGCCAGCTGGCGTGGACGGGCAACGGAGCGGGAACGGCGCTTGGAGAGCAGATCCGCCAGCTTGATCTTGTAGTACTCCGCCACCGTCTTCTGAATATTGTCGATGGTGACCAGCTTCTCCTGCAACGCCAGCAGATCGCGCAGCGCTTCGCGCACGAAGTCGATGTTGATGGCGCGACCGGTGAAGTTGGCATTGGCGATCACCCGGTTCAGCGCCCCTTCCAGCTCGCGTACGTTGGAGCGCAGCCGCTTGGCGATGAAGAAGGCCACTTCGTCCGGCAGGTGGATCTGGTTCTCGTCCGCCTTGCGCATCAGGATGGCGACACGCGTCTCCAGCTCCGGCGGCTCGATCGCCACCGTCAGGCCCCAGCCGAAGCGGGACTTGAGACGATCTTCCACCCCGTTGATCTCCTTCGGATAGCGATCCGAGGTCAGGATGATCTGCTGGTTGCCTTCGAGCAGGGCGTTGAAGGTGTGGAAGAACTCCTCCTGGGAGCGCTCCTTGTTGGCGAAGAACTGGATGTCATCAATGAGCAGGGCATCGACGCTACGGTAATAACGCTTGAACTCTTCAATGGCGTTATTCTGCAGCGCCTTCACCATGTCCTGCACAAACCGCTCGGAGTGCATGTAGATGACTTTGGCGTCCTGCTTGCGCTCCTTGATGGCGTTGCCGACGGCATGCAGCAGGTGGGTCTTGCCCAGACCGGTGCCGCCATAGAGGAACAGCGGGTTGTAGGCCCCGCCCGGATTGTCAGCCACCTGACGGGCAGCCGCACGGGCCAACTGGTTGGACTTACCCTCGACGAAATTCTCGAAGGTATAGTTCACGTTGGTGTTGCTCTTGTGGTTCGGTTCGGGCTTGGCCTCGGCCTTGCTTTCCCAGCTCTTCTGCGAGTTATTCACAGGATCCGCACCCCGCGCCGGCGCCCTGGCCACCGCGACGGGATGGGGACGATTGCCGATGTCAAAACGCAGGGTGGGGCCATCGACCCCGCAGAGCTCATTGATGATGCCGTTCACCCGGATGAGATACTTGTCTCGAACCCAGTCCAGAACGAAACGATTCGGTGCATACAGGGTCAGAGTATTGTCACTCAACTCCGCTTGAAGCGGCCGGATCCACATGCTGAATTCTGCCGAGGGCAACTCATCTTGCAGCCGGTTAAGGCACTGCTGCCATAGCGAAGCAGTCACTCTAAACTCCCGTCGATTGATTAACTAAAGACCGGCTATTCTACGTTTTTAGCGGCTGGATCTCTAGCCGCGACCTCGCGGATCCAGCAAATAAGATCCTTGACTTTCAAGGATCCAGCAGCCGTGGATCTGATTTCATCCCCAAAGTTACCCACAGCCCGATCCCGTTACCGATGCACCAAAGATCCAGACCTGAAGCGGTTATTTTATATAACCAAATATCATTTATTCTTTAGGTTTTATTCCAATAACATCAGCGCAACCCCAGCGTTTACAACTAAAAATACAGAACTACAGAGAGAGGAATCACCATGACGTCATCCATCAAGCTGGTCTCCGGCGCCGCCATTCTGCTGGCAGCCCTGTCCGGTCAAGCCATCGCCCAGGAAACCATCAAGGTCGGCATGTCCGGCAAGTACTTCCCGTTCACCTTCGTCAAGCAGGACAAGCTGCAGGGCTTTGAAGTGGACATGTGGAACCAGATCGGCGAGCGCACCGGCTACAAGGTCGAGTTCGTGACCGCCAGCTTCTCCGGCCTGTTCGGCATGCTGGAAACCGGCCGCGTCGATACCATCTCCAACCAGATCACCATCACCGACGAGCGCAAGGCCAAGTACGCCTTCTCCCAGCCCTACGTCTATGACGGCGCCCAGATCGTGGTGCGCAAGGGCAACAGCACCATTCACGGCATCAAGGATCTGGAAGGCAAGAAGGTCGCGGTGAACCTGGGCTCCAACTTCGAAGAGCTGCTGCGCAAGAACGACCCGAACAAGAAGATCGACATCCGCACCTATGACTCCGCCTTCGAGCAGGATGTTGCCCTGGGCCGCATCGACGCCTTCGTGATGGACCGCGTCTCCACCGCCCAGCTGATCAAGGAATCCAAGCTGCCGCTGCAACAGGCTGGCGCACCGTTCGAGACCATCGAGAACGCCCTGCCCTTCCTGAAGACCCCGGAGAAACAGGCACTGCTGAAGAAGGTCGATGACGCCCTCACCGCCATGCGCAAAGACGGTTCCCTGCGTCAGATCTCTGAAAAATGGTTCGCTTCCGACATCACCGACAAATAAATGATGGAATTTGACCTCGAATACACGCTGGGGCTGTTTCCCATCCTGCTCAAGTATCTGGGCACCACGATGGAAATGGCCCTGTGGGGATTCGCATTGGCACTCGTACTGTCGCTAGCCCTGGCGATAGTACGGGTCTTTCGCGTTCCCGCGATCCACTGGCTGGCGATGCTCTATATCTCGTTCTTTCGGGGTACACCGCTGCTCGTCCAGCTGTTCCTGCTCTACTACGGGCTGCCGCAGCTGTTCCCTATTTTCGTGGGAATGGATGCCTTCACCGCCGCCATCGTCGGTTTGACCCTGCACTTTGCCGCCTACATGGCCGAGTCGATCCGTGCCTCCATCATTGGCATCCACAAGAGCCAGATGGAAGCTGCCCTCAGCATCGGCATGAGCCGTTACCAGGCAATGCAGCGGATCATACTGCCGCAGGCGGCCCGCATCGCCACGCCGTCCCTGATGAACTACTTCATCGACATGATCAAGAGCACCTCGCTGGCCTTCACCCTGGGGGTGGCCGAGATCATGGGCAAGGCGCAGATGGAAGCCTCCTCCTCCTTCAAGTTCTTCGAGAGCTTCATGGCGGTGGCCCTGGTCTACTGGGTGGTAGTCATCTTCTTTACCCGCCTGCAGCATCTGCTGGAAGTGCGGCTCAACCGTGCCTATTAGGGGTTTGCCATGACAACGCAACCGACCCGCTTGCAATGCACGCCGGAAGTCCGTTTTAACTCTGCGCCTGTTTAAAGGAGGGCCATCATGATCAAGCTAACCGGCCTCTCCAAGGCATATGACGGCAATCAGGTGCTAAACAGCATCGATCTGGAGGTGAAAAAGGGGGAAATCGTCGTCATCATCGGCCCCTCCGGCACCGGCAAGTCCACCTTGCTGCGCTGCCTCAACCTGCTGGAGACTCCCGATACGGGCACCCTAGCCATCGACGATCTGCAGCTCAACCTGGCCAAGGCCAGCGAGCAGCAGGCCATCGAGCTGCGCAAGCGCGCCTCCTTCGTGTTCCAGAACTACGCCCTGTTTGCCAACAAGACGGCGCTGGACAACATTGCCGAGGGGCTGATCACCGTCTGGAAACAGCCGAAGGCGGAGGCCCGTGCCACCGCCCTCGGCATCCTCAAGGACATAGGTCTCGCCGACAAGCAGGACGCCTATCCGGCCTCATTGTCGGGCGGTCAGCAGCAACGGGTCGGCATCGGCCGGGCCATGGCGGCTCACTCCAAGGTGATCCTGTTTGACGAACCTACCTCGGCCCTCGATCCCGAATGGGTTGACGAAGTACTGGGTCTGATGAAGGAGCTGGCTCGCCAGCACCAGACCATGGTAGTGGTGACCCATGAGATTGAATTTGCTCGAGATGTTGCCGATCGGGTGATCTTCATGGAGGGGGGCCGGATCGTGGAACAGGGCCCGCCGGATCAGATATTGGTCGATCCGCAGGATCCCCGCACCCGGGAGTTCCTGCGCAAAGTGCTTAAATAGCTCTCTCTTTGGCGGCTCTGCCGCCTTTTTTATTGGAGGATCCTTGTTAAACCCCGGGTTGCCAGTATAATCCGGAGCCCTTGATCCTTCGGATCCTCACGCTCGCCCAAGACCTTTTCCAGGTCGGGGCAGGATGGGAGGGAACGGCGGATTGACTAAAAGCCGAACTCTGTTTAGAATTCGGCCTCTTTTGCTAGTCGTCACACGCTATAGCTGGCGCGTCGGCTAAGTGTGACAATCAAAACTGTACAGAAATACGGAATCGAATCATGAAACGTACTTTTCAACCGTCCAACCTGAAGCGCAAGCGCTCTCACGGTTTCCGCGCCCGCATGGCAACTGCCAACGGTCGTAAAGTTCTGGCCGCTCGTCGTGCCAAGGGTCGTGCCCGCCTGGTAGTCTAATGCCTACCCAGCACGCCTTTTCTCGGGAGTTACGTCTGTTAACTCCCGAACACTTCAAACGCGTTTTCGCCGAGCCTGTCCGGGCCGCTTCTCCGCAGATTACACTTCTCGCCTCTCCCAATTCGCTCGAACACCCTCGCCTTGGTCTCGCCGTGCCCAAAAAAGCACTCAAGCGTGCCGTCTGGCGCAACCGTGTAAAACGGGTGGTTCGGGAAAGTTTCCGCCTCAATCAAGCCAATCTGCCCGCTATCGACATCGTCGTGATCGCCAAGGCCGGTGTGAAGGAGATGGATAACGAGGAACTGTTCAAGTTACTGGAAAAGCTATGGCGCACTCTGTCACGCCGTTGCAATGGGTAGCTGTCAAACTGATACGCCTGTATCAGCTAATCATTAGCCCGCTGCTCGGGCCGCGCTGCCGTTTCACCCCGACTTGTTCCCAATTTGCGATAGAAGCAATCCGACTTCACGGTTTCATAAAAGGCGTTTGGTTAGCCAGCAAACGTCTATTAAAATGCCATCCCTTATCCGAGGGTGGTTATGACCCGGTTCCGCAACCAAAGCGAAGAAACTGAAGACTATGGAATCACAACGCAATCTCATCCTGATCGGTTTGCTGTTCGTGAGCTTTTTGCTCTGGCAACAGTGGGAGTCCGACAAGGCTCCGAAGCCGGCCCCGACTACCGTGGCCCAAACCGAACATTTCGTACCTGAAGCCGGTCAGACCGGTGATATTCCTCAGGTTTCCGAGCAAGCCAACGCGAACACCGCACGCAAGCTGATCACCGTCACCTCCGACGTGCTCAAGCTGACCCTGGATACCCAGGGTGGTGACATCGTCTCTGCCGAACTGCTGGCCCACAAGCTGGAAGAAGGCAAGGATCAACCGTTCGTACTGCTGACCAGTCAGCCTGAGCACCTCTATGTTGCCCAGAGCGGTCTGGTTGGTCGCAATGGCCCGGACAGCCAGCCCCAGGGTCGTCCCACCTATGAAGCCGCCCAGACCAGCTACCAGCTGGCCGACGGTCAGGATCAAGTCGTCGTTCCGATGACCTGGACCGACAGCAAGGGCGTGGTCTTCACCAAGGAGTTCGTCCTCAAGCGTGGTGACTACGCAGTCGGCGTCGACTACAAGATCGACAACAAGTCTGCCGAGCCGGTCCAGGTGCAATTCTACGGTCAGCTGAAGCAGACCGTGGCCACGCCGAAAGACCAGCAGGGTCACGCCATGGTGGCCAGCGCCTACCGCGGTGGTGCCTTCTCCAGCGAAGATACCCGCTACAAGAAGTACACCTTCGACGAGATGAAGGATGCCGACCTGAACAAGACCACCAAGGGTGGTTGGGTCGCCATGCTGCAACACTACTTCGTCTCCGCCTGGGCACCGAATGCCGACGACACCAACAGCTTCTACAGCCGAGTGATCCCTGGCAAAGACCAGGCCATCATCGGCTACAAGGCACCGCTGGTTGACATCGCAGCCGGCCAGCAGGCCGAAGTGACCAGCAAGCTGTGGGTCGGTCCCAAGCTGCAGGATCAGATGGCCAAGGTAGCCAACCACCTCGACCTGACCGTCGACTACGGCTGGCTCTGGTTCATCGCCCAACCGCTGCACTGGCTGCTGACCGTGTTCCACGGTTTCGTCCAGAACTGGGGTCTGGCCATCATCATGCTGACCCTGCTGGTGCGCGGCGTCATGTTCCCGCTGACCAAGGCCCAGTACACCTCCATGGCCAAGATGCGCATGCTGCAGCCCAAGCTGGCCGCCCTGCGCGAGCGCTTCGGCGACGATCGCCAGAAGATGTCTCAGGGCATGATGGAGCTGTACAAGAAGGAGAAGGTCAACCCGCTGGGTGGCTGTCTGCCGATCCTGGTACAGATGCCGATCTTCATCGCCCTCTACTGGGCACTGATGGAGTCCGTCGAGCTGCGCCACGCGCCGTTCGCCCTGTGGATCACCGACCTGTCGGTGAAGGACCCCTTCTTCGTGCTGCCGATCCTCATGGGTGCCTCCATGTGGTATCTGCAGAAGATGAGCCCGACCACCATTACCGACCCGATGCAGCAGAAAGTGATGCAGTTCATGCCGATCATCTTCACTTTCATGTTCCTCTGGTTCCCGGCAGGTCTGACCCTGTACTGGCTGGTGAGCAACGTCATCTCCATTACCCAGCAGACCATCATCTACCGTCAGCTGGAGAAGAAAGGCCTGCATACCCGCAGCTAATCGCTCCCGATGGCAAGATGGATGACAAAAGAGGCGGCCTTCGGGTCGCCTTTTTTATTACAATGACCCCACTGCTGTGAACATCAGCGAACAAATGAGCCAAGCAAGATGACTACAGATACCATCGTGGCCCAGGCCACCGCCCCCGGCCGTGGCGGCGTCGGCATAGTCCGCGTCTCCGGCCCCGCCGCCGAACAGGTCGCCGAGATAGTGCTCGGCAAACTCCCCCGGGTGCGTTACGCCGAATATCTGCCGTTCAGGGATGAGCAAGGCCAGCCGCTGGATCAGGGCATCGCCCTGCTGTTCAAGGCCCCCAACAGCTTCACCGGCGAAGACGTGCTGGAGCTGCAGGGCCACGGCGGCCCGGTGATCATGGACATGCTGGTGCGCCGCATCCTGCAGATAAAAGGGCTGCGCCCAGCCCGCCCCGGCGAGTTCAGCGAGCGCGCCTTCATGAACGACAAACTGGATCTGGCCCAGGCCGAGGCCATCGCCGACCTCATCGAGGCTTCCAGCGAGCAGGCGGCCCGCAGTGCCATGCACTCCCTGCAGGGGCAGTTCTCCGGCAAGATCCAGCAGCTGGTGGAGAGTCTCACCCGGCTGCGTATCTATGTGGAGGCCGCCATCGACTTCCCGGACGAGGAGATCGACTTTCTCTCCGACGGTAAGGTGGCGGGTGATCTCTACGCCATCATGGATGAACTGGATGCGGTGCGCGGCGAAGCCAAGCAGGGCGCCCTGCTGCGGGAAGGAATGAAGGTGGTGATCGCCGGTCGCCCCAACGCCGGCAAATCGAGCCTGCTCAACGCCCTGGCCGGCCGCGAGTCCGCCATCGTCACCGAGATCGCCGGCACCACCCGCGACGTGCTGCGCGAGCACATCCATCTGGATGGCATGCCGCTGCACATCATCGACACCGCAGGCCTGCGCGATACCCAGGACAAGGTGGAGCAGATCGGCATCGAGCGTGCCTGGGCCGAGATTGAACAGGCCGATCGGGTGCTGTTCATGGTGGATGGCACCACCACGGCTGCGGTAGACCCGCGGGAGATCTGGCCGGAATTTGTTGATCGGTTGCCAAAAAAGATCGGCCTCACCGTGGTGCGCAACAAGGCCGACCTGACCGGCGAAGATCTGGCGCCGAGTCAGGAGCAGGGCCATGCCGTCTACCGTATCTCCGCCAAGACCGAGCTGGGGCTGCCCGCCCTGCGCGAGCATCTGAAAGCCTGCATGGGCTTCCAGGGCAACACCGAGGGGGGCTTCATGGCCCGCCGCCGTCACCTGGATGCGCTGGAGCGCGCCGCCGAGCGGCTGCTGGTGGCCAAGGAGCAGCTGGAGGTGTTCGTGGCCGGCGAGCTGGTGGCCGAAGAGCTGCGGCTGGCGCAGGAGTCCCTCTCCGAGATCACCGGCGAGTTCAGCTCCGACGATCTGCTGGGTCGCATCTTCTCCAGCTTCTGCATCGGCAAGTAATGTGGTGAAAAATCAGCAATAAAAAGCAGCCATAAAGAACATAAGACATTGTAAATATTGGACTTTGTTTTTACTGGCTGTTCTTACCTGATCTTGTTTCGTGAGAATTTACCCCGAGAGTACCCCGAAGTAACCTCTTGGGGTACTTTTGGGGGACACTCATGAAGATCAGCATCGAATTCCGCGAACCGGACGCCGAAGGCAAGCGCACTGCGCGCTTAACCTACTACGCCGGCTCCTACCTTGATCCCGCCACAGGCATCCGCAAGCACAAGCGCAGCAGAGAGCCCCTGGATCTCTTCCTGTACGACAAGCCGCGTACCCCGGCACAGCGGCTTCACAACAAAGAAACCCAGCGGGCAGCCGAAGCCATTCGCGCCAAGCGGCTCTTCGAATACGAGACCGGCAAACACCATCTGGATTTATCGAGCGCCCACAAGGCCAGCTTCTTTGAGTACTTCCAGGAAGTGACCGACCAAAAGGCGGCAGGCAGCAAGAGCAACTATTCCATCTGGGTGTCTACCCTCAAGCATTTGCGCCAGTACCATAAACTGCCTGATTTGACTTTCGAGGAGGTCGATCAGCTGTTCCTGGAGGGTTTTCGGCACTACCTGATGCACAAGGCCCGCACCAAAAGCGGCACGCCACTGAGCCGCAACACCCAAAGTGCCTACTTCAACAAGTTGAGGGCAGCCCTGAACCAAGCAGAGCAGGAGCGGCTGCTGATGGATAATCCGGTACGACGCGTCAAAGTCATCCAGGGGGAGAAGAACAAGCGGGTTTATCTGACCGAAGATGAGGTTCGGGCCATGGCCCAGGCTGAGTGCCGCTATGACGTTCTTAAGCGCGCCTTTCTGTTCTCTTGTTGCACTGGCTTGCGCTGGTCCGACATTCACAAGCTGACCTGGGCCGAGCTGGAGCCTTTCTATGGCCATTACCGTATCGTCTTCACCCAGAAAAAGACCAGCGGCCTGCAATACCTGGATTTGAATGACATGGCGATGCAGCTGATGGGGCGCTCAGGCAAGGCAACAGAGCGGATCTTCAAGGGCCTCAAGTACTCGGCTTGGCACAACATGGAGCTCACCCGGTGGGCGTTGCAGGCGGGTATAACCAAGAAGGTAACCTTCCACAGCGCGCGTCATACCTTCGCCGTCATCCAGCTTAACCGCGGCGTCGATATCTATGCCCTCTCCCGCTTGCTGGGACACAGTGAGCTGAGAACCACAGAGATCTATGCAGACATCCTTGAATCACGGCGTAGAGATGCCATGCTCGATTTTCCCAACGTATTGGAGTGATAGAAGCACCCTCGACGAGATCATGGCCAGGAAGAGCCAACAAATAGGCCAGCGCGACCATGCGCTGGCCTAGATTATCTTAGATAATATAGATCGGATTTCAGGATCGCCCTGCAGCCCAAGCGGTAACTGGGTTTCACTGAATTGGCTTGTGACCGTTATCGTGAACTTTGTGACCACTTTCGTGATAGTTTGTGACCGTTATCGTGATAGTGCAGGCCGGCCGATGGTAAACCGCCCCTTGGCATGTTCGCAGATAGACCAGCCCAAAGCAGTCAGCTCATCCAATGCCTTACGAACTCTTGATTGCCGCTTGCGATGGGTGGCCGTGCTGACCTCATCGGGAAAGGCATAAGCGACCAAGGTGTCTAACTGCACTGCCCTTTTCTGACCACAATCCACCCAGGCACATAGCCGCTGATGCAACAACCGAGCGATGCTGCCATTCAAGTGCCGAACTTCTGTCATGTCGATACGAACATGGCGACCATTACCCATAATGGCGTAGGTCAGCAAGGGATTAAGCGCCAAAAAAAGTCCATCAGTCTGAGTGTCACTGACATAGTTCGCCAATAAGCGAAAGCCGCTACGCTGGCCAGCCACCTTTGCGATCACCGACACCTTCCACAATCGCTCGATACAGCAACGTACAGTATTGGTATCCCGAGGATTGGCGTATCCAACCTCCTTGGCCAGTTTGCGCAGGCTGCTTCTGACCACCAATACCCTTTGCTGGTTGGCAGCCCAACGAAGATCCAGAAGATCTCGCAATATCGCCCCAGTTTCGCTCACCGCAACTGGCTCAATCTCGTTACTTTGTGACTCAAGTCCAGCCAGGGCAACCAACCCCTGAAGCACACGGAGGTCATCTGCACCCAGCGGCTCAGGCCCGGAGAACTCGATCTGATTGCCACCACCGAAACGGTAAATCACCTCCAGCTTGTCACGGCGGCGTTGGCCATGCGAGATCGCCCTAAACAACCCGGGTGCAAGACAGTGCATATGGTCATGCCTAGCATGAGTCAATTCAAAGCAAGACACGTTTGCCTCCCGCTCGGCGTGTTACGCCCAACCTAGCGGGAGCGGGATACAGCACGCCACCTTCCCCCCGCACCAACCAGCGCTCCGGTAGTGGCGGCCCATAATTACTTTTGCTTACCCCAAACCGCACGTGAAGCTTGCTCTTCTCTGCCGATACTCCCAGCTGCTGCGCCTCTTTCTTGGTCATAGTGGCGAGGTAGCCCTGCCAGCGCACATTGTCTACCAGCACCGACGAACCACGGCTTGCCTGCTGCAGATCGCCAACTTCTTGGAATACTGCGGATTTGCTGGTGTGGTGTACAAACAACACAGCGCATCCCAGCCTCATGGCCAGCCGCTCCAACTGACCCAGTACCTGCGTCATGGCACAGGCCGCGTTCTCGTCGGCATCGTGGAAGCGCCTCAAAGTATCGATGACAATCAACCTCACCCCTTCAGCCCATATAGCAATCGCTTCCCACCAATGGCTATCCAGCACATTCGGACTGGAGCCCTGCAGCGGTATAAGACGAAGGTTTCGTTCGACGTTGGCACGAAGTTCAGCATCAAGACCTCCGCCCAAGGCAAACAAGCGCTGGTGCAGTACAGGCCAAGGGTCCTCAGCAGGCAGGTAGAGCACGGTTCCCCTGCCCAGCTTGCCAAGTCCAATCCAATCCGGCCCACCGGCGATCTGCATTGCCAGTTGCAATGCCAACATCGATTTGCCCACCCCTCCCGGTGACACCAACGCACCAACGCAGCCAACAGGCAGCCCCGGTAGGACAAAATCGAGGGGTTTCGGAGGTTCAATAAAAGCCGACCGGAGATCCCGGGGGCAGAGAGATGTAATCAGATCCTGTGTCATACCCACCTCACAACCGCCCATGGCTAGCTTGCCGCACACGCTTGGTTACATGCTCAGTGAGTTCGGCGTCTGGTGAAATGCGGTGGGAGAGCAGCCAGTCCAGCAGCTCAACGCGCTTGAAGTAGATCTTTTTGCCTTGTGGCTTGTAATGCGGCAGACGCTTTTCACTGGTCAGCCGGTACACATAGCAGACAGAAACCCCCAGCAACTCAGCGCACTCCTCGGCAGAAAGCACCTCTTTTTGCGCCTGTCCTTGCTGGATTACCAACTGCTTAAGCTCATAAAGCTCTTTCAGGATTGCCCCATTCGGATCACTGAAAACTGACGAATTTTGTTCGCGCATGCAGATTGTCTCCTAGTTACAAACATCAGCATGCAAGAGCGTACCGGGGACCTAACGAAATCCAGACCGCTGTAAGTGCCCGTTTTGGGCACTTACAGCGTTTTCTGGAAAATTTTCGGATGTGAAATTTAAGATGGGAACAGGAAGGGGGGTTGGTAGAGCCAAATGACATTTGGGCGAGAGACCGCCAGTAAAGTCATTAGGCTCCACTAGGTTGGCTATCCCAAGCCAACCACAGGCTCAGCGATGGTTCATTTCTTTGATCCAATCGGCCACGCTATCAGGGTCGGCAAGCAGCTGGGCGAGCGGCAGATGATTGGAGCAGATCTCAAGCTGATGACATTTGTCACTTTGCTGCCAGTCAGGTTGATGAGCAGGCCAGCTAACCTGCTTGAGCAGATCCCAGAGGTGGTTATCACTATCCTGCAGGCAACGGTACAGATTTACTTCAACCACGGCGTTGCCAGACAGTTGCAAAGGATCAGGCTGACCCTTCGTATGTGCACGCAAGGCTGAGTTTTGACGGAAATCATCATCGATATAGAGGCGAAAAATCAGCGTCTTATCACCTTGCAGAGCCTTATCGCCATTCCTGTCCCGGTAAGCGTGATTCGATGCAAACAGTGGCAGATAGTCCCATGCCCAGCTGCTGGAAGGGCGGGTTCCTGAGCGGCAGGGGCGGCTATTTTCGCTGGGCTCCCAATACCAGAACTCGGCGTCCAGCGCCTGACTGGCGATCTGATCGAATAGCGGGAGGATACGCTGGTAGAAACCGGCTGCGAGTCGGTGAGCTTGTTGCAGTTGGGTCACCAGCTGGGTGGTCTGTTCAAGATCGTGTGGCATGACGGCATCCTTAGCCAGAGTCAGTGATTCAAAAAAGAGAAATCGGGGCGAGATAGGTGGAATGTCCCGGCATAATCGAGCAGAGCAGCCCAACCAGTAGGCTCAGCGGGTGGGGTAATTTGCCGCTCTGACATCACCCCGCAATCCAGATCCAGCCGCCCTGCGTAGGCAAACAACGGCGCCCATTCAGGTACCACCGGGGCCATGCCAAACAGCTCAAACGCCTGCAGCCACTCATCGCGGATGGCGCGATCCTGACGGCAGGATTCAAACTCGGAGGCAGTTTGCAGATAGCGGCGCAGTGGCTCCCATTCACGCAAGGTCATCTGGACAAAGCGCTTCGGCAGATCGGGGGGAGACAGCGGAGCGACAGGGATATTGCCAAGTGCCACGTAATAGAGCCGGTCTTCATAGTCATCAAACTCGGCTTCACTGACCACAGCATTGACCTGCGCCAGCCACTGCTCCCGATACTGGTCGCCACCGAACGGGGGCTTCACCTCGATAACCACCAGCGTGTCGTCAAAGTGGAGCAGCACATCGGGCTCGACATAACGGCGATCCTGCAGCGATACCAGTTTTGGCCACAGCTCCAGCCGTTGAAAGCTGGCCGGGTCTAGCGGATTGTCACCGAGTAGAAAGTGCAGCACGGCCCCCAGAGTACCGTCCGAGAGGTGGGGCAGACGGCCAAAGAAAGTGGCAGTTAGCAGATCTTCGCTGCCTTTAAACAGGTCGCGCCAGCGCAGGGATTCCCCTTCCCGCTCGATACGCCCAGCCTTGCCATGCAGGATTGCATGTAGCATCGCAACTCCTTGTAATATTGATATTTCAAGCAGGCTCTCACTTAGCTGAAGAGCCTTCGAGATCCTGCTTTGATATCCACTCGACTACCACTCTATCCATCACAAAATGGGGTAAAAATGTTTGACTGAAAGAGGGCGTCTCTTTAAGGTTTCCCGCAACATGACCCCGGCCTCTTGGTTGCTTTGCAACTTACGCCGGGGTTGTTTTTTTGAATCTGTCTTTGTGTCGGCATACACGCCTTATTACTTCGCCATACAGCCAGTCGGTTGCTAATCATCGGGGTAACCGTTACACTTTGCGCATCTCATCTACCAGCCTTTGGCGTCAGCGTAGAAGGAGTTACGGCCCCGTCCTCTCCGGAGGGCGCGGCCAGCTTAATTCCCTCCCCTAGCAGTCAATAACTCCCATACCGTTCCCAGCGCTTGTTGTACTTGCGCCGTTCGTGCTCATGTTCGATGAAAAATGCCGTCCACGGCAGGATGTATTCTCCTCGATCATCCAGCACGACTAGGTAGCCTTCCGCTTCAAACCAGATATGGATGCGTTGTTGCTTGCCACGAGGCTCAGCCCACACCTTCAGCTCAGGATCGCTATCATTCTCGATGATGGGTTTGGGCCAGCGGATGCGTTCGCATCGACGTAAATCGGGTTCTCGCTCTGCTTCAACTTCTCCAGTTGAAATCATGTGCCAGAAGGTCGCTGATTTCCCGGCATATTCAGGATGACGTTTCAGACCAAGACGCTTGCCTCTGAACTCGGGTTTGTTGAGTACAAAGTCTTGTTCGAAGGCCGCATAAACAGCAGAGAAAAAACGCCCCCAATCACCGCCAGAGGCGGTCATCAGAATGAGGTCAGGTAGCCATATAGGTTGCATCACCATCCACCCCTGCTGCACCAGACCATCAGATTGAACTTGCTCTCTCGCAGAAGGGTATTGTGTGTCAGCTTGTAACCACTTCGTTGCCGTATTCTTTCAATCAACGCCAGCTTGGCTTGGCTGCTGGTCAACCCTCGATGCAGATAGCTCAGGGCTCCGATCAAAAGATCCGCAACTTGCAGCAACTCGGCTTCATGAGAGTGGATCCGCTGCACCCGATGAATGATTTTCTTCGAGTAGTCATACGTGTTATTGCACAAAACATCATGCAACTTGCTGATCTTCTCATGCCCCAAGGTATCCTTGATATCGATATAGACTCGATAGCCATTCTGCGGCTCAAAGATCGTCTTCAACATGACGAAATACATTTTGTAGTACCAGTCGTCATGACTCTGCCCAAACGCTTCATGATTTAGCTGTGATTTATCCGGGATAACCAGACCACGAAAGTGAAGGTCATCATCATCGAAAAAGTAATCCAGCAGGTCACGATAGAAGGCGAGTTTCGACTGACTAACCTTGGTCCACTTCACCTCGAAATCCGGCGCCAACCCATGCTTTTGCTTGATCTCCCGCAAGCGACGCACGATCTCGTGGCGCTTATCCAGCGGACACCATACAGCCCCAAGCACCATGGCCGATTGACCATCGTTCTCCAGATGGCAGGACTCATCACAATAGACATTAAATATGCGGCTCATCAGGCAAGGGCTCCTTCCACCAGCGACTCGGCCAAGGCAAGTTGGGTCTGCTGGCTGGTTTGCAGGCGGGATTTAAGTTGATCGCAGAGTGTCGTCAGTTCATCGACTTTAGCTACTATCAATTTTTGTACCGCAGTAGGAGGTAGAGGAATTGAATATTCATTCAGTTTTGCACCAACAAAATGCTTAATTGTTGCTCCTGTAAAATACTGTTCTAAGGTTCCCGTAGCAGCATCATTAGTTAAACAAATTTGTAAATACTCTGCCATTACCCCTTGATAAGGCCTTGCTCGGTGCAGTGCTTTTTGAAAATACATTTCCTTATTATGATGCTTCCAAATAGCACATCTTCCAGGTTCACCACCTTCACATATCAATAAATCACCATACCTAAGAGCTAGCTCATCTTTTTCATTATCATCGATTTTCATTTGTTTTATATCATCAAGCTCAATCAGATCCCACTGCACATTTGTATTTCTTAAATATGGCAATTCATTGCCAATATTTTTTGCATTATCGAGCATTTTTCCAAGGCGAGAGTGTGCAACTTGGCTAAATCTAACCCATTCCCAACCTATTGGTAGCTCAAATAGCTGTTCCTCCGCCCGAATCATCGGCAGCGGTTTCTCTTTTTTGATTTTCTTCTCTTTGACCAGCAGCGCCTTTTCGGCAGCGATGCGTTCCAGCAGGGCGGAGGCGGGTTCATCGCTTGGGTCTTGCGGTACCAGCTTACCCATTACTGCCAGTTGCAGGATGGTCTGTTTCAAGGCGTCGATGCTGGCCTCAGTGGTAAAGAGGGTATCGAAATGAGTGCTTAGCCGCGCCCAGTTTTGCGCCAACTCGTCGGCATCGCAGGAGTCTGTCAGTGTGGCGAGCAGGGTCTCCACCAGCGTCTGATGGGCCGCCAACTGCGATTCGCTGCACTGCTCCAACTGGTCGCAGAGGGCCATAAGCTCATCCACTTTGGCAACGATGCGGTGCTGTTCTGCAAATGGCGGAATTGGCAATGGATAGAATGAGAAAAAGTCCTTGGCAAGTCGCTTTTGACCTGCGGTTCCGGTCATTCCTGCCTCACCTTTTTTGAGATATATAGGCGATTTTATATTTAATAATATAAAGAATGCTGAAACATAATCTGTATATGGTCTAGCTATATGAAGCTCTGTCGTTCCTGCACCTATTCCATTAGTTAAACCACGAAAAACTGCAGCCTTACTATTCTCAAAGCATGGTGTTATTTTTGCTATGCCAATATCCCCATTAGAAAAATGGGTAAAACCTTTCTTTATCTCGCCCCACTTCCTTGCTTCAAATTCATGCTGCCCGTTATATGCGGTGCTGATTAAAGACATGGGTACAAATGATGCGTCAACAGTATCATCGCTTTCATTACGTGGATTGATCTCTGCGATCTCTGCAAGCATTGACCACACCCACCCATCCGGTAATTCAAACGGCTTCTCTTCCTCACCAATTTCTGGCAAGGCTTTGGGCTTTTTAATCTTGCCCTCTTTCACCAGCCGCGTCTTTTCGGCGGCGATCCGTTCCAACAGCACGGAGGCCGGTTCATCGCTGGGGTCTTGCGGCACCAATTTACCGCGCACGGCCAGCTCTAGGATCAGCTCTCGCAGCTTTTTGATGCCGGTGAGTTCCAGCTTGCTGTTGCTACCGCGCCCGGCACTGCTTTTGGGGCGAACCGCCGCGGTCCATAGATCTAGGTGGTCGGTAATCAGATTCTCGATCGCCATTATGCCTGCCCCCCTTGCTTGGCCGCACCTTTGCCCAAGGCGTCGCCCAGAATGGCTTTTAGCTGGTTACGCAGGGTCTGAATTTCAGCCTGTTCTTTGGCATAGCGCGCCAGCAGCTCCTCAGGGTCGTGGCTTATCTGCTCACCAACATGGGGGTTTTTGATATCGAGGTTAAAGTTGCGCTCGATAATGGTGTCGATGCTGACCTTCCAGGCTTGCTCGGTCTCTACCCGGGCGGCAAAGCCGTCCGCCTCATCGCCCCACCAGGCGATCTCGGCTTCAAACTCCTCGAACTTCATCGGTTTGGTCTTGCTGTAGTTTTTCACCCCAGCCGGATAGGGGTGCTCATAGAACCAGACATCCTTGGTGGGCTGACCCTTGGTGAAGAAGAGGATATTGGTCTTAATGCCGGTATAGGGGGCAAACACGCCGTTGGGCAGCCGCACTATGGTGTGCAGGTTGCACTCGCTGGTGAGCAGTTGCTTGATCTTGGTTTTGACCCCTTCGCCAAACAGGGTGCCATCAGGCAGCACCACGGCGGCGCGACCGCCCTTTTTCAGGATCTCGATAATCAGCTGCAGGAACAGGTCGGCAGTTTCGCGCGTGCGCAGATCGGCCGGGAAGTTCTGCTCGATGCCATCCTCTTCGGTACCACCAAAGGGCGGGTTGGTGAGGATCACATCGATATCGCTATCCCAGCTCGACAGCGGTTTGTCGAGGGTGTTGCCATGGCGAATTTGCACCGGCACCTCGATGCCGTGCAGCAGCATATTGGTAGTGCAAAGGAGGTGCGGCAGCTGCTTCTTCTCGACCCCCAAGATCTGCTGCTGCAGAGTCTGGTGGTCGGCTGAGGTCTCGACATAGTGCTCTTTGACATGATCGAAGGCGCAGGCGAGAAAGCCGCCGGTACCGCAGGCCGGGTCCATGATCCGCTCGCCGAGTTTGGGGTCGATGCGGTTGACCATAAAGCGGGTGACGGCGCGGGGGGTGTAGAACTCGCCCGCGTTACCGGCGCTTTGCAGGTCGCGCAGGATCTGCTCGTAGATATCACCAAACAGGTGGCGCTCACTGCTGTCGGTGAAGTCGATCTCGTTTAGCTTGTTAATCACCTGCTTGAGCAGGGTGCCGTTCTTCATGTAGTTGAAGGCATCGCTGAACGCCTCTTTCACCACATAGCCACGGGGGTTGAGATCGATATTGGCAGGCTGGTTTTTCAGGCTGTCGAACAGGTCGTTGTTGACGAAATCGAGCAGGGCATCGCCTGTCAGCCCTTCACTATCGGCCGCCCAGTTGCGCCACAGGAAGCGCTCGGGGATGGGGCAGCGGTAGTTATCCTGCTCAAACTCCAACTCCTCTTCCTGGGCGTCGAACACTTTCAAAAACAGCAGCCAGGAGAGCTGGCCGAGGCGCTGGGCATCGCCGTCGATACCGGCGTCCTTGCGCATGATGTCCTGAATGGATTTGATGACTGAGCTGATGGATGACATGGAATTCTCTGCTTTTTACAAAAATGATGACGAATACAGGGGCGAATGCGTCAGGAGTATCGATAAAACAAGCGGCCATCATTGGAATGGCCGCATGGTAGTTCAGAAGCAGTCAGGTCGTCAGGCGCTCTGCTGCTCACGGTAAATTTCTTGCTCCAGTTCGGTGATGGCCTGCTCGAACTGTTTGGGGCCACCAAAACCCTTCTTGGCCAACTCCAGCGGGCGCCCCAACTCGGTAAAGGGGGCGACTTTTAGCGCATCCTTGGTCTCAATCTCGGTCACCCCCTGATCGGCATACTTGTCGAGCAGTCTGGTAAGAACCTGCTGGGCGGTGTCGTTGTACTTGGTGAAGTAGTTGCGCTTTTTGACGTTGTTGGCCCGCTCGCGGCGGGTCAGTGGCGGCTGATCGTATACCACATGGCAGATAAGGTCGAACGGGTCGAGCTCCTTGCCCACTTCCTGCTCCAACACCTCCCACAGCACGCCCGCCTGAGCCAATTCATCCATAATGGCTTGCTTGCGTTCGGCGGCTTGCCAGCGTTTGGTGAACGCATCGAGGGTGGCAAACTCTTTGAGCAGGGTCTTTTTGGTGTAGTCCTTGAAGGATTCGGTCACCAACTTGCCATCGGCATCGTAATACTGCACCCGCTCGGCGATGACGCTGACCGCCACGCCGTTGACATAATACTTGCTGACCCCGGGCTCGGGGCCACCCAGCGGGCCTGCGCCCTGGCCCCCAGCGCTACTCTGGCCACCATCACTACCGGTTGTGTAGCTGCCGGGTTGTTCATCGACTCCGGGAGCAAACGGATCGTCATTGTCGCCGGGTTCATCGGTTGGCAGCAGATCGGCATCGCCGATGATATCGCCCAAGCCTTCATCCGGATTGTTGATGTCTGCCGGTTTGATCACCATGACGCGCTCCGGCTCGCCGTCGAAACGGGGATCGGCAAACAGCTCGGTGGCCTTCTTGAAGTCGAGAATGGTGAACCAGAGCTTGCCGTACTTGTCATCGATGCGGGTACCACGGCCGATGATCTGCTTGAACTTGGTCATGGACTGGATATTTTGGTCCAGCACAACCAGCTTGCAGGTTTTGGCATCGACGCCAGTGGTCATCAGCTCGGAAGTAGTGGCGATGACCGGATAGGGCTTTTTCGGCTCAATGAAGTTCTCAAGCTGCCCCTTACCCAACTCATCATCGCCGGTGATTTTCATCACATAGCGCTCATCCTTGGCCATCTGTTCCGGGTTGAGGTTGACCAACGCCCGTCGCATCCGGTCGGCATGATCGATGTCGTTGCAGAACACGATGGTCTTGGCCATCGGGTCGGTTTTCTTGAGGTAGTTGGTGATGGTTTCGGCCACCAGCTGGGTACGCTCGTCGATCACCAGAGTGCGGTCAAAATCCTTCTGGTTATAGATACGGTCTTCAATCAGGTTGCCCTGTTTGTCCATCTGCCCTTTGGTGGGACGCCACCCCTGCAGATCGACATCGATATCGACCCGCACCACCTTGTAGGGGGCAAGAAAACCATCTTCGATTCCCTCTTTGAGGGAGTAGGTATAAACAGGGTCACCGAAATAATCGGTGCTGGAGACGGTTGCGGTCTCTTTGGGCGTGGCAGTGAGACCAATCTGGGTGGCCGATGAGAAGTATTCGAGGATCTCGCGCCAGGCGCTGTCTTCGGCGGCGCTGCCCCGATGGCACTCATCCACCACGATCAGGTCGAAGAAACCGGGTGAGACCTGCTTGAAGGCTTTCTGTGACTCTTCTGGTCCGGTGAGCGCCTGATAGAGGGCAAGGTGGATCTCATAGGCAGGATCGACAGTACGCCCAGTGACCTTGGCCATGGCCGAGCCAAAAGGCTGAAAATCATTACGCTTGGTTTGTTCCACCAGCGCATTCCGATCGGCCAAAAACAGGATGCGCTTCTTGGCGCCCGCCTTCCACAAACGCCAAATGATCTGGAATGCGGTGTAGGTCTTGCCGGTGCCGGTGGCCATCACCAGCAATACCCGATCCTCACCTTTCGAGATGGCTTCTACGGTCTTGTTGATGGCCTGCAGCTGGTAATAGCGGGGAGATTTGCCGCTGCCATCCGAGTAGTAGTCCTGACTGATGACAGGCAACTGTGCCTGGGTGTAACCCTTCCAGGTGCAGAGTTTGTCCCAAAGCTGGCCGGGGCTGGGGAAGTCCTCCAGCGCGATCTCGGATTCCAGCTTGGCCGGATTGGTCTTGTCATGAAATACAAAACCATCGCCGTTGCTGGCAAATACGAACGGCACATCCAGCAGACGGGCATAATCGAGCCCCTGCTGCATCCCCTTGCCAATCTCATGCTTGTTGGCTTTGGCCTCGATCACCGCCAGTGGCAAGCCCATCTTGTGATAGAGCACGATATCGGCCGATTTGACCTTCTTGCGTGCCGCCATCTGGCCGCGCACCACCACCTTGCCATCCCGCAGCTTCACCTCTTGGCGAACCTGAGTCAGGTCATCCCACCCCGCAGCCTTGATAGCAGGCAGCAGGTATTTCGAGATGATGTCGGCTTCGGTGAGGGTTGCTTTGTTGATCTCGGCCATGAGCACTCTTCCGGTCGGGGGACAATATTGCTCAAGATTCTCTCATAAATTCAGCCGGGTTTTATTGATTTCAGACTCATAAAGCAACATGGGTGCAGCTCTTGATGGCATGCCTTCGGGTCAAGGAAACGTCTGGTAATGGCGTAACTAGGTCGTAGTGAATGATTGTTGAAGGGCATCGCTTGAGTTAGTCCCATAGCAAGTCAGCCGGTTTGGCTCTCGCTGAATGCAGAGGCCAAGATTCCAGATAGATAGGAATCTGCCCCCATCAATTCCAGCACACCGGGTTTTCCCACTCACCTCAGACAGAGTGGCCAACATTCCAGAGCGAAAAACAGCACGAACATTCCAGATAGATGGGAAGGCCCCTATCAATATTCCAGGTGCTCGTTCTGAAGCGACATTCCACTATCTGGAATATCCGCACCAAGATTCCAGATAGATAGTTATGTGGAAAGGAATTGGACAGGGATTGGCCGGGGATAAGGGCGCTGATTCCACTGGTCAATAAGCCACTGGATTCCAGTACTCCAACTTTGTCACGAACGAACAAAGTCAACATTTTCAATAAGTTGATTGAATACCAAGACCTTCAGTGCCATGCTGAAATCATGTTCATTGGTGGAGTAACACGATGGATGCGTTCAGTTGGGGAATGGTAGGCTTGCTGGCCTTCTTCACGCTTGTCTTCGTGTGGAGTCTGTATAGCTACAAGGCGCATGCAAAAGAGAGACACCATGAAACCGATCGCTGATATCGCCCTCATGGCGTTGGTTGCGCTGGGCTTGATGGCACTTGGCGACACGCTGTTTGCATGGCTACTGATCTGCCTGCCACCGGTTTACTGGTGCTGGCCAATACTGGCCTGGGCTACCAGGCGCCCCATCACGGCCAGGTTGCAGTTAATGGCTCTTGCCGCACTCGCCTGCTGGCACTGGCCCGCCGGGCTGTTCACTGCGCTGAGCATCGCTCTTATCTGGACAGCGAAAACCCTCAAGACAACCCCACGCCCAAAACGCAAGGGTGGGCCGGTCATCAAAAATTACTACTTCTGGAGCTAACTGCGCGCCTCCTTGGCCACACTGGCGATAAGGTACCTTGAGCAACCAAGCATCTCCTGAATCGCGGAATAACTGTGGCCTGTCACCAACAGCCTGGCGATGTGCTGACGCTTCTTCTCATCCTTCTGCCTACCACGGTATTTCCCTTCATCCCTGGCCTTGGCAATACCCTGCTGCTGCCTGCGACGGCGATCTTCATAGTCTTTACGAGCGACGGCTGCGAGCATATCCAACAGCATGCCATTTACAGCCTGCAAAATGGCGCTGGTGAACTCGGAGCGGCTGTCCCCCTGTAATGCCACCCAGGAAGTCGGAAGCTCAGGAGAAACGATGGAGAGCTGTTTCTGTGCCAAAAGCTGCTTCAGTGTTTGCCAATCCGTCTGATTGAGACGGGCCAGACGATCAATCTGCTCTACCAGCACAATGTCACGATCTGCAGCGTCGCGGATCAGCCTCATAAGCTCAGGCCTGTCCAGCGTCGCTCCCGACTCATTCTCCACATAGAAACTGGCAATCTGATGGCCATGCTCAGCAGCAAAACCTATCAGAAGCTCTCGTGCCCGCTCAGCATCCTGTTCCACTGTCGATGCACGTAAATACGCCCGTATGAACATTGAAACCCCCATCGGTCTGTTTAAAGTGGTTCCTAATTATTGGTTCAATATGTCATTTTCAGAAGACGACTGCACCAGTTGATTGGGCGTAATGGCTGTTGTGCAGCCAGCTCCTGACAGTTCAATATCAGAAGTGATCTGCACCAATCTCGACTATGCTCAATACTCGTGTGCACCAAAGCGAGGTGAGCATGGCGACGGACACCCCACGGATTCCAGAACAAGGCGTGGCCACTCTGCCTGATGAGGCTTGGGAGCGTGCGCGCCGTCGTGCGGAGATCATCAGTCCGTTGGCGCAGTCGGAGACGGTCGGGCACGAAGCGGCCGATATGGCGGCTCAGGCGCTGGGCTTGTCTCGGCGCCAGGTATACGTTCTGATCCGGCGTGCCCGGCAAGGCAGCGGCCTCGTGACGGATCTGGTGCCCGGCCAGTCCGGTGGAGGTAAAGGTAAGGGGCGCTTGCCGGAACCGGTCGAGCGCGTCATCCACGAGCTACTGCAAAAGCGGTTCCTGACCAAGCAGAAGCGCAGCCTAGCGGCCTTTCACCGCGAAGTCACTCAGGTGTGCAAGGCTCAAAAACTGCGAGTGCCGGCGCGCAATACCGTGGCCTTACGGATCGCTAGCCTTGACCCGCGCAAGGTCATCCGCCGGCGGGAAGGCCAGGATGCCGCTCGTGACCTACAAGGTGTGGGCGGCGAGCCTCCTGCCGTGACCGCGCCGCTGGAGCAGGTGCAGATAGACCATACGGTCATCGACCTGATCGTGGTCGATGACCGCGACCGGCAACCTATTGGCCGCCCGTACCTGACCCTCGCCATCGACGTGTTCACCCGCTGCGTGCTCGGCATGGTCGTCACGCTGGAAGCGCCGTCTGCCGTTTCGGTTGGCCTGTGCCTCGTGCATGTCGCCTGCGACAAGCGCCCTTGGCTGGAAGGACTGAACGTGGAAATGGATTGGCAGATGAGCGGCAAGCCCTTGCTGCTCTACCTAGACAACGCGGCCGAGTTCAAGAGCGAGGCCCTGCGCCGGGGTTGCGAGCAGCATGGCATCCGGCTGGACTATCGCCCGCTGGGACAGCCGCACTATGGCGGCATCGTGGAACGGATCATCGGCACGGCGATGCAGATGATTCACGACGAACTGCCGGGAACGACCTTCTCCAACCCTGACCAGCGCGGCGACTACGATTCCGAAAACAAGGCCGCCCTGACGCTGCGCGAGCTAGAGCGCTGGCTCACATTGGCGGTCGGCACCTACCACGGTTCGGTGCACAACGGCCTGCTCCAACCGCCGGCCGCGCGCTGGGCCGAGGCCGTGGCGCGTGTCGGCGTACCGGCCGTCGTCACACGCGCTACTTCGTTCCTGGTCGATTTTCTGCCGATCCTCCGGCGCACGCTGACCCGCACCGGCTTTGTCATCGACCACATCCACTACTACGCCGATGCGCTCAAGCCGTGGATTGCGCGGCGTGAACGCTGGCCGTCCTTTCTGATCCGGCGCGATCCGCGCGACATCAGCCGTATCTGGGTCCTGGAACCGGAGGGACAGCATTACCTGGAAATTCCCTACCGTACCTTGTCGCATCCGGCTGTCACCCTCTGGGAACAACGGCAGGCGCTGGCGAAACTGCGGCAGCAAGGGCGCGAACAGGTGGATGAGTCGGCGCTGTTCCGCATGATCGGCCAGATGCGTGAGATGGCACTGTTGCAAAGTTAGCGATGAGGCAGCCTTTTGTCTTATTCAAAGGCCTTACATTTCAAAAACTCTGCTTACCAGGCGCATTTCGCCCAGGGGATCACCATAATAAAATGCTGAGGCCTGGCCTTTGCGTAGTGCACGCATCACCTCAATACCTTTGATGGTGGCGTAAGCCGTCTTCATGGATTTAAATCCCAGCGTGGCGCCGATTATCCGTTTCAGTTTGCCATGATCGCATTCAATCACGTTGTTCCGGTACTTAATCTGTCGGTGTTCAACGTCAGACGGGCACCGGCCTTCGCGTTTGAGCAGAGCAAGCGCGCGACCATAGGCGGGCGCTTTATCCGTGTTGATGAATCGCGGGATCTGCCACTTCTTCACGTTGTTGAGGATTTTACCCAGAAACCGGTATGCAGCTTTGCTGTTACGACGGGAGGAGAGATAAAAATCGACAGTGCGGCCCCGGCTGTCGACGGCCCGGTACAGATACGCCCAGCGGCCATTGACCTTCACGTAGGTTTCATCCATGTGCCACGGGCAAAGATCGGAAGGGTTACGCCAGTACCAGCGCAGCCGTTTTTCCATTTCAGGCGCATAACGCTGAACCCAGCGGTAAATCGTGGAGTGATCGACATTCACTCCGCGTTCAGCCAGCATCTCCTGCAGCTCACGGTAACTGATGCCGTATTTGCAGTACCAGCGTACGGCCCACAGAATGATGTCACGCTGAAAATGCCGGCCTTTGAATGGGTTCATGTGCAGCTCCATCAGCAAAAGGGGATGATAAGTTTATCACCACCGACTATTTGCAACAGTGCCCTAAAAACTAATTAAAGCCAACCAAGTTTCAAAACAAGGCAGTTCTCAGCAATCATATTTTTAAATTATATAACTCCCAACTGAGCTTTTGCTCCAACGATAAGGCTTTCATTTTGAGTTTCTAAGGCAAATAAACCATACATCAAAGGAGAGGCCGCTGCTCTTTCTAAAGTCTGTTCATATAGTTTATTCCAAACTTTACCCCCTAGTTTTTCATACTCGATGATTAGAGTTTTGAGGCTTTCTTCTCCAAACAAAGTTACATGCCCAGCAAAATCAATCGCTGGGTCATCTATATGGGCTGTTGACCAATCAATAACGCCTGAAACAGCTCCATCCTTTGAAGCTAGTACATGCCCAGCATATAAATCGCCATGTATAAATTGGGTGAAATCTGCCCATAGAACATCATTATCCAACCATTTTCTGTAGCGGGTTTCCAATTGCTCACTTATACCAATTTCAGATTTTACTAACTGCAAATTGTTTGCTATTTCAGGTCTTAAATCTGAAGGTTTCATAATTTTCAAATCATTTTCCCGAACTTCTTTTTCAGGAATACTATGGATTTCAAATAAGGTTTTTGCCAAAGATGTTATGTATTTCGGGCTATCTTTGTCCATATTCCAAATTATTTCATAGGTTTCAGCATCCAAATTTAAAACAGGATTATCTTTAAGTATGGGATAAGCCACTAATTCTGTAGATGAAATTCTCCAATCAGGAACCTCTACAGAAAGATGTTTTTTTACCAATTCTAAAATGCGTTTTTCTTTCTTGATTTGTTCCCTCATGCCATCACGACGAGGAATACGCAGCAACCATTGTTGCCCCTTTGTATCAAGAGCAAAAACGACCTTAAAATCAATGCCCATTTCATTGAAATTCATTTTGTCCGTAAGCAACAAGCCGTGTGCTTCAGCAAGTGATTGAATATCTTGAATTGTCATTTTTAATTTCCTTTAAAGAGTTCAATAATTAATGTTCGGATTAGATTGGCTATCATTAACAATCTCTCTCAAAAGTCTTGATGATTTTGTGGTCTTTGATCTCGTAGATAATGTCAGCAATATTATCGACCAATTGCTTGTCATGAGATACGAAGATAATAGTTCCTGCATAGGACTTCATCATTGTTTCTAATGCGGCAATACTTTTTAGGTCAAGATAGTTTCCTGGTTCATCCATAAGCAAAATATTATATTTTCCTAAAAGCATTTTGGATAAAAGCAGTTTGATGATTTCACCTCCCGATAAGTCGGATAAGTTTTTTTGAATATCATTCGCTCCGATCCCCATTGAAGCCAATACTGCACGAATTTCCGCAACTGTGTACTCGCACTCTTCCTGCATAAAGGAGAGCACAGATTTATGCGTGTTAAATTTATATCCTGTTTGTGTAAAGTAGCCAATTTCAGCTTTTGGAGATATGGTTAATCCATCAGCACGTTCTGATATCATTTTTAACAAGGACGTTTTCCCTGTTCCATTCGATCCAGTTATAGCGACTTTAGCGCCAAGCGGTATTATAAAGTTAGCGTCATCAAAGATAGTACGGCTACCAAATTTTAAGCTCAGACCATCTGCCGTAATCGGGAACTTATTGTGCAGTTCTAGGGCTGAACTTTGACGAAAACGAATAGAACGCAAATGCTCTGGTGCTTGAATATCTTCTAATGCAGCCAAACGCTTTTCCATACTCTTAGCTGCCTGATACAGTTTTCTTTGCTTGGTGCCAGTCATTTTTGCATGCCCAAGTCGTCCAGCACTTTCGGTAGAGTTTTTGGATTTTTCTCCTTTTTTCTTATTGTCTAATCGATTAGCTTGCTGGCGTTTTTCTTGCACAGCAGATTCTAATCGCTCCCGTTCCTTCATCATCAGCTCATATTCTACGGCTTGGTGTTGTCGCTCTTCTTCTTTTTGACGCAAGTAATCCGAGTAACCACCCCAATATTCCGTAATTTTACCGTCTTTTAACTCCCATATCTTGTCTACAACCATATCAAGAAAATATCGGTCATGACTGATAACAAGTAATGCTCCATCAAATGCTTTAAGTTGACCAATAAGTAGATCTATTCCATTGAGATCAAGGTGGCTGGTTGGTTCATCCGCTAGAATGCCATGTACTTGTTGGGAAAATGCGGCAGCAATTTTTGCACGAGTTTCCTCTCCGCCACTCATTGTGTCGTTTTGTACATTGGAAACACCAAGGCGAGATAACATTGCCCGGTCTTCGACCGTTTCTATTTCGATTCCGCCCAGTTGGCTGATATGTGCAAAATCACCAAAACGCTGTAATGTCGCTTCGGCTAAAACAATTTCGCCATTAAGTACTTTGAGTAAACTACTCTTTCCTGCTCCGTTATCACCCACAAGACCAATACGGTCATAAGAGTGAATTTCCAATTCATCAATATCCAAAACATCACGCCCAGCATAATCCAAGCGTATGTTTCTCGCTTTAATAATTAAACTCATTTTTATTTACTCCTGTTTAGCTCTTGAAATTTTTTATGCAGCAAACAGGATTTAGGTGAAAACAAAAGCTAGCATCACAGTGTCCTCCCAAAAAAAAAGCTATTCATCCACAGGGTGGACAAATATTCTTAAAGACACAACAAAAGCCCACCATTATAAAATAGTGTCACTATGCAAATAGTTGTGTCTTAACGAATGCGGATAGAATGCATAAACTTACCTAAAAAATAAAATTCAGTTTTATGATAACTTTACTGTTAAAAGAAGTCTAGACAACCTTGTTTTATGCTTGGATATAAGGCTTATTTTAGGCACTGTTGCAAAGTTAGCGATGAGGCAGCCTTTTGTCTTATTCAAAGGCCTTACATTTCAAAAACTCTGCTTACCAGGCGCATTTCGCCCAGGGGATCACCATAATAAAATGCTGAGGCCTGGCCTTTGCGTAGTGCACGCATCACCTCAATACCTTTGATGGTGGCGTAAGCCGTCTTCATGGATTTAAATCCCAGCGTGGCGCCGATTATCCGTTTCAGTTTGCCATGATCGCATTCAATCACGTTGTTCCGGTACTTAATCTGTCGGTGTTCAACGTCAGACGGGCACCGGCCTTCGCGTTTGAGCAGAGCAAGCGCGCGACCATAGGCGGGCGCTTTATCCGTGTTGATGAATCGCGGGATCTGCCACTTCTTCACGTTGTTGAGGATTTTACCCAGAAACCGGTATGCAGCTTTGCTGTTACGACGGGAGGAGAGATAAAAATCGACAGTGCGGCCCCGGCTGTCGACGGCCCGGTACAGATACGCCCAGCGGCCATTGACCTTCACGTAGGTTTCATCCATGTGCCACGGGCAAAGATCGGAAGGGTTACGCCAGTACCAGCGCAGCCGTTTTTCCATTTCAGGCGCATAACGCTGAACCCAGCGGTAAATCGTGGAGTGATCGACATTCACTCCGCGTTCAGCCAGCATCTCCTGCAGCTCACGGTAACTGATGCCGTATTTGCAGTACCAGCGTACGGCCCACAGAATGATGTCACGCTGAAAATGCCGGCCTTTGAATGGGTTCATGTGCAGCTCCATCAGCAAAAGGGGATGATAAGTTTATCACCACCGACTATTTGCAACAGTGCCATCCCGGTTGTGTCCCGGCCTTTCACCGGGTGGGTGGCTGGGGAGTCAGACCCGCCACTCGCTGTGTTCGCTATCACTTCAACTGTGCTGTCTTTCCAGCTGTCAGCCGGTCACTGCCTTAATTTCCATTCACCTTGGTCGGCATGCATTCCAGCCTTGCCAAGGGAGAGCGGGGAGGTTAGTCAGCCCGGTTGCCGGTGTTATTTCCCCAAGCGGTTTGTTGCCACCGCTGCCAGTGTTGTGCTGGTCCTCCGGCTGGGGTTGTCCATCGTGCGAAATCAATTTGCTAACTATTGGTTAGCATATGCTTGGTTTGCTTTAAGTCAACACCCAAAAGTTAGTTTTTCAATTTTTTAATTCAGGGTCAGTTGGTGCAAGCTGTGGTGACGCAAAGGAAGGGGTAATTTTCGGATCATTGCCCTGCCGCCCGTTGCTCCGAACCACTGGGAGCTGGACCCCAACGATCTCGGGTGTGACGATGGACCTGTACTGAGGGGGCTGTGGGTCGTACCCCGATTCGCATGAGGATTGAATATAACCGACGTGACTGTTATATTTAGGTGGCTAAACCCGTCAAGCCCTCAGGAGTGAATCATGACCGTAGTCACGACCGCCGATACCTTCCAACTGTACGCACTTGCAGCCCGACATGGGCTCAAGCTCCATGGCCCGCTGACTGTCAATGAGCTTGGGCTCGACTATAGGATCGTGATCGCCACCGTCGACGATGGACGTCGGTGGGTGCTGCGCATCCCGCGCCGAGCCGAGGTAAGCGCGAAGGTCGAACCAGAGGCGCGGGTGCTGGCAATGCTCAAGAATCGCCTGCCGTTCGCGGTGCCGGACTGGCGCGTGGCCAACGCCGAGCTCGTTGCCTATCCCATGCTCGAAGACTCGACTGCGATGGTCATCCAGCCTGGTTCGTCCACGCCCGACTGGGTCGTGCCGCAGGACTCGGAGGTCTTCGCGGAGAGCTTCGCGACCGCGCTCGCCGCCCTGCATGCCGTCCCCATTTCCGCCGCCGTGGATGCGGGGATGCTCATCCGTACACCGACGCAGGCCCGTCAGAAGGTGGCCGACGACGTTGACCGCGTCCGACGCGAGTTCGTGGTGAACGACAAGCGCCTCCACCGGTGGCAGCGCTGGCTCGACGACGATTCGTCGTGGCCAGATTTCTCCGTGGTGGTGCATGGCGATCTCTACGTGGGCCATGTGCTCATCGACAACACGGAGCGCGTCAGCGGGATGATCGACTGGAGCGAGGCCCGCGTTGATGACCCTGCCATCGACATGGCCGCGCACCTTATGGTCTTTGGTGAAGAGGGGCTCGCGAAGCTCCTCCTCACGTATGAAGCGGCCGGTGGCCGGGTGTGGCCGCGGCTCGCCCACCACATCGCGGAGCGCCTTGCGTTCGGGGCGGTCACCTACGCACTCTTCGCCCTCGACTCGGGTAACGAAGAGTACCTCGCTGCGGCGAAGGCGCAGCTCGCCGCAGCGGAATGAGCGAACGTCGATATAGCCCGCTCGCGACGCTGTTCGCGGCGACCTTTCTCTTCCGGATCGGCAACGCGGTGGCGGCCCTCGCGCTTCCATGGTTCGTCCTGTCTCATACAAAGAGCGCGGCCTGGGCGGGCGCCACGGCCGCTAGCAGCGTCATCGCGACCATCATCGGCGCGTGGGTTGGTGGTGGCCTCGTCGATCGGTTCGGGCGCGCGCCCGTCGCATTGATCTCGGGTGTGGTGGGCGGCGTGGCCATGGCGAGCATCCCACTGCTCGATGCCGTTGGCGCCCTCTCGAACACTGGGCTGATCGCTTGCGTGGTGCTCGGTGCCGCGTTCGACGCACCCGGTATGGCCGCGCAGGACAGTGAGCTGCCCAAACTCGGCCACGTCGCCGGGCTCTCCGTTGAGCGCGTCTCGTCACTGAAAGCGGTGATCGGGAACGTCGCGATTCTAGGTGGCCCGGCCCTTGGGGGGGCCGCAATCGGCCTGCTTGGCGCTGCGCCAACGCTCGGGCTGACGGCGTTCTGCTCCGTCCTTGCAGGTCTGCTCGGCGCGTGGGTGCTTCCCGCGCGTGCCGCTCGGACGATGACCACGACGGCGACTCTCTCCATGCGCGCCGGCGTCGCTTTTCTCTGGAGCGAACCCCTGCTGCGCCCTCTCTTTGGTATAGTGATGATCTTCGTGGGCATCGTTGGCGCCAACGGCAGCGTCATCATGCCTGCGCTGTTTGTAGATGCAGGACGCCAAGTAGCAGAGCTCGGGCTGTTCTCCTCAATGATGGGGGCTGGTGGTCTCCTTGGCATTGCCATTCATGCGTCGGTCGGCGCCCGGATATCAGCGCAGAACTGGCTGGCGGTGGCATTTTGTGGCTCTGCGGTGGGCTCGCTTCTGCTTTCACAGTTGCCAGGCGTGCCGGTGCTGATGTTGTTGGGCGCGCTCGTGGGACTGCTGACCGGCTCAGTCTCTCCCATTCTCAACGCTGCCATCTACAACCGCACGCCGCCAGAACTTCTCGGCCGGGTACTCGGCACGGTCTCGGCGGTGATGCTGTCAGCCTCGCCCATGGTTATGCTTGCGGCCGGCGCGTTTGTCGACCTTGCTGGTCCGCTCCCTGGCCTCGTTGTATCGGCCGTGTTTGCGGGGCTCGTGGCTCTACTCTCGCTCCGTCTTCAATTTGCTACAATGGCGGCGGCAGCCACAGCCTCCGCCCCAACCCATACAGAAGGTGAACACTGATGCCCCGCCCCAAGCTCAAGTCCGATGACGAGGTACTCGAGGCCGCCACCGTAGTGCTGAAGCGTTGCGGTCCCATAGAGTTCACGCTCAGCGGAGTAGCAAAGGAGGTGGGGCTCTCCCGCGCAGCGTTAATCCAGCGCTTCACCAACCGCGATACGCTGCTGGTGAGGATGATGGAGCGCGGCGTCGAGCAGGTGCGGCATTACCTGAATGCGATACCGATAGGCGCAGGGCCGCAAGGGCTCTGGGAATTTTTGCAGGTGCTCGTTCGGAGCATGAACACTCGCAACGACTTCTCGGTGAACTATCTCATCTCCTGGTACGAGCTCCAGGTGCCGGAGCTACGCACGCTTGCGATCCAGCGGAACCGCGCGGTGGTGGAGGGGATCCGCAAGCGACTGCCCCCAGGTGCTCCTGCGGCAGCTGAGTTGCTCCTGCACTCGGTCATCGCTGGCGCGACGATGCAGTGGGCCGTCGATCCGGATGGTGAGCTAGCTGATCATGTGCTGGCTCAGATCGCTGCCATCCTGTGTTTAATGTTTCCCGAACACGACGATTTCCAACTCCTCCAGGCACATGCGTAAACGGAGGTGTGCAGAGTCCCTGCGGCAGGCGACGAACACGACCGTCGTCGATTAGTACCGGTACGGTCGGTGGTATCGAAGTCTTGATCACCACTCAGGTCTACGGCTTACAAATGGTGACCATCCCGATACTTGCGTCAGAGCACCGGGCCGATTCTTTGACAGTGAATCACTCCCGTAAGGTTGTGCCGGTGTGGGTGTCCCGGGTCGAGACGATACTCCGCCAATGCGCCCAGCAAACAACCTGGCCATCGCAGGTGGTGGGGAGCGGTGTGGCGGATGAGTTGGACAAGTTGGTGTAGCAGCACGAGCACGGCGAGATAACATCGCAGGAGTTCGACATGCTCAAGAGACAGCTGATTGCGAATCGCGATGCAGATTCATAACCCGATTGCGGGTTGGCTTCACTCCACCATCACCGAGCAGACTAGCACGGCGGGCTCTGTTGCAAAGATTGGCGGCAGTCAGAGGTAGGCTGTCGCTCTGCGCCGATCAGGCGGCTGCTGCGAAATGGTGGTTGAGCATGCCCATGGCCTCCGTCAGCGCCGAGGGCCCAATGCCAAAAGCTCTCTCCACAAGGCGCACCTCGCCCCTGATGCCGGGCTGCAGGCACCAGGGGCGAGCCTGTCCTTTGCGCAGGGCTCGCATGACTTCGAATCCCTTGATCGTGGCATAGGCCGTGGGGATCGATTTGAAACCGCGCACCGGCTTGATCAGTATCTTGAGCTTTCCGTGATCGGCCTCGATCACGTTATTGAGATACTTCACCTGCCGGTGGGCCGTCTCCCGGTCCAGCTTTCCTTCGCGCTTCAATTCGGTGATCGCTGCACCATAGCTCGGCGCTTTGTCGGTATTGAGCGTGGCAGGCTTTTCCCAGTGCTTCAGGCCTCGCAGGGCCTTGCCCAGGAACCGCTTCGCTGCCTTGGCGCTGCGGGTCGGCGACAGGTAGAAATCGATCGTGTCGCCCCGCTTGTCGACTGCCCGGTACAGGTAGGTCCACTTGCCCCGCACCTTGACGTAGGTTTCATCCAGGCGCCAGCTCGGATCAAAGCCACGCCGCCAGAACCAGCGCAGCCGCTTCTCCATCTCCGGGGCGTAGCACTGGACCCAGCGATAGATCGTCGTATGGTCGACCGAAATGCCGCGTTCCGCCAGCATTTCCTCAAGGTCGCGATAGCTGATCGGATAGCGACAATACCAGCGCACCGCCCACAGGATCACATCACCCTGGAAATGGCGCCACTTGAAATCCGTCATCGTTCCGTCCGTCCAATCTCCGCCAAGCATGCTCAAGCTTCACGATTTTTGCAACAGAGCCCACACGAGTATTGAGCATAGTCGAGATTGGTGCAGATCACTTCTGATATTGAACTGTCAGGAGCTGGCTGCACAACAGCCATTACGCCCAATCAACTGGTGCAGTCGTCTTCTGAAAATGACAATCCAGTTAGGGTATAGCTCAACCTGACATAGAAGCAAAAACTCAACCACCTTCTACCAACTCTCCGAACAGCTCCTTGACCTTTGTTTTCGCATCAGCAAGTGCAGTTCTGCCTTGTTCAGTGATGTCATAAACACGCCGTTCACGTCGCCCGGTGCGTTCGTGGCGTGAGGTCAGATAGCCTTTTTTTTCCAGGCCGTGCAGCATCGGGTACACGGTGCCAGCGCTCATCTCGTAGCCGTGTCGGCGTAGCTCTTCGATGATCCCCAGCCCAAAGACAGGTTCCTCGGCTGCATGGTGAAGGATGTGCAGGCGGATCAAACCGCCGTAGAGGTCTTTGTCAGTCATTTTTTGTGCCTCACAGAGCGACGCTCAACAGCCACCCAGCTGCACCGCTACCGAGGACAACCAGCCACGGCGGGAGCTTCCAGAACATAAGTGCGACAAGGGCAACTAATGCCAAGCCGAAGTCTTGCGGCTGAAAGATGGCGCTAGTCCATACAGGCTGATACAGCGCGGCCAGCAGCAAGCCGACTACAGCGGCATTGATCCCGGCCAGCGCAGCTTGGATGCCTGTATTGCGGCGCAAACGCTCCCAAAATGGCATTGATCCGACGACCAGCAAGAACGAGGGCGCGAAGATAGCCAGCAGACACACAATGCCGCCGATCCAGCCCGACGGGGCGGTGTTCATCGAGGCACCAAGAAACGCGGCGAACGTGAACAAAGGGCCGGGCACCGCTTGAGCTGCCCCGTACCCCGCGAGAAAGGATTCATTGTTGACCCAGCCGGAGGGCACCACTTCGGCTTGCAGTAATGGCAGCACAACGTGACCACCGCCGAACACCAGTGATCCGACACGATAGAAGGAATCCACCATTGCCATGGTTTGACTTGGCATCAGTTCGGCCAACACCGGCAGGCCAATCAGCAAGACAAAGAACAGCGAGAGCCAAAGCACGCCGGCCCGGTGACTGACCGTGATAGGTAGGGGGTCATGCTCAACAACTTTCGCTGGCTTGAACAATAACCGGCCTGCGATGCCTGCGATAGCAATCACGCCAACCTGTCCCCACGCGGACGGCACAAGTAAAACGACGCAGGTAGCAATTGCCATGATGGTGACTCGCAGCCCATCCGTGCATAGGTTACGCGCCATGCCCCATACTGCTTGAGCGACCACGGCCACAGCCACCACTTTTAAGCCATGCAACGCGCCCTGCGAGACGTAATCGCCATAGCTGGAGATGCCGAGCGCAAAAAGGATCAAGGCTATGGCAGACGGCAGCGTGAAGCCAGCCCAAGCAGCCAGCGCCCCGCTGTATCCAGCCCGAGACAGTCCTACCGCTATGCCGACCTGGCTGCTTGCAGGCCCTGGCAAGAACTGACAAAGCGCGACCAAGTCAGCATAGCTCCGTTCGGAGAGCCAGCGCCGCCGTGTGACAAATTCGGCGCGGAAGTAGCCCAAGTGCGCAATGGGGCCGCCAAAAGATGTCAATCCAAGCCGCAGAAAAATAAGAAAGACCGACCATGGTCTGCTGTCATCGGTAGGGTTATTCGTCATACTTTCGCCTTCATGATCTGCAACGAGTTGATCAATAATAAGCGAAATTCGATAACGAAATTCGATATAAATCTAGAAAAAAATACCTCTATGTGTACTACGCAGTTTTAGCTGTGGCTTTCACAGGAGCACGCTTACTTACGGCTTAGCGTGCTTTATTTTCCGTTTTCTGAGGCGATCCCTAGGAGCTCGGATCTCAGGACGAAGGTCTCCGCGAATGTCCGGTCGATCCGCGCGACGTCCCAGGCGGGCGTTCCCTTGGCGGACATCCACGCCGCAGCGTCGTGCATCAGCCGCACAACCTCGTCGATATCACCCGAGCAGGCGACCCGAACGTTCGGAGGCTCCTCGCTGTCCATTCGCTCCCCTGGCGCGGTATGAACCGCCGCCTCATAGTGCAGTTTGATCCTGACGAGCCCAGCATGTCTGCGCCCACCTTCGCGGAACCTGACCAGGGTCCGCTAGCGGGCGGCCGGAAGGTGAATGCTAGGCATGATCTAACCCTCGGTCTCTGGCGTCGCGACTGCGAAATTTCGCGAGGGTTTCCGAGAAGGTGATTGCGCTTCGCAGATCTCCAGGCGCGTGGGTGCGGACGTAGTCAGCGCCATTGCCGATCGCGTGAAGTTCCGCCGCAAGGCTCGCTGGACCCAGATCCTTTACAGGAAGGCCAACGGTGGCGCCCAAGAAGGATTTCCGCGACACCGAGACCAATAGCGGAAGCCCCAACGCCGACTTCAGCTTTTGAAGGTTCGACAGCACGTGCAGCGATGTTTCCGGTGCGGGGCTCAAGAAAAATCCCATCCCCGGATCGAGGATGAGCCGGTCGGCAGCGACCCCGCTCCGTCGCAAGGCGGAAACCCGCGCCTCGAAGAACCGCACAATCTCGTCGAGCGCGTCTTCGGGTCGAAGGTGACCGGTGCGGGTGGCGATGCCATCCCGCTGCGCTGAGTGCATAACCACCAGCCTGCAGTCCGCCTCAGCAATATCGGGATAGAGCGCAGGGTCAGGAAATCCTTGGATATCGTTCAGGTAGCCCACGCCGCGCTTGAGCGCATAGCGCTGGGTTTCCGGTTGGAAGCTGTCGATTGAAACACGGTGCATCTGATCGGACAGGGCGTCTAAGAGCGGCGCAATACGTCTGATCTCATCGGCCGGCGATACAGGCCTCGCGTCCGGATGGCTGGCGGCCGGTCCGACATCCACGACGTCTGATCCGACTCGCAGCATTTCGATCGCCGCGGTGACAGCGCCGGCGGGGTCTAGCCGCCGGCTCTCATCGAAGAAGGAGTCCTCGGTGAGATTCAGAATGCCGAACACCGTCACCATGGCGTCGGCCTCCGCAGCGACTTCCACGATGGGGATCGGGCGAGCAAAAAGGCAGCAATTATGAGCCCCATACCTACAAAGCCCCACGCATCAAGCTTTTGCCCATGAAGCAACCAGGCAATGGCTGTAATTATGACGACGCCGAGTCCCGACCAGACTGCATAAGCAACACCGACAGGGATGGATTTCAGAACCAGAGAAAGAAAATAAAATGCGATGCCATAACCGATTATGACAACGGCGGAAGGGGCAAGCTTAGTAAAGCCCTCGCTAGATTTTAATGCGGATGTTGCGATTACTTCGCCAACTATTGCGATAACAAGAAAAAGCCAGCCTTTCATGATATATCTCCCAATTTGTGTAGGGCTTATTATGCACGCTTAAAAATAATAAAAGCAGACTTGACCTGATAGTTTGGCTGTGAGCAATTATGTGCTTAGTGCATCTAACGCCGGAGTTAAGCCGCCGCGCGTAGCGCGGTCGGCTTGAACGAATTGTTAGACATCATTTACCAACTGACTTGATGATCTCGCCTTTCACAAAGCGAATAAATTCTTCCAAGTGATCTGCGCGTGAGGCCAAGTGATCTTCTTTTTGTCCCAGATAAGCTTGCTTAGCTTCAAGTAAGACGGGCTGATACTGGGCAGGTAGGCGTTTTATTGCCCAGTCGGCAGCGACATCCTTCGGCGCGATTTTGCCGGTTATTGCGCTGTACCAAATGCGGGACAACGTAAGCACTACATTTCGCTCATCGCCGGCCCAGTCGGGCTGCGAGTTCCATAGCTTCAAGGTTTCCCTCAGCGCCTCGAATAGATCCTGTTCAGGAACCGGGTCAAAGAATTCCTCCGCTGCCGGACCTACCAAGGCAACGCTATGTTCTCTTGCTTTTGTAAGCAGGATAGCTAGATCAATGTCGATCATGGCTGGCTCGAAGATACCCGCAAGAATGTCATTGCGCTGCCATTCTCCAAATTGCAGCTCGCGCTTAGCCGGATAACGCCACGGGATGATGTCGTCATGCACGACAAGGGTGACTTCTATAGCGCGGAGCGTCTCGCTCTCGCCAGGGAAAGCCGAAGCCTCCATAAGATCATTGAGCAATGCTCGCCGCGTCGTTTCATCAAGCTTTACGGCCACAGTAACCAACAAATCAATATCGCTGTATGGCTTCAGGCCGCCATCCACTGCGGAGCCGTACAAATGCACGGCCAGCAACGTTGATTCCAGATGGCGCTCAATGACGCTTAGCACCTCTGATAGTTGGTTCGAAATTTCGATGGTCACCGCTTCCCTCATGATGTCTAACGGGCGAGGTAAGCCGACCGCAGAATGCGGGTCGGCTTGACCGAAATGTTAGAACCAGAAGCCAAAACGGATAACTTGAATTTGGCGACGGGCGCTAACCGTGAAAAAACGCTGCGCCACCGAGGCGGCACAGCACTGCAAAAACGATAGCTGCTTGCGCTTGCTACGCAAGGGCTAGAGGCCAAAAAGACTGAAAACCTGCGCAGCCCATGCAGGCGAAGCCCGGAAAAAAGGCAAAACAGGCACTGAATAACGCCTGAAAAGCTAAATGCCGTTTGAATAAACATGAGCTAAATAAAGCTGGGTTTCAGTGGTGCTAACGTTGGACGTAACGAGAGCCGGAGCGCAGCGGAGGGAACCAAAATGCGCAGCATTTTGGCGTCCCGTTGACGGAATGGTTAGCCGTTTCGACGCGCATAAACGGAGTGGGTGTACGGAATTACAGCTTGAATGGTTTCGGTTGAGACAAGCTCGAATTCTGTTTCGTTGAGCATTGGGAAGAAGGCGTCACCCTCGAAGGTTTGATGTACCTCAGATAGAAACACGCCGTGGGCGTGAGGTAGTGCCAGAGTGTATATCTCAGCTCCGCCCGCGACGTAGAGTTCATTGCCGAGTTCGGATGCCAAAGCGATAGCGTGCGACAGCGTTGAAACAACTACGCAGCCAGTGGCGCGGTAGTTAGCTTGGCGTGAGATTACCAATGTGTGACGGTTCGGTAGAGGCTTGCCGATAGACTCAAAGGTCTTTCGCCCCATGACAACGACTTTTCCCTCAGTGAGTCTGCGAAAAATCTTCTGCTCACCCGGAATTTTCCAGGGGATATTAGGACCATTGCCAATAACCCGATTGGCTCCCATCGCAGCAACGAGATAAATGCGTACTGATTCCGAGTTCATATGGCTAACTTTGTTTTAGGGCGACTGCCCTGCTGCGTAACATCGTTGCTGCTCCATAACATCAAACATCGACCCACGGCGTAACGCGCTTGCTGCTTGGATGCCCGAGGCATAGACTGTACAAAAAAACAGTCATAACAAGCCATGAAAACCGCCACTGCGCCGTTACCACCGCTGCGTTCGGTCAAGGTTCTGGACCAGTTGCGTGAGCGCATACGCTACTTGCATTACAGCTTACCAACCGAACAGGCTTATGTCCACTGGGTTCGTGCCTTCATCCGTTTCCACGGTGTGCGTCACCCGGCAACCTTGGGCAGCAGCGAAGTCGAGGCATTTCTGTCCTGGCTGGCGAACGAGCGCAAGGTTTCGGTCTCCACGCATCGTCAGGCATTGGCGGCCTTGCTGTTCTTCTACGGCAAGGTGCTGTGCACGGATCTGCCCTGGCTTCAGGAGATCGGAAGACCTCGGCCGTCGCGGCGCTTGCCGGTGGTGCTGACCCCGGATGAAGTGGTTCGCATCCTCGGTTTTCTGGAAGGCGAGCATCGTTTGTTCGCCCAGCTTCTGTATGGAACGGGCATGCGGATCAGTGAGGGTTTGCAACTGCGGGTCAAGGATCTGGATTTCGATCACGGCACGATCATCGTGCGGGAGGGCAAGGGCTCCAAGGATCGGGCCTTGATGTTACCCGAGAGCTTGGCACCCAGCCTGCGCGAGCAGCTGTCGCGTGCACGGGCATGGTGGCTGAAGGACCAGGCCGAGGGCCGCAGCGGCGTTGCGCTTCCCGACGCCCTTGAGCGGAAGTATCCGCGCGCCGGGCATTCCTGGCCGTGGTTCTGGGTTTTTGCGCAGCACACGCATTCGACCGATCCACGGAGCGGTGTCGTGCGTCGCCATCACATGTATGACCAGACCTTTCAGCGCGCCTTCAAACGTGCCGTAGAACAAGCAGGCATCACGAAGCCCGCCACACCGCACACCCTCCGCCACTCGTTCGCGACGGCCTTGCTCCGCAGCGGTTACGACATTCGAACCGTGCAGGATCTGCTCGGCCATTCCGACGTCTCTACGACGATGATTTACACGCATGTGCTGAAAGTTGGCGGTGCCGGAGTGCGCTCACCGCTTGATGCGCTGCCGCCCCTCACTAGTGAGAGGTAGGGCAGCGCAAGTCAATCCTGGCGGATTCACTACCCCTGCGCGAAGGCCATCGGTGCCGCATCGAACGGCCGGTTGCGGAAAGTCCTCCCTGCGTCCGCTGATGGCCGGCAGCAGCCCGTCGTTGCCTGATGGATCCAACCCCTCCGCTGCTATAGTGCAGTCGGCTTCTGACGTTCAGTGCAGCCGTCTTCTGAAAACGACACAATATAAGTGGTTTCAATATGATTTTCGAGAGGGTATTAAGTGGTTTTAATGGGGTATACCTTTTTAGAACCACCACATGACGATCGAAACACAACCTTTCGATAGCCTTTTGATCTGACAGCACAAACTTTAAGTGTGATCCGTCATCACAAAGTCGCTTTTGAGTTGTATTTGAGTATTTAAGCGACGTTGCTCACCATTCCTGATCTGCTGAATGGGATGCCAAAGGAGGAAATCTACAGAAGCTGGGCTTTGAGGTGAGTCATCTTTTCGACTCACCGAACAAGCCAGCAGCCAAGCGTAGCGCGGCAGTTCTTTACCCCATGGCTTGGTAATCTCCCCGTCTGCTGTTCTCTTACCCGCTATAGGGGATAAATGTTAGATACCGCCTACAGCGTGTAAGTTACATTTACCTCCTATAACAGGTAAATATTGATATACCTGCCATAGCGTGTAAATTGGAAGAAGGCACGCTACCAGGTTGTCGAATCATGAAAGTAACCAGCGCCAAGCAGCTGAGCGCCTGTATCAAGGATGCCAGGCTTTCTCAAAAGCTCTCTCAAGGCAAAGTGGCCGAGAAAGTAGGGATTAGGCAAGACACAGTCTCCAGCTTCGAGCTCAACCCTGAGTCCACCAAGCTGGAGACCCTGTTCAAGATCCTCGCGGCACTCGAGTTGTCAGTGGATATCAAACCCCGCAATGAGTCATCCGAGAGTCCGGCATCGGGCTGGAAGGAGGAGTGGTAATGGCCAATCTGGCTGTCTATATGAACGGCTATCGGGTAGGCACATTCACCAAAACTACCAGCGGCGCCCATCATTTTCAGTACCATGAGTCATGGCTAGCACAACCGGGCAGCCGTCCGATCTCACTCTCCATGCCATTGCGCCATCAGACCTACCGGGGCGATGAAGCCTATAACTTCTTCGACAACCTGCTGCCAGATAATACGGAGGTGAGAAACAGGGTTGTAGCACGCTATCAAGCGGCATCAACCCAGCCCTTCGATCTGCTCAGTTGCATTGGCCAGGATAGCGTAGGGGCATTACAGCTGGTTACCGAAGGGCACGATGTTCCAGATGTCAGGCGAATCGACTACAAGGCACTTTCCGATGACGAGCTCGAGCAGATCCTGACCAGCTACAAATCAGGAATCCCTTTGGGGATGGTCAGGGAGCAAGAGGAGTTCCGGATCTCTATCGCCGGGGCGCAAGAAAAGACTGCACTGCTCTATCTCGATGGCCGTTGGTACTTGCCACTCAATGCAACGCCGACAACCCACATAATCAAACTCCCTATCGGCAAGATTGAAAGCCACTCCTACTCGATAGACCTCTCCCAGAGCGTAGAAAACGAATATCTCTGCACTCTGATTGCCAAGGAGTTTGGTCTACCCGTACCTCACTGCTTCATGATGCAGGTTGGCCAGGTCAAAGCACTGGCTGTGGAACGCTTCGACAGACGTTACGCTGCCGATCGCAGTTGGATCATGCGCCTTCCCCAAGAAGATTTCTGTCAGGTATTGAATGTTCCGTCAGCACGGAAATACGAGAACCATGGAGGACCGGGGATCACTGACATCATGAAAACCTTGCTGGGCTCTGCGACACCAGAACAGGATCGCTACCTATTCATGAAATCTCAGGTCCTGTTCTGGCTGCTGGCGGCCACCGATGGCCATGCAAAAAACTTCTCGGTCTTTATTGAGCCGGAAGGGCGTTTTCGCCTGACCCCTTTTTACGACATCCTATCTGTCTATCCAGTATTTGGCGGCCGAGGCCTCAACCGAAGGGACGCCAAGCTCGCTATGGGCCTAGCAAGCAGCAAGGGAAAGAAGTACGCCATTGAGCAGATATTCCCGCGTCATTTCTTCCAAACGGCGAAAGCTGTGGGATTTGAGCGTTCTGCTATGGAAGAGATCCTGACAGAACTGGCCAACTCCGTTGATGATGTTATTGAGCGCGTTACACAGCAATTGCCAGCAGGCTTCCCCGATACCATCAGCAGCACCATTCTAGAGGGCCTAAAAGCCCGCTCAGCCAGGCTGATAAAGGGCTGGGATTAAAATGGCGGTATGTGGGATGACTGCACGGTTAGCCAAACTACCTATGGGAAACTTGCACGGTTCGAAGAGTAAAGCGGCTTTCCAGGTTCCGGACGGTGCTATAGTCGGTTCAAAATATGTTCAAAACTCACTTAAAAGGCGGCTTTGACTGCGTGTGGTGGCATCGCGTTGATTCATATGGGAAGGCTGCACGATCGAGAATGGACTATGTGGGAACGCTGCACGATGGCAGAAACCCGTGAGCGGCCTCTCAATATGCTGTTTTAGTTACTTTTACCCCAAGTGGCCCCCGAAAAGTCACTAACATATTGAAGATAATAAATTATTTACATTCTGCATCGGCAAATAACGCCGCACGGCAGGCAATAAAAAGCCCGGGTTCATCCCGGGCTTTTTTTGTGCATTTTTCATCCACCAACCTAGAGGCGGCGCAGGCACCACATGAAGTAAGCGCCCCCTAACAAGGTGGAGACCAGCCCCACCGGCACCTCCTGCGGGAACAGGATCTGCTGGCCGATCCAGTCCGCCGACACCATCAGCAGGGCGCCGGAGACGGCGGCACCGAGCAGGTGCCAGCGTGCCCGCACCAACCCCATCAGCTTGGCCATGTGCGGCGCCAGCAGGCCGACGAAGGAGAGCGGCCCCACCACCAGGGTCGCGCTGGCGGTGAGCACGGCCACCAGCAGCAGGATGGCGAGCTGAGCCCGGTTGAGCCGAATGCCGAGCGCGGCGGCCACCGCCGGTCCCATCGGCAGCAGATCGAGCCAGCGGCTGAGCAGCAGGCAGACTGCCAGCAGCGTCAGCGCCAGCACGACCAACCCGCCGGCAAGCGGCAGGGTGACGTAATAGGTGGAGCCGGACATCCAGGAGAGCAGTTGCTGCACCCGCAGGTCACCGTTGGCCAGCGCGATGGCCTGCAGCGGCTCGAACAGCGCCGTGATGGCGATGCCGGAGAGCAGCAGTCGCTCCGGCTGGAAGCCATGGCTGCGATTGACCAGCAGCAACAGCAGCAGACAACCGAAGGCACCGAGCAGGCCGCCGGCCAGCATCATGGGCAGCGGCAGGGCGGGCAGCAGCAGCGCCGTGGCAATCACCCCCATGAAGGTGCCACCACTCACCCCCAGCAGCTCGGGGCTCGCCATGGGGTTGCTGCTGACCCGTTGCAGCAGGGTGCCCGCCAATGCCAGCAGCATGCCCGCCGCACCGGCCGCCAGGGTGCGCGGCAGCCGCCACTCCAGCTGGGCCTGCCAGCGCAGCCAGCTCGGCCAGCGCCAGCCGTCCATCCCCTGCCCAAACAGCAAAGAAGCGATCACCGCCACTACCAACCCCATCAACATCAGGCCGACAAGGCGGGCTGGCGCCGGGTGGCGGGCCACCAGCAGGGCGGCATTCGCCTTTGGCGTGCCCGACTTGATACCCAGGCGCGGGATCAGCCACAACAGCAGCGGCGCCCCCAACAGAGCCGTCATGGCGCCGGTCGGGATGAGCACAGAGCCGCTGCGACTCAGGGATTGCAGCAACAGATCGGTGGCCGCCAGCAGCAGAGCGCCCAGTAGCGGGGCCCACAGCAGTCGCAGAGCCAGTTTTCTCACCCCCAGCAAGCGCACCAGGGCGGGCGCCGCCAACCCGATGAAGCCGATCAGCCCCACCACGCTCACCACGCAGGCGGTGACGAACACCGCCAGCCCCAGTCCGGCGAAACGCAGATGTTGAAGGGAGACCCCCAGACTGCGGGCACTGGCATCATCCAGCTCCAGCACCGCCAGCGGGCGCACCAGCACCGCGGCCAGCACGCCAGCCAGCAGCAGACGGGGCAGCAGGTAGCTCACCCCGCTCCAGCTGTTTTGCACCAGCGAGCCACTGCCCCACACCAGCAAGCCTTTCAGCTCCTCCTGAAAGAACAGCAGGAGCCCCATGCTGATGGCCGCCAGATAGAGGTTGATCACCAGCCCGGCAAAGACGATGACCACAGGATTGAGCTGGCGACGCCAGGCCAGGGCAAACACCAGCCCCATGGCGAGGCTGCCGCCGGCCATGGCGATCCACTCCCGCCCCAGCAGCAGCCAGGAGGGCGCAAACAGGGTCACCATCATCAGCGCCAGCTGGGCACCGGAGGCCACCCCCAGGGTGGTGGGCGAGGCCAGCGGATTGCGCAGCACCTGCTGCATCAGGGTGCCGGCCAGCCCGAGGGCGGCGCCGGCCAGCAGGCAGACGGCAAGGCGCGGCAGCCAGCTGAAGTGGACCACCGCCTCGCTGGCATCGGTCAGATCCGGCGACAACAGGGTCGCCAGCCAGCGTGCCGCCGGCAACTGATCGGCCAGCTCCCAACCGGCGAGCGCCAGCGTCAGCCCCAGCAGCAGGCTGACGGGAAGCCGCAGCGGCGACGGAAAAATCTGGTTCATCACAGCCCCTCCCCGCTTTGCCCATCTTGCTGCAGCGCAGTACTCAGCTGCACGGCAAAGCGACGCGCCGCCAGCACGCCGCCAAAACTCCACACCGCGGACAGATGCAGCACGGCCGCCGCCCTCACCTGTGGCAGCTGTTGCCATAGACCAGGCTCCTGCAGCCGCTCGCTCACCCCGACCGGGATCGGATCGACCACCACCAGTCGCGCTTGCGGCAGCGCCATCAACTGCTCCAGGCTGGCCACGGCAAAGCCCCAGGCATTGGTTTCCCCCTGCCAGCCATTGCGCAGGCCGAGCCGCTGCATCACCGCCTCAAACAGGCTGTGGCGGCCAAATACCCGCACATGGCGCTCATCGATGAACTGCACCACCAGCAGGGGCGGCAGCTCTGCAGGCAACGCCGCCCGCATCTGCGCCAGATCCTGGTCCAGCCTGGCCAGCAGTTGCTCGGCCTCGGCGGTTTTGTCCACCAGCGCGGCTATGGTCAGAGTCGCCTCGTGCAGCCGCTGCCACAGATCGGCATCCGGCTCGTAGAGCGCGATGGATTGTACCGGCGCGATGCGGGAGAGGGTCGGCGCCAGCGGGGCCGCCAGCGGCGAGATGAGGATGCGATCGGGTTTGAGCTCGGCCAGCAGCTCGCGGTTGGGCTGGGCACGCTGGCCGATATCCACCACGGCGGCCGGCAGCAGCGGTTCGCCGACCCAGGCGCGGTAAGAGCCGACATCCCCCACCGCCAGCGGAGTCACCCCGAGTGCCAGCAGGGTTTCGGCTATGGTCCAGTCGACGGTGGCGATGCGGGGTACCGACTTCACAGCATCGGCTCGAGGGAGGTCTGCAGCGGCAGGCATCGCTGGTTCGGCCAGCAATATGAGCGGAGCCAAGAGGCAGCAGAACCAGCCAACTTTCTTGAATAAAAGCATCGAGATAACAGGCCTTGTCTAAACGATGGCAATGGCGTGGTCATGGGCCGGGTGGCGAATGACCTCCATCGGGATGCCATAGATGGCGTGCAGGGTCTCGCCGGTCATGATCTGTTCGGGTTCGCCGTGGGTCAGCAGGCGGCCGGAGTGCAGCGCCACCAGCCGATCGCAGAAGCGGGAGGCCATGTTGATGTCGTGAATGACGATGATGACCCCGAGCTTGAGCTGGCGGCTCAACTGCTTGACGAGCGTGAGCACCTCCACCTGATGGGCCACGTCCAGCGCGGCCAGCGGCTCGTCCAGCAGGATGAAACGGCTCTCCTGGGCCAGCAGCATGGCCAGCCACACCCGCCCCCGCTCGCCGCCTGAGAGGGTATCCACCAGCCGGTCGGCAAAGCGTTCGGTATGGGTCAGCGCGATGGCCCGTTCGACCTGGCGGTGATCCTCCGCCCCCATCCGACCCAGCAGGCCGCGCCAGGGGTAGCGGCCCATCTCCACCAGCTCCCGCCCGAGCAGGTTTTCGGCGCTAGGCAGATGCTGGGGCAGATAGGCCACCTGACGGGCGAAGTCGCGCGCCCCCCACGCCGACAGCGGCTTGTCATCGAACCGGATCTCGCCGTCACTGAGCGGCTGCTGGCGTGCCAGCAGCTTGAGCAGGGTGGATTTGCCCGAACCGTTGTGGCCGATGAGGCCATAGACTTTGCCCTGCTCGAAACAGAGATCGGTAGGGTGCAGCAGCGTGCGGTCATTGACCGCGAAGCTGGCTGATTTCATCTCAAACATAAGCGGTTCCTGTTGGCCGGGTTCAAACCGGCGCCTCTGCATTCAAGTCACAATCCAGATGGGCGACCGCATCGCGGCTCACCTGCTCGCGCCGCTCGCCGGTCAGCTCGCTGAGCCGGCCCTGGCGCATCTCCAGCAGCCGGTCGGCCTGGGAGAAGTAGAGATCATCGTGGCTGATGGCGATCACCGTCTTGCCCATCTCCTTCAGGCGCGGCAGCAACAGCTGATAGAAGATGCGACGGAACTGGGGATCCTGATCCGCGGCCCACTCGTCGAACAGCATCACCTCGCGCTGCTCGGCCAGCGCCAGCAGCAGGGCGACCCGCTTGCGCTGCCCCTGAGAGAGGTCGATATCGGCGATGAAGCCCTCTTCGATGGTGAGCTTGCTGCCCATCTGCAGCCGCTCCAGCCACTCGGCCACCAGCTCATCCTTGGGCTCCGGCCCCAGCAGGTGCTGAAACAGGTGATAGTCGGTGAAGATGGCGGAGAAGAGCGCCAGATAGGCGTTGCGATCGGTGACCGGCTCCCCATCCAGCAGGATCCGGCCCGCTACCGGCTGATAGAGGCCGGTCAGCAGCATGGCCAGGGTCGACTTGCCGGAGCCGTTGCCACCTATGATGAAGAGTTGTTCCCCCCGCTCGATCACCAGATTGATGGGACCCACGGCGAAACCACCCTCCCCCTGATAGTGAAAGCTCACCTGCTCCAGCTCGATGCGCTGCCAGGCGCGGGGCGCGGACGGCAGCGGGAACTCGGCGTCCGGCGCGGCAAGATTGAGGGCCGCTATCTTGTCGAACGCCACCTGGGCGGAGAGCAGGGTCGGCAGCGCGCCAATGCCCTGCAGCAAGGGGGTACGCAAGAACAGCAGGGTCAGCGCGAAGGTGGCGGCCACCTGGGTGTCGGCCCAGCCCAGCCCGTTGGCCAGGAAGAAGACCAGACCGATGGCCCCCAGCATCATGATATTCGACCAGTTCACCGCGCTCAGGTGATAGGTGTCGGCGCGAATGATCTGCTCCCGATAGTCCTGCGCATTCTGCTGATAAAGCTGGTGGTAAACGAAGTGGGCCCGCTCGCGGTTGAGCGCCAACTCCTTGCTGCCAGCGATGATGGCCTGATAGTTCTGATAGAGCCGATCCTCGGCCTGACGCATATGGGAGAGATGGCGATAGACCCGGTTCACCAGCAGCCAGCCCACCACCATGGTGAAGGTGACCCAGAGCGTTGTGACGCCGAGCAGGGCCGGCGACAGCCAGCCAAGGTAGAGAGCCGACCCCAGGGTGAGCACCAGCCCCTGCACCAGCTCCGGCAGGCGCACGAAGGCGATGGTGATCTGGCCGATGTCGCTGGAAAGGGAGGCCAGCAGCGGCCCCTGGCCAATCTGGCGCAGGCGGGCGACATCGGTATCCAACAACTGCTTGAGCAGGCGGCCGCGCAGCCGGTAGACGAAATGATGGCCGAGGGTGGTCAGCGCCAGCTGAGAGCCGAGCGTGATCACCAGCAGCAATAAAATGAGGCCGATCAGCTGACCGAGCACCGGCAGCGGATCGCCGACTGATTCGACGAGAGACTGATTGATAAAGGCAATGACACCAATCCCGCTGACGGCACTGAGCAGGCTGAGCAGGGTAATGGCGATGAAGGGCCAACGATATTGGCGATAAACCAGAGACAAGAGTTCCATAACGGACCGGTATTCCAGAGAGATCAGAGCAACTGCAGGTGAAAAGAAGGGCGGGAACCCAGTTCCCGCCCACTTCGATTACCAGCGGTAGTTGATGCTGCCCACTACGCTGCGCGGCTCGCCGTAGTAGCAGTAGTAGTCGCAGCTGGCCACGTAGGTATCACCCAGCAGGTTGTTGACGTTGAGCTGAGCCCGCCAGTTCTTGGCAAAGTCATACCCGATCATCGCATCCCACACGGTATGGGCCGGCACCTGGGCCGAGCCGTAGATGGGGGTGTAGTCCGCATTCACGGCACCGATGCCGACACTGGAGCCGACGTAGCGCACGCCGCTCCCCAGTTCCAGACCGGAGACCGGACCCTGCTGCACCTTGTAGTTGCCCCAGAAGGAGGCCTGGTGGCGCGGGATAAGGCTGGCACGGCGATCGCCCTTGCCGGTGTCGTTGGTCTTGGCATCGGTATAGGTGTAGGCGGCGGTCAGGCGCAGCGCCTCGGTGGCCTGCACGCTCCCTTCCAGCTCGACCCCCCGGGAGGTCACTTCGCCGGCCTGGGTCTGCTGGCCGGAACCGGTGGAGACCAGCGAGTTGGTCTGCTCCAGATCGAACAGGGCCAGGTTGATGTAGCCATCGAGGAAGCTCGGCGCGTACTTGACGCCGGTCTCGTACAGGGTGCCCTTGAGCGGCTTGTAGGATTCGCTGGTGTTGGGGTCGATCCCAGGCAGCACCTCGAACGACTCGGCATAGGCAACATAAGGAGAGAGACCATTGTCGGCCAGGTACATCAGGCTGCCGGAGAGGGAGAGCTCGTGATCATACTGCTTCTCGTTCTTGCCCTTGGCTTCGCTGATGTTGTGGGTCTCCACGTAGTCGAAGCGACCGCCGCCGGTCAGCAACCAGCGATCGTCCCAGCGGATCTGGTGCTGGGCATAGAGGCCGCTCTGGCCCTTGGTGCTCTTCTGGTGGGTAGCGGTAGATTCATCAAAACCGGGGAAGCCGCTGTAATCCGGGTTCATGGTATTGATGGAGCCCATGCCGTAGTTGTCGGCTTCCTGGCCTTCATTGACATGGCGCTGCAGATCCACCCCCAGCAGCAGGGTCTGCTCTGTGCTGTCGGTGTTCCAGTAACCCACCATCTGGTTGTCCATGGTGGCGCTCTTGGTGGTGCCGTCGCGATAGATCAGGCCGCGGAAGGCGGTGGTGCCTTCATAGGTCGGGAAGATATAGGTCTGGCGCAGCAGCAGATCGTTGTAGTTGAAGCGGACGTTCTGCTTGAACTCCCAGGTCTGGTTGAGCTGGTGGGCCAGCTCGTAACCGGTGGAGAGCTGGGTGTTGCGGTTGCGATCGTAATCCGGCTGGCTCAGGTTGGTGCTGGGATCGATCTGGCCGCCGGAGGTATTCAGGGTGCCATAGACCGGGAAGAAGCCGTTGGTCGGCACCCCTTCGTCGTGCAGGAAGCTGGCCAGCAGGGTCAGGCTGGTGCGATCCGAGAGATCGAAGGTCACGCTCGGCGCCAGATAGACGCGATCGTTGTAGGTGCCGTCCAGCACGCCGTCACGCTCCTTATAAAGAGCAACCATGCGGTAGCGGCTGTTGTCGGTCAGTGCATCGGAGACATCCACCCCGATCTGGCGGTGATCCCGGCTGCCCAGCTGCAGATCCAGCAGCCCCTGCGGGGTGGCGGTCGGCCGCTTGCTGATGGCATTGATCACGCCGCCGGGAGGCGCCTCGCCGTAGAGGATCGAGGCCGGGCCTTTGAGCACTTCCACGCTCTCCAGGCCGAACGGCTCCGGCGTCCAGAGATAATAGCCGGTGCCGAACAGGCGGTTGCCATCCAGATAGGACGCAGCATCGAAGCCGCGCACCTTGAACCAGTCGGTATTGTTGTCGGAGCCATAGAGGCCGGTGAGCACGCCGGAGCGGTAGCGCAGGGACTCGTCAAGCTGCTGCACGGCACGCTGATCCAGCTCCTCGCGGTTGACCACGGAGACGGCGCGAGGCGTCTCGGCCATGGGTACTTCCACCTTCATGGCGGTGCCGGTGACCACCATGGTCTCGCTGGCTTTGGGCAGTTCTTTCGGTTGTTCGGCCGCCAGCACGGGCAGGCTGGCCAACAGGCAGGAGAGCGGCAGCAGTTGCTGTGCCCCTCTCTTTCGCATCGCTGCGATCGGGGTGTTTTTTTGCGCAATCATAGTAAGTGTCTCAAATATCAATGAGTTGTTTCTGATTTCTTATTATTGGTAGCCGGTCATACCGGTAGCCCGGTTCCTCAGGCGAATAAAGCAGCGACATGCTACTACAGGAGACATGATCGAATCGATTCAATAATTGCTAATCATTTGCATCCGCATTGTTACTTAACGTATCAGGAGCCGAGCGGAGAACACTCAAGAGGAGGAAACGGCCCCTTTTCGACACGATCGCAAGATTGGGCAGGATCGGCGGGCGGGGATCCCTTTTTTCCGTACAAAAGCAGCGAGGATCCATTATCCCCAAGCTTTATCCATATTTATCCACACCCTTTGGCGGTAGAATCCGGCTTTCTCTTGCTTCGTCTGAAATCAGGATCCATTCCATGGCCAAACTCAATCTCGTCGTCGGCTCCATGCTGGGCGCCTCTGAATATGTCGCGGACCACGTCGCCGGCCTGCTGGAACAAGCGGGACATCAAACCGAGATCCACAACCCCGCCAGCCTGGCCAGGGTGCTTGCCGAGCCGGAGGCCATAGTACTGGTGGTCACCTCCACCCACGGTGCCGGCGATGTGCCCGACAATCTGCAGCCTTTCGCCAAGGATCTTGCCGAGCAGCGTCCGGATCTTGATGGCTGGAAATACGGGGTGATCGCGCTGGGAGACAGCAGTTATGACACCTTCTGCCAGGGTGGCAAGACGCTGGATCGACTGCTGGCCGAGTGCGGCGCCAGCCGGATTGGGGATCGTCTCGACATCGACGTAACCCGGCACGAGATCCCGGAAGATGCGGCCGAAATCTGGATCCGGGACTGGTTGGCCCTGATCGCCTGAACCGGGAGCGGAAGATCCGGCAAGAACGGCTCGATCTCCCCGCTTATCCCCAGATCGCTATCCACCAGGTTATTAACAGGTGGATCCGGAGAAGTTGTTCCAAGGGTTCCCCTAGAATGCTCCGAGAAATTGTGAATAACTCCTGTGTGAAACTCTGTAAAACCTATAGTTATCCATGTATTAGATCTAAACCAAAGGGTGTCTGTGCATAAAAACCCTTGTTATCCCCCAGTTCACGGGGCCAGGATCCAAGCTTTTCCACAACCAGAGATCGCTCTTAAGACGATGATCTTTATGATCAAAAAGTGCTTATCAACAGAAGCGGCGGATCCTAATAAAAGATCCAATAAAAGATCGATCTAAAGATCCTTAAGATCTATTTAGTGGATCCTCCCTCCATACTGAACGTTAAGTAGACGTTCCCCTCAGGACGCTAAACAGATAGAATGTTCCGCCCTCGAGCACAGGCAAACAAAGATCTTCAGGCGTGCAGATCAAGGTGATCCCCAATGCAATACCATGAACAATTTGATGTGATCGTCGTCGGTGGCGGTCATGCAGGAACCGAAGCGGCAACAGCGGCAGCCCGGATGGGCCTCAATACCCTGTTGCTGACCCACAATATCGATACGCTGGGACACATGTCCTGCAACCCGGCGATCGGCGGGATCGGCAAGGGACACCTGGTCAAGGAAGTTGACGCTCTCGGCGGGATCATGGCGCGTGCCATCGATCTTGGCGGGATCCAGTTCCGTACCCTCAACTCCTCCAAGGGCCCGGCGGTTCGCGCCACTCGCGCCCAGGCGGATCGTCTGCTGTACAAGGCAGTCGTGCGCCAGATGCTGGAGAACTACCCCAACCTGAAGATCTTCCAGCAGGCCTGTGATGATCTCATCATGGACGGGGATCGGGTTGCCGGCGTGGTCACCCAGAGCGGGATCCGCATCAGCGGCAAGACGGTCGTGCTGACCGTGGGTACCTTCCTGAACGGCCTGATCCACATCGGCATGGAAAACTACAAGGGCGGCCGTGCCGGGGATCCTCCCTCGATCGCCCTCGCCCAGCGCCTGCGGGAACTGCCGCTGCGCATCGATCGCCTCAAGACAGGTACGCCGCCCCGCATCGATGCCCGCAGCGTCGATTTCTCGGTGATGCAGGCCCAGCACGGTGACGATCCGCGTCCGGTCTTCTCCTTCATCGGCGATGTCAGCCAGCATCCGCGTCAGGTGCCCTGCTACGTTACCCATACCAACGAGAGCACCCACGAGGTGATCCGCAACAACCTGGATCGCAGCCCCATGTACGCCGGGGTGATCGAGGGAATTGGCCCGCGCTACTGCCCGTCGATCGAGGACAAGATCACCCGTTTTGCCGACAAGACGGCGCACCAGATCTTCGTCGAGCCGGAAGGCCTGACCACCCACGAACTCTACCCGAACGGGATCTCCACCAGCTTGCCGTTCGACGTGCAGGTGCAGATCGTCCGCTCCGTGCGCGGCTTCGAGAATGCGCATATCACCCGCCCGGGTTATGCCATCGAGTACGATTTCTTCGATCCGCGGGATCTCAAGGCCAACATGGAGAGCAAGTGCATCGGCAACCTGTTCTTCGCCGGCCAGATCAACGGCACCACCGGCTATGAAGAGGCGGCAGCCCAAGGCCTGCTGGCCGGTCTGAACGCCGCCCTGCGTGCGCAGGGCAAGGATCCCTGGCATCCGCGCCGGGATCAGGCCTACATCGGCGTGATGATGGACGATCTCTCCACCCTGGGAACCCGCGAACCCTACCGCATGTTCACCAGCCGTGCCGAATATCGCCTGCTGCTGCGGGAAGACAACGCCGATCTGCGCCTGACCGCCGTCGGCCGCGAGCTGGGCCTGGTGGATGACGAGCGCTGGAGCAAGTTCAACGCCAAGATGGAACAGGTGGAGCAGGAGCGTCAGCGCATGCGCTCGACCTGGATCCACCCGCAACATCCGTCGCTGGAGGCGGTCAACGCCCTGGTCAACACCCCGCTGACCCGCGAGCAGAGCCTGGAAGAGCTGCTGCGTCGCCCCGAGGTGACCTACGATGCGCTGATGGCCATCGAGGGGGTCGGGCCTGCGCTGAGCGATTCGGCCGCCGCCGATCAGGTGGAGATCCAGATCAAGTACGCCGGCTACATCGAACGCCAGCACGACGAGGTGGAGAAGCAGCTGCGCAACGAGAACACCCTGCTGCCGCTGGACATGAACTACCGCGACGTCAACGGCCTCTCCAACGAGGTGATCGCCAAGCTCAACGATGCCAAGCCGCAGACCATAGGTCAGGCGTCCCGCATCTCCGGCATCACCCCGGCGGCCATCTCCATCCTGCTGGTTCATCTGAAAAAACACGGCCTGCTGCGTAAAACCGCCTGAGGATCCTACCGTTGCAAAACATGCTGGAAAGATTGAACGGCCTGCTCATGCAGGCCGGAATTGTTATCACCGAGACCCAAAAGACCCAGTTGGTTCGGCTTGTCGAGTTGCTGCACAAGTGGAACAAGGCTTACAATCTCACCTCGGTACGAGATCCGGACGCCATGCTGGTCAAGCACATCCTCGACAGCCTGGTGGTGAGCCGGCACCTGCACGGTGAGCGCTTCATCGATGTGGGCACAGGCCCGGGTCTGCCCGGACTGCCGCTGGCGATCATCAATCCGGACAAGCAGTTCGTGCTGCTGGACAGTCTGGGCAAGCGGATCAACTTCATCCGCCAGGTGATCCTGGAGTTGGGCTTGACCAACGTGACTCCCGTCAAATCCCGGGTCGAGGAGTATCAGCCCGAGGTGGGATTTGACGGCGTGCTGAGCCGGGCCTTCGCCTCGCTGGAGGACATGCTGGGCTGGTGTCACCATCTGCCGTCGGCCCAGGGCAGCTTCCTCGCGCTCAAGGGACAGTATCCCGAGCAGGAGCTGGCCCAGTTGCCCGCCAACATCCGTCTGGTCGCCTCCCATCAACTGGTGGTGCCGGAGCTGGAAGGCGAACGTCATCTGCTGGAATTCAAACATATCCAGCCCGAATAGGGTCGCAGTTTCATTTAGGGGACAGTGTGGGAAAAGTCATCGCCATAGCCAACCAGAAGGGTGGAGTGGGTAAAACCACCACCTGTGTGAATCTGGCCGCCTCCATGGCCGCTACCCGCCGCAAGGTGCTGGTGATCGATCTGGATCCGCAGGGCAATGCCACCATGGGCAGCGGTGTCGACAAGTACGAAGTCGAGCGCACCGCCTATGAGCTGCTGATCGAGGACGCCCCCATCGGCGAGGTGATCATCCCCGAAACCTCCGGGGGCTATCACCTGATCGCCGCCAACGCCGACGTGACCGCGGCCGAAATTCGTCTGATGGAGTTCTTCGCCCGCGAGATCCGCCTGCGCAACGCGCTGGCCGCGGTGCGGGACAAGTACGACTACGTCTTCATCGACTGCCCGCCTTCTCTCAACATGCTGACCGTCAACGCCATGGCCGCCGCCGACTCCGTGCTGGTGCCCATGCAGTGCGAATACTATGCGCTCGAAGGGCTGACCGCCCTGGTGGACACCATCAGCAAGCTGGCAGCCGTGGTCAATCCGGATCTGAAGATCGAAGGGGTGCTGCGCACCATGTTCGATCACCGCAACCGGCTGGCCAATGATGTGTCCGATCAGCTTAAACAGCACTTCGGGGACAAGGTCTATCGCACCATCATTCCCCGCAACGTAAGACTGGCGGAGGCACCGAGTTTCGGCGCCCCGGCCATGCACTATGACAAATCATCGGTGGGCGCCAAGGCCTATCTGGCTCTGGCTGGCGAGATCCTGCGTCGCCAGGAGCAGGAGCGTCAGGTGACCATCGCAGACCGAGAGAGCATATGACGCCGAAAAAACGTGGGCTGGGCAAGGGGCTGGACGCTCTGCTCAGCACCAGCACGGCCGCACGCCAGAAGCAGGTGATGAGCGATCAGCGCACCGAGCAGGCCATGGCCCCGACCCCGACCAACCAGGGCGAACTGCGCAAGCTGCCGGTGGAGTGGCTGCAGTCCGGCAAGTACCAGCCGCGCAAGGACATGTCGCAGGATGCGCTGGAAGAGCTGGCCAACTCCATCCGTGCCCAGGGGGTGATCCAGCCCATCGTGGTACGCCCCCTCGGCGAGCAATCCTTCGAAATCATCGCCGGTGAGCGGCGCTGGCGCGCCTCCCAGCTGGCCCGCCTCGAGGTGGTGCCCTGCCTGGTCAAGGATGTGCCTGACGAGGCTGCCGTCGCCATCGCGCTCATCGAGAACATCCAGCGTGAAGACCTCAATGCCATCGAGGAGGCTGTCGCCCTGCAGCGGCTGCTGACCGAATTCGAACTGACCCACCAGCAGGTGGCCGATGCGGTGGGCAAGTCCCGCACCACGGTGACCAACCTGCTGCGCCTCAACCAGCTCAACGACGACGTGAAGCGCTTCGTCGAGCACGGTGACCTCGACATGGGCCATGCTCGTGCCCTGCTGGCCCTGAGCGGCCAGGCCCAGTCCGAACTGGCCAAACTGGTTGCCCAGAAGGGGCTGACCGTGCGAGATACCGAGAAATTGGTGCAAAAGGCGCTGGAACCGGCAAAAGCCAGGGTCGAGCCCGTCCGCGATCCCCAGTTTGGTTATCTCGAGCGCCAGATCTCAGAAAAAATTGGCAATCAGGTACAACTTCAGCCGGGAAAACAGGATAGCGGCAAGTTAGTAATTAGTTACGAGAACTTGGCGGATTTGGACCGGGTATTGAGCTATTTTGGCCTGTCAGAATCGTGATTTTTACGCTTTTTGTAGTAATAAAACATCCATTCCTTTTGATATGAACATAACCTTAATTCTGTGCGGAAAGCCGCAAAAATTAAGGATTTTTGCCATGTTGCAATAGCTGTCTTCAAGGGTATAATTTGACCGGCTTTTTGGGCTGTAAACGCGGGGTCTTCGGATCCCGATTTTTTACAGTTCTGTAATGTTCAGGGGTAGGTTGGTGAAGCAGAAAATAGCCTTGGAAGGTTTAACGCTGGCCTTGGCTATGCTCGTTTGTCAGCTCGTCCTGATCCTGGCGATCAGTACCGTCTGGTTTTACCAGGCCGGTGCGTTTGCCGGACGCTCCTCTCTCTACGGGGGGAGCATGTACTGGGTTCCTCAAGCCCTGTTCACGCTCTGGGTTCTGCGCCGCAAGGTGACGAAAGAGAGCGTGGGCCTGGTTCTGCGGGACTTTTATGGTGGGGCAGGGATTAAGCTCATTACTACAACAGGACTTTTCGCCCTGATGTTTGGCGCCGGGATCGAGGTCGATACCGTCTCGTTCTTTGCCACTTATATCCTCGCCCTCGTTGTACAGTGGATAGTCTCATTCACGCTTAACAACCACTATTAGGAAAACTCATGTCTGCAACCGGAGAAGTCCTGACTCCTCAGGGATATATCTCCCACCATCTGACCCATCTGCAAGTCGGGTCTGGGTTCTGGACAGTCAATGTCGACTCAATGATATTTTCTGTTCTGTTGGGCGCTCTGTTTATCTGGTTGTTCCGCCGCGTAGCCGTCAACGCTACCAGTGGTGTGCCCGGTAAACTGCAGTGCTTTGTGGAGATGCTGGTCGAGTTTGTGAGTGGTAACGTCAAGGACATCTTTCACGGTCGCAACAAGGTCATCGCACCTTTGGCCCTGACGGTGTTTGTGTGGATCTTCCTGATGAACCTTATGGATCTGATCCCCGTTGACTTTATCCCCCACGCTGCACAGTTGATGGGTGTTCCCTATCTGCGTGTGGTTCCCTCTGCTGACGTTAACATCACCATGTCCATGGCTTTGGGCGTGTTCTTCTTGATCCTGTACTACAGCATCAAGGTCAAGGGTATCGGCGGGTTTGTGAAGGAGCTGACGCTTCAGCCTTTCAACCACCCGGCGGCCATCCCGGTTAACCTCATCCTGGAAACTGTTACGCTGATTTCCAAACCTGTTTCTCTGGGTCTTCGACTGTTCGGCAACATGTATGCTGGCGAACTGATCTTTATCCTGATTGCGGGTTTGCTACCCTGGTGGTCTCAGTGGATCCTGTCCGTGCCTTGGGCAATTTTCCACATCCTGATCATCACTTTGCAGGCGTTTATCTTCATGGTGCTGACCATCGTCTATCTGTCGATGGCTCAAGAAGACCATGGTTGATGCAACTCAAATAATCCTTTTTATACAATCAATTACATCTAAATAAATGGAGATCCTCATGGAAAACTTGAACATGGACCTGCTGTACATCGCTGCTGCAATGATGATGGGTCTGGCGGCTATCGGCGCTTCCATCGGTATCGGTATCCTGGGTGGCAAATTCCTGGAAGGTGCAGCTCGTCAACCGGACCTGATCCCTGTTCTGCGTACCCAGTTCTTCATCGTGATGGGTCTGGTGGATGCGATCCCGATGATCGCCGTTGGTCTGGGTCTGTACGTGATGTTTGCGGTTGCCGGCTAAGTCATAGCGACCTCCGGACATAACCCATTAACTAACTAAGAGGACACAGGCTGTGAATATCAACGCCACCCTCCTCGGCCAAGCAGTTGCTTTTTTCTTCTTCGTAGTGTTTTGCATGAAGTACGTGTGGCCGCCGCTGATGGCTGCCATCGAAGCCCGTCAGAAAACCATTGCTGACGGCCTCTCTTCTGCCGAGCGTGCCAAGAAAGATCTGGATTTGGCCAAGGCCAACGCCACCGATCAGCTGAAAGAAGCCAAGCTCCAGGCTGCAGAAATCATTGAACAGGCCAACAAACGCAAGGCCCAGATCATTGATGAAGCTGCTGCCGGTGCCCAATCTGAGCGGGAAAAAATCCTGGCTCAGGGCCGTGCCGAGATTGAAGCTGAACGTCATCGTGCCAAAGAAGAACTGCGTAAGCAGGTTGCTGCTCTTGCCATTGCTGGTGCAGAGAAGATCCTGGCGCGCCAAATCGACCAGGCTGCCAACAGCGACATCGTCGACAAGCTGGTAGCAGAACTGTAACGGGAACGGGGCTATGTCTGAACTGACTACAATCGCTCGCCCCTACGCCAAGGCTGCTTTCGAGTTTGCCGTTGAGCACAAGGCGGTTGACCAGTGGCTGGGGATGCTCGGCTTCGCTGCACAAGTAGCGGAGAACGAGACCATCCACAACCTGGTAAACGGCTCTGTGGCTGCCGAAGAGCTGGCAAAGTTGTTTGTCGGCATCTGTGGTGAGCAACTCGACGAGCATGGTCAGAACCTGATCCGGGTGATGGCCGAGAATGGTCGCTTGGGTGTGCTGCCGGCGGTCGTTGCCGAATTCATCGCGTTCAAGGCTGAACTGGATAAAGAAGTTCAGGCTGACGTGATTTCGGCGATCGAACTGACCGACCAGCAGAAAGCCAATATTCAGGCTTCTCTGGAACAACGTCTCGCGCGCAAAGTGAAGCTGAATTGCAGCATGGATGCGTCCTTGATGGCCGGGGTGCTCATCAAGGCCGGTGACCTGGTTATCGACGGCACGGTCCGCGGTAAGCTGGATCGCATGGCTGACGCGCTGCAATCTTGATTGGGGTATTAGAGCATGCAACTGAATTCCACTGAAATCGCCGAGCTGATCAAGCAGCGCATTGCGCAGTTTGATGTGAAGAGCGAAGCGCGTAACGAAGGTACCATCGTCTCTGTGAGCGACGGTATCATTCGTATTCACGGCCTGGCCGATGCCATGCAAGGTGAGATGATCGAGCTGCCGGGCAACCGCTACGCTCTGGCATTGAACCTGGAGCGTGACTCCGTCGGTGCGGTGATCATGGGTTCCTATGACGGTCTGTCAGAAGGAATGAAAGTAAAAGGGACTGGCCGCATTCTGGAAGTGCCGGTCGGTCGTGGTCTGTTGGGCCGGGTGTTGAACACCCTGGGTCAGCCGATCGACGGTAAAGGTCCAATCGACAACGACGGCTTCTCGCCGATCGAAGTGATTGCACCGGGCGTTATCGAGCGTAAGTCTGTTGACCAGCCGGTCCAGACCGGTCTGAAAGCCATCGATGCCATGATCCCTATCGGTCGTGGCCAGCGTGAGCTGATCATCGGTGACCGTCAGGTGGGCAAGACTGCCATCGCCATCGACACCATCATCAACCAGAAAGACTCCGGCATTAAGTGTGTCTACGTTGCGATCGGCCAGAAGGCCTCCACCATCGCCAACGTGGTGCGCAAGCTGGAAGAGCACGGCGCCCTGGCCAACACCATAGTGGTGGTTGCCTCTGCTTCCGAAGCGGCTGCCCTGCAGTACCTGGCTCCGTATGCCGGCTGCTCCATGGGTGAGTACTTCCGTGACCGCGGTGAAGACGCGCTGATCATCTATGATGACCTGTCCAAGCAGGCCGTAGCTTATCGCCAGATCTCCCTGCTGCTGCGCCGTCCGCCAGGACGCGAAGCCTACCCGGGCGACGTTTTCTATCTGCACTCCCGTCTGCTGGAGCGTGCTGCTCGCGTCAACGCCGAGTACGTAGAGAAGTTCACCAACGGTGCCGTGAAAGGCCAGACCGGTTCTCTGACCGCGCTGCCGATCATCGAAACCCAGGCCGGTGACGTATCCGCGTTCGTTCCGACCAACGTGATCTCCATCACCGATGGCCAGATCTTCCTGACTTCACAACTGTTCAACTCCGGTATCCGTCCGGCCGTTGACCCGGGTATCTCTGTATCCCGTGTAGGTGGTGCCGCTCAGACCAAGATCGTCAAGAAGCTGTCCGGTGGTATCCGTACCGCGCTGGCCCAGTATCGTGAACTGGCTGCATTCGCCCAGTTCTCTTCCGACCTGGACGATGCGACCCGCAAGCAGCTGGACCACGGTCAGAAAGTGACCGAGCTGATGAAGCAGAAGCAGTACTCTCCGCTGAGCGTGGCTCACCAGTCTCTGGTGCTGTTCGCCGCGGAAAAAGGCTATCTCTCCGATGTCGAGCTGAACAAGATCGTCGACTTCGAAGCCGCTCTGCTCTCTTACGCCAATACCCAGCATGCCGAGCTGATGGCTGAAATCAATGCCAAGGCCGACTACAACGACGCGATCGTTGGCAAGCTGACTGCGTTGCTGGACAACTTCAAGGCAACCCAGACCTGGTAAGCGTGTGTGGCAGCGCGAGCTGCCACCTGATGGAGAGTAAGAGATGGCCGGCGCAAAAGAGATACGTAACAAGATCGCGAGTGTGAAAAACACTCAGAAGATCACCGGCGCTATGGAAATGGTGGCAGCAAGCAAGATGCGCCGTGCGCAAGATCGCATGTCTGCCAGCCGTCCGTACGCTGAAACCATGCGCAAGGTGATCGGCCATATCGCTCAGGGGAACCTGGAATACAAGCACCCCTACCTCATCGAACGTGAGGTCAAGCGAGTGGGTTACATCGTCGTCTCCACCGACCGTGGCCTGTGTGGTGGTCTGAACATCAACCTGTTCAAGGCTGCCCTCAATGACATGAAGCAATGGAGCGCGAAAGGAGCCAAGGTTGACCTAGCTCTGATCGGCAACAAGGCCTCCAACTTCTTTGAACGGCACGGCGCCAAGGTGAAAGCTCACGTCGCAGGACTGGGCGATAACCCGAGCGTCAATGACCTGATTGGTTCAGTCAAGGTCATGCTGAAGGCTTACGACAACGGTGAGATTGACAGGCTGTATCTGGTGTACAACAAGTTCGTCAACACCATGGTTCAGCAACCACGAGTCGATCAACTGCTGCCTTTGCCCGTAACTGAAGACAGCAAGCTCGCCAAGAAACACCACTGGGATTACCTCTATGAGCCGGATCCCAAGCAACTGCTGGATACCCTGCTGATTCGCTACGTCGAATCCCAGGTCTACCAGGGGGTAGTGGAAAACTTGGCAAGTGAACAGGCAGCCCGAATGGTTGCCATGCAAGCCGCGACTGACAACGCCGGTAACCTGATTAACGATCTGCAACTGGTATACAACAAGGCCCGTCAGGCCAGTATTACCCAGGAACTGACAGAGATCGTGTCCGGTGCTGCTGCGGTGTAAGGCAAGGGTTATCAAAGGTTTAGAGGATTTGACATGAGTAACGGTTTCATCGTCCAAATCATCGGCGCTGTGGTGGACATCGAGTTCCCGCAAGATGCCGTGCCCCAGGTGTACGATGCACTGAAGGTTGTCAGCGAAGGTCAAGGCCAGGGTCTGGTGCTGGAAGTTCAGCAACAGATCGGTGGCGGCGTCGTTCGTTGCATCACCATGGGCTCCTCCGACGGTCTGCGTCGTGGGTTGGAAGTAGTGAATAGCGGTAAATCCATCCAGGTGCCGGTCGGTGTATCGACTCTGGGTCGGATCATGAACGTACTGGGCGATCCGATCGACGAAAAGGGTCCGATCGGTGAAGAAGAGCGTTGGTCCATCCACCGCGCGGCTCCCAGCTACGAAGATCAGTCCAACAGCAACGACCTGCTGGAGACCGGTATCAAGGTTATCGACCTGGTATGCCCGTTCGCCAAGGGTGGTAAGGTTGGTCTGTTCGGTGGTGCCGGTGTAGGCAAAACCGTAAACATGATGGAGCTGATCCGTAACATCGCGATCGAACACAGCGGTTACTCCGTGTTCGCCGGTGTAGGTGAGCGTACCCGTGAGGGTAACGACTTCTACCACGAGATGATGGAGTCCAACGTACTGGACAAAGTATCTCTGGTTTACGGTCAGATGAACGAGCCGCCCGGAAACCGTCTGCGCGTAGCGCTGACCGGTCTGACCATGGCCGAGAAGTTCCGTGACGAAGGTCGTGACGTGCTGTTCTTCGTGGACAACATCTACCGTTACACCCTGGCCGGTACTGAAGTATCCGCACTGCTGGGTCGTATGCCCTCTGCAGTAGGTTACCAGCCGACCCTGGCCGAGGAGATGGGTGTTCTGCAGGAGCGCATCACCTCCACCAAGACCGGTTCCATCACCTCCGTACAGGCCGTTTACGTGCCTGCGGATGACTTGACCGACCCGTCTCCGGCGACCACCTTCGCCCACCTGGATGCGACCGTGGTACTGTCCCGTCAGATCGCGGCACTGGGTATCTACCCGGCCGTTGACCCGCTGGACTCCACCTCCCGTCAGCTGGATCCGCTGGTGGTTGGCAAGGAGCACTACGAGACTGCTCGTGGCGTTCAGACCGTACTGCAGCGCTACAAAGAGCTGAAGGACATCATCGCCATCCTGGGTATGGATGAACTGTCAGAAGAAGACAAACTGACCGTAGCCCGTGCCCGTAAGATCGAGCGTTTCCTGTCCCAGCCGTTCTTCGTGGCCGAAGTGTTTACCGGTTCTCCGGGCAAATACGTGCCGCTGAAAGAGACCATCCGTGGTTTCCAGGGCATCCTGAAAGGCGAGTACGACGATCTGCCGGAGCAGGCGTTTTACATGGTTGGCAGCATCGACGAAGTTGTCGAGAAAGCCAAGAAACTGTAAGCCTCGATAGGAGGGCCCATGGCTGAGATGATCTCCTTTCACCTGGACGTGGTGAGCGCCGAAGGAAAACTGTTTTCCGGTCGCGTGCAGTCCGCTCAGGTATCAGGCTCCGAAGGTGAGCTGGGTCTCCGCCACGGTCATGCTCCGTTGCTGACTGCCATCAAGCCGGGCCTGGTCCGCTTGGTGAAGCAGAACGGAACTGAAGAGGTGCTGTACATCTCCGGCGGCATGCTGGAAGTGCAACCCGAAGCCGTGACCGTGCTGGCGGACACCGCGATTCGTGCCGACGATTTGGATGAGGCGAAAGCCCAGGAAGCCAAACGTGCGGCGGAAGAGCGGATCCACAGCTCCCATGGTGATATCGACTACGCCCAGGCCGCTACCGAGCTGGCCAAGGCGATGGCTCAACTGCGGGTCATCGATATCGTCAAAAAGAATTACCGTTAATAACGGTGAGGTAAAAAGCGACCTGCGGGTCGCTTTTTTTTTACTCGTTGGATAGACTCCGCCGAGTATTTATTCATGTTCCAAAGGTCGAATTATGTCCCTCAACGTCGTGATCCTTGCTGCGGGTAAAGGTACCCGTATGCGTTCCTCCCTGCCCAAGGTACTGCACCCGGTCGCCAACAAGCCCATGGTCTCCCATGTGATCGATACCGCCCGCCAGGTGGGGGCCGAGCAGCTGCACCTGGTCTATGGCCACGGTGCCGAACTGCTTAAGGAGCGGATCCAGGCATCCGACCTGAACTGGGTACTGCAGGCCCAGCAGCTGGGAACCGGTCATGCGGTGGCCCAGGCCATCCCGTTCTGGAACGATGAAGATGACGTGCTGGTGCTGTACGGCGACACCCCGCTGATCCAGCCGGAAACCCTGCAGCGGCTGCTGGCCGCCAAGGCCGCCGACGGCATGGCGCTGCTGACCGTGGTGCTGGACAACCCGACCGGCTATGGCCGCATCGTGCGCAGCAATGGCCAGGTGGTCGGCATCGTCGAGCAGAAGGATGCCAACGCCGAGCAGCTCGCCATCCGCGAAGTGAACACCGGCGTGCTGGTGGCCAACGGTGGCCAGTTGCGCAGCTGGCTCTCCCGTCTGGACAACAAGAATGCCCAGGGCGAGTTCTATCTGACCGACGTCATTGCCATGGCCCACGCCGACAACTGCCCCATCGCCGCGGTTCACCCGGACGACGCCATGGAGGTGGAAGGGGCCAACAACCGGGTGCAGCTGGCCCAGCTCGAGCGCAGCTACCAGCAGATGCAGGCCGAGCGGCTGATGATCGCCGGTGCCACCCTGATCGACCCGGCCCGCTTCGATCTGCGTGGCACCCTGGAGATCGGGGAAGAGGTGGTGATCGACGTCAACGTCATCATCGAAGGCAAGGTGGTGCTGGGCAACCACGTCCGCATTGGGGCCGGCAGTGTGCTGAAGGATTGCGTGATCGGCGATCACACCGAGGTGAAACCCTACTCCGTCATCGAAGGCGCGCAAATCGCCGACCAGTGCTCGGTCGGTCCTTTTACCCGCCTGCGCCCGGGTGCCGTACTGGAGCAGGATGCTCACGTCGGCAATTTCGTCGAAATGAAGAAGGCGCGCCTCGGGGTTGGCTCCAAGTGCGGTCATCTGACCTATCTGGGGGATGCCGAGGTGGGTGCCAAGGTGAACATCGGGGCCGGCACCATCACCTGCAACTACGACGGGGTGAACAAGTTCCAGACCATCATCGAGGACGACGTCTTCGTCGGCTCCGATACCCAGCTGGTGGCGCCGGTGCGCATCGGCAAGGGGGCGACCCTGGGGGCCGGCTCCACCATCACCAAGGATGTGGCCGAGAACGAGCTAGTGATCACCCGGGTGCCCCAGCGTCACATCAAAAACTGGGCTCGCCCGGTCAAGAAGAAGTGATACCCGATCAATGAAATGCAAACCGGCGCCTGATGGCGCCGGTTTTGTTTTCAGCTCTCCTGCCCGCTGGCGGGGGGCGTCGGGGCACTCCCCATCACCCGATACCAGTCCAGCTTGCGGGTCAGCACCATGACCAGCGCCAGGATGACGAACAGCAGCAGGGCGCCGAGCAGCAGGGCTATCTCCTCGGCCTGCAGCAAGCCGAACAGGATGGCGTAGACCAGCCCGAGCAGGGCCGCGAAGCCGAGCCCCTGTTTGGGGCCGCCCAGCACATGGCTGAGGTAGAAGCCGTTGAGGGTCACGCTGGCCAGGGCGGCAATCAGATAGGCCCAGTCAAAGCCGAGGTGTTCGGTCAGTGCCAGCAGCACCAGATAGAAGATGGCCAGCCCCATGCCCACCAGCGCGTACTGGATCGGGTGCACCCGCAGCCCCTTGAGCAGCTCGAACATGAAGAAGCTGAGGAAGGTGAGGCCGATGAACAGCAGCGCATACTTGGCGGCCCGCTCGTTCTGCTGATAGTGATCCACCGGCTGCACCAGGCTGACGCTGAAGGCGGGCAGATCGCCGCTGGCACCCTTCATCATCCGGTTGAAACGGCTCTCCATGTCGGTGGCAAACCAGCTGCTCTGCCAGCTGGCCTCGAAACCGCTGGCGGTAAGGGTGCGGCTGCCCGGCAGAAAGTCGCCGATGAAGTTGGGGTGGGGCCAGTTGCTGGCGAGGTTGAGCCTGCTGTCCTGGCCGAGTGGCACCACTTCCAGCTGGTTCATCCCCTGCAGGTCCAGTTCGATGTGAAAAGCGCCGCCCTCCCCCGGCAGGGCCGCGAGCGGCGCATGGATGCCGGCCAGTCCGTCACCCAGCAAGGCGCCGGGGGCGAACGGGATGCGCTGCTCCCCCAGTTGCAGCTCGGGTACCCGGTTGATGCCGCGGGCATCGGACAGCACCAGGCTCAGATAGGGTTTGCCTGCCACCAGGGCGGGATCGGCGCCATCGACGGTCAGATCCGGTTCGCCGCTGATCAGGGTTTTACCGTTCAGTTCGGCCGGCAGTCGCCCGGAGAGGGAGAGCCGGGTGTGATAGACCTGGGCCTGGTAGATGCCGAGCTTGCGCGGGGTCACCTCCATGCTGGCCTGCACATCCAGCTGTTCCGGCAGCAGGTAGCGATAGAGCTGCAGCTTGCGCTCGAAGCGCTTGCCATCCTGCTCCACCGTGACGGTGCGGGTATAGGGCTGCACCACGACCGGCCCCAGCAGTCGTTGCGGCCCGCTGCTGCTGGCCATGATGCTGTGGATGGCCTGGCTGCGATAGGCCTGGCGCTCCCGGTTCAGCTCCATGATGGATTGCACCGGCACCATCAGCAGCAGGCTGAGCAACAGCAGCAGAAAGATCTTGTGGCTGAATATCTGTTTGACCATGACACGTCTCCTTGTTGATGGAGCGAGTGTGGCTGGGTCGGGTGAAGGGGGGATGGGGCTATGTGAAGTGGAGGTGAAGGGGGATAAAAAAACCGGCGCCTGGCGCCGGTCTGGGTATCACAGGGTTTTCAGTTTGGCCGGCAGGGCGGCCAGCACTTCTTCCTTGGCCTTGAGTGAGGCAAACTGCTTGCCGGGTTTCTGCACCACGGTATGGACGAAGATCAGCTGCTTGCCCGGTTTGCTGGCCCAGCCGACGAACCAGCCGATCTGCTGATCCCGGTTGAGACTGCCATCCAGCTTCTTCGGATAACCCATGCCGGTCTTGCCGTGGATTTGCCAGCCGTCGATCTCGCTCACCTTGAGGATGTTGGCGGTGTATTGCAGGGTCTGCGCCGACACCGGCAGCTTGCCGCTCACCATCTTGCCGAGGAAGCGGGCCTGCTCCTCTGGACTGATGGCCAGGCTGGAGCTGAGCCAGGCCTGGGTCAGACCGTCGTGTTTGCCGGGGTTGCCGGAGAGATCCCGGTTGCCGTAGTCGAAACGATCGACGTACTGCTGGAAGCGATCCATCCCCAACCATTCAGTGATCTGCTGGGAGAACCAGACCACCGAGTAGGTTTCCCAACGGCGCGGGGTGGTGGTCTCCCGCCAGGCGGGCAGCCAGTCGTCGTAACCCGGTTTGAAGGGCAGCGCCGGGTGCTCCTCGTCCACCAGAAAGCCGCTGTCATAACCCATCAGCGCCAGCGGGATCTTGAAGGTGGATGCGGGTGGCAGCTGGCTTGAACAATCCCCTTCGCTGGAGAGGGTCTGGCCGTTGCCGTCGGCATAGAGAAAGCAGCCGGTGGCGGCGCTGGCAGGCAGCGAAAACAGCAGGCCTGCGCCGAGCAGGCCGGATAACAGAAGGCGGGACATGGGGGCTCCTTGAGCACATAAAGTTCGCTGGGAAAACACCAGCATAGCGCCGCTTTATGTGCCCAGTGTGAAGTGTCAGCCCGCTGGCAACCAGAGCTCGGCCAGCACTCCGCCGTCAGCCTGGTTGGTGAGGGTCAGCCGGCCGCCGTGCTGGCGCGCCACCTCCATGGCGAAGCTGAGCCCGAGGCCGCTGCTCTTGCCCTTGTCGGGTCTGGGCAGGGAGTAGAAGCGCTCGAAGATGCGCGGCAGGGCATAGTCCGGAATGCCGGGCCCCTGATCCCGCACCCGGAAGCAGTAACCCCCCTCCTCCATGGCGCCGCTCAGCCTGAGGGTGCTGCCGACGGGGGAGAAGTCGAGGGCGTTGTCCAGCAGGTTGCCGAGGGCCTGCTCCACCAGCAGCGGGTCCCACTTCTGTTTCTGGGCTTCCCTCAGCTCGGCGTGCAGGGTGATCTGGCGGCGCTGTGCCAGGATCTGGCGGGCGTCGAGCGCCCGCCTGCCCAGCCTGGCCGGCTCGACCGCCTGTCTGTCCAGCCCCTGCCCCGACTCCAGTTTGGCCAGCTGCAGCATCCGCTCGATCAGCTGCTGCATGCGGGCCGTCTCCAGATTGATGTTGCCGATAAAGCGCTTTGCGACGTCCAGCGGCGGGGCCTCGGTCAGTATTTCCCCTGCCCCGCGAATGGCGGCCAGCGGGCTCTTGAGCTCGTGGGTCAGGCTGTGCACATAGGCTTCGATGTAGGCCTTGCCATCCAGCTGGCGGCGCATGGTCTCAAGGGAGCGGCCGAGCCGATCCAGCTCCGGGCTGTAGAGGCGTGGCAGAGTGGCGGGCTGGCCCTGGCTGACCGCATCGGCATAGTGCACCAGCTTGCCGATGGCGCGGTTGAGCCACCACACCAGCAGGGCGCCGATGAGCAGTGAGATGAACAGCAGCAAGGCTGCCCCCTGCAGCAGCTGGTGCTCGCTGCGTTCTATCATGGGCAGCAGGGTGCGGTTGGGTTTGGCGACGGTGAGGGAGCCGAGGATGTCGTCCCCCTCCCGCAGCGGGGCGGCGACGTGCATCACCGAGCTGGTGGGATCGTCGGGATCGCTGCGGGTGCTGCGGGCGCCGTATTCACCGCGCAGGGTCAGATAGACGTCGTTCCAGCGCGAGTAGTCCTTGCCCAGGTCCACCCCGTCCGAGTCGTAAACCACTTTGCCCCAGCGATCGACCACATAGATGCGGTACTCCGCCTGCTGCTTGAGGTGGCCGTCGATGAGGGCGTTGATGGGGCTCTGGTTGAGGCGGGCGAAGGCGCTGGCCAGCCGGCCGTCGGCCATCTTCCCCTCCTGCAGGTCATCCAGCGCCAGCGGGGCCAGCATCTGGGCCATGTCTACCAGGGTATCTTCGGTGGCGCTGCGCACCCCGGGTTTGATCTCCTCGACAAAGATCTCCAGCACGAACCAGGCGGCCAGCGCAAAGATCAGCACCAGCCCGCACAGCAGTTGCAGTCCGATTCTCATGTCATCCCCCGGCCGTGACCCGGTAACCGTCTGTTCATGCCTGCTCCAGGCTGTAACCCAATCCGCGGTGGGTCAGGATCAGGTTGGCGTCCGGATCCCGCTCTCGCAGCTTGGCGCGGATGGTCTTGATGTGGGTGTCGACGGTGCGATCCAGGCTCTCCTCCGCCCCGCTCCACACCAGATCCATCAGCTGCTGGCGGGAGTAGACCCGGCCCGGCGTCAGCATCAGGGTCTTGAGCAGCAGGTATTCGTAGCGGGTGAGCGCCAGCGGCTGGCCGTGAAAGCTGATGCGGGCCCGCTCCTCGTCCAGGGTGAGTGTCTGGCTCGGCTGGGGGGCGGCTGGCTGGCTGCGGCGCAGGATGACCCGCACCCTGGCGCACACCTCGCGGGGCGAGAAGGGCTTGGCCACGTAGTCGTCGGCGCCTATCTCCAGTCCGATCAGCCGGTCTATCTCTTCGCTGCGGGCGGTGAGGAACATCAGGGGAACGTCGCAGCGGGCTCGTACCTCCTTGCACAGCTCGAAGCCGCTGATGTCCGGCAACCCCACATCCAGGATCAGGAAGTCGGGGCGCGACTGGGCAAGTCGCGCCAGCAAAGGCTGGCCGAGGGAAAACCACTCCACCTCGAAGCCGTCGGTTTGCAGGGCATAGATCAGGGTGTCGGCGATGCTGGCTTCATCTTCTACCAGCCAGATGGTTCGTTTTTGCATGGCATCCTCGTCGCAAATCAGCCCCCCATTCTGGCATCGAACCATATCGGATCCTATTTGCCGTTTGATTTTTCCAGAAAAGGCATTAATATTTCGACATTCTTTCGAATCGAAACTTTAAGATGACCAAACGTAATACTCAGCAGCGCCGTCACACCATCGTCAGCCTGGTGCAGGAGCAGGGTGAAGTGAGCGTCGATGCCCTGGCCAAGCACTTCTCCACCTCCGAGGTGACCATTCGCAAAGATCTGGCCGTGCTGGAGACCGGTGGCCTGTTGCTGCGTCGTTACGGTGGTGCCGTGCCCCTGCCCAGCGAGATGGTGGTGGACGGCAATCCAGAGCAAGTTTCGAAACGAAAGCTGGCTATCGCCAAGGCGGCGGCCGAACGGATCCGCGATCACAACCGCGTCATCATCGACAGCGGCACCACCACCAGCGCCATGATCCCGCTGCTCGGCAACAAGCGCGGTCTCATCGTGATGACCAACTCCCTCAATGTGGCCGGCGCCCTGCGCGAGCTGGAAAACGAGCCTACCCTGTTAATGACGGGAGGCACATGGGACCCCCACTCCGAATCCTTCCAGGGTCAGGTGGCGGAGCAGGTGCTGCGCTCCTATGACTTCGACCAGCTGTTCATCGGTGCCGACGGCATCGATCCGGAACGCGGTACCACCACCTTCAACGAGCTGGTGGGACTGTCCCGGGTGATGGCCGAGGTGTCGCGGGAGGTCATCGTCATGGTGGAGTCGGAAAAAATCGGCCGCAAGATCCCCAATCTCGAACTGCCCTGGTCCAGCATCCATACCCTGGTGACCGACGAGGGGCTGGCCATCTCGGCCAGAGAACGAATTCAGGCCAAGGGGATCCAGCTGATCTGCGCCCCCGTGGCAGTCTGACCTGAACAAATCAATATCCAACCGAATCAATAGCGTCTTAAGGAGAAGTGTATGTGTGGCATCGTCGGGGCCGTCGCCCAACGTGATGTGGCTGAAATTCTGGTAGAGGGTCTGCGCCGTCTGGAATACCGCGGCTACGATTCGGCCGGTGTGGCCGTGTTCAGCGCCAGTCAGCCGCTGCAGCGGGTGCGTCGCCTCGGCAAGGTGGCCGAGCTGGCCAAGGCGTTGGACGAGCAGTCCGTGCACGGCGGCACCGGCATCGCCCACACTCGCTGGGCCACTCACGGCGAACCGTCCGAGCGCAATGCCCACCCTCACGTCTCCGAGCATATCGTGGTGGTGCATAACGGCATCATCGAGAACCACGAAGAGCTGCGGGAAGAGTTGAAGGCGCTGGGCTATGTGTTCAGCTCCGACACGGATACCGAGGTGATCGCCCACCTGGTGCACCACGAGCTGAAATCCGCCCCCAGCCTGCTGGCTGCCATGCAGGTGGCGGTGAAGCAGCTGCGCGGCGCCTACGGCACCGTGGTGATGGACAGCCGTGACGACAGCCGCGTGGTGGTGGCCCGTTCCGGCTCCCCGCTGGTGATCGGCCGCGGCATCGGCGAGAACTTCATCGCTTCCGACCAGATGGCGCTGCTGCCCGTGACCCGTCGCTTCATCTTCCTGGAAGAGGGTGACGTGGCCGAAGTGACCCGTCGCGACGTGCACATCTTCGATACCCACGGCGAGGCCGTGGTGCGTGAAGAGCAGGAGTCCGAACTCTCCCACGACGCCGGTGACAAGGGCGAGTATCGCCACTACATGCTCAAAGAGATCCACGAGCAACCCAAGGCCATCACCAACACCCTGGAAGGGCGTCTGGGTGGTGATCACGTGGTGGTCGAGTCGTTCGGCAATGGTGCGCGCGCCATCTTCGACAAGGTCGATCACGTGCAGATCGTCGCTTGTGGCACCTCCTATCACTCCGGCATGGTGGCTCGCTACTGGTTCGAAGAGATCGCCGGCGTCTCCTGCGACGTGGAGATCGCCTCCGAGTTCCGCTATCGCAAGTCGGTGGTGCGCCCCAACAGCCTGCTGGTGACCCTCTCCCAGAGCGGCGAGACCGCCGATACCCTAGCGGCCCTGCGTCTGGCCAAGGAGTCCGGCTACATGAGCTCGCTGGCCATCTGCAACGTGCCGGGCTCCTCCCTGGTGCGTGAATCGGATCTGGCCTTTATGACCCGAGCCGGTGCCGAAATCGGCGTGGCCTCCACCAAGGCGTTCACCACCCAGCTGGCCGGTCTGCTGATGCTGGTGGCCTCCATCGGTCACTGCCGTGGCCACCTGAGCACCGCCGCCGAAGCTGAGCTGGTCAAGGCGCTGCAGGCCCTGCCGCTGCGCATCAAGGAGAGCCTGGCGCTGGCCAAGGATATCGAGGCCCTGGCCGAAGAGTTTGCCGACAAGCACCACAGCCTGTTCCTGGGTCGCGGCAGCCAGTACCCCATCGCCATGGAAGGGGCACTCAAGCTCAAAGAGATCTCCTACATCCACGCCGAGGCCTATGCCGCCGGTGAGTTGAAGCACGGTCCGCTGGCGCTGATCGATGCCGAGATGCCCATCATAGTGGTGGCGCCGAACAACGATCTGCTGGAGAAGCTCAAGTCCAACGTGGAAGAGGTGCGTGCCCGTGGCGGTATCCTCTACGTCTTCGCCGATGCCGATACCGGCTTCAAGAGCGACGAGACCATGCGGGTGATGAGCCTGAACCACGTGGAAGAGGTGATCGCGCCGATCGTCTATACCGTGCCGCTGCAGCTGCTCTCCTACCATGTTGCCCTCATCAAGGGTACCGACGTGGATCAGCCGCGCAACCTGGCAAAATCCGTGACCGTGGAATAAGCCATCGTCAGAAATGAAAAAAGAGCCGCATTGCGGCTCTTTTTTATTGGCTGTGCTGCCGGGCTGGCGTCACGACAACCGCAGGTTGGTGATGGTCACGTCGTCCAGCGAAGGCACTATGATGCCGCTGGAGATGCTCTTGGCGATCGCCTGGTTGCGGTTCTTCGAGTCGGTCTTGTTGGTGACCTGATTGAGGTGGAAGTTCACGGTCCGCTCGCTGATGCCGAGGATGGTGGCGATCTCCCAGGAGGTCTTGCCCTCGCTGGCCCAGAACAGGCACTCCTTCTCCCGATCGGACAGTTCGGTCAGATACTTCATCAGATCCGGCCTGCTCTTTATCAGCTGCAGCGCCGAGTTGAAGATGTAGCTGGCGCAGAACGACAGCAAGGGAACGTTTTCAAACATCAGATCGGAATTGGACTTCTCCTTGCTGATGAAGGAGAGGATGCCGTGTTCCCCCTGCGGCGTGTGCAGCGGGAAGGAGACGCCGTTTCTCACCCCGAAGTCGGCGGCCAGGTTCATCACCTCCCGGCTGGCGCTGGGCAGCCAGGGGGAGTCGCAGTCGAGCTTGTTCCAGAAGATGGGCTGGGTCTGTTTCAGCCCCAGGAAGACGACCGGATCCTGGGTCAGGTAGTGCCGCTCCGAATAGGCATCGAACCAGCTGGTGGGGCAGTTGTTGAACAACGCCACATGGGATTTCTGCATGCTGATGGGGAAAATAATCAGCAAACGAAAGTAATCAAAGCCCATCTGGTGACTGAAGCGCTCCAGCTGCTGCTGGATGTCGCTGGTCTTCTTGGCCTTGGTGAACCGATCGATATGTTCCCAGATCGCATCGTTGAACATGAACTTCTCCTTTTTCGATCTCTATCACATTGATCGAAAAGATATTTTTTATTTATTAATTTGGTGTTGTGACGAACAACGCCAGTGACTCCCGTGCTTGCTTAAAAATTATCCTGTTTTTTCAGCCGAAGGCCAACAAAATCATCTGATTGCCACTGACCCTCCACTCTGAGACAATGAGAATAGTTATCATTGTTAAGATTTATATCATGAACAAGTTTTGGGGTTTGGCCTTGTTGCCACTGTCAGTCCACTTCGCTGCCGGCGCCGACGAGCTGGTCGCGCCGGCACTGAAAAACAGCATAGCTGCCGGGAAAGCCTCCCAGCAGCGCGTGGAGAAAGCCGCCGATGCGGCCGTTGCCGCCAGGCTGGAGCTGCAAAATGCGCAGCTGCAACTGCGCGATCTGGAAGCCTACAACCGCTACATGCAGTCTCTGGTGGCCGATCAGCAAAATGAGCTGGGCAAGCTGAATCAGCAGCTGGAGGCGGTACAGGAGACCCGGCAGGGCCTGATCCCGCTGATGCTGCAGATGCAGGCCGATCTGGAGCAGCTAGTACAAAATGACATTCCACTGCGCAAGGAAGATCGCCTGGCGCGGGTTGAACAGTTGAAAGCCACTCTGGCCCGAGCTGACGTGAGCGAGGCGGAGAAGTTCCGCCAGCTGCTGCAGGCCTACCAGATCGAAGCGGAATATGGCAGCCGGCTCGACAGCTATGCTGCCGAACTGGTGCTGGACGGCGCTCCGCGCCGGGTCGACGTGCTGGCGGTGGGCCGGGTCTCCCTGTTGGCGATGACCGCCGATCGTTCCCAGGCGTGGCGCTGGTCAGTGCAGAACAAGCAGTGGCAGCCCCTCGACAGCCAGTGGCTCTCCCCCGTCGCCGAGGCGCTGGAGATGGCCGCCGACAAGAAGGTTCCCCAGTTGTTGAATGTCCCCCTTTCCGTCAGCCGTGGTCAGGAGGCCCAGTCATGAGCGTCACCATGAAGTGGTTCCCCCTCGCCCTCGCCCTCGCTCTGGGCACCACTGCCGCTGTGGCCGATGAAGCCTGGCAGCAGCAGGAACAGGCCCGTGAACAGCAGGCACAGCAGGATCTGGCGTCCGTCTCCAAGGAGCTGAACAGTGCCCGCGCCAAGCTGGCCGAGGCCCAGCGCCTGAGCAAGGAGCTGGCCAGCCAGTTCGCTACCAATGAGAAGCAGCTGGTGGAGCTCAATGCCCAGTGGGAGCAGGCCTCCGGCGACATGAACGAGATCTTTGCGGTCACCCGTCAGGGGGCCAGCGATGCGGTCAAGCTGCTGAGTGAATCCGCCGTCGAAGGTCAGTACCCCGAGCGCCTCGCGCCGCTCAAGGCGATGGCACAGGAGAAGCAGGTACCGGATCGCGTCGCCCTCGCCCTGCTGCCTGCCACCCTGCTGCAGGAGATCCGCGAGTCGGGCCGGGTTGCCCAGTTCAACGGCAAGGTGCTGGATGCCCAGGGGGCGGCCAGCGAGCAGCAACTGACCCGGGTCGGCAGCTTCGCGCTGTTTGGCGAGCAGGGGTTCCTGCAGCCAACAGCCGAAGGCCTGAGCCCGGTGCTGGGCCTGCCCGGCAACGTGCTCTCCGCCGCGGCCGTCTATCAGGGCCAGGAAGGAGAAGCGCTGCCGCTGGATCCCTCCCATGGCACTCTGCTGGCAATGCTGGCGCAAGCCCCCACCTTCTGGCAGCAAGTCCAGCAAGGTGGCCAGGTCGGCGCCATCATAGTACTGCTGGCCGCCATTGGCCTGGGGATCGCCGGGGTGCGGCTGTGGAGCCTCTCCCGTGAACTGGGTCGGGTTCGTCGCCAGCTCAAGAGCGGTGAATATCATGCCGACAATGCCCTCGGCCGGGTGCTGACGGTGGCTGACAAGCATCCCGAGCTGAGCATGGAGACCCTCGAACTGCGTCTCGACGAGGCGATCCTGCAGGAGACCCCCCGCATGGAGCGTGGCATCGGCATGGTCAAGGTGATCGCGGCCATTGCCCCCATGCTGGGGCTGCTCGGTACCGTGACCGGGATGATCGGCACCTTCCAGGCCATCACCCAGTTCGGCACCGGCGATCCCAAGATCATGGCGGGCGGCATCTCCATGGCACTGGTCACCACGGTACAGGGTCTGGTCGCGGCCATTCCGCTGATCCTGGCCCACAGCCTGCTGCAATCCCGCTTCACCGAGCTCTCCAACGTGCTGGAGCAGCAGGTGGCCGGCATTCTGGCCGAGCGGGCCGAAAGCAACCGTGACGGGATGGAGCGGGCGGCATGATGCTCGACATCTGGCAACAGCTGCAGAGCTTCATGGGTCGTGGCGGCCCGGTGCTCTGGGTCATTCTGGCCCTGCTGGTGCTGATGTGGATTCTGATGATCGAGCGGCTGCTCTACCTCAACCTGGGGTTTGCCCCGCTGCAGCGCCAGCTGCTCGGCCGCTGGCAGGCCCGCAGCGAGCGTCACAGCTGGCACGCTCGGGCGATTCGCGGGCGCTGGCTGGCCGAGGCCGAGCTTGAGCTCAACCGTCATCTGATCTTCATCCGCACCCTGGTGGTGCTCTGCCCCATGCTGGGGCTGCTGGGTACCGTGACCGGCATGATAGGCGTATTCGATGCGTTGGCCGCGGCCAACCGCTTTAACCCGGAGAGCATGGCGGGCGGGATCTCCCGCGCCACCATCCCCACCATGGCTGGCATGGTGGTCGCTCTCTCCGGCGTGTTGTTACTCAGCCGGCTCGAGAGCCAGGCCAAGCGTGCGCTGGCCAAGACCCGGGACGGCCTGCGAGAAGAGAAGGTAATGCAATGAGACGGCAATCCAAACGCCAGCGCGACGAAGTGCAGATCGACATGACCCCCATGCTGGATATCGTGTTCATCATGCTGATCTTCTTTATTGTCACCACCTCCTTTGTGCGCGAAGCCGGGCTCGAGGTGCACAGGCCCCAGGCCAGCCAGGCCAAGGCGCAGAAGTCCTCCAGCATCATGCTGGCGATCGGCCCCCAGGGGCAGATGTTCCTCGACCGCAAGCAGATCGACGTGGAGCGAGTTCAGGCCAGCGTCGCCCGCCTGCTGGCGGAACAGCCCGATGCCAGCCTGGTGATCCAGGCCGACGAGCGGGTACCCCACGGCAAGGTGGTGCGGGTGATGGATGAGGCCAAGGCGGCAGGCATCGCCAACATCGCCGTGGCGGTGGCACCGAAATGAAATACAAGCTGATGAGCCTGGGGCTGGGAATTGCCCTCAGTCTGGGGATCCTGCTGTTCATGGCTACTCTGGTGGAGCCGCCCAGAGGGGAGAAGGCGAGCGCCGAGCAGAAGTCCATCGTCATCAACATGCAGAACGAGGTGACCGAGGTGCAGGTGCGTGAGCGCCCGGTACCCCAGGAGCCGGAACCCCTGCCGGAGCCGCCTGCCGCGCTGGCCTCGACGCCGCTGCCTATGCCGGCGGCGGCCCCGCTGCCCTCGGTGCAGCCGAGCCTGGATCTGGTCTCCAGCCTCAGCGCGGTGCAGGTCTATGCCCCTGGCGTCGCGACCAGTCCCAACCCGGTCGCGAGCGGCAACTTCCATGGCCAGCAACAGGGTGCCGGGATCGGCGCCGGTGACATGTTGATGCCGCTGCAGCGGATCGAGCCAGTCTATCCCTATCGGGCCCAGCAGGCCGGCATCGAAGGGTCGGTGACCCTGCGTTTCAGCGTCGATGCCGACGGTCGGGTACAGGATGTGGAAGTGGTCGAGGCCAAGCCGAAGCGTCAGTTCGAGCGGGCGGCCATTCAGGCGATCAACAAGTGGCGCTATCAGCCGAGACCCGGCGCCACCGACAAGCTGGTGCAAGTCATCACGCTCAAATTCAAACTGGAGTCATAACTATGTTGCGGATCTGGATCTGTGTGCTGGCCCTGGTCAGCCAAGCCTGTCTGGCGATGGAGGTGAGCCCCCATTTCTCCCGCCAGCTGGAGCCCGTGATGAAGCTCTATCAATCCGGCCAGTGGCAACAGGCCCAGAGCAAGGCATCCGGCCTCAAACCAAATAGCGATGCTGAGCGCGCCTGGCTGGCCCAGTTGCAGGCGTCCCTGGCTGCCAACCTGCAGCAGACCGCGCAGGCGAGCCGCTACGTGGAGCAGGCGCTGGCCTATAAAGAGTGGCCCGAGCAGCAACAGCTGCAACTGCTGCGGCTGCGCGGCGACATCCAGGCCCAGCAATCCAACTGGGCCGGTGCCATCGCCAGCTACAAGGCTGCGTTGGCCATCAAGGCTGATGATGCCTTGCGCCTGCGTCTGGCCGGCCTCTATTACCACAACAAGCAGTACGGTGAGGCGGCCGGCCAGAGTGAACAGCTGTTGAAGAAGAGCTGGCAGAAGCAGGCAGCCATCATCCGCCTCTCCGCTCTCACCGCGCT
>NZ_CP077394.1:4022500-4095000 GCF_019048665.1 Aeromonas sp. FDAARGOS 1408 | reverse complement strand
TCCTTGTCGGGTAAGTTCCGACCTGCACGAATGGTGTAACCATGGCCATGCTGTCTCCACCCGAGACTCAGTGAAATCGAATTCGCCGTGAAGATGCGGTGTACCCGCGGCTAGACGGAAAGACCCCGTGAACCTTTACTACAGCTTGGCACTGAACATTGAACCTACATGTGTAGGATAGGTGGGAGGCTTTGAAGGCGTGACGCCAGTTGCGCTGGAGCCGTCCTTGAAATACCACCCTTGTATGTTTGATGTTCTAACGCAGGGCCCTGAATCGGGCTCGCGGACAGTGCCTGGTGGGTAGTTTGACTGGGGCGGTCTCCTCCCAAAGAGTAACGGAGGAGCACGAAGGTTGGCTAATCCTGGTCGGACATCAGGAGGTTAGTGCAATGGCATAAGCCAGCTTAACTGCGAGACGGACAGGTCGAGCAGGTACGAAAGTAGGTCATAGTGATCCGGTGGTTCTGAATGGAAGGGCCATCGCTCAACGGATAAAAGGTACTCCGGGGATAACAGGCTGATACCGCCCAAGAGTTCATATCGACGGCGGTGTTTGGCACCTCGATGTCGGCTCATCACATCCTGGGGCTGAAGTCGGTCCCAAGGGTATGGCTGTTCGCCATTTAAAGTGGTACGCGAGCTGGGTTCAGAACGTCGTGAGACAGTTCGGTCCCTATCTGCCGTGGGCGTTGGATGATTGAAGGGAGTTGCTCCTAGTACGAGAGGACCGGAGTGAACGAACCTCTGGTGTTCGGGTTGTCACGCCAGTGGCACTGCCCGGTAGCTAAGTTCGGAATCGATAACCGCTGAAAGCATCTAAGCGGGAAGCGAGCCCTGAGATGAGTCATCCCTGACCCCTTGAGGGTCCTAAAGGGCCGTTGGAGACCACAACGTTGATAGGTGGGGTGTGTAAGCGCGGCGACGTGTTGAGCTAACCCATACTAATTACCCGTGAGGCTTAACCATACAACACCCAAGAAGTGTTCGAAGACTTGTAGCAGATACCGAGAACGAATAACTAAATCAGCTTTTTCAGATTGAAGATTTTTGCCTGGCGGCAATAGCGCAGTGGAACCACCTGACCCCATGCCGAACTCAGAAGTGAAACGCTGTAGCGCCGATGGTAGTGTGGCATTCGCCATGCGAGAGTAGGACACTGCCAGGCACCCAATTTTAGATTACGCGGTGAGCGTGGTCTTTACCGGTTAGTGTGCTGATATGGCTCAGTCGGTAGAGCGCATCCTTGGTAAGGATGAGGTCCCCAGTTCGATTCTGGGTATCAGCACCATTAAATATTAAAGCCTCCCAATCGGGAGGCTTTTTTGTTTCTGCTTTTTCAATTCATCGATATCTGTCTGGCATCGAGATAGAAACGGGGCTGCCCCGACGCTTCTATCTGGATGGCAGCCACCAGTCGTTCATCGCGCTTGTATTCCCACTGCTTCTCTATCGAGGTCAACGGTGGCTTGCTGATGCCCAGCGTCTGCAGATACTCGTGAAACAAGCCTGCGCTGCCGATCTCGGTCAATCCTGCTTTCATCCCAATCAACTCCCTATTATTGTTGCTGTCTATCAATAGTAACAGTCTCATATGTATTCAATATGAACGCTTTTCTATCAAATTGATCCAAGCTAAGTTGTGGTTTGAAAAAGCAATTGGCGGCTGAAAAAAGGAAGAAAAACATGCTGATAAAGAACCTGCGCCTGGCCGGCAGGGAGGGGACCTGGCAGATCCTCTGCCAGGATGGCCTGATCCGTGCCATCGAGCCCATGAGCACTCATCTGCTCTCCACCCATGAGCTGGATGGGGAGGAGGGGCTCGCCATTGCCCCCTTTATCGAACCCCACATCCATCTCGATACCACCCAGACGGCGGGCGAGCCGAGCTGGAACCTCTCCGGCACCCTGTTCGAGGGAATAGAACGCTGGGCCGAGCGCAAGGCAATGCTGACCCACGAGGATGTGAAACTGCGCGCCATCCAGACGCTGAAGTGGCAGATCGCCAACGGTATCCAGTTTGTCCGTACCCACGTCGATGTTTCCGATCCCAATCTGGTCGCTCTCAAGGCGATGCTGGAGGTGCGGGAAGAGGTGAAGGAGTGGGTGGAGCTGCAGATCGTCGCCTTCCCGCAGGAGGGGATCCTCTCCTACCCGAACGGCAAGGCGTTGCTGGAAGAGGCGCTCAAGCTGGGTGCCGACGTGATCGGTGCCATCCCCCATTTCGAGTTTACCCGGGAATACGGGGTCGAAAGTCTGCACTATGTGTTCGATCTTGCCGAGAAGTATCAGGTTCTGGTGGATGTGCACTGTGACGAGATCGACGACGAGCAGTCCCGCTTCATCGAGACGCTGGCGACCCTGGCCTACGAGCGCGGCATGGGTCAGCGGGTGACCGCCAGCCACACCACCGCCATGCACTCCTACAACGGGGCCTATGCGTCGCGCCTGTTCCGGCTGTTGAAGCTGGCGGACCTCAACTTCGTCGCCAATCCGCTGGTGAATATCCACCTGCAGGGGCGGTTCGACAGTTATCCCAAGCGTCGCGGCATCACCCGGGTGAAGGAGATGCTGGCGGCGAACATCAACGTTTGCTTCGGTCACGACGATGTGTTCGACCCCTGGTATCCCATGGGGACGGCCAACATGCTGCAGGTGTTGCACATGGGGCTGCATGTCTGCCAGATCATGGGGTACGAAGAGATCAACGACAGCCTCAAGCTGATCGGCAGTCACAGCGCCCGCACTCTGAACGTGCAGGATCGCTACGGCATCGAGCTGGGCAAACCGGCCAACCTGCTGATCCTGCCTGCCGAAAACGGCTTCGATGCGGTGCGCCGCCAGGTGCCGGTACGCTACTCCATTCGCCATGGCAAACTGATTGCCGAGACCAGGCCGGCCCAAACTACGCTGCACCTGGCGCAGAGCGAACCGGTCGATTTTCGCCGTTGAGCCGAGGGCGTCGATTAATTGCCCTGCTGTCCCCCCGGGTCGACATTTTGCATAATGTCGGCCTGATACTGTGGAGTCTGCTTCCATGCAAACCTGGTTATTTGTTGCTGCCGGCGGAGCCATCGGTGCCTGCCTGCGTTTTGGCATCGCCGAGCTGATGGCGCTGCTGCTGGGGCGCCACTTCCCCTACGGCACCCTGATGGTCAATCTGATCGGCTCCTTCATCATGGGGGTAGCCTACGCCCTCATCCTGAACGGCCACATAGCCGAACACCCGATGAAGCCGCTGTTGATGGTGGGGATCCTCGGTGCCCTCACCACCTTCTCCTCTTTTGCGCTGGACACGGTAGCGCTGGCCCAGCATGGCGCTTATCTCAAGGCGCTGCTCAACATCGGCCTCAACCTGTTTCTCTGTCTGGCCATGGTGGTGCTGGGGATGCAGTTGGTCGCCAGCCGGGTTTAAGGTGTCCGCACGCCATTGGCTCTGGTAAACTGGCGGCCATTCTTTGCTCTATGGGTGTTTAAGGGATGTCAGAACAGACTACGACAACGCATTTTGGCTTTAAAACCGTGGCCGCGACCGAGAAGGAAACCCTGGTCGCCGGCGTCTTCCATTCGGTGGCAGCCAAGTATGATCTGATGAACGATCTGATGTCGTTCGGCATCCACCGCCTGTGGAAGCGCTTCACCATCGACTGCTCCGGTGTGCGCAAGGGCCAGAAGGTGCTGGATCTGGCCGGTGGTACCGGCGATCTGACCGCCAAGTTCTCCCGCATCGTCGGTGAAACCGGTCAGGTGGTGCTGGCCGACATCAACGATTCCATGCTCAAGGTGGGTCGCGATAAGCTGCGCAACCTGGGGGTGGCCAACAACGTCTCCTACGTTCAGGCCAACGCCGAGGCGCTCCCCTTCCCGGACAACCATTTCGACGTCATCACCATCGGCTTCGGCCTGCGCAACGTTACCGACAAGGACAAGGCGCTCGCCTCCATGTTCCGGGTACTGAAGCCGGGCGGCCGTCTGCTGGTGCTGGAGTTCTCCAAGCCGGTGAGCGAAGTGATCGCCAAGCTCTATGACCTTTACTCCTTCAAACTGCTGCCGAAAATGGGCGAAATCGTCGCGAACGACAGCGAAAGCTACAAATACCTGGCGGAATCCATCCGCATGCACCCGGATCAGCAGACCCTGGCCGGCATGATGGAAAATGTCGGTTTCGAGCAGGTGGAGTTCTACAACCTGACCCAGGGCGTGGTCGCCCTGCACCGCGGTTACAAGTTTTAAGGTCGCCTATGCCGATGGATGCCATGGTCACCGCGGTGATCGAAACCAGCCTCAACCGGCTGCTGGAACTGGACAAGCAGAGCCCCGAGCGGCTGCGCAAGCTGGCGGGCAAGGTACTCAAACTGGAGCTGCGCGAGCTCAAGCCGCTCTGGTTTGTCTTCTCCGGGCGCCGGCTGGATGTGCTGGCCAAGTTTGAAGGGGAGGCCGATGCGGTGCTGAGCCTCTCCCTGACTGCCCTCGGCCTGCTCAAGGATCCCTCCTCTCTGACGCGTTACATCCGCGAGGAGAAGCTGGATCTGAGCGGCGACCCCCAGCTGGTGCAGGCGTTCAGCGTGCTGCTGGGTGAGCTCGACATTGACTGGGAAGAGGAGCTGTCCCGCTACACCGGCGACGTGTTGGCCCACACCCTGCTGCGTGGTGCTCGTCAGGCGCGTCGCTTGCTGGGCCGTGAACTGTGCCGCAGCCAGCGTCAGCTGGCCGAGTATCTGACCGAAGAGATCCGGCTTGCGCCGGGTCCGCTGGAAGTGGCCAGCTTCAACGACGATGTCGAGTTGCTGGCGCAACAGATGAAAGCGGTCGAGCTGCGGCTGGCCCGCTTCGAACAGCGGGTAGCCTGATGACACCGAAGGAGTTCAAGCGCCTCTATCGCATCATCAGCATCCTGCTGGAGCAGGGCATCGACGAGCTGGTGCCCGCCCGTTATCAGCCCTGGCCCGGCCGGCTGGCCCGCCGCAGCCTGTTCTGGCTCAAGAACAAACACCAGGAGCTGAGCCGTGGTGCCCGTATCCGGCTCGCCTTCGAGGCGCTCGGCCCCATCTTCATCAAGTTCGGCCAGATGCTCTCGACCCGGCGCGATCTGCTGCCTCCGGATATCGCCGAAGAGCTGGCTTTGCTGCAGGACAGGGTGCCCCCCTTCTGCGGTCAGGCCGCCCGTCGCCAGATCGAGGCAAGCCTGGGCTGCACCATAGAGACCCTGTTCGACGACTTCGACGAGACGCCGCTGGCGTCCGCCTCCATCGCCCAGGTGCATACCGCCAGGCTGAAGGAGAACGGCCGCGAGATCGTGATCAAGGTTATCCGCCCCGATATCGAGCCGGTCATCGAGGCCGACCTGCGGCTGATGCAGGCGCTGGCCCGCCTGGTGGCCCGTTTCGTGCCCCAGAGCGGACGACTGCGCCCCATCGAGGTGGTGGAGGAGTATCGCAAGACCATCCTCGACGAGCTCAACCTGATGCGGGAGGCAGCCAACGCCATCCAGCTGCGCCGCAACTTCACCGGCTCAGAGGCGCTCTACGTGCCCGAGGTGTTCACCGAGCACTGCCGCGAGCAGGTGCTGGTGATGGAGCGGATCTACGGCATTCCGGTCTCCGACATCGCGGCGCTGGAGGCCAACGGCACCAACATGAAGCTGCTGGCCGAGCGCGGGGTGGAGGTGTTCTTCACCCAGGTGTTCCGCGACAGCTTTTTCCACGCCGACATGCACCCGGGCAACATCTTCGTCTCCTATGAACATCCGGAGAATCCACTCTGGATCGGCATCGACTGCGGCATCGTCGGCACCCTCAATCGGGAAGACAAGCGCTACCTGGCGGAGAACTTCCTCGCCTTCTTCAACCGCGACTATCGCCGGGTGGCCGAGCTGCACGTGGAGTCCGGCTGGGTGCCGCCCGATACCAAGGTGGACGAGTTCGAGTTCGCCATCCGTACCGTGCTGGAGCCCATCTTCGAGAAGCCGCTGTCCGAGATCTCGTTCGGCCACGTGCTGCTCAACCTGTTCAACACCGCCCGTCGTTTCAACATGCAGGTGCAGCCGCAGCTGGTGCTGCTGCAGAAAACCCTGCTCTATGTGGAAGGGCTGGGTCGTCAGCTCTATCCCCAGCTGGATCTGTGGCAGACCGCCAAACCCTATCTGGAAAACTGGATGTACCAGCAGGTGGGGCCCAAGGCGGTGTGGACTGCCATCAAGGAGAAGGCGCCATTCTGGGCGGAGAAGCTGCCGGAACTGCCGGAACTGGTCTACGAGACCCTGCGCCAGACTCGCCATCAACAGCACCATTTCGACCAGATGTTCGCCGAGTTCCGCCGCCACAGCCGTCGGCAAGGACAGGCTCGCTACCTCTTAGGGGTTGGAGCCAGCCTGCTATTGGCCGGTGTATTCTTGCTGACCCAAAAACAACACATTGAGTGGGGACAAATCAGCCTCGCCGGCGCCGGGTTATGCTGGCTGCTGGGTTGGTTGCGGACCCGTTCTCATTAAATAAACCGCGCCAGCGGGCGCCTGTCCTGGAGATAAAAATCATGGGTGGTATCAGTATTTGGCAATTGTTGATCATCGCAGTCATCGTCGTGCTGCTGTTTGGTACCAAGAAGCTGCGTGGCATCGGTGGTGATCTGGGCGCCGCGGTCAAGGGTTTCAAGAAGGCGCTCTCTGACGAGCCGAGCGATGCCAAGTCCGAGCAGAAGGATGCCGAGTTTCCGCCGAAGCAGCTGAACGAAGCGGCCGGCCAGCCTAGCGATGCCGCCAAGCAGAAAGATAAAGATCAGGCCTAATCCATGTTCGATATCGGTTTCTGGGAGCTGGTTGTCATTGGTGTCGTCGCCCTGGTGGTGCTCGGCCCCGAGCGGCTGCCCGTGGCGATCCGTACCGCCAGCCACTGGATCAGACTGATCCGCAGCACTGCCAACTCGGTCAAGGCCGAGCTGGAGCAGGAGCTCAAGTTGCAGGATCTGCACAACGACCTGAAGAAGGCCGAACAGCTGCAGATGAACAACCTGAGCCCCGAGCTGCAGGAGTCTATCGAGCAGTTGAAAGCGGCCGCACAATCGGTGACCCGTCCATACGAACAGCAAAACACCATCCATCCCGCATCGGCATCGGCCCAGGTGAAGGAGGAGCCGGTGCCGCCAGCCGCCGCGGCGGCCGCGCCGGAACAGACTGCGATCGTGGATGAGCGCTCCGGTGCCCAGCCACATACCGAACAAGGGGAGGTGAAGCAGCCATGAGTCAGGCCGAGCAACCTCTGATCAGCCACCTGGTGGAGCTGAGAACGCGCCTGCTGCGTTCCATCACCGCCATCCTGCTGGTGTTCATCGCGCTGATCTACTTCTCCAACAACATCTACGACTTCGTGGCCCAGCCGCTGCTCAGCCAGCTGCCGGAAGGGACCAGCATGATAGCGACGGACGTGGCGACGCCCTTCCTGACGCCCATCAAGCTGACCCTGGTGGTCTCCTTCTTCGTGGCGATCCCCTATCTGCTCTACCAGGCCTGGGCCTTCATCGCCCCCGGTCTGTACCAGCATGAACGGCGTCTCATCATGCCGCTGGTCGCCTCCAGTGCCGTGTTGTTCTACGCCGGCATGGCGTTTGCCTACTACGTGGTGTTCCCGCTGGTGTTCGGTTTCTTCACCAGCACCGCGCCCGCCGGAGTAACGGTGGCGACCGACATCGCCAGCTATCTGGACTTCGTGCTGACCCTGTTCTTCGCGTTCGGGGTGGCGTTCGAAATTCCGGTAGCCACCATACTGCTGTGCTGGACCGGGGTGACCACCCCCAAGAGCCTGAAGGAGAAACGTCCCTACGTCGTCGTCGGGGTGTTCGTGGTCGGCATGCTGTTGACGCCGCCCGATGTCTTTTCCCAGACCTTGCTCGCGATCCCCATGTGGGCTTTGTGGGAGATAGGTCTGTTCTTCGCCCGCTTCTACGTGAAGAAAGAGGATGAGGAGCAACAGGAATCAACGGAAGAGGGGAGCTGAGGCTCCCTTCCTCTTTTCATGCTCCCGTTCGAGGCGTATGGTAAGGCCCCATCGAGTAGATGGTTTTCAAATACCTGATATGTCTTCCTTTTGTTCGGACCCGCTGACCCCATGATCGACATAGGTGTAAACCTGACCAGCAGCCAGTTCGCCGATGAACAGGCCGATCTGGTGGCCCGCGCCCGCGCCGCCGGGGTGGAGGCGCTGATCCTGACCGGCACCGATCTGGTCGGCAGTCGCGAGAGCGCCACCCTGGCCGCCCGCTGGCCGGGTTACTGCTTCTCCACCGCCGGGCTCCATCCCCACGACGCCAAGAGTGTCGATGAGGCGACCCTGCCCGCCCTGCGCGAGCTGGCGGCGCTGCCACAGGTGGTGGCCATCGGCGAGTGCGGTCTCGACTACAACCGCGACTTCTCGCCCCGTCCGGTGCAGGACGCGGTGTTCGATTCCCAGCTGGCGCTGGCCGCCGAGCTCGGGATGCCGGTGTTTCTCCATTGCCGCGATGCCCACGCCCGTTTCATCGAGATCCTGCGCCCCTGGCTGCCCAAACTGCCGGGGGCCGTGCTGCACTGCTTCACCGGCTCCGATCAAGAGCTGGACCAGTGTCTGGCGCTGGGGCTGCATATCGGGGTGACCGGCTGGCTCTGCGACGAACGCCGTGGTCAGCAGCTGCGCGAGCAGGTGGCCCGCATTCCGGCCGGCCGGCTGATGATAGAGACGGACGCCCCCTACCTGGTGCCGCGGGACCTGAAACCCAGACCCAAACGCAACGAACCCGCTTTTTTGCCGCACATCGCCCAGGTGGTGGCGGCCTGCCGTGGTGAAGCGCCCGAGGCCTTGCTGGCCCATACCCGGGCCACCTCCGCCGCGTTTTTCCAACTTCCTCTTTTGGAGTGACTCATGGCTACAACTCTTCCAGGCACCTTTCCGGGCCGCCGCCTGCGCCGGGTGCGCAAACATGATTTCAGCCGTCGTCTGGTGCGCGAGAACGTACTGACCGCCAATGATCTCATCTACCCCGTGTTCGTGCTGGAGGGGGAGAACCGCCGTGAAGCCGTCCCCTCCATGCCGGGGGTGGAGCGTCTCTCCATCGATCTGTTGCTGGAGGAGGCCGCCGAACTGGTGGCACTTGGCGTGCCGGCCATCGCCCTGTTCCCGGTCACTCCACTCGAGCAGAAGAGCCTGCTGGCGGAAGAGGCCTACAACCCGGACGGGCTGGCCCAGCGCACCGTGCGTGCCTTGAAGGCCCGCTTCCCGGAGCTGGGGGTCATCACCGACGTGGCGCTCGACCCGTTTACCACCCACGGTCAGGACGGCATCATCGATGATGAAGGCTATGTGCTGAACGACATCACCACCGAAATCCTGGTGAAACAGGCGCTCTCCCATGCTGCCGCCGGGGTCGATATCGTGGCGCCATCCGACATGATGGATGGCCGTATCGGTGCCATTCGTGCGGCGCTGGAAGAGAACGGCTTCATCAACACCCAGATCATGGCCTACTCCGCCAAGTACGCTTCCTGCTACTACGGCCCGTTCCGCGACGCGGTCGGCTCGGCCGGCAACCTCGGCAAGAGCAACAAGGCCACCTATCAGATGGATCCGGCCAACAGCAACGAAGCCCTGCACGAGGTGGCGCTGGATATCCAGGAAGGGGCCGACAGCGTGATGGTCAAGCCGGGCATGCCCTATCTGGACGTGATCCGCCAGGTGAAGGATCAGTTCGGCGTGCCGACCTTTGCCTACCAGGTGAGCGGCGAGTACGCCATGCACATGGCGGCGATCCAGAACGGCTGGCTGAAGGAGAAGGAGAGCATCATGGAGTCCCTGCTCTGCTTCAAGCGGGCCGGGGCCGACGGCATCCTCACCTACTTCGCCAAGCGCGTGGCGCAGTGGCTGAAGGAAGATGCCCGGGCCTGATGGCAGGACGCCTTCTATGCAATGCAGACAATGCCGGCCCCGGGGCCGGCATTGTCGTTTCTGGGAGGCTATCTGGTCGTTTTGCGCGCACCTTTTGACCAAATGTGGGCCGCGGCCCTCGCTCTCGATGGCAAAGGCTTGATTAATGGGGTTTCTGCCTACATCTTAGGTAGTCCAAGCAAGCTTCTGGACGGCAGGGGCTGTAGAGAATTTAGAGGTATTGCCGGATGACTAACCCTTTGCTGACAATGGACTCGCTGCCCCCGTTCAGCCAGATCCAGCCCGACCAGGTACAGCCTGCCGTGACGCAGGCTATTGCCGATTGCAAACAGAAGATCAGCGATGTGCTGGCCCAGCGCGAGCCCCATACCTGGGACAGCCTGATCGCCCCGCTGGAAGAAGTAAATGACCGTCTGTCCCGGATCTGGTCGCCGGTCAGCCACCTCAACTCCGTGCTCAACAGCGAGGCGCTGCGCGAGGCCCACGACGCCTGCCTGCCGCTGCTGTCCGAATTCCAGACCTATGTCGGCCAGCACGAAGGGCTCTATCAAGCCTACCTGGCTCTCTCCGAGAGCGACGATTTCCCCCTGCTGAGCGCCGCCCAGCGCAAGGAGATCCAGAATACCCTGCGCGATTTTCGCCTGTCTGGCATCGGCCTGCCTGCCGAGGCACAGCAGCGCTACGGCGAGATCCAGGCCCGTCTCTCCGAGCTGGCATCCCGTTTCAGCAACAACGTGCTGGACGCGACCCAGGGTTGGAGCAAGCTGGTTACCGACGAGGCCGAGCTGGCCGGGCTGCCTGCGAGTGCACAGGCAGCCGCTCGCCAGCTGGCCGAGCTGAAGGGCAAGGAAGGCTGGCTGTTCACTCTGGACATCCCCTCCTACCTGCCGGTGATGATGTATGCCGACAACCGCGCCCTGCGCGCCGAGCTGTACGAGGCCTTCACCACCCGCGCCTCCGACCAGGGGCCGAATGCCGGCAAGTGGGACAACTCCGCCATCATGACCGAGCTGCTCACCCTGCGCCGCGAGCTGGCCCAGCTGCTCGGCTTTGCCAACTACGCCGAGCTCTCCCTTGCCACCAAGATGGCGGACAAGCCGGAGCAGGTGGTGAACTTCCTCACCGATCTGGCGCGCCGCTCCCTGTCGCAGGGCAAGGCCGAGCTCGAAGAGATCCGCGCCTTCGCCAGCGAACAGCACGGCCAGAGCGAGCTGGCGGCCTGGGATATCCCCTATTACGCCGAGAAGCTCAAGCAGCACAAGTTCTCCATCTCCGACGAGCAGCTGCGCCCCTACTTCCCCGCCAGCAAGGTGGTGAAAGGGCTGTTCGAGGTGGTCAAGCGGGTGTTCGGCATGAAGGTGCGCGAGCGCCTCGGCATCGACACCTGGCACCCGGACGTGCGCTTCTACGACATCTTCGATGCCGAGGATGAGCTGCGTGGCAGCTTCTACCTCGACCTCTATGCCCGTGAGCACAAGCAGGGCGGCGCCTGGATGGACGTCTGCCTGGGTCGTCGCTACCGTCAGGACGGTTCGCTGCAAAAGCCGGTGGCCTACCTGACCTGCAACTTCAACGGCCCGGTGGACGGCAAACCTGCCCTGTTCACCCACAACGAAGTGGTCACCCTGTTCCACGAGTTCGGCCACGGCATTCACCACATGCTGACCCGGATCGACGTGGCTGGCGTGGCCGGTATCAACGGCGTGGCCTGGGACGCGGTGGAGCTGCCGAGCCAGTTCCTCGAGAACTGGTGCTGGGAGTCCGAGGCACTGGCCTTCATCTCCGGCCATCACGAGACCGGCGAGCCGCTGCCTGCCGATCTGCTGGAGAAGATGCTGACCGCCCGCAACTTCCAGGCGGCCATGCAGATGCTGCGCCAGCTGGAGTTCGCCCTGTTCGACTTCCGTCTGCACCAGGAGTTTGACCCGGCCAATGCGGATCAGATCCCGGCGCTGCTGGACGAGGTGCGTCGCGAGGTGGCGGTGATGACGCCGCCGGCCTTCAACCGCTTCCAGCACAGCTTCTCCCACATCTTCGCCGGCGGTTATGCGGCGGGCTACTACAGCTACAAGTGGGCGGAAGTGCTCTCCGCCGACGCCTTCTCCCGCTTCGAGGAGGAGGGGATCTTCAACCCGGTGACCGGCCACTCCTTCCTGAAGAACATCCTGGAGAAGGGCGGTTCCAAGGAGCCGATGGAGCTGTTCCGCGCCTTCCGTGGCCGTGAGCCTCAGGTGGATGCCTTGTTGCGCCACAGCGGGATTGCCGCATGAGGCTGCAGGCCCCGCCAGGCGTGAGCTTCAAGCAGGTACACCTCTGCCACAGAGTGCGATCACCGCGTGATTTTTGAGATAAAAAGGGACCTTTTGGTCCCTTTTCTCAAGGCATTTTAATATCTTGCGGATAGCATGTTTGCACTGTTCCCGCCTCTTCAGTAGAGTCGGGGTCTACCTTCCAAGGAGAGAAAGAACCTTGCCATGAGGCGAGCACTCGAGTCTGTCTATCAAATCATCTCAAGTCTGTCTCATTCGAGTGGTCAGGGATATTTCGATACCTTTGTGAGTGAAATCGCAGCAGCGGTCGGGGCCGACTTCGTCCTGATTTCGGGTAGGGATCAAGCGGGGCTCTCCTGCAAGGTGCATGCAACCTATCCTGCCTCTCTCGATACGACCCGCTTCAGTTTTCCGGTCAGCACCACCCTGGGGGAGATCACTCTGCAGGAGGGCGAGGCCTGGTTCAGCGATCGGGTACAGCAGCTGTTTCCCCACGCCGCCGTGTTGCAGGCCTGGCAGATCCAGGCCTATGCCGGCATCGCCCTCAAGAGTGCGCAAGGGGAGACGGTGGGCATCTGCAGCCTGCTGTTCAAGCGGCCGCTCACCAACATGGACAAGGTGATGGGCCTGCTGCGCCTGCTGGCTCCGCTGGCCGGGCGCGAACTGGCGCTGATGCTGCAGCAGCCGGCGCCGCCCCAGCCCGAGTACCACGATTTTCTGCACACCATGATGTCCCACGCCCCGGTGGGGATCGGCAAGCTCGATCTGGACGGCAAGATCCTCTGGACCAATCCGGCCATCGAAAAGATGCTGGGCTACAGCCAGGAGGAGCTGGTTCATCGCAACGCCGCCGAGCTCAATCATCCGGAAGACTGGCTGCGCAGCGTCGCCTGCTATGAAGAGCTCAGACGTGGCGAGCGTACCTCCTTCACCCAGGAAAAGCGTTACCTGCACCGTGACGGCCAGCTGCTGTGGGGGCGGGTCACCGTCACCCTGGTGCGGGACGATCAATTGAAGCCCGACTACCTGATGGTGGTGCTGGAGAACATAGACCCCCTCAAGCGTCACGCCGAGCAGCTCAAGCTCTCCCACCGGGTCTACGACAACCTGTCAGAGGCGATCCTGGTGTGTGACGCCGACAGTCGCATCATCTCGGTCAACCCGGCGTTCGAACAGATCACCGGCTACAGCGAGGAGGAGGTGTGCGGCCAGCGCCCCAGCCTGCTCAAGTCCGGCCTGCACGATCAGGCCTTCTACGCCGACATGTACCACGCTCTGGAGCGGGTGGGGGTGTGGCGCGGCGAGGTGTGGAACAAGCGCAAGAACGGCAAGCTCTACCCCCAGCAGCTGATGATCAGCACCCTGCGGGAAGGGGGGCGCATCAGCCAGTACATCGCCATCTTCAGCGATCTCTCCCAGACCAAGCTGGCGGAGCAGAAGATCGCCGCCCAGGCCAACTACGACAACCTTACCGGGCTGCCCAACCGCTGGCTGTTCGGCCGCTGCCTCAGCCGCTTCTGCGAGCGGGGCGAGCGCTTCGCGCTGATGGTGCTCGACCTCAACAACTTCAAGGCGGTCAACAACAGCATGGATCACCACGCCGGTGACGCCCTGCTGCGGGAGGTGTCGGATCGGCTGGTGAGCCGGGTGCGCACCGAAGATCTGGTGGCCCGCATCGGTGGCGACGAGTTCGCCTTCCTGGTGCCCGGCATTGTCAACCGCCGTCAGGCCGAGGTGTTTGCCAAGCAGGTGGTCGGCGGCTTCGCCCGCCCCTTCATGCTGGCCAACCAGCACCTCTACGTGACGGCCACCATCGGCATCACCCTCTGTCCGGGCGATGGGCTGGAGAGCGACGAGCTGCTGCGCAACGCCGAACAGGCGCTGTTTGCCGCCAAGCGGCAGGGACGGCTGCTCGGCAGCTACTGTGCCTCCATGCGCGAAGAGGTGCGCCAGCGTCACCAGATGCAGCAGGATCTGGCGGAGGCGATCAAGCTCGAGCAGCTGACCATGGCCTACCAGCCGATCTGGGACAACCGCAGCGGCCGGGTCGCCAAGCTGGAGGCGCTGGTGCGCTGGTATCACCCGCACTGGGGTCAGGTGTCGCCGGCGGACTTCATTCCGCTGGCGGAGGAGGCCGGGCTCATCCAGGGGCTAGGGGCGCTGGTGCTGTGGCAGTCGTGCCGGGATCTGGCGCGGCTGCAGCAATCCGGCTTCCCGGATCTGCAGATGTCGATCAACCGCTCCACCCTGGAGTTCCAGACCATAGATCCGGAGGCGAGCGAGTGGCTCAAGGTGATCCACCACTTCGGGCTGGATCCGGCGGACATCGTCATCGAGATCACCGAATCCCTGCTGATGGAGACCAGCGATCAGCACAGGGTGCGGATCGATGCCCTGCGCGAGGCGGGCTGCAAGCTGGCCATCGACGACTTCGGCACCGGCTACTCGGCGCTCAACTATCTGCGCAACTTCCCGGTGGACCTGGTGAAGATCGACCGGGCCTTCGTGCGCCACATCCCGTTCAACGAGCAGGACCGGCTGCTGCTGGACGGCATCATCAACATAGTGCACAACCTCGGCATGCAGGTGGTGATCGAGGGGGTGGAGACCCGCGAGCAGCTCAACTTCCTCTGCCAGAAGGGGTGTGCCTTCACCCAGGGTTATCTGCTGAGCAGGCCGCTCGCCTACGACGACCTCACCGAGTATTTGCAGCTCAACGACAAGAGCATGTTCCTGCAGACCAGTTGATCCTCACTGCGCCGCTTTCATCCTCTCCTGTTTCTCCTTCAGTGTCCGGTAATCCTCCCCGAGATAGCGCAGATAGATGCGATCCAGCACCCCTTCGTCCAGCATCTGTTGCAGCGCTTTGTTGTAGGCGGGCAGCAGGTCAGCCTTCTGCTTGCCGAAGCAGAGGTAGAGCGGGGTCGAGTCGAGAAAGGGGGTGAGCGCGCGGATCTTGACGTCCTGCTCTCTGGAGAGAATGGGGGCCGAGAAGTAATCCAGCACTATCAGGTCGACCCGGCTCTTCTCCAGCATCAGCAGCAGCTGCTTGTCGGAGTGGGCCTTGATGGGCACCCAGCCGGTGAAGTGCTTGATCCTGTCGGTGTAGTCATAGCCCCTGACCATCCCCACTTTCAGCCCCTTGGCCATCTCCCACGAGAAGGTTTGCAGCGGGCTGTCGCTGCGCACATAGGCGGCCAGCGGGTAGAAGGCGGTGGCAAGATCGGAGTGGTAGCAGCCGGGGAGGGGCGCGTTGTCGAGAATGCCGTCCGCCAGCTCGGTGTTGACGTACTGTTCGCAGCGTCCCCACGGCAGTTCGAGCAGGGTGAGCTGCATGCCGAGGCGGTGTGCCACCTCCTGATGGATCTCGACCGATATGCCCTCCATCAGCTTGCCCTGTTCGGCGTAGGAGAAGGGGGGCCAGTCAACGCCACAGACCTTGAGCTGGCCACCGCTCTGGGCGGCAAGCAGCAGGGCGATAAGCAGGTGCATGGGGTTTCCTCCCTACAGCGGCGCAAAGGGGCTGTGATACACTCGGTTCACTGAACTTAGAATGCATCCAGAGCCCATGCAAATCCTCCTCGAAGACCCCGCCAAGGCGGCCCAGGCAGAAGCCCTGAGCAGCCAGCTTGACCAGATCGACCTGCCCCAGTTTGCCCTGGTGTTCACCCCGCAACGGCTGGAGCTGCGCAAGCTGGACGAACCCAAGCTGGGCGCCGTCTACGTGGATTTCGTCGAAGGGGCAGTGGCTCATCGCCGTAAGTTCGGCGGCGGCCGTGGCCAGTCCATCGCCAAGGCGGTGGGGCTCAAGGCGGGCGCCATGCCGACCGTGGTGGATGCCACCGCCGGGCTGGGACGCGATGCCTTCGTGCTCGCCTCCCTCGGCTGCAAGGTGACCATGATCGAGCGCAGCCCCGTGGTGGCCGCTCTGCTGCAGGACGGGTTGGCACGCGCCGCGCAGGATCCCGAGATCGGCCCCTGGGTGCGCGAGCGGATGCAACTGCTGCACGGCCCTGCGGTGGAGACCCTGCTGGGGTTGGCCGAGCGGCCGGATGTCATCTACCTCGATCCCATGTTCCCCCACAAGCAGAAGTCGGCGCTGGTGAAAAAAGAGATGCGGGTGTTCCAGTCGCTGGTGGGGGCGGATCTCGACGCCGATGCCCTGCTGCCGGCGGCGCTCACCATGGCGGACCGGCGGGTAGTGGTGAAGCGGCCGGACTACGCAGGCTGGCTCAACGAGCAGAAGCCGAGCATGGCCATCGAGACCAAGAGCAACCGCTTCGATGTCTACGTGATGGCAGCGTTGGCGGGGTAACGCCGCACGCGAGGGATATAAAGAAGAGGGCCAACCCGATGGGGTTGGCCCTCTTGCCATCTATTGGCTGTCGGCTGGGGCTGGTGGGGCGAAGCGGATCAGCTTCTCCTCCCCCTGCCAGTTGAGCGTCATGGTCGCCAGCTCCGCCAGGCTGAGCCGTTCGCCGCCATGCAGCAGCAGGTACTCGACCCCTTCTCTGGCCTCTATGGTGCGGATCTTGTCCGCCCACTGGCGGCCATCCTTACAGGTGAGGGTGACCGGCAGCTGCCAGCTGGCGGCAATCTCCAGCCAGTCGTAGAGATCGCAACTGATGGGTTGGTATCTGCTCATGCGGTCGTCGTCCCCCTTGTCGCCCGTTACTGGAAGTTGATGCTGGTGGTGGGCGCCACCACCGTCTGGGCTTTCTGTATCTGCACCTGCTGCAGCGGATCGTCGGCCACTGCCGGATCATCCTCGTCGCCGTTGCAGACCAGCACCAGATCGTAGCTGCCGAGATTGACAAATCCCAACTCGTAGCCAAAGCCGCCTCCGGTCTGCGGCAGCACGGGGGCGCTGGCGTAGAAGCCGTTGTCGCTGTCCGCCATGTCGGGATAGGCGTCGTCACCCACCGGGCGCAGCTCGTCATAGAAGTAGACGAATGCTTTGTCGGTCAGCTGACCACCGCACAGCCCGGCCGCGACCGAGCCCTTGACGGTGGCAACCTGGGTGTTGTTCACCAGCCGTACGCCTCTCGGTTTGAGCTTGTAGTACTGCTCGTGGCCTGGCAGCACCATGGACTGGCGCAGATCGAATTCGGTGGTAAAGGCACTGAGGCCGTTGGCGGCGATGGTGAAGGCGTCCAGCTTGAGCTCGCTGCTGGGCACCTCGAGCGGCTTGATCACCCCATCATCCTGCTTGACGTAGGAGTAGGGGGTACCGTCCAGAAACTGGTTGGCGACCTCCCGCCCGTCCAGCACTCGCAGGCGCATCTGGCTGTAGTTGCCGGGCACCACGCTCTGGCTGGCCAGCAGGGGGCGACTGGCGGAACCCTGATAGCTCAGCAGATCGATGTAGGTAAACAGCGGCCTCCCTGCGCTGTCGAGCGGAATGGTCTCGCCGCTCGGGGTGCAACCATCGTCCTGGGCCGAGGTGAGGAAACTGGCGGTGGTCCAGCTCTGCTCGGTGCCGGCGACGGGGTGGATGCTGATGTTGGAGACGGCGATGCAGACCTTGCTGACGCCATCTACCGGGGCGTCGGAGAAGGCCAGCGAGAGCTGGGCCTGTGGTGGCTGGCTGCTGTTGTCGCCGCCCCCGCCGCCGCAGGCGGTGAGCAGGGCGGTCAGTCCGATCAGGGTCAAAGGTTTCATGGCGTCCATTCCGGTTGGTTGTGAAGACAACCCTACTCTAGTCGAACGTAGGCCATGAGGGGGAGGCAGAGCCCAGACGCAAGGGCGGGATCAGCCCGTCAGCCCAATAAAATCAAGGGGCAGGCCTGAGTGGCGTCAGTGCTGGCTGCGAAAGAGATTGTCGGAACCTTGGGGCACTGATTGGGCTGTGCCCAATCAGGCTTCCAGCAGCCGGGTGGGCCAGCCCATCTTCTGCTGGCGCTCCACTTCGAGGCGCAGCTCGCTGGCGCGCAGGTAGTGCTCATCCAGCCACCCCTTGGGCAGGGTCAGCGTCAGAGCCTCGTCATCCGCCTGCAGGGTAAAGATCGGCACAGTGCCCTGGGTGCGGCGCATGCAGAGGATCAGCGCGATGCGCAGGATGCGGGCCAGCCGGATCGCCTGGCGAGCCGTGACGGCACCCTGCTTCTCCAGCGGTTCCAGCTTGAATTCGTCCCGCTGGTTGAACAGCAGGGCCGACAGCAGCTTCTTCTGCGCGGGGGTGAAACCCGGCATGTCGATGTTGTCGATGATGTAGGCGGCGTGTTGCGGCGCCTTCTTGTACTCGATGCACAGACCGATCTCGTGCAGCAGGGCCGCGTAACGCAGGATCGGGCGACCGTAGCGCTTGGAGAGACGCCAGGCCGGCTGCAGCTGGGTGAACGCCTCGATGGCGGTATCGCGTACCCGCTCGGCGTGCTCCTTGTCCAGCTGGTAGCGGCTGATCAGGCTGTCGGCGGTACGATCGCGGGCATCACAGTCGTGATTGTTGCCGAGCAGGCCGTAGATTAAGCCTTCGCGCAGGGCGCCGCCCGCCAGCGTCATGCTCTCGATGCCGAGGGTTTCAAAGATGGCGATCAGGATGGCGAGGCCGGAGGGGAACACGGTCAGCCGCTCGGCGGCCAGCCCTTCCAGTTGCAGCTGGTCGAGCTTGCCGCAGGCGATGGCCTGACCCATCAGCTCCTGCAGCTTAGGCAGGGTGACCCGCTCGCTCTTGCCCTGCGCCAGCATGATCTCCTGCAGCGCCTGCACCGTACCGGAGGCGCCGACGCAGGTGCGCCAGCCGAGCACGCGGTAATCGTCCGCCACCTTCTCCAGCACCGTTTTGGCGGCGGCGATGGCCTGGTTGAAGCGCGCTTCGCTCAGCTCGCCGTCACCGAAGTGGTTGTTGAGCCAGGTGACGCAGCCCATGTGCAGGCTGTTGAGCAGCTTGGCCTCGCTCTGCTCGCCGATCACCAGTTCTGTGCTAGCGCCGCCGATGTCGATCACCAGCCGGTTGCCTTCCCCCGCCGAGGTCCAGGAGACCCCTTCATAGATGGTCTTGGCCTCTTCCTCACCCGAGATGATCTCGATGTTGTGGTTGAGCACCCGTTCCGCTTCACGCAGAAACTCGTCGACGTTGGTGGCCAGCCGCAGGGTCGCGGTGCCGACTACCCGGATGTTGTCGGCCGGAATGTCCTGCAGCTGCTCGGAGAAGAGGCGCAGACAGTCCCAGCCCCGCTCCATGGCGGCACGGCTGAGACGAAAATCGGCATCCAGACCGGCGGCGAGGCGCACCTTGCGCTTGACCTTGGTGACGGTGCGCAAGGCACCGGCGACCTCGCGCACCACCAGCATGTGAAAGCTGTTGGAGCCGAGGTCGATGGCGGCATAGAGAGGCGAGTTGTGCAACTGGGCCTATCCTTCAGCTCTTGCGGGGAGGACGACGGCGGTTGTTGCTGTTGCCACCGCCCTGGCGATCACGCATGTTGCGGTTCACCGGCTGACGGTTGCGGAACACCCGTTTCGGCGCGGTCACGTCATCCAGCAGCGCCTCGCGGTCATACTTGCTGACCGGGATCGGGTGGTGGATGTACTCCTCGATGGCCGGCAGGTTGAAGGCATAGTCTTCACAGGCCAGGCTGATGGAGTGACCGCTCTTGCCGGCACGACCGGTACGACCGATGCGGTGTACGTAGTCCTCGGCGTCGTCGGGCAGGTCGTAGTTAAAGACGTGGGTCACGTCAGGGATGTGCAGACCACGGGCGGCCACGTCGGTGGCAACCAGGATGTCTACCGCACCCTTGGTGAAGTCTTCCAGGATTTTCATCCGCTTCTTCTGTGGCACGTCGCCGGTCAGCAGACCGACACGGTGGCCGTCATTCTCCAGCCAGGCGTGAACGTCTTCACAGACGTGCTTGGTGTTGGCGAAGACGATGGCTTTCTCCGGCCACTCCTCTTCCATCAGGGAGAGCAGCAGCAACATCTTGTCTTCGTTGGAAGGGTAGAAGAGCTCTTCTTTGATTCGTACGCCGGTCATCTGCTCCGGCTCGACCTGCACATGTTCCGGGTGGTTCATGTGTTCGTAGGCCAGCTCCTGCACCCGCAGGGAGAGGGTGGCGGAGAACAGCATGCTCAGACGCTCGGTGGCGGGCGGCATGCGGCGGAACAGGAAACGGATGTCCTTGATGAAGCCGAGATCGAACATGCGATCCGCTTCGTCCAGCACCACGACCTGGATGTTGCTCAGATCGATGACCTTGGACTTGAAGTAGTCGATGATGCGGCCTGTGGTGCCGATCAGGATGTCGACACCCTGCTCCAGCACGGCCAGCTGCTTGTCGTACCCTTCACCGCCGTAGGCGAGGCCGAGCTTGAGGCCGGTCGAGGCGGCCATGCTGTCGGCATCGTTGTAAATCTGTACTGCCAGTTCCCGGGTCGGGGCCATGATGATGGCGCGCGGCTGATTGATGAGGCGCGGCTTGGTCAGCGGGTGGGTCAGCAGATAGTTGAAGGTGGCAGCCAGGAAGGCGATGGTTTTGCCGGTACCCGTCTGGGCTTGGCCGGCGAGGTCATGGCCTTCTACCAGCAGCGGCAGAGAGAGTGCCTGGATGGGGGTGCAATAGTGAAATCCCTTTGATTCCAGACCAGCCAGAACTTCGGGTTCGAGGCCCATTTGGGCGAATTTGTCGGTCGTTAAGTGTGTTTTGCTCATGGCGGTAGGTTATCAGGTTAGGCTTGCAATAATAAACAGGATCATTTCAAATAGGGCAACTATTGCCTTTGTTGATACGTCAATAAAGCCTTAATTACTGACTGGAGTTGGAGATGAGTGACAAGATTGTTCAGCTGAGCGATGCCAGCTTCGAGGCAGATGTAATCAAAGCCGATGGCGCCGTTCTGGTCGACTTCTGGGCCGAATGGTGTGGTCCGTGCAAGATGATTGCCCCGATCCTGAACGAAGTCGCCCAAGAGTATGCCGGTCGTGTGACCGTGGCGAAATTGAACATCGACCATAACGCCGACACTCCGCCCAAATATGGCATTCGTGGTATTCCGACCCTCTTGCTGTTCAAGAATGGCGAAGTGGCAGCGACCAAGGTCGGCGCCCTGTCCAAGACTCAGCTGAAAGAGTTCCTGGACGGCAACCTGTAATAATCATCGAGGAGCGCATTGCAATAATGCGCTCCTTCTGTTTTATCACCTAGACGCTCACCCCGATTGGTGCTAATTTATCGCTCGTTTGCTAACCTTTTTGCCTGACTCTTTGCTCACACATCAGCCCGGCAAATCAAATCCGATCAGCATCAATCCAGCAGACTGTCTCCTCATTTCAATCCTTGCTTACAGACTTTCACCACTATGAATCTGACTGAATTAAAGAACACTCCTGTGTCCGAGCTGGTACAGCTTGGCGAATCCATGGGGTTGGAAAATCTGGCTCGGGCGCACAAGAAAGACATTATTTTCGCGATCCTCAAGGCGCACGCCAAGGGTGGCGAGGATATCTTCGGCGACGGTGTGCTGGAAATCCTGACCGATGGTTTCGGCTTCCTGCGTAGTGCAGACGGCTCCTACCTGGCCGGCCCGGACGACATCTACGTCTCCCCGAGCCAGATCCGCCGCTTCAACCTGCGCACCGGCGATACCATCTCCGGCAAGATCCGGCCGCCGAAAGAGGGCGAACGCTACTTCGCGCTGCTCAAGGTCAACGAGGTCAACTACGACCGTCCGGAAAACTCCCGCAACAAGATCCTGTTTGAAAACCTCACTCCGCTGCACGCCAACGAGCGTCTGCGCATGGAGCGTGGCAACGGTTCCACCGAAGACATCACCGCCCGCGTACTGGATCTGGCATCCCCGATCGGTAAAGGCCAGCGCGGCCTCATCGTCGCACCGCCCAAGGCCGGTAAGACCATGCTGCTGCAGAACATCGCCCAGAGCATCGCCTACAACCACCCTGACTGCGAACTGATCGTCCTGCTGATCGACGAGCGTCCGGAAGAGGTGACCGAGATGCAGCGGATGGTGAAGGGCGAAGTGATCGCCTCCACCTTCGACGAGCCGGCTTCCCGTCACGTCCAGGTCGCCGAAATGGTGATCGAGAAGGCCAAGCGTCTGGTCGAGCACAAGAAGGACGTGGTGATCCTGCTGGACTCCATCACCCGTCTGGCCCGAGCCTACAACACCGTCATCCCGTCATCCGGCAAGGTACTGACCGGTGGTGTGGACGCCAACGCCCTGCACCGTCCGAAGCGCTTCTTCGGTGCCGCGCGCAATGTTGAAGAGGGCGGCAGCCTGACCATCATCGCCACCGCGCTGATCGATACCGGCTCCAAGATGGATGAAGTCATCTACGAAGAGTTCAAGGGCACCGGCAACATGGAACTGCACCTCTCGCGCAAGATCGCCGAGAAGCGCGTTTACCCGGCCATCGACATCACCCGCTCCGGTACCCGCAAGGAAGAGCTGCTGACCACCGGCGACGAGCTGCAGAAGATGTGGATCCTGCGCAAGATTGTCCACCCGATGGGCGAGATCGACGGCATCGAGTTCCTCATCGACAAGCTGGCGATGACCAAGACCAACGACGAGTTCTTCGACGCCATGCGGCGCCAGCAGAAGTAACCGACTCGAAAAATGATGAAACCGCGGCCCAGGTCGCGGTTTTTGTTTATCTATTTTGCGGTCGCCTGAGTAGTATGAAACCTCGATGTCACAAGGATAGGGACGTCATGAAGCATGTACTCCTGATTATGCTGAGCTGGCTGCTGGTGCCGCCAGCTTTGGCGGGCCAGACTCCGTCCACCGGGACGGCGCCCCGCGTCGCGCTGGTGGCCGACGAGGGACTGCAGGGCCACCTCGACTACCTGACCGGCCGCTTGCAGCAGGGACAGTTTGCCGCCATCGATTCCCTGCTGGACTCTCTGGCCGTGGGGCAGCGGGAGTATCTGCTGTGCCAGCTGCTTGCCACCCTCGATGGTCAGCCCAGGGCTGACAGCCCGCAACTGCTGGCCTGGGTGCGTGCCCAGTCGTTCAAGGCCCCCAGCTGGCTGGTGGAGAAAGAGGTGGACGGCTTTCTGGTGCAGCAACCCGCCTACGACTTTGCCGCCGCGGCGCGGCAGGTGCTGAGCCGCTGGCAACTGCAGGCCTGGCAGGACAACTACCGCCAGCTGCTGGAGGCGAACCGCTTCGAGTTCAAGCAGATTTACAACAGCCGCAATCCGGATCTGGCCCAGCAACAGCAGGCGCTGCTGAACGTGCTCGCCGAGCAGCCTGTCGCCGTGCTGCAGCGCGAGGCGCACAAGCTGGCCGGCCTGAACATCTTCCTGCCCGACAACCGCTTGCTGCGGCTGCTGGCTGAGCGTACCGGCGACAGTGCCCTCTATCAGAGGTTGTGGCGCCAACCGGCGGATCACGACAGCGTGGCGGCCCTGGCCAGCGTGGGGCGCTTTCATCAGGGTCAGACGGCGAGCGATCTGCTGATCGCCGCCAGCCGCAACGCCTCCCTCAAACAGACCGCCCTGCACCAGCTCAGTCAGCTTTCGCCGCTGCCCGACACGGCCCAGCAGTTCCTGCTGGCGGAGCTGGGCAACCGCCAGTACAGCGGTCAGGTGGCCAGCCTGCTGTTGCAGGTGGACGAGCCGAGGCTGCTGGCCCAGCTTGCCGATCGGCTGACCCGGCAGGAAAAGCGTCATGCAAGTCCGATGGTGCAACCCGAACCGGGTACACCCGCCGGCTCCCCGGAGTTATAATGCGGCATCGCCTGCACACAGGGTACCTGCATGAAATACAAGGATTTGCGTGATTTCATCGCGCAGCTGGAACAAAGCGGACAACTCAAGCGCATCACGCGCGAGATAGACCCCTATCTGGAGATGACCGAGATCAGCGACCGCACCCTGCGTGCGGGTGGGCCGGCCCTGCTGTTCGAAAATCCCAAGGGTTACGCCATGCCGGTGCTGACCAACCTGTTCGGCACCCCGGATCGGGTCGCCATGGGCATGGGCCAGCCCAACGTGGCCGCCTTGCGCCAGGTGGGGACCTGGCTCTCCTACCTGAAAGAGCCTGAGCCGCCCCGTGGCTTCAAGGAGCTGATGGAGAAGCTGCCGATCTTCAAGCAGGTACTCAACATGCCGACCAAGCGTCTCTCGTCCGCCCCCTGCCAGCAGCGGGTGCTGGAGGGAGAGGCGGTCGATCTGGACCAGATCCCGATCCAGCACTGCTGGCCTGGCGACGTGGCGCCGCTGGTCACCTGGGGGCTCACCATCACCCGCGGCCCCTACAAGAAACGGCAGAACCTCGGCATCTATCGTCAGCAGAAGATCGGCAAGAACAAGCTGATCATGCGCTGGCTGGATCACCGCGGCGGTGCCATCGATTTTCGCGAGTGGCAGGAGGCCCATCCGGGTGAGCGCTTCCCGGTGGCGGTGGCGCTGGGCGCCGATCCGGCGACCATCCTCGGCGCGGTGACGCCGGTGCCGGATACCCTCTCCGAATACGCCTTCGCCGGTCTGCTGCGTGGCAGCCGTACCGAGGTGGTGAAGGCCATCAGCTGCGATCTGGAGGTGCCAGCCAGCGCCGAGATCGTGCTGGAAGGCTATCTGGAGCCGGGCGAGCTGGCCCCCGAGGGGCCCTATGGCGATCACACCGGCTACTACAACGAGGTGGACGAGTTCCCGGTCTTCACCATCACCCACATGACGATGCGCAAGGATGCCATCTATCACAGCACCTACACCGGCCGTCCGCCCGATGAGCCGGCGGTGCTGGGGGTGGCGCTCAACGAGGTATTCGTGCCGCTGTTGCAGAAGCAGTTCCCCGAGATCGTGGACTTCTACCTGCCGCCGGAGGGGTGCTCCTACCGGATGGCGGTGGTGACCATCAAGAAGCGCTATCCGGGCCACGCCAAGCGGGTGATGCTGGGGGTCTGGTCCTTCCTGCGCCAGTTCATGTACACCAAGTTCGTGATCGTCTGCGACGATGACATCAACGCCCGCGACTGGAAGGACGTGATTTGGGCCATCACTACCCGGATGGATCCGGCCCGCGATACCACCCTGATCGAGCACACCCCGATCGACTACCTGGACTTCGCCTCGCCGGTCTCCGGCCTCGGCTCCAAGATGGGGCTGGACGCCACCAACAAGTGGCCGGGAGAGACCAACCGCGAGTGGGGTCAGCCCATCGTCCAGGACGAGGCGGTGAAGCAGAAGATCGATGCCCTCTGGGACGAGCTGAACATTCTCGGTTGATGAGCGGCGGCCGGCCCGGCGGGCCGTGCCGCCTGGCCGGGATGCAAAAGATTGATGCCATTTGAGCTGAATTGGGTATGCTCGACTGACCTGACCACTCTGCTGGTCGCCAGTCCACAGTGAATCAAGAGCGAAAGCGGGCCGAACGAGCCCGTCACAAGGATAAGAATGCAACGTATCAAGTGCCGCGTAGAGGAACTGCGCGAATATGTCGACACCATCTGGCACGTGGCCCTGACGCCGCTGCAAGAGGTCAGCTTCAAGCCGGGCCAGTATCTGCTGGTGGTGATGAGTGATTCGGACAAGCGTCCCTTCTCCATCGCCAACTCGCCGACCCGCCCTGGCGTGCTGGAGCTGCAGATCGGCGCCACCCCGGAGAACGCCTATGCCGGCCAGGTGCTGGCCCGCATGCGCGAGCAGGGGGAGATCGAGATTGAGCTGGCGGCGGGCAAGGCCTTCCTGCGGGAAGAGTCACCCCGGCCGCTGATCCTGATGGCAGGCGGCACCGGTTTCTCCTACGCCCGCGCCATTCTGGAATACCTGATCGACAGCGGCAGCAAGCGCCCGGTGTTCTTCTACTGGGGCGTGCGCCAGGCGCACTGGCTCTACGAGCAGGAGCAGATGCAGCAGTGGGAGCGCGACTACGCCCCGCTCACCTACATCCCTGTGGTGCAGGAGCCGGAGAGCGACTGGACCGGCAAGACCGGGCTGGTGCACAAGGCCATCATGGATGACTTCGTCAGCCTGCACGACTACGACATCTATGTCGCCGGTCGCTTCGAGATGGCGGGTGCGGCGCGGGAGGAGTTCAAGATTCTGGGGGCCGAGCCGGAGCGCATCTTCGGCGACGCCTACGAATTCATCTGAGTTCGGCATGAGGCCGGTCACGTAACCGGGAAGGCCTCGCTAGATCTGCCTGCCGCAGCTTGCTTTGCGGCAGGTCAGAAACAACAAACCCCAGCCTGGCTGGGGTTTGCTTTATGGGGGCAGTGTTATTCGCCCTTGGCGCCGAGCTGCTGCTCGAGCTGGGCCAGCTTGGCCTCGAGGGCGGTCAGCTTCTCGCGGGTGCGCAGCAGCACCTTGGTCTGCACGTCAAACTCTTCGCGACTGACCAGATCCAGCTTGCCGAGCTGGGACTGCAGCACCTGACGGATCTTCTTCTCCACCTCTTCACCCATGCTGCGAATGCCGGGCGGCAGGGAGTTGTGCACCTGTTTGGCGATCTCTTCCAGTTTCTTCGGGTCGATCATGTGGTTCTCCTTAAGCAATGCGCCATTCTACCGGCAAATGATCCGCTTTGCCGAGATCGGGGGTCGCTTTTTGCCATCTGGCGTACAAGTGACCGCTGGTCGGGTCTGGTATCCGGGATGAAGCTGTTAACCTATCGAGTCCCGTTTCTATTCCAATTCCTTGATGCTGTACACAAAAAAAGCAGATCAGATGACCGACCAGCTACTTAATAATTGTTGCGTTGCTGTTAAGATGTACCGGTCGGGTTTTTACCCAACGCCGTCAGCATTTCATGGATAACAACTAAAAAGAGATAAGGATATGAAAAAGAAGCTAATTTATGCCGCAGTCGTCAGTGCTATGCTGGCCGGCTGTGGTGGCAGTGACGATAACAAAGGCGACACCTCCAGCTATCTCGACTATCTGTTGACCGGTTCCAACGCAGTGCGCCCCAGTGCCCTGGCGGCCCGCGCCAGCGATGGCACCCTGAAATTCTCCACCGAAACGGCGGATCTCTCCAACCCGGTGTCGGCCATGTCGACCCTGGATGGCTGGTCCACGACCCAGGCCATCCAGATCGTGCCCGTCACCTCGTCCGGCATCACTGTCCAGGCACCGGCTGCCGCCGAGTTTGCCGCCTCGGTGGCCCCGCTCTACCTGCTGGAGCTGAGCTTTGACAGCACAGCCCTGCGCCCGAGCGGCGTGAAGAAGGTGCTGACCTACGGGGTGGACTTCGTGGTGGCCGCCTCGGCTGGCAAGCTGAACCTGGTACCGCTCAAGCCGCTGAACCCCTCCTCCTACTACATGATCGTGGCCACAGACTCCCTCAAGGACAGCAACGGCAACGCGGTCAAGGCCGGCAGCGACTACGGCAACTACAAGAACAACGTCGGCAGCAATGCCCAGGAGCAGACCATCAACGGTCTGATCGCCCTGCAGGAGGGCCTGTTCAAGGCCGCCACCGGCGTCTCCACCGATCACGTCATCTTCTCCGACTGGTTCGGTACCCAGTCCGGTGCCGATGTGCTGGTGGCGGTGAAAGGGGCTGCGGCATCTGTGCTGAAGAGCCCGACCCTGGACGCGGCCGCCCTGTGGAAGCAGGATGCCAAGGGCAACACCAGCCTGCCCGGCACCTACACCCTGGCCGTGACCGGCAGCAACCCCTTCCTGACCCAGCTGGACGCCGAACAGTTCCTGCCGCAGGAGCAGAAAGATGCGCTGGCCACCGCCTTCGGCCCTGGCGCCCCGCTCAACGGGCTGGCCCAGCTGACCACTGTCTATACCGGTACCGTCAAGCTGCCCTACTTCCTCTCCTCGCCGGCCACCGCCGGTTCCTGGGACAAGGCCAAGACCCAGTCCTGGCACGGTGCCATCCCCAGCCTGTACGCCATCGCCAATGCCCTGAAAGCGTCCGACAGCGAAGTGATCGCCGGGCTGGTGGGCGCGGGCGTGGATCCGGCCCTGCTGGCGACGCTGATTGCCGATCCGACCCGCCAGAGCGAGCTGCTGGCCGAGGCGAGCAAGCTGATCGGGGTGACTCTCACCTCCGGCGGCAAGCCGCTGGATGCCGAGCAGAACATCGGCCGCTTCAACCCGCTGCCCATGCTGGAAGAGGTGCAGTCGGTGCCGATGCGCGTCTTCGCCAAGGATGCCCTCAACACCATCACCGACGTGATCATCTATCAGCACGGCGTCACCTCGGTGAAAGAGAACGCCTATGCGCTGGCGCTGGGCCAGATCTATGCCGGCATGCAGGCAGGCAAGAAGGTGGCGCTGGTGGTGATCGATCACCCGCTGCACGGTGAGCGCGGCTTCGCCCTGAGTGGCAGCATGGATACAGTCACCACCTCCGACAACCCGACCCCCTACCTGAACCTGAGCTACCTGACCGTGGCCCGCGACAACCTGAAACAGAGCGTGGCGGATCTGCTGGGCCTGCGTCTGGCGGTCGGTCTGGCCAATGGCAAGGGCGTCATCGGCAGCGCCGGCAGCCTCAAGGTGCACTTCCTGGGCCACTCCCTGGGCGCCATCTCCGGCACCAACCTGCTGGCGGTCGCCAACCAGTCCATCGGCAATGCCCAGGCGGATGCCCTGTTCAAGTTCGATACCGGTGGCCTGGCCATGCCGGGTGGCGGCATAGCGCCGCTGTTGCTGAACTCGCCGACCTTCGGTCCGACCATCAAGATGGGCGTGCTGACCAGCGGCAGTGCCGAGCTGAAAGCGGGCTTTACCGCCTACGCCCCCAGCTGCAAGACCGAGGTGCCGACCTGCTTCGTCAACGAGTTCCTGCCGAGCCTGAGCGCCACCCAGCAGGCCGCTGCGGCCAGCACGCTGCAGAGCTACAGCTTCGCGGCCCAGTCGGTACTGGATTCGGCTGACCCGATCAACCTCGGCAGCGGCATCAAGAGCGACTTCCCGCTGTTCGCCACCGAGATCGTTGGCGATGGCGCGCTGAGCCTGTCGGATCAGGTGATCCCGAACAGCATCGCCTCCACCCCGCTGGGCGGCACCGAGCCGCTGTTCAAGGTGCTGGCGCTGCAACCGCTGACCGCCACCGGTGCGGCCAGCCACAACGCAGCCCGCTTCGTGGCTGGTGGCCACAGCTCGCTGCTGGCACCGGACGAGAACTTCGATCCGAGCGGCGACGTGACCACCGAAATGCAGTCAGAGTTCGCCAGCTTCTTCATGAGCGGCGGCACTGCGGTCAAGGTGACCGATCCCACCCTGCTCAAGCAGTAAGCCAGTCGGCCAATAAAAACGCCGCCCCTCGGGGCGGCGTTTTTTTTCGTGTATAGCACTTGTCGCCGGTTCAGACTGGCCAGGTTGGTGGCCGCTATGGCTGGCAAGCTGATTGCTCACCTCGATGACCACTCCCACTCAGGCAGGCTGGTGGTGTCTGTCCAGCCAGCCCTGCAGCAGGCCGACCAGCAGGCCCGCCAGGTGGGCCATGTTGGCGGTACGGGTGCCGAGCAGATCGAAGAAACCGAGTGCCAGCCAGAACAGCATGAAGCCCATCAGTGCTGGCGGCAGGGTGAGGCCGCAGGCCGGCTGCAACTTGCTGCGCAGCCAGCAGTAGCCGAGCAGGGCATAGACCACCCCGGAGAGGCCGCCAAACAGCGGGCCGCTGGCGAAAAACTCGGCCAGGTTGGGCAGGGCGGCGCCTACCAGCAGCAGGATCAGCAGCTTGCCGCTGCCGAGTCGCTGTTCAATCTGGCCCCCCAGATACCACCACCACAGCAGATTGAACACCAGGTGCAACACCGAGAAGTGGATGAAGGCCGGGGTGAAGTAGCGCCACGCCTGCCAGTCGGTGAACTGGGCCAGGGTCGGGTGAAAGGCCAGCTCGTCGAAGATCGGCAGGCCGATGGCGTCGAGTCCGTAGATGGCCAGACAGGCGATGATCACCACCAGGGTCAGCGGCCCCGCCTGATGCAGGAAGTCGGTGACCGGGTCGCTCATCCCCTTGCTGTAGTCGATGCGGGCATCGGCCCGGCCGGACTGCCAGGAGGCCTCCATGTAGCGGGGATGGCTCGGCTCGGCCAGGAAGCGCTTCACCTCCTGCTGGGCCTGGGCGAGGCGCTGCTCGTCCGCCAGCCAGATGGTGACCCCCAACTCCGACTGGGTCAGCTCGCACGAGATGCCGAGGGTGGAGAGGTAGTCCACCAGCGCCTGGGCCATGCGGGCGTTGTCGAGCACCAGCAGCTGGATCATGCGTCGCCCGCCTGGATCGGGAACTCCCTGCGCCACGCCTCGAAGCCGCCGTCCAGGCTGTAGACCTCATCGTACCCCTGTTGCAGCAGGTACTGGGCGGCGCCCTGGCTGCTGTTGCCGTGGTAGCACATCACGATCACCGGGGTGTCGAAGTCCACCTCGTTCATGAAACGCACCAGAGTGCCGTTGGTGAGGTGAAAGGCACCGACCGCGTGGGCCGTCTCGAACGACTGGGGGTCGCGAATATCCACCAGGCGGGCTTCACCGGCGCTGAGCTTCTGGTGGGCATCATGGGCACTGATATGGGCAAACTGGTCCATTAACATGTCCTGCGAATAGGTGATTGAGGGCCAGTTTACCGCAAGCGGAGGCCGGCGCTAAGCCCGCAATGTGTCCGGTTATTGCCGGGGCCGATCGCAATTTCCTTCAATACCCGGGGCGGGGCGCCGGCTAGGCTGGGGGCTCCTTTTGCTGCTACGAGCGTTATTCATGGAGACGAGTCTGCTGTTATCCATGGCCGGGTTTGCCCTGGCCATGTCCATCACCCCGGGGCCGGTCAATCTGGTCGCCCTCGGCAGCGGCGCCAGGCACGGCTTTGCGGCCAGCCTGCGCCACGTGGTCGGGGCTACCCTGGGGTTTATCCTGTTGTTGTTGCTGATGGGATTGGGGTTGGGCGCCACCCTGCTGCAATGGCCGGCGGCGGCGGAGCTGCTGCGCTGGGGTGGGGTAATCTTCCTCGGCTGGATGGCCTGGCAGCTGCTGGTGGACAGCGGCCGGGTGGAAGGGGTCGACGGGGTGGCACCCTCCTTCTGGTACGGGGCGCTGATGCAGTGGCTCAACCCCAAGGCCTGGCTCGCCGCCAGCATGGGGATGGGGGCCTATGGCAGTGCGGGCGGGGTGGGGCAGGTGGCCCTGTTCAGCGGCCTCTACCTGGTCATCTGTCTGTGCTCCATCGCCTGCTGGGCCTATGCCGGCAGCCGATTGCAGGGGTTGCTGCTGGTACCGCAGCGGCTGCGCTGGTTCAACAGGGCGATGGCGCTGTTGTTGCTGCTCTGCGCCGCCTATCTGGTGCGCTAGCCCGGCCGGGTCAGCTGGTTGCGGTAGTGGCCCGGGGTGGCGGCCACCCGCCGCTTGAACTGGCGCTGGAAGTGGGCCTGATCGGCAAAACCGCTGGCCAGTGCCACCTCCGCCAGCGGCTCCCCCCGCCTGAGCAGGGTGCGGGCGTGGCGGATGCGCTGATCGAGCAGGTAGGCGTGGGGCGTCATGCCGTAATGGCGGCTGAAGCTGCGCACGAAGTGGGAGGGGGTGAGCCCGGCCACCGCGCTCAATTGCGCGAGGGTGAGGGCGCTGCTGCAGTCGTCCTGCATCAGCTCGGCGGCCCGCTGCAGGTGCTGCGGCGGCCGATCGTCCCAGCTGGCCTGAGTTAGTCTGGCCAGCAGCTGACGGCTGAACTGGTGGCAGGCCACCTCGCGCGCCAGCGGCTCCGGCTCCTGCCACAGCTGCCGATGGAGCCGGCACAACCCCTGATAGAGCAGAGGATCCCGGCTGGCGGTCATGTCGAAGGGGCGAAATTCACGGCCCAGCCCGGCCTCCTCCTGCTGGCGCTGCAGCCAGCCGGTATCGAGGTAGAACATCAGATAGGACCAGGGTTCATCGGCTACCGGGTTGCAGGCGTGCACCTCTTCCGGGTTCATCAGTACCAGGTGGCCGCGGCCGACCTCCTGCCGGCTGCGCTGGTTGAGATAGTGGCTGTGGCCGCCGGTGATGGCGCCGATGGAGAAGTGGGGATGGCTGTGCTTGTCGTAGCAGACGCGGCGGCCATCCTGCACCGCTCGCGCCTCGATGAAGGGCAGGGCCGGATCGTGCCAGAAGCTGTGGTGATTCGGCGCCGTGTCGGCCCTGCTCATGGGTCAGCCGCCGAGATAGGCCTGGCGGACGGCCGGGTTGGCCAAGAGAGCGGCCCCCGTGTCCTGCAGCACCACATGGCCGTTCTCCAGCACATAGCCGCGATCGGCCAGCTTGAGCGCCTGGTTGGCGTTCTGCTCCACCAGGAAGATGGTCATGCCGTCGCGGCGCAGCTGCTCTATGGTGTCGAAGATCTGCTGGATGACGATGGGGGCCAGCCCCAGCGAGGGTTCATCCAGCAGCAGCAGGCGCGGCTTGCTCATCAGGGCGCGGCCGATGGCCAGCATCTGCTGCTCGCCGCCGGACATGGTGCCGGCCCGCTGCTCCAGTCGCTCGTGCAGCCGCGGGAACAGGGTGAAAATCTGATCCAGCAGGCCGCGCTGCTCGGCCTTGTCGACGAAGAAGGCCCCCATCAGCAGGTTCTCCTCCACCGTCAGGCGGGCGAAGATGCGGCGCCCCTCCGGCACCACGGCGATGTCCTTGCGCATGATGCGGGCGGTGGAGAGCGAGTCTATCTGCTCCCCCTCGAACCAGATGGAGCCGCTGCTCGGCTTGGGCTCGCCACACAGGGTCATCAGCAGGGTGGTCTTGCCGGCGCCGTTGGCGCCGATCAGGGTGACGATTTCCCCCTCTTTCACCTCGACGCTGACGTCGTGCAGCGCCTGAATTTTGCCGTAGTGGGTCGATACGTTGCGAAGTTCTAACATCTTTTTGTCCTTACGACTCGCCCAGATAGGCCTTGATCACTGCCGGATTGCTGCGGATTTCATCCGGCTTGCCGTGGGCCAGCGGGGTACCCTGGTTGACCACGAAGATGCGGTTGGAGATCTCCATCACCAGCTTCATGTCGTGCTCGATCAGCAGCACCGAGACCCCGAACTCGTCCCGCAGGTTGGAGATAAGCTCGTTCAGCTCGTCGGTCTCGTGGGGGTTGAGGCCGGCGGCCGGCTCGTCCAGCATCAGCAGCTCGGGTCGGGTCGCCATGCAGCGGGCTATCTCGAGCCGGCGCTGCTGACCATAGGCCAGGTTGCCGGCGGCGCGGTTGGCGAGATCCTTGAGCCCCACCTTCTCCAGCCAGAAGGCGGACTGCTCCAGCCCCTCCCGCTCGGCGCGGCGAAAGGCCGGGGTCTTGAACAGCCCGGCCAGAAAACCGGTGTTGAGGTGTCTGTGCTGGGCCACCAGCAGGTTTTCCACCGCCGTCATGTCCTTGAACAGCCGCACGTGCTGAAAGGTGCGCACGATTCCCTTGCGGGCGATGAGGTGGCCGGGCAGCCCCTGGATCTCCTCGCCCTTGTAGCGAATGATGCCGCCGCTCGGGCGGTAGAAGCCGGTAAGGCAGTTGAAGATGGTGGTTTTGCCGGCCCCGTTGGGACCTATGATGGAGATCACCTCCCCCTTTTCCACGTCCAGCTTGACCCCGTTGACCGCCAGCAGGCCGCCGAAACGCATCGACAGATCAGAGACTTCCATTAACTTCTGATGAGTACTCATTTTTTCAGCTCCCAGTCCAGGGTGGAGCAAGTCACCGCCAGCAATCCGGCCAGATATCGCATCGACAGCTCAGAGACGTCCAACAACTTCTGATGCGTACTCATTTCTTCAACTCCAGATGCGGGCGGGTCATCGGCAGCAATCCTTGTGGCCGCCAGATCATCATGAACACCATCAAGAGGCCGAACATCAGCATGCGGTACTCGTTGAACTCGCGCGCCAGCTCCGGCAGCACCGTCATCACGATGGCGGCCAGCACCACCCCGATCTGGGAGCCCATGCCGCCCAGCACCACGATGGCCAGCACGATGGCCGACTCGATGAAGACGAAGGACTCCGGGCTGATGAAGCCCTGGCGCGAGGCGAAGAAGCTGCCGGCAAACCCCGCGAAGCAGGCGCCTATGGTGAAGGCGGTCAGCTTGATGATGGTGGGGTTGAGCCCCAGCGACTTGCAGGCGATCTCGTCTTCCCGCAGCGCCTCCCAGGCGCGGCCGAGCGGCATGCGCAGCAGGCGGTTGATGACGAACAGGGTCGCCACCACCAGCACCAGCGCCATCAGGTAGAGGAAGATCACCTTGTGGTTGGCGTTGTAGGCGATGCCGAAGAATTCGTGGAAGGTCTCGAAGCCGCCGTCCTTGACGGTGCGGTTGAACTCCAGCCCCCCCAGGGTCGGTTTGGGAATGCCGGAGATGCCGTTCGGGCCGCCGGTCAGGCTGGTCATGTTGTTGAGCAGGATGCGGATGATCTCGCCAAAGCCCAGGGTGACGATGGCCAGGTAATCCCCCCGCAGCCGCAGTACCGGGAAGCCGAGCAGGAAGCCGAAGGTGGCCGCCATCAGGCCGGCGATGGGCAGGCACTCCCAGAAGCTGAGGCCGAAGTAACTGTTGAGCAGGGCATAGCTGTAAGCGCCGACCGCGTAGAAGCCAACATAGCCGAGATCGAGCAGGCCGGCGAGGCCCACCACCACGTTCAGGCCCAGCCCCAGCATGATGTAAATCAGGGTGAGGGTGGCGAGATCGATGGCGCCGCGGGAGGCCATGAAGGGCCAGCTCACCGCAAACAGCAGCACCAGCACGGCGGTCAGGTTATAGAGCTTGGGCGCCTCTTCCGGGCTTGGCAGCACCAGCTTGGTGAAGCCGACCGAGAAGCCGCTGATGGAGGCCTGGAACAGCCGGCTTATCTGGCCGCGCAGCATCTGGAACCAGAACACCAGGGTGGCACCGCCCAATAGCCAGGCCAGCGACACGTCGAGCCGGCTCACTACCAGCAGGCGGGTGCCGTCGGTCTCCAGCTTGAAGCCGAGCAGCCAGAAGGAGAGCACCAGCAGTACCAGGCTGGCGATGCAGGCATGAATGAATTGGCGTTTCATCATACTTTCTCCACTTCCGGGCGGCCCAGGATGCCAGTGGGCATAAAGAGCAGTACGAAGATGAGCAGGGCGAACGCCATCACATCCTTGTACTCGGTGCTGAGGTAGCCGGCGGTGAGCGCCTCCACCACACCGAGCAGCAGGCCGCCCAGCACGGCGCCGGGAATGCTGCCGATACCGCCCAATACTGCGGCTGTGAATGCCTTCAGACCGGCCATAAAACCGAGGTAGGGGTTGATGACGCCGTAATACATGCCGAGCAGCACGCCGGCGACGGCGGCCAGGGTGGCCCCCAGCACGAAGGTGATGGAGATGACCACGTGGGTGTCTATCCCCAACAGGTTGGCCATCTTGATGTCTTCCGAACAGGCGCGGCAGGCGCGGCCCATGCGGGAGCGGCCGATGAACTGGGTCAGCGCCAGCATGGTGATGAAGGTCACTACGAAGATGATGAGCTGCATCCAGGAGAGGCTGGCCTGGAAGCCGTCGGCCTCACCCAGGGTCCAGCCGCCGGAGATCAGGGTGGGCATGGCGATGTCGCGCGAGCCCTGGGCCATCCGCATCATGTTCTGCAGGAAGATCGACATGCCGATGGCGGAGATGAGGGGGATCAGCCGGTTGCCGCCCCGCAGCGGGCGATAGGCGACCCGCTCTATGGTCCAGCCATAGCTGCCTGTGATGATGATGCTGACCAGGAAGGCGCCCCCCAGCAGCAGAAAGGTGCTGTCGATGCCCATCATCATGAGCCCCGCCATCACCATGAAAGCGACATAGGAGCCGATCATGTAGACCTCGCCGTGGGCGAAGTTGATCATGCCGATGATGCCATAGACCATGGTGTAGCCGATGGCGATCAACGCATAGGTGCTGCCTATGGTTAACCCGTTCAGCAACTGCTGAACCAGGTAAAGGAAGTGTTCGGACATACTGCGTTCCCTGTACTTGCCCGCAAAGAAAGGAGGGGTGACTCACGTCACCCCGACCGGCAGATTACTTGAGTTGGGTAGAGGTACCGTCGGCGTGCCACTGGAACACTCCGAATTCAAACCCTTTCAGGTCGCCGTTGGGAGCCCAGCTGAGGGGGCCCATCACGGTATCGACCGGCGCGGCCTTGATGGCAGCGGCAACGGCAGCCGGGTCATCCTCACCCGCCTTGGCGATACCGGCAGCCAGGGTTTGCACCGCGGCATAGGTGGTCCACACGAATGGACCGGAGGAGTCCTGGCCCTTGGCCTTGAACGCGGCAACCAGCGGGGCGTTGGCCGGCACTAGGTCGTACTTGTTCGGCAGGGTGACCAGCAGGCCTTCGGAAGCCGGGCCGCCGATGGCGGAGATGTCCTTGTTACCCACCCCTTCCGGACCCATGAACTTAGCCTTGAGGCCCTTCTCGCCGGCCTGACGCAGGATCAGACCCAGCTCAGGGTGATAGCCGCCGTAGTAGACGAAATCGACGTTCTCTTTCTGCAGCTTGGCGATCAGGGCGGAGAAGTCCTTGTCGCCGGCGGTGATGCCTTCAAACGCCACCACCTTGACGCCGGCCTTGTCCAGCGCCGCTTTCACGCTGGAGGCGATGCCTTCACCGTACTGTTTCTTGTCGTGGATGACGGCCACGCGCTGGGGTTTGACCTGTTCGATGATGTATTTGGCGGCAGTTGGGCCCTGATCGCTGTCCAGGCCGATGGTACGCAGCACCAGCTGGTAGCCACGCTCGGTGATCTTGGGGTTGGTGGAGGCCGGGGTGACCATCAGCACGCCTTCATCTTCATAGATATCGGAGGCGGGCAGGGTGTTGTCGGAGCAGAGGTGGCCGACCACGAACTTGACGCCGTCGTTGATCACCTTGTTGGCGACCGCCACGGCCTGTTTCGGGTCACAGGCATCGTCATAGATGACGGCTTCGATCTGCTTGCCCTTGATGCCGCCGGCCTTGTTGATCTGCTCGACCGCCATCTTGCCGCCGGTGAACTGCATGTCGCCGTACTGGGCGACCGGGCCAGTGACCGGACCGGCGATGCCGATCTTGATGGTATCCGCCGCGTGGACCAGTGAGACCGATCCGAACAGAGCCATAGAAACCGCTGCCCTGACTGCCATTTTGCTCAACTTATTCATCGATTCGTCCCTTAATCAGTGGATTGTTTCATTTTCCGTGTGCCATTCCGAACCGTGATCCCGCCAGTCCGGCAATAGGTATGGTTCTATCATTCCTCGCTGGGCAATAACAAGCTGTTAAAGATACTAACCAGAGAGGGGGTAATAGTGCTTTTTTGAAACAAATATCTAATTACAGTTATCTATTTAGAAGTTGATGCTGATGATGGCAATTAACATCTTCTCAACAAGGTGCACTTTCGATAAATGATAGATGAAAAAACTGACGATATTTTACTCTGACGCTGCTCCCATTTTGACCAAAATCCGTTTGCGCAAATAGAAATGACCGCCTAGATTAGCCAGCATTGACAATTCATTGGCAGCACTCGTTAAAACCAAGCCTTTATTCGGGAAATCTGCTAATGTTCCGCCTTTGATCTTCAGGAGACAGAGATGGCCACTATCAAGGATGTCGCCTCCCGCGCAGGCGTATCCATCTCCACCGTCTCACATGTACTCAATCACACCCGTCGGGTCAGCGAAGACGCAACCCAAAAAGTGCTTGAGGCGGTGGCAGAACTCAACTACGCGCCCAACTCGGTAGCGCGCAGCCTCAAGATAAACTCGACCAAGACCATCGGCATGCTGGTGACCACCAGTGCCAACCCCTTCTTTGCGGAAGTGGTGCAAGGGGTGGAGGCGTACTGCTTCGAGCAGGGCTACAGCCTGATCCTCTGCAACACCGAGAACCAGCCGCCCCGTCAGCAGCACTACCTGCGCATGCTGATGGAGAAGCGGGTCGACGGTCTGCTGGTGCTGGGAACCGACATCGATACCCCGCTGCGCGACATGCTGCGCATCCACAAGAACGTGCCGCAAGTGGTGCTGGACTGGGGTACCGAGTGCGACTTTGCCAACGTCATCAATGACAACGCCCGCATCGGGGCGCGCCTGGCCGTGCGTCATTTGCTGGAGCAGGGTCACCGCGACATCGTCTGCATCACCGGGCAGCTGGCCAAGCCAACCACCCAGCAGCGGCTGGACGGGGTGCGCGATGCCCTTGCCGAACAGGGGCTGACCCTGAAAGACGAGCAGATCTTCGAAGGGGATTACGAGAGCCAGAGCGGTTTCGATGCCATGCAGCGGATCCTGGCCCTCACCCCGCGGCCGACCGCGGTGTTTGCCTTCGACGATCCCATGGCGATCGGCGCCATCTGCGCCGCCTGGGAAGCCGGAGTCAAGGTGCCGGACGACATCTCCATGATCGGTTATGACGACGTGGAGATGGCGCGCTTCTCCAGCCCGCCGCTCACCACCATCCGCCACCCCAAGGCCGAGCTCGGCCTGCTGGCGGTGCAGCAGCTGGTGAGCCGGATCCGCAACAAGGAGCTGGAAGTCGAGTCGATGACGGTGCAGCCCGAGCTCATCGTCCGCCGCTCGGTCAAGTCCCTGCGCTGATCGCGCCACGGCAGAGCCAGCAACAAGAAAACCCCCTCGCCAGCGAGGGGGTTTTTGTTTGGCCCGCGTTTATTGCAGGGGCGGCCAGTACTCCTGGTTGGCGGCGATCAGGTCGTCCAGGATGGCTTTGGCCACCGAGGCGCTCGGCACCGTCTTGGAGAGGGTGATCGCCTGCCACAGCTTCTGATAGGAGCGCTCGATCCACGCCTCCACCACCAGCTTCTCGACGGCCACCTGCTGACCCATCATGCCCTGCTGGAATAGCGGGATGTTGCCCACCTGCAGTGGCTCGGGGCCGCTGCTGCCCACCAGACAGGGGATCTCGACCATGGCCTCCGGGTCGAAGTTGGGGATGGCGCCCCGGTTCGGCACGATCAGCAGCATCCGCTCCTGGGTGTTGAAGGCGATGGCGGTGGCCAGATCCACTATGTAGGAGGCGTGCTCGTCGATCTCCAGCTCGCCGGCGTCGGCCTTGCCGGCCGCCACTATGGCGCGGCAGGCGCTGAACACCCGCGTCTCGCGGTGCTCCATCACCTCGTTGGCGCGGGTGTGCTCCGGATTGGAGTGGGCCACCACATAGTCCGGGTAGAGGTAGTACTTCAGATAGGTGTTGGGCAGGGTATCCGGATCAAGAGCCCACACGTCCCTGGCCTTGGCGAAGGTGTCGTTCCAGCTGGCCTCGGCGTGGCCGGCCTGCTTGGGCACATAGCCGTGTTTGGCCACGTGGGCCTTGATGGCCGGCATCAGGTCGTTGCCCGCCAGATCCTCGATGCGGGTCCACCAGCCGAAGTGGTTGAGGCCGTAGTAGCGTACCCGCATCTCCTTGCGTGACGGCAGGCCGGCGATCTGGGCCATCCGTCCCTCGATGCCGATGGGCATGTCGCAGATGTTGAGGATCCTGGCGTGGGGACGCAGGCGACGGGTCGCCTCGGCCACGATGGCGGCCGGGTTGGAGTAGTTCAGCATCCAGGCATCCGGCGAGTACTGCTCCATGTAGTCGACCAGCTCCAGCACGCCGCCGATGGAGCGCATGCCGTAGGCGATGCCGCCCGGGCCACAGGTCTCCTGGCCGACCACGCCATGGCGCAGCGGGATCTTCTCGTCCAGCTCGCGCATGGGGTACTTGCCGACCCGAATGTGGGCCATGACGAAGTCCACCCCGCTGAAGGCCGCCTTGGGGTCGGTGCCGTAGCTGAAGGCAATGTCCGGGGCTCTCTCTTTGAGCAGGACGCGGCAGGCTTCGGCGATCACCTCCTGGCGGGCCCCATCGTTGTCGTAGAACTTGATCTCGTGCAGCGGGAAGCGGTGCTGGTTCTCCAGCAGCATGAGAACGATGCCCGGGGTAAAGGTGCTGCCACCGCCGGCAATGACGACAGAGAATTTTTTCATGATCATGACTCCGTTACGAAAGAAGAGGAGGAGGGGTTGTTCATCAGGCTCTCCATGTTTTCCCTCAGCTGGGGTACATGCAGACCGACAATGATCTGGATGCTGTCACCGTGGCGGACCACGCCGTGGGCACCCAACTGTTTGAAAGCATCATCTGGTGCCACCAGGCCCGCATCGCGCAGCGATATGCGCAGCCGGGTGGCACAGTTGTTCAGGCTGTTGATATTTTCCGCGCCACCGAGCGCCACCAGAATATGGCCGGCAATATCATGGCCACGCTGTTTTTTGGCGGCCTGATAATCGGCCTTGGAATAAAGTCTTATTTCGCTTTCATCCCGCCCAGGGGTTTTCAAATTGAATTTCAGAATGAGCGTGCGGAATATCAGGAACCAGATCCCGGTAAAGGTCAGCCCGATGGCAATCTGGGTAAACATCATGCCGGCGTGATTGTGGAACATGGGGATCCAGTTCTGCGGCAGGAACTGGTCGAGCAGACCGCCGCCCATGTTACCGACGACCCCGAACAGGTACATCACGGTCGCCATGGTGGCAGCCAGCAGGGCATGGATGGCGAACAGCAGGGGCGAGATGAAAAGGAAGGTGAACTCGAGCGGCTCGGTGATCCCCACCAGCATGGCGGTCAGGGTCGCCGGGATCAGCAAGCCGGCTACCTTGGTCTTGTTCTCTTTGGCGGCGGTGGCGTAGATGGCGAGTGCAATCCCCATGGCCCCGAAGATCTTGGAGTTGCCATGCAGGGCGAAGCCACCCTGGGGGAACAGCTCGATCAGCGGCCGGGTGCTCTGGCTGAACTCCAGCATGTGCTGGGCCCAGTAGAGCTGGATGCCGCCTTCCACCGCGGCCGGGCCGAAGATGAAGGGGCCGTAGATGAAGTGGTGCAGGCCGGTTGGGATCAGGATCCGCTCAAGGAAGGTGTAAACCCAGACGCCGAGCGGGCCGGAGACCAGCATGAACTCCTGCAGGGAGGCGATGCCCATCTGCACCTTGGGCCAGCCCAGCAGGGTCAGCCAGGCGCAGGGGATCATCACGAAGAAGGCGACTATGGTGACGAACGAGCTGCCCTGGAAGATGCCGAGAAAGACCGGCAGCTGCCGGTCGAACAGCCGATTGTGCAGGGCGGTGACGATGCCGGAGATGGCGATGGCACCTATGATGCTGGTGTCCAGGGTCTTGATGCCGGCCACCATGGCCAGCCCACTCTCGCCACCCACCGCCTGGTTGAAGTCGACCCCGAAATAGTCGCCCCAGGTCATCCCCATGGCATTGATGAAGTAGTTCCAGGTCATGAAGCTGACCAGCACGGAGAGGCAGGCGCGGGCCTGAGCCTTGTTTGCCAGACCGATCGGCAGGCCGATGGCAAATATCAGCGGCATATTTCGAAATACCGTCCAGCCACCCTCTTCAATAATATGAACTATTTGAAAAAACAGTCCCTGAGGATTGGCTAGCGTTTCTCCCACGAACATGGGATTTTTCAGCATGATTGCAATGCCTACCACCATACCTGCGAATGGAAACAGTAATACAGGCGTAAACATTGCTCCGCCAAAACGTTGAATTTGACTGAGCATATAGCGTCCCTTTTTATTAGAGAATTGTCTGACTGCTGTTGTCGTGTTGCTGAATTGAACCTAACAACAAGCGATAACCCCCTCATGAAATATGTGGTGGTTATGTGATCCGGCGCATGCACTTATTTAGACAAAGAGATCTAAGTTTTGCGATATTGTTGTACGTCTTGTTTTTGTGACGTTTTTATCGGGTTATTTAAATTTAAAGTTGTTTATTTTCCGCTGGTTGAAATAAAGGTGAGCGATTGGGTCGCCACTCAGGCGGAGTGAGGAGAGGTCTAGCAGTGATCTACAAATCGGTGGCGGATCGGTTGCGTATCCGGGTCAACGGGGCGGATTGCCGGGTGGGGGATGTGCTGCCGAGCGAGAAAACTCTGGCGAGTCAGTTCGGGGTATCGCGGATGACGGTGCGCAAGGCGGTGGACATGCTGATCGAGTGGGGGCTGGTGGAGCGGCGCCACGGCAGCGGCACCTACGTGACCAAGAAGGATGTGCAGCACGAGACCAAGGGGTTGAGCGGTTTCACCGAGCTGATGCGTGAACAGGGCCGCAGCCTGACCAGCGAGGTGCTGGAGTTTCGCACCATGCCGGCCCCGCCCGCCATCGCCAGCCAGCTCAGGATCAAGGTGAACGAGCCGGTCTACTTCTCCAACCGGGTGCGTTCGGTGGACGGCCGGGCCCTGCTGGTGGAGGAGAGCTACATGCCGGTGCGGTTGTTTCGCACCCTCTCGGTGGCCCATCTGGAGGGATCCAAGTTCGCCTACATCGAGAACGAGTGCCAGCTCCCCATCGCGGGCAACTACGAGAGCTTCAGCGCCGTGCTGGCCGACCGGCGCATGGCGGAGCTGCTGCACATCGAGCAGGGGGCGCCCATCCTGCGGCTCACCTCGCTCTCATACGGTGAGAACGGCGAGTTTCTCAACTACTCCATCATGTTCCGCAATGCCAACGACTATCACGTCGACTACCACCTGCGCCGCGCCCGCGGCTAGCCTGCCCCCACCTTGTTGCGTATGCCAACCCCCTCGCCAGCGAGGGGTTTTGTTTGATGGGTCTGGGGTTGGCACATCAGTTCGAGTCGGACCAGCCGCTGTTCAACAGCCGCAAGGCATAAGGTTCAACCGTGGGGAGGGGCATTGGGCGCAAATGTCCCTCTCTGCCCATGCAGATCAAAATAGTCAACTCAGATGTCCGTTATCCTTGCCGCCAGTGGTGGATGAGGCAGTGAGGGAAACATGAGCGTGATCGAAGCCGTGACCATGGCCGCCGGCCTGGTCTATCTGGTGCTGCTGGCGTGGCAGGCGCGTTCGGGCTGGCAGTGGCGTTTTGCCCTCGGCCTGTTGCTCATGCTCTGGTTGCTGGCGGCGGACAGTCTGCTCTGGTTCGGCTTGGGGCTGGTGGCCGCCGGGCTTGCCCTCTGGCACCACCAGCGGCCGCTGCCCGCCCTCGAGGCGCTCGACGGCCAGTGGCTGCGGGCGCGCACGCGCCAGCTGCTGTTGCTCTGCTGGGGGCTGGTGACGCTGCAGTACTGCCTGCATGTCTGGCAGCTGGGGCAGGGGATGAGCCCCTGGCTGGTGCGCCCTGACGTGGTGGACGGTTTCCTGCCCATCGCCGGCGGGCTCGGGCTGCGGGCCTGGCTCGGGCAGGGGCTGGTGGATCCGCACCATCCGGCGGCTATCGTCACCGTGCTGGTGCTCTCGCTGTCGGCTCTGCTGCTGGGGCGGGCGTTCTGTGCCTGGTTCTGCCCGCTCGGGCTGGTGGGGGAGTGGCTGCACGGCCTGCGCAGTCGCCTGTTGCCGGGGGAGTGGACGCCGCCGCGCTGGTTGGACGTCGTGTTGCGCGGCCAGAAGTTTCTGGTGCTCGCCTTTCTGCTCTTCATCGTGCTGATCGCGGTGCCAGGCGCTGCCCTGACCGGCTACCTCGCCAGCCCCTACCATCAGGCGGCGGACATGAAGATGGGGGCCTTCTTCTTCAATCTGACCCTGATCTCGGGTCTGTGCCTTGGCTGGGTGCTGCTGCTCACCGCCACCTTCCGGCAAGGGTTCTGCCGCTACCTCTGCCCCTATGGCGCATGGCTCGCCCTGCTGGGGTTGCTGACACCGCTGCGCATCCGCCGCGACCCGGCTCGCTGCCTGCGAAGCCAGGGCCACGATTGCGACAAGTGCAGCCGGGCCTGCCCGTCGCGCATCCAGGTGCACCAGCTGATCGCGATGCGCAGCCTCGAGTGCACCAGCTGCCTGAGCTGCGTGGCCGCCTGCCCCAAGCGGGCCGATGCGCTGCATCTTGGCACGCCACGGCGCAGGCTCAGCCCTCCACGCTTGCTGGGGCTGCTCTGCCTGTTGCTGCTGGTGTTGCCGCTGCTCGCTTACGGCTTGCTGGGTATCTGGGCCAGCCAGACACCGCTCGAGGTGCGGGCCCAGCTGCTGCAACTGCTGCCGCAGCTGACCCATTGAATACCGACACGCCGGTCAAAGGCGGTCTGCACAAAGGGGCCGGGCTGCCTGACAATGCACCCAAATTTGATACCTGAGGGGGAGCAGGGTAAAGTCCCTTCCCCGACATGGCGGCTCTGCAGCCGTGCCGGACCGGCAGTCAGCCCTGAGCGCACCTCGCTTCCCCTTCGAAGCAGTCAGCGCCGGGCGCCGGCACCTAGATGAGCGCGATCTACCATGACAACCGGCGTAGCAAATGCAACGGTCCGCGGTCGCGATCAGATCCACAATCGTCTTTGGAGAAGTAAATGGGACAGAAACCATCGTTGGTGGGCGGGGCATGCATCATTGCCGGCGTCTGTGTCGGGGCTGGCATGCTGGGTTTACCGAGTGCGGGGGCGGGTGCCTGGACCCTCTGGTCGGTACTGGCCATCACCCTGACCATGATAGTGATGACAGTCTCCGGCTGGATGCTGCTGGAGTCCTATCAGGGTTATCCGCTGCGCGTGTCGTTCGATACCGTCACCCGTGAGCTGCTGGGGGAGAAGGTCAACGCCTTCAACAACCTCACCGTCTATTTCGTCGGCGGCATCCTGCTCTACGCCTACATCACCTCGGCCGGCCTCATCATAGACGGCATGACCGGCATCGGCAGCCAGTGGGCTTCCATCCTGTTTACCCTGGGCTTCTCCGGCCTGGTGTGGCACTCCACCCGGGCGGTGGATCGCATCTCAGTGGTGCTGGTCATCGCTATGGGGCTCAGCTTTGTGTTCGGCATCTCGGGGCTTTCCATCAACATCAAGCCGACCCTGCTGTTCGACACCCTGAGCCAGCACGCCAGCTATGCCCCCTATGCGCTGGCCATGCTGCCGGTGGCGCTCACCTCGTTCGGCTATCACCACTCGGTGTCGTCCATGCGCGCCTACTACGGTGAAGAGCGCCGTGCCCGCTACGCCATCCTCGGCGGCACCGCCATCGCGCTGCTGTTCTACCTCATCTGGCTGGTGAGCGTGTTCGGCAACCTGCCGCGCAGCGAGTTCGGGCCCGTGGTGGCGCAGGGCGGCAACGTCGACGTGCTGCTCAAGGCGCTGGCTTCGGTGATTGAATCCGAGGCGGTCGCCAGCGCCCTCAACGCCTTCTCCATGGCGGCGATCCTCTCCTCCTTCATCGGGGTGGGGCTGGGGGTGTTCGACTATCTGGCGGATCTGTTCAAGTTCGACAACAGCCGCCAGGGCCGTGCCAAGTCGTGGGCCGCCACCTTCCTGCCGCCGCTGCTGCTCTCCCTGCTGTTCCCGTTCGGCTTCCTGATGGCCATCGGTTACGCGGGCGCCGTGGCCACCCTGTGGACCTGCATCATCCCGGCCCTGCTGGCCTGGAAGGTGCGCGCCGGCAAGCAGGAGGGCAAGGACGAGGGTTTCCGCGCACCGGGCGGCATGCCGATGATCGTCGGCGTCTTCCTGTTCGGGGTGCTGACCGCCGCCTTCCACCTGCTCAACATGGCGGGCCTGCTGCCGGTCTATACCGGCTGAAGGGGTTGAATCTTCCCGGTCTGCCGCGGCAGGCTGCGACAAAAAACGGCGCCTGATGGCGCCGTTTTGCATGCCAGATTGTGACTCAGACAGACAGGTTGGGGTTGGGCGGGCTGGCCGGCTGGCTGGTGTGCACTATAGTTTGGTTCTTTTTGGAGCCAAAAATAGGAGCTGGCCATGGCATGGACTATCGATGATTCGCAACCCCGCATCCTCTACAACAAGGACAAGCACGTAGCAGTGACGGCGTCGGCCATGAGCAAATACCACGAGTGGCGGCGGGAGATAGTACGAGGCACGGACCCCAAGAACGCCGCCGACAAGGTGGGCGACATGCACTACGAACAACTGGGCGGCAAGCACAAGGGGATCTACACGATCCGCCTCAGTCAGGAGCACAGGGTCGCCTTTACCATCAACAGCACCCTGCAGCAGGTCAGCGTAATCAGCATTGGTGGCCATTTTCCGCCGGGCTGATGCAGCAGACAGAGACGAAATGGCGCCTTGCGGCGCCGTTTTTTTATGGGGGCCGGCAACCGACCGCATGGCTAGCGGTAGCGGGCGGCGGTGATGAACTGGCCGAAGGTCTCGCACCAGATGATCACGCTGTCGTAGTCGGCCGGGTTTACGTCGGCAGGGAGGGGGACGATAAAGTTGTCGAAAGTCTTCACCGGCCCGATCTTCACCATCTTCTCCTTCTGGCGGGCAAAGTCGGCCTCGGTCTCGACGAAGGTGGGCGACAGGTAGAGCTGGTAGTCGGGGCCAGGCGCCAGCCTGCCCATCAGGCTGATGGCATCGGGCCCGATGCTGACCTGCCCTTCGCCCCAGTGCAGCCGGTCGCTGTCTTGTAGATCCCGGCGAAAGGTGCCGTGAAAGCTGGCCTGAGCCTGCCGGGCGGCAACCTGCTCGTTGGCGGGGGCGGGCGGGGCTATCAGGATCGGCAGGGCATAGATGCCGGCCGCAAAGCCGGCGGCGCCCACCAGCAGATGGCTGGCCAGCAGCAGGGCCAGGGTCTTGCGTTGCATAGTGCCTCGGTCGTTGATTAATTGATGGCATCACCCTACCAGCAGGCCGCCGTCATGCCCAGCCCGGAATGGGGGCATGACGGTGGTTGCTCGGGCATCGCGTTGGCGGGGCTTACTGGATGCTGACCGACAGGGTGTGGGGGACCTGCTCGCCGCGACGGGCGGAGGCGCGCATCTGATAGACCTGGATCAGGTACTTGCCGGAGGCGGGCAGGGCGCCTTGCCACTGGCCATCGCCATCGTTGCGGCCCAGCGCCTCGGCCTGACCGGGCTGGGCACCGGGGGCGAAGACGTTGAAGTTGGCGTTGCTGCTGCCGCCGATCTTGACCGTCATGGTCTGGCCCGCCTTGGCCACCAGGGTGTAGTGGATGGTGTCGTAGCCCGCGAAGCTGCCCTTGAGCTGGGCGCTGTGGGCCCCCTTGGCAAACTGCACCGGGACCGTGGTGATCTTGTCGGCGGCCTGCGCACCGGCGGCGGCCATGGTGACGGCCATGGTGACGGCCAGCAGGGCGGCCTGAATTGCTCGTTTCATCGTTGCACCTCGTGAAGGGGCCCTGTCACCCTGGCAGAGCCGCCCTGACAAGATATGACTAAATCGGCGGACTGGCTATCCGGGTGGTGGTCGGGTCAGATGTGTCGATGGGGCAGATGTGACGCGAACGGGTGAGATACCTGGCGACCCTATCCTCACATGTTGCAGCGCAAGGCAAGCGACGGTCGCGCGGGTTGTTTAAGCCGGGCGCAGCTGACTGGCCCGGCTTGGTGTTCACTCCCTTTATCGCACGAATCAGTGCGCGGACAGGATTAGGGGTTGAAGCTGCGGGTGATCTTCAGCTGATGAATCCCGCCGGAGCACTGGGCATCATTGCCCCAGGCGCTGACCGGCAGGCCGCGTTCCAGCGCCAGCAAGGCCATCTCGAACATGCCCCTGCCGGGGTAATCATTCAGGTTTTTGAAGACATGGAAGCTCGTGCTGCCCTGCTCATAATTCTTTTCCCATGAGATGACCACCGCATTGCCCGCGTCGGGGCCGCCACTGGCCGATTTGATATAACCGGCATGGACATCGGTCAACATGACCTGGTCAAGACACTGCACGTCGACCCGGTAAGTGGCCAAGGCACTGGTAGAGCACATCAGGGCGGACAAGGCTGCCAACATAACGAACTTCTTTTTTATGATCATTCTACACATCTCCATCTGTGTGTTTTGGGTGAATGGCGGAAATTAAAATGGAGAGGTGGAAAAGGCCATGACTATTTAATTCTGATAAGTCTGATATTGATTCTATATATTACTTTACAAGTGCATTGTTTGGGTTTTTAATTTTAGCTGGGTGATAATGTGTTGATTTTAAAGGGTTTGTTTTTGAATGTGAATGTCACCATTTTTCATCATAACTGTGATATGAAAGATGACTAGATATATAAAATAACGCCATTTTAATGCTGCGTTGTTTATTTTTAGGTATGTCTTGGCATAAATAACAGCTTCATTAATGAGGCACAACAAGAAGAAATGGGGCGTACCAAATATCTTTTGTGGTTATTGCTATCCATCAGCCAGCCTGCATATGAATTTGGATGATCGGTAGAGAGGCAGGCTTATATTCACGCGTATTCGATGATGGCTGTCGAGCAAGAGAAGCCACTGGCGGGCATATCCCGTGCAGCCCTGAACTAAGACGCTGTAGGCGCGATGGCAATCCGATACCCTATGGCTCGGATTCTTCTTTTATCACGGGAATGGGACATGCTGATCATCTTCAGTGGTTTGCCGGGCAGCGGAAAAAGCACCATAGCACGGGCCCTGGCCCGGCGGTTGAGGGCCGTCTACCTGCGCATCGATACCATAGAGCAGGCCATTCGTGGCGCTGAGCTGGGGGATAACGAGATGGGGCCGGCCGGCTATTTCGTTGCCTATGGACTGGCTCGAGAGAACCTGGCACTTGGCTCGATCGTCATCACGGATTCCGTTAATCCCATCCAGCTGACCCGGGATGCTTACCACGAGATCGCCAGCTCGGTCGGGGTGCCCTGTCTCGATGTCGAGGTGATCTGCTCCAACCCTAAGCTGCACCGCGAGCGGGTCGAAAACCGGACGGTAGATATCGAGGGGCTGGCATTGCCGGATTGGCAGGCGGTGATCGAGCGCGACTACCAACCATGGGGCAGTGAGCGTCTGGTGCTGGATAGCGCCACTCTGTCGGTCACCCAGAGCGTGGAAAAGATTATCGCCGCGTTGGCAAAGCCGTTGTAGGTTCGATTAGCGCAGCGTAATTGAACGATTGAGAGGCTTTGACTGCAACTGTTGTCGTGAAACCGGGGTGGCCAGCCAGAGGTAGAATTTCGGCAGGCCGTGATGGCGGGGGAATCCATTGACGCGAATGTCCGATTACGCCTGACGGCTAATCGAACCTACGGGTTGCCCCCTTCTCCCCTTGTGGGAGAAGGGTTGGGGATGAGGGGGTGTTTTGCCAACCCAAGGTCAATGTTGGGCTTCTCGATGTTCGGCACCGACCGGCATGCCCCGCAAGCCACCGCTTTCTGTAGGTTCGATTAGCGCAGCCTAATCGGACGAACGAGAGGCTTTGATTACGGTTGTTGCCGTGCAACAGAGGCGGCCAGCCGGAGGGGAAAATTCGGCTGGCCGTTATGGCGGAAGAATCTATTTACGCGAACATCAGATTACGCCTGCGGTTAATCGCACCTACGGGCAGAGTTGAAGGAGGTATTATATGATAGGCTCAACGGTATAACATATGTAAGATAAAAACGTAAAGTTTAATTTTTGGGAAATTATATATGGAACAGTTGTTTTATTTAGGGAAACGATTTGAGCGTCAGTTGTACTCGAGTGTTTTTGTTATTGTGGTATGTATATTTTTTTACTATCTATGCCTCGCCATTAATACGGATAAAAACCAGCAGGATTACAAGGCGTTAATATCGTTGAATGACTTTATTATCGAGAAAAAAGAATACATACAATTAGCGAAAAGAATTCAGTCTACCTACTCTGATTTCTTGATGAGAAAGAATAGTAATAGAGATGCTGATTTTAATAAATCCAAAGAAGATAAAAAAGAAATAGAGTTGAGGAAAAAACTAGGGCTAAAACCATTGGTCAAAAAAGCTCCTCAGCCAGAAGCACCTGGCCTTGAACTCAGTTATGTAAACAATGTTCGCAGCAAGCTAGCTTTACCTCAAAAAGGGGATCTAGATTCTGCTGCTGAAGGTATATACAGGTCTATGTATATAGGTATTATTATTGATTTATTTTACGTTGATAGTGCATTAAGTGATAAGTATATGGAGTTGTTCAGGACCAAAGAAGTTGAGGAAATCCTGAAGGCTATAAACCAAGACTTGTTATCCTATGACAATAGAAGCTTGAAAATAGTTGGTGTTGATACACCATTACAGCTACCTTTTTCAGTTGGTGATGTTAAATCGAAAGTGTCTTTATATAGCATCCATAACATCATGATGATTTCTATGCCAATATTCCTACTTATATGGTTTGGCTCATTGAGTATGACTCGCACTAGAGAGCTATTCTTTTTGAGAAAAACCAAGTCACTTATGTCAACATATCCTCATATTCTCAACTTGTTCTGCTTTGTGGACATGATGGCGATAGATAAGAAAAATAGGAAGTTGATTGATATGGCACTACTTGGTAGTGAAAAAGAAGTTAACGGCATCGAGAGCTCTGCAATAATTATTTCACTTATGAGAGTACTTATGTCATTAGCTATATTTTTATTTATGATGACCCCATTTTATTACGGAGCGCTACTTTTTTTAATGTCATCTCCGGGTTTTATTCAAATATTTTTGCTTATGTGTTTTTTCATTAACTTAATACAAGCCATGCTTTTTGTTTATAATGAATTTGGTTTTTATAAGAATATTTTCATTCATAAATCTGGAGAGGTTTGAATATTTATGAAGATGATTTTTGTTGGATTATGCTGTTTGATATCAACTATGGCTATTTCTGCTGACAGCAAATTTAGTGTGTATGGCTATTATAACTGTAAATCATGGGCTGAGTCATATAGTGATAAAGATGTCCAAGATTTTAACGTGTACACTGGAGGTTGGCTTGCTGGGTTTGTTAGTGCTTATAATTACTCTACAGGTAGGGACAATTTTCGGGGGGTTAATATTAGTATTTTAGCCGAATATATCGCACAATATTGTATATCAAATCCTGATAAGGACGTTGTGGATGGTTTGAATGAAATAAAAAATAAGTTAAAAAATTAAAATACGGATTGGATTATATGGATATTTATTTACTCGTTCGTAAAAACGACCCCACTAGGGGCCGTTTTCATTCAGACTAACAACATCACTGCAGCAGGGAGATATCCGCGACTTGCAGGAACAGGTTGCGCAGGTTGTTCAGCAGTGCCAGACGGTTGGCCTTGAGGGCCTCATCGTCGGCCATCACCATCACCTCGTTGAAGAAGGTGTCGACCGGCTCGCGCAGGGCGGCCAGACGGGTGAGGGCTGCCTGATAGTCACCGGCGGCGAATAGCGGAGCCAGTTCGGCTTGCAGTTCGGCAACCTGGGTGGCCAGCGCCTTCTCGGCGGCATCGACCAGCAGTTCCGGTTTGACGGCAGTCGGCAATTCGCCTTCGACCTTGGCCAGAATGTTGCTCACGCGCTTGTTGGCTGCAGCCAGTGCCAAGGCGGCATCCAGCGTGCGGAAGTGGCTGACGGCCTTGACGCGACGATCGAAGTCGAGCGGGCGGGTCGGGCGGCGGGCCAGCACGGCCAGCACCACGTCGGCACCGATGCCTTCGTCCTGATAGGCGGCGCGGAAGCGGCCCAGCATGAAGTCGACCACGTCGGTGACGACGGTTTTGTTGGTCAATTTGCCTTCGTAGACGCGTACCGCTTCTTCAACCAGTTCCACCAGATCCAGATCCAGCTGCTTCTCGGTCATGATGCGCAGGGCACCGATGGCGGCGCGACGCAGGGCAAACGGGTCCTTGTCACCCTTCGGCAGCATGCCGATGCCGAAGATACCGGCCAGGGTGTCGAACTTGTCGGCCAGCGCGACGGCGCAGGCAACCAGACCGGACGGCAGGGCATCGCCGGCAAAGCGCGGCATGTACTGCTCGTTGAGGGCCACGGCGACCGCTTCGTCTTCGCCATCGTGACGGGCGTAGTGCATCCCCATGACACCCTGGGTGTCGGTGAACTCGCCGACCATGTTGGTCATCAGATCACACTTGGAGAGCAGACCGGCACGCTTGGCCTGAGCCACATCAGCGCCGATACGCTCGGCGATAAAGCCGGCGACGGTCTCGATACGCTCGACCTTGGCCCGGACTGTGCCCAGCTGTTGCTGGAACAGCACGGTTTCAAGGCGCGGCAGGCGGGAAGCCAGGGTCTGCTTGAGGTCGGTCTTGAAGAAGAACTCGGCGTCAGAGAGACGGGGGCGAACCACCTTCTCGTTGCCGCTGATGATCTGGCTCGGGTCCTTGGACTCGATGTTGGTGACGAAGATGAACTTCGGCAGCAGCTTGCCGTTCTTGTCGTAGACCGGGAAGTACTTCTGGTCACCCTTCATGGTGTGCACCAGCGCTTCGGCCGGCACGGCCAGGAACTTCTCTTCGAAGTTGGCGGTCAGTACCACAGGCCACTCGACCAGGGCGGTCACTTCTTCCAGCAGGGCGTCGTCCAGATCGGCCACGCCACCGAAGGCGGCAGCGGCCGCTTCGGCGTCAGCTTTGATCTTGGCCTTGCGCGCCATGAAGTCGGCAATCACCATGCCGCGCTCCTGCAGGATCTGCGGGTACTGGCTGGCGTTGTCGATGGTGAACTCGCTCTCACCCATGAAGCGGTGACCGCGCAGGGTGCGGGCAGAGTCGATACCCAGAATGTGGGCGGGCACCAGATCCCCATCCAGCAGCAGGGTCACGGTAAAGACCGGACGCACGAACTGGATGGTCTTGTCGCCCCAGCGCATCATTTTCGGGATGGGCAGCTTGGCCAGAGCAGAGGCAACCAGTTCGCCCAACAACTCTTTGGCCGGACGGCCTTCGACCTTGGCGGTGTGAACCAGCCACTCGCCCTTGTCGGTGACCAGACGCTCGGCCTGCTCGACGGTGATGCCGTTGCCACGGGCCCAGCCTTCGGCAGCCTTGGTCGGCTTGCCTTCGGCATCGAACGCCTGCGCCACGGCCGGGCCGCGCTTCTCGACGCTCTTGCTCGGCTGTTCGCCGGCCAGCGCGTGCACCTTCAGTGCCAGGCGGCGCGGGGAGGCAAACCACTCGACGTCGCCGAAGGCCAGATCGGCCTTGGTCAGCTCGGCTTTGAAGTTGTCGGCAAAGGCTTCGGCCAGGGAGCGCAGGGCTTTGGGCGGCAGCTCAGCAGTACCGATCTCTACCAGAAATGTATGTTGTGCCATGTCCGTTCCTTAACCTTGCTTGTTCTCACTGCGCTCACGCGTGTCGTCGCTACGCTGGCACATCGGGAAGCCCAGCGCTTCGCGGGAGGCGTAGTATGCCTCGGCCACGGCCTTGGTCAGGGTGCGAATGCGCAGGATGTAGCGCTGACGCTCGGTGACCGAGATGGCCTTGCGGGCATCCAGCAGGTTGAAGGAGTGAGCGGCTTTGAGGATGCGCTCGTAGGCAGGCAGCGGCAGCGGTTTTTCCAGTGCCAGCAGATTCTGGGCTTCCTTCTCGTACTGCTCGAAGCAGTGGAACAGGAACTCCACATCGGCGTGTTCGAAGTTGTAGGTGGATTGCTCCACTTCGTTCTGGTGGAACACGTCGCCGTAGGTGGTCTTGCCCAGCGGGCCGTCAGACCAGACCAGATCGTAGACGCTGTCTACGCCCTGGATGTACATGGCCAGACGCTCGAGACCGTAGGTGATCTCGCCGGTCACCGGCTTGCACTCGAGGCCGCCAACTTGCTGGAAGTAGGTGAACTGGGTCACTTCCATGCCGTTCAGCCACACTTCCCAACCCAGACCCCAGGCACCCAGCGTCGGGTTTTCCCAGTTGTCTTCCACGAAGCGGATATCGTGGATCTCGGGATCCATTCCCAGCTCTTTCAGGGAGCCCAGATAGAGTTCCTGAATGTTGTCGGGGGAAGGCTTGATGATCACCTGGAACTGGTAGTAGTGCTGCAGGCGGTTCGGGTTTTCACCGTAGCGGCCGTCAGTCGGACGGCGGGACGGTTGCACGTAGGCGCAGGCGATGGGCTCGGGGCCCAGGGCGCGCAGGCAGGTCATGGGGTGAGAAGTACCGGCACCCACTTCCATATCCAGCGGCTGAATGATGGTACAGCCCTGGCGGGACCAATAGTCCTGCAGCTGCAGGATCAGGCCCTGAAAGGTTTTGACATCGAATTTTTGCATAATTTTTTTCGCGCGAAATGAAATCAGAGCAAGATTTGCTGAATGTGAACCGAAGGAGTATACCGTCTGGCATGGTCGGATAATAGGCGAAATTACAGCGGATTAATGTGATGGCGCTGCGCCGGGCCTGGGCGGGAGGGGTTGTCGGCACTCCCACGCCCGGGTTGGCATCGACCCCGGGGATTGGATGAAATGACAGGAGAGAGGGAATGGAGTTGCGTTGCGCCTGGGTGACCAAAGACCCGGAATACATTGAATACCATGACAAACAGTGGGGGAGGCCGGTCCATGACTCGCGCGAGCTGTTTGCCAAGCTTTGCCTCGACGGCCAGCAGGCGGGGCTGTCGTGGATCACCATCTTGAAGCGCACCGAGAGCTACCATCGCGCCTATGCGGATTTTGATCCGGTGCGCATCGTGCAGTTCGACGAGCAGGACGTGGAGCGGCTGATGCAGGACACCGGCATCATCCGCAACCGGCTCAAGGTGCAGTCGGTCATCAAAAATGCCCGCGCCTATCTGGCGCTGGAGGCGGAAGGCATCGACTTTGTCGATTATCTGTGGGGCTTCGTGGGCGGCGCCCCCATCGTCAACCAGCGCCAGGGCAATGGCGACATTCCGGCGACCTCAGCGGAGTCGGATGCCATGTCCAAGGCACTCAAGAAGCGCGGCTTCACCTTCGTCGGCAGCACCATCTGCTACGCCTTCATGCAGGCGGTGGGGATGGTGAACGATCATCTGGTGACCTGCCCCTGCCACGCCGCGTGCCAGCAGGGGCCGGCGCGCCAATAAAGCGGGCGCAAGGTAAATAGAGAAGGGAGGCTGATGCCTCCCTTCTGCATGTCGGCATGGCGCCTGTCATGGGGCCGTCAGACGATCCCGGCCTGGCGCAGGGAGCCCGAGTACTGTTTGTCGACCTTGGAGATATGGTTGAGCAGCCAGTTCTTGAGAAACACCAGCAGCTCCATGTTGAACTCTTCGTCGTCCGGGCCGTTGCGCTGCATCAGGGTATCGAGCTCCGCCAGCAGCCGGGCGTGTTCCTCTTTGTGGCGGCGCAGCTCGGGGTAGCCCGCCTGCTCCATCACCTGCTCCTCGTCGGCGAAGTGCCGGGTGGCGAGCTTGAGCAGCTCGTCGAGCCGCTGCTTGCGAAGCTGGGCCGGACTCTTGTCGAGCACCGCCTGGTAGAGCCGGTTCATCGCCTCGAACAGGCCAAGATGCTGGCTGTCCATGCTGGGCACCTGCACCATGAAGGCCTCGTTCCAGTGCAGCAGATCCTGATCCTGGGTGGCTGAGCCAGCCTTGCTGACGTCGAACTGATCGCTGATGAGGCCGATCTCCTCGTTGGCCTGGTTCATGTCCCGGGTGTGGCTGCGGCTCTGGCGCGCCAGCTCCAGGCATTCGCGGGCGATGCTGGCGACCTCCATCACATTGCGGTTGGTCTCTTCGGTGACCTGGGCCTGCTGGCCGGCGGCGGTGGCGATGTGGCCGTTCATGTCGTTGACCCGGGTGATGGCCTCGACGATGGCGGTCAGGGTCTCGCCGGTGCCCGCCGCCTGGCTGACCGCCTGCTCGCTCACGTTGCGGGTGGTGTGCATGGTGGTCACCGCGTGGCGGGTGTTGTGCTGCAGCGCCTCGATACGCTGCTGGATGTCGACGGTGGCGGCCTGGGTGCGGGTCGCCAGCTGGCGCACCTCGTCGGCCACCACCGCGAAACCGCGGCCCTGCTCGCCGGCCCGGGCCGCCTCGATGGCAGCGTTGAGGGCCAGCAGATTGGTCTGTTCCGAGATGGTGCGGATCACCTGCAGTATGTTGCCGATCTGGGTGCTCTCCTGATCCAGCTGGGTGACTTCCCCGGCGGACTGCTCGATGTGGTCGGCCACCTGGCGGATCAGGGTGATGGTCTGGCTCACCTGGCGCTGGCCGTCGTGGGCCTGCTGCTGGGTCAGCAGGGTGTCCTGGCTGGCCTGCTCGGTGTTGTGCTCGATGTTGTGGACGGTGGCGGTCATCTCGTTGATGGCGGTCGCCAGCATGTCGGTATTCTGCTGGGCCTGCTGCATGCTGCTGAGGGTGCTGCCGGAGTGGGCCATCAGCAGCGCCATCTTGTCGTGGGTCTTGCGCGACACCAGTTGTACCGTGCCGATCAGGTTGTCGATATTGCCGAGGAAGCGGTTGAAAACTTCCGCCAGATAGGCGAACTCGTCCTTGCCCTGGCTGTGCAGGCGGAAGGTGAGGTTGTGGCTGTGGTTGGCCAGCTCGACCAGCTGGCCCATCAGATGCTGCAGCGGGCCGACGGTCTTGCGGTAGATGAGCAGCAACATCAGCAGGAGGACAGTCAGGCTGACGGCCAGCTGCAGCATGTCCTGACGCTGCAGGGTCTGGCTCTGGGCACGGATATCCTGTTCCCGCTGCTTGAACCCTTGCTGTTGCTGTTCCAGCACGGCCGCGACCTGGCTGGCGATGTTGTCGGTGAGGGCATCGAAGCCTTCGTTCGGCTGCTTCATCATCTGGTTGCCGGCCTCGCGCCCCTCTTTCAGGTAGATGTCCACCATCCGCTTGCCGATCTCCAGCTGGCGGGTCAGCAGCGGGGTGATCGGCGCCTGCAATTGTGGCAGCCGCTCCAGCAGCTGGCGAGCCGCCTGGGCGTGCTGCTCGGCCTCGCCGATGGAGTCCATCTCGCCGGAGACGGCGGCGTCGGTCAGGAACTGCTGAACCTGGGTGGTGTGATACCGCAGCTCCTGCAGGGCGATCTGCTCGTTGGCGCTGAGGATGAGCTGGTTGGGCAGCTCACCGAGGCGGGCAGTCAGGCTGCTGCGCCAGAGCCCGCCCAGCGCCATGGTGAGCAGAATGATGAGGCTGGCACTTAACAGCAGGTGCCGGATCGAGACGTTGCGAAGCAGTGCGGACATGAGAGACCCCTGAGCACTATTGATGGTGCATTCAATAGTAGCCAATGGAGACGTATTTGGTCCGTTGAACAAGGGGATAGGTCAAGGTGGCGAGCTGGTTCCGGTTGCCGGTTCAGGCGGCATCCAGCCAGCCTGCGGATACTGGGACGTGGGCAGAGAGGGGCGTGACGCTGATAACGTCACACCTTGGCACACCTCTGGGGTAGAATGCGCCCTCTTTGGATTTGAGTCGGTTTTTTTAGAGGTTTTTCATGCATTTCAAGACAATCGTTCCCGCCGTTGCGCTGGCCGTCGCCCTGAGCGGCTGTACCACCAACCCCTATACCGGCGAGTCCCAAACCTCCAAGGGCGCCTGGGGCGCACTGGCGGGCGCCGCTGCGGGTGCCGCCGTGGGTGCGCTCTCCTCCAGCAAGGGTGACCGCAAGAAGGGGATCCTGACCGGCGTGGCCGCCGGCGCCGCGTTGGGTGGCGGTATCGGCTACTACATGGACGTGCAGGAAGCCAAGCTGCGCGAGAAGCTGCAAGGCACCGGCGTCAGCGTGACCCGTAACGGTGATCAGCTGATCCTCAACATGCCGAACAACGTCACCTTCGATAGCTCCAGCGCCCAGCTGAAGGCCGCCGGTGCCAACACCCTGTCCGGCGTGGCCATGGTGGTTGCCGAGTTCGACAAGACCCGCCTGAACGTGGTTGGTCACACCGACAGCACCGGCTCCCGCGAGCTGAACATGAAGCTCTCCGCCCAGCGTGCCGATGCCGTCGCCGCCCAGCTGATCGGCCAGGGTGTGACCGGCAGCCGCATCGCTACCAGCGGCGTGGGCCCGGATCAGCCGGTCGCCACCAACAGCACAGCCGAAGGCAAGGCCCAGAACCGTCGGGTGACCATCACCCTGACCCCGACCGCCTAAGCGGCCCGGTTCGCAGCCAATAAAAAGGCCCCGCCAGCGATGGCGGGGCCTTTTTATTGGGGCCGTTGCGAGCAATGACGCCTTGTTCTTTGCCCCCTTCTCCCCTTGTGGGAGAAGGGACGGGGATGAGGGGATAACTGCCTCTTAGACTGCCGCAGTCAGCTGCACTTCTACCTTGTAGCCTTCGTGGGCCAGGCGGGCCTGGACGCAGGCGCGCACGGGGGCTGTGTCGGCATCAGGGGAGCCAGGCATCCCGCCCGGCTTAGACGGCGGCAGTCAGCTGCACTTCTACCTTGTAGCCTTCGTGGGCCAGACGGGCCTGAACGCAGGCTCTCACCGGTGCGGTGCCCGCCGGAATCCAGGCATCCCACTGCTCGTTGAAGGCGGCGATGTCTGCAATGTCCTTGAGATAGATGTTGGCCATCAGGATCTTGTCGACGCCGGAGCCGTTGGCTTCCAGCAGGCGCTGCAGGCTTTCCAGTACTTCACGGGTCTGCTGATGAATATCGGCGGTGTCGGTGGCGGGCACTTCCACCACGTAGAGGGTGCCGTTGTGAATGACCACGTCAGACCAACGCTGGGTGGTGCCGATTCGGGTAATAGCTGGCATGGATTGCTCCGGTAGTGTGGCTCATTGACCCTTGCGGATCAGATAGCGGTAAGGGGCCTGCTCTGTCTCGCTGGCGACCAGGGTGTGATCCATGAAGCGGCAGAAACTGGGAATGTCGCGGGTGGTTGAGGGATCGTCGGCACTGACCAGCAGGGTCTCCCCATCAGCCATCAGCCGCACTTTTTTACGCACCATCATGACAGGTTCGGGACAACGAAGCCCGATTGCGTCCAACTCGTGAGTCGCGTCGCAGAATAAAGCACTCATCAATAATCAACCTTCAACCAAATCAGCTGCCAATGATACTCGCGGCGAAAAAATAATCAAACTACCTGGGCTGTCAACAGCATATGTAACCAAAGTGTTATCCGGCCCTACCCACACCCCGCCGTATGAGTAATATAAAAATTGAACCATATTCAACAAGGAGGTGTGAATATGCAGGTCTCCTACGGCAGATTACAAGCCTACGCAGGCATGGGGTTCTTGTCTTTCGCCATGATAGTGATGGGCAGCCCGATCGGTAACACCGGCACCTGGTTCGGTTCCATGGTGATGATCGGACTGGGGCTCTGGATCGAGCTCAGCGATTACTATGACGAGGATGAGGACGAAAACGATCAATCCTGACCCCAAGACTCTCACGATGACAAAGGCGGATATCTTATCCGCCTTTGTCGTTTCTGGCCGCAGCGAAAAGCGTCAGCGGGTCGAGCGCATGGCCCGCTCCAGATGTAGGGCGGTCAGCTGCGGGTTGGCTCTGGGGTCGTTGAAGAAGTTGCTCAGCACATCCATGATCGCCTGGCGCATGTTGGTCGGCGTCGCCATCCCCTCCGCCATGCTGGGCAGCAGGTTGCCCTCTCGCTCCGCCTGCAGGAAATCCTGGTAGGAGCGCACGGCGCAGCGGTCGAACTTGCTCATGTCCGGTTTGACCAGCGCCGGGATCGAACCCTTCACCCGGTTGAACTCCTGCTGGAAGCGCGGCGTCATCAGCAGCTGGGCCAGTTCGCCCTGGGCCTGCAGCTGGGCCGGATCCCGCTGCTTGAACATGGCGATGGAATCGAGGTTGTAGCTGAACAGCCCCTGGCTGCCAGGGCTCGGCAGGCACTCGATATCCTCGCCTGGCCGATAGTTGCCGGCGCTCAGCTCGCCCTTCACCCAGTCCCCCATCACCTGCATGGCGGCGCCGCCGCTCTCCAGCAGGTTGGTGGCCTGGTGCCACTTCAGGCCGGCGTATTTCTCCGGCACATAGCTGCGCAGCTGCTGGAAGCGGGTCAGCACCCGCACCATGTCGGGACCGGTCAGGGTGGCGCTGTCCTGTTCCACGAACGCCTTGCGGTAGAACGTTTTGCCGCCCTCGCCGAGCGCTACCGTTTCGAACAACACCGCCAGCTGCCAGGGCTCGTTGCCGATGGCGAGCGGGGTGATCCCTTGCTGCTTGAGCCGATCGGCCACGGTCACGAACTGGGCCCAGCTGGTGGGCGGGGTCAGCTTGTTGCGCTCGAAGATCTTGCGGTTGAGCCACAGCCAGTTGACCCGGTGGATGCCGGTCGGTACCGCCATCAGGGCGCCGTTCTGGCTGAGAGTCTCCCGCACCATGGGGGGCAGCTGGGGATACCAGCCGAGGTGTTCGGCCATGGGGCTGAGATCGCGCAGGAAGCCGAGTCCGGCCCACTCCCGCAACTCGAACCCCTTGAGGTGGGCCGCCTCCGGTGGGTTGGCCGCCAGGGCCCGACTTTTCAGCACCGTCATGGCGCTCTTGCCGCCGCCCCCTTGCACCGCGAAGTCGTTCCACTGGTTGCCCTGCTCGGTCCATTCTGACTTGAGCACCTCCACCGCCTTGGCCTCGCCGCCAGACGTCCACCAGTGCAGCACCTCCACCTGGGAGGCCTCGATCGGCAGAGACAACAGGGTGATGACAGAAAAAGACAACCACTTCATAAGGTTACTGCCTTGGTAGGGAGAGGGTGGCCTGCAGGCCGCCCTGCGGACGATTTTCCAGCACCAGGTCGCCGCCGTGGGCGTGGGCTATGTTGCGGGCAATGCCCAGACCCAGGCCTGTGCCGGCCAGATCCGTGCTGAGCCGGTAGTAGGGCTCGAAGATACGTTCGAACTGATCTTCCGGCAGGCCGGGCCCCTCGTCCATGATGAACAGGATCAGCATCTCCTCGTCGTCCATGATGATGATGCGCACTTTCTGGCCGTACTTGATGCCGTTGTCCACCAGATTGCCGATGCAGCGCTTGAGGGCCAGCGGTTTGCCGCGGTAGGGCTGCTTGCAGTGGCCCTCGATGGTCAGCCGCTCGTCGTGCAGGTTCATGGCCTCCGCCATCTGTTCCAGCATGGCGTCGATGTCGAGCTGCTCGATGTTCTCGTGGATGTCGGTGTCCTTCACCGTCTGCAGCGCCCCCTTCACCATCAGCTCCAGCTCGTCCAGATCCTTGTTGAACTTGGCGATCTGCTGCTCGTCGTCGAGCAGCTCGACCCGCAGCCGCAGTCGGGTGATGGGGGTCTTGAGGTCGTGGGAAATGGAGCTGAACAACCGCTCTCTATCGTCGATATAGCGGCGGATACGGTGCTGCATGATGTTGAAGGCGCGGGTGGCCGCCACTATCTCGGAGGCTCCCTCTTCCTTGAGCGAGGGCTGGTCGATGTCCTTGCCGAGGTTGACTGCCGCCTTGGCCAGCCGGCGCAGCGGCCGGGTCTGCCAGCGCACCAGCAGGAAGGTGAAGAAGCAGAGGAACACCGTCATCAGGGCGATGAAGCGCACCTGGTTGCTGGGCATGACGGTGTCATCCAGCGTCATGTAGGGGGCCGGGAGCAAGGCCGCCAGATAGAGCCACTCCCCCGGCTCTATCTCGATCTGGGTCACCAGTACCGGCGGATTGAGCGGCTCCAGCGACAGGGTGTAGCGGGCCCAGGAGGAGGGCAGATCCGCCAGCAGGGTGTCGTTGTTGAAGACGTGCAGATCCTCTGGCCGCGAGAAGTCCACCTTGATCGCCATGGCGTCGGAGAGCTTGCGGGTCAGCACCCCCTGCACCTCCTTGAGCACCAGCGTCTTGCGCTCGCTGTCGGGGATGGCGCTGATGTGGATCTCCTCTTCGTTCAGGGAGACGAAGAAGCGGCTGCCGCCCATGTTGCGCAGCTGGTCCAGCGCGATGTGGCGATACTGCAGCGGCAAGGATTTGAAGAAGTTGACGGTGGAGGCGGCCGACAGCGCCAGGTTGCGGGTGGTGCTGAGCATGCCCTCCAGCTCCCGCTTCTGGATCTGCTGCATCCAGATGCCGGTGAGGATGGTCTGGGAGAGCAGGATCGCCAGCAGCAACAGCAGCAGCATCCGCGACAGCAGGGAGCGGGGTACCAGAACCCGCCAGAACCACCTGCTATTCATGGGATCTCTCGCCTTGTGTCGAGCAGCATGCCGTCGCTACCTTGCTGGCTCTCATGGGATCTCGTGCACCTCGGCGATCAGCATGTAGCCGCTGCCGCGAATGGTCTTGATGATGCGCGGGCTCTTGCCGTTGTCACCCAGCTTCTGGCGCAAGCGGCTGATCTGCACGTCGATGCCGCGCTCCATCGGCAGGCTCTCGCGACCGCGAGTGGCGTCCGAGATGGTATCCCGGTCCAGCACCACGCCGGGCTGCTGCAGGAACATGCCGAGCAGCATGGCATCGCTGCCGGAGAGATCCAGCAGGCTGCCATCCTCGTGAGTCAGCTGGTGGCTCAGGGTATCCAGGGTCCACTCGGCGAAGCGCAGCCGACGGCTCGGCTCCTTCTCTTTCTCCGGTTGGCGAAATTCGGCGCGGCGCAGCAGCGCCTTGATGCGGGCCTGTAGTTCGCGCGGGCTGAACGGCTTGGCGATGTAGTCGTCGGCACCGAGTTCCAGCCCGATCACCCGGTCAGCCTCGTCGGAGGCGGCGGTCAGCATGATGATAGGGACCTGAGAGTCGCGACGGATCTGCTGGCAGAGGGTAAAACCGTCGTCGCCAGGCATCATGATATCGAGAATGATGAGGTCCGGGCTGTGCTGGGCGAGCTGCTGGCGCATCTCGTTGCCCTCCGCTGCGGTCAATACCTCGAAGCCAGCCCTGGTCAGGTATTCATTGAGCAGCTCGCGGATCTCTTGGTCGTCGTCGACGATCAGCAGTTGTTTGCTCGTTGACATATGTATGTGCATCCACCCATTTTTTTGTGCAGATTGAACCTGTCGGGGGAGCAAAAAGCAAGCAAGCCCCCCATCTAATGTGAGGTTATGGGCAATATCCTCCCATATCCTGCCGTGCAAATAAAAAAGGCCGACCCAAACGGGCCGGCCAAGACGCAGATGCTGACGACAGAAGTGCACCCCGTGTGGCGCACTCCACAGACTCGATGGCGGGGCAGTCTGACCGGCCCCAAAACCTGCGATACGGGCCGCCTCGCCGAGAAGCAGAAGCGGGCCCATATTGTAAAATTCAGCCCCTGGCGGGGCACTTCCCGGACCGGCGTACCGGTCCGGGAGATACAGTTACACTCGCTCGAACACGGTGGCGATGCCCTGACCCAGGCCGATGCACATGGTGGCCACGCCCAGGGTCGCGTCCTTCTCCTCCATCAGATTGATCAGGGTGGTGGAGATGCGGGCGCCGGAGCAGCCGAGCGGGTGACCCAGGGCGATGGCGCCGCCGTTCAGGTTCACCTTCTCGTCCACCAGGTCTTGCAGACCCAGATCCTTCACGCAGGGCAGGGACTGGGCGGCAAACGCCTCGTTCAACTCGAACAGATCGATGTCACCGACGGTCAGACCGGCCCGCTTGAGCGCCTTCTGGGTGGCCGGCACCGGGCCGTAACCCATGATGGCGGCGTCGCAACCGGCGATGGCCATGGCACGTACCTTGGCGCGCGGGGTGAGGCCGAGCGCCTTGGCGCGATCCGCACTCATCACCAGCATGGCGGCGGCGCCATCGGACAGGGCCGAAGAGGTGCCGGCGGTGACGGTGCCGTTGACCGGGTCGAACACCGGGCGCAGCTGGCTCAGGGTGTCGACCGTGGTCTCGGGGCGGATCACCTCGTCGTAGTCGTAGAAGAAGCGGGCGCCGTTGGCGTCATGGCCTTCCAGCCCGACGATCTCCTTGGCAAAACGCCCTTCCACGGTGGCGGCGTGAGCGCGGCGATGGGAGCGGGCGGCAAACTCGTCCTGCTGCTGACGGCTGATGCCGTGCAGCTTGCCGAGCATCTCGGCGGTCAGCCCCATCATGCCGGAGGCTTTGGCCACCGACTTGGCCATGCCGGGGTGGAAGTCCACCCCGTGGCTCATGGGCACGTGACCCATGTGCTCGACGCCGCCGATGATGAAGATATCCCCATCACCCACCTGGATGGCGCGGGAGGCGTCGTGCAGCGCCTGCATGGAGGAGCCGCACAGGCGGTTGACGGTGACTGCCCCCACCTGTTTCGGGATGCCGGCCAGCAGGGCGGCGTTGCGGGCGATGTTGAAGCCCTGCTCCAGGGTCTGCTGCACGCAGCCCCAGTAGATGTCCTCGATCTCGTTCGGGTCGAGGTTGGGGTTGCGCAGCAGGATGGATTTCATCAGGTGCGCGGACAAGTCTTCTGCACGCACGTTGCGGAAGGCGCCGCCCTTGGACCGGCCCATCGGGGTCCGGATACAGTCGACAATGACTACGTCTTTCATGAATGGATCTCCTTTCCGCAATCAGTAGAAGGTTTTGCCCTGGGCGGCCATCTCACGCAGCTTGTCGCTGACGCGGTAGAGCGGGCCAAGGTCGGCATACTGGTCGGCCATGGCGATATAGCGATCCAGACCGATAGTGTCCAGATAGCGGAACACGCCGCCGCGGAAGGGAGGGAAGCCCAGACCGTAAACCAGCGCGATGTCGGCTTCGGCTGGGGTGGCGACTATGCCCTCTTCCAGACAGAGCACCACCTCGTTGATCATCGGGATCATCATGCGGGCGATGATGGCGTCCTTGTCGAAATCCTGTTTCGGCTTGGCAATCGGGGCCAGCAGCTCGTAGCTGGCGACATCGGCCACCTTCTTCGGTTTGCCCTTCTTGTCAGCCTCGTAGGCGTAGAAGCCCTTGCCGTTCTTCTGACCGAAGCGGCTCGCCTCGTACATCACGTCGATGGCGGTACGGCCTTCCTTGCTCATGCGCGCCGGGAAGCCCTGTGCCATCACATCACCGGCATGGTGGCCGGTGTCGATGCCGACCACGTCCAGCAGGTAGGCGGGGCCCATGGGCCAGCCGAACTCCTTCTCCATCACCTTGTCGACGGCGGCGAAGTCGGCGCCATCGGCGACCAGCTTGTTGAAGCCGAAGAAGTAGGGGAACAGCACGCGGTTGACGAAGAAGCCAGGGCAGTCGTTGACCACCACCGGGGACTTGCCCATGGCGGCGGCGTAGGCCACCACGCGGTTGATGGTGTCGTCCGAGGTTTGCTCGCCGCGGATGATCTCCACCAGCGGCATGCGGTGCACCGGGTTGAAGAAGTGCATGCCGCAGAAATTCTCGGGACGCTTCAGGCTCTTGGCCAGCAGGGAGATGGGGATGGTGGAGGTGTTGCTGGCGAGCACGGCGTCTTCGCCGATCACGCCTTCCACTTCACTCAGCACGGCCGCCTTCACTTTCGGGTTCTCGACCACGGCCTCGACCACCACGTCCACATGCTTGACGTTGTCATAGCTGAGGGTCGGGGTGATGGCGGAGAGCACCTGGCCCATCTTGATGCCATCGATGCGACCGCGCTCGAGCTGGCCGTTGAGCAGCTTGGTGGCTTCGCCCATGCCAAGTGCCAACGCCTTCTCGTTGATGTCCTTCATCACCGCCGGGATGCCCTTGCTGGCGGACTGGTAGGCGATGCCGCCCCCCATGATGCCGGCACCCAGCACGGCGGCATGGCCGGTGGCCTTGTTCGCCTGCTTGGCGGCCTTCTTGGCCAGCGCCTTGACGTGCTGATCGTTGAGGAAGATGCCGACCAGCGCCTTGGCGACATCGGTTTTCGCCAGCTTGATGAAGGTGGCGGCTTCGGCGACCAGCGCTTCGTCCCGACCCATGCCGGCGGCGGCTTCCACCGTCTTCACGGCGGCCATGGGTGCCGGATAGTGTTTGCCCGCCACGGCGGCAACCATGCCGGCGGCGGTGGTGAAGCTCATCATGGCTTCCAGTTTGGAGAGACGCAACGGGGCCTTCTTGGTGGCGCGGCGGCTCTGCCAGTCCAGCTTGCCCTTGATCGCGTCCTTGATCATCTGCACGGCGGCGCCCTGCAGCGCATCCGGGGCGACCACGGCATCGATGGCACCCACTTTGAGAGCGTCATCGGCACGGTAATCCTTGCCGGTGGTGATCCACTCCAGCGCGTTGTCGGCGCCGATCACTCGCGGCAGACGGACGGTGCCGCCAAAGCCGGGCATGATGCCGAGCTTGGTCTCGGGCAGGCCGATCTTGGCCGTGGTGTCGGCCAGCCGGAAGTCGGTGGAGAGAATGGTCTCGCAGCCGCCGCCCAGGGCGTGGCCCTTGATGGCGCTGAGGGTCGGCACCGGCAGATCTTCGATGGCGTTGAAGATGTCGTTGGCCTTTTTCAGCCAGCCGAGCAGATCTTCCTGCGGCAGATCGAACAGTTCCAGGAATTCGGTGATGTCGGCGCCGACGATGAAGGCGTCTTTGCCGGAGGTGAGGATCAGACCTTTTAGTTCACGTTCTTGTTGTAATGCGGCGATCGCTTCGCTCAGGGAGAGCAGGGTAGCGCGATCCAGCTTGTTGACTGAACCCGGAGCATCGAACCTCAGCTCGGCAATGCCGTCTTCGAGGTAGCTGACCGTCAGGGTTTCGCCTTGGTAGATCATGAGAGTGTCTCCTTGTTCCCACATGGTGGGGGGTGGTGCTCCTTTATCCCCAGCAGGGGGCGAGGCTCACTATTGATCCAAAAGAAGACAATTTCAACACCTATTTAAAACATTCGTTTAACAGATCTCGAGTAAAAGCTCGCCTCAGATTAACAATCAAAATAAAGGCGTCTGATGACGCCTTTATTAACCTTGTGTGGCCTCAGCTGGCCAGCTCTGGCCGGTCGCGATACTGGCTCAGCACCTCGGGATCGGCGAGAGCGTGGGTGTTGTTGACGGGCCTGTTGTGCACCACTTCCCGCACCGCCAGCTCCACTATCTTGCCGGACTTGGTGCGCGGAATGGCGTCCACCTGCAGGATGCGGGCCGGCACGTGGCGGGCGGTGCAGTGCTGGCGCACCTGCTGGCGGATGCGCTCGCGCAGCGGCTCGTCCAGCTTGAGACCAGGCTTGAGCTTGACGAACAGCACAACCCGCTCGTCTTGCTGCCACTGCTGGCCGATGACGATGCTCTCTTCTACTTCCTCCAGTTGCTCGACGTAGCGGTAAATCTCGCTGGTGCCGATGCGCACGCCGCCCGGGTTGAGGGTGGCGTCGGAGCGACCGTAGAACAGAATGCCGCCGGTCGGGGTCAACTCGATCCAGTCGCCGTGGCACCAGATGTTGTCGAACCGCTCGAAATAGGCGGCGTGGTACTTGTCGCCGCTGTCGTCCCCCCAGAAGCCGATGGGCTGGGCCGGGAACGGCTTGGTGCAGACCAGCTCGCCCTTTTCACCCTGTACCGGCAGGCCCGCTTCGTTGAATACCTGCACCGCGAGACCGAGGCCGCGTCCCTGACTCTCGCCGCGGTAGACGGGGCTGAGCGGGTTGCCGATGACGAAGCAGGAGCAGATGTCGGTGCCACCTGAGATGGAGCTGAGCTGCACATCCTGCTTGATCTGCTGATAGACGTAGTCGAACCCTTCGGGAGAGAGCACGGAGCCGGTGCTGCAGATGAGCCGCAGGTGTGGCAAGTCGTGGGTCTTGATAGGGGCATAACCCTGCTTGTGCAGCGCATCCAGGTATTTGGCCGAGGTGCCGAAGAGGGCGACTTCTTCGTCGCGGGCGAGATCCCACAGCACATTGCCGTCCGGGTAGAAGGGGGAGCCGTCGTAGAGCACCAGGGTGGCGCCGGAGGCGAGCGCGCTCACCAGCCAGTTCCACATCATCCAGCCGCAGGTGGTGAAGTAGAAGATACGCTCCCCCGGCTTGATGTCGCAGTGCAGCTGGTGCTCTTTCAGGTGTTGCAGCAGGGTGCCGCCAATCCCGTGCACGATGCACTTGGGTTTGCCGGTGGTGCCGGACGAATAGAGGATGTAGAGCGGGTCGTTGAAGGCCATGGGCTCGAACTGCAGGCTGGCATCCGGCTGGCCGGCCAGGATCTGACGCCAGTCGTGACCCAGCTGCAGGGAGTGGCCGAGCAGGGGGATCATGACCGTCTGCTCTATGCTGTCGATCTGGCCGACGACCCCCGCCACCTTGTCTTGAATGTCGATGGCCTTGCCGTTGTAGCGATAGCCATCCACCGCAAACAGCACTCGCGGCCGGGTCTGGCCGAAGCGCTCCACCACGCTGGCTTCGCCAAAATCTGGGCTGGTGGAGGTCCAGATCGCCCCCAGGCTGGTGGTCGCCAGCATGGCCACCACGGTTTCCGGAATATTGGGCAGATAGGCTGCCACCACATCGCCCCGGCCGATGCCCTGGCTGCGCAACCACTGGGCCAGCCTTGCGACCTGATCCGCCAGTTCGCGCCAGCTCAGGGTCTGGCTGGGGTTCCCTTCAATGCGGGAGATGATGGCCGGCGTGTCATCCTGGCGGCGCAGCAGGTTTTCGGCGAAGTTGAGCCGGCTGTCCGGGAACCAGCGGGTGCGCTGCATCTCCTGGCGGTTCTCCGCCACTATGTTGCCGAGCTCGCCCTTGACGCCGCAGTGCTGCCACACCAGCGGCCAGAAACGGGTTGTCTTCTCCACCGACCACTGGTAGAGCTGGGCGTAGCTGTGCAGCTGCAGGCCGTGGAAGCGGTTGACCTCGGCCATGAAGTGCTGGAGGTTGGATTGCTGCATCCGCTCCTGATCCGGTTGCCACAGGCAAAGGTTGTGCATGAGTAGTCCCTGACTGCATGTATCTACCGGCAGTGTATTGAATTGTTTTTTATTTGTTAATGGTTGGTTTTTGTTTCATAACAAAAGCCTTGTAACGTATGCGTTACCTCACGAAGCGATAGCTTGACGGTTCGAGCCTTGATTCGCTTGATGTTATGCTGAAACCACATTTCTCCCGGAGCAGGACGCCATGAGCAGCTACAGCCAACTTTTTGCCCAGCACCTCGACACCTTGCAGCAGCGCACCCGCGACATACTGCAACAGCAGGGACTGGGCGGTCTGGCCATCCACTCCGGCCAGACTCACCGCATCTTCCTCGATGATCAGGATTACCCCTTCAAGGTGAACCCCCAGTTCAAGGCCTGGTTGCCGGTGCTGGACAATCCCCACTGCTGGTTGCTGGTGGACGGGGTGAACAAACCGGTGCTGCTGTTCTACCGGCCGGTGGATTTCTGGCACAAGGTAGCGGACCTGCCCAACGCCTTCTGGGTCGACTTCTTCGATATCCGCTTCCTGACTCGACCGGAGCAGGTTGCTGATCACCTGCCGGCCAACAAGCAGGAGTGGGCCTATCTGGGCGGCCACCTGGAGGTGGCCGAACTGCTGGGGCTGGGCCAGCCCAATCCGGAGGCGGTGCTCAACTATCTACATTATCATCGTGCCTACAAGACGGCCTACGAGCTGGAATGCCTGCGCGATGCCAACCGCATCGGGGTACGCGGCCACATTGCGGCCAAGGACTCCTTCATGGCGGGGGCGAGCGAGTTCGAGATCAACCTGGCCTACATGAAGGCGGTCGGGCAGGGGGCCAATGAGGCGCCCTACGGCAATATCGTCGCCATCAACCGCAATGCGGCCATCCTGCACTACACCCACCTCTCCACTCAGCGGGTACCCGATGCGGAGCGCTATTCCTTCCTGATCGACGCCGGCGTGGACGTGCACGGCTATGCCTCCGACATCACCCGGACCTGGGCCTGGCGGCGCGGCGAGTTTGCCGATCTGATCGCGGCGCTGGATGCCCAGCAGCAGGAGATCATCGAGGAGATTAAGCCGGGCCGCCGTTACAGCGAGCTGCATCTGCAGATGCATCACAGGCTGGCGCGCCTGCTGCAAGCCACCGAGCTGGTGGACATGTCGGTGGACGAGATGATCCACACCGGGGTGACCAACGTCTTCTTCCCCCACGGCCTCGGCCACTTCCTCGGCCTGCAGGTACACGATGCCGGCGGCTTCATGCAGGATGAGCGCGGCACCCACCTGTCGGCTCCCGAACAGTTCCCCTATCTGCGCTGCACCCGGGTGATGGAGGTGGGCCAGGTGTTCACCATAGAGCCGGGCCTCTACTTCATCGACAGCCTGCTGGAGCCGTTGCGTCAGGGTGAGCAGGGCAAGCGGGTCAACTGGAACAAGGTCGAGGCGCTGCGCCCCTATGGCGGCATCCGCATCGAAGACAACGTGGTGCTGCATGCCAACGGGGTGGAGAACCTGACCAGACAAGCAGGGCTCTGATGGCGGCGGACTATTCCATACCGGCCGCACCGCTGGAGGTGAGTGAAGAGATCAAGAAGAGCCGTTTCATCACTTATCTTGCCCACACGCCGACCATCGAGGCCGCCAAGGCCTGGATTGGCGAGATAAAACAACAACACCCCGGGGCCCGGCATCACTGCTGGGCCTTTGTCGCAGGCGCCCCGCAGGACAGTCAGGTCTATGGCTTCAGCGATGATGGTGAGCCCTCTGGCACTGCCGGCAAACCCATGCTGGCCCAGCTGATGGGGGCGGGTCTCGGCGAGATCGCCGCCGTGGTGGTGCGCTATTACGGTGGCGTGCTGCTAGGCACCGGCGGTCTGGTCAAGGCCTACGGAGGTGGCGTGGGGGCGGCACTCAAGCAGCTCGAGACCCGCATCAAGCGCCAACAGACCACCTCTCTCATCCAGTGCGACTATGTCGACATGGGGGCCGTAGAGGCCCTGATCCAGGCTTATCAGGGCCAGTTGCTGACGGCCGACTATGGCGCCAGCGTCACCCTGCAGGTGGCGTGGGAGTCCGCGCTCTGGGCCCGTATCGCACAGGAATTGACCGACCGAACCCAAGGTCGGGTATCCCTTCGTCCCTTAGATGGCTAGAATCCATCGCTCTTTTGGTCTGAAGAGGGAGCCGGAATGCAGATTCTGAGCATCATTCGTATCGTTGGCCTGCTGGTCGCACTGTTCAGTTCGACCATGCTGCTGCCCGCGATGGTTGCATTTGGCTATCGTGATGGTGGTGGTGCCGAGTTCGTCAACTCCTTCTTCATCGCCCTGCTGCTCGGCGCCGCACTCTGGTTTCCCAACCGTCATCAGAAGAAGGACCTCAGGTCCAAAGAGGGCTTCCTCATCGTCGTGCTGTTCTGGGTGGTACTGGGCAGCGTCGGGGCCTTGCCGTTCCTGCTGGGGGAGGTGCCCGGCATGACGGTGTCCGAGGCCTTCTTCGAGTCGTTTTCCGGCCTGACCACCACGGGGGCGACCGTGCTTACCGGGCTGGACAACCTGCCCAAGGCGTTTCTGTTCTATCGCCAGCTGCTGCAGTGGCTGGGGGGCATGGGGATCATTGTGCTGGCGGTAGCCATACTGCCGCTGCTCGGTATCGGGGGCATGCAGCTCTATCGCGCCGAAATTCCGGGGCCGGTCAAGGACAACAAGGTCACCCCGCGTATCGCCGAGACGGCCAAGGCGCTCTGGTTCATCTATCTGCTGCTCACCTCCCTCTGCGCCCTGGCGTACTGGATGGCGGGCATGACCCTGTTCGATGCCATCTGTCACTCCTTCTCCACCATGTCTGTGGGGGGCTTCTCGACTCACGATGCCAGCATAGGTTTCTTCAACAGCCCGGCCATCAACCTGATCACAGTGCTGTTTCTGCTGCTGGCTAGCGTCAACTTTGCTCTGCACTTCATGGTGTTCGCCCACAAGCCGGTGCGACTGAGCAGTTATCTACGGGACTCCGAGCTCAAGGTGTTCCTGAGCATCCAGTGTGTACTGGTGCTGATCTGCTTCGTCTCCCTGTTGTTCCACGGTCATTACGACACCTGGCAGGATGCGCTCAACCACGGCTTGTTCCAGGCGGTGTCGCTGGGCACGACTACCGGTTACAGCACCACCAGTTATGCGGATTGGCCCTCTTTCCTGCCCATGCTGCTGATGTTCTCCGCCTTCATCGGCTGCTGCGCCGGCAGTACCGGTGGCGGCATCAAGGTGATGCGTTTCATGATCCTGTTCCTGCAGGGGATGCGCGAGCTGAAGCGACTGGTGCATCCACGCGCCATCTATACCCTCAAGCTGGGCCGTCGCGCCGTACCAGAGCGGATCGTGGAAGCGGTGTGGGGCTACTTTGCCACCTACATCATCCTGTTCTTCATCTTTATGCTGTTGTTGCTGATGACCGGCTTGAACGAGGTGACCGCTTTCTCCGCCGTGGCGGCCGCGTTTACCAACGTGGGGCCGGGGCTGGGTGAGGTGTCGGCCAACTTTGGCAATATCTCGGCAACGGCCCAATGGATACTGGTGGTCGCCATGTTGTTTGGTCGATTGGAAATCTTTACGCTTCTGGTACTGTTTACCCCTGCATTCTGGCGTAGTTGAGGTTGGTATGGACAAGATTCTGGTGCTTTATTCTTCCCGTGACGGGCAAACGCGAAAAATCGTCGATGCCATGCTGGCTGAGATCGAGGGATGCGAGGTGGTGATGCAGGATCTGCACAGCCTGCCCATGTGCAACCTCAGCAAGTTCAAGAAGGTGCTTATCGGCGCTTCCATTCGCTATGGCAACTTCCACCCCAGCCTGTTCAGTTTCATCCATGCTCATCACGAACAGCTGGAAGTGGCCAACGCCGCCTTCTTCTGTGTCAACCTGACGGCCCGCAAGCCCGAGAAGCAGACCCCGCAGACCAATGCCTACATGAAGAAGTTTTTGCGCCTCTCCCCCTGGAAGCCAAAAACCCTGGGGGTGTTTGCCGGTGCGCTGCAGTACTCCCGCTATAACTGGTGGCAGACCCGCATCATCCAGCTGATCATGAAGATCACCGGCGGCAGCACGGATACCAGCAAGGACCTCGAGTTTACCGACTGGGACAAAGTGCGCAGTT
>NZ_CP077394.1:3972500-4017500 GCF_019048665.1 Aeromonas sp. FDAARGOS 1408 | reverse complement strand
AGTCGGTCCCAAGGGTATGGCTGTTCGCCATTTAAAGTGGTACGCGAGCTGGGTTCAGAACGTCGTGAGACAGTTCGGTCCCTATCTGCCGTGGGCGTTGGATGATTGAAGGGAGTTGCTCCTAGTACGAGAGGACCGGAGTGAACGAACCTCTGGTGTTCGGGTTGTCACGCCAGTGGCACTGCCCGGTAGCTAAGTTCGGAATCGATAACCGCTGAAAGCATCTAAGCGGGAAGCGAGCCCTGAGATGAGTCATCCCTGACCCCTTGAGGGTCCTAAAGGGCCGTTGGAGACCACAACGTTGATAGGTGGGGTGTGTAAGCGCGGCGACGTGTTGAGCTAACCCATACTAATTACCCGTGAGGCTTAACCATACAACACCCAAGAAGTGTTCGAAGACTTGTAGCAGATACCGAGAACGAATAACTAAATCAGCTTTTTCAGATTGAAGATTTTTGCCTGGCGGCAATAGCGCAGTGGAACCACCTGACCCCATGCCGAACTCAGAAGTGAAACGCTGTAGCGCCGATGGTAGTGTGGCATTCGCCATGCGAGAGTAGGACACTGCCAGGCACCCAATTGAAGAAGCCCGCTCATCTGAGCGGGCTTTTTTATTGCCTGATATTCAGTCATTTCAGCACGCTTTCCCGTGCTATTCCCTCTCTATTCGCTCCGCACAGGGCAGCTCCATGTTGACTACCCCATCTTCCAGCTGGATATCGATCTTGAAACCAAGCCGTTTGGCCAGGTTGATCATGCCGCGGTTGCTGGGCATGGTCATGCCTGACAGCTGGCCAATGCCGCGCTCCCTAGCATAACGCACAATCTTCTCCATCATCAGTTTGCCAAGCCCCAACCCCTTCAGATCGGACCGTACCAGAATGGCAAACTCGGCATCGCTCAGATCCGGCGTCGAAATGGCGCGAACCACCCCTAAAATCTGATCTTTTCGTTCCCCATCCTGTCCCACGGCGACAAAGGCCATCTCCCGGTCGTAATCGATCTGGGTCATGCGGGCCAGTTCTTCGTGTCCCAGCTCCCCTACATCGGCGAAGAAGCGCTTGTACCTGTCTTCATCCGATACCTTGAGGACAAATTGCTTGTGGGCAGGTTCATCCTCCGGTCGGATGGGGCGCAGCAGCACATGGCTCTGATCCTTGAGCCAGGCCCCCTCTTCCAGCTCGGTGGGATAGGGACGGATGGCCAGCCTGCAGCTGCCCTCTTCATGGGGTTGCAGGGTCAGGCTGGCGTCCAGCACCACCATCTCGGCGCCGCAGGCCTGCAACGGGTGCAGATCCAGCTGCTGGATCTCGGGGAAGGCGAGCAGCAGCTCCGACAGTTGGCATAGCACCTGGCCGAGGGCATCGATATCGAGCCGTTCCGGACTGGCTTGTTCGCGGATCTTGCGACTCTTGAGCGCCCCTATGATCTGGTAGCGTGCCAGCGCTTGGTTGAGTGGCGGCAGGGCCGCCATCATCTCCTGCAGTTCAGCTCCTGATTCACCGAGCAGGATGACAGGGCCGAACACCGGGTCTTGTTGCAGCCGGATCCGCAGCTCCAGGCCGCCGCTGCGCCGTGCCATCCGCTGTACCAGCAGGCCTTCGATGCGGGCACCGGGGTCGTGTTGCCTGACTCGATCCAGAATGGCGTCCGCAGCCTGGGCGACTTCGGCCGAGGTGCGCAGGTTGAGCATGACGCCGTGCACGGCCGACTTGTGGAGTATGTCTGGCGAGCGCAGCTTGACCGCGACCGGATAGCCGATCTGCTCCGCGGTCAGGGTGGCCTCGATGGCATCGGAGACGATCCAGGTCGGCAGGGTAGAGAGCCCTGCGGCCTGCAGAATGGGGTGTGCCAGATGGGTGTCGAGGGTGAGCTGCTTGCGTTCCAGCGCCTGCCGGATCAGCAGTTGGCACTGGTCGACGTCGAGCCTGTCACCCTGCAGCGATGCAGGGGTTTCCATCAGCTGCTTCTGGTTACGGCGGTACTCCACCATATGCATGAAGGCGGCGACCGCACTCTCCGGGGTGCGGTAGGTGGGGAATCCCGCCTCGCTGAATAGACGACGCCCCTCCTGGGCCGAATATTCCCCCGCCCAGTTGGTCAGGATATTGAAGCGTCTGGCCCTGGGATGCTGCTTGACGTAGTCGATCAGGCTTCGCGCCAAGGCGGCGCCGCGGGCGGTGAGTGAAGGGGCATGGATGAGCAGGATGGCGTCAGCCTCCTCCCCTTGCAGCAGGTCGTCGAGAGCCTGCTGATAGTCATTGATGTCGGCATCGCTGCCAATGTCGCGGGGCGGCATCGCCAGCTTGCCGCCACGCTCCAGCAACTTGTCGATCGCCATGTTGGCCAAGCCACGGCCGTTGGAGATGATGGCGAGCCGCTCCCCCTTGAGGGTCAAGGAGTGACTCAGGGTCTCGACGGCGGCAAACAGTTCGTGGGTATCCCGTACCCGCAGCATGCCGGCGCGACGGATGGCGGCGTCATAGACGTTGTCGAGTCCGTTGTCCGGCTCATGGCGGCCGCTCTTGAGCACCAGGATGGGCTTGTTGCGGGCGGCGGCACGGGCGGCCGAGAGAAAATGGCGGGCATCCTGCAGCTTGTCCATGTAGAGCAGGATGGCGCGGGTCACGCTGTCGCGGGAGAGCTGATCCAGTAGTTGGCCGAAGTTGATGTCGCAGTGATCGCCAAGGGAGATGAAGGCCGAGAAGCCGAGTTCATGCTGTTTGGCCCAATCCAGAATGGTGGTGCTGACGGCGGCCGACTGGGAGAGAAAGGCGACCTGACCGGGCTTGGCTGCAATCGGTGAGAAGCTGGCATTGATGCCCTGACCCGGCAACAACATCCCCATGCTGTTGGGGCCGAGCAGGCGGATGTCGTATTGCCGGCTCAGTCGCTGCAGTTGTTCGCGCTCAGGTGGGGTGAAATCGGCCGCCAGTATGATGGCGGCACCCGCTCCCCGCTTGCCGAGCGCCTCGATGAGGGTCAGTACCCGTTCCCGCCGGGTACAGACGATGGCGAGGTCAGGGGCAAGGGGGAGACTGTCGATGTCGGGATAGGCCAGCACGCCGGCAATGGCCTTGCTGTGCGGGCTGACCGGCAGGATGGGACCCTTGAAATGGCCGGCGAGCAGGTGCCTTATGACCACGTGACCGGCCTTCTGCGGGTCGGTCGAGGCGCCGATGACGGCGATTGACTGGGGTTTGAAGAGCCGATCCAGGCCGCTTGGTTTCATGGGCACTCCCGTGGGTGGCGGATGGTGCCAGTGTAATATGCATTCAGCGCCGGTTCTGTGACCGGCTGCGGATCACTGCTTGGTGAGGGCGTTGGCGCGGAGGTAAAACCTCAGTTCACCCTGGATCTGGCGTACCGCTGCCAGGTGGTGCTCCTGCAGATAGATGTCCTGTTCCTGATCCAGCAAGGTTGAGGGTACCCCCAGGCTTTGCAGGTACTCGTCGAACAGCAGCGAGCTGTTGATTTCGATCAGATTGGACATCATGGCGGGACTCCCTCTTCCACTCAGGTTGAACGTTCAGTCTAGTCTCTGATCTGCCCCTTGCCGTAGCTACTGTCATATTTGACATCGAGTCGCTCACATATCCGTGCTGCCATGCGCCCGGCGGTAGAGGAGGAGAGGTTATAGTGAGGAAGTGACAAGGGGAGGAGTGCAATGATCAGGAGCTGGCTGTGGTGCGTCATTCTGCTGGCTGGCAGCGTGCAGGCGACCGAGACCCCCATCAGGGCCTGGAATCTGCTGCTTGATCACCCCAATCCCGCCGTGGCTGGTCTGTTGCGACTCTCCCTCGATCTGACCGTGCCCGAATACGGTCCCTATCGGCTGATTGCCAGCCCGCCGATGGAGCAGGGTCGGGCGGTCAAGGAGTTGCAGGGGGGCGAACTGGTGCAGGTCGGGGTGTTTGCCCCCGATGAGGAGCGCGAGCGCACCCTGCTGGCCATCCATGTTCCGTTGGCAAAAGGGTTGCTGGGCTGGCGGGTGTGCCTCGTTCGGCAGGGGGACGAGGGGCGGTTCGCCAACATACGATCGCTGACCGACTGGCGGCAGGCCGGGCTTCGCATCGGTCAGCACAGATCCTGGCCTGATACCCGTCTGCTCAAGGAGAACGGCCTCGACGTGGTGGTGGGCGGTCTCTATGAGGCCCTGTTCAACATGCTGCGCAAACGGCGCTTCGACTGCTTCCTGCGCTCGGTCATCGAGATCGAGGATGAGCTCACACAGCATCCGGATCTGGCCATCGAACCCCACCTGGTGTTTCGCTATCCGCTGGCGCTGTTGTTTTTCGTCTCACCCAGGTATCCGGAGCTGGCCAAGCGCATCGAGCTGGGGCTGCAGCGGGCCCGCCAGTCCGGTGACTATGAGCGGATATTCGAGGCGGGTTTTGGCAGCACCATCCGGCGGCTGCAGCTCGATCGGCGGGTGATGCTGGAGCTGAGCAATCCGGATCTGCCGGCCGGCAGCCGCGCCATGATGCAGGATCCCTCGCTCATCTATGCACCTGTGTTGCCCGCCTTGTCAGCGCAGTGATCCCTGTCCCCGCGCCGTATCCCAGAAGGCGCGGATCAGCGGCTCCTCCAGCCGCTTCTTGAGCACCGCGATGCCGACATCGAATGGTTTGAGCGCCGGCTTGGGCTCGACGATGCGTACCTTCTCACCCATGGGGCTGTGGTCGATCACCGCCGCCGGCACCAGCCCCACGCCGAAGCCGAGCGCCACCATGGCGACAATCCCCTCGTTGCCCGCCACCTCCGCATAGATGTTGGGGGCGATCCCCTTGTTGCGCAGCCACTGATCGCAGCGTTTGCGGGCCAGCCCCTGCTCCGAGAGGATAAGCGGCAGCCGCTCCCAGTCAGGTTCGCCCTGGGAGAACCACTGGTTCTGCTGCGGTGCGGTGCGAGGAGCGATGAACACCAGCGGTACCTGCTGCAGGCTGGCAAACTCCAGCTTGGATGAGAGGGCATCGGGGCGGGCGGCGATGGCGAGATCAGCCTCGTCGGCCAGGATCTTGTCTACCGCCAGCGCCGGGTCGCCGGTCTCCAGCTTGATCTCCAGCTGGGGATAGCGGCGGCGAAAGCGCTCCAGCACCTCGGGCAGCAGAAAGTAGCTGGCGGTGACCGAGCAGAACACCCGTAGTCGGCCCTGCAGCGGCTCATCGCTGCGTTTGAGCTCCTGCTTGAGCTGGCGCCACTCCTGCAGCAGCTCTCCACCAAACTCACGCAGCTTCTCGCCGGCCGGGGTGAGCCGTACCGAGCGGTTGTCCCGCTCGAACAGCACACAGCCGGTCTCCTGCTCCAGCCGCTGGATGGCGCGGCTGAGGGTGGAGGGACTGACCGCCATGGCGTCGGCGCTCTTGCCGAAGTGGAGGGAGTCGGCGAGGTGGAGAAACAGTTCGAGATTGCGAAGGTCCATCTTTCAGCTCCTGACGCTGGATGCCTGCCCGATATCCAGCGGTGGGTGGTTAGCCCCGCCATGTGATCATGAAGGGTTAACGTTTCAATTATTGCAACGTACTGTTTCGAATATATCAGTTCAGGCAATAAGTGTCCCGCGCTATAGTGGTTTCGACAACGCCGCCATCCGGCATGGAATCAATCGAACGGAGCAATCACCATGGCTAACTATTTCAACACCTTGAACCTGCGTCAGCAGTTGGCCCAGCTGGGCAAGTGTCGTTTCATGCAGCGCGAAGAGTTCGCGGACGGCTGCAACGTGCTGAAGGGCAAGAAGGTGGTGATTGTGGGCTGTGGTGCCCAGGGCCTGAACCAGGGCCTGAACATGCGTGACTCCGGGCTGGATATCTCCTACGCCCTGCGCAAGGCCGCCATCACCGAGAAGCGCGCCTCCTGGCAGAAGGCCACCGACAACGGCTTCGCGGTCGGCACCTATGAAGAGCTGATCCCGACCGCCGATCTGGTGCTGAACCTGACCCCGGACAAGCAGCACTCCGACGTCGTCAAAACCGTGATGCCGCTGATGAAGCAGGGCGCCGCACTGGGCTACTCCCACGGCTTCAACGTGGTGGAAGAGGGTCAGCAGATCCGCTCCGACATCACGGTCGTGATGGTGGCGCCCAAGTGCCCGGGTACCGAAGTGCGTGAAGAGTACAAACGCGGCTTCGGCGTACCGACCCTGATCGCCGTTCACCCGGAGAACGATCCCAAGGGTGAAGGCATGGCCATCGCCAAGGCGTGGGCCTCCGCCACCGGCGGCGACCGTGCCGGCGTGCTGGAGTCCTCCTTCGTGGCGGAAGTGAAATCCGACCTGATGGGCGAGCAGACCATTCTCTGCGGCATGCTGCAGGCCGGTTCCCTGCTCTGCTACGACAAGCTGGTTGCCGAAGGCACAGACCCGGCCTACGCCGGTAAGCTGATCCAGTTCGGCTGGGAGACCATCACCGAAGCCCTGAAGCAGGGTGGCATCAGCCTGATGATGGACCGCCTGTCCAACCCGGCCAAGCTGCGTGCCTTCGAGCTCTCCGAGCAGCTCAAGACCCTGATGCGCCCGCTGTTCGAGAAGCACATGGACGACATCATCGCCGGTGAATTCTCCCGCGGCATGATGGCCGACTGGGCCGAAGACGATGCCAAGCTGTTCGGCTGGCGTGAAGAGACCGGCAAGTCCGCTTTCGAAAACGCCCCGGCGTTTGCAGGCAAGATTGCCGAGCAGGAGTACTTCGACAATGGCGTGGTGATGGTGGCCATGGTCAAGGCGGGTGTCGAGCTGGCGTTCGAGACCATGGTGGCTTCCGGTATCTACGAGGAGTCTGCCTACTACGAATCCCTGCACGAGCTGCCGCTGATCGCCAACACAGTTGCCCGCAAGCGCCTGTACGAGATGAACGTGGTCATCTCCGACACCGCCGAGTACGGCAACTACCTGTTCGCCAACGCTGCCGTGCCCTTGCTGCGCGAGCACTTCATGCCGACCCTGAAAGCGGGTGATCTGGGGGCCAGCAAGGCGGAAGGGCAGAGCGTCGACAACCTGGCGCTGCTGGCGGCCAACGAGGCGACCCGCAACCACCCCATCGAAGCGATCGGCCAGGTACTGCGCGGTTACATGAAGGACATGAAGCGTATCGCCGTCGGCGGTTAAGCCAGCATCGGGCAGGATGATAAGGAGGCGGGGGTGACGATCCCCGTCGCCGGTCGGGCTGGACACCCGACCGGCCAGCCAGCAAACCAGCCCGACAGCCATAAAAAAGCCCCGCTCATCGAGCGGGGCTTTTGCATTCAGAAAGGCCGGCTAAATCAGGCTTTCCACGCTTTCCAGGTGTTGATCAGGCCGTTGGTGGAGCAGTCGTGGCTGGTGACAGCCTCGGCAGTGTTGAGCTCCGGCAGGATCTTGTTGGCCAGCTGTTTGCCCAGCTCCACACCCCACTGGTCGAAGCTGAAGATGTTCCAGATTGCGCCCTGTACGAAGATCTTGTGCTCGTACATGGCGATCAGGGCACCCAGGGTTTTCGGGGTCAGGCTCTTGAACAGGATGGAGTTGGTCGGGCGGTTGCCTTCGAACACCTTGAACGGCACCAGATCCTTGACCTGCTCCAGGGTTTTGCCGGCGGCCAGGAACTCGGCTTCGACCTGTTCCTTGCTCTTGCCGAAGGCCAGCGCTTCGGTCTGGGCGAAGAAGTTGGCCAGCAGTTTCGGGTGGTGGTCGCCGATCGGGTTGTGGCTGATGGCCGGTGCCAGGAAGTCACAGGGGATCAGCTTGGTGCCCTGATGGATCAGCTGGTAGAAGGCGTGCTGGCCGTTGGTGCCCGGCTCACCCCAGATGATGGGGCCGGTCTGGTAGTCGACCTTGTTGCCGTTGCGGTCCACGTATTTGCCGTTGGACTCCATGTTGCCCTGCTGGAAGTAGGCGGGGAAACGGTGCATGTACTGGTCGTAGGGCAGGATGGCTTCGGACTCTGCGCCGTAGAAGTTGTTGTACCACAGGCCGATCAGTGCCAGCAGCACCGGCACGTTCTGCTCATAGGAGGCGGTGGCGAAGTGCATATCCATCTCGAAGGCGCCTTGCAGCAGGGCCTCGAAGTTGTCGAAACCGACCGACAGGGCGATAGGCATGCCGATGGCGGACCAGGAGGAGTAACGGCCGCCAACCCAGTCCCAGAACTCGAACATGTTGTTGGTGTCGATACCGAACTCGGCCACGGCCTTACCGTTGGTGGAGAGGGCTGCGAAGTGCTTGGCAACGTGGGCCTTGTCACCGGCGATCTTGATGAACCAGTCGCGGGCGGTCAGGGCGTTAGTCATGGTCTCCTGGGTAGTGAAGGTCTTGGAGGCCACCAGGAACAGGGTGGTTTCCGGATCGATCTTCTTCAGGGTCTCGGCGATGTGGGTGCCATCGACGTTGGAGACGAAGTGCATCTGCAGGTGGTTTTTGTAGGGACGCAACGCCTCGGTGATCATCACCGGGCCCAGATCCGAGCCACCGATGCCGATGTTGACCACGTGCTGGATCGCCTTGCCGGTGTAGCCTTTCCATTCGCCGCTGATGATCTTCTCGCAGAAGCCTTTCATCTTGGCCAGCACGGCGTTCACTTCCGGCATCACATCCTTGCCGTCACACTCGATGGGGCGGTCGGAGCGGTTGCGCAGGGCCACGTGCAGTACCGAGCGGCCTTCGGTCATGTTGATCTTGTCGCCATTGAACATGGCATCGATCGCGCTGCGAAGATCGGTCTCTTTGGCCAGATCAACCAGCAACTTGAGGGTTTCCTCGGTGATCAGGTTCTTGGAGTAATCGACTAGGATGTCGCCGCCGAAGGTGAGGGAGAATTTGTCGAAACGCTGGGGATCCTGGGCGAACAGATCCTTGAGCCGGGTCTCTTTGTTCGCTGCAAAGTGGGCTTCCAGTGCCTGCCAGGCCTGGGTCTGGGTTGGATTGATGTTTTTCATAGGATTATCAGTCTTCCAAGTTGTGTATGAACCTTGCAGGCAAGGCTCCCGCCAAACCTTATTATTCGAGCACTATACCGGGCCCATTATACCGAGCCCATGGTGCGGCCCGTGTAACAGAGCTTTACCAATTGTCTGCCATCGACCGAGTTTACAACCAAAACGCTGCGATTATGAGTCACTCATGGTTGCCGGATCTTGCGTTTGCGCATACTTGGTCGGGCTTGCCGCCGCTGAAAGGGCTTTCAGGGCGAGGCATGCTGTGGACGGGGTGGCAACCTGGCATGGCAGTCAAAAGAGTATTCGATAGGCGCCTTTTCGCTCATTTCATGCGCAGGCGCAAATTGTCGGTGGCCCAAGATGGCTAGCATGGGTGTCGCATGGACGAGATCTCCCAGGGATGGCTACTGTCTGGAATGAGGAGATCGCTATGAAAGCTGTGTTGTCCCTGTTTGCCCTTAGCCTGATCGCCACCGGCCTCATCGGCCTGTTGACCCTGGTGCTGACCAGTGCGGCCCCTACCTTGCCGCTGCGGGTACTGGCGGTGATCGGTGCCGTGCTGGGGGGATATGTGCTGGTGCAACCGCTGCTCAACCGGGTGGCACGTCGGCTGGTGTAAGCCGACCCCCCCGGAATGCTGAAAACAAAGTCCGGCCCATTGTGGCCGGCTTTTTTATGGTCGTGTTCACCCCTGCCGAGGCCAGAGACGACAATGCCAGCCCGAAGGCTGGCATTGTGGGTGGCTGCAAAACCGCGTTTACGCCTGCGGCTTTTGCATGTGCATGACCATCTGCGGGAAGGGGATCTCGATGCCTTCGGCATCGAAGGTGAGCTTCACCTTCTCGTGGAAGTCGAACCAGACTCCCCAGTAGTCGCCGGTCTTGACCCAGGGGCGCACGACTATGTTGACCGAGGAGTCGGCCAGCGCGGCGACGGCGATGGTGGTGGCCGGCTCCTTGAGGATGCGCGGTTCTTCGTTCACCAGCCGCTCCAGGATCTGCTTAGCCTTGCGGAGATCCGAGCCGTAGCCGATGCCGAAGGTCATGTCGACGCGGCGGGTATCCATGCGCGAGTAGTTGACGATAGTGCCGTTGAGGATGGCGGAGTTGGGCACCACCACCATCTTGTTGTCACCTGAGGTGAGGGTGGTGGTGAACAGCTGAACGGATTGCACCACGCCATTGGTGCCTGCCACTTCGATGAACTCGCCTGCCTTGATGGGACGGAAGATGATCAGCAGGAAGCCGGCGGCGAAGTTGGAGAGCGAGCCCTGCAGCGCCAGACCGATGGCCAGACCGGCGGCACCGATAATGGCGACGAAGGAGGCGGTCTGCACCCCGACCCGGCCCAGCGCTGCGATCACCACGAATACCAGGATGGCGTACTTGAGGATGCTGCCGACGAAGTGGGTGACAGTGGTGTCCAGCTTGCGGGACTGCATCACCTTGACCACGGCGCCGCTGATGAGGTTGGCGGCGATGTAGCCGACCAGCAGGGTGAGCAGGGCGGCCGCGATGTTGACGGCATACTCGATCAGCAGGCCCTGGTTGTTGACCAGCCAGGTCTGCGCTTCGGTAATGATTTCGGGTTCCATAGGGTGTCCTGTCAGGCGATAAAAGGTTTATGACGCATGAATCTAACATTGGCATGCGACAGTCCGGGTCGCATCTGGTGCTCACCGCCTCTTTTGTGCCACAAAAAACAAGGGAGGCCAAGGCCTCCCTCTTTACTGCAACTCACCTGGAGCGGCGTAGCCGCGGCTGATTGCGAATGCATTGTCGCCGGGCGTACTGCTCAGCTCTGCAGCAGCTGGCTGCGGATAAACTGCCACTGATCTTCAAACCCGGCGGTGGGTTTGATTTTGAACTCGGAGCGGACGAACTGACTGATCCGCCCCTCGGTGTAGGCCAGTAACAGGTTGGCCAGCATGGTCTCGTCGAGCTGGAAGCCCTGGCCTTCGCGCAGCCGTTTCTCCCGCAGCACCTGCTTGATCTGGGTCTCCAGCTTGTCGAACAGGATGCTGATGCGATCCCGCAGCCGGTCGTGCTCGCCCAGCAGGGCGTCGCCGTTGAGGATGCGGGTGATACCGGGATTGCGCTCGGCGAACACCAGCAGCAGCTGCAGTATGTGGTGACAGCGGCTCATGGTGTCCTTCTCTTCGGCCATGATCAGGTTGACCCGTGACAGCAGGGAATCTTCGATAAAGTCGATCAGCCCCTCGAACATCCGCGCCTTGCTGGGAAAATGTCGATAGAGGGCAGCCTCGGAGACCCCCACCTCGGCCGCCAGACGGGCCGTGGTGATGCGCTGGCCTGGGCTGGTCTCCAGCATGTGGGCGAGCGCCTGCAGGATCTGATCGCGCCGACTCTGTTTCTGATTACTGCTTGCCATGGATTCCCCTAAAAAAACAATGGCCTGATTCTGTTATTAGGCACCGCCACTCGGGCCGGTGTGGTCTGTTATTGGCGACCAGAAGAACCAAAACCGCCTTCACCCCGTTCGCTCTGATTGAACTCATCGACCAGTTGGAAGCTGGCCTGAACCACCGGCATGATCACCAGCTGGGCGATGCGCTCGCCAGGCTGCATGGTGAACGCCTCTTTGCCGCGGTTCCATACCGAGACCATCAGCTGGCCCTGGTAGTCGGAATCGATGAGGCCGACCAGGTTGCCCAACACGATGCCGTGTTTATGGCCGAGGCCGGAGCGGGGCAGGATGGTGGCGCACAGGCCCGGATCCTGGATGTGGATGGCCAGCCCGGTCGGTACCAGGGTGGTATCACCCGGGGCCAGCGTCAGCGGGGCATCCAGCAGGGCGCGCAGATCCATGCCGGCGGAGCCCGGTGTGGCGTAGGCAGGCAGCGGATAGTCGGTGCCGATGCGGGCATCCAGAATCTTCAGTTCAATTTGTGTTGTCATAAATCGTTTTTATTGGAGTGGAGGTGGTCGATTGACTGGCTCAGCGCCGGTAATGGCGTGCAATCAGGGCAATCAGGTGACGAGCCAGCGTCAGCTTATCGGCCAGGGGCAGAGGGGCTTGACCCCCTTGCCAGAACACGGTGAGGGCGTTGTCATCGGCATTGAAGCCCTGGCCCGCACGGGATACGTCGTTGGCGGCGATCATGTCCAGCCGCTTACGCTGCAGTTTGTCGAGGGCGTATTGTTCCACATCCACGGTTTCTGCGGCAAATCCGACGGTGAAGGGTTTGTCTGACAAGGCCCCCACGGCGGCGATGATGTCGGGGTTTTTGACCAGGGTCAGCTGCATCTGGTCGTTGTCGCCGGTCTTCTTGATCTTCTGCTCGGCCACCTGGGCGGGGCGGTAATCGGCGACGGCGGCGCAGCCGATGAAGAGGTCGCTCTCGCCGACCCGGCTCATGACCGCCTGGTGCATCTGCTCGGCGCTCTCGACGTCGACGCGGGTGACGCCGGCCGGGGTGGCCAGTGCCACCGGGCCGCTCACCAGCGTCACCTCGGCACCCGCTTCACGGGCGGCGCGGGCGATGGCATAGCCCATCTTGCCTGAGCTGTGGTTGCTGATGTAGCGCACCGGATCGAGTGCTTCACGGGTCGGCCCGGCAGTCAGCAGCAGCCTGACGCCGGCCAGCAGCGGCTCGGCGGCGAGCTGCTGGCAGCAGCGTTCAACCAGCTCGAGGGGATCCAGCATCCGGCCCGGGCCCACGTCACCGCACGCCTGGCTACCGGAATCCGGCCCCCACAGCAGGATGCCGCGACTGGCGAGGGTCTTGAGGTTGGCCTGAGTGGCGGCGTTGAGATACATTTGCTGATTCATGGCCGGCGCCAGCGCCACCGGTGCCGGGGTGGCCAGGCAGAGGGTGGTGAGCAGCTCGTCGGCCATGCCGGCGGCCATGCGGGCCATCAGATTGGCGCTGGCGGGGGCGATCAGCACCAGATCGGCCCACTTGGCCAGCTCGATGTGGCCCATGCCCGCCTCGGCAGCGGGATCCAGCAGACTGTCGGCCACCGGGTGGCCGGAGACGGCCTGCAGGGTCAGCGGGGTGATGAACTCCTTGGCGGAGCGGGTCATCACCACCCGTACCTCGGCGCCCTGATCTTTCAGGCGGCGTACCAGCTCGGCACTCTTGTAGGCGGCGATCCCGCCACTGACACCCAACAGGATGCGTTTATCGGCCAATCTCATCTGCTGTTTCTCTTCCGGCTCACTCTGACTGGTCGGCTAAGATACCACAGGCAGCAGTCGACGACAGAGGCTGACATGGGGGTCTTGTGGCCGGGCTCCCGTGATTTCTTTGCTATGTTTTCTCTCAATAGCGCGAAGGAGAGACAAATGAGCATCAAGGAGTGGCCAGAGGATGAACGACCCCGTGAGAAGCTGCTGCGTCACGGCCCGGGCGGCTTGTCCGATGCCGAGCTGCTGGCGATCTTCCTGCGCACCGGGGTCAGTGGCCTGAGTGCGGTCGATCTCTCCCGCAACCTGTTGAATCAGTTCGGATCGCTGCGCAATCTGCTGGGGGCGGACCGACGTGCCTTCTGCGAGGCGCATGGCCTGGGCCCAGCCAAATATGCCCAGCTGCAGGCGGTGCTGGAGATGGGTAAACGTCATCTGGCGCAGCAGCTGCAACGGGGGGATGCACTTACCTCGCCCCAGCTGACCCGAGACTATCTGCAGGCCCAGCTGCGGGATCGGTCGCGGGAGGTGTTTGCCCTGCTGCTGCTCGACAATCAGCACAGAGTGATTCAATTCGTTGAACTTTTTTACGGCACCCTCGACTCGGCGAGCGTCTGGCCCAGAGAAATCGTGCAGATCGCACTCAAACATAATGCAGCCGCCGTGATTCTGGCGCATAATCACCCGTCCGGCGTCGCCGAGCCCAGTAGGGCCGACCGCCAGATCACGGATCGGATCACGGCCGCCCTGGCCCTGATCGATATCAGAGTGCTGGATCACTTGGTGATCGGTGATGGCATCACGGTTTCTTTCGCCGAGCGCGGTTGGTTATGACTGTGCTCTGGCTCCGTATTAGTTGATCTTTGATCACGGATGCTGTATAAAATGCCGCCTTCTGTTTGCCCCGCAATCGAAGGCCAGCGGGGCAGATATTTGCTCGAGCAATGAAGTAAGATTTGGAGAGACTGACATGTCTAGAGTATGCCAAGTAACCGGCAAGCGCCCGGCAGTTGGTAACAACCGTTCGCACGCTAACAACGCTACCAAGCGTCGTTTCCTGCCGAACCTGCACACTCACCGTTTCTGGGTTGAGAGTGAAAAACGCTTCGTAAGCCTGCGCGTATCCGCAAAAGGCATGCGTATCATCGACAAGCGTGGCGTTGAAGTGGTTCTGGCTGAACTGCGCGCCAGCGGTGTTAAGGTATAAGGAATTAGATCATGGCTAAAGGTATTCGCGAGAAGATTCGCCTGAACTCCAGCGCCGGTACTGGTCACTTCTATACCACTACCAAAAACAAGCGCACCATGCCCGAAAAAATGGAAATCAAAAAGTTTGATCCCGTTGTTCGTCAGCATGTGATCTACAAGGAAGGCAAAATCAAGTAATTGCTTGATGCTGCATTCCCAAAAACCCGGCCCTGTGCCGGGTTTTTTTATGGCTGGAATTCAGTACACTGCCGGTTCGAAGGGAGGCTTGTCATGTTCAAATTGAGCCGCAGAGGCTGGAACAACGTGATCATTGTGGTGGTGCTGATCGTGATCACCCTGTTGCACCGGCTGGAGATTGCCCAGCAGGAAAACAGCGCCAAGCGGGCGCGTCCGCTGTTGCCGGAGAGCGCCGTTGTGCTCACCTGGCAGGGGCCGAGCTGGCAGATAGAGCGCATCGGGCAGGGCTGGCGCAGCGGGCCGGATCTGGGGCTCGACAGTACCCAGCTGGCGGCGCACATCGAGGCCTGGCAGGGCTGGCTGCTGCCACCCGGTGAAGCCGTGCGCGGCAATCCGGTTACCCTCAAGATCTGGGTCGCCGGCCAGAGCGACCCCATCGAGGTGGGCCTCTATCAGGATGACGGCAAGTTTGCCGCCCTGCTGCCCCCCTCGACCTGGCTCAGCCTGAGCCAGGAGCAGTACCGCAGCCTGCTGCGCCCCGCTCCCTAACCCATTTTTCAGCGTCAGCACGAGGATCCCATGCCTGAATTACCGGAAGTCGAAGTCAGCCGCCAGGGCATCTCGCCCTGGCTTACCGGCATCAAGGTCACCCGGGTGGTGGTGCGGGACGGCCGTCTGCGCTGGCCGGTGCCGGGAGAGATCCAGGAGCTGGTGGACCTCACCATCCACCGGGTCAGCCGCCGCGCCAAGTACCTGCTGCTGGAGACCGACTTCGGTACCGCCATCCTCCATCTGGGCATGTCGGGCAGCCTGCGGGTGTTGGACATCGGCACCCCGGCCGAGAAGCACGATCACGTGGATATCGAGCTCGAGAACGGCAAGCTGCTGCGGCTCAACGATCCGCGCCGCTTCGGTGCCCTGCTGTGGACCCGCGAGCCGGCTGAGGCGCATGCGCTGCTGGCCAAGCTGGGGCCTGAGCCGCTCACCGACGCGTTCAACGCCGATTACCTGCGTGAGCGCGCCAAGGGGCGCAGCACCGCCATCAAGACCTTCCTGATGGACAACCAGGTGGTGGTCGGGGTGGGCAACATCTACGCCAACGAGGCGCTCTATGCCGCCGGCATTCATCCCAAGCGGGCGGCGGGCAATATCAGCGCCGAGCGGCTGGGCACCCTGGTAGGGGAGATAAAGCGGGTGCTGGCCGAGGCGATTCGGCAGGGGGGCACCACCCTCAAGGATTTCACCAGTGCGGACGGCAAACCGGGTTATTTCGTGCAGCAGCTGCAGGTGTACGGGCGGGGTGGCCAGCCCTGTTTTCACTGCCACACCCTGCTCAGCGAAATCCGGCTGGGGCAGCGCACGACCGTGTTCTGCTCCCACTGTCAGCGCTGAATCGCGGTTTTTTCGGCCTGAAACGGCCAAGTTGTAAGAGAGTATTTCCAGTCTGTTGAATATTTGCTCGCCCGTCACTACTATCTCGGCCGTTCAGGCGGTTTGAGACAATAAAATGACAGCTAAATCAATAGACTGGGACCATTTGTCCCGGCAGGGGCACTATTGTGCCCAAAAAATGGCGCGCTTCCTCTATCCCGATGACAGCGCCCGCAAGACCTTCAATCGCGCCAAGTTTGTGCTGCGCAGCCTGCTCTATCGGCAACAGCTGAGCCGGGTGTTCGAGCTGTTCCAGGCCGAACCGCTCAAGGCCCTGCCTGCCCACTATCCCGAGCTGCTCGACAAGCCGATGCGACCCTATCGCTTCGCCGGCTCCACCGCGACCGAGCGGGCCGAGATGCTGGAAAACCACTATCGGCTGATGCTGGCTCGCTACCCGGATCTGATCGACCCGCTCTATCTGGGGGATGGCATCGAGCTTGGCCGTTATCCCGAGAGCGGCTGCCGCATCGTGCTGCGCCACGACGGCACCTTCCGCCGCGAGGCTGAGCTGGCCCTCTCCATCGTCGACCCGCAGGGCAAGCGGCTCTACAGCTGCGCCTTCTCGCTGGCCGGCACCCCCAACCAGCTGGCGGTGGTGATCGGTTCGGTACAGGGCCCGGAGCCCTGCATCGAGCAGGCACAGGACAAGGTGCGTGCGCTGACCAAGGAGGGCCACGGTGTGCGGCCCAAGTCGCTGGTGGTGATGCTGGTGATGCAGCTGGCCGAGGCGATGCAGGCCGAGCATATCTCGGCGGTGCGGATGAAGGCCCACATCTATCAGGCCCGGCGCTACAGCAAGAAGAAGAAGGCCTGTCTGCAGGCGGACTATGACGAGCTGTGGCAGGAGTTCGGCGCCACCGATCTGGACGCCAACTTCGTGCGGCTGCAGCCCGCCCAGCGCAAACCGCTGGAGGAGATCGCCTCCAAGAAGCGGGCCATGTACCGGCGCCGCTACGAGTGGCTCGATCAGCTGACCCTGGCAGGCCAGCAGCTGCTGGGCCCGCGTCTGGCGGGCTGAGGCAGCTGCCAACAGCAAACAGGCTACCCTCGGGTAGCCTGTTTCGTTGTTATCTGGTCTGTTTGGCCTTGATGGCGGCCGCCACTATGGGGTCGACGAATTGACGAATGTCGCCGCCGTGCAGGGCGACCTCCTTCACCAGGGTGGAGGAGATGAAGGAGTTCTCCTCGGCCGGGGTGAGGAACACGCTCTCCAGCTCCGGCATCAGGCGGCGATTCATGTTGGCCAGCTGAAACTCGTATTCGAAGTCGGAGACGGCGCGCAGACCGCGGATCAGCACGTTGGCCTGCTGCTCCCTGGCGAAATCCACCAGCAGGCCGGAGAAGCCGACCACCTTGACGTTGGGAAGGTGGGCGGTTACCTGGCGGGCCAGCTGCACCCGCTCGTCCAGATCGAACAGCGGCCGCTTGCTCGGGCTGTTGGCCACCCCGACCACCACCTGGTCAAACAGTCTGGCGGCCCGGCCGATGAGATCGGTGTGGCCGTTGGTGACGGGATCGAAGGTGCCGGGATAGATTACCTTGTTGGTCATGCTGCTGATTCCTGCAACCGGGAAATTTGGTCGCATTATAGGGTCTGTTGGGGGATTGGCGCGACCGCCTTGGGGCGAGTTTTGGCGCCCCGATGGCGGCTTTGCCGCGTCAAATCAGCACCGACGGGCGTCTTCGCTTGAGAATAGCGATACATCAGGCAAGAATACCGCATCGCGCATCAAGCCTCCTTGCGTTGGTGACAGGGAGCAAAGGGATTTTTTATGAAACGTATTCTGGTAGTCCGCAATGACAAGATTGGTGACTTCATGCTGGCCTGGCCGAGTTTTGCCATGCTCAAGCGCTCCATGGAGTGTCATGTGACTGCCCTGGTTCCCGCCTACACGGCGCCGCTGGCCCGCCTCTGCCCCTGGATTGACGAGATCATCCTGGATCCGGGCTCACGGGCCGACAAGGAACAACAACGTGCCTTGCAGGCACGCATCAAGGCGGCCGCCTTCGATGCCTCCATCTGCCTCTTCTCCAACTCCCGCAATGCCATGCTGGTGTGGAAGGCGCACATTCCCTACCGGCTGGCGCCGGCCACCAAGCTGGCCCAGGTGCTCTACAACCAGCGCCTGATCCAGCGCCGCTCCCGCTCCCAGAAGCCGGAGTACGAATACAACCTGGATCTGGTGCGCCGTTTCCTTGCCGACCAGCAGGTGAGCGCGGTGGAGCCGCAGGGCCCCTACCTCAGCTTCGATGCGAAGAGCCTGCAACAGGTACGCGAGCAGGTTGCCGCCCGCCTGCGGCTCGATGCCGGTCGCCCCTGGCTGATGGTGCATGCCGGCAGCGGCGGCTCGGCCAACAACCTCTCCATCGAGCAGTACGCCCGCCTCATCATCAAGCTCAACCAGGCCTGTCCCGAGCTGCAGTGCATTCTGACTGCGGGGCCGGGGGAGGAGAAGATCGCCGAACAGCTGGCGGCCGAGCTGCTGGCCCACGGTGGCAACGGCTGGATCTACCGCTCCGAGGAGGGGCTGCCCAAGTTCTGCCAGGTGATGGCCAACGCCGCCCTGTTCGTGGCAGGCAGCACAGGGCCGCTGCACATCGCCGCGGCGCTGGATGTGCCCACCATCGGCTTCTTCCCGGCGCACCGCTCGGCAACGCCGCTGCGCTGGCGTCCGCTCAACAGCGAGGGGCGCCACCTGGCGTTCAGCCCGCCGGAAGACAGCGATCACCCGGAAGACATGAGCCAGCTCGATCCCAAGACCATGGCGGCGGCGATCGCCCGCTGGGCGCCGCCGTTCTGGCGCAGCGAGCAGTGATAGCGGATAGCGTAAATGCAGACAGGGCCCTTCAAGGGCCCTGTCTCATATGGGGGGCTGCTCGCTGGCAGCGCCCGTCTACGGCGGTTTACTTGTCAGCCTGTTCCGGTGCCTGCGGCTGCTGGCGGATCCAGAGGTCGGCGTACTTCACGAAGGTGGAGTGGGCCGACAGTATGGCCAGCAGGAGCCCCTGCTTGCCGTCGAGGAAGCCGGCCTTGAGCAGGTACATCTTGAGGAAACAGCCCAGCGCGTGCACCAGCCCCTGGCCGAGGGAGCCCTTCTTGCCGCGGGCGGTGCGCTGATCGGCCCAGGCGCGGGCATAGCCGGCGGACTTGACCAGGTAGTGCTCCAGATCCCGATAGGTGAAGTGGAGCAGGTCGCCGTGCAGGTTGACGATCTTCATGTTGGCACGTACCTCCACCTTCTCGTGCACCAGCACCTCGTTGTAGCTGGTGAGCGCCTTGGGATAGAGGCGCAGCACCCGGTCCGGGTACCAGCCGCTGTGGCGGATGAAACGGCCGAACACCCAGGAGAGGCGCGGGATCGAGTAGATGGTGTCGCTGGCCGGGTTGGCCATGACGGCGGCGATGGCGGCTTTCAGCTCGGGGGTGAGTCGCTCGTCCGCATCCAGCCACAGCACCCAGTCGGATTGCACGTGGGACTGGGCGAGCCGGCGCTGGCGGCCGAAGCCCGGCCACACCGGGTTGACGAAGAAGCGGGCGCCGAATTCGGCGGCGATGGCCGGGGTCTCGTCTTGGCTGCCGGAGTCCATGATGACGATCTCGTCGACCAGTCCGTCGAGGGAGGCGAGGCAGGGGCGCAGGTTGTCGGCTTCATTCTTGACGATAAGGACAGCCGCCAGAGTCGGTTTGTTCACGTATTAAAGGCTCTTGTTGGCGCCCGCCTGGCGGGCCATGCTCAAATTGGCGCCCATTCTAGCCTAAAACGGCAGGCGGAGCATGGTTCCGGCGGCGGGATACGCGTCGGTTTCAAATGGGTTGTTTTTTGGCGCCAGGATGCATGGCAGCGGGATCTTCTGTTATTTCTCGGGCCATTCTTCGGGCATAATCTCGGCCAGCAACGATTAACCGCAGGGCGTGGCCCTGGAGAAGTGCGAGATGAAAATATTGGTGATCGGCCCCTCCTGGGTCGGCGACATGGTGATGTCCCAGAGCCTCTACAAGGCGATCAAGGCCAACCACCCCGACAGCGAGCTGCACGTGATGGCGCCCGCCTGGTGTGGTGCCCTGCTGGAGCGGATGCCGGAGGTGGACAAGGCCATCCCGATGCCGCTCGGCCACGGCGACTTCAAGCTGGGAGCCCGCCGTCGGCTCGGCAAGCAGCTGGCGGCCGAAAAGTACGATCAGGCCATCATCCAGCCCAACTCCATGAAGTCGGCGCTGATCCCCTGGTTTGCCCGCATCCCGGTGCGCACCGGCTGGAAGGGCGAGCACCGCTTCGGTCTGCTCAACGACATGCGCAGCAACAAGTCCGCTTTTCCGCTGATGGTGGAGGCCTACCTGGCACTGGCCTATCCCAAGGCGCAGATGAAGAGCCGGGCCGACATCCCGACCATTCCCCAGCCGGCCCTCAACGTCGATCTCGTCAATCAGGAGAAGGCGCTGGCGCGGCTCGGGCTGGATCGCGCCCGTCCGGTGCTGGTGCTCTGCCCGGGGGCCGAGTTCGGCCCGGCCAAGCGCTGGCCGGAGGGCCACTACGCTGTGGTGGCACAAAAGCACCTCGACGAGGGCTGGCAGGTGTGGATCTTCGGCTCCGGCAAGGACGCGGCGGTGGCCAACACCATCCGCGACCGGATCAACCCGCTGTCGCGCCCCAACTGCCACGTGCTGGCGGGCAAGACCAGCCTGTACGAGGCGATCGACCTGATGGCGCTGGCCGGGCGGGTGATCGCCAACGACTCCGGCCTGATGCACGTCGCCGCCGCCCTCAACCGGCCGCTGATCGGGGTCTATGGCTCCACCTCGCCGCTCTACACCCCGCCGCTGGCGGACCGGGTCGAGATCGTCCACACCGACATCGAGTGCCGCCCCTGCTTCAAGCGCACCTGCAAGTTCGGTCACCTCAAGTGCCTGATCGAGCTGATGCCGGAGCAGGTCATCGAGGCCGGCCGCCGGCTGGAGTGCAGCGAGACGCCGGCCCCGCCGCTGGCGCCCGGCGAACCGCCCCGTTTTGTCGCCGAGCCGGGCAAGCGCAGGGAGCCGTACTAGCATGGGCTACCGGCTGCTCTACAACCTGCTGATCCACCTGGGGCTGCCGCTGGCATTGCTGGCGCTCTACAAGCCGAAGAGGGGCAAGCCCGGTTTTGGCAAGCGCTGGAGCGAGCACCTGGGGCTAACGCCCGCCACCGGGCAGGAGGCGCCGCTCTGGATCCATGCGGTGAGCGTGGGGGAGACGCTGGCCATCAGCCCCTTCATCCGCGCCCTCAAGGCCGAGCGGCCCTTCTTGCCGATCCTGCTCACCACCACCACCCGCACCGGCGCCGAGCAGGCTGCCAGGCTGGGGGATCTGGTGGAGCACCGCTACGCGCCGCTCGATTACCCCTGGGCGGTGGCGGCGTTCCTCAAGGCCGTCAAACCGCGCGCGCTCTGGGTGATGGAAACCGAACTGTGGCCAAACTGGCTGGCGGCCTGCGAGGCGCGTCACCTGCCGGTGACCATCATCAATGCCCGCCTCTCGGAGCGATCCTGCCGGCGTTACGCCCGTTTTCAGGGCGCCTTCGATGCTCTCAGCCGGCCGCTGACCCACCTGCTCTGCCAGCACCAGGACGACGCGGATCGCTTTCATCGGCTGGGAGTGGGACGCGAGCGGCTGGCGGTGACCGGCTCCATCAAGTTCGACATTCAGCTCGATGAGCAGGTGCAGGCCAAAGGTCGTGCCCTGCGCCAGTTGTTGGGGGCGGAGCGGCCGGTCTGGATTGCCGCCAGCACCCATCAGGGAGAGGACGAACAGGTGCTGGCCGCCTTTGATCTGTTGCTCAAACGTCATCCCGCTGCGCTGCTCATTCTGGTGCCGCGCCACCCCGAGCGGTTCGAGCGGGTGGCGGCGCTGTGCGCCCCCTACGGCTGCGTGCGGCGCACGGCGGGCAGTGCGGTGGGCGAGCGCGACAAGGTCTACCTGGGGGATACCATGGGCGAGCTGCCGCTGATGCTGGCGGCGGCCGATGTGGCCTTCGTCGGCGGCAGCCTGGTCAAGGTGGGCGGCCACAACCTGCTGGAGCCGGCGGCGCTCGGCAAACCCTGTCTGAGCGGCCCCGCCTACTTCAACTTCAGCGACATCACCCGCCAGCTGGTGGCCCAGGGTGGCGCCGCCGTGGTGGCCGATGCCGCCGAGCTGGGGGAGCAGGTGAGCGCGCTGCTGGCCGACGAGAGCCGGCGCCGGGAGATGGGCGAGCAGGCCCGCGCCGTGGTGCTGCGCAACCAGGGGGCGCTGGCACGCACCCTTTCCCACTGCCTCGCCAGCCTGGAGAACGATTGAGTCGGGAGTCGAGGGCATAAAAAAACGGAGCGCTTCGCGCTCCGTTTTTCATTTCAGAGACCGGCTCAGCGCATGATCAGGCCAAGCAGGATCCCCACCACGCCGAAGTCGGCATCGCTGAAGGTGGTGTTGGCAAAGCCGAGATCCCCCAGCATGGCGCCGCGACGGCCGCCGGTGGCGTTGCCGAACACCCCGGCCGCCGCGCCGACGAAGAAGTGCGGCACCACGCCCGGAATGATGACGGTGAGCCCCAGCAGGTAGAGCAGCACCATGCCCACCAGGCCGGCGGCAAAGCTCGACAGGAAGCCGATCAGCACCGCATTGGGGGCGTAGGGGAAGACGATGGGGCAGTCCAGCGCCGGCTTGGCGTTGGGCACCAGCTTGTCGGAGATCCCCTTGAAGGCCGGCACTATTTCGGCGATGACCATCCTCACCCCCTGCAGGATCACGTAGACCCCGGCGGCGAAGGTGATGGACTGCATCAGGGAGAACATGAACCAGTGCTTGCCCTTGGCGACTTCCGAGACGTAATCCGCACCGGCAAACAGAGAGGTGATAAGGAAGATGATCCCCATGGTGAAGGAGATGGCCACCGGGGTATCGCGCAGGAACAGCAGGCTCTTGGGCACCTGCACCTCTTCGCTGCTGTGGGCCTTGTTGCCGAACTTGGCGCCGATCCAGCCGGCCAGCACGTAGGAGCAGGTGGAGAAGTGGCCGAGCGCCACGTCATCGGAGCCGGTGATCTGCTTCATGTAGGGGTGGGCAAGGGCCGGGAACAGCACCATGGTCACGCCGACCACCAGGCTGCCCACCGCGATGAGCGGGATACCGCTCATGCCGCCAGCCGAGAGGATGGCTGCCACCATCATCGACATGAAGAGAGTGTGGTGACCGGTCAGGAAGATGAACTTCCACGGGGTAAGCCGGGCGATCAGTATGTTCACCAGCATGGCGAAGAACATGATCATCGCCATCTCCTTGCCGAACGACTGCTGGGCGATGGAGACGATGGCCTCGTTGTTGGGCACCACCCCCTTGATGCCAAAAGCGTGCTGGAAAATGGTGGCGAAGTCGCCCAGCGAGTTCACCACCAGGGTGGCGCCGGCCCCCAGGATGACGAAGCCCATGATGGTCTTGACCGTGCCCTTGATGCACTCGGTCACCGGTTTCTTCTGGGCGATCAGGCCGATGAGGGCGATCAGGCCAACCAGCACGGCCGGCTCCGACAGCACGTCAAACATCAGAAAATTGAAAAATTCCATGGTCAGCTCCAAGCAGATGGAAGCGGTGGCTCATCGGCCGCCCAGACAGTCGCAAAGGGGTTAGAGTGCGCCCAGCTCGCGCAGGGCGATGGCGAGTTTTTCTTTCATGGCGGCCTTGTCGACCATGTTGTCCAGCGATACCAGCCGGCCGTCGACCCCCATGCTGATCAGCTGTTCGGCGATGTCGCGGGTGGCGACAAAGATCTCGGCGCTCTCGCTGCCGGCGGAAGCGAGATCCCGGTGATCCACCTCGGCCGTCACGGCCAGCTCCTTGAGAATGTTCTTGATGCTCATCTCCATCATCAGGCTGGTACCCAGGCCGTGTCCGCATACAACCAGAATCTTCATGTTCTCTTCCTCTATCGGGCGCAGGGCGCCACTCAATAACGCGCCAGGATGCGCAAGATGTCGTCTTTGCTGGTGGCCGCCATGATGGCCGCCACGTCTTCTTCATTCATGAACAGCTCGGCCAGCTGGGCGATGGTCTCCACGTGGGAGTTGCTGTCGCTGGCGGCCAGGGTTACCAGCAGCCGGACCGGGTCGTTGCCCTCGGAGCCGAAGTTGACTCCCTCCTTCAACACGGTCAGCGCCAGTCCCAGCCGGTTGACGCCGTCTTCCGGGCGGGCGTGAGGCATGGCCAGGCCCGGGCCCAGCACGTAGTAGGGGCCGAGCTCCTCGTGGGAGCGGTAGAGCGCCGCCACATAGGAGGGCTCGATGGTGCCGTTGGCCAGCAGGGGGGCGGTGGCCAGCTCGATGGCGTGACGCCAGTCGCGGGCGCCCGCTTCGATGGAAATGACCTCCTCGGTCAGCAATTGGGTCAGCATGGCAGTGTCCGGGCTGGATAAGATGGCGCCAATCTAGCGATCTTGCCGGCTGATAACTGTGAGTCTGATCGCGAAAGTTAGCGCTACCAGATAGCGCTAACATCGAACTGTGATAGCGCTATCATTTCTCTCACAGAAGGGATTCATCCTGCCCCTTGTCGGCTTCAAAGGGGGTAAAATCCGGTTTGAGCAAATAGTCAGTGCCCCGCTTTTGCCTTAAAGTGAGCACCCGTATGCCGAGGAAGGGAAAGGATGTCAGAAGCGAAGAAACGCCGTAGCACGGGTCGGGTGACCCTCAACGATGTGGCCCAGCTGGCTGGCGTGGGGGCCATGACGGTGTCGCGCGCCCTGCGCACCCCCGAGCTGGTGTCCGACAAGATGCGCGAGCGCATCGAAGCGGCGGTGGACGAACTCGGCTATATCCCCAATCGGGCAGCGGGGGCGCTGGCGTCCGCCACCTCCCAGACCATAGTGGTGATCGTGCCCAGCCTGACCGACTGCGGCTGCGGCGAGGTAATTGCCGGACTGCAGCAGAGCCTGCGCCGGGAGGGTTACCAGATCATGCTGGGGGATGCCCAGCACCTCAAACAGCAGGAAGAGAGCCTGCTGACCAGTTTCTTGCAGCACAATCCGGCGGCCGTGGTGCTGTTTGGCAGCGATCCCGGCGAGACCATCCGCCAGCGGCTGAAGGCGGCCCGCCTGCCGGTGGTGGAGGTGGGGGCCATGGCCCGCAGCCCCATCGACATGAACGTCGGGGTCTCCAACTTCGATGCCGGCTATCAGCTGACCCGCCACCTCATCGAGCGCGGCTACCGCAATATCGGTTTTCTCTGCGCCCGCCAGGAGCAGTGGATGCTGCAGCAGCGCATGCAGGGCTGGCAGAAGGCGCTGCTGGACAACTACCTCTCCCCCGACGCCATCATCAACACCTCGGAGCGACCCAGCTTCAGCACCGGGGCGGCCATGCTGGGGGAGTTCCTGCTGCGCTGGCCCGAGCTGGATGCGCTGGTCTGCGTCAACGACGAGCTGGCGGCCGGGGTGCTGTTCGAATGCCAACGCCGCCACCTGAACGTGCCGGGCAAGCTCGCCATCGCCGGTTTCGACGATCTGGACGTGGCGCGCGCCTGCTATCCGGCCCTCACTTCGGTTCGCATCCCCTATCAGCGGATGGGGCAGGAGGCGGCCGATCTCATCTTGCGTCAGCTGGCCGGTGAACCCGTCATGGGCTCGGCGCTGACCCTCGACTTCCAGCTGCAGAAGCGGCAAAGCAGCTGACCCTTTTCACACTCATCAAAGAGGCAACCATGTTCAAGGCTCTGTTACTGGAAAACCAAGAAGGCAAGACGGTACCGACCCTCACCCGGCTGGGCGAGAGCCAGCTGCCGGAAGGCGAAGTGCGGGTGGCGGTGAGTTACAGCTCCATCAACTACAAGGACGGGCTGGCCATCACCGGCAAGGGCAAGATAGTGCGCCAGTGGCCGCTGGTGCCCGGCATCGACTTCGCCGGTACCGTGCTCGAGTCTGCCGATGAGCGTTATCAGCCGGGCGACAAAGTAGTGTTGACCGGCTGGGGTGTGGGGGAAGGGCACTGGGGCGGCATGGCCGAACAGGCGCGGGTCAAGGCCGACTGGCTGGTGCCGCTGCCGGCCGGGCTGGATGAGCGCCAGGCCATGTGCATCGGCACCGCCGGCCTGACCGCCATGCTCTGCGTGCTGGCGCTGGAAGAGGCGGGAGTGACCCCGCAGAGCGGCGAGATCCTGGTGACCGGCGCCGCCGGCGGGGTGGGCTCCACTGCGGTCGCACTGCTGGCCGCGCTGGGGTATCAGGTGGCGGCGCTGACCGGTCGTCCCGAGGAGCAGGGCGAGATGCTGACCGCGCTCGGTGCCAGCCGCATCGTGCCGCGCAGCGAGCTGCTGGAGCCTGCCAAGCCGCTCGAGAAGCAGCTGTGGGCCGGGGCGATCGACAGTGTCGGCAGTCAGGTGCTGGCCAAGCTGCTGGCCCAGATGAACTACGGCGGCGCCGTGGCGGCCTGCGGTCTGGCGGGCGGTTTCGATCTGCCCACCAGCGTGATGCCTTTCATCCTGCGCAACGTGCGGTTGCAAGGGGTCGACTCGGTGATGTGCCCGCTGGCACGTCGCCAGCTGGCCTGGCAGCGACTGGCCCGGGATCTGCCGGCCAGCTTCTTCGCGCAGGCGGTGACCGAGATCGGGCTGGAGCAGGTGGTGGAGGCCGCCGAGGCCATCACCCAGGGCAAGATTGCTGGCCGCACCCTGGTCAAACTTTGAACTCCCGCTGACTGGCGAGCCCCATTTTTCTGGATAGACTTTGAGTGCGGGTGCACTATCCAAGGAGAATGAGCATGGGTGGACACAAGCCGGATTACGACCTCGACGACGAGTGGGAGCCGGAATCCTGGGAGGACGAGCTGGACGAATGGGAAGACGAGAGCTGGCAGGACGATGACCCTCTCGACGACCAGTAATCCGCGTATTGAATACACAGGCGGGCCTCGGGCCCGCCTGTTTTTTTGGGCGGCTCACAGGAATGGGGGCGGGCACTTGGAGGCCGGCGGCGGGCTGGCTAGAATGAACTGCCCAAACGACACTCAAGGATGACTATGCGACTCTCGGTGATAGTGTTTGCCGCCCTGCTCGGGGGCTGTTCCTCCCATTCGGATGATCCGTGCGAGAAGGTGTGGAGCGAGGTGGGGGAGGCGGATGGCAAGCTGGGCCTCACCGCCGAGCGGGTCGAATTCCATCAGGCCCAGTGCGGCGAGAAGGTGAATGCCGAGCTGTGGAAACAGGGACACCAGAAAGGGCTGGCCTGGTACTGCCGGCCGGAACATCTCTATCTGGCAGGCCGTTCCGGCGAGGAGTACCGCGGGGTATGCCCCAACGACGTCCAGGCGCGCCGGTTGTTCGAGCAGGGGCGCCAGGGCTGGACCGATCAATAGCCGGTCAGGCTTCTTTCTCTTTCAACCGCAGCGGCTGACACAGATAGCTCTTGTCGTTGGCGCTGCGGGCACACTTGCCGCAGACGAACTTGGGTTTGCGCACGATTTTGCGCAGGGTCTTGAGATCGGCCGGGATCTCGCTGCGACGCCATTCACACAGGGTCTTGTTGCCCATTCCGACTACCTCGACAACTCAGTGGGCCCTAGTGTAATCAATTTTCATTTCTAAAACAGCGAGCGGGCCCGGATGATCGCATGGCCCGCTCGTGATGACGGGACATTACTGATAGAGGAATTTGGTGAAGATGAGCTCGCGTATCGCCTTCTTGCCGCTCTCTTTGACCAGCAGCTCGTTGGCCCGGGTCTCGCACTCCTTGCGCAGATCTTCGCGGCTGACCAGAGACTTGATCTGATCGGCGGTCTTGCTGCCCATCAGGCGGATGATGGCGTCGCGGATCAGGGGGTCATGCTGCTCCAGCAGCTTGAGGTCGGCCTCGTTCTCGGCCATCAGCTCCACCGTCACCCGGACGTAGCCGAGGGTTTTACCGTCGCTCAGGTAGTTGGTGATGATGTCGGGATCCAGCAGGTGGTAGAGGAATCCCGGCTTGGCCGCCGCCGCTTCTCCTTCTGCGGGTGCTTCCCCCCCTTCGGAGGCATAGGCCTGGAGTGCACCGCAGCTCAGCAACAACACCAGCAGAAATTTGAATAGCTTCATATGGATGGCTCATCAGCAAGAGATACCCCATTTTTGATGTTGCCATCGGGGCCGTCAAGCACGGATGTTCTTACAATTCTCGATTGATTTACGGATAATAAACCGGATTTTAACCTGATAACGGAAATCTCCGGATGGTGAAGCTGTGAAGTCCGAGTTGACTGTTCCCCTTGTCCGGCTGGAGCCCTGGCGGACTCCCGCGCAGTGCGAGCCGCCCGAGGCCTTGCTGCCCTGGTTGCTGGAGGCGGACTCCATGACCCGGCGCCTGCGCCGCCACAATCACCACTTTTCGGTGCAACTGCTCGGCAACCGCAGCGTCCCCCTCGATGCCGACGAGCAGCAGCTGGTGGCCGCCGATCACCCGGCAGGTCTGTGCCGCGAGGTGATCCTGCACGGTGATCGGGGGCCGGCCCTGCTGGGCTGGACCCTGTTCGCCGAGGCCGCCTTGCCTGACAGCGGCTTGCGCGAGCTGGGCGAGCAGCCTCTGGGTGAGCGTATCTTCGGTGACGAGCCTGCCCGGCGCGATCACCTGCAACTGGCCTGTTTCGAGATTGCGAGCAATCCCTGGTGCCCGGCCGGCATCGTGTGGGGACGCCGTTCCCGTCTGTTTCTGGGGCAATGGCCACTGCTGGTCCATGAACTCTTCTTGCCCTCTCTGTCATGCAACAAGGAGCTGGAGTGAATCTGTTAACCAAGGAGCGGGGACTGGCCTACGTGCAGTTGGCTCGCATCGACAAGCCCATCGGTACCCTGCTGCTGCTGTGGCCGACCCTGTGGGCGCTCTGGCTGGCGGCCGATGGCCTGCCGGATCTCTGGACCCTGCTGGTGTTCGTGGTGGGGGTGTTTCTGATGCGCTCCGCCGGTTGCGTCATCAATGACTATGCGGATCGCAACTTCGACGGTCACGTGAAGCGTACCGCCGGCCGACCGCTGCCCATGGGCAAGGTCAAGCCACGGGAGGTACTGGCGCTGTTCGCCGTGCTGGCGCTCATCTCGTTCGCACTGGTGCTGACCATGAACCCGCTCACCATAGGCCTGTCGTTTGCGGCCCTGCTGCTGGCGGTCTGCTACCCCTTTATGAAGCGCTACATCCAGATCCCCCAGCTGGTGCTCGGCATGGCCTTCTCCTGGTCCATTCCCATGGCCTACGCGGCCCAGGCCAACGCCCTGCCGGCCGTGGCCTGGCTGGTGTTTCTCGCCAACCTGCTGTGGACCATCGCCTACGACACCGAGTACGCCATGGTGGACCGGGACGACGACCTCAAGCTCGGTCTCAAGTCGAGTGCCATCCTGTTCGGCCGCCACGACAAGCGGATCATCGGCGCGCTTCAGCTGCTGACCCTGCTGATCCTGCTGCTGGTGGGCCAGCTGAGCGAGCTGGGATCCAGCTACTACTGGTCGCTGCTGGCGGCGGCGGCGCTGTTCGTCTATCAGCAGCGGCTGATCCGGGAGCGGGCGCGGGAAGGATGCTTCCAGGCGTTCCTCAACAACAACTACGTGGGGGCGCTGATCTTCGCCGGGGTGGTGATCAGCTACCTGTGAACTCGTTTTCCCCAATGAAAAAGGCCGCGACATGCGGCCTTTTTCATTGGTGTGTACCTGCTCAGGTCCGGTTGCCCGCCTGAATGGTACGGCGGATCTTGGTGCTGAGCAGTGGCACTATGTTGTCGGCCAGCGCCTGGAAGCGGCCTAGATCCGGCTTGCAGCCCGGATCCAGATAGCCTTCGCTGCGCAGGGTGTGGATCAGGGTGCTGAACAGCTTCTGGTCGAAGAACTCGGGGGCGTTGATGCCGTGCAGGGTGCCGAGGCGCTCCGCCATCATCAGGCCGTCCGCTTCCAGCTGCTCCGCCTCGATACGGGGCTGGGCCAGCACCCGGGTCAGCACGATGGCGTAGCGCTGCAGGGTCTCCTGGATGCTCTCGGCCAGGAGCAACAGGCGGGTCTGGTTGACCGGATTGACCCAGAAGCCGCCGTCGCGGGCCTCGATCAGCTGCTGGCGCTGCAGTTCGGCCAGCAGGGCATCGATCAGCTCTGGCAGCTCATCCTCTTCGTAGCGCAGGAACAGCTCGGTCTTGAGCAGCGGGTAGATGTCGATGCAGCGGGCGACGATCTCGCTGCGGGAGATCCCCTCGCAACGCTCGATCAGGGCCGCCACCAGCGAGGGCATGGCGAACAGGTGCAGTATGTTGTTGCGGTAGTAGGTCAGCAGGATCGCCTGATAGCGGTCCAGGCTGATGATCTGCCCCAGCTTGTCCTCGCTCACCTCGAACTTGTTGAGCTCCATCGCCTGATCCAGCAGGGTCTTGGCATCCTCGGCCGGCATGGTGCTGTGCGGGCTGTAGGGCACCTGCTTGAGCAGGTCCAGATAGGTGTTGAGCTGGGCCTGCAGTTCGTCGCGGGTGAGGGCATGGCGTTCGGCGGCCAGCAGCGCCAGCGCGCTCAGGGTCAGGCCGTTGACGGCGGCGGCGCCGTTGATACGGGTCATCAGCAGCTCGGCCAGCTGGTTGACGGTGCCCGCCATCCACTCGGGGCGCTCCTCCTCGCCGATGTGCTCCTTCCAGGTCGGCACGTGTTCGTTGAGGTAGCTGTTGAGGGTCAGCGGCTCGCCGAAGTTGACGAAGCCGCGGCCGTAGTTGCGCAGCTTGCGCAGGATGCCGAGCACCTGCAGGAAGCTCTCCTTCTCCTTGCGGCTGCCCTTGAGCTCGTTGTGGTAGGTGTTCACCTCCATCACGTGCTCATAACCCAGGTAGACGGGGACGAAGGTGAGCGGCCGATCGAGCCCGCGCATCATGGCCTGCAGGGTCATAGCCAGCATGCCGGTCTTGGGTGGCAGCAGGCGACCGGTACGCGAACGACCGCCCTCGGTGAAGAACTCCACCGAGTAGCCCTTGGCAAACAGCAGGTTCAGGTATTCCCGGAATACCGTGCTGTAGAGCGGGTTGCCCTTGAAGGTGCGGCGGATGAAGAAGGCGCCGCCGTGGCGGAAGATCGGGCCCGCCGGCCAGAAGTTGAGGTTGATGCCGGCCGCGATGTGGGGCGGCACCATGCCCTGGTGATAGATGACGTAGGAGAGCAGCAGGTAGTCCATGTGGCTTCGATGGCAGGGCACGTAGACGATCTCGTGACCCTCCTGGGCTAGCTGGCGCACCTTCTCGGCGCCGTTGACCGACAGGCCGCGATAGAGCTTGTTCCACAGCCAGCCGAGGAAGCTCTCGCCGAGGCGGATCAACCGGTAGGAGAAGTTGGAGGCGATCTCGTCCATGTAGCCGTGAGCCCGTTTCTGGGCTTTATCGAGGCTGATCCCCTCGCGCTGGGCCTCCTCCTCGATGGCCTGCTGGATCACGCCAGAGTCGAGCAGTTGCTTGAACAGCAGGTTGCGGTTGGGCAGCTTGGGCCCGGTGGCGGCCAGCTGCTGGCGGCTGAAGTGGGTGCGAGCCACCCGCGCCAGCTTGTGGGCGATGGCCTCGTCGGTGCCGTGCTTGTCCGCCATGTAGCGCAGGGAGAGCGGCGGAGAGAAGCGCACCAGGTTCTCGCGTCCTTTCAGGATCACGATCAGCGCCTTCTTCAGGCGGTTCGGTGCCAGGCTGCTGATGATGTTCCAGCCGGAGGCCTCCTCGCCTTCCCGACCCGGGGCACGGCCCCAGAACAGGGTGACGGGCACCACCTGGATGTCCAGCGCCGGATCCTGCTTGTGCAAATCCAGCAACTGGTGGAACTCCTGCAGGAAGGGGAGCGGCTTGCTGCGCTTGCCGAACAGGGGAGGCGGACGATCAAGACAGACATAGCGCGGCAGCAGCTGGCCGTTCAGCTCCAGCGGCGTGAAGGGGCCGGGCAGACCGAGATCCTCGCAGCACTGCTGCAGGGTCATCAGGTCGGTGATCGAGCTGGTCTTCAGGGCATAGACGATGGGTCTGGCCGGATCCAGCTTGAGTTCCGTGATGGGGTTTTCCGGCAGGCTCTTGTGATTGACCAAGCCGCTGACCGGCCATTGCAAGATGGCTCTGGAAATCTTCTGTCCAAGGGACATGTGCGTCTGCTCTCCAAAAAAATGCGGCGTGAGCATAGCAAATCACCGACTGCTTGTCGCCGAGAGGTACGATGAGTCGGCTGCGCGGGATCAAAACCATGGCAAATGAACAGAGGGCCGCGACAAATGTCAGCTGCGGCTTGCCTTGGCCACTGCACTGTATATACTGCCAGTGTGCTGTATAAAAAGACAGGTGCCCATGCTATGAAACCCCTTACTCCCCGCCAGGCCGAAGTGCTGGAGTTGATCAAGGCGAACATGAACGAGACCGGCATGCCGCCGACTCGCGCCGAGATTGCCCAGAAGCTTGGTTTCAAGTCGGCCAACGCGGCCGAGGAACATCTGAAGGCCCTGGCCAAAAAGGGGGTCATCGAGATCATGCCGGGCACGTCCCGCGGTATCCGCCTGCTGCTCGAAGAGGAAGAGCAGCTGGAAGAGAGCGGTCTGCCGCTGATCGGCAAGGTGGCTGCCGGCGAGCCCATCCTGGCCCAGGAACACATCGAGAGCCACTACCAGGTGGATCCCGCCCTGTTCCACCCGCGGGCAGACTTCCTGCTGCGGGTACAGGGCATGAGCATGAAGAACATCGGCATTCTGGATGGCGACCTGCTGGCGGTGCACAAGACCCAGGAGGTACGCAACGGTCAGGTGGTGGTGGCGCGGCTCGACGAAGATGTCACCGTCAAACGCTTCCAGCGCAAGGGCAGCCAGGTGTGGCTGCTGCCGGAGAATGAAGAGCTCTCCCCCATCGAGGTGGATCTCGCCAGCCAGCACCTTACCATCGAGGGGCTGGCGGTCGGCGTCATTCGCAACGCCGACTGGATGTAATCCGTGCCAACAGGGCCTCCCATGGGAGGCCTTGTAGTTTCTGCGCTCCTTTCCCCGTGATTTCAATCAGATCCTGATACCCGGCACTTTTGTCTGCGGGCGCTCGCCGCAGGCGATTCATTTCAGATATATCATTTGGTAAGGCTGGCTCACTGGCGTGAGCCGCCCCCCGATGCTCGGCAAGACGCGCAGCTTCGCGTCGCTGGTGGCAGGAACCCCGAGGGCAGCAGGGAATAACAAGCGCTTCGCGCCCGGTGCAGGCAGCATGTGTGCCTCGCCCGGGGGCAGAGGCGTCAGCGGGATAGAAGGGAGAGTGGCCAGCAGGGCGCCGGCAGTCGGCACAGCAGCGGCACACTCGCGCAGTCGACACGCGGCAGTCATCGGGTCGCCCCTTGCGGTGGTGGACGGTGCCGGTCGACGTGACCTGTTGATCAAGGAGGACAGGTATGGCTTCAAGCTCGCCATGGGATCCGGGTCTGGCATCGCCCGTTTCTTCCATCACCCGTTTCATCAAGGGTAACCGGATGACCCGTTTCTACGCGCTCTGGGTGCACCACAAGGGCGCCTGCTGGACCATCTGGCTGGGGTGCCCGAAGGACAAGATTGTCCGCCTGGTGCGCCTGTTTCACAGCCATCACGAGCAGGGGTTGGCCGATGATCTCTGGACCGCTCCTGTCATCCCGCTGCGCGCCTCGAGCCGCCGCCTGCACGAGCGGCGCCGACAACATCCCTGACCCCGTTGCAAGACAGCCCCACCTCCCGGTGGGGCTGTCGTTTTGGGCGATCCGGCGTCGCTTTGCAGGCCCTGGCGTCATCTTCTGACCAAAGTTGGCCAGCGAACGGGCAACCGTGACAAGGGAGTGACCGGCCCGGTGCTCACTGGGTTACAATAGCCCTTTCATTCGGGCCCGGCTGGCGGGCATGTCGACGTAAAGGGTTTGTTTTTTATGGTGAAACCACGTTACCCCTTGCTGTTTCTGCTGCTGGTCGGGGGCATGATGGGCGGTTTTTACTGGAGCCAGCCCTCCCTGCCCGAGCACGCCGACTACTACCCGGCGGGGCGGGACATCAATCCGTTTGCCTTCACCGATCAGGATGGTCAGCCCTTCGTGCCGGCCAGCCTGACCGGCCACTGGACCTTCCTGTTCGTCGGCTACACCTTCTGTCCCGACATCTGCCCGACCACCCTGGCGGACCTGCGTTCCGTCTATCCCGAGCTGAAAAAGATCGCTCCGAGCAGCCAGGTGGTGTTCATCTCGGCGGATCCCCAGCGGGACGACGTGGCCCGCCTCAAGACCTACACCGCCTTCTTCAACCCGGAGTTCAAGGCGGCGACCGGCCCCCACGACAAGCTGTTTCCCTTCGTGCGCAATCTGGGGCTCATCTACTCCATCGCCGATCAGGGGGAGAAGGATTACTTGATCGACCACTCCGCCTCCATCGTGCTCATCAATCCGGCCGGCAAGTTGGAGGCCGTGTTTCGCCCTCGTCTGAGCGAGGACGGGGTGCCCAGGGTGGTGATGGCGAGCATGGTGTCGGACTTTGCCAGGATAGTGCGGCTGGATGGCGAATAGTGATGAGCAACGGACGTCCTCCGGCATGTTGACCCCCGTCTGGTGGCGAGACGGACGGCGCCATCGCGCCGTGTTTGCCCTGGCCCTGCCCATGGTCTTCTCCAATGTCACCACTCCGCTGCTGGGGCTGGTGGACACCTGGGTGATCGGTCATCTCGGCCAGGCCTGGTTCCTCGGTGGCGTGTCGGTTGGGGCCACCCTCATCAACCTGCTGTTCTGGTTGCTCGGCTTTCTGCGGATGTCCACCACCGGCCTGACCGCCCAGGCCCATGGCGCCAGCAGCCCGGCCGGCCAGCTCGATACCCTGGCCAGGGCGCTGGGGCTCGCCATCGCACTGGGGCTGGCGTTGTTGCTACTGTTGCTGCCGTTGCTCCCCACTCTCATCGACCTTAGCGGCGGCTCCGCCGAGGTGCAGCACTATGCCGCCGAGTACGTCTCGGTACGGATCTGGAGCGCCCCGGCGGCGCTCTGCAACCTGGTGATCATGGGCTGGTTGCTGGGCATGCAGGATGCGCGCAGCCCCATGTTGCTGCTGATCTTCACCAACCTGGTCAACATGGGGCTCGATGCCTGGTTCGTGCTGGGGCTGGGCTGGCAGGTGAAGGGGGTGGCTGGCGCTTCGCTGCTGGCGGACTACAGCGCGCTCGGGTTGGGACTCTGGCTGGTGAGCCGGCACCTGCGCCGGCTGGCGCCGACGGCGTGGCAGGGGGCCTGGCAGCGCTGGCGCCAGTGGCCCGCGTTGCTGCGACTGCTGGCCCTGAACCGGGACATCTTCATCCGCTCCCTCTGTCTGCAGCTCTGTTTCGCCTTCATGACCCTGCAGGGGGCCAGGCTGGGAGACGTGGCGGTGGCCGCCAATGCGGTGCTGCTCAACTTTTTGATGCTCATCTCCTACGGGCTGGACGGCTTCGCCTATGCGGTGGAGGCCATGGTGGGGCGCGCCATCGGGCGGCGGGATCGGCAGGGACTGCGGGAGGCCATCGGCCTCAACCTAGGCTGGGCGCTGCTGATTGCGCTGGGCTTCAGCCTGCTGTTTGCGCTGGGAGGCAGCCGGCTGATTGAGTACATCACGGATCTGCCGGCGGTGATCGCCGCGGCCAATGCGCAGCTGCCCTGGCTCATCGCCATGCCGCTGCTGGCGGTCTGGTGTTTCCTGCTGGACGGGGTCTTCATCGGGGCGACCCGGGCCCGGGAGATGCGTAACAGCATGCTGGTGGCGGCCCTCGGCGGCTTCTTCCCGGTCTGGTGGCTCTGTCAGGGCTGGGGCGTGGCGGCCTTGTGGGCCGCGATGGCGGCCCTGATGGCGGGGCGGGGACTGACGCTGGGCTGGCTCTGCTGGCAGCTGGAGCGCGATGGTCGGCTGCTCCACTCACCCCATGGGGCGGGGGAGGCGCAGCAGGCCTCCTCCTGAGCCCGCTATCTGACCAGGCAGATCCGGTTCAGACCTGCAGCGAGCCAGGGTAGCCCAGCTGGCGCCAGCTTTCGTAGACGAATACCGCCACCGCGTTGGAGAGATTCATGCTGCGGCTCTGGGGCAGCATGGGAATGCGCAGCCGCTGCTCGAACGGCAGGCTCTCGATGATCTCGATGGGCAGGCCGCGGCTCTCGGGCCCGAACAACAGAGCATCCCCGGCGGCAAACTGTACCGCCGAATGGGCGGTGCGCCCCTTGGTGGTGCAGGCAAATACCCGCGTCGGCGCCACCGTCGCCAGGAAGGCCTCGAAGTTCGGCCAGCGCTTCACCTCGGCGAACTCGTGATAGTCGAGCCCCGCCCGCTTCACCCGCTTGTCATCCCACTCGAACCCCAGCGGCTCTATCAGGTGCAGCCGATAGCCGGTGTTGGCGCAGAGGCGGATGATGTTGCCGGTGTTGGGCGGAATTTCCGGTTGGTAGAGCACGATGTCGAGCATGACGGCGTCCTGATGGGGCGAAAAGGGCGCCAGCATACCCAGCGCCCGGGCGGATGAAAAGGGCCTGCTCAGCCGATGGGCAGGCGGATGGTGATGGTCAGCCCGGCCGGGTGGTTGCTGCTGGCGCGGATGGTGCCGCCGTGGCGCAGGATGGCCTCCGCGGCGATGGCCAGCCCCAGTCCGGTGCCGCCGGTCTTGGCGTTGCGGGCATCATCCACCCGGAAGAAGGGCAGGAACAGCTGCGGCTGCTGCTCCACCGGTACGCCGGGGCCGTCGTCGCGGATGGTCATCACCCACTCCCGTCCCTCCCGGTACCAGTCCACCTTGATGAACTCGCGGGCATATTTGAGCGCGTTGCGCAGCGGGTTTTCCAGCGCCCGGGCCAGCAGATCGGGCCACATCCGCAGGGAGTCGGTGGGCAGTGGCGGCAGCCGGAGCTGCTTGCCGCTCTGGTTTGCCTCGAACATGGCGTCGTCCAGGATGGGCTCCAGCAGGTCGGCCAACGGCATCACCACCGGCGCCTCCACATGTTGCTGCACCCGCGACAGATCGAGCAGGTCACCGATCAGCTTGTCGAGCCGGCCGATCTCCGATTCGATCCGGGCCAGCTCGTTGCTGTCCCCCTGCTTGCGGCGGATCAGCGCCTGCGCCAGCTGGATGCGGGTGAGCGGGCTGCGCAGCTCGTGGGAGATGTCGGAGAGCAGCTGTTTCTGCTTCTGGATCATGTTCTTGAGGGTATCGACCATGTGGCTGACGTGATCCGCCAGCTGGCCTATCTCGTCCCGCCGCCCCAGGTTGGGGATCTGCGCCTCCAGATTGCCCTCCGCCAGTTGGGAGACTGACTGCTGCAGCTGCAGGATGGGGCGGGTCAGCCGCCAGGCCAGCAGCAGGCAGAGCGGGGTGCTGACCAGCATGGCGATGCCGAGGATCTGGATCGGGTGATCCAGGATCTGGATGAACAGGAACAGATAGGAGTTCTCGACGTTGAGGCCGAAGTAGACGTGGTAGATCTGGCCGCGATGTTCCATCTGGAAGGGACCGGCGATGGCCCGCTTGTGCTCGCTGCCCAGCATGGGCTTGGCCGGGTTGTCCGAATCGAGCATGAAACGGACCACGAACTTGCTCAGGCGGGTGCTGGACTGCATCTGCCCCTTGGCGTCGCGCAGGTAGATGTTGTCCACCGGCAGCAGGCCGGCGGCGTCGATGGCCTGGGCCAGATCGAAATCCTGAGTGGGATCCGCCCCCTTCTGCAGCGCCTTCAGATTGTTGTTGAGACGGGCGATCTCGTGGGCCGGCAGCGGGATGATGTTGCGGGGATCCAGGGTCGGCAGGATCACCACGGCGGCCACCACCAGCAACAGCATGAACCAGAACCAGAGGAAGATCTGGGTGGAGAGACCGTTGAAGGTGCGGGCCGTTCTCATGCCTGTTCCAGCCACAGGTAGCCACGGCCGCGCACCGTCTTGAAGCGGGGCTGGCCGTCGGTGCGCTCAGGCAGCTTCTTGCGCAGGTTGCTCAGGTGCATGTCGATGGCGCGGTCGAAGGGTTCCAGCTTCTTGCCGAGCACCAGCTCGGAGAGCTGGCTCTTGCTGACGATCTGGCCCGGGTTGCGCAACAGGCACTCCAGCAGGCCGAATTCGGTGGCGGTCAGCTCCAGCAGATCGCCGTGGCAGCTGGCCTGCTGCAGGCCGGGCTGCAGCACCAGATCCATGAAGCGCACCTCGTCCGAACTGCCACCGCGCTGGGGCTGGCTGCCCTGGGTGCGGCGCAGGATGGCGCGCACCCGGGCCAGCAGTTCCCGGTCATCGAACGGCTTGGCCAGATAGTCATCGGCCCCGGCCTCCAGTCCGTTGACCCGATCCTGGCTGTCGCCGCGGGCGGTCAGCATCAGCACCGGGGTGTCGTGGGTCTTGCGCAGCCGGGTCAGCATGGCGAAGCCGTTTAGCTTGGGCATCATCACGTCCAGCAGGACCAGGTTGAAGTGCTGTTCGGCCAGCCGCTGCAACCCCTCTTCGCCATCCTCGGCGACGGTCACCTGGAAGCCTTCCAGGGTCAGAATTTCGGTGAGCAACTGGGTCAGCTCGAGATCGTCGTCGACCAGGAGTATTTTGTGCATCTGAAGTCATTCCGCTGATTTTTCGCGCCAGACTGGCGCAGGGGTCAGGGTATAATAGATTTTTAACCGCAAGAGGAAAGCCGGTTTTGAGCCATCAACAATATTCCCGCTGGGTGACGCTGGCCAGCATGGCCGCCGTCACCACCGCTACCCTGCTGATCACCGGCAAGCTGATCGCCTGGCTGATGACCGACTCCTCGAGCCTGCTGGCCTCTCTCACCGACTCCTTCATGGACGTGAGCGCCTCCATCATCAACCTGCTGGCCATTCGCTACGCCCTGTCACCGGCCGACGACGAGCATCGCTTCGGCCATGGCAAGGCGGAGTCGCTGGCCGGGCTGATCCAGTCAGCCTTCATCTCGGGCTCCGCGCTGCTGCTGGTGATGCACGGCATCTCCTCCCTGCTCAAACAGGCGCCGCTGGAGCGGCTCGAGGCGGGTCTGTGGGTCAGCGGCGGCTCCATCGTGCTGACCCTGCTGCTGGTCAGCTTCCAGAGTTTCGTCATCCGCAAGACCAACAGCGTGGCCATCAAGGCCGACATGCTGCACTACCGCTCCGATCTGCTGCTCAACGGTGGCGTGCTGCTGGCACTGGTGCTGGCGGGGCAGGGCTGGTACTGGGCCGACGGCCTGTTTGCCATCCTGATCGGGCTGTTCCTGCTGTGGGGGGCGTTGCACATCGGTTATGAATCGGTGCAGGCGCTGCTCGATCGTCAGTTGCCAGCCGAGGAACAAGCGAGAATAATGGCCCTCTGCTGTGCCGTCGAAGGTGTACACGGGGTGCATGATCTGCGCACCCGCCAGTCCGGTCCGACCCGCTTCGTGCAGTTGCATCTGGAACTGGACGATCAGCTCCCTCTGGTCAAGGCCCATCAGATTGCCGATGAAGCCGAACTGGCGGTTCGTCAGGCATTCGAGCGCATGGATGTCATCATCCACATGGACCCCATCTCCGTGGTGCACAAGGAACAGCAAGGCACTCCCTCAGAACAACAGTAGGCTGCAACATGGATGATCTGGTTGCCAGAACCTGGCAAAAAATTCAGCAAGAAGCGGCGAGCATGGCGACCGAAGAACCCATGCTGGCCAGCTTCTTCCACTCCACCATTCTCAATCACAAGAACCTGCGTTCGGCCCTCAGCTTCCAGCTGGCCAACAAGCTCGACAGCGCCACCATGCCTGCCATCGCCTTGCGCGAGGTGATCGAGCTGGCCCTGCGCAGCGAGCCCGAGCTGCTGACCATGGTCGCCGCCGACATCTGCGCGGTGCAGGAGCGCGACCCGGCGGTCGACCTCTTCTCCACCCCGCTGCTCTACCTCAAGGGGTTCCACGCCCTGCAGGGCTACCGGGTCGCCAACTGGCTGTGGCGCCAGGGGCGTCGTTCGCTGGCGCTCTACCTGCAGAACCAGATCTCCGTGGTATTCGGGGTGGACGTGCACCCGGCCGCCCGCATCGGCAAGGGCATCATGTTTGACCACGCCACCGGCATAGTGGTGGGCGAGACGGCGGTGATCGAGGACGATGTCTCCATCCTGCAGAGCGTCACCCTGGGTGGTACCGGCAAGGAGAGCGGCGATCGTCATCCCAAGATCCGGGAAGGGGTGATGATAGGGGCGGGCGCCAAGGTGCTCGGCAACATCGAAGTGGGCATGGGCGCCAAGATCGGCGCCGGCAGCGTGGTGATCAACCCGGTGCCGCCGCACACCACAGTGGCGGGCGTGCCCGCCAAGATCGTGGGCCGTCCGGAGTGCGAGAAGCCGTCGCTGGACATGGATCAGTGTCTCTGATCCCCTGACCGAGGCGAGTCGATGGCCAAGCGCTGGTCGGGTTATCTGATCCTGGGGATGTGGCTGCTCAACCTGCTGCACCTCTATCTGGGGTTCTCCCCCTGGCCGGCGGCCATCGCCGCCTGGGGAGCCTCCCTGCTCACCTGGCCCTGGCTGGTTGGGGCGGCGCGCCGTCAGGCGCTGGCCCTGTACGGGGCGGCACTGGCCCTGCTGATCTTCTCCTGCTGGCAAGGGGCCAGCCTCCAGCCGGCGGACTGGCTGCTGCCCAACATCAACATGCTCACCATGTTTGCGGCGGTGAGCACCCTCAATCTCGCCACCTCGGGCCTGCTGACCGGCACCAGCTCATGGCAAGGGCGCAAGGGGCTGTGGAGCACCATGGCCAGCCTCAACCTGCTGGGGGCCGTCATCAATCTCTCGGTGCTCTTCATCATCGGCGATCGGCTGGAACGGGGCGGCACCCTGGAGCGGCGTCAGGTACTGGTGCTGAGCCGGATCTTCTGTGCCGCGGCCTTCTGGTCCCCCTTCTTCGTCGCCATGGCGGTGGCGCTCACCTATGCCCCCGGTCTGCAGCTGTCGCAGATCCTGCCGTTCGGGCTGCTGGCGACCCTGCTGGCGATGGGGTTGACCGCCTGGCAGGTGGAGCGGTTGGGGGTGGCGGACTTTGCCGGCTACCCGCTGCGGCTGCAGACCCTAGGGCTGCCGGTCGCCCTGGCCGGGCTGGTGCTGCTGATCAAGCAGATCTGGCCGGATCTCGGCATCCTGGCGGTGATCGCCCTGGTGGCGCCGCTGCTGGCGTTTGCCTTTATGCCGAGCACGGGGCGAGGCCCTGCCCTCAAGCGGCAGGTGGTGGAGCGCTTTCCCGCCATCGGCGGTCAGATAGTGCTGTTTCTGGGGGCCGGTCTGCTGGCTGCCGGCATCAACAGCGCGCTGTCGGTGCTCGAGCTGGGCGGCGGCCACGGCTTGCCCTTCTTCCATCACTTCGGCTGGCTGGAGGCCTCGCTCACCCTGCTGCTGATCCTGCTGGTGGCCATCGTCGGAGTACACCCGCTCATCAGCATCTCCGGGCTGGCGCCGCTGCTGTGGCCACTGGCGCCGGATCCCAGCCTGCTCGGCATGACCTTTTTGCTGGGGTGGGGGCTGGCCACCGGCACCAGCCCGCTCTCAGGCTCCAACCTGGCGCTGGCCTCCCGTTACAACCTGAGTGCCGGGGCCATTTTGCGCGGCAACCTGCTCTACGGCCTGCTGATGTACGGGGTTGCCTGTCTGCTGCTGGGGGCCTATATCGCCCTGCATAGCTGAGGCGTTCGGTTGATGTGAATAGGGGAGCAGATCGGATGCAATGGCGGCTTGTGCGGGCCCTGCCGTGGCCCCGGCGCAGGATGCGAGAAAAATAGACGCATATTTAGTCAATACATCCATGGAAGGCGCATTTTACAGCGCACCGGCTTGTTTGTGCCGATGCCATCAGGGTATGCTGGCTTCACGCGCTTGAATCGCCCTCTGTGGGGCATCGCAATTGAACATACAGGTATGCATATGTCACTAGAAGTCCTTGAGCAACTCGAATCTAAAGTACAATCCGCCGTCGACAACATCTCCCTGCTGAAGATGGAGCTGGACGAGCTGAAAGAGCAGAACAGCAAGCTGCAAGACGAGAACCATCAGCTGCGCAACGAGCACGTTGCCTGGCAAGAGCGTCTGCGTGCCCTGTTGGGCAAGATGGATCAGATGGGCGAAAGCATCTAATCCGTCGCTATACGCGAGAATTGAAAACGGGCCGCTCCATGAGCGGCCCGTTTGTTTGGGTCAATCTGGCAGTCAGAGCGCCAGCAGCTGCTTGACGGTCTTCTCGATGCCGTCCGCCGCCTCCACTATATTGCTGGCCAGCATGTAGGCGGGGGTGGAGATCACCTTGCGCTCCTGATCCACCACGAACTCGTTGACCGGGCAGTTGAGATGGCTGCCCCCCATCGCCTCGATGGCGTTGGCGGTGCCCTCGTCATGGCCTATGGTGGCCAGGGTGCCGGCGCCGTAGATGAGCGGGATCATGGCCGGTGCGATGCAGATGTAGGCTGCCGGCTTGTTGGCCCTGGCAAAGCTCTGGCAGGCCTTCAATACATCCGGCTGGATTTGGCACTCGGCTCCCTTGATGGCGAAGTCGCACAGGTTCTTGGCGGCGCCGAAGCCGCCCGGCACCAGCAGGGCATCGTAGTCGGCTGCATCCAGCTCTGCCACGTCCTTGATCTGGCCGCGGCAGATGCGGGCTGCCTCGACCAGCACGTTGCGGCTTTCCCCCTCGCTGACTTCGCCGGTCAGGTGGTTGATCACATGGAGCTGCGGAACATTGGGCGCAAAGCACTGCACGGCGGCGCCCTGCCTGGCCAGCGCCAGCAAACTGATGACGGCCTCGTGGATTTCGGCCCCGTCAAAGACGCCACAGCCACTCAAGATCACGGCCACTTTTTTCATGACAGACTCCTCGTTGTTGAAAATGTGAGCCAGGATGGATTGTTGTACTTTTGTATGGTTATCGTTCGTCCTCCGCTGGTCAAGTCATCTTGCTGTGCTAGGATTGTTTCGTTTCGGATCCTGCCGCGTTTACTCCCTTAAATCTTTTTCCACATTGATCGAGATCATTTCAACGGTCTGGCGATCGGTTTTAACGATCTCAATTCATTGTTATGTATGCAATTTTCATTTTTTATCCACAGTGGTTTCACTGGGGTTCATCAATCACTCCATTTTTGAGCACAGAGTTATCCACAACGTGGTAGTCGATGAGGATCCCTCGGCCGGGTCGCCCCCCCTCTTGGTGTGAGGGGGGCCCTGTGGCATCCTAGCGGCTGTTTATCTCTGGCAGGACGATTTCATGGCCCCTAGCAATCCCCTTATTCTGGTCGACGGCTCCTCTTATCTTTACCGCGCCTTCTTTGCCTCTCAGCAGGCCGATCTGCGCACCTCGACCGGTTTGCCGAGCGGCGCCGTCCGTGTCATGGCCAACATGATGCGCAGCCTGCGCAAGCAGTATCCCGACTGCCACGTGGCCGTGGTGTTCGATGCCAAGGGCAAGACCTTCCGCGACGACATCTATCCCGAATACAAGGCCAACCGGGCCAGCATGCCGGACGATCTGCGCAGCCAGGTTGCCCCCATCCACCAGATGATCAAGGCGATGGGCTTCCCCTTCCTGATGGTGGAGGGAGTGGAGGCGGACGACGTGATCGGCACCCTGGCCCGTCAGGCGACCGAGAAACAACTGCCTGTGCTCATCAGCACCGGCGACAAGGACATGGCGCAGCTGGTCTCCGACCATGTCACCCTGATCGACACCATGAAGGACGTGAAGACCGATCGGGAAGGGGTGATCGAGAAGTTCGGCGTACCGCCAGAGCTCATCATCGACTACCTGGCTCTGATGGGGGACAAGGTGGACAACATCCCCGGCATGACCGGCGTCGGCGAGAAGACCGCACTGGCCCTGCTGCAGGGGATCGGCAGCATCGACGAGATCGCCGCCAACCTCGACAAGGTGGCGGCACTCGGCTTCCGCGGCTCCAAGGCATTCGCAGACAAGTTCCGCGAGCAGGAGGAGCAGGTACGCCTCTCCTATGTGCTGGCTACCATCAAGACCGACGTCGAGCTGGAGCAAAGCCTGGAAGAGCTGGAGCTTGGCCCCATCGACAAGGAAGCCCTGCTGGCGGTCTATCGCGAGTATGAGCTGCGCAACCTGATAAAAGAGCTGGAGTCCGGTGGTGAGGAAGGGGCCGCTTCGACCGAGGGAGATGAAGACGCCGCACCTCAGGAAGCGGCCATCGAAACCGACTACTGCTGTATTCTGGACGAGGCCGAGTTCGACGACTGGCTGGCACGCCTGCAAGCGGCGCCGCTGTTTGCCTTCGACACCGAGACCACCAGTCTCGACTATATGGAAGCGCGCGTCGTTGGCGTCTCCTTTGCCATTGAGCCGGGCAAGGCGGCCTATGTGCCCTTCGGCCACGACTATCTGGGGGCGCCGGTGCAGCTGACCGAGGCCGTGGTACTCGGCAAGCTCAAACCGCTGCTGGAAGATCCGGCCCGCTTCAAGGTGGGGCAGAACCTCAAGTACGATCGCAACGTGCTGCTCAACCACGGCATCGAGCTGCAGGGTATTGCCTACGACACCATGCTGGAGTCCTATGTGCTCAACTCCACCGCCAGCCGTCACGACATGGATTCGCTGGCCCGCAGGTATCTGAATGCCGAGACCATCTCGTTCGAAGAGATTGCCGGCAAGGGGGTGAAGCAGCTTACCTTCAACCAGATTGAACTGGAGCAGGCGGCCCCTTACGCGGCGGAAGATGCCGATATCACCCTGCGTCTGCACCAGGCGCTGTGGGGCAAGCTTGCTGCCGAGCCGGGCCTCGCCAAGGTGTTCAGCGAGATCGAGCTGCCGCTGCTGCCGGTATTGGCACGGATGGAGCGACTCGGTACCACCATCGAGCCCAAGCTGCTGCATAAGCAGAGCCAGGAGATCGAAGTGCGGCTGGCAGAGCTGGAGAAACAGGCCCACGAGCTGGCCGGGCAGGAGTTCAACCTCTCCTCGCCCAAGCAGCTGGGGGAGATCCTCTTCACCAAGCTGGGGCTGCCGATCATCAAGAAGACTCCGAAAGGAGCCCCTTCCACCGCGGAAGAGGTGCTGGCCGAGCTGGCGGAGACCTATGAGCTGCCGCGTCTGCTGATGGAGCACCGTGGTCTGGCCAAGCTCAAGTCTACCTACACCGACAAGCTGCCGCTGATGATCAAGCCGCAGACCGGGCGGGTGCACACCTCCTA
>NZ_CP077394.1:3837500-3967500 GCF_019048665.1 Aeromonas sp. FDAARGOS 1408 | reverse complement strand
GGATGTTGGCTTAGAAGCAGCCATCATTTAAAGAAAGCGTAATAGCTCACTAGTCGAGTCGGCCTGCGCGGAAGATGTAACGGGGCTCAAACCAGGCACCGAAGCCGCGGATTCACGCTAAGCGTGAGTGGTAGGGGAGCGTTCTGTAAGTCTGCGAAGGTGTGTCGAGAGGCATGCTGGAGATATCAGAAGTGCGAATGCTGACGTAAGTAACGATAAAGGGGGTGAAAAGCCTCCTCGCCGGAAGACCAAGGGTTCCTGTCCAACGTTAATCGGGGCAGGGTGAGTCGACCCCTAAGGTGAGGCCGAAAGGCGTAATCGATGGGAAGCAGGTTAATATTCCTGCACGACTTGTAATTGCGATGGGGGGACGGAGAAGGCTAGGTGGGCCAGGCGACGGTTGTCCTGGTGAAAGTGCGTAGGTGGTGTTTCTAGGCAAATCCGGAGACACAACACTGAGACACGAGACGAACGCACTACGGTGCGGAAGCCATTGATGCCCTGCTTCCAGGAAAAGCCTCTAAGCTTCAGATTACAAGTCATCGTACCCCAAACCGACACAGGTGGTCGGGTAGAGAATACCAAGGCGCTTGAGAGAACTCGGGTGAAGGAACTAGGCAAAATAGTACCGTAACTTCGGGAGAAGGTACGCTCTTGTTGGTGAAGTCCCTTGCGGATGGAGCTGACGGGAGTCGCAGTGACCAGATGGCTGGGACTGTTTATCAAAAACACAGCACTCTGCAAACACGAAAGTGGACGTATAGGGTGTGACACCTGCCCGGTGCCGGAAGGTTAATTGATGGGGTTAGCGCAAGCGAAGCTCTTGATCGAAGCCCCGGTAAACGGCGGCCGTAACTATAACGGTCCTAAGGTAGCGAAATTCCTTGTCGGGTAAGTTCCGACCTGCACGAATGGTGTAACCATGGCCATGCTGTCTCCACCCGAGACTCAGTGAAATCGAATTCGCCGTGAAGATGCGGTGTACCCGCGGCTAGACGGAAAGACCCCGTGAACCTTTACTACAGCTTGGCACTGAACATTGAACCTACATGTGTAGGATAGGTGGGAGGCTTTGAAGGCGTGACGCCAGTTGCGCTGGAGCCGTCCTTGAAATACCACCCTTGTATGTTTGATGTTCTAACGCAGGGCCCTGAATCGGGCTCGCGGACAGTGCCTGGTGGGTAGTTTGACTGGGGCGGTCTCCTCCCAAAGAGTAACGGAGGAGCACGAAGGTTGGCTAATCCTGGTCGGACATCAGGAGGTTAGTGCAATGGCATAAGCCAGCTTAACTGCGAGACGGACAGGTCGAGCAGGTACGAAAGTAGGTCATAGTGATCCGGTGGTTCTGAATGGAAGGGCCATCGCTCAACGGATAAAAGGTACTCCGGGGATAACAGGCTGATACCGCCCAAGAGTTCATATCGACGGCGGTGTTTGGCACCTCGATGTCGGCTCATCACATCCTGGGGCTGAAGTCGGTCCCAAGGGTATGGCTGTTCGCCATTTAAAGTGGTACGCGAGCTGGGTTCAGAACGTCGTGAGACAGTTCGGTCCCTATCTGCCGTGGGCGTTGGATGATTGAAGGGAGTTGCTCCTAGTACGAGAGGACCGGAGTGAACGAACCTCTGGTGTTCGGGTTGTCACGCCAGTGGCACTGCCCGGTAGCTAAGTTCGGAATCGATAACCGCTGAAAGCATCTAAGCGGGAAGCGAGCCCTGAGATGAGTCATCCCTGACCCCTTGAGGGTCCTAAAGGGCCGTTGGAGACCACAACGTTGATAGGCGGGGTGTGTAAGTGCAGCGATGCATTGAGCTAACCCGTACTAATTACCCGTGAGGCTTAACCATACAACACCCAAGAAGTGTTCTAAGGCTTGTAGCAGATACCGAGAACGAATAACTAAATCAGCTTTTTCAGATTGAAGATTTTTGCCTGGCGGCAATAGCGCAGTGGAACCACCTGACCCCATGCCGAACTCAGAAGTGAAACGCTGTAGCGCCGATGGTAGTGTGGCATTCGCCATGCGAGAGTAGGACACTGCCAGGCACCCAATTTTAGATTACGCGGTGAGCGTGGTCTTTACCGGTTAGTGTGCTGATATGGCTCAGTCGGTAGAGCGCATCCTTGGTAAGGATGAGGTCCCCAGTTCGATTCTGGGTATCAGCACCATTTTCAAGTAGTACAGCTTTTGCCTGACGGCAATAGCGCCGTGGAACCACCTGATCCCATGCCGAACTCAGAAGTGAAACGCGGTAGCGTCGATGGTAGTGTGGCATTCGCCATGCGAGAGTAGAACACTGTCAGGCTCCCATTTAGAAGAGGCCTCCCATTCGGGAGGCCTTTTTGCATTGGAAATTTGCCGTTCTGATGGGTTTCTTTTAGTAAAAATGCTGGGATGTCAGCACGTTGCCCGTTACTCTTGTCTGGTGTTGTCGCGCGTCATTGCCAGAGGAGTATGCATGGCCACGTTGAAGGAAATTGCACAGGAGGCGGGGGTATCCCAGGCTACCGTGTCGCGGGTGCTCAATGAAGATCCGACGCTGAGCGTCAAGGAAGAGACCAAGCAGAAGATCTTCGAGATCGCCGAGCGGCTGGAGTACAAGACCAGCGGTGCCCGCAAGGGGGTTCACAAGAGCAAACTGCACTTCCTGGCGGTCTATGCCTACCCGCAGAGCACCGAGGTCAACGACCCCTATTATCTGGCCATCCGCTACGGCATCGAGACCCAGTGTGCCCGCCTCAACATCGAACTGACCCACTTCTACAATGGTGCCGAGGGGCGTGAGCTCTCTGCCGTCGACGGTATCTTGGTCATCGGCCATCTGCCCGCAGAGCGTCTCGCCGCGCTTCACTCCCTCTCTGCCCAGCTGGTGTTTGTGGATTGCCGTTCTCAGGGGGACTTTGACTCGATTGACGTGGATCTGGCGCTGATCAGTCAGCAGGTCGTGGAGTTCTTCATCGCTCAGGGGCACCAGCGCATCGGCTATATCGGCGGTCAGGATGATGGCCCGGATCTGCGCGAACTGGCTTTCCTCGACTACGGTCAGCGCCTTGGTGTGGTGCAGGAGAGCGATCTCTATCGCGGGGATTTCTCCAGCGCCTCCGGCTACAAGTTGGCCAAAGAGATGCTGGCGGGAGATTGGCCCAAGGCACTGTTCGTTGCCTCCGACTCCATCGCCATCGGCGTGCTGCGTGCCATCCACGAGAAGGGGCTGGCGATTCCGCAGCAGATCGAGCTTATCAGCGTCAACGATATCCCGACCGCCAAGTTCACCTTTCCGCCCCTCTCCACTGTGCGGATCCACTCCGAGTTGATGGGCTCCCAGGGGGTCAATCTGCTGGTTGAACGGCTGCGTGACGAGCGGGACATTCCGCTGCGGGTGCTGGTACCGAGCAAATTGACTCTGCGCGGTACTACACGATAGTTTTAGTAAAATACCTATGTTTTTAGTCGCGCCACCTTGCGGTGGTGCGACATCTCTCCTAAGTAAACCGCTTTCCCATATCTTCTAATAAACTCATATCATATTGTTTTATAGTTAATTTAATTACATCATGGCCTGCTGTTATCAACATCCATGCCACCCATCTATACCTTGCCCTCCTTTGTCTCCAGCTTCTGATCTCGCTCACAAAACCATCCACTCACTGTGATCAGGTTAAAACTTTACCGATCTAAAACTGATATTTAGTAAATGTTTATCTAGAGTTTACCCAGTTAACGTTGCCTTGTTCCGGGAGGACATGTGAATAACTGGGAAAACGTCCAATTCGTTGGTGAAAACAGGCTGGCCCCGCGTGCCTACTTCTTCTCTTATACCGACCACGCGCTGGCGGCCACCATGCAGCGGGAGCTGAGCCGCCGTTTTCTGAGCCTGAGCGGTCAGTGGCAGTTCCACTACTTCGACCATCCCTTGCAGGTGCCGGAGGCCTTCTATCACAGCCCCATGAGCGAGTGGGGCCAGGTCACGGTGCCCAACATGTGGCAGATGGAAGGGCATGGCAATCTGCAGTACACCGACGAGGGTTTTCCCTTCCCCATCGATGTGCCCTTCGTGCCGACCAACAACCCCACCGGCGCCTATCAGCGCAGCTTCACGCTGAGCCCGGCCTGGGATGGCGAGCAGGTGATCATCAAGTTCGACGGGGTGGAGACCTACTTCGAGGTCTATGTGAACGGCCACTACGTCGGTTTCAGCAAGGGGAGCCGCCTCACCGCCGAGTTCGATATCAGCGCCTACGCCAAGGTTGGCGAAAACCTGCTGTCGGTGCGGGTGATGCAGTGGGCTGACTCCACTTACATCGAAGATCAGGACATGTGGTGGATGGCGGGGATCTTCCGCGACGTCTATCTGGTGGGCAAACCGGCCACCCATGTGCAGGACTTCTTCATCCGCACCGCGCTGGCTGATGACAATCAAAGCGCGACCCTGAGCTGCGACATCCAGCTGGAGAATCTGGGAGCGCTCGTCCGTGATCACCGTCTGGTCTGGTCGCTGCTGGATCAGGGCTACGAGATCGCGAGCGGCTCGCTCGACCATCTCGCCATCGACGGCAAGTGTGATTGCCGTTTCACGCTGGATCTGGCCAACCCCCATCTGTGGAGCGCCGAAGACCCGTACCTCTATCAGCTGCAACTCTCCCTCTACAACAGTCAGGGCGAGCTGCTGGAGGTGATCCCGCAGCGGGTCGGGGTGCGTGAAATCACCGTCAAGGATGGCCTCTTCTACGTCAACGGCCACTACCTCAAGCTGCACGGGGTGAACCGCCACGACAACGACCACCTCAAGAGCCGCGCGGTCGGCATGGACCGTGTTGAACGCGATATCGTGCTGATGAAGCAGCACAACCTCAACTCGGTGCGCACCGCCCACTACCCGAATGACCCGCGCTTCTACGAGCTGTGCGACCAGTACGGTCTGTTCGTGATGGCGGAGACCGACGTGGAGACCCACGGCTTTGCCAACGTCGGCGATCTCAGCCGCATCACAGACGACCCCTTCTGGGAGCCGGTGTTCGTGGATCGCATCGAGCGCCACGTGCACGCCCAGAAGAACCACCCCTCCATCATCATCTGGTCGCTCGGCAACGAGTCCGGCTACGGCTGCAACATCAGAGCCATGTACCGGCGCTGCAAGGCGATCGACCCGACCCGGCTGGTGCACTACGAAGAGGATCGCGATGCCGAGGTGGTGGATGTGGTGAGCACCATGTACTCGCGCGTCTCCCAGATGAACTGCTTCGGCGAGTTCCCTATGACCAAGCCGCGCATCCTCTGTGAATACGCCCACGCCATGGGCAACGGCCCGGGTGGCCTCAGCGAATACCAGCAGGTGTTTGACCGTCATCCCCATATCCAGGGTCACTACATCTGGGAGTGGTGCGATCACGGCATCCTGGATCAGGACGAGCAGGGGCGCCCGGTCTACAAGTACGGCGGCGACTACGGCGACTACCCCAACAACTACAACTTCTGCATGGATGGCCTCATCTACCCGGATCAGACCCCGGGGCCGGGCCTGCGCGAATACAAGCAGGTGCTCTGCCCGGTCAAGGTGCGCGCACTGGATCTGGCGAGCGGCAAGCTTGAGCTGGAAAACCGCTACTGGTTCTCCAATCTGGACGACATCCGTCTGCTGGTCGAGGTGAAGGCCGAGGGCGAGCTGCTGGCCAGCCAGCAGATCCGGTTGGAAGGGGTGGCCCCCGGTGCCACCACAGATCTGCAACTCGAACTGCCCGCTCTCGATGGGCGGGAAACCTTCGTCCAACTGCGGGTCATCAAGGCCAGTGCGACCCGCTACAGCGCGGCGGAACACGAGCTGGGCCAGTACCAGTTCCAGCTGAAGGCATCGACTCGTCAGCTGCGACCCTTTGCCAACCCCAACGCGACCCCGTTGCACATTGCCGATGAGCGCCTCGCGCTGACCTTGAGCGGCAGCGGCTTTGCCCTGCGCTTCTCGCGCCTCGACGGCAAGCTGGTGAGCTGGCAGCAGGATGGCAATGAGCTTATCGAGCGCTCGCCCCGCCTCACCTTCTTCAAGCCGATGATCGACAACCACAAGCAGGAGTACGAGAGCCTGTGGCACCCGAACCACCTGCAGATCATGCAGGAGCACTTCCGTACCTTGAGCTGGCGTCAGCTGGGCGAGGCGGTCGAGGTGACGGTCGAGAGCCTGATCGCCCCGCCGGTGTTCGACTTCGGTATGCGTTGCCGCTACGTCTACACCCTGAGTCCGAACGGTCAGCTGCACGTGGCCCTGTCCGGTCAGCCCTACGGCGGTTATGACGACATCATTCCCAAGATCGGTTTCGAGCTGGGTATTCGTCAGGATCTCGACCGGGTGCACTACTACGGCATGGGTCCGGGCGAGAACTATCAGGACAGCCGCCAGAGCAACTGGATCGACAGCTTCCAGAGCACAGTGGGCGAGATGTGGGAGCACTACCCTTTCCCGCAGGACAACGGCAACCGCCAGCAGGTGCGCTGGGCGACCCTGACCAACCGTCACGGCGCCGGTCTCTACGTGCGGCCCGATGCCCCCATCAACCTGAGCGTCTGGCCCTACAGCTGGGAGCATATCCACGCCGCCCAGCACATCAACGAGCTGGAGCCCTGTGGTTATCTCACCCTCAATCTGGATCACAAGGTGCTGGGGCTGGGTTCCAACTCCTGGGGCTCCGAGGTGCTGGACTCCTGGCGGGTGCGCTTCGAGCCGTTCAGCTTCGGCCTGACTCTGCTGCCCATCGCTCGCGGCAACCTTAATCCGGCTGCGCTGGCCGGGCTCGATCTCACCATCAACGGCGGGAGGAACCTCGCATGATCACCCTGGACAACCTGACCCTGTTCAAAAACATCTACCGGGAGGGCAAGAAGTGGGGCCGCTGCGTGGAGGCCATCGACAACCTGGCCAACCTCAAACCCGGCATCTGCCACTCCATCGGTGACTCCCTCACCTACCGCTTGCAGGAGGGGGCCAGCCCGGCCACCTCCCTGTTCGAGGGGCAGCGCCGCTACTTCGACGTCCACTACTACCTGGAAGGGGAAGAGACGGTGGAGTGGGCCCCCAAGTCGGATCTGCGGGCCGAGCAGGCCTATGACGACACCACGGATCGCGAGTGGCTGGCTGGCGAGGTGCGTGAGCGTCAGCAGGTGGGCAACGGTCAGGTGGTGATCTTCGAGAACGGCGAGGCTTACCGGTTTGTCGGCGACGGGCCGGTGCGCAAGCTGATCATCAAGGTCACCGTGGAAGGCGGCTACTTCAAGAACAAATAACAAGCCGCCGGTTCTGCACTGACAAAGCCGGAAGAGCGGGGCTCACCCTACAAATCATGCCCCGCTCTTTCGCGAGATAACTACAGGTCTGGAGATGCACCATGTCTGATTCCAAACGCAATACGATAGGCAAGTTTGGTCTGCTGTCGCTCACCTTCGCGGCGGTATTCAGCTTCAACAACGTCATCAACAACAACATCGAGATCGGTCTGGCCTCGGCCCCGATGTTCTTTCTGGCCACTATTTTTTACTTCATTCCGTTTTGCCTGATCATTGCGGAGTTCGTGTCACTGAACAAAAACTCCGAGGCGGGGGTGTATGCCTGGGTGAAGAGCTCCCTCGGCGGTCGCTGGGCCTTTATCTCCGCCTACACCTACTGGTTCGTGAACCTCTTCTTCTTCACCTCCTTGCTGCCGCGGGTCATCGCCTACGCCTCCTATGCCTTCCTCGGCTATGAGTACATCCTCACCCCGGTGGCGACCACGGCATTGAGCATGGTGCTGTTTGCCTTTGCCACTTACGTCTCCACCAACGGCGCCAAGATGCTGGGCCCCATCACCTCGGTGACCTCGTCCCTGATGCTGCTGCTGACCCTCTCCTACATCCTGTTGGCGGGTGCGGCTCTGGTGGGCGGCGTACAGCCAGCCGACCCCATCACGGTCGAGGCCATGATCCCCGATTTCAGCTGGGCCTTCCTGGGTATCACCACCTGGATCTTTATGGCGGCCGGTGGCGCCGAGTCGGTGGCGGTCTATGTCAATGATGTGAAAGGGGGCTCCAAATCCTTCGTGAAGGTGATCATCGTCGCCGGGATCTTTATCGGGGTGCTCTACTCCATCGCGTCTCTGCTGATAAACGTCTTCGTCCACAGCGATACCCTGAAATATACCGGCGGCTCGGTGCAGGTGTTTGAAGGGCTGGCGGCCCATTTCGGCCTGCCGGAGATCCTGATGAACCGCTTCGTGGGTCTGGTCTCCTTCACCGCCATGTTCGGCTCCCTGCTGATGTGGACCGCGACCCCGGTGAAAATCTTTTTCTCCGAGATCCCGGCCGGCATCTTCGGCAAGAAGACCGTCGAGCTGAACGAGAACGGCGTGCCCGCCCGTGCAGCCTGGATCCAGTACCTCATCGTGCTGCCGCTGATGGTGATCCCGACTCTGGGCTCCAACACCGCTCAGGATCTGATGAACACCGTCATCAACATGACCGCTGCCGCCTCCATGTTGCCGCCGCTGTTCATCATGCTGGCCTACCTCAATCTGCGGCTGAAGCTCGACCACCTGCCGCGGGAGTTCAAGATGGGCTCGCGCACTATCGGCATCGCCGTGGTGTCGGTGCTGATCGCCATCTTCTCGGTGGGCTTCCTCGCCTCCACCTTCCCGACCGGCGCCGACATCATGACCATCATCTTCTACAACGTCGGCGGGATCCTGATTTTCCTCGGCTTCGCCTGGTGGAAATACAACAGATACGAGGCCTCCCTCAGCGCCGAGGCGCGCGCGAAAGAGGCCCAGCCGGCGGCGCAGGTCGCCATGCAGGCGCCATAGGCACTGCATTGACTCCCAATCAGACCGGGTGGCCGTTGGCCACCCGCAAACCGTTGAACCAGAAAAGGAAAAGAGCATGAGCGAGACGATCGAGTTTGCCGAATTCAAGCGGGTCGAGATGAAGGTGGGCACGGTGCTGGAGGTGGTGCGCCACCCCGGGGCTGACAAACTCTACATCGTCCAGATTGACGTGGGGGGCGAGCGACCGCTGCAGACCGTCACCAGTCTGGTGCCTTACTACAGCGAAGAGGAGCTGATGGGCAGCGAGGTGGTGGTGCTGACCAATCTCAAGCCCACCCGAATGCGCGGCGAACGCTCCGAGTGCATGTTGCTCTGCGCCGAGACCCCGGACGAGAGCCAGAGCGTGCTGTTGCAACCGCGGGTGCCGATGGCGCCGGGCACTCCGATCGTCTGACTGAGATTGCGAGCCGGTGCGGGAGACTGCACTGGTTCACCAAGGAGGCCGTCCAAGCGGGCCGATCATAACAAGAGAGTAAAGGGCGGGGCCGACAGACCCTTGCCAAACACATCACAGAGTCACAGCGTTACCCGCGGGGAGCGCGAGTCCACTGGAGGACACCATGTCTGAATCCGTACGCGGCACCATAGGCAAGTTCGCCCTGTTGTCGATGACCTTTGCCGCCGTGTTCAACGTGCGCAACATCGTCAACAACAACATCGAGTTGGGGCTCAGCTCCGCTCCCATCTTCCTGCTGGCGACCCTGGTCTACTTCATCCCGTTCGTCTTCATCATCGCCGAGTTCGTCTCGGCCAACAAAAACTCCGAGTCGGGCATGTACGACTGGCTGAAAAAACCGCTCGGCACCCGGATGGCCTATCTGGGCTCGTTTCTCTACTGGTTCGTGAACCTGTTCTGGTTCGTCTCCCTGCTGCCCAACGTCATCGCCTACGCCTCCTACGCCATGCTGGGCTATGAGTACAGCTTCTCGCCCATGGTCACCTCGATCATCTCCATCGTGCTGTTTGCGGCGGCGACCCACATCTCCACCAAGGGGGCGAGCTGGCTCGGCAAGATTGCCGAGATCGTGGCCTACGGCGTGTTTGCCCTGTTCGCCATCTATGTGCTGGGCGCCCTGATGGCCCTCGGTGGCGATCATGTACCGGCCCAGCCCATCACCCTGGAGGCGATGACTCCCACCGTCAACTGGGCGACGCTGGGCATCATGTGCTGGATCTTCCAGGCGGCGGGCGGTGCCGAGACGGCGGCGGCCTACCTCAATGACGTGAAGGGCGGCCAGAAGTCCTTCATCAAGGTGATCATCAGCGCCGGCATCGTCATCGGCGCCATGTATGCGGTAGGTTCCCTGCTGGTGAACGTGTTCGTGCCGCGCGAGAGCCTCACCTATGCCGGCGGCATGGTGGAGATCTTCACCGGCATGGCCCAGTACTTTGGGCTCTCCGAGGCGCTGGTGGGCCGCTTCGTCGGCGTGGTGCTGTTCATCGCCATGTTCGGTTCCATGATGATGTGGACCTCGGCCCCAGTGAAGATCCACTTCTCCGAGATCCCGCAGGGGGTCTACGGCGAGAAGACCACCCAGCTCAACGAGCACGGCGTGCCGGTGCGCGCCGCCTGGTGGCAGTTTGCTTTCGTGTTCGTGATGCTGGTGGTCAACGGCTTCGGCTCGGAATCCGTGCAGCAGATGATGAACACCGCCATCAATCTCACCGCCGGTACTGCCATGCTGCCGCCGATCTTCATCATGGTGGCCTACTTCGTGTTCCGCTGGAAACATGACGACACCCCGCGCGAGTTTCGCATGGGGTCGCGCACCTTCGGGATGGGCGTGGTGTCGGTGCTGATCGCCATCTTCGTGGTGAGCATGAGCGCCTCCGCCTTCCCGAGCGGGGTGGATCTGGTGCGCGCCTTCTTCATCAACGTCTTTATGACGGCGGTCTTCTCGGCGCTGGCCTACTGGTGGATCTCCTGTTTCGAGAAGCGCCAGGCCCGCAAGCAGGCAACTGGTACAGCCAGCGGCAAGCTGGCCAAACAGAGCTGAAGTACAAGGCTGGCCGGCTCCGGTGGCCAGCCGGGATTGCTTAATTTCCGGCAGATAAAGGGGGGTCGCTCAACTTTGCGCCTCCCGCTTATCGGGGTAAGCTGGGGATCCGTTTCAACAGGAGCTGTGCCACAGCTCCTGTTGTGTTTCCTGTCGTCCCCGATCACCGGCCCCGCGAGGGGACGGGATCTGCTTTCACCGGAGACCGCTCGTGCGTCTGGATCCCTTTACCTCTGTACTGATCGTGGTGGTCGCGCTGGCCTCCTTCTTCCCCTGCGAGGAGCAGGTGGCCGTCTGGTTCGGTCTGCTGACCAAGCTGGCGGTGGCGCTGCTCTTCTTCATGCATGGCGCCAAGCTGTCGCGCCAGAACCTGCTGGCGGGCCTCGGCCACTGGCGGCTGCATCTGGTGGTGATGGCCAGCACCTTCGTGCTGTTTCCGCTGCTGGGGCTGCTGCTTACGCCACTGGTGCCCCACTGGCTGAGCCCGGCCATCTACCTCGGTTTCCTCTACCTCTGCGCCCTGCCCGCCACCGTGCAGTCGGCCATCGCCTTCACCTCGATGGCCGGCGGCAATGTATCGGCGGCGGTGTGCAGCGCCTCGGCCTCCAGCATCCTCGGCATCTTCCTCTCGCCGGTGCTGGTGGGGCTGATGATCAATGTGCAGGGGGAGGGGGTCGACACCTGGCACTCCATTCAGGCCATCATGGTGCAGCTGATGCTGCCCTTCGTGGTGGGCCATTTGTCGCGCCCGCTCATCGGTCGCTGGGTCGACAGCCACCGGCCGCTCATTGGCAAGCTGGATCAGAGCTCCATTCTGCTGGTGGTCTATGTGGCCTTCAGCGAGGCGGTGGTGCAGGGGATTTGGCACCAGGTCGGCTGGTACGATCTGGCCAGCATAGTGCTGCTGAGCTGCGTGCTGCTGGCACTGGTGCTGGGCTGGAACGTCTGGATCAGCCGCCGCCTCGGTTTTGGCAAGGCGGACGAGATCACTATCGTCTTCTGCGGCTCCAAGAAGAGCCTGGCCAACGGGGTGCCCATGGCCAACGTCATGTTCCCGGCCGCCAGCGTCGGGGTCATGGTGCTGCCGCTGATGATCTTCCACCAGATCCAGCTGATGGTGTGCGCCGTGCTGGCCCGTCGCTACCGCGAGCAGGAGGCGGTGCCCCAGGTGCAGGAGGGGTAAGACGCCCGGATAAAAAAGAGGGAGGCCATGGGCCTCCCTCTTTCGTTTGCCGCCTCGTCAGCGTTTGCGCCAGACGGTGAGCTGAGCCACCGTGTGCTGGTACTTGCGGGCGGTCTCGCGGATGACGAAGGGGACGTCCCGCGGGGGCATGTGCTCCTCGAACTCCGCCGCCAGCAGCCGTTGCAGCGCCTGATAGGTGCCGAGGGCCTCGCCGTTCTCGCGCACACCGCCGAGCCAGTTGGCTTTGGGGGTGTAGTCGGTCAGCCAGGTGTAGGGGCTGGTGAGCACCAGCAGGCCACCGCTGCGAAGGCGCGGAGCGATGTCCCGCAGGAAGCGGGCGGGTTCCCGCAGCCGGTCGATGAGGTTGGAGGCGAGCACCAGATCGTAGTCCGCATACTTGGGCTTGAGGTTACAGGCATCCCCCTGGCTGAAGTGGACTCGCTCGCTCTGCTCGCGGCCGAGCTCATGGCGGGAGAGGCGCGCCTCGCAATACTCCACCAGCTCTCCTTCTACCGGCACCGCGTAGCGGAAGCTGTCCTGGTTGGCGAGCGCCAGCGCCACGTCGATGAAGCGGGCCGAGTAGTCGACCCCGTCCACGTGGGCGAAGTGGCGAGCCAGCTCGAAGCTGGCGCGGCCGGTGGCGCAGCCGATGTCGAGCGCCCGCTCATGGCGGCTGCACAGCTCGCTGGCAAGGCTGGCCAGAGCCTGGGCGTAGTTGGCGACCCCGAAGTGGCTCGGACCGTACTGGAAGTCGAGGTACTGAGCGACGAGCGTGTCGGTTTCATAGGGATTCACGATGACGGGCTCCTGATGGCGTGAGACCAGATAGCGGAAGCCCGCATGCTGGAAGAAGTGGCGACGGAAGGCGTAGCGGGAGGACTTGAGCGCCTCGTTGCCGGTACTGATCCAGCTACCCCCCTTGATCAGGGTGTGCTTGCCATCGAAGGTGGGGGTGGAGAAGTCGTCGTAGAGGGGGTGCACCTTGAACCCCTCGAAGCCGTCGATGGCGGTGCTGGTCCACTGCCAGACGTTGCCCACCAGATCGAAGAAGCTGCCCTGCGGGCAGGCATCCACCGGACAGGACGACGCGAAGCGGGCCAGGTTGATGTTGCCGGGGGCCTCGATCCAGTCCGGCTGATCGCCGGCCAGTTGCTCCCGCAACAGCATCCACTCCGCCTCGCTCGGCAGCTGGATGGGCAGCCCGGTCTGGGCCGCCTGCCAGCGACAGAAGGCAGCGGCCTCCAGCTGGTTCACCTCCACCGGCCAGTCCCAGGGCATAGGAACCTGCCTTGTCATCAGTCGCAGTTGCAGTTGCTCGGGCTCGAGGGGGTCGCCGACCCAGAAGGTGGGCATGCGGGCCCCGGCATACTGGCGCCAGCCCCAGCCTTCGTCATCCCACCAGTCACGGGTCTCGTAGCCGCCCGCCTGCACGAAGTCGAAAAATTCTGCGTTGCTCACCAGCATGCGGCTGGCCTGGAAGGGGGCCAGTTCGATGTGGCGCTCGCCATATTCGTTGTCCCAGCCGTAGGTGGCGTCCTGTTTGCCAAGCCGCACCCGGCCACCGGCCACCGGCAGCAGGCTGTTGGCGGGCACCTCGTCACGGCGATGGCGCGCCTCGAGGCAGACCGGCCACTGGGGCTGGCTGCGCACCCAGGCCAGCGGCAGCTGGCGGATCAGCACGCTGGAGGTTTCGAGGTGGATGCGCTCGTGCTCTATCCCCATCAGGATGACCCAGGCCGGGCTCTGCCAATGGATGGGCAGCTCGATCGGCATCCGCTCGATGAAATCACACACCAGGGCGCGCACCCGGCCCCGATAGTCGCGCAGCTCGCTGACGGAGGGCCAGTCGTAGTGGGTCTCGTCCAGATCGTCCCAGCTCATCTCGTCCACCCCGATGGCGACCATGGCCTCGATGCGGGCGTCGAGGCGGCCCTCGATGAGGCGTGCCGCCAGCAGCTTGTTGATGAAGAAGGCGGCGGTGTGGCCGTAGTAGAAGATGAGCGGGTGGCGCAGGGGGATCGCCTTGTCAAACCAGGCCCGCTCGTCGGCCAGGCAGTCGAACAGCGAGTCGTAGAGATCGAAGGTCTGGCAGAAGTAGGTGAGCAGCTCGCGGCGTTTTTGTTCGGGATCGCTGCCAGTCAGCAGCGGGGTTCGGGTCGGTTCCGGCAGGCCGGTGGCGGTGGAATAGAGAAGAGTGGCTTGGGTCACGCTCTGACTCCTTGTTGGCAGTGAAGACTGACAAGACAGTGGTAATGGCATTACCGCAATGGAGAGCTTTGTACGCACAAAGTATCACTATTGGCTCAACAGACCGGCTCGGCAACCAAAAACTTCCACGGCTTGTCAGCATAGCGACCCCGCGAACGGCTCGCCAGCCAACCCTCCGCCTGCCCGTTCGGGGATGGTCAGATTCGCCAGTTTATGGTCTGAATGACTCTCTCTTTGCTGTACCCATGTGGAGTGAAAATGGATATCTTCTTGTAAATCATGTGGTTGATTAACTGGCACAGGCTTTGCGATGGATGCTGATCAAGGGGCCGCGACTGGCCAATACACAATGAGGAGAGTGGCGATGAAATGGATGATGGGCGCGGTGCTGGCGGTCGGGCTCAGCGGGTGCAGCTGGCTGGATGATACCCGGGTGAGCGGGGCGGGGGCCCTGATCGAGCAGCAGCACGGGATGGGCCGGCAGGTGACCCGGGTGCTGGCCGGGGTGCCCGCCAGTGTCCATCTGGTGGCCGGCGAGCCGCGCGGGGTGCGCATCCGCGGGCAGGAGAACCTGCTGCCTTACCTGGTGCTGAGCGAGCGGGGCGACAAGCTGGAGATCGAGGTGAAGGACGGTTACCGGCTCGACCCGACCGAACCGCTGGAGATCACCATCACCCTGCCCGCACTCCATGAGCTGGCGCTGGCAGGGGTTGCCAACGGCGAGCTGCGCGGCTTCAAGGGGGAGGCGCTGGTGCTGTCGGTGGCCGGGGTCGGTGACATAGTCGCCGACGGGCTCGAGCTGGAGCGACTGGAGGGCAACATCGCGGGAGCGGGCAGTCTGGATCTGGGGAACAGCACGGCCAGGGCCGTCGAACTCAACATCGCCGGCTCGGGGGATGTGCTGGGGGCCGGGCTCAAGGGGCGCGAGGTGGAGGTCAATATCGCCGGCAGCGGCGACGTGGAGGTCAGGGCGCAGGATCGGCTCAAGGTGGGCATCGCCGGCTCGGGTTCGGTCAGCTACTGGGGCGATCCCGTGCTGCAGAGCGAGATTGCCGGCTCCGGCGAGGTGAGCCGGCAGGGCAGCTGAATGGTCTTGTCCACCGACCAGAAGAAAACAGGCCCGTCACGGGCCTGTTTCGATCAGAGGTGGCGGGCGTGAAAGCGCAGGTGCGCCTCGATAAAGCTCGCCACGAAGTAGTAGCTGTGATCGTAACCGGGGTGGCGGTTGAGCTCCAGCGGCCACTCCTTGCCGGCGGCCACATCGGCCAGGGCATCGATGTGCAGCTGTTCGGCCAGGAAGGGATCGTCCAGCCCCACGTCTACCAGGGTCGGCAGTGGTTTGACCGACTCATTGCGCAGCAGCTGGCAGGCGTCCCACTCCTGCCACAGCAAGGGGTTGTTGCCGAGGTAGGCGCCGAGCGCCTTCTGGCCCCAGGGGCAGCGACTCGGGTGGCTGATGGGGCTGAAGGCCGACACCGAGCGGTAGCGACCGGGCTCGCGCAGGGCGGCGATGAGCGCCCCGTGGCCACCCATGGAGTGGCCGCTGATGGCGCGTTTCGTCGAGACCGGGAAGTGGGTCTCGATGAGCTCGGGCAGCTCGCGGGTGACGTAGTCGTACATCTGGTAGTGATCGCGCCAGGGGTGCTGGGTGGCGTTGACGTAGAAGCCTGCGCCCATGCCGAGATCGTAACCGGGGTCGTCCGCCACCTCTTCGCCGCGGGGGCTGGTGTCCGGCGCCACCAGGGCGATGCCGAGCTCGGCGGCGATGCGCTGGGCGCCCGCCTTCTGCATGAAGTTTTCATCGGTGCAGGTGAGGCCGGAGAGCCAGTAGAGCACGGGTACCTTCTGGCCGGTGAGGGCCTGGGGCGGCAGATAGATGGCGAAGCGCATCTCGCAACCCAGCACCTCGGAGGCGTGGCTGTAGCGCTTGTGCCAGCCGCCGAAGCTCTTGTTGCTGCTGATTATGTCCAGATTCATCGGGGGAACTCCTGCACCCCGCCCACGGTGGCGGGCGGGGTGATCATGCTCAGTAGTGGATGACGGTGCGGATGCTCTTGCCTTCGTGCATCAGATCGAACGCCTCGTTGATCTGCTCCAGCCCCATGGTGTGGGTGATGAAGTCGTCCAGCTTGAACTCGCCCTGCATGTAGCGCTGTACATAGCTCGGCAGTTCGCTGCGACCGCGCACGCCGCCGAAGGCGCTGCCGCGCCAGACCCGGCCGGTGACCAGTTGGAACGGACGGGTGCTGATCTCCTGGCCGGCGCCGGCCACCCCGATGATGACCGACTCACCCCAGCCCTTGTGGCAGCACTCCAGCGCCGCACGCATCACCTTGACGTTGCCGATACATTCAAACGAGAAGTCGACGCCGCCGTCGGTGAGCTCGACGATCACCTCCTGGATGGGCTTGTCGTAGTCGTTCGGGTTGATGCAGTCGGTGGCGCCCAGCTTGCGGGCCAGCTCGAACTTGCTCTCGTTGATGTCGATGGCGATGATGCGGCCGGCCTTGGCCAGGCGAGCCCCGATCACCGCGGAGAGGCCGATGCCGCCCAGCCCGAAGATGGCGACGCTCTCACCCTCTTTCACCTTGGCGGTGTTCATCACGGCGCCGATGCCGGTGGTGACGCCGCAGCCGAGCAGGCAGACCTCTTCCAGCGGGGCGGCCGGGTCCACCTTGGCGATGGAGATCTCGGGCAGTACAGTGTATTCGCTGAAGGTGGAGGTGCCCATGTAGTGATAGATGGGCTGGCCATCCTTGGAGAAACGGGTGGTACCGTCCGGCATCAGCCCCTTGCCCTGGGTGGCGCGGATCTTCTGGCACAGGTTGGTCTTGCCGGATTTGCAGAACTTGCACTCGCCGCACTCGGGGGTGTAGAGCGGGATCACGTGATCCCCCACCTTGACGCTGGTGACGCCCTCGCCGACGGATTCGACGATGCCGCCCCCCTCATGGCCGAGGATGCAGGGGAAGACCCCTTCCGGATCTTCACCGGAGAGGGTGAAGGCATCGGTGTGGCAGACGCCGGTCGCGACGATGCGTACCCGCACTTCACCCGCCTGGGGCGGCATGACCTCGACTTCTTCGATGGAGAGGGGCTGGCCCGGGCCCCAGGCGATGGCGGCCTTACACTTGATGCTTTGAACCTGTGCCATGACGGATGTCCTTATTGTTGAGCAGGGTGAGGAGAATGGGTTCGGACATCCAGTGTAGTTTCCCGCTTATTTGGTGATAATAAGGCGAAATCTGAAATCACTTTTACTGACAGGTAATAATGTTCGGCTGGGAAGGGATCTGTGAATTTGTCAGCGTGGCGGAGCAGGGGGGCTTTACCCCGGCGGCGCGCAAGCTGGGGGTGTCGGTGGCGCAAGTCAGCCGGCAGGTGGCACAGCTGGAGGATCGGCTGCAGGCCAAGCTGTTGCTGCGCACCACACGCCAGGTGCGGCTCACCGAGCTCGGCGAGATCTACTATCGCCACTGTCGCCAGCTGCTGGACAACCTCTACGAAGCGGAGCTGGCGGTGGGGCGCCATCAGGCGGTACCGCAGGGTACCCTGCGCATCACGGCCCCGGTCTCCTACGGCGAGAGCCGCATCGCCCCGCTGGTGAACGACTTCATGGTGCGCTTTCCCCAGCTGGAGGTGACCCTCAACCTCACCAACCAGCTGCTGGATCTGGTGCACGAGGGCTACGATCTGGCGCTGCGACTCGGCCACCTCAAGGATTCCAGCCTGGTGGCGCGCAAGCTGGCGCAGCGGGTGCCCTATGTGTGTGCCTCGCCGGCTTATACCGCCCGCCACGGCATGCCCAACAGCCTCTCCGAACTCACCCGCCACACCTGCCTGGTGGGCAACAGCGACGAGTGGCACTTCACCCTGGATGGCCGCCCCCACAGCGTGCGGGTGCACGGCCTGCTGCACTGCAACAGCGGCCACGCCCTGCTGGATGCGGCGCTCAAGGGGATCGGCATCATCCAGCTGCCGGACTACTACGTGAGCGACCACCTGGCCCAAGGCGAGCTTATCGAGCTGCTGCCCGAGCTGCGGGCGCCGGCGGAGGGGATCTGGGCCCTCTATCCCCACAACCGCCATCTCTCTCCCAAGGTGCGGCTGCTGGTGGACTATCTGGCGGAGCGGCTGAGCGATCCCCACCAACCCGCGCTGGTGCGCCCCGTCGGCTGAGCTGAGCTCAGCTCAATAAAAAAGGCCCGCTTGTGCGGGCCTTTTGCATGGCATGAAGGGGGTTATTCCCGCTCCTTGACGTAGGGGGTGCCGAGCGCCTTGGGTGCCACCGCCTTGCCGATGAAGCCGGCCAGCAGGAACACCGTCAGGATGTAGGGCAGTGCCTCGATGGCTTGCACCGGGATCGGGAAACTGCCGATGCTGACCCCTTGCAGCCGGATGGCGACCGCATCGAGGAAGCCGAACAGCAGGCAGGCCGCCATGGCGTTCCAGGGACGCCACTTGCCGAACACCAGTGCCGCCAGCGCCATGAAGCCCTTGCCCGCGCTCATGTTGGGGATGAACTGGGCGGTCTGGGCCACCGCCAGGTAGGTGCCGCCGATGCCGGCCAGCAGGCCGCCGATGATGAGCGCTGTGTAGCGCATGCGCACCACAGAGATACCGGCGGTATCGACCGCTGCCGGTGCCTCGCCCACCGCCCGCAGGCGCAGGCCGAAGCGGGTACGGAACAGCACCCACCAGGCCAGCGGCACGGCGGCGAACGCCACGTACTCCAGCAGGGAGTGGCCGCTCAGCAGCTCGCTGTAGAGCTGGCCAACGACAGGCACGTCATACAGCTCCTTGGCATAGGGCAGGTCGATGGGGGCGAAGCGGGCCGCGCCGGACAGCGCCGGGGTCTGACCGCCCTGATCGAACCAGTAACGGCCCAGGGTGACGGTCAGGCCGGCCGCCAGGATGTTGATGGCCATGCCGCTCACCACCTGATCACCGCGGTGGGTGATGGTGGCAAAGCCGTGCATCAGGGCGAACAGGATGGAGACACCCACCCCGGCACCCAGCCCAATCCAGGCAGAGCCGGAGACGGCTGCCGCTGCCGCGCTGGCGAACGCCGCCGCCAGCAGCTTGCCCTCCAGGGCGATGTTGACCACCCCGGAGCGCTCGCAGAACATGCCGGCCATGGCCGCCAGGATCAGCGGTGGCGCGGTGCGGATGGTGGCATCCAGCATCAGGATCAGAATTTCAAACATGATCAGGCCCCCTTGACTTGCGCAGAGCGGTTGGCAAACGCCAGATAGAGCTGCTCGATGCGCGGACGCATCATGTGCTCAAGGGCGCCACAGAACAGGATCACCAGACCCTGCAACACCACCACTATGTTGCGGTCCACCCCGAACTCGAAGCTGAGCTCGGCACCGCCCTGATAGAGGAAGCCGAACAGCAGGCTGGCGATGATGACGCCGACCGGGTGGTTGCGCCCCATCAGCGCCACTGCTATGCCGGTGAAGCCGAAGCCTTCCACGAAGTTGAGCTTGATCTGGTGCAGTTCACCCTGCAGTACGTTGAGGGCGAAGAAGCCCGACAGCATGCCGGAGATCACCATGGCCAGGATCACCACCTTGGGATAGGAGATGCCGGCATAGGCGGACGCACTCTGGCTGGCGCCGACCGAGCGGATCTCGTAGCCCCAGCGGGTGTGCCAGATGAAGACCCACACCAGGGCCGCGCAGAGCAGTGCCCAGAAGAAGCTGATGTTGAGCGGGCTGTTCGATATCTCCATGCCGAATGCCCCCGCCAGTTCGCTCATCTTCGGCAGCCAGCTCGCCTCGGCGAACACCTTGCTCTCGGTGGCCATGGAGCCCGCCGGCTTGAACACCTCGACCAGCAGGTAGGCCATCAGGGAGGCGGCGATGAAGTTGAACATGATGGTGGTGATGACGATGTGGCTGCCGCGCTTGGCTTGCAGCCAGGCCGGGATGAAGGCCCAGGCCGCGCCGAACAGGCCGCCGGCGATGATGGCCAGCGGCAGCAGCAGGGCGAACGGCAGGGAGTCACCCAGCAGCAGACAGACCAGACCGACGCCGAGGCCGCCGATATAGGCCTGCCCCTCGCCACCGATGTTGAACAGGCCGGCGTGGAAGGCCACCGCCACCGACAGACCGGTAAAGATGAAGCCGGTTGCGTAGTAGAGGGTGAAACCGACCCCTTCACCGGTGCCGAAGGCGCCGTACCACATGATCTCGGCGGCATCGACCGGGTTGATGTCGAGGTAGTAGAACAGGATGGCCGACACCAGGAAGGCCAGCAGGATGTTGACCGCGGGCAGTACGCCCACGGAGATCCAGGCAGGGATACGTGCTTGGCTCATGGGCGAGCCTCCTTGGCAATCTGGTCGAAGACGGGGTTGTTGACCATCAGCAGACCGAATCCGTTACAAGTGGATGTGACCTTCATGATGTGGCTCCTTGTGATTGGCTGGCCGCCACCTCGTCAGGAACTATGTTCGCCATCATCAGACCTATGGTGCGCTCATCCGCCTTGGCTGCATCCAGCTCACCGACGATGCGACCGTCGGCAATGACCAGGATGCGGTCAGAGAGGCTCATGATCTCGTCCAGCTCCACCGACACCAGCAACACCGCCTTGCCCTTGTCGCGCATGGCAATGATCTGCTGGTGGATGTACTCGATGGCGCCGATGTCGACCCCGCGGGTCGGCTGGCCGATCAGCAGCACGTCCGGGTCCTGCTCCACTTCCCGGGCGATCACCAGCTTCTGCTGGTTGCCGCCGGAGAAGTTGGCGGTCTTGTGCTCGGGATGGGGCGGGCGCACGTCCCACTTGTCCATCTTGGCCTGGCAATCCTGCAGGATCGCCTCCTTGTTCTGCAGCCAGCCCTTGTTGTACTGGGGGCGGCGGTGATAACCGAGGATGAAGGCTTCTTTCGCCTCGAAGCGGTTGATGAGACCCATCTTGTGTCTGTCTTCCGGCACGTGGCCGAGACCGAAGTTGCGCACCCGCTCCGGGTCGGCCGGGTGGCTCACGCTCACCTCGTGGGCCTGACCGTTGCCGGTGATGGTGAAGCTGCCTTTGCTCGGCTTGAGGATGCCACCGAGCAGGCTGAGCAGTTCGGACTGGCCGTTGCCGGAGACGCCGGCGATGCCGACCACTTCACCGGCTCGCACCTCGAAGCTGACGGATTTGACCCGCTCCACCTTGGCGTCGTCCACATAGCTGAGGCCATTGACCTTGAGCTTGGCGTCGCCTGGCTGGGTCGGCCCCTTGTCGACCTTGAGGCGCACCTTGCGGCCCACCATGAGTTCGGCCAGCTGCTCCTTGTCGGTATCCTTGGTGGCGACGTGGGCTACCATTTCACCCCGGCGCATAATGGAGACCTGATCCGTGATGGCCAGGATCTCGCGCAGCTTGTGGGTGATGAGGATGATGGTGGCGCCCTGATCGCGCAGCTTCTTGAGCACCTCGAACAGGTGATCCGCCTCTTGCGGGGTCAGTACCCCGGTCGGCTCGTCCAGGATCAGGATGCGGGCGCCACGATAGAGCGCCTTGAGGATCTCGACCCGCTGTTGCAGGCCCACCGGCAGATCCTCGACCTTCTCGTGCAGCGGCACTTCGAGACCATAGTCCCGTGCCAGCTCGCCCAGCAGTTTTTCGGCCGCCGCCAGGCTCTGGCCCAGGTGCCAGCCGTTTTCCGCGCCGAGAATGACGTTTTCTAACACTGTAAAATTGTTCACCAGCATAAAGTGCTGGTGCACCATGCCCACGCCTGCGGCGATCGCATCTTGTGAGCCATGGGGTTTGAAGGGGTTGCCGTCGATGAACATCTCGCCTTTGTCGGCGTGGTAGAAACCGTAGATTATGCTCATCAGGGTCGACTTGCCGGCGCCATTTTCGCCGACGATACCGTGAATGCTGCCTTTACGAACCTTAAGGTCGATCTGCTTGTTGGCGTACACTTCGCCAAACCGCTTATCGATACCCCTTAATTCGATGGCATAGCGATCTGTCTGGTCCATGATGCAGTCCTTGCGGGTCATGAAAAGAGACTAAAAACCGGCCCGTGCGGGCCGGTCGTTGGGTTGAGAGTAGTAGCGGTTACTCAGTATTTGCAGGTGCTGTCGCTCATATAGTCGTGCACCTTGACCTTGCCGGAGATGATCTCGGCCTTGATGGCCTCCACCTTGGCTTTCATCTCGGGGGTGATCAGCTTCTCGTTGTCTTTGTCGAGTGCCCAATCCACACCACCCTCGGCCAGACCCAGGTTCTTGATACCCGGTTTCCAGGTGCCTTTGGCGGCGTCATCCCAGGTCTGGTAGGCGGCCAGGCCCACCGACTTGACCATGGAGGTCAGCATGGTGCCCGGTTGCAGGTGGTTCTGGTTGGAGTCCACGCCGATGGCCAGCTTGCCTTCGTCCTTGGCGGCCTGGTAAACACCGATGCCGGTACCGCCGGCGGCGGCATAGACCACGTCGGCGCCCTTGGCGAACTGGGACTTGGCCAGTTCCGCACCCTTGGCCGGGTCCGCAAACGCTGCCGGGGTGGAGCCGGTCATGTTCTGGAACACCTCGATCTTCGGATTGACGTACTTGGCGCCCTGCTCGTAGCCGCACTCGAATTTGCGGATCAGCGGGATGTCCATGCCGCCCACGAAGCCGACCTTGCCGCTCTTGGAGGCGATGGCAGCCAGGGCGCCCACCAGGAAGGAACCTTCATGCTCCTTGAAGATGACGGACTGGACGTTCGGCTTGTCGACCACCATGTCGATGATGGTGAACTGGGTTTTCGGAAACTCGGTCGCCACCTTCTCTACCGCGGAACCCATGTTGAAGCCGACGGCCACGATCGGGCCATTGCCACGGCTGGCCAGACGACGCAGACCCTGCTCGCGCTGGGCTTCGTTCTGGGGTTCGAACTCCTTGACCTTGACGCCTTTGTCCTTGTTGTAGACTTCGACGCCATTGCGGAACACGGCTTCGTTGAACGATTTGTCGAATTTGCCTGCGGTGTCGTAGATGACGGCGGGCTGGGAGGCTGCCTGGGCAGAAAGGGCAGCGAGAGTGAGGGCGGCAACGGTGGCCAGCTTGAGCACTTTAGTCACGATCGTATCCTTGATTGTTATGTGAGGGTCCACAACCTGCCGGGGCAGGCCATAAAGCACGCCGGCTAACTGTAAGTGAGCCGTGGTACGGGTCAAGGAGATCATAAAGGAAAAACGTTTGCGTTAACGGTTTGAAATATAAGCAAATGACTTTATAAGTTGTTGTTTTGATGCCTGTTTTTAGATTTAAATTCTGTGAATAATTGGTTCCAAATGACATTTCTGTTTGTATTCATGAGGTTATAAGCAAGCGTTTTCCTGAAATCGGCCAAAAAGTGGCTTCCAATGGTGCCAACTGATGGATTTTTCTAGGTTGGAACGCCTCGGCCGGGGTGACAAGAAACCGGGCCATGGTGATCACCCCTACGCCGATTTGGTCTGCGGCGCCGCAGGTCGTATAATCCCCGCCTGTATAAATAAACAGGAGTGGTGATGGACGTTTCAACCCTGCTCGACGGGCTCAATGACAAGCAAAGAGACGCGGTGGCGGCCCCCCGTTGCAACCTGCTGGTACTGGCCGGTGCCGGTTCGGGCAAGACCCGGGTGCTGGTGCACCGTATCGCCTGGCTGATGCAGGTGGAACGCTGTTCACCCTTCTCCATCATCGCGGTGACCTTTACCAACAAGGCGGCGGCCGAGATGCGCGGCCGGGTCGAGAAGGTGATAGGCGACGGTGTGCGCGGCATGTGGATCGGCACCTTCCACGGCATCGCCCACCGCCTGCTGCGGGCCCACCATCTGGATTCGGGGCTGCCGCAGGATTTCCAGATCCTCGACTCCGACGACCAGTACCGTCTCATTCGCCGGGTGCTCAAGGCGCTCAACCTCGACGAGAAGCACTGGGCCCCCCGCGCCGTGATGGGTTACATCAACGGCAAGAAGGACGAGGGGCTGCGCCCCGGCGACATCGACCTCTACGGCGACCCTGTCACCCGCACCTATCAGCAGATCTACAAGACCTATCAGGAGACCTGCGATCGCTCCGGTCTGGTGGACTTCGCCGAGCTGCTGCTGCGCGCCCACGAGCTGTGGCTCAACAAGCCCCACATCCTCGAGCACTACCGCGATCGCTTCCAGAACATCCTGGTGGACGAGTTCCAGGATACCAACGGCATCCAGTACGCCTGGCTGCGGATGCTGGCCGGCGACACCGGCAAGGTGATGATCGTCGGTGACGATGACCAGTCCATCTACGGCTGGCGCGGCGCCAAGATCGAGAATATCCAGCGCTTCCTGACCGACTATCAGGGGGCCGAGACCATTCGCCTCGAGCAGAACTACCGCTCCACCGCCAATATCCTCAAGGCTGCCAACAGCGTCATCGCCAACAACGCCGAGCGCCTCGGTAAGGAGCTGTGGACCGAGGGGGCCGAGGGCGAGCCGATCTCGCTCTACGCCGCCTTCAACGAGGTGGACGAGGCCCGCTTCGTGGTCGGCCGTCTCAAGGACTGGAAAGAGAAGGGGGGTCTGCTCGCCGACTGCGCCATCCTCTATCGCTCCAACGCCCAGTCACGGGTGCTGGAAGAGGCGCTGATGCAGGACGCCATGCCGTACCGCATCTACGGCGGCCTGCGCTTCTTCGAGCGCCAGGAGATCAAGGACGCCATGGCCTACCTGCGCCTTATCAACAACCGTGGCGACGACGCCAGCTTCGAGCGGGTGGTCAACACGCCGACCCGCGGCATCGGCGATCGCACCCTGGAGATCTTGCGCAATAACGCTCGCGATCAGGGGCAGAACCTGTGGCAATCGGCCAAGGCACTGCTCAATGACAAGGTGCTGACCGGTCGCGCCGGCAATGCGGTGCGCGGCTTTGTCGAGCTGATCGACGCGCTGGAGGAACAGGTCTCCCTGTTGCCCCTGCACCAGCAGGCGGATATCGCCATCCAGCACTCCGGCCTCAAGGCGATGTATCTGGCGGAAAAAGGCGAGAAATCCCAGGCGCGGGTAGAGAACCTGGACGAACTGGTCACCGCCTGCCGCCAGTACCAGCGCCCGGACGAGCTGGAAGACATGAGCGATCTCTCCGCCTTCCTCGCCCACGCGGCGCTGGAATCCGGTGAGAATCAGGCGGACGAATATGCCGACGCGGTGCAGCTGATGACGCTGCACAGCGCCAAGGGGCTGGAGTTCCCCCTGGTACTGCTGGTCGGTGTCGAGGAGGGCATGTTCCCCAGCCAGCAATCCACCGAGGAGTCGGGCCGGCTGGAAGAGGAGCGGCGCCTCTGTTACGTCGGCATGACCCGCGCCATGGAAAAGCTCTACATCTGTTATGCCGAGAGCCGCCGCATCTACGGCCGCGAGATGTTCCACAAGCCGAGCCGCTTTATCCGCGAAATGCCCGCCGAGTGTCTGGAAGAGATCCGGCTGCGCACTCAGGTCAGCCGCCCCACCCAGTACGGTCGCTTCAGCCAGAACGAGGTGCAGCAGAGCTTCGACGCCAGCGGCATCAAGCTCGGCCAGCGGGTGCTGCATCCAAAATTTGGCGAAGGGGTCGTGCTCAACTTCGAAGGGGTCGGCCAGCAGAGCCGGGTGCAGATCCAGTTCGACGACGTCGGCGCCAAGTGGCTGGTGACGGCCTACGCCAGATTGGAAGCGCTCTAATCCCCTCACCCTGACCCTCTCCCAACGGGAGAGGGGATCATCCCCGAGATAGCCTTGGTCTCCTTCTCCCATGGCGGGAGAGGGGGCCTGTTCCCGTGATCGTCTTCGCTCCCTTCTCCCCTTGTGGGAGAAGGGTTGGGGATGAGGGGTTCGGAAATGGCTTTGGATCTTGGCACGGCTGGCGCCGTGCAGGACGCGAGGGCTGTGCCCTCGACAGGGATTCGCCCGCCCTTCGGGCTGGGGCGAGTAACTTTTCTTTGCGTGGCCAAAGAAAAGTCACCAAAAGGAAGACCACCTGTGCTTTTTGGGACAGCACATACAGCCGCTTTAGTCAGAACGAAGTGCGGCAGAGCCAGGAGCAGATCCAGTTCGACGACGTCGGCGCCAAGTGGCTGGTGGCGGCGTATGCCCGCCTTGAGGCGCAGAGCTCCCGCCATAAAGAGCAAAAGGAGCCGTTGGCTCCTTTTTTGTTTATCGAAGCTTGGCTTGGAAACGAAGAGAGCGAGACTTTCGGCGTCAAGGGGCCGGTAAACGCCAATGTCAGATTGGAATAGCTCTTATTTCAATTGCCCCTGACCTCACTAACCCTGCTTTAGATCGGGCTTCATCCATCATTCCAATACAACTACAGGTCAGACAGAATGTCTGGAGCGTTGGAAATTTATTTTCTATTCACACCAAATCTCTTTAGAAGAGGATGATGCATCGCCCAATGACTTTAAAATATGTGACCGGCTTATCAAATAGAATTAGTAATGTATGCATTATAGACGAGGAATATTTATGTTAGTTGATTCATATGTGTGTAAATGTTGGAGAAACTTCAGGTGTCCGAGAAAGATTTAAGTTTTACTCTTAGAATTGAGGGTGGTGATGCTGATGAAGGTATCCTAGATATCTATGACGCGGCCAATACAATGTATGGCTTAGCAAGAGCAACAAACCTTGTGTCTCATGCGTTCAGTAATAATGACGAGGTTAAAAAGAAAGGCGATTCTGCTATTGGTGTAAAAATATTCATTCATCCCTCTCGGAAAGGATGTTTTGAAGAACAAGTTAAAATTGTTTTTTCATCTACGGTCACACAAAAAATAGGTCATTCAGTAATAAATAAAAATTTTTTTGATGACTTAACTTGGTGCTGGTCGGAAGCTGTAGGAATTTCCTATACACCGAGCACTCCATTCGTAAAAAAGATATGTTCGAATAAGAAAAAAGAAGGTTTTATACATGATATAGCATTTACTCTTGAAAAACCTTTTATATATATGCAGAAGACTATTAAAAATAATCCAGATGCAAAAATATATATTGAAAGACCAATGGTTGGTGATATTTTATCTTTGGATAGCGCCACATTCAATTATGTGTCTGAAACAATAGTCGAATCAAGAAAATTCAACATCATTGGGAATGTAACTACATTTAATATCCTTAGTGACTTTGGACGGATGTATTCCGACCAAGATAAAAAATTAATATCATTCAATTTGTCTGAACCTAAAGATAGAATTCGAGATCTTGCGACAAAATCCATGAATGACTTTACGAAAAGGCTACCAGGAAAAGTGGTTTTTACCGTTAGTAAAGTTACAAATAAAAGTGGTATTTTAAGACGCTATATTGTTCATGATGTGCAGCCAGTATAATGAAAAAAGAAATTTTATATTGTCTTTTTAATACTACGGACTACTGCTATTCACTTTCTGAGTGGGGTGTTATATGGCAGTCAGTAGGGGTCTTTGCATCAATAGCAATTGGACTCGTTGGCTTCTACAAAATATATCTTGAGCTCAAGGAGTTGAACCGGCAGAGAGCAAAGCAATTAAAAGATGATGAAGATACAGCTAAGTTAACTAGAACAGAGTTTTTCCTCCGGCAACATCGTCGACTATTTGATGATTTTGATCTTTCTCAAGTAATGAACTTGATTGACTCTGATGATATTCGACTTAGAAATGAGAAACTATGGGATAGCAAGAGGAAATTATTAGTTTTTTTCGAAGAAGTGGCACTCTTAGTGTATTCAGGACAATTAAATAAAGAGGTGGCATTTTATATGTTTGGATATTATGTCAGATGTGCCGTACATGGAGAAAATTTCGCTATAGGTATCGAACCATCCCGTGAACATTGGGGTTTATTATATAGATTTGTTGATGACCTTGAAGAACATTTATTAATGCATTCAGAAGACCCACCTAAGAACTTGAACTTATAAATACGTAAGGGCGGTATGACGCGTTATTGAACGAAAATATGGGGCACCCACCTTTCTGACAGCGGCGTAGCTGATGAGGCTACGCCCTGTTTGTTCGGCACAGATATCAGATTACTTAACCAGGGCCGTAGGTTCGATTAGCGAAGCGTAATCGGACGATCGCGTAATCGGACGCTTACAACGGAACAATCCTTGAGAGGTTTACTCCAATCCCCCCAACACCCCCTCCACCGACCCGCACCAATCCTGCGGATAGACGCCGCTCGCCACGTAATGATGGAAGGTGGAATACGGCCAATCGGCCACCCGCGTGACATGACCATGTTTGATCGGGTTGATATGGACGTAATCCATATGGCGGCGGTAATCCTGCTCACCCCGGATCAGGTGTTCCCAATAATGGCGCTGCCAGATGCCCCGCTCCCCGTGGCGTAGCCGGGTCTGGCTGCGGCGCTCGTTCACCGGCAAGGCGCGAGAAAAGTGGCTTTTGATCAGCCGCCAACGCAGGGGGAAGTCGGTGTCCCCCTCCGGCAATGAGAGAATGCAGTGAAGATGGTCGGGCAACACCACCCAGGCGTGAATGGCGAAGGGGTGAGCCTGTTGCACCTTGGCAACGCTGTGGCGCAGCAGGTCGATCTGCTCCACCAGCAACCGGTTGTTGCGCCGCTCCAGCAGGTTGACGGTAAAGAACCAGGTTCCGCCGAGCCACCATGCCCGCCGCCAGTTTGCCATCCTCTTTCCCTTGTTGAGACCGAAAAGCCAAGCATAGCCTTGCCGCTATATACCCAATCACGCGAATGTCCGATGATGCGATCGTCCGATTCCACGAACGTCCGATTACGCTTCGCTCATCGAACCTACATGCCGCATACAGTTGGGTATCGGCGTTTCGCCCGAGAGGCAAAAAAACCAAGATCCCGCCTATCGGGCTCACCTCGGCTGAAACGCCTTGACGATAAATTCGATAAAGAGCCGCACGTTGGGGGACTGCTCCTTGTGGAAGGGGTAGACGGCGAACAGGGCGTGGGGGTCGGGTTGCCAGTCGGGGAGCAGTTTGACCAGGGTGCCGTCCGCCAGCTCGCTTGCTACGAACTCATGCGGCACCAGGATCACCCCAAGCCCTTGCACCGCAGCCTGTTTGAGGGCAATGCCGTTGTTGGCGCAGAAGCTGGCAGGGCGCACGTCCACCGTCAGGCTCTCCTCTGCTCGGCTAAAGCACCACTTGTTGGGGGAAGAGGAGAGGCTGTAGCGCAGGCAGTTGTGGGCCTTGAGATCCTCCGGGTGGGCGGGCTGACCCGCCTCTTTGAGATAGTCGGGGGCGGCGCAGAGCACCCGCCGCACCTCGCACAGGGGTTTGGCGCGCAGGGTGGAGTCCTCCAGGGTGCCAGCCCCCCGGATCACCACATCCAGCCCCTGATCCACCAGATCCATGTAGGCGTCGCTCAGGATCACCTCGATGCCGATCGCCGGATAGCGGCGCTGGAACTCGCAGACGAGGGGGTTGAGCCGGATCAGCCCGTAGGACATGGGCATGCCGATCCTCAGCCTGCCCCTGGGGGTGAAGGAGGTGGCCATGATGGACTGGTCGGCGGCCTCCAGGCCGTCCAGCACGGCGCATATCTGGCGGTAATAGGTCATGCCGGCTTCGGTGACGCTCAGCCGCCTGGTGGTGCGGTTGATCAGCGCGATGCCGAGAAAGGCCTCCAGCTCGTTAATGTTCTTGCTGACCGCTGCCTGTGAGAGGTGCAGGTCATCTGCCGCCGCCCTGAAGGTGCCCATCTCCACCACCCGGCGAAAGACGTTCAGCGCCGTGATCTTGTTCATCCTGCCCCCGATAATTCACCACTGGTAAACGATGGTGCCATCATGGCGCGGTGAATTCACCCAATCCGGCTCGCCGGGCGCCAGGTAACAGACAGGCACAACAAGGGCGGCAGGGCCTTGACCCGACCGCCCGGTGCCGCGGTGGCCTATTGCACCTTGCCGGGGGCGGGGGGCAGGCTGATGCCAACATCGGCCCAGGGGTTGGTGCCGAGCAGTTGGGCGTGGGGCACGTCGGCCTGGTAGCGCATGGTGAATTCCTTTGGACCGTGGGCGAAGGCTACCAGCAGCCCCTGTTTGGCATCCATCAGCCCGGCGTGCATGCCCAGCCCGTGATAGCTGACTCGCACGGCCTTGTCCTCCAGGCCCACCTTGTCGATCTGGAAGCGGGCTATGCTGCCGTCTTGCAGGGTAAAGCCCCAGCGGAACGGCCCGCCGCTGACCACCGTCATCACCTCGTCGATATCGGTACCATCCTCTGCAGAGTTGACGTGCATGCGGCCATATTTGCCGAGCACGGCGCTGCGGGTGCGCTCGTCCAGCGCCATCAGGTCATAGACCTTGGGGTAGGGGCCGACGCCTGTCTCTTCGGTGGCGACGCCACCCCCTTGCACCGCAGGCTCGCGGCCTGCGAGCCTGGCCTGCTCCAGCAGCTCCCCCTGACTCAGGTTGAAGGCTGCAATCAGGGCGCTGTGCTCCACTTTGGTCAACGCGCGGCGGTGGGAGGCCTCCAGCAGCGGCCTGGCGGCGTCGGGGATGTCGACGGTGACCACGTTGACGCCGATGGGGTTGAGCGCTTTGTTGACCGCCTCGACTCCGGTCACGGCGGGGCGGCCATCGCTGAACTGCACCGAGACCAGATCACCGGCTAAGGTGTTGAAAGAGAGGGCCGAAGTTATGGTGCCGGCCAGCAAAGTAATATGGATGAGTTTCATACAAGACTCCTCGTTAAGGTTCGAGAAGCAGTCTAGGGCGGTAGAAAGTGCACTGAAATGGCGCTCTGTTGATATGAAAATTCACTGACAGTAATGAATAGCGGGGAGCAGGATCGCCGGCCCGCCCCGGGGGATGGCGCACCCTGCCAGAGGATGTGAGCCCGGTTGACGCAACTGTGCCCTGCTTGTGGTATGACTCTGGACGTCACTCATCAGAACCTGTTGGAGGATGCGATGATGCTGGTGTTGATCACCACGGCGCACCACACCTGTTACCCCAATCCCATCACCTTTCGGGCCGGAGAGTGGGTGCGCATCGGCCACGAAGATGACGAGTTTCCGGGCTGGGTGCGCACCTTTACCGCAGACGGCAACGAGGGGTGGGCGCCCCTATCGCTGCTGACGCCGATCAGCGCGCAGGAGGCGCAGGCGCGTCAGGACTATACCGCCCGCGAGCTGGATGTGGCGGCGGGGGAGAGGGTGCGGGTGGAGCGGGAGCTGGCAGGCTGGCTCTGGGTACATAACGATCAAGGGCAATCTGGCTGGATCCCGGCCAGCGCCATCGCACCAGTCTCTTGAGGTCCTTGATGGTGGCGGGTGAGGTGTTGTGATCACCCGCCGGAACGATATGGCGCAGCAGACTGACGGATTCTGTGTGAATGCTGCGCTGCTTCTCAATCAAGAGGGGGAGTTTTTCCCTGTCGCATCAGCTGATAAATCAGACGGCCATGTTCTTTGCGATAGATGTCACTGTGCGCACCACCACCACTTAGATAGGCGTTCTCACTGATGAGGCTGCTCGCCTCGATATAGGTGATGTTGCTGCGGGCTGGGCCGCTGACACCGAACAGGTTACCGTGATGATCGGCGAAGGCGCAGCGAATAAGGGTGTTGGTATTGGAGCAAATCTCTGCATAGCTCCTGGCATCGCCGGCATAGCCTCCCCCGGGCGCCTTGTTCATGGCCTGATCATTGATCGATGCTGTCAGCGCTACCTGCTTGACCAGAGGGCAAAACACCGTCGCAGAGGTCGATGTGGCGTTATCGGTCAGTCGGGTCAGTTTAAAGGCTCCTTGCAGGTTGATCAGGTTATCAATGCCCGCCGTGGGGGGCTGGTAGTGATCCTGATAAATGGCCGGACCAAAGCAGGCAGCCACATTGGAAGCACGGCTGCCAAAGCTATGGCCAATCAGCGAGGTCGTGAGTTGCGCTTGCTGGGCTTGAGGCAATGCGGCTTTTACTTCCGGCAGTGTCTGCTGTATCAGCACTCCCAGCCAGCTCAGGCCGAGTTCGTCGGCGTCGCCTGCCTTGGTGGGGAAGCTGGTGAGTCGATAAATCGGTTCAATCCAACTGCTGCTCCATTGGCTAGGCCAGGTGACACCGATAACCAGGGGATTGAAATCGGCAGGGGCACTGCGTTTCACATTGAGCATGATGGAGTTGAAGTTGCGAATGGCCTCTTCTTGCACCGTATTCCAGCCCATGACAATGACCACAATGTCGCTGTAAGGCTTGCCTGTATTGGCCTGCGTCATCAGGCGCTGAATCATGCTCTGTTTTAACAGCTTCAGCGCATCCCAACTGTCGTCATAACCGCAGACCTCTTTATCCTGGCAACGCCGATGCGTGGTGGCCATCGGTAGCATATTCTGCTGGGCGCAGAGTTCAACCAGCTGGGATTGTGCGGGCTCCAGTCGTTGATAAAGGTTATACAAGGCACAGGTATGGTTTTCGTCGGATTGGGGCTGGGCCTGCTCTCGCAGAATATGCGAGATATACAACAACTTGGGCTGGTCTAATAATGCGTCTGTTGATGTTTTCAAGGTCTTCTCTGAGGGTGTACTGACCTTCACGCTTTGCGGTGTAGAGACCAGATCACGCGGGCTTTTTTCCACGCCAATCAGATAACCATCAAAACGCAAACTCAGTTCATCCGGATAATAAAGAACAGAGTGATACAGCATGGTGGTTTCACCATCCGTACTCAATTGCTTTTCTGCCGAGGCAAGCCGGCGTTGAGGAGTATTGGTACAACCCTGTAATAACAGACAGACGATCAGAAGGATTTTCCCGTACATGATTCACTCTCCTTGTTATGTGGCACCCCGATGAGGGTAGTCCGTACAGGTGAGTAGATGTAGTGGAAGGGGTTGAGCCACACCTTGTTCATGGCGATCCCCGTGCCGATAGCGTGCATGCTCCCATGACGCGGTGTGGAGATGGAGGTAGAGCGCAGAAACCCGGCCCCAACGGGGAGCGGCGGCCGGGTGAATTGTAAAGAGTAGGGTGACAGGTAACGCCGGGTATCAGCCTAGTCTAATCAACTCGATGGGGGCGTAGCGCTCCCGGGAGTTGGCCAGCAGCACGCACTGCTCGTGCTCGGCCTGATAGGGGGTCAGGTTGTCGGTGTGGGCCTCTTTCAGTACGTCGACGGCGCCAGTGGCGGCGATCATCACCCGCTGACCCGGTGTGAGCGCATTGCGGTTTCGGTCATAGATTTTCATGGCACTCTCCTTTATGTGGTGCCCGGCGACATGCCCGGGCTGCGCGAATCAGCCTACGCCCCTGCCAAAGAGTGATGCATGTCACAGATCAAAAAAGAGCCAAAGAGGGCCTCGGCATATCGGCAGCCGCAGGGGTCGTCCAATCCTGTCGCTGGGCAACTGGCCGGGGCCGGCATTTTGCGGGGGCGGGCTCGAACAAACGGGGGGATGCGCTATAGTGGATGCCGCTCGTGCAACCGCCTTCAACCAACCGAGAGCGCATTATGAATCGTGAGATCGCCGCCCAGTTTATCAAGATGCTGACCAACCTCGACCACTGTCTGGCCAAGGCCGAGGCCCATGCCGCCGCCAAGAAGTTCAACGTGGAGAACTTCTTCAATGAGCGGCTCATCGTCGACATGCTGCCGCTGGCCAAGCAGGTGCTGATCTGCTGCGACAGCGCCCGCGCCGTTGTGGCCACCGCCAGCCTGAGCGAGCCGCCGGTGCTGGGGGATGACCCCAAGACCATGGCGGATCTGCGCGCCCATGTGGCCAAGACCCTCACCTATCTGCAAAGCAAGCTGGATGCCGACTTCAGCCAGTATGCGAGCGGCCACTACACCCCCTACTGGGCCGGTGGCAAGGGAATGGACGGCCACACCTGCGTGCACGAATACGGCATCCCCAACTTCTACTTCCACCTCACCATGACCTATGCCCTGCTGCGCCAGGCCGGGGTCGAGCTCGGCAAGGGAGATTACCTGGGCGCCATCAAGCTGCAATAAGCTGTATTCAGGAACGAAAAAGCCTGCCTGCTGGCAGGCTTTTTTTATCCGCGAACGGAGGGCGAGCCAGATCTAGCTGCATGGTCGCCGGCGACGGCTCTGGGCATAAAGGCGTGGTCTTCGGCCCTCGCGCGGTTACAATCCGGCGTCAAAGTAGAAAGGGTAAGAGAAACATGAAGATCCGAGTAATGATGCTGGCGGCCTTGCTGTGCCATGGCGCCGCGCAGGCGCAGGAAAGCGTCGCCGCAAGCTGGCCCGACACCCCCGTCACCCGTCTCAAGGCTCAGGCGCTGCTGCAGACCCTCAATGCCACCCTGCTCAGCAACCCGAGCGCCACCGTCACCCTGCAGAACTGGTGCGCCGACCACCGGATGGCCGGTGAGCCGCGCATCCGCGCCCTGCGTGATCAGGATACCCGCAAACCGGCCGATGCCGCCGTCCGCGAGCAGCTCAAGATCGCGGCCGACGAGCCCGTCGGTTATCGTCGGGTACAGCTCGCCTGCGGCGATCATGTCTTCTCCGAAGCGGACAACTGGTACGTGAAAAGCCGCCTCACACCGGAGATGAACCGGCTCCTCGACACCAGCGATACCCCGTTTGGCCTGGCCGTCAAGGCGCTGAACTTCAGCCGCCGGACCCTCTCTTCCACCCTGCTGTGGGCACCCCTGCCGGCCGGTTGGGAGATGCAGATGCCCACCCTCACCAGCAGTGACCAGCCGCTGGCGATCCCCGAGCGGGTGCTGCAGCATAGGGCCATCCTCTCACGGGGGGATGGCGTGCCGTTCAGCCTGGTGGTCGAGACCTATCGCCGCGATCTCTTCGCCTTCCCGCTGGACAAGGCCCCCGGCCGCTGAGCCCGGATGGTGGTTTGGCGCACAGGCCGCCAGCAATAAAAAAAGCCTGCCGGCTGGCAGGCTTTTTCGTGGGCGTCACTCAGCCCGGCGGGATCTCCGGCTCCACCAGGGCCGCCAGCTGGGCCAACGACTCCTGCCAGCCGAGATAGCACATCTCCACCGGGATGGCCGCGGGGATCCCCTCCTGCACGATGACGAGTTCGGTGCCGCACACTACCCCGGTCAGGATCACGGTCACGTGCATCACCCCCGGCAGGTTGGGGTCGTCGAAGCTGTCGGTGTAGCGAATGCGCTTGCCCGGTTCGAGCTCTAGGTATTCGCCGCCAAAGGCGTGGCTGTGGCCGTTGCCGAACTGGGTGAACGCCATCCGGAAGTGGCCGCCGACCCTGGCCTCCAGCTGTTCCACCTGGCAGGTGAAGCCGTGGGGTGGCAGCCATTTGGCCAGCGCATCGGCCTCGATAAAGGCCCGGTAGATCCGCATCGGCGGCGCCTTGAGCACCCGATGCAGCCGCACTGTTCCTGTCTTCATCTCTCTTCCTCGTTGCCTTGGGTCCATCAAGGATAGTCGGTTGCGTCCGCTTGCCGACCAGGGGCCGGCCGCGGCGGCCTAGAAGGGGCCGTTGCGCTCGCGCAGCTGGTCGGGCAGGCCGTCGTGATCCCCCAGCTCGCGCTCGGGTACCGTATCCCAGTGCCGCGCACCGATGAAGCGGTTGCGCTCAGGGTGCAGGGCGTAGTGGATGTGGTTGTCCGCCCGATCGGTGTCGCCCACGCAGAGCAGCCGCACCGGCTGATCGGTATTGTTGATGAAGGTATGGGCCAGCCCGTCTCCCGCCTTGAAGCCGACCGAGTCACCGGGTTGCAGCCGATGGAGCACGCCGTCGAGCCAGACATCCGGAGTGCCTTCCAGCACGTGGACGAACTCGTCCTCTGTCTCCTCGGCGTGAGGCCAGCTGGTGCGCCGGCCCGGCGGCAGCAGCTCGTGGTGAATGCCGAGACGGGCAAAGCCGTAGTGTCTGCCGAGGGCACTGCCCAGAGAGAGCGGCTCCTCGCTGCCGGAGTAGCGGCCGGGTTCGGGCTCCTGCAGCTCGCGCCAGTGCTTGATGCTGGGGTGACGGGTCATAGTGGTTCCTTTTCTATGGGGATGTGGTCACGGGAAGGGTCATCCTGACTGCCGGAGTGCGGGGAGAACAGCAGAGATTTGCTGGTCAGATGAGCCCCTCTGGCGAGGGACCCGATGGTCGCGGCTATTTGGCCTTGACGCAAGGCATGGCGGGCAGTTCCCCCTGGGCGGCCGGCCGGGCCATCTGGTAGTGGCCGGCGAGATCCCGATAGACGCGGGTATTCCACACCTCGCCGTTGTCGAGCTGGAAGGCGATGTCGTAGTTGATCCCGGAGACCACCTGGCTGCGCACCTCGAGAATGCGCTCCAGCCTGGCGGAGGTGTTCATGCGCGCCAGCACGCTGGCCAGCGCCGCTTCGGCGCCGGCGTTCGGCAACGGCTGACTCTGCCATCCGCCGGCCATGGGGGCGCACTCCTGCTGCTGTGGAGCCATGCTGCAGGCGCTCAGCAGGCCGGCAACCAGAATGGGAAACAGCGCTTTTTTCATATCTTTTTCTCCAGCCAATAAAGTAATGACCTTATCAACATTCAGGCGATAACGCAGCTGTCATGGCTCCAAAAGCCCCCCTTTTGGGAGGCGGCCGGCCCGTTCAGCGACCCAGGTTGTCGGCCAGCTGCTTGGCGCGGCCGGCGGCCCACTGGTCGATCATTTTCGCCATCTCGCCGGCGGTGATGGGGCTCTCCTTGTGGGTGGTGTCCGGGCTCTCGCGTGCATCCATCACCCGCACCAGCAGCTTGCCGCTTTGGGAGTCGAGCAGCTGGGCCATGCTGCCCACCCTGAGCAGATAGGGCTCCTTGCCGATCACCTCGCGGGTGACGTTGATGGCGATCTTGGCGGGCAGCAGATCCCGCAGCTTGGGGTCGGGCCGGGTCAGGTCGAAGTTGGTGATGGCGGCCTGCACCCGGAGCACGCCGGGGCCGGGGGCGGTGGCAATCTTGACGCCGTGGCTCATCAGCTCGCGCTGGAAGGTGGCGTGGTAGTAGCGGCCGATCTCGTTCTGCTCGTTGGCGGTCAGCAGATACCACTGGCCATTTTCCTGCCGGATAAACTGGAGCGGATCGAGCAGCACCTCATTGTATTGGCGCAGATCCACGCCGGGCTCCTTGTAGATGCGCTGGTTGGGGTTGCTTTCACTCTGCTGGAAGGCGGTCAGCGGGATCGCCTGCAGGCTGTGGGAGACCTGGTTCTTCACCGCGCAGCCACTCAGCAGAATGGCCACCATGCCCGCGATTACGGCTCTCTTCATCTCTTGCTCCTGATTGCGCTGCTTGTCCGACCCTGGCATCCGCTGCACAGGGCATGGCAAGAGAGATAACCGATTCAAAGAGCGCCCACAAGGACAGAATGCGGGGTGTTCAGGCAGGGTCCAGCCTGGCGTCGATGGCTACCCGATTGCCGGGACATGACGCTAATACGATGATTTTGCTTCGGATCGGCAATCATTTGATCAAGGTTGCGGATATTGACGCCGTTCGCTCATATAATCGCCGCCATGACACTGATTCGGAAGGATTCGATGACCAGCCTGATGACGGCCCTGTGGGGGCTGCTCTTCTCCTGCCTGGCCTGGGCGGCACCCGGCCCCTTCGTCACCACGCCCCCTGACAGCACCACCACGACGCAGCCTGCCAGCATGGAGCCGCTGCTCTCCTGGTTTACCGGCGAGTTCTCCAGCCGCGAGCAGGCCAGCTACGACAGCCGCTTTACCAGTGCCGAGCTGCGGCTGGTGGAGATCTGGCCCGGCTACAAGGGCTTTCGCTGGGTCTATGCCGAGCAGTTCCTGACCGAGCGGGCGGTGCGCCCGTTTCGCCAGCGCATCTATCGCTTCTCGCTGGTGCCCGATGGCCGCATCCTGATGGCCGAGCTGACCATGCCGCGAGCCATCGACTTTGCCGGTGCCTGGCGCCGGCCCGAACTGCTCGACTCCCTCACCCCGCAACAGCTCTCCCTGCGCCAGGGCTGCGAGATCTGGCTGACTCGCCAGCCGTCGGGGGAATACGCCGGCCACAGCAAGGTGGGCAGCTGCTCCACCAATTTCGGCGGTGCCAGCACCCTGGTGCAATACCTCTGGATCGGCCCCCACAGTGTGCGACTGCTGGATCGGGCCTATGACACCGATGCCCATCAGCGCTGGGGCAGCCCGGGGGAGGGCTATGTCTATCTGCGCCGGGTGAAGCAGCGCGGCGAGTAGGGCTGCGCCCTACAGCTGGTGGCGCAGCTCGATCAGGTAGTCGATGAGCAACCGCAGGCGCAGCGGCAGCGGCTCCCTGGCCGGGTAGAGCAGGTTGACCGGGCGCGGGGCGGGCAGCGCATCCGCCAGGATCTCCTGCAGGGTGCCGCGCGCCAGCTCCTCGCTCAGCAGGGCGCGTGGCTGCAGCAGGATGCCGGCGTGGTTGAGGGCGGCCACCTTGAGGGCGCCGCCGTGGTTGCTGATGAAGGGGCTGTCCCACAGGTGCAGCTGTTCGAGGGGAAAGGCTTCGGCCAGGCGCGACTGGCCGAGCCAGGGGCTGAATCCCAGGCAGTGGTGGCTGGCCAGATCCGCCAGCGTGAGGGGAGTGCCGTGGCGTTGCAGATAGTCTGGCGAGGCGCAAAACACCGAGCCCGTGCTGGTCAGTGGCCGGGCGATGTAGCCGGCATCCTTGGGCTGGCCGATCCGGAAGATGAGGTCGAAGCCGTCGCCGATGACGTCCACCAGCCGATCCGACAGATCCAGCTCGATGCGGATCTGCGGGTAGCGCTCCATGAAGCGGCACAGCAGCGGCGTCAGCCGGTAGCTGCCGAAGGTAACGGGTGCATTGATGCGGATCCTGCCCGCCGCCTGGCCGGTATTGGCCAGGGTGTTCTGCTCCAGCTCCCGGTAGTGTTGCAGCAGGCTCTGGCAGCCGGCGAGGTATTCCTGGCCCGCCTCGGTCAGGCTCTGGCAACGGGTGTTGCGATTGAGCAGGCGGGAGCCGACTCTGGCCTCCAGCCACTTGATGTACTTGCCGATCATGGCCGGCGTCATCGCGAAGCGCTCCGACACGGCGGCGAAACTGCCCGCGCGGGCAACCTCGACGAAGATCTCGATGGCGGTCAAGCGGTCCACTCTAAACTCCTGGTTTATAAAGCCCGGCGCCACTATGTCTGGCTGGCGTCGCGGCTGTCAATATACTGGGCGGCAGCCAATCCACGCTGGAATCTCTCTCGATGACGCTCGACTATTACGCCCTCTATCTGCTGCTCGCCATCGGCACAGTGCTGAGCCCGGGGCCCGCCGTGATCTACACCATAGGCAACACCCTGACCCGGGGTGCTCGCCATGCCATCGCCGGCTTTTGCGGGGTGGCGGTGGGCATCCTGCTGGTGGCGAGCCTGGCCTCGCTGGCGGTGCTCTGGTTCACCCGCTGGCTGGCCGCGGGCCAGCAGATCCTCACCCTGGGCGGTGCGCTCTACCTGCTCTATCTGGGGCTCAACTCCTGGCGCCAGCGGGCGGTGAGCCCGGTGCCGGGGGCCGGGCCGGATCGGGATTGCCGTCGCAGCTTCATCAAAGGGGCGCTCATCAGCCTGCTCAACCCCAAGGCGATCATCTTCTTCACCAGCCTGTTCCCCCAGTTCATCGACTTTCAACACGGGGCGCTGGGTCAGTGCATGCTGCTGGCGGTCACCTTCAGCGCCGTGGTGCTGGTGGTGCATGGCGGCTACTGCTTGGTGTTCCACTGGGTAGGGGCGCAAGGCTATGGCGAACGCTTCGCCAGGGGGATCAACCGGCTGTCGGCGGTGATGTTCACCGGTTTTGCCCTGTTGCTGTTGTTTAAAGGACTGAGATAGAGAAGAGGGGGTTGGGGGGCTGCGTGGGATCGGCGCACCGGCGTGGAAGGGGAATAGTGGCGGGATGGCGTTTAACCGCGCCATCCCGTTGTTTTATCAGAGCTTGAACAGCGGGCGCAGGCGGATGCCGATCAGGCTGCCGGCGAGGGCCATCAGCATCCAGACCCAGCCGTGCAGGCTGCCCGATGCCGTGCCGTCGAAGAAGCCGCCAAGGTTGCAGGCGCTGTACATGGCGCCCATCCCCATCAGCAGGCCGCCGAGGATGGAGGCCAGGCTGTTGCCGAGCCGCATCGGGGCGAATTGGCCGCCACCGCTGATGCAGCGCGCCAGCATGGCCCCCAGGATCCCCAGCCAGAACATGCCGACCATGGGGTTGATGAAGAGCGGCTGGGCCAGCTTGGGGTGCCCCTCGAACAGACCGAACAGGGAGGCACCGCGCAGCGCCATGTCATAGACGGCGCCTGTGATGGTCCAGGCAGAGCCGTGCAGGGCGACCACGGACGAGTTGAGCAGAGCTATGATGATGCCGCCGGTCAGCACGGTGAAGCGGCCGTCGCGCCAGAACAGGTTGCCGCCGCTGAAGAGGGGCTTGAGCTCACCGGTGCGCTTGAGTTCGCTCTTGCGAAACAGCAGGAACAGCGCGGCGACCAGCGCCAGGTTGAGCAGCATGCCGCTCCAGATATTGCCGGTCAGGTCTTTTGCCAGCACCACATGGCTGGAGAAGGTGGCCTCCAGTTCGGGGCGGAACTGGTTGCTGATCAGAGTGCCGATGCCGTAGCAGAGCAGCACCAGCCAGAAGCGGGGTTGCCCCTCGCCGCAGCAGTAGAGGGTGCCGGTGGCGCAGACGCCCGCCAGCTGCATGCCGATGCCGAACAGGAAGGCACCGACGATGAAGGGAATGCCGATGGCCATCACGTTGCCCACCATGGCATCGCCAAACAGGGCGTGGCTAAAGGAGAGGAAGCAGGTGAACAGCAGAATTTCGATGGCGATGGTGAGCAGGTGAACCCGCACGTAGTAGCTGTTGCGCTTGGTCAGCATCTCACGCCAACCGAACACGATGCCGAAGCGGCTGAAGGAGAGGGTGAAGCCGAAGCCGAATCCGATCAGGGCCATCAGAGCCCATTTCATACCAAAGGTGTTGCCGAGCCAGAGTAACGCTCCCCCCGCGATTGCCACGATGGGGAGCGACCATTTTCGATTCATGCCTGTTGTTTCCTGTGCGTCATGGATGGAAGCCGTGCATCCTATTCCCACATTGAGTCCGATTCCAGCCCGGATCCGGTGGATGGCCGGAATATTCGGGCAAAACCCCATCCAGATCAATTAACCCTGTGTTGCAGAGCGAAATGAGGATGAATCCGTTTTCGCGCAATAATTAATATCTCTGCCGTCCTTAATTGGAATTTGATGGCGAAAGATGAATTTATATTTTGCGCCACCCAATATTTCTGGGTAGAATCTTGGCGTGTTATCAACAGGTGGAAGGATATTATGGACAGCGACAGTTGTAGCCGATTGCACAGCGCGATGTGGGCTAATCAGAACTGAGGTTGATATCCCTTCTTCTCCCTCACTCTGATCGCTCAGAGTGTGGCATCTAGCGAGTCATCCCGACTCTTGCAACCCAGTCCCGCCGGGACCTGCGTTGCTCCCCGGATTGTTCCACTCCCTCTGCGAGCCATGCCGCCTCGCGCCCCAGCAATTGCACGCCTTGTCACGTGAGCCCTTGGTAATGGGCACGTGTCTGCCCGTCATGGCCGCTCGAAGGTTTCTTCGTGAGCATGGTCAGCCAGGCTGGCGTGAAATAACAGGATGAACCGTGTGTATTGAAAACAATGTTGTTTTCGATAGGACGGGTTGCGAATTTAAATAATGAAAGCGTCTGCCATATATATTTCAAAATATGCCTTGGTGATTTTGAAATATATTCATGGGGTGCGGTTGTTTCCCTGCTGAACCGGCCCATGAGCTGCAGCTCGTTATTGTTCGACCATCATGCCGTTATGGTTGCCTGCCGTTATCCTGATCTTCTTTTGTGCAATGAGTCGCCGTCGCGATTCATGCCCTGTCGATAATGCGCGCCGCGCGGATCTGCCCGCCGGCGATGACCAGCCGTGCCATCGAGATGTCGGGCCGGCTTGCTGCAGCCCAACTCGGAGGAACCGCCATGACCGAAGAGCCCAAACCTAGACCCTCGGGGTCCACGCCTGCCCACTCCTGATCCCTGCGGGACGGGATGCGGTGTCCTGACCCCTGATCCGACCTAACCATGCCGGTTGGCACGACGGCAGACATGTGTCTGACGGGCCGCCCTGCGCGCGGCGATTGACCGTGCCGGCATTGTGTTGGGTTCACAGCCTTCGATTTCAGTACTGACGCCAGGCCCGGCCCGCGACAGCGCCCGCCTGCGCGTAAAAATCAGGATAAAGAGTCATGAAGCAACAACATACCGCCAGCCGGCACAAGCAGAGAGGGTTCGTCGCCCCGGGCAGCCAGAAGGAGAAACTCTCCTCACGGGTGCTCGACGAGGCCGACAAATCCCTCGAATACACCCTCACTGCCGTGCGCGGCAACATCGACGGCCTCACCGCGACCGAGGCCGCCAACCGCCTGATCCAGTTTGGTCCCAACGAGGTGACCCACGACAAGCCGCCCCACGCGCTGATCCAGCTGCTGCAGGCGTTCAAGAACCCTTTCGTGATGGTGCTGATCGTGCTCGGGCTGGTCAGCTACGTGATGGACGTGCTGATGGCCGAGCCGGGCGACGAGGACTGGGTCAAGGTGATCATCCTCGGCGTCATGGTGGGGCTGAGCGGCTTGCTGCGCTTCTGGCAGGAGTACCGCTCCGCCAAGGCGGCAGAGGCGCTCAAGTCGCTGGTGCGCAACACCGCCACCGTGCAGCGTCGCCCCTCGCCGGGAGTCGCCCCCCAGCGCAAGGAGGTAGCGATGACCGAGCTGGTGGCTGGTGACATAGTGCACCTGCAGGCGGGAGACATGATCCCGGCCGACATCAAGCTGATCGAATCGCGCGATCTCTTCATCAGCCAGGCGGTGCTGACCGGCGAAGCGCTGCCGGTGGAGAAGTACGACACCCTGGGCGCCGTGGCCGGCAAATCGGCGGACGGTACCGGCGCAGGGGAGGCAGGATTGCTCGATCTGCCCAACATCTGCTTCATGGGCACCAACGTGGTGAGCGGTACCGCCCGCGCCGTGGTGGTGGCCACCGGCAGCGACACCTATTTCGGTTCGCTGGCCCGCAACGTGGTGAGCCACAAGCGCATCGAGACCAGCTTCGATCGCGGCGTGAACAGCGTCACCAGGCTGCTGATCCGCTTCATGCTGGTGATGGTGCCCATCGTCTTTATGCTGAGCGGGGTCAGCAGCGGCGACTGGATGTCGGCGCTCACCTTCGCGCTGGCGGTGGCGGTGGGGCTCACCCCCGAGATGCTGCCGATGATCGTCTCCGCCAACCTGGCGCGCGGCGCGGTGGCCATGGCCAAGCGCAAGGTGGTGGTGAAGCGGCTCAACTCGGTGCAGAACTTCGGCGCCATGGATGTGCTCTGCACCGACAAGACCGGCACCCTGACCCAGGACAAGATCATCCTCGAGCACCACTACGATGTGCGCGGCAACCGGGACGACCGGATCCTGCAGCTGGCCTGGCTCAACAGCTTTCACCAGAGCGGCATGAAGAACCTGATGGACATCGCGGTGGTCGAGCACGCCGATGCGCTGGGGGAGAGCTGCAAGCCGGCCAACTACCGCAAGGTGGACGAGCTGCCGTTCGACTTCGTGCGCCGCCGCTTGTCAGTCATTGTGCAGGACGATCTGGGCCAGCAGCTGATGGTCTCCAAGGGGGCGGTGGAAGAGATGCTGGCCGTTTCCAGCGAGATCGCCGATGGCCAGGAGGTTAGGGAGCTGACCGACGCGGATCGCCGCGCTCTGCTGCGCCAGAGCGAGGAGTTCAACGCCGAGGGCTATCGGGTGCTGATCGTGGCGACCCGCGAGATCCCGGCTGACGAGTGCAAGCAGAGCTATCAGACCCGCGACGAGGCCAAACTGGTGGTGCGCGGCTTCCTCACCTTCTTCGATCCGCCCAAGGACTCGGCCGCACCGGCCATCCGTGCGCTGAACGAGTACGGGGTGGCGGTCAAGGTGCTGACCGGCGACAACCCCATCATCACCAGCAAGGTGTGCCGTGATGTGGGGCTGGCGCCCGGCGTGCCGCTGCTCGGCAAGGATATCGAGGGGATGGACGACGTGGCGCTGTGCGAGGCGGTCAAGCAGACCACCATCTTCGCCAAGCTGACCCCGTTGCAGAAGTCGCGGGTGGTGAAGGCGCTGCAGGCCAACGGCAACACCGTCGGTTTCCTCGGTGACGGCATCAACGATGCGCCGGCGCTGCGGGATGCAGACGTGGGGATCTCGGTGGACAGCGGTGCCGACATCGCCAAGGAGACCGCCGACATCATCCTGCTGGAGAAGAGCCTGATGGTGCTGGAGGAGGGGGTGATCAAGGGGCGCGAGACCTTTGGCAACATCTTGAAGTACCTCAACATGACCGCCAGCTCCAACTTCGGCAACGTATTCTCGGTGCTGGTGGCCTCCGCCTGGCTGCCCTGGGCGCCAATGCTGGCGATGCAGATGCTGATCCAGAACCTGGTGTACGACGTCTCCCAGATGCTGCTGCCGTGGGACAAGATGGACCCCGAGTTCCTCAAGCGCCCGCGCAAGTGGGAGGCGAGCAACATCAAGCGTTTCATGCTGTGGCTCGGCCCGACCTCCTCGGTGTTCGACATCAGCACCTACTGCCTGATGTGGTTCGTGTTCGGCGCCGGCGCCCTCTATGCCACCGCCAACGGCAGCATGGATCCGCTGGTCAACGGTCAGGCCATCATGAACTCAGGCTGGTTCATCGAGGGGCTGGTGTCGCAGACCCTAGTGGTGCATATGCTGCGTACCCGCAAGATCCCCTTCCTGCAGAGTACCGCTACCCTGCCGGTGCTGCTCTCCACCTCGATCGCCATCGCCATCGGCTGCTACCTGCCGTTCTCGCCGCTGGCTGAGCACTTCGGCTTCATCACTCTGGATGGGCCCAAGTACTTCATGTGGCTGGTGATCACCATGCTGGCCTACATGGGGCTGACCCAGACCGTCAAGACCCTCTACATCAAGCGCCACGGTCAGTGGTTCTGATGAAGGGTGAGTGAGAGGGCCGGTTACCCGGCCAGGAGCAATGAACGCAAAGAGGGATGGCCCGGGCCATCCCTCTTTTTCATGGCAGGAACACGGGTGTCAGTGCAGGACCAGGGCATAGGCCTCGCCGGCCATGCCGGTCAGGATGGAGAGGCTGACCGCGCCAAACAGCAGGCCGGTGACCAGGTTGAGCGGACGCTGCACGCGGCCGAGCAGGCGCTGGGCCCGCACGGTGGAGAGGCTCCAGGCCAGCACCCCGAACCAGATCAGGGAGAGCAGGAACAGCTCCAGCACCAGCAGGCCGCGAGTCAGGCCGTCCACCTGCGGCGTCACCATGGCGGCCAGTAGCCCCATGAAGAACAGCAGTGCCTTGGGGTTGAGCAGGTTGGTAGCAATGCCGCGCTGCACCCCCTTGCGCCAGCCCTGCGCCTCACCGCCGGCGTGCAGGGCGAGCTCGGCCGAGCTGTGCCAGGCCGCCTTCAGCGCTCCCCAGCCGAGCCAGCCCAGATAGAGGGCGCCGACCACCTTCACCGTGATGAATAGCCAGGGGTGTTCGGCAATCAGCAGGCTGATGCCGGTGAGGCTGAGGGTGGCATGCACCAGGATGGCGAGCGCGATGCCGAGCGCTGCGCCCAGTGCGGTGGGCCTGTGCAGGCTGGTGCGCAGGATCAACGCGAAATCCGGGCCCGGGCTCGCTAGGGCGATGAGATGGATGAGACCTATGGTCAGAAACAGGCTGGTGAACATGGAAACCTCTGGGACAGTATCGAGTTCACAGCATGGCGGATTGTGGAGTCGCCGGATTGTAAAAGATTGCAGTGCGGAGTTAGTCGACGCGCCCGCTGGCGGCCAGCATCTGCTGGCGAAAGTCGGCAGGGGTGAGGCCGAACGCCTGGCGAAAGCCGTGGTGGAAGTGACTCTGATCGAAGAAACCGACCGCCAGCGCCACCTCGCTCACCGGCAGGCCGCTGCCGAGCAGGCGCTTGCTCTGCTCGAGTCGCAGTCGCTTGAGCCAGGCATAGGGGGTCATGCCGGTCTTCTTCTTGAACTGGCGCAGGAAGGCGAAGCGATCCAGTCCGAACAGGGCGGCCAGATCCTCCAGGCTGTGGCGCTGATCCAGCCGGGCCATCAGATAGTCGCGCAGGTACCTGAGCTGAGGGTCGGCCAGGGCGTGGCGCTCCGGTGCGATGTGCAACAGCTCGCCGAGCAGGGCCAGCAGCTGGCTCTCCGCCAGCAGGCCGTCGGGGCTGGGGTTGTCCAGATACATGTGCAGCCTGGCAAAACCCTGATAGAGGTCGGGGCGGCTCTGCAACCCCTTGTCGAAGAAGGGTTCCGGGCTCTCTGGCAGCCAGCGAGCCAGCTGCTCGGGGGCGATGGCGAACACCCGCACCTCGTACCCTTCCGGCAGCAGGCTGAGGCCGTCGTGCATCTCGTCCGGGTTGACGGTGGAAAGCTCGCCGCGCACCAGGTGGTGGCTGCTGCCCTTGTGGATGAATTTCTGGCCGCCCTGCTGCACCAGACCTATGTGGTAGTCCAGGTGCACATGGCGGCCATAGCTGAACTCCCTGTGGTGGGAGTGGGAGAGTTCAACTCCCGGCAGCAGCCGGGATTGCCAGTAGTGGATGCGGGATTGGGGTGCGCTCATCGGCTATTGATAACCTGAAACCCGGGCATGGGCTTGTAGATTATTGCAGCGCCGGGCGGCGTCCCGTCAAGCCTGCTCCACAGCCTGCCGGCGTTTGCCACTGCGCAGCCCGTCCAGACTGAACAGCACCAGCGCGCTCCAGATGAAGGCGAAGGTGATCATCTTGTCCAACGCCAGTGCCTCGCCATAGAGGGTGACTGCCAGGATGAACATCAGGCTTGGCCCTATGTACTGGAAGAAACCCAGGGTGGAGAGCTTGAGCCGGGTGGCGGCGGCGGTGAAGCAGAGCAGCGGCGCCGTGGTGACGGCACCGGCGGCGATCAGCAGCAGGTTGAGGTGCCAGTCATTCTGGGTGAGATGGCTGGTAGGGCTGTCGGCGATGCCCCACAGATAGATGGCGGCCGGCGGCAGCATGATCAGGGTCTCGATCAAGAGGCCGGTCAGCGCGTCGAGGGCCAGCTTCTTGCGAATGAGGCCATAGATGGCGAAGCTTGAGGCCAGCACCAGCGCTATCCACGGCAGGGAGCCGAAGGCGATGATCTGGATGGCGACACCGATCGCTGCCAGTCCCACCGCCCACCACTGTAGCCGGCGCAGCTTCTCGCCCAGGAACAGCATGCCGAGCAGCACGTTGAACAGCGGGTTGATGTAGTAGCCGAGGCTGGCATCCAGCATGTGGCCGTTGTTGATGGCCCAGATGAACAGCAGCCAGTTGCCGCCGACCGTGATGGAGGTGAAGGCCAGGGTGAGCAGCACCTTCGGCTGGCGCAGTACTGCCTGTACCTTGTGCCACTGGCGGCCGAGCAGGGTCAGCACCAGCAGCAGGGCGCACGACCAGATCATCCGGTGGGTCAGGATCTCGGCGGCCGGTACGGCGGCGATGGTCTTGAAGTAGATGGGCGCCAGGCCCCAAAGGGTATAGGCGCACAAGGCGTAGATGACGCCCTGGCGCTGAACGTGTTGCTGCATGCGGATAACCTTCACTGGAGAGGCGGATGCTGGAACGCATCGCAAAAAATCAGTGTAGCGATCCTTTTGCGGGGAAAGAAGCGAATAAATGGTGATCAGCGGATTTTAACGGTGTACTGCCCGGCTCAGCGGCCTCCGCCGCGGCGGATCTTGTCCACGTCCAGCAGCAGCCACAGCATGAGTGCGATGGCGGAGATCCACGGACCCCAGGTCACGTAGGCCTCACCGTGTCCCAGTATGTAGAACAGCAGCGGCAGTCCTATTACCAGAAACAGTACACTTCCCAGAAAAAATAACATTTTTATCTTTATATTTAAGGGCTTGTCTATTTGATGATTATATCGATTGAGGCCGACGATGAAAGGGTAAAAATGAAAAAGGGGGATTTCTCCCCCTTTTCGATAAATGAACGTCATTTCTGATGCTATTCGAGCTGGATCCAGGTGCTTTTCAGCTCGGTGTACTTCTCCAGCGCATGCAACGACTTGTCGCGACCGTTGCCGGACTGCTTGAAACCGCCGAACGGCATGGTCATGTCGCCGCCATCCCAGTTGTTGACGAACACGGTGCCGGCGCGCAGGGCGCGGGAGCCCTTCACCGCCTTGTTGAGATCCGCCGTCCAGATTGCGGCCGCCAGACCGTAGTCGGTGTCGTTGCCGAGCGCAATGGCCTCATCCAGAGTATCGAAGCCGGTCACCGCCAGCACGGGGCCGAAGATCTCCTCGCGGAAGATGCGCATCTCTGGGGTCACCTCATCGAAGATGGTGGGCTCGATATAGAAGCCGCCGCTCTCGGTATTGGTGCGCTTGCCCCCCAGCAGCAGCTTGGCGCCCTGCTGCTGGCCGATGGCGATGTAGCTGAGCACCTGCTCCATCTGGATGTGATCCACCATGGCGCCGATGCGGGTGGTGGGGTCGAGCGGGTTGGCCGAGATCCACTCGCGGGCATGGGCCAGCAGCCGCTCCATGAACTGCGGCTTGATGCTGTTTTGCACCAGCAGGCGGGAGGCTGCGGTGCACACCTCGCCCTGGTTGTAGAAGATGGCACCGGCCGCGCTGCGGGCGGCGGCGTCCAGATCCGGCGCATCCGCCAGTATGATGTTGGGGCTCTTGCCGCCGCACTCCATGAAGGCACGCTTGAGGTTGGACTTGCCGGAGCACTGCACCAGATGCTTGCCGATCTTGGTGGAGCCGGTGAAGGTGATGCAGTCGACGTCCATGTGCATGGCCAGCGCCTCGCCGACCGTGTGGCCGAAGCCGGGCAGCACGTTGAACACGCCGTCGGGGATGCCGGCCTCTTTGGCCAGACCCGCGATGCGCAGGGCGGTGAGCGGGGATTTCTCGGAGGGTTTGAGGATCACCGAGTTGCCGGTGGCGAGCGCCGGGCCCAGCTTCCAGCAGGCCATCACCAGCGGGAAGTTCCAGGGGACGATGGCGGCCACGACGCCGAGCGGCTCGTGGGTAACCAGCGCCAGGGCGGACTCCTCGACCGGAGCGACCTGATCGTAGATCTTGTCGATGGCCTCGGCGTTCCAGGCGATGCAGTTGGCGGCGGCGGGGGCGTCATAGCCCATGGCGTCGCCGATGGGCTTGCCCATGTCGAGCGATTCCAGCAGTGCCAGCTCCACCAGATTGAGCCGCATCAGTTCGGCGAAGCGCTGCAGGATCTGCTTGCGCTGCTTGGGCGACAGACCGCTCCAGCGTTTGTCGTCAAAGGCGGCGCGGGCGGCCTGCACCGCCAGTTCGGCATCGGCGGCGTCGCAGGCGGCAACCCTGGTCAGCAGCTTGCCGTTGGCCGGGTTGATGCAGTCGAAGGTGGCGCCGTTGATGGCGTCCCGGTAGCTGCCGTCGATGAAGGCTTGCGAGGGCAGGGTCAGGTGGGAGGCCTTGTGTTGCCACTGGGCCAGGGTCAGGTCACTCATGTTCACTCCTTGAACCGGCAAAAAGTCAGTTTCCGCGTATCAATATGCTAAACATCTTGCCGCTTGTAAATCCATCTTGTAACAATTCGTTAAACACTTTGCTGGTTTGGCCCCATCCGGAATCCGTCCCGGCGAGGGTATCCGGCGGGGCAAAGCACACCGCAAGCGCGGGCCATCGACGCCTGCCGAAGCGGAGGTCAGCGCGAAGGGGCTGGTCGCTGTGCCGGGTCCGCCGAGGGGCGGGCTCTCCCCTCTCATGGCTTAGAAGCTGGCGGGGGTGTTGGCCGAGATCAGCACGCATTCGTGCTCATCCACATTGCGAAAACGGTGCGGGGTGCGGCTGTCGAAGTAGTAGCCGTCCCCCGGCGTCAGCAGGTAGACCTGCTCGCCGACGGTGACCTCCACCTGGCCCTGAATGACGATGCCGCACTCTTCGCCCTCGTGGCTCAGCATGTCGTCGCCGGTGTCGGCGCCCGGTGGCAGTATCTCCTGCATCATGCCGATGGCACGGTTGGCGCGGCTGTGGCCCACCAGGCGGTAGCTGATGGGGTGGGTGCCGAGATCCGGCATGTCGGCGGCGCGGAAGATCACCTCGGAATCCATCTCCGTCTCATCGGTGAAGAAGGTGGCCAGGGACATGGGGATCCCTTCCAGCACCTTGCGCAGGGAAGCGACCGAGGGGCTCACCTGATTTTTCTCGATCTGGGAGATAAAGCCGTTGGTCACACCGGAGCGTTTGGCCAGCTCGCGCTGGGAGAGGGCGGCTTTGGTGCGAACCGCCTTGAGGCGGTGACCGATATCCATCGATAGACACTCCTTGACTGTTTACTATTATTAAATTTGTGTTAAATATCTTATACCACCCCGCTCAGAGCAGCTAGCCGGGTGACACCATATGGGGCAAGTTTGAGCCCTTTTTTAAGATTTTAGGTGTTTAATTTAATAGGCATTAGCCGATAGTTACTAAACACCTTAAGGATGAGGTGACCATGAAACCGATCAGCGACATCAATACCCCCTCCGACATGTCCGCTTTCTGGATGCCGTTCACCGCCAATCAGCAGTTCAAGGCGGCGCCGCGCATCCTGAAGTCGGCAGAGGGGATGTATTATCACTCAGAGGATGGCCGCAAGATACTGGATGGCACTGCCGGGCTCTGGTGTTGCAACGCGGGTCATGGTCGGCGCGAGATTGCCGAGGCGGTTTCCCAGCAGATTTCCCACCTCGATTTTGCCCCCACGTTCCAGATGGGGCACCCCCTGCCGTTCGAGCTGGCCAACCGGCTGGTGGAGATCGCCCCCAAGGGGCTCGGCCACGTCTTCTATACCAACTCCGGTTCCGAGTCGGTCGATACCGCGCTCAAGATCGCGCTGGCCTGGCAGCGGGCGCGTGGCCAGGGCACTCGTACCCGGCTGATCGGTCGTGAACGTGGTTACCACGGGGTCGGCTTCGGCGGCATCTCGGTAGGGGGCATTCCCGGCAACCGCAAGTGGTTCGGCTCCCTGCTGACCGGGGTGGATCACCTGCCCCACACCCTCAACATCGCCAAGAATGCCTTTACCAAGGGGTTGCCCGAGGAGGATGTGGCGTTGGCCGACGAGCTGGAGAAGATCGTCTTCCTGCACGATGCCAGCAACATAGCGGCGGTGATCGTCGAGCCCATCGCCGGCAGTACTGGCGTGCTGATGCCACCCAAGGGCTACCTCAAGCGGCTGCGGGAGATCTGTACCAAACACGGCATCCTGCTGATCTTCGACGAGGTGATCACCGGTTTCGGCCGCCTCGGTGCCCCCTTCGCCGCCCAGGAGTTCGACGTCATTCCCGACATGATCACCTGCGCCAAGGGGCTGACCAACGGCGCCATCCCCATGGGGGCCGTGCTGGTGAGCAACGCCATCTATGACGACATGATGGCCGCCGGCAAGGGGGCCATCGAGATGTTCCACGGCTACACCTACTCCGGCCATCCGGTGGCCGCCGCCGCGGGCCTCGCGACCCTCGAGATCTATCGCAACGAGAACCTGCTGAGCCGCGCCGCCGATCTGGCGGGCTACTGGGAGGAGGCGGCCCATTCGCTCAAGGGCTGCAAGCACGTGAAGGATGTGCGCAACTACGGGCTGGTGGCGGGCATCGAGCTCGAGTCCATGCCGGATGCGCCGGGCAAGCGCGCCTACGAGGTGTTCGTGCGCTGCTTCGAGAAGGGGGCGCTGATCCGGGTCACCGGCGACATCATCGCTCTGTCGCCGCCCCTCATCATAGAGCGCAGCCAGATCGACGATCTCTTCACCCTGCTGCAGGACGCCCTGCAGGCCCAGGACTGACTTTTAACCGGTTGATGGCGCCCGTCGCGGCGCCACTTGCCCGTGCCTGCTCCCCGGGGCGGCGCGGGCAGGCACGAATAACCCATCACGGAGGATTTATGACATACAGGGTCAGCAACTTCATCGACGGCGAGACGACCGAGAGCCGCAGCGAGCGCTTCGGGGCCATCTTCAACCCGGCAACCGGCCAGCAGCAGGGCCAGGTGGTGCTCAGCACCGCCGCCGAGTGCCAGGATGCCATCGCCAGCGCCGAGCGCGCCCTGGTCGACTGGGCGCAGACTCCGCCGCTGGTGCGGGCCCGGGTGCTGTTTCGCTTCAAGGAGCTGATGGAGCAGCACAGGGACGATCTGGCGCGGTTGATCAGTCGCGAGCACGGCAAGGTGTTTTCCGACGCCCAGGGCGAGCTGACCCGGGGTCTGGAGGTGGTGGAGTTTGCCTGCGGCATTCCCCATCTGCTCAAGGGGGAGCACTCCCTCAACGTGGGCCGCGGGGTCGACAGTCACTCCATGATGCAGCCGGTGGGGGTCTGCGCCGGCATCACCCCGTTCAACTTCCCGGCCATGGTGCCGCTGTGGATGTTCCCGGTGGCCATCGCCTGCGGCAACACCTTCATCCTCAAGCCCTCCGAGAAGGATCCCTCCCTCTCCCTTCGCATGGCCGAGCTGCTCAAGCAGGCCGGCCTGCCGGACGGGGTGCTCAACGTGGTCAACGGCGACAAGGAGGTGGTAGACGTGCTGCTGACCGACCCGCGGGTCGGTGCCGTGTCGTTCGTCGGCTCCACCCCCATCGCACAGTACATCTATGCCACCGCCTCGGCCCACGGCAAGCGGGTACAGGCGCTGGGCGGCGCCAAGAACCACATGGTGGTGATGCCGGATGCAGACCTCGAGCAAGCTGTTTCCGCCCTGATGGGGGCGGCCTACGGTGCGGCCGGCGAGCGCTGCATGGCCATTTCGGTGGCCGTGGTGGTGGGGGACGAGACTGCCGATGCGCTGGTGGCCAGGCTGTCGCCCCTGGTGGCGGCGCTGCGGGTGGGCCCGGGGCTGGGCCAGAGCCCGGAGAACGAGATGGGGCCCCTCATCAGCCGCGAGCACCTGGCCAAGGTGCGCGGCTATGTGGATCAGGGGGTGGCCGAGGGGGCCGAACTGGTGGTGGACGGCCGGGGCCTGAGCCACGGCGAGGGTTACTTCATCGGCGGCAGCCTGTTCGACCGGGTGAGCCCCGAGATGCGCATCTACCGGGAGGAGATCTTCGGCCCTGTGCTGGCCATCGTGCGGGCGCCGGACTACGAGACGGCGCTCAGGCTCATCAACGAACACGAGTACGGCAACGGCACCGCCATCTTCACCTGTGACGGCGATACCGCGCGGGACTTCACCGCTCGCGTGCAGGTCGGTATGGTAGGGGTGAACGTTCCCATCCCGGTGCCCATGGCGTTTCACAGCTTTGGCGGCTGGAAGCGGTCCATCTTCGGGCCGCTCAACATGCACGGGCCGGATGGAGTGCGCTTCTATACCCGGATGAAGACGGTGACTGCCCGTTGGCCTCAGAGCCTGCGGGCGGGCGCGGAGTTCTCCATGCCGACCATGAAGTAATCAACCATGCAGCAGTTAGCCCGGACATGGCCCGGTGGCAGGAATCCACCTTCGTTCGCCGCTATCACTGTGAAGGAGTAACAGATGCGACTGGGAATTCTCGATTGTGACCGGCTGGACCCCGACTTGGTGGGGGATTTCGGCCCCGTTTACTCCGAGATGTTTATCAAGGGCTTCCGGGCACTGGCCCCCGGGCTGGAATTTCGGGTCTGGTCGGCGCTCGATGGCGAGCTGCCGGCCGATCTGCACGAGTGCGATGCCTGGCTCATCACCGGCTCGCGCCACGATGCCTACAGCGACATCCCCTGGATCCAGGCGCTGCGCGACTGGATCCGGCGCGCCCACGATGCCGACGTCAAGCTGGCGGGGGTCTGCTTCGGCCATCAGGTGATCGCCCAGGCGCTGGGGGGCGAGGTGGTGAAGTCCACCAAGGGGTGGGGGCTGGGGGTGTCGGTTCATCCCATGCTGGCCAGGCAACCCTGGATGGAGCCGGGGCTCGAGACCATCCGGATCCTGGCCAGCCACCAGGATCAGGTGGAGCAGCTGCCGCCGGGGGCCACCCGGTTGGCGGGCAATGATTTTTGTCCCAATTTCATGTTTTTGCAGGGTGACCACATAGTGGCCATCCAGGGACATCCGGAATTCTCGGTGGCGTACAACCGGGCGCTGATCGAGCGGCGGCGGGACTTCCTGTCCGATGACCGCTATCAGCGCAGCCTCTCCTCGCTGGAGGGAGAGGTGGATTCGGCCACCATGATGCAGTGGTTGTTGCAATTTTTGGGCATCCTGCCCGGCGCCGACACGGCTGCCGGCGGGATCACAGCAGGAGAGCGAGCATGATTATTGGCGTACCCAAGGAAATCAAAAACCATGAATACCGGGTCGGCATGACTCCCGCCGGAGTGCAGGAGCTGACGGCCCGGGGACACAAGGTGCTGGTGCAGCAGCAGGGAGGCGAGGCGATCGGGCTGTCCGACGCCGAGTACCAGGCAGCCGGTGCCGAACTGGTGGCCAGCGCGGCGGAGATCTTCGCCCGGGCCGAGATGATAGTAAAGGTGAAGGAGCCCCAGCCGGAGGAGTGTGAACTGCTCAGACCGGGTCAGCTGCTGTTCACCTACCTGCACCTGGCGCCGGATCCGGTGCAGACCCAGCTGCTGGTGCACTCGGGGGCGGTGGCCATCGCCTACGAGACGGTGACCGACGATCGCGGCGGCCTGCCGCTGCTGGCGCCCATGTCCGAGGTGGCGGGGCGGATGGCGATCCAGGCCGGCGCCCACAGCCTGGAGAAGGCGCAGGGGGGCAACGGCACCCTGCTGGGCGGGGTGCCGGCGGTGGCACCCGCCAAGGTGGTGGTGCTGGGGGGCGGTGTGGTCGGTGTCAACTCGGCGCGCATGGCGCTGGGACTGGGGGCCGACGTCACCATCCTGGATCGCTCCCTGCCGCGGCTGCGGGAGCTGGACAGCCTCTACGGCCCGGCCCTCAAGACTCTCTACTCCACCCGTACCAATATCGAGGCGTGCATCGCCCAGGCTGACCTGGTGATCGGTGCCGTGCTGATCCCGGGGGCGGCGGCGCCCAAGCTGCTGACCCGCGACATGCTCAAGCTGATGCGCAAGGGCTCGGTGCTGGTGGACGTGGCCATCGATCAGGGCGGCTGCTTCGAGACCTCCCACCCGACCACCCACGAGGAGCCCACCTACGTGGTGGACGGCATCATCCACTACTGCGTGGCCAACATGCCGGGCGGGGTGGCGCGCACCTCCACCTTCGCGCTGACCAACGCCACCCTGCCGTTCGTGCTGGCGCTGGCCGACAAGGGCTATGCCCGGGCACTGCAGGAGGATCGCCACCTGCGGGCCGGTCTGAACGTGTTCAAGGGCAAGATCACCCAGGCGGCGGTGGCGCAGGCGCTCGGCTACGAGTACGTCAGCGCCGAGGCGGTACTGGACTGACGCAGCCGTCGCGGGCCCGCCCGGCAAACGTCGAGCGGGCTCACAAACCCCGCGATTTCAGGGAGGGCCGCTGTGGCCCTTTCTCATATACTGGGCTCCCCTGTCAGTGAGGTCTCTTCATGTCCCGCATTCTGCTGCTCGCCAATCTCAACTGTGATCACGTGCTCTCCCTCTCCGAACCCCTGGTGGCCGGTGCCCGCCTGCAGTACGTGGATCAGGGCCGCCGGCTCGGCGGTGGCGCCGCCAACACCGGCATCGGGCTGGTGTGGGCCGGCCACGAGGTGACCATAGCGTCGCGCATCGGGCTGGACGAAACCGGCGACTGGCTGCTGGAGCAGGCGGCGGGCTACGGTCTGGATTGCAGCCATGTGGAGCGCTTCGGCGGCGAGACCGGCGAGCTGCTGATCCTGGTGGACTCCACCGGCGAGCGCACCATCCTCAGGCGGCCACGGCGTCCGGATCTGCCGGGGGATCTGCCGAGCGAGGGGGTGGACTGCCTCTACGTGAACTATCCCGGCACCGCCATCATCGGCTACATGCGCCAGATGCTCGGCAAGAGCTTCGTGGTGGCCCAGTACCCCAAGGGCGGCCAGGCGCGTCGCCCCTGCCACGTGCTGGTGGCCTCCCGCTCCGATCTCGGCGAGGTGGACGACCTCTGGCAGCATGCCCGCCAGATCGCCGGCGAGCAGCTGGCCTGGCTGGTACTGACCGAAGGCAAGGCGGGGGCGGTGGCCATTCACGGCGAGGAGCAGATCCGGGTGGCGGCGCGGCCGGTATCGGTGGTGGACACCACGGGGGCGGGGGATGCCTTCGCCGGCGGTTTGATCCACGGGCTGGCGCGGGGCATGGCGATCCGGGAAGCGCTGCAGTGCGCGGTGGACTGGGGCGCCTTTGCGGTCGCCTCCGAGAGTTCCATCCCCTCCAGCGCTCTCAAAAACTGGCTCAAGCAGCCCCATTGAATCGGCAAAACGGTTGCGAATGACACATGGCAGCATCGGCGGGGGCGAGGGAGGAAACCGGCGAATTTCACCGTCAAAATCCGCCAAAACCTTGGGCTAACCCTGCAAGTTTGCGATCAATCAAAGAAAGTGTCGATTTATGTGCATCTTCATCGACACCCGCCTGAGCTGCTCTTAACCTTGACCTCCACGACTCAGATTAAGAGGCGGACGCTGCGCGGGCGCAGGGGTTCCCCTACCTCTTAGCTTTAGGTCGTCGTCCTGATTTCTGGCTTGTAGTAAGAGGCAAGTGCGACCATGCAACTGACACGATTTACCGACTATGCCCTGCGTACCCTCACCTTTCTGGCCGTCCAGCCGGGAGATCGCCTGTCGACCATCACAGAGGTGGCCGATACCTTTGGCATCTCCCGCAACCACGTGGTCAAGATTGTCCACCAGCTCGGCATCAAGGGGTACATAGAGACGGTGCGTGGCAAGCATGGCGGCATCCGGCTCGGTCGCTCCGCCGTCTCCATCAACCTGCGCGACGTGGTGATGGACATGGAGCACGTGCTCTGCCCGGTGGACTGCAAGCGTGAAAACTGCCGCCTCTCCGGTGGCTGCCGCATCCAGGGCATTTTGCGCCGCGCCATGAACGCCTTCCTCGAGGTGCTGGGTGAATACACCCTGGCCGATGCGGTGCGCGACCCGACCCGGCTCTGTCACCTGCTCGGCATCGAACAGGATTCCATTCTAGCCATGGCATAAGCCAGGCAAGCACGACAAAGGGGCCCGCGGGCCCCTTTGTCGTTTGCGCCGGGCGCGGGATCAGGGTTGGGGGATCAGGGTGATGGCGCCGTGCAGGCAGGCGAGGCCGCAGGCGCCGCAACCGTCGCAGGCCGCCATGTTGATGCTGACGCCGTCGGCACAGGCCTTGATCGCCTGCTGGGGGCAGGCATCTTCACAGAGCAGGCAGTAGAAGCCCTGGCGGGCCTGACAGCTTGCCTCGATCCGCACCCGGGTCTGTACTTGACGGCCAAGTTGTAGGTCGAGGGCGCCGGTCGGACAGGCTCTGGCGCAGCTGCCGCAGTAGCTGCACTGGCCGCAGGCGAGATCGAGCAGCGGCGTGCCGGCGATGGGGGTGCCGTCGTATTCGGGCTGGGTGGCTGGCTTGAGCAGGCCGTTGGGACAGGCCTTGAAGCATTCGCCGCAGCGGGAGCAGAGGGAGAGGAACTGGGACTCTTCGATGGCCCAGGGGGGACGGGCTTCATGGCAAACCACCTCGGGTTTGCGGGAGCCTCCCAATGCCTGTGTCAGCCAGCGACAGAAAAAATGCGTCATGCCCACCCCTGATACCTATTAGGGGTTAATTTTATCCAAGTTTCCCTTTGCAAGCCAGAGAATAGCGCCGGCCAGGATCGCAAGCCGGGTTGCCCTTGTGTAAGCTAGGCGGGTCTTTTTGCAGGATTGAATGAACTCATGTGGTTATTTCTGTGGCGTGCTTCTCTGCTCTATGTCTTCCCCTTGCTGATGTGGGGCTACTGCCGCATCAAGGGGATCGAATTCGTCGAGCTCGACACCGGGGTTAACAGCCACAAGTGGGTGGTGCTGGCCGCCTATCTGCTCTACGTGCTGATCTGGCTGCTGCTCAACCGCTATCTCGAGCTGTTCCTGCGCCAACGGGGTCGCAAATGATCGAGCCCGGGCTCTGGGCCCTGCTGCTGCCGGGTGCGCTGCTGGCTATCGGCATTGGCTGGGGGATCGGGCGGCGCAGCGGCACGGCGCAAGCCCGGGAATTGCTGCTGAGCCAGGAGCGCCTGCAAACGCTGCAGGCGCGTTATGACGAGCTGCAGGATGAGCGGCTGCTGGGCCAGCAGAAGCTGGATCAGCAGCAGACCCTGCTGATCAAGCTCACCGCCCGTCTCAAGGATGCCGAGGCCACCCTGCGCAGCGAGCGGCTGGCCGCCGCCGAGAAGCTGCAACTGCAACAGGAGGCTGAACAGCGCCTCAGCCAGCAGTTCGAGAACCTCGCCAACCGGATCTTCGAGCAGAACTCGGGCAACTTCCGCGAACTGAACCAGAACAGCCTGGATCTGCTGCTCACTCCGCTGAAAGAGCAGCTGGAAGGCTTTCGCCGCCAGGTGGGGGAGACCCACGCCCAGGAGACGGCCCAGCGCCACAGCCTCAAGTTCGAATTGGAGCGCCTCGCCGAACTCAACGCCCGCATGACCGAGGAGGCGGCGGCGCTGACCCGCGCCCTCAAGGGCGACAGCAAGCAGCAGGGCAACTGGGGCGAGGTGGTGCTGGCGCGCATCCTCAGCGAATGCGGCCTGCGCGAGGGTCACGAATACCACACCCAGGTCAACATCGAGGTGGACAAGGGTAAGCGCTATCAGCCCGACGTCATCGTCCACCTGCCGCAGGACAAAGACATCATCATCGATGCCAAGGTGTCGCTGACCGCCTACGAGCGCTGGTACAACGCCGCTGACGAGCTGGAGAAGGCGGTGGCGCTGAAAGAGCACGTTGCCTCGGTGCGCAACCACATCCGCGAGCTGGGCCGCAAGGATTACCAGCAGCTGCCCGGGGTGCGCACCCTCGACTACGTGCTGATGTTCGTGGCGGTGGAGCCCGCCTTCCTCACCGCGGTGGAGGCCGATCCCTCGCTGGTGCGTTACGGTCTCGACAACAACATACTGCTGGTGAGCCCCACCAACCTGATGGTGGCTCTGCGCACCATAGAGAACCTGTGGCGCTACGAACGGCAGAACCAGAATGCCCGCCAGATCGCCGAGCGGGCGGGCCGCCTCTACGAGAAGCTGCGGCTGTTCGTGGAGGAGATGCAGCAACTGGGGGGCAGCCTGCACAAGGCGCAAGAGAGCTACGACAAGGCGATGGGGCGGCTGGTCAACGGCCGCGGCAACCTGATCGCCCAGGTGGAGCGCTTTCGCGAGCTGGGGGTGGAGGTGACCAAGACCCTGCCCGAGCCGTTGGTCAACCGGGCGCTGGAGCGGGAAGACCCGGCCGAGTGAGACGGGGCCTCAAGTTGCATGCAACAAGAAGGGCAGCCAGTGGCTGCCCTTCTGCATTTGCGTGTCCGAATACACATCGTTACCAACCCCGTTGCCGCGTCCGAATACGCTTCGCTATTCGAACCTACGGATCCACAGGCTTGTCGATTGCAGCCAAGGCCGTAGGTTTGATTAGCCGCGCAGCGGCGTAATCAGACGTTCGCGGTCATGCCATCTTCTGGTTACTGCTTCCAGAAGGAGGGGAAGAAGATCACCGCCACGGTCAGGATCTCGAGGCGCCCCAGCAGCATGCCGAACGACAGGATCCACTTGGCCGAGTCCGGCAGGGAGGCGAAGTTGGCGCTGGGACCGATGATCGGGCCCATGCCCGGGCCTACGTTGGCCACGGCGGTGATGGAGCCCGAGATGGCGGTCAGGGGATCCAGCCCGATGGCGCCGAGCAGGGCGGCGATCAGCAAGATGATGGCGAAGTAGGCCAGCACGAACGAGATCATCGAGCGGATGATGGCGTCGTTGACCGGCCGGCCGTTGTACTTCTGCGGGAAGACCCCGGAGGGGTGCATCAGCTGGCGCATCTGCTTCTTGAACAGGGCGAACGCCACCTGCACCCGGAAGATCTTGAGACCGCCGGCGGTGGAGCCGGAGCAGGCGCCAAGCGCCAGCAGCACGATGAAGATGATGCTGGTGAGCGGGCCCCAGGTGCCATAGTCGCCGAGGCCATAGCCAGTGGTGGTGAGCACGGAGACGATGTTGAAGCTGCTGATGCGCAGGGCATCCGTGAAGTCGTAGGTGCCCCGCAACCAGAGATAGACGGTGACCACTAGGGTGACCCAGACCACCAGCCAGAAGAAGCCCCGCACCTGGGCATCCTTGAGCAGGCTGTGATCGCGCCGGCTCAGGCTCTGCACGTAGAGCAGGAAGGGCAGGCCGCCGAGAAACATGAAGAGGGTGCCGATCCAGTGCGCCGAGTTGGAGAAGTGGGACATGGATTGATCGGAGGTGGAGTAGCCGCCGGTACTCAGGGTGGTCATGGCGTGATTGACCGCCTCGAACAGGGTCATGCCGCTCACCCAGTAGGCCAGGAAGCAGAGCATGGAGAGCACCAAGTAGACCAGCACTATGTTGTTGGCCACCGTCTTGGCGCGCGGGGCACTTTTATCCGACCAGTCCGAGCTCTCGGTCTGGAACAGCTTCATGCCCCCCACGTTGAGGTAGGGCAGTACCGCTACCGCCATTACGATGAAACCCACCCCGCCCAGCCACTGCAGGATGGAGCGCCATAACAGGATGCTGTGGGCCATGTTGTCGAGCCCGGACAGCACGGTGGAGCCCGTGGTGGTCACCCCCGACATGGTTTCGAAGTAGGCGTCGGTGAAGTTGATGTGGGTGATGAAGAAGAAGGGCAGGGCGCCAAAGATGCAGGCCACCACCCAGACCGAGGTGGTGAGCAGGAACATCTCCCGCACGCCGAGGTGAAACTCCGCCTTGCGGCCGTAATGAAGGCAGAGCAGGGCCGCGCCGTGGGTGATCAGTACCGACTTGAGAAACTCGACGAACCCCTCTGAACCGGTCAGCAGGGCCAGCAGGGTGGGCAGCCACATGAACAGGGCCAGTTTGGAGAGCACGAGGCCGAGGGTGAAGATGATGGGACGCAGCTTGATCATGCAAGATAACCTGGTCGTTGATTGACAAAAGACCCGGACAACCCCCTGGAGAGGCGGTGCCGGGTCTGCTTTGCGCTGCCTGGGTACATGGGCAGGTTACAGGAAGAAGGGACTTGGCTGGAACAAGCGTTCCACTTCCGGAATGTACTTCTTGTCCACCAGGAACATCACCACGTGGTCGTCCTGCTGGATCTGGGTGCGGTCGTGGGCGATCAGTACTTCATCCCCCCGAACCACGGCGCCTATGGTGGTGCCGGGCGGCAGCTTGAGCTCGCCCACCGTCTTGCCGACCACCTTGGAGGTGTTCTCGTCACCGTGGGCGATGGCCTCGATGGCCTCGGCGGCACCGCGGCGCAGGCTGTAGACGTTGGCGATGTCGGCCCGGCGCACATGGGTCAGCAGGGCCGAGATGGTGGCCTGCTGGGGCGAGATGGCGATGTCGATGGAGCCGCCCTGCACCAGATCCACGTAGGCGCTGCGCTGGATCAGCACCATGGTCTTCTTGGCGCCCATCTTCTTGGCGAGCAGGGCCGACATGATGTTGGCCTCGTCCTCGTTGGTCACCGCGATGAAGACGTCGATCTGGTCGATGTGCTCCTCCGCCAGCAACTCCTGATCCGCCGCATCGCCGCAGAAGACGATGGTGTGCTCCAGCACCTCGGAGAGCTGCTCCGCCCGCTTCTGGCTACGCTCGATCAGCTTCACGCTGTAGCGCTTCTCCAGCTGACGGGCGAGGCCGGCGCCTATGTTGCCGCCGCCGACGATCATGATGCGCCGGTAGGGGCTCTCGAGGCGCTGCAGCTCCGACATCACGGCGCGGATATGGCCGGCCGCCGCCACGAAGAACACCTCGTCATCCGCTTCTATGATGGTGGTGCCCTGCGGACGGATGGAGCGGCCCTGACGGAAGATGGCCGCCACCCGGGTCTCGATGTTGGGCATGTGATCGCGCAGGGTGGAGAGGGCGTTACCCACCAGCGGGCCGCCGTAGTAGGCCTTGACCGCCACCAGACCCACCTTGCCGCCGGCGAAGTCCACCACCTGCAAGGCGCCCGGGTATTCGATCAGGCGGCGCACATAGTCGGTCACCAGCTGCTCGGGGGCGATCAGGTGATCCACCGGCACGGATTCGGGCAGGAACAGCCGATCCCGCTCCACCAGATAGGCGGGGGAGCGAATGCGCGCCACCTTGTTCGGGGTGTTGAACAGGGAATAGGCCACCTGGCAGGCGATCATGTTGGTCTCGTCGCTGTTGGTGACCGCGACCAGCATGTCGGCATCCTGGGCGCCGGCTTCGCGCAGCACCTTGGGATGGGCGCCGTGACCGTTCACTACCCGCAGGTCAAACTTGTCCTGCAGCTCGCGCAGCCGATCGCTGTCGGTGTCGACTATGGTGATGTCGTTGTTCTCGCCGGCCAGGTTCTCGGCCAGGGTGCCGCCGACCTGACCGGCGCCCAGAATGATGATCTTCATAGAACAGCCTCATGGACGTCACCCTTGCCAGCTCTGCCTGTGTGCGCGGGGACAGTCATCAACATCATGAATCTCATAGGGAAAACGTGCTCGATATTGGGCAGTAACGGGTGCCGACCGGCGGCACCCCCGTACTTGCGGCCCTGCTTAGCGCTTGCTCAGCCTGGCGTAGTAGAAGCCGTCCATCTCGGCCTCGCCCGGCAGGAACTGGCGCCCCGGGCACTCCGGTGTGTCCTCTGCGTGCAGGGGCACCAGAGTGGCATCTGGCGTGGCCGCGAGGAAGGCGCGGATCTGATCGCGGTTCTCTTCCGGCAGCACGGAACAGGTGGCGTAGAGCAGAGTACCGCCGCTTTTCAGTTTCGACCAGAGGGCGCCGAGGATGCGGCGCTGCAGCTCTGCCAGCTCGCGAATGTCCTGATCCCGGCGCAGCCACTTGATGTCGGGGTGGCGGCGGATGACGCCGGTGGCGGAGCAAGGGGCATCCAGCAGGATGCGATCGAACTGCCCCTCTGGCCACCACTGATCCGGCGTGCTGGCATCGCCGTGGATCACCTTGGCGCTGAGGCCGATGCGATCCAGGTTCTCCTGCACCCGCTTGAGGCGGTTCTCGTCGGCATCGACGGCGACCACGCCGGCCAGCGCGGGTTGGCGCTCCAGCAGATGGGCTGTCTTGCCGCCGGGGGCGGCGCAGGCATCCAGCACCCACTCGCCCGGTTGCGGGTCGAGCAGGGCGGCCGCCTGTTGTGCTGCGCCATCCTGTACCGAGCAGTCGCCGACCTCGAAGCCGGGCAGCTTGGTCACGTCGCAGGGACGCTCCAGCAGGATGCAATCCTCGCCCTCTTCACCGGCCACCGCATTGATGCCGGCGTCGGCCATGCGGGCCAGCATCTGCTCGCGGCTCTGGCGCTGGCTGTTGTTGCGGATCCACATGGGTGGGCGCTGGTTGTTGGCCTCCATGATGAACTCCCACTCATCCGGATAGGCCTGACGCAGACGCTTGGTGAGCCACTCGGGGTGGCCGAGGCGCACGCTCGGTACGCGGTCGATGCGCAGCAGAATGACTTCGGCGCTGCGCTGGAAGTTGCGCAGCACGCCGTTGATGAGGCCGCGCAGAGAGGTACCCTTGAGCAGCTTGACGGCGTTGACGGTCTCGGCCACCGCGGCGTGAGCCGGAATGCGGGTGTAGATGAGCTGATAGAGACCGACCAGGATGAGGTAGTGGAAGATGCGGCTCTTGTTCTTGAGCGGCTTGTCCATCATCTCGCCGACCGCCGCATCGAGGCGGGGCAGCCAGCGCAGGGTACCGTAGCAGAGTTCTTGCAGGAGGGCGCGATCGCGGGGCGCAACCTTCTCCTGGGCAGCAGGCAGAACGGCTGAGAGGGACTGGCCCTGATCCAGCACCTGTTGAATGACGAGAGCAGCCTGTGCGCGTGTTTTCATAGTGTTACCTTAGATGCGCAAGTCGGGGCCTGGGCCCCGCCTTGTGTCAATTCAGTTCAATTCAATTGCGTGCCGGGTTCAAACCAGTCGCGGCGAGAGTTGAGCAGATCCGTCACGGACATCGCCTTCTTGCCGGGCGGCTGCAGGGTCAGCAGGCGCAGTACCCCCTTGCCGGTGGCGACATCGATCCCCTGCTTGTCGGCCTTGAGCAGGGTGCCGGCGCGCTGGCCGTGATCCTGTGTGATGACCTCGGCCTGCCATACCTTGACGGTCTGGTCAGCCACCTCGAACCAGCTGATGGGCCAGGGGTTGAAGGCGCGGATGCAGCGCTCGATGGCGACGGCTTCCATCGACCAGTCGATACGGGCCTCTTCCTTGGAGAGCTTCTCGGCGTAGTTGGCCAGCGCATCGTCCTGCGCCTCGGCGGCAGTGTCGCCGGCGGCCATGGCGTTGATGGTGTCGACCAGCGCCTGCGGGCCCAGTTCGGCCAGCTTGTCATAGAGGCTGGCGGAGGTCTCGTCGGCGGCGATGGGGCAGCTCATCTTGCGGATCATGGCGCCGGTATCCAGCCCCACATCCATCTGCATGATGGTGACGCCGGTTTCGGCATCGCCCGCCCAAATGGAACGCTGGATCGGGGCGGCGCCGCGCCAGCGCGGCAGCAGGGAGCCGTGCACGTTGATACAGCCCAGACGAGGGGTATCGAGCACCACCTTGGGCAGGATCAGGCCGTAGGCCACCACCACCATCAGGTCGGCGCCAAGGGCAGCCAGTTCGGCCTGGGCCTCTTCCTTGCGCAGGGAAGCCGGTTGATAGACCGGCAGATCGTGGGCCAGCGCCAGTTCCTTGACCGGGCTGGCGGTGAGCTTCTGGCCGCGGCCGGCAGGCTTGTCCGGCTGGGTATAAACGGCGACGACCTCGTGGTCGGAAGACAACAACGCCGCCAGGTGACGGGCGGCGAAGTCGGGAGTACCGGCAAAAATCAGTTTCAGCTTATTCAATGGGGCAGATCCTCAGAGGACTTTGCGATCTTCACGGGCCATCTTTTCCAGCTTCTGGCGAATGCGCTGGCGCTTGAGTGGGGAGAGGTAATCCACAAACAGCTTGCCGACCAGATGATCCATCTCATGCTGGATGCAGATGGCGAGCAGATCGTCTGCTTCCAGCTCGAATGCCTTGCCGTGGCGATCCAGTGCGCGCACCTTGACCCACTCGGCGCGGGGCACCAGGGCACGGCTGCCGGGCACGGAGAGACACCCTTCCTCGATGCCGGTGCTGCCGGCCTGCTCGATGATCTCGGGGTTGATCAATACCAGAGGATCTTCACGGTTTTCAGAGACATCGATCACTATGATGCGCTGATGAATGTCGACCTGAGTGGCGGCAAGGCCGATGCCTTCCTCCGCGTACATGGTTTCGAACATATCATCTACAATGTGTTGTAACTCGGGTGTAAAGGTCTCGACAGGGGCTGCGACGGTACGCAGACGCTCATCGGGGAAACGCAATACATCTAGAATGGCCATAGTTTTTTCTTTAGTTTCGTATAAATGCAGTCAATATTGGCGTAATTCTAGTCATTTACGCCGACAAAAAACAGCAACACTTTGCGCGCAGAAGTAACAGGGAGTGTTATGTATCTGAAGCAAACCATCCTCGCCTGCCTGTTGGCCACGTTGAGCCAGGGAGCTCAGGCCGACCAGCTCAAACTGAAGGCAGGCTATCCCGAGACCTATGTGGTGCAAAAAGGCGACACCCTCTGGGATATTTCCGGCCAGTATCTGGCAGAGCCTTGGCTCTGGCCAAGGCTTTGGAACATCAACCCGCAGATTGCCAATCCCCACTGGATCTACCCGGGTGACGTGCTGCACCTGAGCTGGGTCAATGGCGAGCCGCGGCTCGGCAAGGCGACCCAGGGCGGCAAGCAGGTGATCCGCCTCTCTCCCAAGAGCCGCTACGAGAACAAGGCCAACCCTATTCCGACCCTGCCGCTCAGCGAGATAGGCCCCTTCCTGCAGACCGACCATATTCTGGCAAACAGCCAGCAGGCGAAGCAGTTGCCCTACGTGCTCGGTAATGATGAGGCCCATATCGGCATGCTGGAGGGCGATACCCTCTACGTGCAGGGTTCGCTGATCCCGGGCCAGGATTACGGCATCTACCACCCTGGTGCCATCTACAAGGATCGGAAAACCGGCGAGCAACTTGGGCAGGAGGCGGTCTTCGTCGGTACGGCCAGGGCGGAGGCCCTGCTGCCGGATGGCCGCACCCGGGTCACCCTCAGCCACAGCAAGCGGGAAGTGTATCAGGGAGACAAGCTGATGCCGTTCCCGCCGCAGGAGAGCCTCTCCGCCGTGTTTACACCCAAGGCGGCCCCTGTCATCTCGCCCGGCTATATCGTCGATCTGCCGAGCAAGGCCCGGGGCGGCGGCAAGTTCGATGTCGTGCTCATCAACAAGGGTCTGCGGGATCAGGTGGCGCCCGGCGATGTATTGGAGATCCTGCGACCCGGGACCCGACTGGTGAGCAAGAATGGCAAGGTCGCCTATCGGGAGTACTCTTCCGTCTATGACAAGGCCTTCTATTCTGCCGGCAAACCACCGCTCCCCTCGGAGGCGGTGGCGCGGGTCATGCTGTTCAAGGTGTATGACAAGTTGAGCTACGGGCTGATCCTGCAAAGCCAGAACATGGTCGGCACCGGCTATCAGGTCAGCAACTTCTGACGTGACGCTTCCATCCGGGCGACTCGCGCTGTGGCTGACACTGGATGCCGTCACCGGTATTGGCCCGGTCACTGCCGCTCGTCTGCTCGCCCATTTCGGCGGCGACATCGCCGCCCTGTTCGACTCGGAAGATGGCACCTTGCGAGAACTGGGTCTGCAAAGTGCCCAGATCCGGCAGATGCGATGGCCTCTGCCGGTGGTCGAACAGGGGCTAAGCTGGGCAGCCGAGCCCGGCAATCACCTTCTCTGCCCCGACGATACCGCCTATCCACCTCTGCTCAAGGAGATCCCAGCCGCCCCTCTGTTGCTCTACTGCCGCGGCAATCTGGCAGCGCTGTCTGTTCCCCAGCTGGCGATGGTCGGCACGCGCCACCCGACCTATGCCGGCAAGGACAATGCGGCCCGCCTCTGCAGCGAGCTGGTCGGGTGCGGATTGGCCATTACCTCCGGTCTGGCGCTTGGCATCGACGGGATTTGTCATCAACAGGCGCTGACAAACGGGGGGATCACCCTGGCAGTGCTGGGCTCCGGGCTCGACAGCCTCTACCCAAAGCGTCACCAGGGGCTGGCAGAGCAGATCCTGGCGCAGGATGGTGTGCTCATCTCCGAGCTGGTGCCCGACAAGGGGCCGCTGGCGGAACACTTTCCACGGCGCAATCGCATCATCAGCGGCCTGTCGCTGGGAACCCTGGTTGTGGAGGCGGCCGAGCAGAGCGGTTCGCTCATCACGGCCCGTTACGCGCTAGAACAGGGACGGGATGTCTTCGCCGTGCCGGGGGCACCGCAGAACGGGCAGGCGCTGGGCTGCAACAAATTAATCCAGCAGGGGGCCAAACTTGTGTTGAACGCGGCCGATATAGTGGAAGAGCTGCCGGGATTCTGTGCCCTGAGCCATCAAGGGACGGATATGTCTGAACAGCAGCATAATAGCGAATTGCCTTATGCCGATTTGTTGGATAACGTAGATTACGAGACCACGAGCGTGGATACCGTTGCCGAGCGGACCCAGCTTCCTGTCGAAGTGGTATTGGGCAGGTTGGTTGAGCTGGAGCTTGCCGGAGCAGTGATGGCGGTAGCCGGTGGATACGTCAGAGCGAGGAGGGCGAATCATGTTTGATGTATTGATGTACCTTTTCGAGACCTACATCCACAGCGATGCAGATGTGACGGTCGAACAGAACGAACTCACCGATGAACTGAGCCGCGCCGGTTTCGACAAGGAGGAGATCGAGAAGGCACTCGACTGGCTGGAAAGACTGGCCAACCTGCACGACAGCGAGCGGGAGGTCTACGTGGCCGCCAGTACGCAAGGCTCGATGCGTATCTATGCCCCGCAAGAACTGGCCCGTCTCAGCACCGAGTGCCGCGGCTTCCTGCTGTTTCTGGAGCAGGCCCAGGTGCTCAACGCCGAAACCCGCGAAATCTGCATCGAGCGTCTGCTCGAGCTGGACAAGCCGGATATCGAGCTGGATGACCTGAAGTGGGTGGTCATGATGGTGCTCTTCAACGTTCCCGGCAGTGAAAACGCCTACCAGCAGATGGAAGAGCTGGTGTTTGACGAGTCAGATGGCGTCATCCACTGACAGCCCGCAGCCGCGCTGGTAGAATCCGGATCATCTGGATTTCAAGGCGCGGCCCATGTCAAAGATCGATCACCACCTCTTTTCTGCCCACGAGCATGCGCTTGAACGTGAGCCATGCCCGCAGTGTGGTGCCGAGCTGGTGATCCGCCAGGGCAAGCACGGCCCTTTTCTGGGCTGTTCCGCCTACCCCGCCTGCGACTTCATTCGTTCCCTGACCCCCTCCGGCCGTGACATCGAGAAAGTGCTCGAGGGCTCTGCCTGTCCGGACTGTGGCCAGCCGCTGGCGATCAAGAAGGGGCGCTATGGGTTGTTCGTGGGCTGTACCCAATATCCGGCCTGTCAGCACATCGAATCCCTGCAGGAGAGTGACGATACCCAGGTACTCTGTCCCGAGTGCGGCAAGGGTCATCTGATCAGCCGTACCTCGCGTTATGGCAAGCAGTTCTACTCCTGCGACGGATATCCCCACTGCAAATACGTCGTCAATGACAAGCCGGTTGCCATGCCTTGTCCGCAGTGCGGCTGGGGCATCATGGTGGAGAAAAAGGTGCGGGGGAGCGTGCGCTGGATCTGTCCGCAAAAGAAATGCGGCCACCAGAGCGAGCGGGTATAATCGCGCCGCCTTGAGCGAATTGAAACGTTTTCGGCAACCTTCCACCCCCCACTTGGAGTAAGGAAATTCCCGCCATGACTAAACCTTTCGTTGCCGTATTGATGGGCTCTGATTCCGATTTTCCCGTGATGCAGACCACTCTTGAGGTTCTCAAGTCGTTCGACATCGCGGTGGAAGTGAAGGTGACTTCCGCACACCGTACCCCGGCGGCGACCCACCAGTACGTAACCGATGCCGAAGCCCGTGGCTGCAAGGTATTTATCTGCGCCGCCGGTCTGGCCGCTCACCTGGCAGGTGCCGTGGCTGGCATCACTACGCGTCCCGTGATCGGCGTGCCCATCGATGGTGGCCCGCTCAAGGGGCTGGATGCCCTGCTCTCCACCGTGCAGATGCCGGGTGGTGTGCCGGTGGCAACCGTGGCTATCGGTAAAGCCGGTGCCAAAAATGCCGGCTATCTGGCCGCCCAGATGCTGGCGGTGGCCGATGATGAACTGGCGGCCAAGGTTCGGGCCGAGCGCCAGAAGAATGCCGACGAGGTGCTGGCCAAGGATGCCGCCCTGCAGGCTCAACTCAAGTAAGCCCCGAGACGGCAACCACGGTCAGCCTCGCTCTCTGTTGTTGGCAGGGGGATGAAGGGGGCTGCGGTGGTTGCCACCCTGCGGGGTCAACCTTAATTGATGATGAGGCGACAGCCCGGCTGTCGCATTTTTTATGTCCAAAGAATTTGAACTTGCTGTTGCCGCACTCCAGCACGATGGGGTGATTGCCTACGCTACCGAAGCGGTTTTTGGCCTAGGATGTGACCCCGATTCCGAAGCGGCGGTACAACGCCTGCTGGCGATCAAGCAACGACCGGTAGAGAAAGGGTTGATCCTGATTGCCGCCGATCTGGCCCAGCTGCAGGATTACATCGATTTGGACCAGCTCACCAGCGAGCAGCTGGCCAGGGTGGAGGCCAGCTGGCCCGGCCCCTTTACCTGGATCATGCCGGCTCGTCCCGATACGCCGGCCTGGCTGACCGGGCAATTTGACACCCTGGCCGTGCGCGTTACGGCCCATCCACAGGTACAGGCGCTGTGCCGCGCCTTCGGCAAGCCGCTGGTCTCCACCAGTGCCAACCTGACTGGCGAGGAACCCGCCCGCCGGCTGGCCGACATCGGCGAATTGCTGGCCAGCCAGCTGGCCTATATCCTGCCAGGCGAAGTGGGGGGGCAGGCCAACCCATCCGAGATCAAGGATGCCAGAACCGGTGCCGTCATTCGCCCCTCCTGAGCGGCATTGGTGACGAGGTCTGGTGGCTATGCGGACGGGCGGAGTGCCGGTTCGAGGACATCACAATAATAGGGTCAGGCGACGATCCTGGCTGACTGGAGACAAGATGAGCAAACCGGATGTAGCCCAGGTCAAGGCCTTCCTGCTGCAGTTGCAGGACGACATCTGCCGTGGACTGGAGCAGGCTGACGGTGCCGGGCACTTTGTGGAGGATGCCTGGCAGCGTGAGGGGGGCGGCGGTGGTCGTACCCGGGTGCTGCGCCATGGCGCGGTGATCGAACAGGGGGGAGTCAACTTCTCCCATGTGTATGGCGATGCCATGCCGGCTTCCGCCACGGCCCATCGCCCCGAGCTGGCTGGCCGCAGGTTCGAGGCCATGGGTGTGTCGCTGGTGATCCATCCGCACAACCCCTACGTGCCGACCAGCCATGCCAACGTGCGCTTCTTCATCGCCGAAAAAGAGGGGGAGGAGCCCATCTGGTGGTTCGGAGGGGGCTTCGATCTGACGCCCTTCTATCCGTTCGAAGAGGACGTTCGGCACTGGCACCAAGTCTCCCACGACCTCTGCCAGCCGTTTGGCGATGACATCTATCCCGAGTTCAAAGCCTGGTGCGATCGCTACTTCTTCCTCAAGCATAGAGGCGAGACCCGTGGTGTCGGCGGTCTCTTCTTCGACGATCTCAATCGCTGGCCGTTTGACGACAGTTTTGCCTTCATGCGAGCGGTGGGTGAAGGCTACCTCGCCGCCTATCTGCCGATTGTCGAGCGACGCAAAGGAGATGCCTATGGCGAGCGGGAGCGGGAGTTCCAGTTATATCGCCGCGGTCGCTACGTGGAGTTCAATCTGGTGTACGACCGCGGTACCCTGTTCGGTCTGCAGACGGGGGGGCGTACCGAGTCGATCCTGATGTCGATGCCGCCACTGGCCCGCTGGGAGTATGACTGGCAACCGGAGGCTGGCAGCCCGGAGGCGCAGCTCTACACCGACTATCTCAAGCCGCGTGAGTGGCTGTGAAGCAAGGGGCCATCGCGGCCCCTTCTTGTTGCCGATATTCGACTTGTTCCCGCGGGGGAAAACCCGTTAAATCGGGAGATTGCCCTCTAAAGGAACGCCTTGATGGATCGTTATCTGGTTTTTGGCCACCCGGTGCGCCACAGCAAATCCCCCTTCATTCATACCCTCTTTGCCCGGCAGACCCAGCAAGAGCTGGAATATGGTCTGGCCGAGCCGGCAGTCGAGGAGTTCGCCACCGCATTGCGTGCCTTCTTTACCCAGGGCGGCAAAGGGTGCAACGTTACAGTCCCCTTCAAAGAGCAGGCATTTTCCCTGGTCGACCGGCTGAGCCCCAGGGCCAAACGGGCGGGGGCGGTCAATACCATCAAGTTGACCGATGACGGCGTATTGCTGGGGGACAATACCGATGGGGCCGGGTTGGTGGCTGACCTCAAGTCCCATGGGATGAATTTGGCCGGCAGCAGGATCCTGTTGCTAGGAGCGGGTGGTGCGGCGCGCGGCGCCCTGGCGCCCTTGCTGGCCGAACAGCCGGCCGAAGTGGTGATCGCCAACCGGACCCACGCCCGGGCCGAGCAGCTGGCGGCCGAGTTTGCTGATCTGGGATCCGTCAGTGCCCAGACTTACCCGCAGCTAGCCGGTCCTTTCGATCTGATCATCAACTCCACCTCCGCCAGTCTGCAGGGAGAGCTCCCGCCTCTGGATCCTGCCCTGATCCATGCCGACATCGCTATCTACGACATGATGTATGGTGCGACGGATACCCCTTTTATTGGTTGGGCCAGACAACATGGTGCCCGCCAGGCCATGGACGGGCTGGGTATGCTGGTGGAGCAGGCTGCCGAAGCGTTTACCGTGTGGCGCGGAATCCGGCCAGGGACTAAACAGGTATTGAGAGAACTGCAACGCAATCTGGGGACCCTATGAATCAAGGCATCCTGTTTCCCGAGCTGGCGGACTGGCAACCGCATGAACAGCGCATCCATTTTCCCGCCCAGCAGATGGGGGCACTGGTCGACTGCTACATCAGCCGCCGGCGACTGGAAAAAATGACCGGTCTCTCCCTGGCCAGGGAGGAGGACATACTGCGGGCCTTCGAAAGCGTGCGTTTTGACATTGAAGAGATGGCTGAAAAACTCATTGAAGAACAAGAGTTTGCCGAGGATGGTGCAATCTATCTGTGATTTTTACGAGTTTTTTCTCAAAGCAGCGGAACTTGTACCAAGAGACGTGGACTAACTAGATAGTTGAGGAAGTGCTAGCTAGTCACCTTTATAACGCCCCGGTATTCGTACCGGGGATTTTTTTATCTGCATGAAAAGTAAGAAAAATTATGTAATTCATTTTTCGTGAAACTAAATTACATAAATTACTTTCACTTTCTGCTGCTTTGCTATACAGTTAGCAACGTAGGGTACAGAGGTAAGATGTTCTATCTTTCAGACCTTTTATTTCACGTAATTGAATGTGGCTGAATAGCAGCCCCGGTGAGTCATCATCGGGGCGTTTTTTTATGGGTTGCGTTTAGAGTAAATGCTTTAATGTTGGTGAATATTTGTTAGAATGAAAGGGCTTCTTGAGGAAAAACCAGTCGTCTTTGTTCTCAAGATTTAGCTTCTTCCCAATTTTTGAACTGATTGTTTAAGGCCGGTACTGCATCTGCAGCATCGGCCTCATTTTTATCCCTCTGCCACAGAAAATGTAATTAAATTTCATTTTGGTACTTATTAAGCGATATCGCTGCTTTTCCTCTGCATGAATTTGAAAACGTTGCCAATGGGATGAAAAGTTAATTGTTATATAAAATTAACTGTTTATCCCATTGATCAATATGGTTATTCAGATTTTTAGAGGGAGGTAAGCCAAGCGTGGATGGAGGGCAGAGAAGGGGGCTCACAGGCTGAAAGCCTTTCAATCAGCGGAGGAGTCGCTCCGCCAATTGCATGGTTGCTTGTCGCGTCAACAAGAGGGGAGCTATTCCTCGATCGACTCTTGTTCGTCGTCAATCACCTCATCGGCGCCAGCCTGATACCAGCCGGTCAGCGTCTGGGCCAGCTTTTCCACCCCGATGTTGTTCAGCGAGGAGAAGGCTTCTACTTGGATATGCGGGCCCAATGCCGCCACGGCCTGACGTACCTTGATGACCTGATTGTTGCGCGGGCCCGGGCTCAGCTTGTCGGCCTTGGTCAGCAGCAGCATGACAGGCAGTGCGCGGTGGGCGCTCCACTCCAGCATGTTCATGTCGGTATCTTTGAGCGGATGACGGATGTCCATCAGGATCACCAAGCCTTTCAAAGACTCGCGACGCTGTAGATATTCAGCCAGGGACTTTTGCCACTTAAGCTTCATTTCCAGCGGAACTTGCGCATAACCGTAACCCGGCAGGTCGACCAGACGCTTGCCCGGCTCCAGCTCGAACAGGTTGATCAACTGGGTGCGACCCGGGGTCTTACTGGTACGCGCCAGGTTCTTGTGCTTGGTCAAGGTATTCAATGCAGATGACTTACCGGCGTTGGAACGGCCGGCAAACGCAATCTCGACACCCCCATCATTTGGCAGGTGACGGATGTCGGGTGCGCTGGTCACAAAATGCACCTTATTGAAATTCAGAGTTTGTGTATCCAACGTAAATTCCCCATAGAGATAGAGGGTTATAGAGTTACTTTTTTGTGAAATCGTGTAAAATGGCGTCGCTTAAACGCGTTTATTTTAACATGCCTTCAGCGGCATGGGATCTGGAAGCCTAATAACGAGAAGTTGGAACGCCATGAAGAACCTAGTCATTACTCTTGCTCTGATGGTTGGCGTAACGGGGATGGCACAAGCCAAGGGCGATGCCGCTGCGGGACAAACCAAGGCTGCCGTTTGCGCGGCCTGTCACGGACCGGACGGAAACAGCCTTGTCGACATGTATCCCAAGATTGCTGGTCAGCACGCATCATATATCAAAAAGCAGTTAGTTGAACTGAAGGCTGCAGCTTCCGGCCAAACTGGTCGGGTTGCTCCCATCATGGGGCCGATGGCGCTTCCCCTGTCCGAGCAGGACATGGAGGACCTGGCTGCCTACTTCTCCAGCCAGAAGGTGACGCCGATCGCCGTGCCCGATGATGCTGTGGCGGCAGGCAAGGCGCTCTACATGGGGGGCGACATGAGCCGCGGTCTGGCTGCCTGTACCGCCTGTCATGGTCCTCGTGGTTCCGGGGTCGAGCAGGCCAAGTATCCAAGCCTCTCCGGCCAGCACCCTACCTACATCAAGGCCCAACTCACCGCCTTCCGGGCTGCCGCTCGTGACAACGATCCAAACGGCATGATGCGGGATGTGGCCAAGAAGCTGACCGATCAGGATATCGAAGTGCTGTCCAAATATGTGGCGGGCCTGCACTGATTGCGGTCGTTTATCCAGCCCGTTGATATTGACGAGGAGCCAGCGGCTCCTCGTTTCTTTTTGGCCTTTAACACCATTTGGCCAATTTTTTCTCGCATTGTTGTAAGAGATCTCCCATTCATGAGCCTGGCCAGGGCTTAAAAAATTCGGGAATAATGCTTAGTAATTCATTAATTTCAATATGTTAAATGACAATAGATGGATTATTTCCGTTTGAAAACGTTCCTGGTGGATTGAGCCACTTTATTAAGTTGATACAGTGGATGCATGGAGTGGCCCGCAGGGCAGTTCACGACAGGGATGACGTGAAAGACAGGATGTCGAGGCGGCAGGACGCCACGGAGCCATGCAAGTGGCAGGCAAAGGATTGAAAAACCAGGATGGTGACCGTTCAGGAAGAGCGGGGCTGCGGGACGCAACCACCCCAGAAGATGACCGGACGTCGTCGGCATGGGTCAGGCAAGCACACGCACATTCAGGATCGACCAATTAAGGTCAGGACGACCACACACAAAGATATGATGCGCAGACGTATCACCACGGACAGGGTGATTTGCAGCCAGGGATGGGACTCGCATAAACATATCAAGGCAGCTTCGGCTGCCTTTTTTCTTTTGGGTCATTAACCCGCCCGGTCATTCTGTGTCAAAATACCAGCAACATGCCCAGAGGATGCCGATCCTGCGGTATTTGGCGGTCATTCATGGCCGGATGGGTGCGAGATCCCACTTTTTGTTTCTCGTCCATCACTCCCGGTATCAGCATCCTCCCCGGCCCACATCAGGCCGGGAACGGGTTTCAATCCAGTTATTTGTCGGAGTCAGTCATTCATGTCGGCTAAACAACCCAATCGCAAGCCCGCCGGTAAGCGCAAAGAATCAGAGGCCAGTGCCCAGGAAGGCCGTGAGCGCAAGCGCGCCGCCAAGCGCAAGGGCTTGAAGGCCGGATCCCGCCAGCAAGTCGAGCAGAGCGGCAAGAAAGGCGGTACCAAGCAGGTCAAGGACCCGCGTATCGGTTCCCGCAAGCCCGTCGCGCTGATCGTGGAAGAGAAGGGTGGCAAGCCGGTGGCGCCCAAGCCGGCCAAAGAGAAGAAGCTGGTGATGACCCCTGAGCAGGAGTTGGCCTCCATCGAGAATGATGATCGCCTCAATGACCTGCTGGATCGTCTGGATGCTGGTGAAACCCTGGAAGCGACCGAGCAGGCCTGGGTCGATCAGCGGGTCGATCGCTATCAGGAGCTGATGGACGAGCTTGGCATCATCGACAACGATGACGATGAAGACGACATGGACTTTGATGATGCCGACTTTGACGAGCCGAACCAGCCTGCCTCCGAAGAGGAGCTGTGGGATCGTTTCACTCAGGTTGACTATCAGCCGGAGCCCAAGCCTGAGCCGAAGAAAAAGTGATGAGTGGATGGATGCTGGCCGCCCTGTTGGGCGGCCTGATTTTGTTGGGGCTGGCCTTCTATGCCGGTTCCCTGCTGGCCCGTCTCAAGCGCCAGCACGACAGCCAGCAGCAGGCCATCGCGGCCCGCAATGAGCATATTATCGAGAGCGTCAGGGTCATCGCCCACGCGGTACGAGACGGCCAGTGCGACTACTCCGAAGGTGCCATCCGGCTGACCAACCTGCTCGATGCACTGCAGATCAAGGGCGGTCGTGCCTTTGCCGGTGAATTTCCGGGTCTGTACGGTCTCTACGAGAAGGTGAAAGAGATGCCGACCCATGAGGCGAGGCGGGCCCTCAAGCGCAATGAAATCATGAAGATGGATCTCGAACGCAGTGGCTATGAGGCCGAGCTGGAGGCGCAGATCCTCAAGGATGTGGCCCGACTGAAGGATTTTCAGTTAAGCCGGTGAGCCAATAACAACAAGAGGAAGCAAGCGTGCAAGCAGAACAGATTGTGTGGGATCAGGCCCTGATCGAAAAATATAATTACAGCGGCCCGCGTTATACCTCCTATCCCACTGCGCTGGAGTTCAACGAGGGCTTCGGTTATCCGGACTTCGTCCAGGCCGCGAGCCAGTATCCGGCGCGCAACCTGTCGCTTTACGTGCACATCCCCTTCTGTCACAAGCTCTGCTACTACTGCGGCTGCAACAAGGTGATCACCCGTCACCGCCACAAGGCTGACCAGTACCTCGATTACCTCGAGCAGGAGATCAAGGCACAGGCCCCGCTGTTCAAGCAGCGGCTGGTGACCCAGCTGCACTGGGGCGGCGGCACGCCCACCTATCTGGATGAACCCCAGACCCGCCGACTGATGACCATGTTGCGGGAGCACTTCCATTTCGCCGAAGAGGGGGAGATCAGCATCGAGGTGGATCCGCGCGAGATCGAGCTCTCCATGCTGGACGTGCTGCGGGAAATCGGCTTCAACCGCATCAGTCTTGGCGTGCAGGATTTCAACAAGGAGGTCCAGGTCGCGGTCAACCGCGAGCAGGACAACGACTTCATCCGCGCCATGCTGGAGCGGGCCCGCGAACTGGGTTTTCGTTCCACCAACCTGGATCTCATCTACGGCCTGCCACATCAGAACCGTGAGAGCTTCCACCACACCCTGGAAGAGGTGCTCAAGACCGACCCGGCGCGCCTCTCCATCTTCAACTATGCCCACCTGCCGAGCCGCTTTGCCGCCCAGCACAAGCTGAAGGAGGCGGACATGCCGGCGCCGCAGGAGAAGCTGGCCATGCTGCAGGACACCATCGCCTTCCTGACCGGTCAGGGTTACCAGTTCATCGGCATGGATCACTTCGCCAAGCCGGACGACGAACTGGCGGTGGCCCAGCGTGAGGGCAAGCTGCATCGCAACTTCCAGGGCTATACCACCCAGGGGGATTGCGACCTGCTGGGGCTGGGGGTCTCCTCCATCAGCATGATCGGCGACGCCTATTCCCAGAACCAGAAAGAGCTCAAGGCCTACTATGGCCAGGTGGAAACGCTGGGGCACGCCCAGTGGAAGGGGTGCTCCCTCAACCGGGACGACCTGATCCGCCGCGAGGTGATCAAGCGCCTCATCTGCGATTTTCGCCTGAACTTTGCCGCCGTCGAGCAGGCCCATGGTCTGGTGTTCAAGGAGTACTTCGCCGAGGATCTCAAGCTGCTGCAGACCTTCATCGATGACGGTCTGGTGCGCATGACCGAAGAGGGGCTGGAGGTGGTCTCCACCGGTCAGCTGCTGATCCGCAACATCTGCATGTGTTTCGATGTTTACCTGCGGAGCAAGGCGCGCCAGCAGCAGTTTTCCCGGGTGATCTAAGCCGGTCGATGCTATTGGAAAATAAAAAAACCGCCTCTCGGCGGTTTTTTTGTTGGGCCTGGCTGTACTCAGTGCTGGGCTGCGCGGGCGCTCAGCTCGGCCTTTTCGCTCTCGCTCAGGAAGGCCAGGGTCAGGCCATTCTGCTGGGCGGTGCGGATCTCGCTCACTGTCATGCCGGCGGCCGGAGCGGCCACTTCATATTCGTGAGGCAGGTCGATCCCCTCTACCGCCGGGTCGTCGGTGTTGAGACAGGCCAGCACGCCGGCGGCCAGGAACTGGCGGATCGGGTGCTCGCTCAGACTCGCCACCGTGGTGGTCTGAATGTTGGAGGTGAGGCAGGATTCGATGCCGATGCGGTGCTCGGCCAGATAGGCCATCAGGGCTGGATCCTGAATCGCCTTGACGCCGTGGCCGATACGCTCGGCCCCCAGCTCGCGAATGGCCTGCCACATGCTTTCGGGGCCAGCGGCTTCACCGGCGTGCACGGTGACGCGCATGCCCGCATCGCGCACCCGGCGGAAGTGCTCGGTGAACAGCTCGCCCGGGAAGCCCAGCTCGTCGCCAGCCAGATCGATGGCAACCAGCTTGTCGCGATGAGCCAGACAGGCATCCAGCTCCTGCTTGCACTGCTCGGTGCCGAAGGTGCGGCTCATGATGCCGATCAGGTTGGTCTTGATGCCGAAGTCGCGGCTACCGGCCGCTACGCCGTCGATGATGGCTTCGACCACGCCCTGCGGGTGCAGCTTGTGGGCCATCGCCATGTAGGCCGGGCTGAAGCGCAGCTCGGCATAGTCGATGCCGGCGCGCAGCAGGTCTTCCACGTTCTCGTAGGCCACCCGGCGGCAGGCATCGTAGTCGGCCAGCACGGCCACGCCCCAGTCCAGTTTCTTCAGGAAGGCGACCAGACTCGGCTCGTTCTCGACGATCTGCACGTGCGGGCGCAGCGCTTCGAGTTCGTCTGCCGGCAGCCGGATATTGTGCTGACGTCCCAGCTCGAGGATGGTCTGCGGACGGATGTTGCCGTCCAGATGGCGGTGCAGGTCGGTCAGGGGAAGAGATCTGTCAATCATGATGGCGCCTTCTTCGAGTCGGGTTGGAAAGCCTGCCATTCTAGGCGGGGCTTCCAAAAAAGATACCCCGTTTGAAATCAAACGGGGTCTTATTGGTCGGCGATTTGCCAAGGCGTGATGGGAATCGTTTTTCCTCGGGACTCAGGAGAGGTCGAGTTCCTTCAGCTTGCGGGTGAGGGTATTGCGTCCCCAACCGAGCAGGCGCGCCGCCTCCTGTTTGTGGCCATGGGTATGGTCCAGCGCGGTTTCCAGCATGATCCGCTCGAACTGGGGCAGGGCATCGGCCAGGATGTCGGTCTCCCCCAGCGCCAGCTTGGCGGCGACCCAGTCCTGCAACTGCTGCTGCCAGCCGCCGGACAGCGCCGGCTGGCCCGGCTCGGCGGTGCTGGTGATGGGGGTCAGCAGCTCGGTGGGCAGGTCGCTCACCAGCACCTCCTGCCCCGAGGCCATCACGGTGAGCCAGCGACAGACGTTCTCCAGCTGGCGCACGTTGCCGGGCCAGGGCAGACGGCTGATATAGGCCTGGGTATCCGGATGCAGGCTCTTGGCCTCCACGTTCAGCTCCTTGGCTGCCCGCAGCAGAAAGTGACGGGCCAGTTGGGGAATGTCTTCGCGCCGCTCCTTGAGGGCGGGAATGTGGATGCGGATGACGTTGAGGCGGTGGAACAGGTCTTCCCGAAACTCGCCGTCGGCCACCCGCTTCTCCAGGTTCTGGTGGGTGGCGGCGATGATCCGCACATCCACCTGTACCGGCTGATGGCCACCGACCCGGTAGAACTGGCCGTCGGCCAGCACCCGCAGCAGCCGGGTCTGCACATCCAGCGGCATGTCGCCGATCTCGTCGAGAAACAGGGTTCCGCCGTCGGCCTGTTCGAAGCGGCCGTGGCGGATGTTGTTGGCACCGGTGAAGGCACCCTTCTCATGGCCGAACAGTTCCGATTCGATGAGATCTTTCGGGATGGCTGCCATATTGAGGGCGATGAAGTTCTTGTGGGCGCGCGGGCTGTGCTTGTGCAGGGCGTGGGCGACCAGCTCCTTGCCGGTGCCGCTCTGGCCGTTGATCAGCACCGAGATGCTGGAGCGTGACAGCCGGCCGATGGCGCGGAACACCTCCTGCATGGCCGGCGCCTCGCCGATGATCTCTGGGCTGCTGGCCGGATCCTGCTGGCGTGCCTTGCGCTTGGTGCGCTGCTCCTTGAGGTGATTCTCGGCGCGGCGCACTAGAGTCACAGCCTCGTCGATGTCGAACGGCTTGGGCAGGTATTCGAAGGCGCCGCGCTGGTAGGCGTTGACTGCGCTGTCGAGATCCGAGTGGGCGGTCATGATGATGATGGGCAGGTCGGCCTGGCGGCGATGGATCTGCTCAAGCAGGCTGAGGCCGTCGATGCCGGGCATGCGGATGTCGGAGAGGATCACGTCCGGCGAGCGCATTTCCAGCGAGCTCAGCAGCGCCTCGCCGTCGGCGAAGCTCTCGCACTCGAAGCCTTCACTGCCGAGGGTGCGCTCCAGCACCCAGCGGATAGAACTGTCGTCATCGACGATCCACACTTTTGCTGTCATGACGTTCCCTTATTTGCGAAGCGGTAGAAAAATGGTGAATTCGGTGTGGCCGGGCCAGCTGATGCAGTCGATCCGCCCCTTGTGCTGGTCGATCAGGTTCTGGGCGATGGAGAGGCCGAGCCCGGTGCCTCCCTCCTTGCCGGTGATCATCGGATAGAAGAGGGTGTCGCGGATGGCATCCGGGATGCCGGGGCCGTTGTCGATGATCTTGATCTCGGCCGCCAGCCGGTAGCGCTGGCCGTGGATGGTGATCTGGAACGCGGTGCGGGTTTTGATGCGGATGAGGCCGGTCTGCTCGCCGATGGCCTCGGCGGCGTTGCGCACCATGTTGAGAAAGGCCTGCTGCAGCTGGTCCGGCTCCATCTCGAACTCCGGGATGCTGGGATCGTAATCCCGCTCGATGCGCACCGTTGGTGGTAGCTCCAGCTCTACCAGCCGGCGCACCTGCTCCAGTACCGAGTGCACGTTGTGCATCTGGTGACGACCGGGGCGCTGGGGGCCGAGCAGCCGATCGACCAGTACCCGCAGCCGGTCGGCCTGTTCGATGATAATGCCGGTATATTCGCGCAGGGCGGGGTCGGGCAGCTCCTTTTGCAGCAGCTGGGCCGCGCCGCGCAGACCGCCGAGGGGATTCTTGATCTCGTGGGCCAGGCCGCGTACCAGCTCCTTGGCCGCCTGCTGCTGGGCATGTTGCTGCAACTCCTGGCTGATCTTCTTCTGCTGGTCTATCTTGCGCAGCTCCACCACCATCAGCCGCTGTTCGTGGTCGGCCAACGGGCTGACGCTCATCTCCACCAGTCTGGGCTCCCCTTCCACCACCAGGGTGACTTCGCTGTCGGTGAAGCCCTGCCCCGAACTGAGGCACTGCTTGAGCCGCTGTAGATCGAGGGAGATATGTTCCAGCAGATGGGGCAGCTCGATGCCGATCAGCCGGCGCTGACTGAGGGAGAGCAGCTGCTCGGCGGCGGGGTTGACGAACTGGATGCAGAGCCGTTCATCCATCAGGATGACGGCGGTCAGCAGGTTGTCGAGCAGTATCCTGGCTTGATCCGGGCGGGTTGGCACTGGTTTCTCCCTAAAACGGTGCTATACACCAGCTATGCACCAATGTGGTGCATTTAGTCTACCCGTATCGAGGCACAGGATCACCCCTTGTTGTTGAGCGGGGTCGCTTTGGGGGCTGAATTGATGCTGGCCCGGTGCAGGTAGAAGGTGACTGCCTTGGATTTAGCAAGGATCGTACCGTCTTTGGCGAGCAGCTCGAGCTGGGCCTCGTGGGCACCCCGATCCAGGTTTTCGACCCGGATGGCGAGGGCGTTGTTGACGAGGGGGGCCGCCTTGCCGTCCAGGGTCAGGCGCACGTCATACTGGGTGGGCGGCTGGGGCTTGACCTGGCCCTGGAACACCACGTTGCCTGTGTTGTCGCGCAGTGTACTGCCCTGTTCCGGGGAGAGCAGTTCGATCACCAGCTTGGCCGCCTCCTTCTCTTTTTTGGCATCGACACCGGTCAGGCTGTTGAAATTGTCCACCTGGACCGAACGGGGGGCAGTGCCTATGAAGGGGGCGACGCGCAGATCGACCTCCTTGGCTTTCTGTCCCGGGGGCGGAGCATCCGTGTAGTGGACGACCCCCTGGTTGTCGGTCCAGGAGTATACCTTGGCGGCCTGGGCGGCACTGGTGGCCAGTAGCAACAGGCTCAGCATCCATACTGGGTAGGCGGTTTTCATCCATCTCTCCTTGACGGGATTCTGCTTAATCCTATCAGAGAAAAAACCCGCCTGTCGGCGGGTTTGGTCAAGTTCTGAGCTGGGATCCGGATTAAACGGAGTAGTACAGTTCAAATTCCAGCGGGTGCGGGGTCATGCGCACACGGTCAACGTCCTGCTGCTTCAGCTCCAGGTAGGAGTTGATGAAGTCGTCGCTGAACACGCCACCGCGGGTCAGGAACTCGCGATCCGCATCCAGCGCGGCCAGGGCTTCGTCCAGAGAGCCGGCCACGGTCGGCACTTCGGCTGCTTCTTCCGGCGGCAGATCATACAGGTTCTTGTCCATGGCATCGCCCGGATGGATCTTGTTGATGATGCCGTCCAGACCGGCCATCAACTGGGCAGCGAAGGCCAGGTACGGGTTGGCAGCCGGATCCGGGAAGCGGACTTCAATGCGGCGCGCTTTCGGGCTCGGTACCACCGGGATACGGATGGAGGCAGAGCGGTTGCGGGCGGAGTAGGCCAGCATGACCGGTGCTTCATAACCCGGTACCAGACGCTTGTAGGAGTTGGTGGTCGGGTTGGCGAAGGCGTTGATGGCCTTGGCGTGCTTGATGATGCCGCCGATGTAGTGCAGCGCCATCTCTGACAGACCGCCGTACAGGTCGCCGGCGAACAGGTTGACGCCGTTCTTGGCCAGAGACTGGTGGCAGTGCATGCCGGAGCCGTTGTCACCGAACATGGGTTTCGGCATGAAGGTGACGGTCTTGTTGTAGGCGTGGGCCACATTGTGGATCACGTACTTCAGTACCTGTACTTCGTCAGCCTTCAGGGTGAGGGTGTTGAAGCGGGTGGCGATCTCGTTCTGACCGGCAGTGGCCACTTCGTGGTGGTGAGCCTCAACGACCTGGCCCATCTCTTCCAGCACCAGACACATGGCGGCGCGGATGTCCTGAGAGGAGTCGACCGGGGCAACCGGGAAGTAACCGCCCTTCACGAACGGACGGTGGCCTTTGTTGCCGTGCTCGTAGTTGGTACCGGAGTTCCAGGCGGCTTCTTCGGATTCGATCTTCACGAAGCTGTGACCCATGGTGTTCGAGAAGGTGATGTTGTCGAACATGAAGAATTCCGGCTCCGGCCCGAACAGCACGGTGTCGGCGATGCCACTGGCTTTCAGGAAGTCTTCGGCACGCTTGGCGATGGAGCGCGGATCGCGGTCGTAACCCTGCATGGTAGCGGGTTCCAGCACGTCACAGACGATGTTCAGGGTGGTCTCTTCGGTGAACGGGTCCAGCTTGGCAGAGGCAGGATCCGGCATCAGCACCATGTCGGATTCGTTGATGCCTTTCCAGCCGCCGATGGAGGAGCCGTCGAACATCTTGCCGTCTTCGAAGAAATCTTCGTCGACCTGGTGGGCAGGGATGGATACGTGCTGCTCTTTACCCTTGGTATCGGTAAAGCGCAGGTCGACAAACTTGACTTCGTGTTCCTGGATCAGGGCCAAAACGTTCTGGGCTGACATGCTAAGTAACCTCCGGTGTTAAAACTCTTAGGGTGAATGCGTCATCACATTCACATAAGCCAGTATCGTGCCAAGTTTGTGACAGCTTGATTTCAGGGCATTTGCGACTACGGGCCTGCCCCGAGACTCGCTATCTCAGCGCGTTACGCCTCAAAGTAGTGCAACCTTGGATCGTTTTGGTGCACTAAAATGGTGCGTGGTATACGGTCGGCCCCTATCTAAGCAGGCTTTGATGAGAAGGTCTATGATCCTGATCCCCTGTTATGCGCGAATGTACTGCAATTCTGCTAGGCAGATCACAAAGGCGAGAGTACAATTAGCGCCCAATTTTACCCGGTGATTTGAGGCGAGAATGTTAGAGAATTTACGCAATATTGCGATTATTGCGCACGTTGACCACGGCAAAACCACGCTGGTGGACAAGCTGCTGCAGCAATCCGGCACTCTGGATCGCACCAGCGAAGGTCAGGAACGGATCATGGACTCCAATGATCTGGAACGGGAACGTGGCATCACCATTCTCGCCAAGAACACTGCGATCCGCTGGAACGACTACCGCATCAACATCGTGGATACCCCGGGTCACGCCGACTTCGGTGGTGAAGTTGAGCGTGTGCTCTCCATGGTTGACTCCGTACTGCTGCTGGTTGACGCCGTTGACGGCCCGATGCCGCAGACCCGTTTCGTGACCCAGAAGGCGTTCGCCCAGGGTCTGAAGCCGATCGTGGTCATCAACAAGATCGACCGTCCGGGTGCTCGTCCTGATTGGGTAATGGATCAGGTCTTCGATCTGTTCGACAACCTGGGCGCCACCGATGAGCAACTGGACTTCAAGGTTGTTTACGCCTCTGCACTGAACGGTTGGGCCACCCTGGATCAAGACGTCGAGTCCGAGAACATGGAACCCCTGTTCCAGGCCATCGTCGACAACGTGGAAGCGCCTGCCGCGGACACCGACGGTGCCTTCCAGATGCAGATCTCCCAGCTGGACTACAACTCCTACGTGGGCGTTATTGGTATCGGCCGCATCACCCGTGGTCGCGTCAAGACCAACCAGCAGGTGACCGTAGTGGGTGCCGATGGCAAGACCCGTACCGGCAAAGTTGGCCAGGTGCTGGGCTACCTGGGTCTGTCCCGTACCGAAGTGGCCGATGCGCAAGCTGGCGACATCATCGCCATCACCGGTCTGGGCGAGCTGAAGATCTCCGACACCATCTGCGACAACGGTGCCGTTGAAGCGCTGCCGCCGCTCTCCGTTGACGAACCGACCGTGAACATGACCTTCCAGGTCAACACCTCTCCGTTCGCCGGTAAAGAGGGCAAGTTCGTGACCTCCCGCAACATCCTGGAGCGTCTGAACCAGGAGCTGGTCCACAACGTGGCCCTGCGTGTGGAAGAGACCGACGATCCGGACAAGTTCCGTGTCTCCGGCCGTGGTGAACTGCACCTCTCCATCCTGATCGAAAACATGCGTCGCGAAGGCTACGAGCTGGCGGTATCCCGTCCGGAAGTTATCCTGCGCACCGTGGATGGCGTTCTGCAAGAACCGTTCGAAACCGTAACCGTGGACGTGGAAGAAGCGCACCAGGGTTCCGTTATGGAGCAACTCGGCCTGCGTAAGGGCGAGATGACCAACATGACCCCGGATGGTAAAGGTCGTGTTCGCCTCGACTTCATGATCCCGAGCCGTGGCCTGATCGGCTTCCAGACCGAGTTCATGACCCTGACCTCAGGTACCGGTCTGCTGTACCACACCTTCGACCACTACGGTCCGCACAAGGGTGGCAGCATCGGTGAGCGTCAGAACGGCGTGCTGATCTCCAACGCTACCGGCAAGGCGCTGACCTATGCCCTGTTCGGTCTGCAAGACCGTGGTCGTCTGTTCATCGGTCACGCGACCGAAGTGTACGAAGGCCAGGTGATCGGTATTCACTCCCGTTCCAACGACCTGACCGTCAACTGCCTGAAGGGCAAACAGCTGACCAACATGCGTGCCTCCGGTACCGACGAAGCCCAGGTGCTGACTCCGCCGATCCGCATGTCTCTGGAACAGGCTCTGGAGTTCATCGACAACGACGAACTGGTTGAAGTCACTCCGAAGAGCATCCGTATCCGCAAGAAGCTGCTGACCGAGCTGGACCGCAAGCGCGCCGGTCGTGCTTGATCCGCTGCATCAGCGATGAAAAGAGGCCTGCGGGCCTCTTTTTTTATGGCCGCTTCCCGCAGAAGGGGCCACAGTCGCGCCCGGACGAGTCGCATCCAGCCGGTTCGCGGGTGGTCAAACGGTGACAGGATCTGACACAATGTCGGCATGATGAAGACATAGGGAAGCACAATGCAGCTGAAATCCGGTGGCCGTCTCGGTCACGCCCTCTCTTTCTTGCGCCATGATGGGCGCCATTTTGCCCAGTTCGTCTGGGGCCGTTTCCAGCAGGACAGGCTGACGGTTACCGCCGGCTATCTGGCCTATGTCACCCTGCTCTCCCTGGTGCCCATGATCGCCGTGGTGTTCGGCATGATGTCGGCTTTTCCGGTGTTCCAGAGTCTGAAGCAGGCGATGGAGCAGTTCGTCTATCACAACTTCGTGCCCACCGCCGGCGAGATGCTCAAGGAGTACATCGACGGCTTCGTGGCCAACGCCACCAACACCACGGCAGTCGGTATCGGTGCCCTGATCGTGGTGGCGCTGATGCTGATCTCGGCCATCGACAAGAACCTCAACTACATCTGGCGTTCGACCCGGAGCCGGCCGCTGGCCCAGGCTTTCGCCATGTACTGGATGATCCTGACCCTGGGCCCCGTGCTCATCGGGGCCAGTATCGCCATCTCCTCCTATATTTTCTCGCTGCGGCTGTTCGGGGCCGAGAGCCTGTTCGGTATCGGCTACCTGCTGCTGCGCGGCCTGCCATTCCTGTTCTCTGTGCTCACTTTCCTGCTGGTCTATACCGTGGTGCCCAACTGCAAGGTGCGGCTGATGCACGCCTTCATCGGCGCCCTGGTGGCGGCCACCCTGTTCGAGCTGGCCAAGCGCGGTTTTGCCATCTATATAACCAACTTCCCCTCCTATCAGGCCATCTATGGTGCCCTGGCGACCATCCCCATTCTGTTTGTCTGGGTCTACCTGAGCTGGCTGGTGGTCTTGCTTGGCGCGGAAACCACCGCCTGTCTCGGCGAATATGAGCGACCGGGTGCCGATGAGTTGGCTTGACCCGGCCCCTTGCTGTTAGCATCGACGACCGCCCCCGTCAGCAGATGGGGGCGGTCGTTTCGTTTTGAGAGGAGAGAGATGTGATTGCACTGATTCAGCGGGTCAGCGAGGCCAGCGTAACGGTAGAGGGCGAGGTGACTGGGGCTATCGGTCAGGGTCTGCTGGTGCTGCTCGGGGTGGAGCAGGGGGATGACGAGGCCAAGGCCGACAAGTTGCTGCACAAGGTGAGCGGCTACCGCATCTTCTCCGATGAGAACGGCAAGATGAACCTCAACGTGAGCCAGGCCGGCGGCAGCCTGCTGGTGGTCTCCCAGTTCACCCTGGCGGCGGACACCAACAAGGGGATGAGACCCAGCTTCTCCGGCGGTGCCCACCCGGTCGAGGCCGAGCGGCTGTACGACTACTTCGTGGCGCGGGCCGCCAGCGGCATACCGACTGCCACCGGCCGCTTCGCCGCCGACATGAAGGTGGCGCTGGTCAACGACGGCCCGGTCACCTTCTGGCTACAGGTCTGACGCCAGCGGATCGCGCGGGCTGGTGTGCAGCAGTATGTTGCGCAGCCCTGGCACCGGGTAGGGGGTGGTGGGGCCGACCCACTGCTCCAGCAGCATCAGTACCCGGGTCAGCTCGAGGCGGGTGCGCGGCAGCAGGTTAATGATGAGCTCGCCGTTGAGGCGGGGGGCCAGCGCCTGATAGATGCGTTCCTGGAACAGCAGCGGCGGATTGCCGTCCTGGCTGAACAGATCGAGCAGGATGAGGTCGTACTGTGCCTCGCTCTGCTCCAGAAAGGCGAGGGCATCGGCCTGGTGCAGGGTCGGCGTACGCTGGCTGCCTTGTTCGGGCTGAAAGAACAGCTGATAGAGGGTGATCACCTCTTCATCGAGGTCGACGCACTCGTGGCGGGCATCGGGCCAGCGTCGACGCAGATGGCGAGTGAGATCGCCCCCTCCCAGCCCTAGTTCGAGGATGCTGGCGGCCTGTTCGGGCAGCAGACAGGCGATCACCTGCTGGTGCGGCAGGCAGAGGGTGGCGGGCTCGGCCAGGGACATGGCCGACTGCACCACGCCGTCGATCTCCAGCCAGCGGTGATGGGCATTTTCCTGCACGGTGAGCCGGCGCTGGGGCTTGGCGCTGAGGTGCAATAAGTGGTCGGCTTGGTACGCTTGCAGATTGAAGTCCATGAATTTGCACGGCAAGATGGTTTTCGACCAGTGTAACTCAAGGATGGAACTATGTACCGGATGGTCACCCCCCAGACGGCAGCCGAGCTGGATGCCCATTATCAATTGAGCTGGGAGGCATGGGTGTGCAAGCCCTTCACTCTGTCCGTCGGCGCCAACTCAAGGATCGCTTTATGTACCGGGTAGTCACTCCTCAAACCGACGCCGAACTGGATGCCTACTACCAGTTGCGCTGGGAACTGTTGCGTAAACCCTTCAATCTGCCTCTCGGTTCCGAGCGGGACGAATACGACACCGTCGCCATTCACCGGCTGATGCTGGCCCCCGACGGCACACCCATCGCGGTGGGGCGGCTGTTTGTCGGCGGTGACGAGGCGCAGATCCGCTTCATGGCGTTGCGCCCCGAATTTCGCGGCCAGGGGCTGGGTGCCCGCATGGTGCAGGATCTCGAACAGCTGGCCTGCAGCGAGAAGGTGAAGCGACTGGTGATGAATGCCCGCCAGGAGGCGGTGGAGTTCTACCGCAAGTGCGGCTTTCTCGAGGTGGGGGAAGGCCCCGTCTCCTTCGGCCGCATCCCGCACCGCCAGATGATCAAGTCTCTGAGCCCGCTGCAGACCATCCAGTACCGCCCCGAGTGGTGCCAGGATCTCACCACCCGCTGGTCACAGGGCATTCCCATCAGCGAGAAGATGGGGGTGCACATCACCCACTACGACGGTCAGACCTTCCACCTCAAGGCCAATCTGGCGGCCAACCTCAACGTGCATGACACCATGTTCGCCGGCAGCATCTACAGCCAGTGCGTGCTGGCGGGCTGGGGCCTGATCTGGCTGCAACTCAAGGAGGCGGGGCTGGTGGGGGATACGGTGCTGGCGGAGGGCAATATCAAGTACTACCGGCCGGTCAAGGAGGAGCCGGAGGCGCGGGTGGCCCGCGAAGGCATGCCTGCCGTGCTCGAGCCGCTCAAGGCCGGTGAGTCCGCCAAGTTCAGCCTCAAGATCAAACTGTTCAGCGGCGACAAGCTGGCAGCCGAGTTCCTCGGTCACTACGTGGTGCAGCCGGTCAAGCGGCCGGGTCAGTAGCCCCGCGCGGGATCCCATCAAGCAACAAGGCCTCATCACGAGGCCTTGTTGCTTTCTGTCGGCTAGCCGTTGGCGGCCTGTGCGGCCTGGGCCTTCGGCGCCGGTCGCCAGAGCGGGCTGCCGTTGCCCTGGGGCGGGTAGCGCACGCCGGTCTCCCAACCACAGCCGTTCGGCTTCTGCTGGAAGCCCCAGCTGAGGGTCGGCTCGGCGAGCGGCCCGCGCCACTGACCGAGCAGCTCGGCGCAGTGCTGGCCGTTGAGAACGCCCAGATCCAGCTGCCACTGCTCATTGACCAGATCGACGCTGCCCTGCAGCCCCAGCAGATGGGTGATGGTGGAAGCGCCGGCCTGCTCGATCTTCAGCTGGCCCTGGGCCACCTTGCCCTGCAGCTTGATGCGGTAGAAGGGGGTGTCGCCCTCCTGCATCGCCTGCCAGAGCTCGGCCGGGGTGAGGGTCGGCGCCGCCGCCTGCTTGAACCACTGATCCAGCAGCGGATCTATCTTCACCTTGTCCCAGAACGGTTCGGTGGCATCGAGGGCAAAATTCCCCTGCAGGGAGCTGCGCCAGGCGCCCGGGGTGCCGCCGTGCAGCGCCTGCAGATCGGCGCTCAGGTCCAGCTTGCCGGCGAAGGAAACGGGAGAGTGGAGGATCTTGCCCCATTGCACCAGATCCAGCTTCTCGCCCTTGAGCTGCAACCGGCTGGTCTGGCCCGGCTCGCGTCCCCACTGGCCGCTCAGGCTGAGGCTGCCCTCATCCGGCAGCGAGCTGGTGAGCTTGTTGAGCTGCCAGGAGCCGGCACTCAGCTCGCCATCCAGCTCGCCGCTGCGGGCGCTGAGGCCGTCCCACACCAGTTCGAACCAGGCGCTCTCGAGGCGGGCCCGGCCCAGCAGCGCCCCAGGCTGATTTCCGCGCAGGCTGAGATCGGTCAGATAGAGCTGCCAGCCGGTCAGCGACAGGGGCAGGGTATCGTCGAAGGAGAGCACCTTGAGCTTGTCGAAGGCCAGCTTGCGGATGTCGATCTGCTGCGGGCGCCAGCTCTGCCAATCCTGCCACCACCCTTCCGGCAGGCTGATGTCCATGCCGCTCAGCGCCATGTCCTTCAGGGTCAGCTTCTGCTGCAGGGGATCGAAGGAAAGTTCCAGGTTGAACTCCCCTTCATAGGCCTTGCCCTGCAGCTCCGCATCCAGCTGCTGGGGCGAGAAGGCGACCTTGCCCTGAATGGCCTCCAGCTGGAACAGGCCACGGCCGAGATCACCGAGGGTCCCCGAGAAGTAGCCGCTGGGCGTGTTGCCAGCCTGCCAGTTGAAGGCGGTCAGCTGGCCGCTGAGGTTGTTGAGGGCCAGCTCCTGCTCGATGTCGTTGAAGCTGAGATCCCGGATCTGGCCGAGATCCAGGCTGACCTGGCGTAGGGGGGATTCGGCTTTGGCGAGGATGCCCCACTCGATGCGCATGCCCTGGCTCTTGAGGTTGTTCAGCCGCAGGCTGCGGGCGGGCCAGTCGAGCACCATGCCGGTCTCGAGCAGACCGTCGAACAGGTTGGCGGTCAGCTTGTCGGTGCTCAGCACCTGCCCCTCCAGCCGACCGGCCAGGTTGAGGCGGGAGAGGGCCCAGGCCGGGGTCGCCAGCTCAGTGATGTTGAGGGTCAGGTTGGCCTGGGGCGGGCGCACCGGATTGAGCAGCTGCCAGTCGCTCAGGGTGGCGTTGAGGCCGCGCAGGGTCAGCCCGTCGCTCTCCAGGCTGAGCCGGTCGATGGTGCTGTCGGTGATGGTGAGGGAGTGCACCGGCAGGCTCGGCAGCTGATTGGGCAGCGGCAGCTTGATGGCCGGGCGAATGAGGTCGAGATGGGCGATGCGCACGTCCCGGTTCAGCCAGTCGATGCTCTCTATCTCGAGATAGATCTTGTCGAGGGTCACGGCGTTGCCGTAACTCACCTGCTCCGCCAGCAGGGTGTAGGGGTGAAGCGGGTTGAACACCAGTCGGCCTATGGTGACGGGTACGCCAGTCTGCTGGCTGAGCCAGCCGGCGATGGGCCCCTTGGCCCGCTCGGCGTCGAACAGGCCGAGGCCGACCCAGACAAACAGCAACAGGAAGGCAAGGGTGTAGAGCAGGCCGCGCAGCCAGGAATTCATAAGCGCTTTCCTCCTGTATTGGTTGAGTGATCAGGCGTTGGCAGCGTGATCCCGCAGGTCAGGCATTGGAATAGTGATCCCGCAGACCGAGCCAGCGACGTATCAAGGGTTCGACATGATCTGGGTGGCGGTCCATCAAGAAGCGAGCCATCTTCTGCACCTGCGGGATGAGCGACTGGTCGCGTACCAGATCGGCGATCTTGAGATCGGCCAGGCCGGTCTGGCGGGTGCCGAGCAGCTCGCCCGGGCCGCGCAGCTCCAGATCGCGCTGGGCGATGAGGAAGCCGTCGTTGGTCTCCCGCAGCACCCCGAGCCGGCTCTGGGCCGTCTTGGACAAGGGGGCATGATAGAGCAGCACGCAGTGGGAGGCCACCGAGCCGCGCCCGACCCGGCCGCGCAGCTGGTGCAGCTGCGCCAGCCCCAGTCGCTCCGGGTTTTCGATGATCATCAGGCTGGCGTTGGGCACATCCACCCCCACCTCGATGACGGTGGTGGCGACCAGCAGTTGCAGTATGCCTGCCTTGAACTCCTCCATCACCCGCTGTTTCTCGACCGGTCGCATCCGGCCATGCACCAGCCCGATATGCAGGCCGGGCAGCCGATTTTGCAGCTCGGCGGCGGTGTCTTCGGCGGCCTGGCACTCCAGTACCTCCGACTCCTCGATCAGGGTGCAGACCCAGTAGGCCTGCTTGCCCTCCTCGCAGGCCAGTCTGACCCGTTCGATCACGTCCTGGCGGCGGCTGTCCGGCAGCGCCACCGTGGTAATGGGGGTGCGGCCCGGCGGCAGCTCGTCGATGATGGAGGTGTCGAGGTCGGCATAGGCGGTCATCGCCAGGGTACGGGGGATGGGGGTGGCGGTCATGATGAGCTGATGGGGGTGTACCCCTTCCCGCTCCCCTTTTTCCCGCAGGGCGAGCCGCTGATGCACCCCGAATCTGTGTTGTTCATCGATGATGACCAGGGCGAGGCGCTGGAACACCACCTGCTCCTGGAAGATGGCGTGGGTGCCCACCACCATCTTGACGCTGCCATCGGCGATGGCGGCCAGCGCTTCTTCTCGTGCCTTGCCCTTCTGCTTGCCCGCCAGCCAGCCGACCCCGATGCCGAGTGGTTCCAGCCACTTGGCGAAGTTGATGGCGTGCTGCTCGGCCAGCAGCTCGGTCGGCGCCATCAGCCCCACCTGACAGCCGTTGCCGATGGCCTGCAGGGCGGCCAGTGCCGCGACCAGGGTCTTGCCGGAGCCTACGTCCCCCTGCACCAGCCGCATCATGGGGTGGCTCTGCTGCAGATCCTTGCCTATCTCGGCCACCACCCGGTTCTGGGCACCGGTGGGGGTGAACGGCAGGGCGCCGAGCAGCTGTTCCACCAGCGCTGGCGCCGGCTTGAGGGCGCGGGCGAGCTGGGTCTGTGCCTGGGCCCGCACCTTCAAGACCGAGAGGTTGTGGGCCAGCAGTTCCTCCAGCACCAGCCGCTGCTGGGCCGGGTGCTGGCCGCTCTCGAGCAGGGCCAGCGCCACCGAGGGGGGCGGACGGTGCAGCAGCTTCAGGGCCGCGGCCAGATCGATCTGCTGGGGATAGAGGCCGGCGGGCAGCAGCTCCTCCACGCCATAGAGGTCGAGCTGGGCCAGTGCCTGATCGGTGAGGCTGCGCAGGGTGAGCTGGCGCAGCCCCTCGGTGGTCGGGTAGACGGGGGTGAGCGCCTCTTCGGTCTGGCCGGCCTGCTCCTCGCCGAGCAGCTTGTACTCGGGGTGGGCCATCTCCAGCCCGTATTTGCCGGGGCGCACCTCGCCGAAGCAGCGCATCAGCCGGCCAGGGCTCAGGCTGTTCTTCTGGGTGGCGGTGAAGTTGAAGAAGCGCAGGGTGAGGGTGCCGGTGCCGTCGCTGATGCGGCAGACCAGCATGCGGCGGCGCCCCATCACCAGCTGAGTGTCCTGGATCTCCCCCTCGACGGCGCCGTGCAGGCCGGGCGGCAGATTGCCGATGGGCCACACCTGGGTGCGGTCCTCGTAGCGCAGGGGGAGATGGAACAGCAGATCCTGCACCGTGGCCAGCCCCAGCCGCTCGAGCTTTTCCTGCATCTTGCTGCCGACGCCCTTGAGGCTGTCGAGGGAGATTTTATCCAATTTCATCAATTAGATGCCCGAAAACACTGTAAATATGTCCAGATGATAGGGTTTATTGCCGTCCCGACGCAAGCCGCGTCGCGCGGTTGGGGGTCGTCCAGCGGGATCGTAAGCCAGGAATGAAAAAGGCCTGCCGAGATGCGGCAGGCCCTTGCAAGGAACCTGAGGGCGCGATGCGCGCCGGTCAGATGATACGCTTGAGCAGGATATGGGCCTTGACCCTGTGGATCCGGGCCAGCAGCTTGCGCACCTGGTCCGGGTAGTCCTGGATCTGCTCGATCTGATCGAAGTGGCTGATGCGCTTGGTGTTGGTCAGGATGTTCTCGCGCTCGGCGTTGAACTGGGGCCGCAGCAGGTGGCGGCGATCGTAGACCAGCAGGCCGTTCTCCAGATCCAGCGCCCAGGCGCGGGGATTGAGGTTGTTGCCGGTGAGCAGAGCCCACTCGTCATCCACGAAGATCCCCTTGAGGTGGTAGGAGTTGCGCTCGCAGCACCAGAGCATCAGGTTGAGACGGCCGGCATCGATGTGATGCTGGTTGCGCTCGGCGAACTTGCGCAGGTTGGTCTCGTACAGATAGGGCAGACCGCCGATGGTGGAGAATTTCTCCTCCGGCGGAATAAAGAAGTCGTTGGCTGTCTTGTCGCCCACCACGATCGTCACCTTGCAGCCGCGCTTGAGCAGGGCCTCGATATCCTTGTTCAACTCCTTGGGCGGGTTGAAGTAGGGGGTGCAGATGAAGATCTCCCGCTCGGTGGCCCGCACCAGGGTACGGATCATTTTGTTGAGCTGGTTGCCACGCTTGCCCAGGCCGCTCATCGGGGTGATGGCCACCTCCTGGCTGTTGACCGGCATGGTGTCGAAGCGGTACTGACCGAGGCGCAGGTTGTGCTTGAAGCGGCGGATCGGCCCCTTCAGCTGTTTGGCGCTGGGGATGTCGGTGCGATCCAGCCGCTGCACCGCTTCGCTGCGCAGGAACAGGTCATCCACGTAGTTGACCATGCTGCGGGTCAGCTCCGGGCTGGTGATCTGGTGATAACGGTCGAAACGGTAGCGATCCTGCTGGTGCAGGTAGATGTCGTTGAGGCTGGCACCGGAGTAGAGCAGGGTGTCATCGAAGATGAACCCCTTGAGGTGCAGCACTCCGAGCAGTTCACGGCCTTTTACCGGCACGCCATAGATGGCGATCTGGTGCTCGTGGCGAGCAGCCATCTCCTGATACATCAGGTGGTTGCCACCCTGCTTGCCCTTGCCGATCAGGCCGCGCTGGGCACGATGGAAGTCGACGAACACCTTGACGTCGAGGGCCGGGTTGCGCTGTTTGGCGGCATAGAGGGCGGAGAGGATCTCCCGTCCCGCCTCGTCATCCTGCAGATAGAGCGCCACCAGATAGATGCGGCGAGTCGCGCTGGCGATGAGCGAAAGGATCCGGCTCTTGAAGTCCTTGGCGCTGCCGAGCACTTCAAACTGGTCTGCGGCGACGGCGATCTGGGGCAGGCGCGCCAGCAGCTGTCGATAATGTGCCGATGAATGCATAGAGAAACCTGAAATCACTGCGTTAAGCGTTCCACTCGGAGCGATGGATAGGCGATTCTAGCAATCTCGCCCTGTTAGCCAAAGAAAGAATCGTCATAAAGATGAAAAAGGCCTCACATCGGAGGCCTTTTCTGCATGGTCGCGATCAGAGGAAGCTGTAGATCAGCATGGCCATCACGCCGCCCGTGGTACCGATGATGGTTTCCATTACGGTCCAGGTTTGCAGGGTCTGCTTCTCGGTGAGACCGAGGTAGCGGTTGGCCAGCCAGAAGCCGGAGTCATTGACGTGGGAGAGCACTATGGCCCCGCCGCCGATGGCGATGGTGACCGCCGCCAGCTGGGCGCCGTTCAGGCCGAGCGGCTCCAACATCGGCAGCACCAGGCCGCAGGCGGTCAGCATGGCGACGGTGGCGGAACCCTGAATGACCCGTACTGCGGCCGCCAGGATGAAGGCCAGCGCGACGATGGGCAGGCCGGAGTCCGCCAGCATGTTGCCGAGGGCGGCGCCCACACCGGAATCCACCAGCACCTGCTTGAACACGCCACCGGCACCGGTCACCAGGATGATGACGCCGGCCGGCTGGATGGCGCTGTTGCAGACGCTCATCACCTCGTCACGGGACATGCCGCGACGGATCCCCAGCAGGTAGAAGGCGGCCAGGCAGGCGACCATGATGGCGGTGAAGGGGTGGCCGATGAACTCCAGCCAGCCGTGCAGGGGCGTACCGGCCTCGACGAAGCGGCCGACGATGGTCTTGAGACCGATCAGCAGCAGCGGCAGGCCGATGAGGCCCATGGCCAGCCAGAAGGAGGGCAGGTTCTGGCCGTCGTCATGGGCACTGCTCTGGGCGTCGGCCGGCAGCGGCACGTCCACTACCTTGCTGATCAGCTCGCCAAACAGCGGGCCGGCCAGGATCAGGGCAGGAACGGCGGCGATCAGGCCGAACAGGATCATGTAGCCGAAGTCGGCCCCCAGCTGGGAGGCCACCAGGATGGGGCCCGGTGCCGGGATCAGGAAGGCCTGGCAGGTGGCTATACCCGCCAGCAAGGCGATGCCGATCTTCACCACGCTGCCGCCACCGCGGCGGACGATGGCGAAGGCGACGCCGATCAGCAGCACCACGGCCACGTCGAAGAACAGTGGCAGTGCGCAGACGAAGCCGGTCAGCGCCATGGCCCAGTTGGCGCGCTTTACGCCGAACTTGCCGAGCAGGGTGTGGGCCACCCGGTCGAGGGCGCCGGTGACTTCCATCACCTTGCCGAACATGGCACCCAGTGCCACCACCACGGCGACGAAACCGAGGGTGCCACCCATCCCTTTCTGGATGGTGGCGGCGATGTCGGCCGGGTTCATGCCGGCGGCGAGCCCCGCCACCATGGAGACCAGGATGAGGGAGACGACCGCGTGCAGGCGGGCCTTCATCACCAGAAAGAGCAGCAGCACGATGGAGCCGGCGGCCGTCATGATCAGGGAGAGGTCAGACATTGTTGTGCATTCCTTGTTCCAAGTTCAGTATCGACACCCTGCCGATCCGTCGGCAGACCATATCTTTATGATTTATTTAGATTTATGGCCAGGGCTCAAACTCGCTTGCCCAGGTGACTATGAGTGCGCTCAGTCTGTGGCAGACTTCACAATTCTTGTTGTTACCGGTAACATGTTACCGGTAACGTGCTAAGTTAGAACCCATCGGCAGCACGTTTTTTGAAAAATGAGATAGAGGTCAAACAATGGCGGGTAAGAGCATTATCGTGATGGGTGTGTGTGGTAGCGGCAAGTCCAGCGTGGGCCTCAAGGTGGCCAGCGTGCTGGGCGCCAAGTTCATCGACGGTGATGATCTGCACCCCAGGGCCAACATCCAGAAGATGGCCGGTGGCAACCCCCTCAACGACGAGGATCGCGCCCCCTGGCTGGAGCGGATCCGCGACGCGGCCTACAGCCTGGAACAGAAGAACGAGGTGGGCGTCATCGTCTGCTCGGCCCTCAAGAAGCAGTATCGCGACCAGATCCGCGAGGGCAACGAGTCGGTCAGCTTCCTCTTCCTCGACGGCAGCCAGCCGCTGATCCTCGAGCGGATGCGGGCCCGCAAGGGCCACTTCATGCGCGAAAGCATGGTACAAAGTCAGTTCGATACCCTGGAGCGCCCGGATGGCGAAGCCGGTGTATTCCACATCGATATCGACGGCACCTTCGAACAGGTGGTTGATCGCGCCGTCACCGCATTGGAGCAAGCCCAATGATCCATCAGGTTATTTCCAGCGTCACTGCCCGCATTCGCGAGCGCAGTGCCGCCCGTCGCCAGGCCTTCCTGGCCCGCATCCAGCGCCAGGCCGATCAGGGCAAGACCCGCGCCGCGCTGGCCTGCGGCAACCTGGCCCATGCCGTGGCCGCCTCCAGCTGTGACGAGAAGGGACGCATCCTCGACATGACCCGTGCCAACGTCGGCATCGTCACCGCCTACAACGACATGCTGAGTGCCCATCAGCCCTATCAGGGCTATCCGGACATCATCAAGGCCGCGCTGGCCGAGCTCGGCCACAGCGCCCAGGTGGCCGGCGGCGTGCCCGCCATGTGCGACGGCGTGACCCAGGGCCAGCCGGGGATGGACATGTCCCTGTTCTCCCGCGATCTCATCGCCCAGGCGACCGCGTTGTCGCTCTCCCACAACACCTTCGATGCCACCCTGCTGCTCGGCATCTGCGACAAGATAGCGCCGGGCCAGATCATGGGAGCGCTCTCCCACGCTCATCTGCCCACCGCCTTCGTGCCGGCCGGCCCGATGGCGAGCGGCATCAGCAACGACGAGAAGGTGAAGGTGCGCCAGCAGTACGCCGCCGGCGAAGTGGGTCGCGATGCCCTGCTCAAGATGGAGTGCGGCGCCTACCACGCGGCGGGCACCTGCACCTTCTACGGCACCGCCAACACCAACCAGCTGGTGTTCGAGGCCATGGGCCTGATGCTGCCGGGCTCCGCCTTCGTGCACCCGCACAGCGAGCTGCGCCGCGCCCTCACCGAGGAGGCGGCCCGCCGCATCAGCGCCATGATCCCCGGCTCCCCGGCCTATCGCCCCCTGAGTGCGGTGATTGACGAGCGCTCGCTGGTCAACGGGCTGGTGGCCCTGCTCGCCTCCGGCGGCAGCACCAACCACAGCATCCACATGGTGGCGCTGGCCCGCGCCGCCGGTCTGGTGCTGACCTGGGATGACATCAGCGATCTCTCCGACGTGGTGCCGCTGTTGGTACGCATGTACCCGAACGGCCCGGCCGACGTGAACGCCTTCGAGCAGGCGGGTGGCGTGCCCGGCCTGATGCGCCGGCTGGCGCAAGAGGGGCTGATCCACCTGGATGCCACCCCGGTCTTCGGCGAGATGCAGGATTACCTCAGCCGTCCGGTACTGGTGGATGGCAAGCTGGTATGGCAGCCGGTGGGCGAGAGCAGTGATGCGAGCGTGCTGTCGCCTTCCGGTAGCCGGTTCCAGGCCACCGGCGGCACCAAGCTGCTCTCCGGCAATCTGGGCCGCGCCGTGGTCAAGGTCTCTGCCGTGGCCCCCGAGTATCGGGTGATTGAAGCCCCGGCCCGAGTCTTCTCCTCCCAGCATGCGGTGGAAGCGGCCTACAAGGCGGGGGATCTCAATCAGGACGCCGTCATCGTGGTGCGTCACAATGGCCCGGCCGCCAACGGCATGCCGGAGCTGCACAAGCTGATGCCGGTGCTCGGCAACCTGCAAAAAGCCGGTCACAAGGTGGCGCTGGTCACCGACGGCCGCCTCTCCGGCGCCTCCGGCAAGATCCCGGCCGCCATCCACGTCACCCCGGAAGCGCTGCACGGCGGGGCCATCGGCCTGCTTGCCGATGGCGACTTGCTGCGGGTGGATGCGGTAACCGGCAGCCTCGACTGCCTGACCGATTTGAGCGGCCGTACCCAGGCCGAGATCGACCTCACCCTGGAACAAGAGGGGTGGGGCCGTGAACTGTTCAGCGTGATGCGTCGCGCGGTATCGAGCGCCGAGTGTGGCGCCACCATCTTTGACTAAGGAAGAGCTATGCAGAACTGGAAAGTGACCCCGGCCGAGGTGTTTGCCGCCTCCCCGCTGGTACCCGTGATGGTCATCAATGAGCTGGATCAGGCCCTGCCAATGGCCAAGGCGCTGCTGGCCGGCGGCATCTCGGTGTTCGAGATTACCCTGCGCACCCCGGTGGCACTCGATGCGATCGCCCTCATCGCCAAGGCGATGCCGGAGGCCATGGTCGGTGCCGGTACCGTGCTCAACTGCGCGCAGTTTGACGCCGCCGTGGCCGCCGGTGCCCGCTTTGTCATCTCCCCGGGGATGACCCCGGCCCTGCTGGCCCACGCGGCCAACAGCACGGCGCCGCTGATCCCGGGCGTGGCCACCCCGTCCGAGGTGATGCAGGCGCTGGAAGCGGGCTACGACCACCTCAAATTCTTCCCGGCCGAGGCGAATGGCGGCACCAAGGCGCTGGCCGCCATCGCGGCGCCGCTGCCCCAGGTAAAATTCTGCCCCACCGGCGGTATCGGCCCGAAGAACGTGGCCGATTACCTGGCGCTCAAATGCGTCGCCACCGTCGGCGGCTCCTGGATGCTGCCGGCAGAGGCCGTCAAGAACGGTAACTGGGAAGAGGTGACCCGCCTCTCCCGCGAAGCTGTCGCCCAGGTCGCATCCTGATTTGACGCCGGCGTGAGCCGGATCTTCCGTTTGCCAAGCAAGCAGGCCACCCTCGGGTGGCCTGCTCTGTTATGGCTGAATGGCGGGGATGTGCGTCGTCAGCCCAGGCTGTCACCTTCGTAGAGGGAGAAGCCCATGTCGAGCCGGGTGTCGGCCAGCGGCTGGCCGTTGAGGCGGGCCAGCAGCATGGTGGCGGCCGCCCGGCCGATCTCCTTGCGCGGCGTGACGATACTGGCCAGCTTGGGGGTCATGGCGTGGCCGATGTCGAGGGCGTTGCTGCCGGCGATGGCGATCTGCTGGGGGACGGGTATCCACTTGGCCTGACACTGCAGCAGGGCGCCCACCGCCAGGTCATCGTTGGTGCAGAACAGGCCGTCCAGATCGGGATAGCGCACCAGCGCCTGCTCCAGCAGCTGGCCGCCGAGGGTGAAGCTGGAGGATTGCTCGGTCAGCAGGTGCTGGCCGCTCAGGCCGAAATCCTGCATCGCCTGGTAGTAGCCCTCCATCCGCAGCTGGGTGCGCACGTCGAGCCGCGCGCCCAGATAGACCAGCTTGCGTCGGCCCCGCCGCAGCATCTCTGTTACCATGGCCCGGGCGGCCGCCCGGTGATCCATGCCGACCACCATGTCGATGGGGCTCTGCGGCAGATCCATGGTTTCCACCACCGGGATGCCGGCGGTGGCGATCATCTTGCGGGTGCGCTCGGTGTGCTGGCTGTCGGAGAGGATCAGCCCATCCACGTGATAGGAGAGCAGGGAGGCGACCTGCTCCTCTTCCCGCTCCGGGCTGTAGCCGTAGTGAGCCAGCAGGGTCTGGTAGCCGGCGGGGCGGGTCACCGACTCGATGCCGTGCACCACGGCGGAGAAGACCTGGTTGGAGAGGGAGGGGATCAGGATGCCGATCGCCTTGCTGGTGGCGTTGGAGAGAATGTCCGGCGCCCGGTTGGGGATGTAGCCGAGATCCTCCACCGCGGCGGCGATCCGCTCGCGGGTGCCCTCGGCCACGGCTTGCGGGTCGCGCAGGTAGCGGCTGACGGTCATCTTGGTGACCCCGGTCAGGTCGGCTATGTCCTGCAGGGTGGGGCGGCGCTTGCGGGTATCGTTCATCTCTGGATCCGGGACAAATGTTACGTGTAACATTACCGTTTTTTTGTAACAAAGTCAGCATATGACGCCGTCAACAAGGGGAATCTCAGGATGATCAAGGCCAAGTGCTTTGAGGGGGTGCGCTTCGAGCAGCAGGACCTGGCTGGGGAGCAGTTTCAGGGATGCCGTTTCATCGGCTGCAACTTCTCCAGGCTAGATCTCGGCGAGAGTCGTTTCGTCGACTGCAGCTTCTACGATCGGGAGAGCGAGCAGAACTGCCTGCTGCAGGGCTGCAATCTGCGCGAGGCGAGTTTTCTGCGCTGCGATCTCACCATGGCCGACTTCAGTCACAGCCAGTGCCTCGGGCTCGAGCTGCGCGACTGCCAGGCGATGGGGATCAACTTCTCCCGCGCCAGCTTTGCCAACCAGATCACCGTCAAGAGCTACTTCTGCGAAGCCCATCTCACCGGCAACAACTTCAGCTACGCCAACTTTGAGGGCTGTCTGCTGGAAAAATGCGAATTGAACGGCAATCGCTGGCTGGGGGCCAACCTGTTCGGCGCCTCGCTGGCGGGCTCGGATCTCAGCGGCTCCGAGTTTGGCCAACTGGACTGGAGCCGCATCAACCTGCAGGGCTGCGATCTGCGTCAGTGCGATCTGCCCGGGCTGGATCTGCGGCGGGTCAATCTACACGGGGTGCAGATCAACGAAGATCAGCAGCAGGCCTTGCTGGAGCAGATAGGGCTGGTCGTCTTTCCTTGAACAGCCTGAAAAAGAGGTAATTTTTCACCAAAGGTAGCGCGTCGCCGCGCGCTGCCGGAGGGACGACAGCCTGCGCAAGGCAGGCTGGAGGAGGCAAGTCGGCGTCAGCGCTTGGCCAGCCACTTGGTGGGGTTGATGGCCTCGCCCTGGTAGCGAATTTCGAAGTAGAGGCCGGGTCTGTCCTGGCCGCCACTGTCACCGACCAGCGCCACCGGTTCGCCCTGTTCCACGTTCTGGCCCACCTGGCGCAGCAGCGACTGGTTGTGACCGTAGAGGCTCATGTAGCCGCGACCGTGATCGATCACCAGCAGCATGCCGAAGCCGTCCAGCCAGTCGGCATAGACCACCTGGCCCGGCGCCACCGCCTTGACCTGGGTCCCTTCGCTGGCGCCGATCAGGGTGCCCTTCCACTTCAGCTCGGCGGTGCGTGGCGAGCCGTAGGCGATGAGGATTGGCCCCTGCACCGGCCAGCGCAGGCTGCCATTGGTCTTGAGCCCGCTGTAGTAACCGGCGCTGCTGATGCCTGAACCTCGTTCAGGCTTGCTGGTGGTGCTCTCCCGGCTGGCGGTCTGCTGCTGGGCCGCCTTGCTCTGCTGGGCGGCGAGCCGCTCCTGTTCGGCGCGGCGCTGTTCGGCCAGCTTGCGTTGCCGCTCCTGTTCCGCCTTCAGCTTGGCAAGGCGCTCCCGCTCGCGGCGCTCCTGCTCTTCCCGCTGGCGGCGCAACTCTTCCAGCCGGGCCTTCAGCGCTTTCTCCGCCTTGACCAGCTTGGTCAGCTTCTGTTCGTCATCCTGTACCGACTGCTGCAGCTGGTTGCGCACCTTGGCACGGCTCTGCTGGCTGGCCAGCAGACTTTGATGGTGTTGCTGCTGTTCGGTGAGCAGGGATTGCAGCCGGCTTTCGGTCTCTTTGGTGACCTGCTGGTTTTTGGCCAGCTTGGTGCGGGTGGCCCGCAGGGCTTCGATGGCCTCGATGCGTGCCTTGTTGAGGTAGTCGTAGTAGTCGAGGGAACGGCTCAGTTTGGCTGGATCCTGCTGATTGAGCAGCAGTTTGAGGTAATCGTGGTTGCCGGCGGTAAAGGCGCTCTCCGCCTGTTTGGCCAGCAACTGCTTCTGGCGGCTGGCCTGCTGTTCCAGGTCCAGCTTGTCCTGTTGCAGCCCCACCAGCTTCTGCTGGTTCTCTCTGAGCTGCTGTCTGGTCTGGTCGAGCTTGGCGGCGGCGGCCGAGATGGCCTGCTCATCGGCCTTGAGCTGGGTGTTGAGCTTGGCCAGCTCCTGCTTGCTGAGCTTGATGGTCTGCTGCTGTTCCTTGATCTGGGACTGCATGGCGCCCAGCTGCTGGTTGGCAGCCCAGGCCTTGCCCGGCCCGAACGACAGACAAAAAAACAGCGCGCCGGCCAACAGGCCGACGCGACTGGTTTTGGTTGAAATCACTTCGCATCCCCGCATGGGGAAGGATTATTTCAGAATCATCAGGGGCTTGCCAGTCATTTCCGGCGGTACCGGCAGACCCATAAGAGTCAGCATGGTGGGGGCCAGATCGGACAGTTTGCCGCCTTCCAGCACCTCGGCCTTGCGACCGAAGTAGATGAGCGGAACCGGCAGATTGGTGTGGGCGGTATGGGCCTGACCGGTCTCTTCGTCCATCATCTTCTCGGCGTTGCCGTGGTCGGCGGTGATCAGGCACTCGCCACCCACTTCGGCCAGGGCCTCGGTGACGCGACCGATGCAGTGGTCAACGGCTTCACAGGCTTTGACGGCCGCATCGAACACGCCGGTGTGGCCAACCATGTCGCCATTCGGGTAGTTGCAGATGATGACGTCGTATTTGCCGCTCTTGATGGCACCGACCAGCTTGTCGGTCAGCTCTTCGGAGCTCATCTCCGGCTGCAGGTCGTAGGTGGCCACTTTTGGGCTGGCAACGATCTCGCGATCCTCACCGCTGAAGCAGGCCTCTTCGCCGCCGTTGAAGAAGAAGGTGACGTGGGCGTACTTCTCGGTCTCGGAGATGCGCAGCTGGGTCTTGCCCTGCTTGGCCAGCCACTCACCCAGGGTGTTGACCAGGGCGGTCGGCGGGTAGGCGCAGGCGGTTTTGATGTCGGCCGCGTACTCGGTCAGCATCACGAAGTTCAGCGCCGGGGTGGCGGTGCGGGCGAAGCCGGTGAAGTCGCTGTCGACGAAGGCGCGGGTGATTTCACGGGCGCGGTCGGCACGGAAGTTCATGAAGATCAGCGCATCGCCATCCTGCATGGGGGCGGCTTCGCCGATGCGGGTCGCCTTGACGAACTCGTCGTTCTCGTCGCGAGCATAGGCGGCGGCCAGGGCTTCGCTGGCGCTGTCGGCGGTGAACTCGCCCTTGCCCTGGGTCATCAGGTCATAGGCTTGTTGTACGCGATCCCAGCGGTTGTCACGGTCCATGGCGTAGTAACGGCCGATCATGGAGGCGAAACGACCCTTGCCCAGACGGGCGAACAGGGCGTCGAACAGCTCGATGGAGGACTGGGCGGAGCGCGGCGGTACGTCGCGGCCATCCAGGAAGGCGTGGAAATAGATCTGCTCGGCGCCACGCTTGGCGGCCATCTCGATCATGCCCATGATGTGCTCTTCGTGGCTGTGTACGCCACCCGGGGACATCAGGCCCATGATGTGCACGGCCTTGCCCTTGCTCACGGCAGTGTCAACAGCCTTGGCCAGCTCGACGTTCTCGAAGAAGGGGCCGTCCTGGATGTCTTTGGAGATGCGGGTCAGTTCCTGATAGACGATGCGACCGGCGCCAATGTTGACGTGGCCCACTTCGGAGTTCCCCATCTGACCGTCCGGCAGACCCACGTCCAGGCCGGAGCCGGAGATCAGGGTGCTGGTGTAGTCACGGGCGAGACGGTCGAGGTTGGGAGTCTTGGCGGCAGCGACGGCGTTGTGCTCTTGCTTGGTGCTGTAGCCCCAACCGTCCATGATGACCAGAACCAAAGGTTTCTTAGCTGTTGACATAAGGCTATGTCCTCTCGGATAGGAATGAATTGCGGGAAGTGAAACTAGCGTAATATTACTACATCTGCCGAAATAGTCACCTGATAGCCAAGTCCCTCTCCAGCCTCGCTTTTTAACTGTTATCCCGCTGTTTTCGGCATGTTGCCGGCTTGTCTTCGCCCCCGAATTTTCCTCTTTCATCCTTGCTTTCATCGCGTCTTCCACTGTGCCCCAGGCCCGGGCGGGGGAGGGGATCGGGGAGGCAAAACCCGGGTGGGAGCTTGCTCTCGCTTTGCCGCCAAGATGGCTGATCTTATGCAGGGCCCCATGTATACTCGGGCCCTTGTCTTGGTCCCTGGATAGTAGAAGATGCAAGAGTATTTGGATTTTGCGGCCCGCAACCCGCTGCTGACCGCAGCCTGGTTGGGCCTGGCAGGCACCCTGGTGTATACCACTGTGCGTGCTCGTTTTTCTCCGGTGAAGGCGGTGAACAACCACGCCGCCACCCTGCTGATCAACCGTGAAAATGCCACCGTCGTGGACATTCGCAGTCAGGATGAGTTTGCCAAGGGCCATCTGGCCGGTGCCCAGCACCTGCCGCTCAGCCAGATCCAGAGCAATAACCTGGGCCCGGTTGAAAAGCATAAAGATGCCCCCATCATAGTGGTGTGCGAGTCGGGGATGACCGCTGGTGGCGCGGGTCGCCAACTGAGCAAAGCCGGCTTCAAGCAGGTGTATGTGCTCAGCGGTGGCATGGCCCAGTGGCGTGCAGAAAATCTGCCGGTGACCAAAAAACGCTGATTTAAGGGCCTGCGCCCACCTATTTTCATAAAAAGGAATCAAACAAAATGGCTGAAGAGATCAACAACCAGGAAGTACAACCGGAATTCCACATCCAGCGCGTCTACACCAAGGACGTCTCCTTCGAAGCGCCGAACACTCCGCACATCTTCCAGAAAGAGTGGCAGCCGGACGTCAAGCTGGACATGGACACCAAGACCAACATCCTGGCCGACAGCGTCTATGAAGTGGTACTGACCCTGACCGTCACCTGCAAGCTGGAAACCGAGACTGCCTTCCTGTGTGAAGTTCAGCAGGCCGGTATCTTCACCATCGGCAACCTGCCGGAACCGCAACTGGCCCACTGCCTGGCTGCCTTCTGCCCGAACATCCTGTTCCCGTACGCCCGTGAAGCGGTGGCCAACCTGGTGAGCAAGGGGTCCTTCCCGCAGCTGAACCTGGCACCGGTCAACTTCGATGCCCTGTTTGCCCAGCACATGGCACAGGCTCAGGCCCAGCAGGCGACTGCGGAAGCCTGATAATGGCCGACCAGATCGCTATCTCGGTCTTGGGGGCGGGGTCTTACGGCTCCGCCCTTGCCATTTCTCTGGCGCGCAACGGTCATCCGACCCTGCTGTGGGGTCACGATCCCGCCCATGTCGCCGAGCTGGAACAGGACCGCTGCAACAAGGCATTCTTGCCGGATGTCCCCTTTCCCGCCGATCTGCAGCTGACCGCGGATCTGCAACAGGCGGTACAAGCCGCCCCCGTACTGCTGCTGGTGGTGCCAAGCCATGTGTTTGGTCAGGTGCTGGCCCGGGTCAAACCCTTCCTGCGCCCCGATACCCGTATCGCCTGGGCCACCAAGGGGCTGGAGCCGGACAGCGGCCGCCTGCTGCAAGACGTGGCGCGCGAGGTGCTGGGTGACGAGATGCCGCTGGCGGTGATCTCCGGTCCTACCTTCGCCAAGGAGCTGGCCGCCGGTTTGCCGACCGCCATCTCGGTGGCCTCGACCCACGACGACTTCGCCGACGATCTCTCCCTGCTGCTGCACTGTGGCCGCTCGTTCCGGGTCTATACCAATCCGGACTTCATCGGTCTGCAGCTGGGCGGGGCGGTCAAGAACGTCATCGCCATCGGCGCCGGTCTCTCCGACGGGCTGGGTTTTGGCGCCAACGCCAGGACTGCGCTCATCACCCGTGGCCTGGTAGAGATGCAGCGCCTCGGCGCCGCGCTCGGGGCCGACGCCAAGACCTTCATGGGGATGGCAGGGCTCGGGGATCTGGTGCTGACCTGTACCGACAACCAGTCGCGCAACCGTCGCTTCGGGTTGGCCCTCGGGGCTGGCAAGGATGTGAACACCGCCATGACCGAGATCGGTCAGGTGGTGGAAGGCTATCGCAACACCAAGGAGGTGCATCTGCTGGCGGCCCGCTGTGGCGTCGAGATGCCCATCTGCGAGCAGATCTTCAAGGTGCTGTACGAAGGCAAGAATCCGAAAGAGGCGGCCATTGCCCTGCTGTCGCGAGACAAGAAGGACGAATAATCTGCCTGCCGCAGAATGCAAAAGGCCCCGCCAGCTGGCGGGGCCTTTTCTTTGCAGCATGTTTTTACCACAAGGGCAGCAAATCAGTAGTAGGAGTGATCGCCGCGCTGGTGCTCGGTGGCATCCTTGACGCCGTTGAGCTCGCCCGGGAACTTCTCCAGCAGCTGCTTCTCGATCCCCTCTTTCAGGGTGTAATCGACCATGGAGCAACCGTTGCAACCACCGCCGAACTGCAGGATGGCCAGCTTGTCCTCGGTCAGTTCGACCAGGGTGACCTTGCCGCCGTGACCGGCCAGCATGGGGTTCACCTCGGACATCAACACGTACTCGATACGGTCGATCAGCGGGGCGTCGTCGGCCACTTTGCGCATCTTGGCGTTCGGGGCTTTCAGGGTGAGCTGGGAGCCCATCTGATCGGTGACGAAGTCGATGGTGGCATCCACCAGGAAGGGGGCGCTCAGGGGATCGACCATGCAGTCGAAGCCGCTGAAGGGCAGGTGTTGATCTTCCGGATCGACCGCGTCGGGTGGGCAGTATGATACGCCGCACTCGGCATTCTGGGTTCCCGGATTGACCACAAACACCCGGATATTAGTGCCGTCAGGCTGTTTTTCCAGCAATTTACGGAAATGGGCCTGGGCGGTGTCGGAAATGCTGATCATCACTATCCTCATAAACCTGAGTGTACGACTAGGGTATTCATGATAACTCTGTTGGCAAGGCTTGGGTAGCATGCCGTTGGCTACTTGAGGTGCTTGAGGGTACGACAGACGGCCCACACTTCCACCTTTGTGACTCCGCTCTCATGGAGCAAACGGGTGAGATGGCCGGCGGTCGCACCCGTGGTGACCACATCGTCGAGCAGCGCAACGTGCTGGTAGGCGTGGGGGCGGATCTGGAAGGCGCCGCGCAGATTGCGCCGCCGCTGGCCGGCACTGAGCTTGGTCTGCTGCGGGGTTGCCCTGACCCGGCGCAGCAGCCGATTATCGCAGGGGATGCCGGTCAGCTCGCCGAGGGCGCGGGCTATCTCTTCCGCCTGATTGAAGCCGCGCCACCACTGGCGCCACCAGTGCAGGGGGACTGGAATGATGGCCTGTGGCGGCTCGCGGCAATCCAGATGATCCGCCAGCACCCTGGCGAGCAGCGGGGCCAACAGGATCTGGCCGGAATACTTCAGCCGTGGGATCAGCATGGGGTAGGGCGGCCGGTAGTCACCGATGACCTGTAGTCGCTCCCAGGGCGGCGGCCTGCGCTGGCAGCGACCGCAGATCGGCTCGCGTGCTTCATCCAGTGCCGGCAAGGGGGCAGCACACAAGCGGCAGCTGTGGTCAGCCTGCTGCAGGGCCAGTCGACACCAGCTGCACAATAGGGGATCAACATCGCAAGGTTGCTGGCAGAGCAGGCAGCTGCCCTGCCAGTCGGCATGACTGCCGAGGATCGGACTTGCTTTGGCGAGCAGCCGCTTTAACATGCTGACCCCAACAGAGTGAACAGGATCTTGAGTCTAGATGAGCGTATCGGTAGAGCGGTTTGGTCAGGGGCCCGATCTGGTGCTGTTGCACGGATGGGGGATGAATGGCGCGGTCTGGCACGGAATTGTGCCGGCCCTGGCGGCTCGCTATCGCGTCCATCTGGTGGATCTGCCAGGCTTTGGCAATAGCCCGCTGGCGGGTGAGGCCGAGTACAGTCTGCCCTGGCTGGCGGAACAAGTTGCTGCCATCCTGCCGGAGAGGTGCCATTTGTTGGGTTGGTCCCTCGGTGGTCTGGTGGCCAGCCAATTGGCCTTGAATCATCCCGAGCGACTGCACTCTCTCATCACTGTGGCCAGCTCACCCTGTTTCATGGCCCGCGACGAGTGGCCGGGGATCGCCCCCAAGGTGCTGACCGGGTTCAACCAGATGTTGGCGGGAGACTTCAAGCAGACCATTGAACGCTTCCTGGCGATCCAGGCCATGGGCAGCGAACACGCCAGAGATGACATCCGTCAGCTGCGCCACTGGCTGGCGGAGCGGCCCGCTCCACAGCTGGCCGCGCTGGAGGCGGGGCTCGGTTTGCTGGCCGATGTCGATCTGCGTGATGAGCTGGTGCAGTTGAACCTGCCCTGGCTGCGGGTCTACGGCCGGCTGGATTCGCTGGTGCCCAAAGCCTCCATTCCTCTGCTGGACGAGCGCTACCCGGCCAGCCGCAGTGTGGTGCTGGAAAAGGCCTCACACGCGCCCTTTATTTCTCATCCACAGCAGTTCATTGAAATCATTGAACATTTTGTAGGTTGAAAAATAGCCAATTTGCTTCATTAATCCTCTGGGGTGACGGATAATTAATCCAGTGTCAGAGGAGAATTGTCATGCGTATAGATTCTGCATTGAACAGCGGTGTACAGGGGTTCCAGCGTGCGGAGCAGATCGCCGACAAGGCATCCAATCAGATCGCCAGGCTCAACACCCCGAGCGGTGACAAGGTGCAGTTGCCCGAGGAACTGGTGAACCTCAAGAGTGCCGAGGTGCAGGCCGGTGCCTCCGCCAAGGTGATCCAGACCGCCAGCGACATGATGGGAACCCTGATCGACATCCGGGTGTGACATGAACATCAATGTCAGTCTGCCAACCATCATTCCCAACCAGCTGCAACCGCAGACGGAATCGGCACGTACTGACAATCGCCGCGCAGCCCTCATCCCCCAGAGCCGCCAGACCGAGGCCTTCAATGCCGAGCCCGAGGTCGGCTCCCAGAAAGACAAATCCAGATCCACTCAGGCCAACGCCAATCAGACCTCCCAGCAGGCACGGGAGGGCTCCCAGACCGGCAACCCGCAGGCTGCCGTCGACAACCGTTTCGTCGAGGCCACCGGTGAAGACGGCCAACGCAACAAGCAGCAGGATCCCAAACAACAAGAACAGCAGCAGAAACAGGAGCTGCAGGTCAAGGAGCTGGCAGACAGGGATCAGGAGGTGCGAACCCACGAGCAGGCGCATCAGAGCACCGGCGGTCAGTATGCCGGCAGCCCGACCTACCAGTTTGCCATGGGGCCGGATGGCAAACGCTATGCCACCGGTGGCGGCGTTTCCATCGACATCAGCGTCATTCCCGGCGACCCCAGGGCCACCATCGCCAAGATGCAGCAGGTACGTGCCGCCGCACTGGCGCCGGCACAACCCTCCTCCCAGGACCTGAGTGTGGCAAGGAGTGCCGCGGCCAAGGAGGCACAGGCCCGCAAGGCGCTGATCTCTGCCGATCCGGACTCCACCTTGAAGGCCGATGGCAGTGCCAAGACCGGGGTGTTGAATGGCTACATGGAGCAGCGCAACCAGGTCATCGCCCAGCGCTATCAGCAGGCGGTCAAGCCAGCGACTCCGCAGAGCTTCAACCTGAGCGTCTGAGCCTGGCAATTCCCCCTGTTTTTCCCCCGCAAGCGACTATTTGCAACTACTCTGAGGGGTAATCCCATCCACACTCACAGGAGTCGTCATGCACTTTGATGAAGTCAAACCGGAAGATTTTGCCACCTTCTCCCGTGTCCCTCCGCCGCACCTCCAGATGGAGCAGTTTTTGATGCAGCTCGGTGGGGGCGGTACCGAAGGCACCCATTTCAAGAAGAAGGTGATGCTGGCGGCAGGGTGGAGTCATACCGGCGTCGTCTCTTATGGCAAATATCCGCAAGAGGCCTGCAAGGCATTCAACCGGCTGCGGGAGGTGCTGGCGGCCCATCAGGAGGCCGACGCCATTCTGAGCGCACTGGCCGAGTGAAGCGGCTGCACCACCGGCACAAAAAAGCCCCTCGCGGGGCTTTTTGCATTCTGGGGGCTTATTTCTTCAGTTTGGAGAGAGCGGCGGCAAAGGCGTTGCCCATGGCGCCGTCGGTCGGGGCGCTCTGACGGGCGGCCTGTTTCGGCTTGGCGTTGCCGGTGTGGTGGCGCGGCTCGGCCGGTTTGCGCGCCGGCTGGCCGGCCTTCTCATCCAGACGCATGGTCAGGCTGATGCGCTTGCGCGGTACGTCCACCTCCAGCACCTTGACCCGGACGATGTCGCCGGCCTTGACCACCTCGCGAGGATCCTTGACGAAGCGATCGGTCAAGGAGGAGATGTGCACCAGGCCGTCCTGATGGACGCCGATGTCGACGAAGGCACCGAAGTTGGTGACGTTGGTGACCACCCCTTCCAGCACCATCTCGGGCACCAGATCGCTGATTTTCTCCACCCCTTCTTTGAAGGTGGCGGTCTTGAACTCGGGGCGCGGGTCGCGGCCCGGCTTGTCCAGCTCGCCGATGATGTCGGTGACGGTGGGCACGCCAAACTGCTCATCGGTGTAGTCGGCGGGTTTGAGGGTGCGCAGCAGGCTGCTGTTGCCGAGCAGGCCGTCCACGGTCTGCTCCAGTTTGGCGAGGATCCGCTCCACCACAGGGTAGGATTCCGGGTGTACCGCCGAGCCGTCCAGCGGGTTGCTGCCGCCACGAATGCGCAGGAAGCCGGCACACTGCTCGAATGCCTTGGGGCCGAGCCGGCTCACTTTCAGCAGTTGCTGGCGGTGCTGGAAGGCGCCGTGTTCGTCCCGGTAGGCGACGATGTTCTGGGCCAGAGTCTGGGAGAGGCCGGAGACCCGGTTGAGCAGGGCGACCGAGGCGGTATTCACATCCACCCCCACCGCGTTCACGCAATCCTCGACCACCGCATCGAGCCGGCGGGCCAGCTGGCTCTGGCCGACATCGTGCTGATACTGACCGACGCCGATGCTCTTGGGATCGATCTTGACCAGCTCGGCCAGCGGATCCTGCAGGCGGCGGGCGATGGAGACGGCGCCGCGCAGGGAGACGTCGAGATCCGGGAATTCCTGGGAGGCAAGCTCGGAAGCGGAGTAGACCGATGCCCCCGCTTCACTCACCACGATCTTCTGGGCCTTGGTGGCCGGGTAGCGCTCGAACAGATCGCTCACCAGGCGGTCGGTTTCCCGCGAGGCGGTGCCGTTGCCGATGCTGATGAGTTCGACCTTGTGCTTCTGGCACAGCTCGCTCAGGGTCTTGAGGCTCTGGTCAACCTGGCGCTTGGGTTCGAACGGATAGATGGTCGCGGTATCGACCAGCTTGCCTGTGGCATCCACCACGGCCACCTTGACCCCGGTACGGATGCCGGGATCCAGCCCCATAGTGCATCGCATTCCCGCCGGTGCCGCCATCAACAGATCCTTGAGGTTCATGGCGAACACCTTGATCGCCTCCTCTTCCGCCGACTCGCGGATGCGGCCAATGAGCTCGGTCTCCATCTGCAGGGAGAGCTTGATCTTCCAGGTCCAGCTCACCACCCCCTGCAGCCACTTGTCGGCCGGGCGACTCTGCAGGTTCAGTCTGAGGTGATGGGCGATGATCCCCTCGCAGGGGCTGGCGCTCTCGTCGTCACCGGTGACCAGCGCCAGGTTGAGGATCCCCTCGTTGCGGCCGCGCAGCATGGCCAGCACCCGGTGGGAGGGGGCCTTGTGCAGCGGCTCGTCGTGCTCGAAGTAGTCCTTGAATTTGGCCCCTTCCTGCTCCTTGCCTGCCACCACGCGGGCGCGCAGGGTGGCGTTTTGCCACACATAGTCCCGCAGCTTCTCAAGGAGATCCGCCTGCTCGGCGAAGCGCTCCATCAGGATGTAGCGGGCACCGTCGAGGGCGGCCTTGTTGTCGCTGATCCCCTGCTCGGCGTTGAGGAAACGGGCCGCCTCCTGTTCGGGATCTTTCATCGGGTCGCTCAGCAGCAGGTCTGCCAATGGTTCCAGCCCCGCCTCGATGGCCATCTGCCCCTTGGTGCGGCGCTTGGGTTTGTAGGGGAGGTAGAGATCTTCCAGCCTGGTCTTGCTGTCGGCCTCGTTCAGCTCGCGGGCCAGCTCGGGGGTCAGCTTGCCCTGCTCTTCGATGGAGCGCAGGATCACCTGGCGGCGATCCGCCAGTTCGCGCAGGTAACCGAGCCGGCTCTCCAGGGTGCGCAGCTGGCTGTCGTCCAGACCGCCAGTCACCTCTTTGCGGTAACGGGCGATGAAGGGGACGGTGGCGCCTTCGTCCAGCAGGCGAACGGCGGCCTGCACCTGTTCCGGGCGGGCATTCAGCTCACCGGCAATCTGATGTTCTATTACGTGGCTTTGCATCGAGGGTCTCTGTGGTCGGGTCCAGAACAACGGGCTGGCGCGAGGGCGATGTCGCCGGGCAAGAGGCTGTCAGGGCGGTACTCAAGGTATCAGCCAGGCCACTGCCGCGCGGGCCGGTTGGCGCCGCAAGGCGCCGGGTGTGAGCACTATATGGGGTAGGACAGCGGGATGCCAGCCCTGGTAGAGAGGGCGGTGTCCTCCCTGGATGAGAGGCGGAACAAACCCATGCTGGCTGTGGTAGCCGGTTGGCAGGGCAGGTGGCTGTGGCGTGACAGCGGCTTATTTGGGATAGCTGATCTCATTGATGTACCAGCAGGCGTCACCGACTGGCGTACGCACTATGGCCTCGTCACCCACCTCTTTCTTGAGCAGGGCGCGGGCCATGGGGGAGTCGATGGAGATGTAATCCTTGCGCTCGAAGATTTCGTCATAGCCGACGATGCGAAAACGCTTGGTCTCTCCCTCCTCGTTTTCCACCTCGACCCAGGCGCCGAAGAAGACCTTGCCCTCCTGGGCGGGGGAGTAGTCGACGATCCCCAGCTCCTCGAGGCACTTGCGCAGGTAACGGACCCGCCGATCGATCTCCCGCAGCCGCTTCTTGTTGTACTGGTAATCCGCATTCTCGCTGCGATCGCCGAGGCTGGCCGCCCAGGCCACTTTGCGGGTGGTCTCGGGGCGCTCCTCGCGCCAGAGGAAATCGAGCTCCTGCTTGAGCTTGTTGTAGCCTTCACGGGTGATCAACTTGGTCTTCATGGAGGGTCCCTGTGTCGATGGGGCGGATGAGCCTCTTATGGCTCGGCAGATCTTATCCGCTGTCGCCTTGCTGTCGAGCAAAAACTGGCGGGCCGGATGACTCTGGGGGCAGGGAAAAAGTGGCGTCATGCCGGCAGCACGGGCAATAACCGGTAACATATTTATGCTTTGCCGTTACGAGTCCGGGCTCTAGTATTGGCAGCATATCGAGAGGAGAGGCAAGCAATGAGTCAGCAATACAAGGTTCTGGTCGTCGACGATGATTTGAAATTACGTTCCCTGCTGGAGCGCTACCTGACCGAACAGGGGTTCGTGGTTCGGGGCGTCGCCAATGGCGAACAGGCCGACCGCCTGCTGACCCGAGAGAACTTCAGCCTGATGGTGCTCGACCTGATGCTGCCGGGGGAAGACGGCCTCTCCATCTGTCGCCGCCTGCGCGAGGCTGGCAACCAGATCCCGGTGCTGATGCTGACCGCCAAGGGGGATGAGGTGGACCGCATCGTCGGCCTCGAGATGGGAGCCGATGATTACCTGCCCAAGCCGTTCAATCCTCGTGAGCTGCTGGCCCGGATCCGCGCCGTGCTGCGCCGCCACACCGTCGAGTTGCCGGGCGCCCCCTCTACCGCCGAGAAGGTGGTTAGCTTTGGCAGCTACCAGCTCAACCTGGCAACCCGTGAGTTGAGTCGCGATGGCGATCCGGTGGCACTGACCAGCGGCGAATTCGCCGTGCTCAAGGTGCTGGTGAGCCATCCGCGCGAGCCTCTCTCCCGCGACAAGCTGATGAACCTGGCCCGCGGTCGCGAATATACCGCCACAGAGCGCAGCATCGATGTGCAGGTTTCCCGCCTGCGCCGCCTGCTGGAGCAGGACCCGGCGCAGCCTCGTTATCTGCAGACCGTCTGGGGTCTGGGCTATGTGTTCGTGCCGGACGGTGACGGCGAATGAAGAAAGTGAGCAGCATGTTCTCCCGCATGCTCTGGTTTTTGGCCGCCGTGCTGGTGGTCTATCAGTTTGTCTCCTATGCCACCTTCTACAACTATCTGCTGGCGCCGACCGTCAAACAGATCAGCCACCTGCTGGCCAATCAGGTCAAGCTCATCTTCCCGGTCGAGAGCAACCAGCTGGCGCTCAGTGAAGATGCCGAGGCGCTGGTTTACGTGGCGACCGGCAGCGACATCTATACCCAGACCGAGGCGGAGCAGCACGGGCTCAAGGAGTCCAAACCCTACACCTATCTGGAAGAGAGCATCAGTCGCGAGCTGGGGGGCAAGACCAAGGTGCGGGTCGAGATCCAGGACCACTACATCATCTGGATCCAGCCGCCCCAGGCCAACAAGGTGTGGGTGCGCATCCCGCTGACCGAGATCGAGGATGACGACATCGAGCCGCTGATCCTCTACATGAGCGTGCTGCTGGTGGTGACCCTGTTCGCGGCCTGGCGGTTTGCCCGCCAGCTGGTGCGGCCGCTGGAGGAGCTGGAGGCGGGGGCCGTGGCGGTTGCCCGCGGCAACTTCCCCGATGCGCTGGGGGAGCAGGGCTCGCGGGAGGTGCGCCGGCTGACCCGCACCTTCAACCACATGTCGAGCTCCATCAAGAGCCTTATCGAAGAGCGAAACATGATGATGGCGGGCGTTTCCCACGATCTGCGTACGCCGCTGACCCGTATCCGGCTGGCGACCGAGATGATGTCCTCAGGGGATGAGTATCTCAAGGAGAGCATCAACGCGGACATCGACGAATCGAACGGCATCATCGACCAGTTCATCGATTACATTCGCCCGGACGAGGGGCTGGATACCCAGCCGGTGGACCTGACCCAGCTGATCCACGATGTGCTGCTGGTGCAGACCGACCAGGGGCTGGAGGTGGAGCTCGAGCTGCCAGCCGAGGCGGTGCGGGTCGCCTGCAACCCCATCAGTATCCGGCGCATCCTCAACAACCTGTCGGGCAATTCGTTGCGCTACGGGGCGAGCCGGCTGCAGGCCGAGCTCAAGGATGACGGTCACTGGGTCCGGCTGCGCTTGTCAGATGACGGCCCCGGCATTCCGGAACAGGATTATTACCGGGTACTCAAGCCCTTCACCCAGGGCAACGAGGCGCGTACCGGCAGCGGCAGTGGGCTGGGGCTGGCCATCGTCGCCAAGATCGTCTCCCAGCATCACGGCACCATCAGGCTGGGGCGTGCCGAGCAGGGGGGCTTGCTGGTGGAGATCCGGCTGCCCAAGAACCAGCCGCTGGAGTGGATTGATTGAACGAAGGGCGCATCCGTGGATGCGCCCTTCTGCATTGTCAGGCCTGCGGCTCGGTTGCCTTGCGGTAACGCTTGCCGTATTTCAGCTGCTGGATCAGCAGGGCGGCGACGATGAGCGCCAACCCGATGGGGGTGGCCGGGTGAATTGTCTCGCCGATCAACAGGTTGAGCAGCACCAGCGAGGCAAACGGCGAGATGAAGATTAGATTGCTGATGGGGGCCGTGTTGGTGGCGTGGCGTAGCGCCATCAGCCAGAGCACGAAGCCGAAGCCCATCTCGAACAACCCCACGTAGATGGCGCCGGCCCACCCCTGCCAGGCGGTCATGGCAAAATCGGAGAGCAGCCAGGTCGCCACGACGATGAACGGCAGGCTGATGATGAAGCCGAGCAGCAGGCTGACGATGGGATCTCCCTGATTGCGGGTGTTGAGGATCCAGTAGCCGGCCCAGATGAGGGTTGACACCAGCGCCAGCGTCACGCCGAGGGGGCTGTCGAACTGCAGACCGAACACATCCCCTCTGGTCGCGATCACCAGAGCACCGAAGTATCCCAGCACGATGGCCACCCCGTCGCGGCGGCGCAGCTTCTGGCCGAGGAAGGGGACGGCCAGCAGACTGAGGGTGATGGCCCAGGTGTAGTTGAGGGTCTGCGCCTGCTGGGCGGGCAGCAGATCATACGCCTTGAACAGCAGCAGGTAATAGAGGAAGGGGTTGAGCACCCCCAGCGCCAGATAGTAGAGGGGGCGGCCCTTGATGTAGCTGAGCAGCAGCGGCAGCTTGCCCTGACAGGCCACGATCACCCCCAGCGTCAGGGTCGAGGTGCAGGCCGCGACCAGCAACAGCTGCACCGGCTCGAAGTAGGTGAGAGAGATCTTGAAGGCGCTGGCCACCGTCGACCAGAGGGCGACGGCGCAGAGGCCATATTGATAGGCTTTTTTCTGATCTTTGAGCATGAGAAATCGTTCCGGTGATCAAGGCTGTGGCACAGTCTACCAGCCTGTTTGCAACATTGTCGTTACCCGCGCCGGACGGGGGATCATGTGGCGGCGGCAGAGATCCATCCGTCACATAAAATTGTGCACATTCTGTTCGCCTTCCCTTGCGCAAATTGAAAAAATCCGTATAATCCCCTCCGCTTACCCATGAGGTAAGCCAGACGATATGTCTGCTTGCTGAGTTTTTCGCTTGCGAAGGCCAGCCATACAGTCTCCCCGATATGGGGAGAAACGTGAAAAATCACACCTCTGGCGGGAGTAATCTCGGTCGGGCGGTGCTGATTTATGTTCTTTTATCTATTGGAGCTCTGTCAATGCAGAACCAAAGAATCCGTATCCGCCTGAAGGCTTTTGATCATCGCCTGATCGATCAATCCACTGCGGAAATCGTTGAAACTGCTAAGCGCACTGGCGCGCAGGTTCGCGGTCCTATCCCGCTGCCGACTCGCAAAGAGCGTTTCACCGTTCTGATCTCCCCGCACGTCAACAAAGACGCGCGTGATCAGTACGAGATCCGCACTCACAAGCGTCTGGTAGACATCGTTGAGCCGACTGACAAGACCGTAGACGCTCTGATGCGTCTGGATCTGGCAGCTGGTGTAGACGTCCAGATCAGCCTGGGTTAATTACGGAAAGAGGTTGATAACAATGACAATCGGTCTTGTAGGTCGCAAAGTGGGTATGACTCGCATCTTCACTGAAGATGGCGTTTCTATCCCCGTGACTGTTATCGAAGTTGAAGCTAACCGTGTAACTCAGGTCAAATCTGTAGAAACCGACGGCTACAACGCTATTCAGGTTACCACTGGCTCCAAGAAAGCTAGCCGCGTAACCAAGCCGGAAGCTGGCCACTTCGCCAAAGCTGGTGTAGAAGCCGGTCGTGGTCTGTGGGAATTCCGCCTGAACAACGGTGAAACTTTCACTGTTGGTAGCGAGCTGAAAGTAGATCTTCTCGCTGACGTTAAGCTGGTAGACGTTACCGGCACATCCAAGGGTAAAGGTTTTGCCGGTACTGTTAAGCGCTGGAACTTCCGCACCCAGGATATGACCCACGGTAACTCTCTGTCCCACCGTGTACCTGGCTCCATCGGTCAAAACCAGACCCCGGGCCGTGTATTCAAGGGCAAAAAGATGGCTGGTCACATGGGTGCTGAGCGTGTAACGACTCAGAACCTGGAACTGGTTCGTGTTGACGCTGAACGCAACCTGCTGCTCATCAAAGGCGCAGTACCGGGTGCAACCAACGGCAACGTGATCGTTAAACCTGCCGTCAAAGCGTAACGTCTGAGGAGATAGTAATGGAATTGGTAATGAAAGACGCCAAGAGCGCTCTTGAAGTTTCCGAGACTACCTTCGGGCGCGAATTCAACGAAGCTCTGGTTCACCAGGTTGTCGTTGCTTATGCCGCTGGTGCCCGTCAGGGTACTCGTGCGCAGCTGACTCGCTCTGAAGTGTCTGGTGGCGGCAAAAAGCCGTGGCGTCAGAAGGGTACTGGTCGTGCCCGTGCTGGCTCCATCCGTTCGCCCATTTGGCGTTCCGGTGGTGTGACTTTTGCTGCTAAGCCGCAAGATCACAGCCAGAAAGTAAACAAGAAGATGTACCGCGGCGCTATCCGTAGCATCCTGTCCGAGCTGGTACGTCAAGAGCGCCTGATCGTTGTTGAGAAGTTCGGCATCGAAGCTCCGAAAACCAAAGAACTGATCGCCAAGCTGAAAGAAATGGAACTGTCTGACGTTCTGATCGTGACTGCTGAAGTCGATGAGAACCTGTTCCTGGCTGCTCGTAACCTGTACAAAGTTGACGTGCGTGACGTTGCCGGTATCGACCCGGTCAGCCTGATCGCTTTCGACAAGGTTCTGATGACTGCTGACGCAGTTAAGCAAATCGAGGAGATGCTGGCATGATCCGTGAAGAGCGTCTGCTGAAAGTTCTGAAGGCTCCGCACATCTCTGAAAAGAGCACCATGGTCGCAGAAAAGCAGAACACTATCGTGTTCAAAGTTGCTGTTGATGCCACCAAGGCGGAAGTCAAAGCTGCAGTTGCGAAACTGTTCGAGGTCGAAGTTGAGACCGTCCGTACCCTGAACATGAAGGGTAAGACCAAGCGCGCAGGTGCACGCGTAGGCCGTCGTTCCGATTGGAAAAAGGCTTATGTGACCCTGAAAGCTGGTCAGGACATCGACTTCATGGGCGCAGCCGAGTAAGAGGAGTTCTGAAAAATGGCAATCGTTAAGTGCAAGCCTACTTCTCCGGGCCGCCGCCACGTCGTCAAGATCGTCAACCAAGACCTGTACAAGGGCAAGCCCTTTGCAGCTCTGCTGGACAAGAAAGACAAGTCCGGTGGTCGTAACAACAACGGCCGCATCACCACCCGTCACATCGGCGGTGGTCACAAGCAACACTACCGTATCGTCGACTTCAAGCGCGACAAAGACGGTATCCCGGCCAAAGTAGAGCGCCTGGAATACGATCCGAACCGTACCGCAAACATCGCCCTGGTGCTGTATGCAGACGGTGAGCGTCGTTACATCCTGGCTCCGAAAGGCCTGAAAGCTGGTGATGCAATCGCTTCTGGTGCTGATGCCGCAATCAAGGTAGGTAACACCCTGCCGATGCGCAACATCCCGGTCGGTTCTACCGTTCACGCTGTTGAGATGAAGCCTGGTAAAGGTGCCCAGCTGGCTCGTTCCGCTGGTACTTTCATCCAGATCCTGGCTCGTGAAGGTAACTATGTAACTCTGCGTCTGCGTTCCGGCGAAGTACGTAAAGTTCTGGCCGAGTGCCGCGCCACCATCGGTGAAGTTGGTAACTCCGAGCACATGCTGCGTCAACTGGGTAAAGCCGGTGCAAACCGCTGGCGTGGTATTCGTCCGACCGTTCGCGGTATGGCGATGAACCCGGTAGACCACCCGCACGGTGGTGGTGAGGGTCGTAACAAGGGCATGCAGCCTGTGTCCCCATGGGGCCAGAAGGCTAAAGGCTTCAAGACCCGTAAGAACAAGCGTACCGACAAGTACATCGTACGTCGTCGTAACAAGTAATTGTTAACATAGAGGAATCACCATGCCACGTTCTCTCAAGAAGGGTCCATTTATCGACCTGCACTTGCTGAAGAAGGTAGAGAAAGCGGTGGAAAGCGGGGATAAAAAGCCGGTTAAGACCTGGTCCCGTCGTTCAATGATCATCCCGAACATGATCGGTTTGACCATCGCTGTCCATAATGGTCGTCAGCACGTTCCGGTTTTCGTTACCGAAGAAATGATCGGTCACAAACTGGGTGAATTCGCACCTACTCGTACTTATCGCGGCCATGCTGCTGATAAGAAGGCTAAGAAGCGCTAAGGGATAAATGATGGAAGCTATCGCTAAACACCGTTATGCCCGTACTTCTGCCCAGAAAGCTCGTCTGGTAGCCGATCAAGTACGTGGTCTGTCCGTAGACAAGGCTCTGAACATCCTGACCTTCAGCCCGAAAAAGGCTGCAGTTCTGGTGAAGAAAGTGCTGGAATCTGCCATTGCAAACGCTGAGCACAACGAAGGCGCCGACATCGACGCCCTGCGTGTTGCTACTATCATGGTCGACGAAGGTCCCTCCATGAAGCGCATCCGTCCTCGTGCCAAAGGTCGCGCGGATCGTATCCTCAAGCGTACCGCTCACATCACCGTAGTGGTATCCGACGCTAAGGCTGGGAGATAAGCAATGGGTCAGAAAGTACATCCTAATGGCATTCGCCTGGGTATTACCAAGCCTTGGAATTCTACCTGGTTCGCGAACACCAAAGACTTCGCTGACAACCTGTACAGCGATTTTCAAGTACGCCAGTTCCTGACCAAGGAACTGAAAAACGCGTCCTTGTCCAAGATCACCATCGAGCGTCCGGCCAAGAGCATCCGTGTGACCATTCACACCGCTCGTCCGGGTGTTGTGATCGGTAAGAAAGGCGAAGACGTTGAAAAACTGCGCAAAGCTGTAGCCACTATTGCTGGCGTGCCTGCTCAGATCAACATTTCCGAAGTCCGCAAGCCGGAGCTGGATGGCAAACTGGTTGCCGACAGCATCACTTCCCAGCTGGAGCGTCGCGTAATGTTCCGTCGTGCTATGAAGCGCGCCGTACAAAACGCCATGCGCCTGGGTGCCAAGGGCATCAAGGTGGAAGTTTCCGGTCGTCTGGGCGGCGCTGAAATCGCGCGTACCGAATGGTACCGTGAAGGTCGTGTGCCCCTGCACACCCTGCGTGCCGACATCGACTACGCAACTTCTGAAGCCCACACCACTTACGGTGTGATCGGCGTTAAAGTTTGGATCTTCAAGGGCGAAGTTCTGGGCGGTCTGGCTGCTGTCAACGCTGCCGCTGCTCAAGAGCAAGCTCCTGCGAAGCCCAAGCGTGACAACAAGCGCCGCGCTGCCAAGTAAGGAGATTCGGTAAATGTTGCAACCAAAGCGTACTAAATTCCGCAAGACCCACAAGGGTCGTAACCGCGGTCTGGCCAACTCTGGTAACGAAGTATCCTTCGGTACCTTTGGCCTGAAGGCGACATCCCGTGGCCAGCTGACTGCTCGTCAAATCGAAGCAGCCCGTCGTGCCATGACCCGTCACGTTAAGCGTCAGGGTAAGATCTGGATCCGTGTGTTCCCGGACAAGCCGATTACCGAAAAGCCCCTCGAAGTTCGTATGGGTAAAGGTAAGGGTAACGTGGAATACTGGGTTTGCCCGATCCAGCCTGGCAAGGTTCTGTACGAGATGGACGGTGTACCTGAGGCTCTGGCGCGTGAAGCGTTCGCCCTGGCCGCAGCCAAGCTGTCTGTTCAGACCACTTTCGTAATTAAGACGGTGATGTGATGAAAGCCCAAGATCTGCGTCAAAAGAGCGTCGAAGAACTGAACCAGGAGCTGCTGGGCCTGCTGCGCGAGCAATTCAACATGCGCATGCAAGCTTCCACCGGCCAGCTGGCTCAGACTCACACTCTGAAACAAGTGCGTCGTGACGTCGCACGTATCAAGACTGTACTGACTGAGAAGGCAGGTGCGTAATGACTGATAAAATCCGTACTCTGCAGGGTCGTGTAATCAGCGACAAGATGGACAAGTCCATCACTGTCGCCATCGAGCGCAAGGTAAAGCACCCGATCTACGGTAAGATCATCAAGCGCACTACCAAGCTGCACGTGCATGACGAAAACAACGAATGCAAAGCTGGCGACCTCGTGGAAATCCGCGAATGCCGCCCGCTGTCCAAGACCAAGTCCTGGACCCTGGTTGCCGTTGTAGAAAAGGCCTAATCGGTACTTTGTAGTCTAAACGGCCCCTTGATGGGGCCGTTTGTTTTTTAGGCTACCTTTTCTAAAAATCCTGTGTTATAGTTTCGCGCCTTTTGAAGGCAGCCAGATCCCGAGAGGGATAAGAAGTAAACAAAGCGGAGCACTAAGATGATCCAGATGCAAAGTATGCTGGGTGTTGCCGACAACTCCGGCGCTCGCAGTGTAATGTGTATTAAGGTTCTGGGTGGTTCGCACCGCCGTTACGCCGGCATCGGCGACATCATCAAGGTTTCCATCAAGGAAGCTATTCCTCGCGGTAAAGTGAAGAAAGGTGATGTGTATAACGCGGTGGTCGTACGCACCCGTAAAGGCGTTCGTCGTCCGGACGGCTCTGTCATCCGTTTCGACAACAATGCGGCTGTGTTGCTTAACAACAACCAGCAGCCGATCGGTACTCGTATTTTTGGCCCGGTGACCCGTGAACTGCGTAATGAGAAGTTCATGAAGATTGTGTCCCTGGCACCCGAAGTACTGTAAGGAGTCGAACGATGGCAGCTAAAATCCGTCGCGAAGACGAAGTGATTGTTCTTACCGGCAAAGACAAGGGCAAGCGTGGCAAAGTCACTCAAGTTCTGATTGCTAAAGGTAAGGTAATCGTGGAAGGCATCAACCAGGTGAAGAAACACCAGAAGCCGGTACCCGCACTGGGTCAGGCTGGCGGTATCGTCACCAAAGAAGCCCCCATCGATGTATCTAACGTAGCGCTGTTCAACTCTGCCACTGGCAAAGCTGACCGCGTTGGTTTCCGGATTGAAGACGGCAAAAAAGTTCGCTTCTTCAAATCCACCGGCGAACTTGTGAAGTAATTGGAGTTTAACGATGGCGAAACTGCATGATTACTACAAATCAGATGTAGTAAATGAACTGACCAAGCAGTTCGGTTACAAGACTATCATGCAAGTCCCTCGGATCGAGAAAATCACCCTGAACATGGGTGTTGGTGAAGCGATCTCTGACAAGAAATTGCTGGAAAATGCTGCTGCCGATATGGCTGCCATTTCCGGTCAGAAGCCGCTGATCACCAAAGCTCGCAAATCTGTTGCGGGCTTCAAGATTCGTGAAGGCTACCCGATAGGTTGTAAAGTAACCCTGCGTGGCGAGCGTATGTGGGAGTTCCTGGAACGGCTGATTTGCATCTCCGTACCGCGTATCCGTGACTTCCGTGGCCTGAACGCTAAAGCGTTCGACGGTCGTGGTAACTACTCCATGGGCGTGCGTGAGCAAATCATCTTCCCGGAAATCGACTATGACAAGGTCGATCGCGTTCGTGGTCTGGATATCACCATCACCACTTCCGCGAATACCGATGAAGAAGGCCGTGCTCTGCTGGCTGCCTTTAACTTCCCATTCCGCAAGTAAGGTTAGGGTTATGGCTAAAACATCCATGAAAGCACGTGAAGTAAAGCGTGCGAAGCTGGTAGCCAAGTACGCGACCAAGCGTGCCGAGCTCAAAGCTATCATCGTTGATATGAACGCTTCTGAAGAAGCGCGTTGGGATGCTGTTCTGCAACTGCAACAGCTGCCCCGTGATTCCAGTCCGTCCCGTCAGCGTAACCGTTGCAACATTACTGGTCGTCCGCACGGTTTCCTGCGTAAGTTTGGTCTGTCCCGCATCAAGGTGCGTGAGCATGCCATGAAGGGCGAAATTCCGGGCCTGAAAAAGGCCTCTTGGTAAAGAATCTCGGGAGTTAGACTATGAGCATGCAAGATCCGATCGCGGATATGCTGACCCGCATCCGTAACGGTCAGGCGGCGAGCAAAGTTGCGGTTTCCATGCCTTCTTCCAAGCTGAAAGTGGCTATTGCCAAAGTGCTGAAAGAAGAAGGTTACATCGCTGGCTACTCCGTAGCTGGTGACGTGAAACCGGAACTGGAAATTGAACTGAAATATTTCCAGGGCAAGCCGGTTGTAGAACTGATCCAACGCGTGAGCCGTCCCGGCCTGCGTATTTACAAGCGCACTACTGATCTGCCGAAAGTTATGGGCGGTCTCGGTGTTGCTATCGTGTCCACGTCTAAAGGTGTGATGACTGACCGTGCTGCCCGTAAAGCAAGCATGGGCGGTGAGATCATCTGCTACGTCGCTTAATAGGAGGTAGGAAATGTCTCGTGTTGCTAAGGCACCCGTCACTATTCCTGCTGGCGTAGAGGTGACTCTGAACGGCCAGGAACTGTCCATCAAAGGTGGTAAAGGTTCCCTGGTTCGCTCTATTCACGCCGGTGTAGAAGTGACCAAAGAAGACAATGTACTGAAGTTCGCCCCGCGCGACGGCATCGCTGGTGCTGACGCTCAGGCCGGTACTGCCCGTGCATTGGTCAACAACATGGTAATCGGTGTTACCCAAGGCTTCGAGCGCAAGCTGCAGCTGGTTGGTGTAGGTTATAAAGCCTCCATCAAGGGCAATGCTGTTGCGCTGGCTCTGGGCTTCTCTCACCCGGTAGAGCATGCGCTGCCGGCTGGTGTGACCGCTGAGTGCCCGACTGCCACAGAAATCGTTCTGCGTGGTGTCGACAAGCAGCTGGTTGGCCAAGTCGCCGCCGATATCCGTGCTTACCGCGCTCCGGAGCCCTACAAGGGCAAGGGTGTACGCTATGCCAACGAGCAAGTGCGTACTAAAGAAGCTAAGAAGAAGTAAGGTAACACTATGGACAAGAAAGCAGCTCGTCTCCGTCGTGCTACTCGTGCTCGGAAAAAGATGCAGGAACTGGGAGCTACCCGTCTGGTTGTTCACCGTACCCCGCGTCACATCTATGCGCAGGTTATTGCAGCCAACGGTTCCGAAGTTCTGGCCTCTGCTTCCACAGTAGAGAAGGCCATCAGTGAAGCTCTGAAATACACCGGTAACGCAGATGCTGCTACCGCTGTAGGTAAGGCTATCGCCGAGCGTGCCATTGCCAAAGGCGTTCAGAACGTATCTTTCGATCGTTCCGGTTTCAAGTATCACGGTCGCATCGCTGCTCTGGCAGCTGCTGCACGTGACGCTGGTCTTCAGTTCTAAGCTAGGAGTCGAAGATGGCTAAAGTCGAATCTCAAGCCGGCGAACTGCAAGAAAAGCTGATTGCAGTAAACCGTGTTTCGAAAACTGTTAAAGGTGGTCGTATCATGTCCTTCACCGCGCTGACCGTGGTGGGTGATGGTAACGGCCGTGTAGGTTACGGTTACGGTAAAGCCCGTGAAGTTCCGGCCGCTATTCAAAAAGCGATGGAACAGGCTAAGCGTAACCTGAACAAGGTTGAGCTGAACAACGGCACCCTGCACCACCCGGTGAAAGGTGTTCACTCCGGTTCCACCGTGTTCATGAAGCCGGCCTCTCAAGGTACTGGTATCATCGCAGGCGGCGCTATGCGTGCCGTTCTGGAAGTTGCTGGTATCCACAACGTGCTGGCTAAGACCTACGGTTCCACCAACCCAATCAACGTTGTTCGCGCCACTGTAGACGCTCTGGTTCAGGGTCAATCCCCGGAACAGATCGCTGCCAAGCGTGGTCTGCGCGTTGAAGAAATTCTGGGGTAATGCGACATGGCTAACACTGTAAAAGTAACTCAAACTCGCAGCTCTATCGGCCGTCTGCCAAAGCACAAGGCGACTCTGCGTGGTCTGGGTCTGCGTCGCATTGGTCACACCGTTGAGCTGGAAGATACTCCCTGCGTACGCGGCATGATCAACCAGGTTTATTACATGGTTAAGGTGGAGGGCTAAGCATGCGTCTGAATACTCTGTCTCCGGCCGCTGGTTCCAAGCGCGTTAAGCACCGTCCGGGCCGTGGTATCGGTTCTGGTCTGGGCAAGACCGGTGGTCGTGGTGTTAAAGGTCAAACCTCTCGTTCCGGTGGTGGCAAAGTCCGCAACGGTTTCGAAGGCGGCCAGATGCCTTTGAAAATCCGTCTGCCGAAGTTCGGTTTCTTCTCTCGCAAATCTTTGGTTTCTGCCGAAGTACGCCTGAACGAAATCGCCCTGGTAGAAGGTGATGTGGTCGACGTGAGCACTCTGAAGCAAGCCGGTGTTATTACCAAAAACATCGTGTTCGCTAAAGTTGTTCTGTCTGGCAACATTGACCGTGCTGTGACCGTTCGTGGTCTGTCCGTCACCAAGGGTGCACGTGCAGCCATCGAGGCCGCTGGCGGTAAAATCGAGGAATAATCAGTACAATGGCTAAGAAACCAGGATTGGATGTTAAAGCACAGGGTGGTCTGAGTGAACTGAAGAGCCGTCTGCTCTTCGTTCTCGGGGCGATTATCGTTTTCCGTGCAGGCTCTTATGTGCCGATTCCTGGTATTGACGCCGCCGTACTGGCCGAGTTGTTCCAACAACAGAAGGGCACCATCATTGAGATGTTCAACATGTTCAGTGGTGGTGCACTCTCGCGTGCTTCTATTCTTGCGCTGGGGATCATGCCGTACATTTCGGCCTCGATCATCATCCAGCTGCTGACTGTGGTTCACCCCTCTCTTGCTGAACTCAAGAAAGAAGGTGAATCCGGCCGTCGCAAGATTAGCCAATATACCCGTTGGGGCACGCTGGTTTTGGGAACTTTCCAGGCCATTGGTATTGCAACCGGTCTGCCGAATATGATGCAGGGACTCGTGACTCATCCGGGTTTGGGCTTCTATTTCACAGCCGTTGTGAGTCTGGTCACCGGTACCATGTTCTTGATGTGGTTGGGTGAGCAGATTACCGAGCGTGGGATTGGTAATGGTATCTCGTTGATTATCTTCACAGGTATCGTTGCTGGTCTGCCTCATGCCATTGGCGCTACGGCCGAACAGGCACGTCAAGGGGAATTGCACATCCTGCTGTTGTTGTTGCTGGGCTTGATTGTTTTCGCAGTGACTTACTTTGTGGTGTTCGTGGAGCGTGGTCAGCGTCGTATCGTCGTCAACTATGCCAAGCGTCAACAAGGCCGCCAGGTATTCGCAGCGCAAAGCACACACCTGCCGTTGAAAGTAAATATGGCCGGTGTGATTCCTGCGATTTTCGCATCCAGCATCATCCTCTTCCCGGGGACCATTACCTCTTGGTTTGGTCAGGGCGAGGGCAAGGTCGCCGATATCCTGCAACAGGTCTCTATGGTCCTGCAGCCGGGTCAGCCCTTGTATGAGATGCTCTATGCAGCAGCCATTATCTTCTTCTGCTTCTTCTATACCGCGCTGGTGTTCAACCCCCGCGAGACAGCAGATAACCTGAAGAAGAGTGGAGCCTTTATCCCGGGGATCCGCCCGGGCGAGCAGACAGCACGTTATATCGATAAGGTTATGACCCGCCTGACATTGGCAGGTGCGCTCTATATAACCTTTATCTGTCTGGTACCCCAGTTCCTGATGACTGCCTGGAACGTTCAGTTCTATTTCGGTGGCACCTCGCTGCTGATTATCGTGGTAGTTATCATGGACTTCATGGCTCAGGTTCAGACCCATATGATGTCTCATCAATATGGCGACGTCCTGAGGAAGGCCAACCTGAAGGGCTACGGCCGCTAAAGGTCGGCGTAGTTACGGAGTTAAGCAATGAAAGTTCGTGCTTCCGTTAAGGCAATCTGCCGTAACTGCAAAATCATCAAGCGTCACGGTGTGGTGCGTGTGATTTGCAGCGAGCCAAAGCATAAACAGCGCCAAGGCTAATTTTTTACGGTTAGTACTTGCAACAAATAGTTGTGCTGGCTAATATAGCCAGCCAACTTTTGTTGTGTATTGGTTGACCGCCACGTATCCGCTCACGGGCTTTGTGGTGGTCGTAATCTACTATATGTAGGAGTGAATAGTGGCCCGTATCGCTGGCATTAACATTCCTGACCATAAGCATGCAGTCATCGCTTTGACTGCTATTTATGGCGTCGGTCGTACCCGCTCCAAGGCCATCTGTGCCGCAGCCGGTATCGCTGAGAATGTGAAAATTAAAGACCTGGACGAAGCTCAGATCGAGAGTCTGCGTGAACAAGTAGGTAAATTCACCGTTGAAGGTGACCTGCGTCGTCAGATTTCCATGAACATCAAGCGATTGATGGATCTGGGTTGCTACCGTGGTTTGCGTCACCGTCGTAGCCTGCCTGTTCGTGGTCAACGTACCAAGACCAACGCTCGTACCCGTAAGGGTCCGCGCAAGGCTATCAAGAAGTAACGGGAAGGTAGAAAATGGCTAAAACTCCGACTCGTGCTCGCAAGCGCGTTAAAAAGCAAGTGAGCGACGGTATTGCGCACGTTCATGCATCTTTCAACAACACAATCGTGACCATTACTGACCGTCAGGGCAACGCTCTGTCTTGGGCTACTTCTGGTGGTTCCGGTTTCCGTGGTTCTCGTAAGTCCACCCCGTTCGCTGCTCAGGTAGCTGCCGAGCGCGCTGGTGAGATGGCCAAAGAATATGGCGTGAAGAACCTGGAAGTCATGGTTAAAGGTCCGGGTCCCGGTCGTGAGTCTTCCATCCGCGCTCTGAACGCGGCTGGTTTCCGCATCACTAACATTACTGATGTGACTCCGATCCCGCACAACGGTTGTCGTCCTCCCAAGAAGCGCCGCGTGTAACGCTGTAGCTACTTGGTCTAGGATTGTTGGAGAAAGAAGATGGCAAGATATATCGGTCCTAAGCTTAAGCTTAGCCGTCGTGAGGGCACCGACCTCTTCCTGAAGTCTGGTGTTCGTGCGATTGATTCTAAGTGCAAGATTGACACCGTTCCTGGTCAACACGGTGCGCGTAAAGCGCGTCTGTCTGACTACGGTGTTCAGCTGCGCGAGAAACAAAAAGTTCGTCGTATCTACGGCGTATTGGAAAAACAGTTCCGCAACTACTACCGCGACGCTGCCCGTCAAAAGGGTAACACCGGTGAAAACCTGTTGCAGCTGCTGGAAGGTCGTCTGGACAACGTCGTCTACCGCATGGGCTTCGGTGCTACCCGCGCTGAATCTCGTCAGCTGGTGAGCCACAAGGCCATCATGGTAAACGGTCGCGTTGTGAACATTCCTTCTTTCCAGGTTTCCCCTGAGGACGTGATCTGCGTTCGTGAGAAGGCTAAGAAGCAAGCGCGTATCAAAGCTGCCCTTGAGGTTGCTGGTCAGCGCGAGAAGCCGACTTGGGTAGAGGTTGATGCCGCTAAAATGGAAGGTGCTTTCAAGCGTCTGCCAGAGCGTTCCGACCTGTCTGCCGACATTAACGAACAGCTGATCGTCGAGCTTTACTCCAAGTAAAGCTAGCTTCTAAAGAGAGGACACAATGCTGGGTTCTGTAACAGATTTTCTTAAACCGCGGCTAGTTGACATCGAGCAAGTTAGCCCGACTCATGCGAAAGTGACTCTTGAGCCACTCGAGCGTGGCTTTGGTCACACGCTGGGCAACGCCTTGCGTCGTATTTTGCTGTCTTCTATGCCCGGTTGTGCAGTTACTGAAGTCGAAATTGACGGTGTACTGCATGAGTACAGCAGCAAAGAAGGTGTACAGGAAGACATTCTTGAAATCCTGCTCAACCTGAAAGGTATCGCTGTGAAGCTGGAAGGCAAGGACGAGGTAACTCTGTCCCTGACCAAGTCTGGAACAGGCCCCGTTACCGCTGGTGATATCACTCACGGTGATGAAGTCGAGATCGTAAACCCGGAGCACGTAATCTGCCACCTGACTGGTGCCAATGCTGAAATCAGCATGCGCCTGAAAGTTCAGCGCGGTCGTGGTTATGTGCCTGCTTCTGCTCGTGTTCACAACGATGATGAAGAGCGTCCTAT
>NZ_CP077394.1:3377500-3832500 GCF_019048665.1 Aeromonas sp. FDAARGOS 1408 | reverse complement strand
AACCCAGACCGCCGGCTAAGGTCCCAAAGTTCTGGTTAAGTGGGAAACGATGTGGGAAGGCTCAGACAGCTAGGATGTTGGCTTAGAAGCAGCCATCATTTAAAGAAAGCGTAATAGCTCACTAGTCGAGTCGGCCTGCGCGGAAGATGTAACGGGGCTCAAACCAGGCACCGAAGCCGCGGATTCACGCTAAGCGTGAGTGGTAGGGGAGCGTTCTGTAAGTCTGCGAAGGTGTGTCGAGAGGCATGCTGGAGATATCAGAAGTGCGAATGCTGACGTAAGTAACGATAAAGGGGGTGAAAAGCCTCCTCGCCGGAAGACCAAGGGTTCCTGTCCAACGTTAATCGGGGCAGGGTGAGTCGACCCCTAAGGTGAGGCCGAAAGGCGTAATCGATGGGAAGCAGGTTAATATTCCTGCACGACTTGTAATTGCGATGGGGGGACGGAGAAGGCTAGGTGGGCCAGGCGACGGTTGTCCTGGTGAAAGTGCGTAGGTGGTGTTTCTAGGCAAATCCGGAGACACAACACTGAGACACGAGACGAACGCACTACGGTGCGGAAGCCATTGATGCCCTGCTTCCAGGAAAAGCCTCTAAGCTTCAGATTACAAGTCATCGTACCCCAAACCGACACAGGTGGTCGGGTAGAGAATACCAAGGCGCTTGAGAGAACTCGGGTGAAGGAACTAGGCAAAATAGTACCGTAACTTCGGGAGAAGGTACGCTCTTGTTGGTGAAGTCCCTTGCGGATGGAGCTGACGGGAGTCGCAGTGACCAGATGGCTGGGACTGTTTATCAAAAACACAGCACTCTGCAAACACGAAAGTGGACGTATAGGGTGTGACACCTGCCCGGTGCCGGAAGGTTAATTGATGGGGTTAGCGCAAGCGAAGCTCTTGATCGAAGCCCCGGTAAACGGCGGCCGTAACTATAACGGTCCTAAGGTAGCGAAATTCCTTGTCGGGTAAGTTCCGACCTGCACGAATGGTGTAACCATGGCCATGCTGTCTCCACCCGAGACTCAGTGAAATCGAATTCGCCGTGAAGATGCGGTGTACCCGCGGCTAGACGGAAAGACCCCGTGAACCTTTACTACAGCTTGGCACTGAACATTGAACCTACATGTGTAGGATAGGTGGGAGGCTTTGAAGGCGTGACGCCAGTTGCGCTGGAGCCGTCCTTGAAATACCACCCTTGTATGTTTGATGTTCTAACGCAGGGCCCTGAATCGGGCTCGCGGACAGTGCCTGGTGGGTAGTTTGACTGGGGCGGTCTCCTCCCAAAGAGTAACGGAGGAGCACGAAGGTTGGCTAATCCTGGTCGGACATCAGGAGGTTAGTGCAATGGCATAAGCCAGCTTAACTGCGAGACGGACAGGTCGAGCAGGTACGAAAGTAGGTCATAGTGATCCGGTGGTTCTGAATGGAAGGGCCATCGCTCAACGGATAAAAGGTACTCCGGGGATAACAGGCTGATACCGCCCAAGAGTTCATATCGACGGCGGTGTTTGGCACCTCGATGTCGGCTCATCACATCCTGGGGCTGAAGTCGGTCCCAAGGGTATGGCTGTTCGCCATTTAAAGTGGTACGCGAGCTGGGTTCAGAACGTCGTGAGACAGTTCGGTCCCTATCTGCCGTGGGCGTTGGATGATTGAGGGGAGTTGCTCCTAGTACGAGAGGACCGGAGTGAACGAACCTCTGGTGTTCGGGTTGTCACGCCAGTGGCACTGCCCGGTAGCTAAGTTCGGAATCGATAACCGCTGAAAGCATCTAAGCGGGAAGCGAGCCCTGAGATGAGTCATCCCTGACCCCTTGAGGGTCCTAAAGGGCCGTTGGAGACCACAACGTTGATAGGTGGGGTGTGTAAGCGCGGCGACGTGTTGAGCTAACCCATACTAATTACCCGTGAGGCTTAACCATACAACACCCAAGAAGTGTTCGAAGGCTTGTAGCAGATACCGAGAACGAATAACAAAATCAGCTTTTTCAGATTGAAGATTTTGCCTGGCGGCAATAGCGCAGTGGAACCACCTGACCCCATGCCGAACTCAGAAGTGAAACGCTGTAGCGCCGATGGTAGTGTGGCATTCGCCATGCGAGAGTAGGACACTGCCAGGCACCCAATTAAACGGTGATGTGAAAGACATGACCGGCTGCGAGGATGACACCTCATAAAGAAGCGGCAAAAGATTTAGCGAAAGCTAACCGAATGCGGAGCGGTAGTTCAGTCGGTTAGAATACCGGCCTGTCACGCCGGGGGTCGCGGGTTCGAGTCCCGTCCGCTCCGCCACTAACAAGAAGCCCAGTCGAAAGACTGGGCTTTTTTTCGTTTCATTTTCCCCGGGTCCCCTCTTTTCTCCTTACTCACCTCAGTAAAACACGCAGAGCCAGACGGTGGTCATGTCGGGATGGGTCCACTCGACCCTGTGCTTCTGGCGGGCAGGGATATTGATGTGATCCCCGGGGACTACTGAAGCTGAGACTCTCTTCGGATCTTTGATGCAGTATGCCGCCAACAATGGCATGAGGGGGAATGGCAACCACTTGTTGCTTGAGTGTCGTCGAAGACTGAATAGCGCCTCTATGCTTCGTCACACATATGAAGTGCAGCTTGAATGTCTCAGCGCTTCTTTCAGGCCTTTAGAGAGGTCTTGTCGAAAGACTCAGTCAAGGTATGGGCGAGAGTGACGAGCAGCAGGAACAAGCGCAGGGAAGTGGCATGCACAACATCTGCAGCGTAAGTGATTTGATTGGGTTGCATCTAGTAAAAAGCGCAAAAAGAAAAGGGGACGGCAGCTGCCGTCCCCTCGAGTCATTTCGTCCAGTCCCTGAACTGCAACGCTCCCTGCAATCCCTGACTTTATCCTGATCCTTCGGAATATCCCCTTCCCAATCCGTTGAGGTGTCCTGTGGCCATCCTAGCCTGGCAATCGATCCTGATTGCTGCACTCTCTCCATCCTGGAGGTGTCCGTTACCACATCCCGTGGTGTTCCTTACGTCATCCTGACAGATAACCATCCGGGTTATCTCGCTTCATCCTGAAGCTGTCCTGCTCGCCTCCGGCGAGGTTCCTGTTCGTCCTGAAGAGCAACCATCCTGCTGCTCTGCCTCATCCCGAGGTGTCCTCAACCACGTCCCGCGGTGTCCTGTATTCCCTTTGATAACCATCCTGGCTATCGGCCTCATCCTGAGGTGTTCCCTGCCCACTTCCTGTGGTTTATTCCCTGCTTATGCGCTGTTTCTGCATCCTGCCGAATCAGCTTCGTCCTTGTGAGACCCATATTAAGGGAACGAGAGGGCGGAACAAGGGAGGATCTGGCGTTGTCGGCGTGATGAGAACGCTTAAACGATCATGGTTATGATAATAAATTCATATTAATCATGGCGTTAGTTTGTTTCACAGGAAAGCATAAGGATTCAAAGATGGCTTCGCGTACGGTTCGACACAGTGGCCTCTTACAGCGGCGATGGCTGATCTCTCACACGCAAAAACAGGGCGAAAACGATGGTAAAAACAGGCTCAATTCGGAGGGTAAGGCTTAAAAATTAGTTGAATAAATATGCTCAAAAAGAATACAAAAAGCCGGGCTTGGCCCGGCTTTTTGAGAAGGTGTCAGCTGACGCGGCTACCCGGTGTCGGATATGCCTTGCGCAAGGATTCTGGCGCCAGCACTTCCAGGTTCCCGCTCATGTTGTTGAGCCAGGTACGGAACTCCGGAGTGTCCTGCACCTCGGTTTCCACCACCACGCTGCGCTTGTCGTAGCGGGTCATGCGCGGGTTGTGGCCGGGGATCTGGCCGTCGACCAAGGTCGGACAGTTGGCATCGATGCGGCCGACGAAGCGGATCGGCCCGCTGACATCCTGGTACCCCTGATCGCGGATCAGTTTCTGGATATTGAAATCCTTCGGCTGGGTCGCGCTGAAGTTGGTCAGCTCCACGTTCTTGATGTGGTCGAACGGGATGCCATAGACCTTGGGATCCAGCTCGGACAGGGTGCAGAGCAGGGTCGGCCCCTCTGCCTGGTTCAGAATGCCGAGCGGATTGATGCGGTCATAGCAGAGCCACACGGTGCGCTCCTTGATGACACGCTGGATCTCGGCGCTGAACTTGCGGCCACGCCACAATGCATCGCGGATCAGGGTGCTGCGGCGGATCTCCGGGTTGCCGGCAAACGGACGCGGTGACTGGTGCACGCTCTCGAGCCAGCGTTCCGCCAGTTCGCTCTGGCTGTCACGGATCACCTGGCTGGCCTTGTCGACCAGCGGGTTCAATTCGGTCAGGACACTGGCGGGCAGCAGCTGGCTGGCCTGGTCGCTCCAGGTTTTCAGCGCCACTGCCAGCGACAGCGGCATGATGTTGGCAAAATCGTTGAGGCCATGGCGCTCGAAGCACCAGCCGTGTGGTTTGCTGCGTTCATCCGAGGTGAGATCGAACAACCCCATGCCGGACATCTCTTCCAGGTCCCGTTGCACGGTACGCAGACTGACATGAATGCCTTCTTCTTCCAGTTTTACCTGGAGTTGGCTGGCGGTCAGCTTGTAAGGGCGGTGCGGGATGCAACGCGCCAAGGTCAGTTGTCGTAACAGCTTCTTACTCATGGTGCATGCCTTCACTGGTTTAGCGTTGAGTGTATCCTAGCCATGCCTTGCGACAGTCTATGTCGCAAGTTTTGCTGCGACAACTGTCGCCATTTTCATACAAACCAAGCTAACTACATGATCATAAAAGAGAACGCTCTCTTTTCTGGCAGCAATTGAGGCTAAAAAATGATGAAAATTCGCCAAATGAAAGTGCTGTCTTACGGATTTGATGTAGAAGAAAAAACAGAAATAATGGGTAAACGCAGAATATGGTGTGGAGGAGAGGACTCTCCTCCACCGGGCGGGGATTTTTGCTGTCGGATCAGGCCAGCCAGGACCAGGCCGACTTGGTGATGGCGGCGCCCACCATGTAGCCGAATACCGCCAGGGCCGCGAGGCCGGCCACCAGCTTCTGGCTGCGCGCAGGGCGCTTGAGCGCCATGACGCCGAAGCCGATGTAAACCACCAGCGCGATCAGCTTGGCCATCAGCCAGGGCTGCTGACCCGGGCTCATCTGCAGAGTCACCGCCAGCAGCACCCCGAACAGCAACAGAAAGGTATCGTTGATGTGGGGCAGGATCTTCAGCCACTTCTGCTGCAGGCGGGCACTGCCCCCCAGGGCCAGCAGCCAGCGATAGAGGAACAGCAGCACGCTGACCAGTGCCAGCGTCATGTGCAGGTGTTTGAGCAGGGGGTAATAGGCAATCATATTGCTTCCTTGTCGTTGTCGGGCAGACCGCTGTTCCAGTTGTGGGCGTGAATGCGCTCCTGTCCTTCCTGATCGTCTTGCAGCAGATCGGAGAGGATGTCCCGGTATTGCAGGCTCTTGTTGATATAGGTGTGTTCGTCGTCCAGGTAGTTGACCTGCTCCCGCAGCAGCCAGTTGTCGTGCTGCTTGAAGGTCTGCCCGGCCCGCCAGGCCTGGTTGGCCCGAAAACCGAGCTGGGTCAGGGCTTCCACCCCCAGATCCACGGCGGAACCCAGGGTTTCCCGATACACGCTGCCCACGCCCTGACGCAGGATCTCGTGAGCGTGAGGACGATCCTGGGCTCGCGCCAGTATCTTAAGGTGCGGGAAGTGTTTCTTCACCATTTCAATTACTTCGAGTGACGTTGCAGGGTCGTTGATGGAGAGCACCAGCAATTTGGCCTTGTGGGCACCGGCGGCGTGCAGCAGGTCGAGCCGGCTGGCATCCCCGTAGAACACCTGATAGCCATACTTGCGCAGCATCTCGATCTGGCTGGCATCCTGCTCGAGGATGGTGGTACCTATGCCGTGGCCGTGCAGCAAGCGTCCCACTATCTGACCGAAGCGGCCGAAGCCGGCGATGATCACCGGGTGCTCCACCAGCTCCGGCTGCTCGTGCTGCGGGACCTCGCTCTGGTTGCGGTAGTCGAACCAGGGCTGGATCACCCTATCGTTGAGGATCAGCAGCAGCGGCGTCAACGCCATGGAGAGCGCCACCACCAGGGTCAGCAGGGCTATGGTATCCCCCGGCAACACCCTGTTCTGGGCCGCGAACGAGAACAGCACGAAGGCGAACTCCCCCCCCTGGGCCAGCGCCAGCCCAAAGGTCCAGCGCTGGCTCGGCGAGATGCGGATGATGAAGCCGAGCGCCATCAACACCAGCCACTTGAGCAGCATCAGGCCGACCACCAGGGCCGGGATCAGCAGCGGGTGTTCGGCAAACAGCCCGAAGTTGATGCCGGCGCCAACCGACATGAAGAAGAGGCCGAGCAGCAGCCCCTTGAACGGCTCTATGTCCGCCTCCAGCTCGTGGCGATATTCGCTGTCCGCCAGCACCACGCCGGCGAGGAAGGAGCCGAGAGCGGGGGAGAGGCCGACCGACTCCATCAGCACGGCGATGGAGATCACCAGCAGCAGGGCGGCGGCGACGAAGATCTCCCGCATGTGAGACTGGGCGATGGCGCGAAACACCGGGCGCATCAGGTAATGACCCCCCAGCACTATGCCGGAGATGGCGGCCACCACCAGCAGGCCGTGTTGCCAGCCGGCCAGCTCAGAGCTGCCGCTGCTGGCCACCGGCGCGATGGCAAGCAGCGGCAGGATCGCCAGGATGGGGATGACGGCGATGTCCTGGAACAGCAGCACCGCGAAGGCGGAGCGGCCGCTCTCGCTCTGCATCAGTTTGCGCTCCTGCAGGCTCTGCAGCACGATGGCGGTGGAGGAGAGTGCCAGGATGAGGCCGATGGCCAGCCCCTGTTGCCAGGGCAGGCCGATGAGGTGGGCCACGCCGGTCAGGGCTGCCGTGGTGAGCAGCACTTGCAGTCCGCCGGTGCCGAGAATGGGCCCCTTCAGCTGCCACAGCAGCGCCGGCCTGAGCTCCAGCCCGACCAGAAACAGCATCAGCACCACCCCGAACTCGGCGAAGTGCATCACGTCTTTTTGCTCACCCACCAGCCCCAGCAGGAAGGGGCCTATGATGATCCCCGCCAGCAGGTAACCGAGCACGGAGCCCAGCCCCCAGCGCTTGGCCAGCGGCACCGCGATCACCGCGGCTGAGAGGTAGATGAAGGCATCGAACAGCAAACCGTGTCCCATCAGCGGATCCTCCGCGCCGTGGTGGAGGCCGATGAAGGCAGGCCGGGCTGGCGCCCGGAGCGGGTTCGGGTCATGGGAGTACCTCCAGCAGATCGCGCAGATAGGGGGTGCCGCCGAGTTGTTCCGGGGTCAGCTGCTCGTCGCGCAGGGCGCACAGCAATTGGCGATAGTCCTGGCCGCAGCGGCGCAGCGCCTCCGGGTCCCGGATCTTGTGAAAGGAGTGCAGCACGAACGGGGGCAGCCAGCTCATGCCGCACAGCTGGGCCGTCTGCTGAAAGGGGAGCAGGAAGTCGAGCAGCGGGCGCTGGTTGTAGCCGGCGCTGCAGTAGGATTCAGGGGCACCGCCGGTGGTGATGGCCGATAGCCACTGCTTGCCGTTGAGGGCGTGGGCTTCCGGGCCATAGGCGTAGCCGTACTCCAGCACCAGATCCATCCACTCCTTCATGATGGCGGGGCAGGAGTACCAGTAGAAGGGGTGCTGGAAGACGATGATGTCGTGTTCAGAGAGCAGGGCCTGCTCCCGCTTCACGTTGATGAACATGTCCGGGTATTGCAGATAGAGGTCGTGCAGGGTGATGCCCTCCAGCCCGTCGATGGCCTGCAGCAGCTGCTTGTTGGCCCGGGAGCTCTGCAGCGCCGGGTGTGAGAAGATGACCAGAATGCGTTTCATGGGGTCCTGACCTGAAGAGGAGTGGATGCCGGCAAAAGATGCATTGCGCAGCGACGTTAGCAAGAAGCGCAGTGGCCCGCCAGCTCCGGGATCAGCTCGCGCAGCGCCGGATTGAGGGTCTGGTGGGCGGGATAGCAGAGGCCGATGCGCCGGAACATCCGGGGCCCGCTCACGGGCACGGTGCACAGCCCCGCCTCGTCCTCCACCAGCCCGTCCGGCAGGAAGCTGATGCCGATCCCGGCCAGTACCAGCGCCATCACCAGCCCCTTGCTCTCTGCCTTGGCCACCAGATTGAGGGTGAGCCGATCACAGGCCAGCAGGCCTATGGTCTGCTGATGGGCCTCGCAGGGTGGGCACTCAATAAAATCATAATGTTGTAGCTCGGCCAGTTCGAGTTGCCGGCGGCCGGCGAGGGGATGGTCGCGGCGCACGCACAAGACATAATCCTCCTCCCACAGCGGCAGAAAGATCTCGTCCTCCCGGCGCAGAGCATCCAGGGTCAGCCGACAGTCGGCAGGCGTTCCGTAATCGGAGAGGGTGAGATCCAGCTCGGGCAGCACCGCCTGCACCTGCTGCAGCAATCCCGCCAGCCGGCGCCGGCTCAGGTCCGGCATGATGGCAAGATTGAGCCGCGCACGCGTCGCCTTCTGGCGAAACAGCTCGGGCAGCCGGCGCGCTTCCTCCACCAGCTTGACCGCGTGGGGATAGAGGTAGTGGGCCGGATCCTTCGCCTCCACCCCCTTCTTGCCCCGAATGAACAGGCTGTCACCCAGGGTCTCTTCCAGCTGACGCAGCCCCGCCGAGAGGGAGGGCTGGCTGACGTGGCAGCGTTCGGCCGCCGCCGTGATGTTCTTCTCTTCATAGATGGCGATGAAGAAGCGCAGCAGTCTCAGATCCAGCATAAGCCCAACCATAGTTTTTTCAGATGATAACCAGCGGAAAACAATATTTATCACTGATGGATGCAGTGACTATAGTGATCCCGTTCCGTGCTGGCCAGCCGCTTGTTTGCTCAAACCGACTCTTGAATCAGAAGGAAAACATCATGTCCAAGCCTCTCGTCGTGATCACCGGTGCCTCCGCCGGGATCGGTGCCGCCATCGCCAGCGCCTTCTCGGCCGCCGGCCATCCGCTGCTGCTGCTGGCCCGCCGGGTCGAGCCCATGCAGGCGCTGGGCCTGCCCGATACCCTCTGCATCGGGGTCGACGTGACCGACACCGCCGCCATGAAGGCCGCCATCCAGCAGGCCGAGGCGCAATTCGGTCCGGTCGGCTGCCTGGTCAACAATGCCGGCGTCATGCTGCTGGGCCAGGCCGACGTGCAGGACCCGGCCGAGTGGCAGCAGATGCTCAACATCAACGTGATGGGGGTGTTGAACGGTGTTCACGCCGTGCTGGCCGGGATGAAGGCGCGCCGCAGCGGCACCATCATCAACATCAGCTCCATCGCCGGTCGCAAGACCTTCCCGAACCATGCCGCCTACTGCGCCACCAAGTTCGCGGTGCACGCCCTGACCGAGAACATCCGGGAAGAGGTGGCCGATGTCGGCGTGCGGATGGTGACCATAGCCCCAGGCGCGGTGGAGACCGAGCTGCTCAGCCATACCACGGACGAGAGCATCAAGGCGGGCTACCACGACTGGAAGGATCAGATGGGCGGTGTCATCGCACCCGAGGTGATCGCCGAGGCCGTGCTCTATGCATGGAACCAGCCGGCCAATGTCTGCGTGCGCGAGATCGTGCTGGCGGCCACCCGTCAGCAACCTTGATGTAGGCTGACTGGAAGAGGGGGAGGGCTTGACCCTCCCCCTGGGCCAGGGGTTACCATAGGCCACCTTTCGTCAATGAGTCGTCTCATGGTTCTGACCCGTCGCCAACTCGCTCGCGCCCGCCGCTGGCTCCCCCTGTGGAGTCTGCTGATGGTGCTGATGTCGTTTGGCAGCAGGGCGGCGACCGATCTCTGTACCCTGACGCCTCATTGCAGCCAGAGCGAACGCACCCTGGAAAAAGCCATGCCCTGCGGCAGCTTCACCTCGGCGCTCGCCATGACGGTGCTCAGCAGTGACAGCTTGACGGTTGCCATGCTGGAGCCCGACGCCCCGGATTTCATCTCCCCTTCCCAGTTCATGCCGGATGTCCCGACCGACCGGCTGGAGCGTCCTCCCCGCACCCTGGCTTGAATCTGACCCCCGTTCCCGGGCATGTTTCATTCAATCTGAGGTGAGTTATGTACAAATCCCTGCTACTGGCCGTGCTGGCCGGTACCGTCAGCTTTTCTGCTCTCGCGGCCGAGAAGATGACCGTCTACAAATCCAAGTACTGCGGCTGCTGCCAGGCCTGGAACAAGCACATGGAAGAGAATGGCTTCGAGCTCGAGGTCATCGAAACCGAACAGCTTGCACCGGTCAAACAGCAGTACGGCATCACTCCGCAGCTGGCCTCCTGCCACACCGGCGTGGTCAACGGCTATGTGATCGAGGGACACGTGCCCGCCGCCGATGTGCAGAAACTGCTCAAGGAAAAACCGGCGATCCGCGGCCTGACCATTCCGGGCATGCCCCAGAGTGCGCCGGGCATGGATATTCCGGGTCAGCCCTATCAGGTGCTGAGCATCAGCAATGAGGGCGCGACCAGGGTCTGGTCGAGCTACCCCGGCTGATGAAGGCTGGCCGTGAGCAGACACACTTCCATCATGTGAGGCACACCTGAGCGAGCCCGTGTCGCTCACGGTCAGGTATGGGGGCCGCCATCGCGAGATGGCGGCCCTTTTACATCCCGGCGCGGGAGAACTTGCAACTGAAGGCGACAAGGGGCAGATTGGTCCCCTGTCCAAGGAGCCAAGGCTCAGGTCCGCCAACCCTTTTAAAGCGCAAAGGATGCGACATGTTCACCTTTTCCCGAGGGCTTCTGCTGCTGGCTTGCCTGGCCGCCGTTCCCTGTTCATATGCCAATGATGAGTCCGCCATGCCCACACGCGACACCCAGATCCAGCCTCCCGTGGCCGCCAAACACCCCCATACCCTGAAAAAACACGGGGATACCCGGGTCGACAACTACTACTGGCTGCGCGATGACGAGCGCCAGAAACCCGAGGTGCTGGCCTACCTGGAGGCTGAAAACGCCTACACCGACGCCATGCTCAAACCGGTCAAGCCGCTGCGTGACCAGCTCTATCAGGAGATGGTGGCCCGTATTCCCCAGCAGGACGAGTCGGTGCCCTATGTGAAGAACGGCTATCGCTACCAGACCCGCTACGAGCCGGGCAAGGAGTACGCCATCTATTCACGCAGCAAGCTGGGTGAAGAGGCTACAAGCCTGCTGCTGGACGGCAACCAGCGCGCCGAGGGCCACGAGTTCTACGCCCTGGGGGCGCTCGAGGTGAGCCGCAACAACCGCTGGCTGGCGGTGGCGGAAGATTTCCTCTCCCGCCGCCAGTACCAGATCCAGTTCTTCGATCTGGAGAGCGGCAAGTGGGCCGCCGACACGCTTCCGAATACCTCCGGCAATCTGGTGTGGGCCAACGACAGCAAGACGGTGTTCTACGTGCGCAAGCACCCCAAGACCCTGCTGCCCTACCAGGTCTATCGCCACGAACTGGGTACGGATCCCGCCAAGGATACCCTGGTCTACGAGGAGAAGGACGACACCTTCTATGTGAGCCTCTATGCCACCACCTCGGAAGATTTCATCGTCATCGCCCTCTCCAGCACCACTACCGGCGAGGCGCGCCTCATCGATGCCAACGTGCCGACCCAGGCGCCGCGGCTGTTCCTGCCGCGCCAGGTGGATCACGAGTACAGCCTGGATCACTACCGCGGCCGCTTCTATGTGCGCTCCAACAAGGACGGCAAGAACTTCGGCCTGTACGAGACCAAAGAGAGCCCGGTGGAGCGCTGGAAGGCGGTGATCGCCCCCAATCCGGATGTGCTGCTGGAGAGCTATGCCCTGTTCAAGGAGTGGCTGGTGCTGGAGGAGCGCAGCCAGGGGCTGACCCGGTTGCGCCAGGTCAACTGGCAGAGCGGCGAGCAGAAGGAGATCGCCTTCGACGACCCGGCCTATGTCACCTGGCTTGCCTACAACCCGGAGCCGGACACCAGCGCCCTGCGCTATGGCTACTCCTCCATGACCACGCCGTCTTCCACCTACGAGCTCGACCTGAACAGCGGCAAGCGCACCCTGCTCAAGCAGCAGCCGGTGGCGGGCTTCAAGGCCGATCAATATGCCAGCGAGCGGCTCTGGATCACAGCCCGTGACGGCGTGGCCGTGCCGGTGTCGCTGGTCTATCGCAAGGACCAGTTCAAGAAAGAGGGGACCGGCGCAGGCACCAATCCGCTGCTGGTCTACGGCTATGGCTCCTATGGCGCCAGCATGGATCCGGACTTCAGCAGCGCCAGGCTGAGCCTGCTGGATCGCGGCTTCGTCTACGCCATCGCCCACATCCGTGGTGGCGAGGAGCTGGGCCGCCACTGGTATGAGGATGGCAAGCTGCTGAAGAAGCAGAACACCTTCAACGACTTCATCGACGTGACCGAGGCGCTGGTGGCGCAGGGCTATGGTGCCAGGGATCAGGTCTACGCCATGGGCGGCAGCGCCGGCGGCCTGCTGATGGGGGCCGTCATCAACCAGGCGCCCCAGCTCTATCGCGGCGTGGTGGCCCAGGTGCCCTTCGTCGACGTGGTCACCACCATGCTGGACGAGTCCATCCCCCTCACCACAGGCGAGTACGACGAGTGGGGCAATCCGAACCAGAAGCGCTACTACGACTACATGAAGGCCTACAGCCCCTACGATCAGGTCAAGGCACAGGCCTACCCGAATCTGCTGGTCACCACCGGGTTGCACGATTCCCAGGTGCAGTATTGGGAGCCGGCCAAGTGGGTGGCCAAGCTGCGCGAGCTGAAGACGGATGATAACAAGTTGTTGCTGAGTACCGACATGGACGCCGGCCACGGCGGCAAGTCGGGCCGCTTCAAGGCCTACGAGGATATTGCGCTGGAGTTTGCGTTTATCCTGGATCTGGCCAAGCCAAAAGCATAAGTCACCAAGGTTGCAGCCCTTGCCAGACAAGGGCTGCAAAAGAATCTCCTTTCCCTCTTCCCGCCTGCCGTCCGGTAGCACAACCAATTAATCTTCGATCGGCAAATTAATGATCGGCTTCAAATTTCTGGCGACCGATATCCTTCATTTTGTGTTTTTGTTTGATTTATGTTGGCGCCGTGTGCTTAATCGATGCCGTTATAACTCTTTAATTGGCCCCCTCGGTGCCAATTATCTCTGGTTGGCATGAAGCCGACTGTCTCACCACAGGATGCTGGTGGCTTTTTGGGGAACGCTGGTCGTTCACCCATTTCCTCATCGCGAGGTCACGGACGACCGCCGACGCAGCACGGCGGTTTGTCTTGCATTCGCCCGTGGAACGGGCGAGCTGAATCAATCAAAAAGGATGAACAACATGAAAGGATTATCCCTGGCGTGTGCCTTGTCGGCAGCTCTGGTCGGTGTCTCGTTTGGTGGTCCGGTACAGGCGCAGGAGCGCTTCGTGACCATAGGTACTGGCGGTCAGACCGGTGTCTACTACGTGGCGGGCCAGTCCATCTGCCGCTTCCTCAACCGCGGCGCCGCCGATCACCAGATCAAGTGCAACGCCCCGGCCAGTGGCGGCGGTGTTGCCAACGTCAACGGCATCCGCTCCGGCGAGTTCAACTTCGGCATCATGCAGTCCGACCACCAGTACAAGGCGATGAAGGGCGTCGAGCCGTTCAAGGCCGAGGGTCCGATGGATGACATCCGCGCCGTCTTCTCCCTGCAGAGCGAAGTGTTCACCATCCTGGCCCGCAAGGACGCCAAGATTGCCGGCTTCGACGATCTGAAGGGCAAGCGCGTCAACATCGGCAACCCGGGCTCCGGCCAGCGCGACACCTTCGAAGAGATCATGGCCGTCAAGGGCTGGGACAAGTCCGTGTTCAGTCTGGTCTCCGAGCTCAAACCCGCCGAGCAGGCCTCTGCCCTGGGTGACAACAACATCGACGCCATGAGCTACTTCGTTGGCCACCCCAACGGTGCCATCCAGGAAGCCTCCACTACCACCGACACCGTGCTGGTGCCGGTGACCGGCCCCGAGATCGACAAGTTGCTGGCCGAGAAGAGCTACTACAGCAAGGCCGAGATCCCGGGTGGTCTGTACAAGGGCAGCCCGAACCCGACCCCGTCCATCGGTGGCAAGGCCGTACTCTCCACCAGCGCCAAGGCCGATCCGGAAGTGGTCTACCAGCTGGTCAAGTCCGTGTTCGACAACCTGGATCGCTTCAAGCGCCTGCACCCGGCCTTCGCCGACCTGAAGGAAGCCGACATGATCAAGGTGGGTCTCTCCGCCCCGCTGCATGAAGGCGCGGTGCGCTACTACAAGGAACGTGGCTGGATGTAATCCGGTTGCGGTTTCGGATGTGCCCCAGACTCGCTCCTCCCTCGGGGGGGCGAGTCTCATTTATTGCAGTACCAACAGAGCCACACTATGCAGCAAACACAACAACAAGAGGCGCTCTCGGCCGAGGAGCTGATCGCCCAGGATGTGGGAGCCCGCCTGCCGGTGGGCACCATGAGCTGGATCATCGCGGGTCTTGCGCTGATCTGGTCCCTGTTCCAGCTCTGGATCGCTTCGCCGCTGCCGTTCTCTCTCGGCATCGGTGTTCTCAACGACACTGAAACACGCTCGATTCACCTGGCTTTCGCCATCCTGCTTGCCTATCTGGTGTTCCCGGCCATGCGCAGCTCGCCGCGCGACCGGGTGCCGCTCGGTGACATCGCCCTTGGCCTCATCGGCGCCGCCGTCGCCAGCTACCTGTTCATCATGTATGAGCAGCTGGCCCAGCGCCCCGGCAACCTGACCACCATGGACTTCGTGGTCGCCTGTATCGGCATTCCGCTGCTGCTGGAAGCCGCCCGCCGTGCCCTCGGCCCGGCCCTGGCGGTGATCGCCATCGTCTTCCTGGCCTATAGCCTGGCCGGCCCCTGGATGCCCTCCCTGCTGGCCCACCGTGGGGTGAGCCTGCATGCGCTGGCCAACCACCAGTGGATCACCACCGAAGGGGTGTTCGGCATTGCCCTCGGGGTCTCCACCAGCTTCGTCTTCCTGTTCGTGTTGTTTGGCGCCCTGCTCGAGCGTGCCGGTGCGGGCCACTACTTCATCCAGCTCGCCTTCAGCCTGCTCGGCCACCTGCGCGGCGGCCCGGCCAAGGCAGCCGTGGTGGCCTCGGCCCTAACCGGCGTCATCTCCGGCTCCTCCATCGCCAACGTGGTGACCACGGGCACCTTCACCATCCCCATGATGAAACGGGTCGGCTTCTCCAAGGAGAAGGCCGGCGCGGTGGAAGTGGCCTCCTCGGTCAACGGCCAGATCATGCCCCCGGTCATGGGAGCCGCCGCCTTCCTGATGGTGGAGTACGTTGGCATCCCCTACGTCGACATCATCAAGCACGCCTTCCTGCCGGCGGCCATCTCCTACATCGCCCTGCTCTACATAGTGCACCTCGAGGCGCTCAAGCTCGGCATGCAGCCCATCGGCAACCGTCAGCCGCGCCCCTGGCTGCGCCGCCTGACCGGCTTCGCCTTCGGTGCCGCTCTCATCAGCGGCCTCTCCATGGCGGTCTACTATGGCCTGGGTTGGCTCAAGCCGGCGCTGGGCGACTACGCCCTGCCGGGGATCAGCGTGCTGCTGGCCGCCGCCTACCTGGGACTGCTGAAGATCGCCGCCAGCAACGAGCCGTTGCCGTCGGAAGATCCGGACAAGCCGCTGGACGAGCTGCCGGAAACCCGCGCCGTGCTGCTCTCCGGCCTGCACTTCCTGCTGCCGGTGGTGGTACTGGTGTGGTGTCTGATGGTGGAGCGACTCTCCCCGGGCCTGTCGGCCTTCTGGGGCTCGGTGATGCTGATCATCATACTGCTGACCCAGCGCCCGCTGCTGAACTGGCTGCGCACCGATGGCAAGCATGACTACGGCAGCTTCACCGACGGCGTGGTGGATCTGCGCGAGGGGCTGATCGCCGGTGCCCGCAACATGATCGGCATCGGCATCGCCACCGCCACTGCCGGCATCATAGTCGGGGCCGTCTCCCAGACCGGCGTCGGCCTGGTGCTGGCGGATCTGGTGGAGTTCCTCTCCATGGGCAACCTGCTGCTGATGCTGCTGCTGACCGCCCTGCTGAGCCTGATCCTCGGCATGGGCTTGCCCACCACCGCCAACTACATAGTGGTGTCGAGCCTGCTGGCGCCGGTGATCGTCACCCTGGGGCAGCAGAACGGCCTCATCGTGCCGCTCATCGCCGTGCACCTGTTCGTCTTCTACTTCGGCATCATGGCCGACGTGACCCCGCCGGTGGGGCTGGCCTCGTTCGCCGCGGCTGCCGTCTCCAAGGGCGACCCCATCAAGACCGGGATCACGGCGTTCTACTACAGCCTGCGCACCGCGGCACTGCCGTTCCTGTTCATCTTCAACACCGACCTGCTGCTCATCAACGTGGACTTCGCCCACGGCGTGCTGATCTTCATCGTGGCCACCATCGCCATGCTGATCTTCGCCGCCGCCACCCAGGGCTACTTCCTGGTGAAGAGCCGCTGGTACGAGAGCGTGCTGCTGCTGCTGGTGGCCTTCACCCTGTTCCGTCCCGGCTTCTGGATGGACATGCTGCACGACCCGTATCGCGACGCCGCGCCAGCCGAGCTGGCCCAGACCATGGGCCAGGTGGAGGCCGAGAGCACCCTGCGCCTGCGGATGGAAGGGGAAGATGCGGTGGGCAAGCTGCGCCGCTTCACCGTGCTGCTGCCGGTGCCGGATGGCGCGAGCGGTGAGGATCGTCTGGCCAAGCTGGGGATCCAGACCTATGAGCAGGACGGCAAGATCCTGATCGACAGCGTCACCTTCGGCAGCCAGGCCGCCGAGCTGGGGCTGGAGATGGATCAGCAGATCCTGAGCGTCAAGGCGCCCACCGAGCGCTGGCCCAAGGAGCTGATGTGGCTGCCGGGCTTCCTGCTATTCGGTGCCGTGATCTGGCTGCAGCGGCGCCGTCAGGCACGCTGATCCCGCACCCAATAAAAACGGCGCCACGATGGCGCCGTTTTTATTTACCCCGTGTGGGGTTATTCCTGCGGAGCTTGCTTTATGCGGCAGGTTGAAAGGCTGTTGCTTCACCTAGCTTAGTTCCGGCTGCTCTCAGACCTATTCAACGCGGCACATCATGATATCTATACGGGCCGCGGGAGGGCTTATTCTTGCGGATCCTGCTCCTGCAGCAGGCTCAGGGTCTGTTGCTCCACCTGGCTCAATCCCAGCTGTTCGCAGGCTTGCTCAAAGCTGATTCCCAAGTGGCACATCATGATATCGATGGCGGGCAGATAGTTTCTCATTGCTTCTTCCATGGTGATCCTCCGAACCCGTTCCTTATGCCCGAACCGGGTGGACGGGACAATTAGACTTTAGGCGTAGGGTGCTCGTTTGCTGAGCGCCTCTGCCACTGGCCGGGGGAATTTGTTACTCTCCCTGTCAGCAAGAAGATGTTGCCGTATGACTGCGAGCGACACGTGAGGAGCAGGGCATGTTATTGAGTTTCTTGATCATCGCATCGGGCTGGTGGCACATTCGTGCGGCCTACGGCTCAGACTCCCGTCAGTTCTACATCAGCAAGCCGCTGACTATGCTGCTCATCATAGCGCTGGCGTTCGGCTATCAGGGCTATGACCACGACGGCTCCCATGCCTGGATCCTGCTTGGTCTCTGCCTGTCGCTGGCCGGCGACGTGCTGCTGATGCTGCCGAGCGACCGCTTCATCCAGGGGCTGGCGGCATTTCTTGTCGCGCACCTCTGCTACATCGTTGGCTTCGCCCAGGGGCCGCTGGTGCTGAACCTGGTGGATGGCCTGCTGTTGCTGCTGGTGGCCGGCATGGTGTTCGGCCTGCTGTGGGGCAAGCTCGGGGAGATGAAGATCCCCGTCTTCTGCTACATGCTGGTGATCATCGGCATGGCCTGGGTGGCCGCCGGTGCCTGGCACGCCTCCCTCACCGCCGGCAGCGCCGCCGCCCTGGTGGGGGCGCTGATGTTCCTCTTCTCCGACAGCATGCTGGCGCTGGATCGCTTCCGTCGCCCCTTTCCCCATGCCACCGCCTGGGTGATGAGCAGCTACTTCGCCGCCCAGTTCCTGATCGCCGCCTCGCTGGCGGGTTGACCGGCGGGCCGCAATAAAAAACGGGCCTGCCGGCCCGTTTTGCTACTCCCTTCTCACTCTTTTCACGCCTCGACCGGTTCGGCATCCGGCGCCCTCGGGGCCGGCTGCTTGAGCAGCAGCATCAGGGCGCTGGCGATCAGCAGGAAGATACCCATCACGAAGAACACCTGGTTGTAGGCCATGATGGCCGCCTCGCGGCTGATGGTGTTCGACAGCATGGCCTGAGCCTGCAGACGGGCCAGCTCGGGGCCGGAGCCCTGGGCCATCATGCTCTGGGCCAGCTGCAGCAGATAGGCCTGTCCCTCTATGCTGGTGGCGGCCAGGGTACTGCCGATCTGGCTGACGTGGGTGCGGGTATCGTTGTCGATCAGGGTGGCTATGATGGCGATGCCGAATGCTCCCCCCAGGTTGCGCAGCACGTTGAGCAGGGTGGAGGAGGAGGGGATCTCGTCCGGCGTCAGGCTGGCGGTCGCCACCAGGGAGAGCGGCACCATGATGAAGGGCTGCCCCAGCGCCCGCACGATGAGCGACTGGATCAGCTGGGGGCCGGCGTAATCCGCACTCATGTTCATGTTCATGAAGCAGCTGACGGCGAACACCAGAAAGCCGAAGCTCACCAGATAGCGCGGGTCTATCTTGTGGGTCAATTTGGGCACCAGTGGCAGCACCAGCAGCTGGGGCAATCCCATCCACATCAGCACCTCGCCGATTTCCAGCGCGTTGTAGTTGTGGATCTGGGTCATGTAGAGCGGCAGCACATAGATGGAGCCCATCAACGCCATGCCGAGCACCAGGTAGGCGAAGCAGGCCAGCGCGAAGCGCGGGTTGTGCAGCAGCCGCAGGTTGACCAGCGGGTGGCGGCGCAGCAGCTGACTGATGACGAAGAACACCAGCGCCACCACCGAGATGACGGTGAGCCGCACGATGAAGCTGGAACCGAACCAGTCCTCCCGGTTGCCCTCTTCCAGCACCACTTCCAACAGGCCCAGCCCCACCGCCATGGTAAGGATGCCGATGAGATCCACCCGCTTGATCACCTCCCAGTCCACCGGCTTCTTGTCCAGCCCGTGGGCCAGCATGGCCATCACCAGCAGTCCCGGCGGCACGTTCAGGTAGAAGATGTAGTGCCAGGACATCTGTTCGGTCAGCCAGCCGCCCAGGGTCGGGCCGATGGCGGGGGCGAAGGTGGCGCACAGGCCGAACAGCGCCATGCCGGTGGCCCGCTTGTGCAGCGGCAGCAGACTGACGATGAGGGAGAAGGCCATCGGGATCAGCGCCCCGCCGGTGAAGCCCTGCAGCGCCCGAAAGACGATCATGCTGGTGAGGTTCCAGCTGAACGAGCAGAGCACGGAGGCGACGATGAAGGCGCCTGTGGTCCACAGCAGGTAGCGCCGCACACTCAAGCCCCGGCTCAGCCAGCCGCTCAACGGGATGGCGATCATCTCCGCCACCAGATAGGAGGTGGAGATCCAGGAGCTCTCGCTCAGGGTGGCCGACAGGGCCCCCTGAATGTCCTTCAGGGAGGCGTTGGTGATCTGGATGTCGAGGATGGCCATGAAGGCGCCGATGAGGCCCCCCATGACCGCGATCCAGTTGCGGCGTGGTATGGCGTCCATCAGTTGGCGGCGACCACGGGATCAGGGCTGCGGGTATCGACGATCACCTCGGTGGAGAGGCCAGGCAGCAGCTTGCCCGCCAGCGCGCCCGGATCCGGAATGCGGATCTTCACCGGTACTCGCTGCACGATCTTGGTGAAGTTGCCGGTGGCGTTCTCCGGCGGCAGCAGGGCGAACTTGGCGCCGGTGGCCGGCGCCAGGCTGTCGATGATCCCCTCGACCGGCTGATCCGGGTAGGCATCCAGGATCACCTCCACCTTCTGGCCGGGCTGCATGTGGAGCAGCTGGGTCTCCTTGAAGTTGGCCTCGACCCACACCTGCTGCAGCGGCACCAGGCTGGCCACCTGCATGCCGGACTGGACGTAGAGCCCCGCCCGCAGACTGCGCTTGCCAATGATGCCGTCGGCCGGGGCCCGCAGCTCGGTATAGGCCAGCTCCAGCTTGGCCTGTTCCAGCTGGGCGGCGCTCAATGCCAGCTTGGCCTGGTTCTGCTTGGCCTCGGCATCCAGCACCAGCAGCCGCTCGCGGGCGGCCTGCAGGGCCGCTTTGGCCTCCTGCTCCTGGGCCTGATTGACCTGCAGGCCGGCACGCACCTCGTCCAGGCTGTCCTGCGAACTGTAGTGGCGCTGGTTGAGCTGGCTGACGCGGCGCACCTGCTGCTGGGCCCGCACCTGTTCGGCATTGGCCGAGCTGACCTTGGCTTCCGCCTGGCGAATGAGGCTCAGCTGCTGGGTGCGGGTGGCGGCGAGATTTTCCGCCGTCGCCTGGTTGAGGCGCAGGTCGGCTTCGGCCTCGGCCACCTTGGTCTTGTACTCCCGGTCGTCGAGGCGGGCGATGAGCTGGCCGGCCTTCACCGGCTGGTTGTCGGTCACCAGCACTTCGCTGATGTAGCCGGAGAGCTTGGAGCCGATGCCGGTCACCTCGCTTTGCAGGTAGGCGTTGTCGGTACTCTCGAAGTAGCGGCCGTGCAGATACCAGTAACCGGCAAACAGCAGGCCGAGCAGGGCCAGTATCATGGCGGCCAGCAGGGGGATCTTCTTGTGTTGACTCATGTGGGGGATTCCTGAACTTAAGAGAGGCAGGCTAACACTGGCCAACTGTTTCGATTAGTATCCATTTATGAGATATACAGTTTCACTGGTGCAACAATGGATCTGAACGCTGCATTGATTCTAGTGCGGATCGTCGACAAGGGGTCCTTCACGGCGGCCGCCCAGGAGCTGGGCATGACCAAGGCGACGGTGAGCCGGCGCATCGCCGAGCTGGAGCAGCGTCTCGGCGTGCGGCTGCTCTACCGTTCGACCCGCCAGCTCACCCTCACCGAGGCCGGCGAGCAGTACTATCTGCGCTGCAGCAAGGCGGTAGACGAGCTGGCCCAGGCCGAGCTGATGGTGAGCGCCAGCCAGCAGGAGGTGACCGGCACCCTCAAGCTGGCAGTGCCCATCGAGGCAGGGCAGCTGGTGGTAGGCAGGCTGGTGGCGGAGTTTCTGCAGGCCTATCCCGGTCTGCAGGTGGAACTGGAGCTGACCAATCGCATCGTGGATCCCATCAACGAGGGGCTGGATGCGATCGTGCGGATCGGCGACATGAGCGACTCGAACCTGGCGGCGCGGCGGCTGTGGAGCAACGCCCGCCTGATCTGTGCCAGCCCGGCGTACCTGGCGCGCAGCCCCGCCATCACTCATCCCGAGGATCTGGTGCAACATGAACGGGTGGCGGTGACCAGCGGCTTTCTGGCCTCGCACTGGTGCTTCGAGCGGGATGACAAGGAGGTGCTGGTTGACCCTCCCTCCCGCTTTCGGGTTAATAATATAACCTGTGCCCGAGAGGCGGCGAAGGCAGGGCTGGGGCTCGCCTCTCTGCCCGCCATGCTCTGCCACGATGAGCTGGCGAGCGGGACCTTGGTGTCCGTGCTGCCCGAGTGGCAGCAGCCTCGGGTGCCGATTTACCTGTTGTTTCCGGAGCGGCGGCTGATGCCGCGAAAATTGCGGGTGTTCATCGATTTCATCGTGGCCAAGGGGGCCGACTACGGCATAGACACCCTGCTGTAGCCGGCCAGAGCCGGTGCCGTGGGAACGGCATCGTGGGGGGATCTGAGGGGGAAGACATGGATCACTGGATCAATCTGTATCGGGCTTCCCATTCGCTGGAGGCCCACGCCCTGAAAGGGGCGCTGGAAGTGGAAGGGGTGCCGGTGCGGCTCAATGGCGAGGCGCTGTCGGGCGCCCTGGGCGAACTGCCGGTGGACATGCTGCAGGTGACCCTGATGGTGCGCGAGCAGGATCGCAGCAAGGCGGGACGGGTCATCGAACGCTATCAGCAGCGTCAGGGCAACGGCTGGCTGTGCGGCCAGTGCGGGGAGGAGAACGGCGCCAACTTCGATGTCTGCTGGCGCTGCCACCACGATCCCCACGAAAATTAATCGCTCGCCCTGCCTCAGCGCAGGGTGAAGTCGATGTCCTCCCCTGCGCTGGCGTCGTGATAGGTCGCCAGATCCAGCTCCCGCTCGCTGCGGGCAATCAACACGGAAACCAGGATATCGCCGGAGACGTTGACCGTGGTGCGCGCCATGTCGAGGATCCGGTCGATCCCGGCGATCAGTGCCACTCCCTCCAGCGGCAGTCCCACTGCGGTCAGGGTCAGCGTCAGCAGCATCAGTCCGGTGCCCGGCGTGCCCGCTGTGCCGATACTGGCCAGGGTGGCGATGCTGATGATGGTCAGGTAATCCACCAGGTGCAGATCCACCCCGAAGGCCTGAGCCACGAACAGGGCGGTCACCCCCTGATAGAGGGCGGTACCGTCCATGTTGATGGTGGCGCCGATGGGCAGCACCTTGGCGGTGATGGCGGGGGAGACCCCGAGCCGGCGCTCGGCGCAGGCCAGGCTGATGGGCAGGGTGCTGTTGCTGGAGCTGCTGGTGAAGGCCACAGCCTGGGCATCGACGATGCTCTTGAAGTAGTGCAGCGGATTGAGGCGGGCCAGCAGGATCAGCAGGCTGCTGTAGACGCCGAGTACGTGCAGCAGGCAGCCGAGGTAGACGGCGCCGATCACCTTGAGCAGCGGCAGCAGCAGGCTCATGCCGTACTTGCCGGTCATCCAGGCCATCAGGGCGCAGACACCGTAAGGGGCCAGCGCCATTACCATCTGGGTCAGCTTGAACATCCCCTCCGCCAACGAGGTGAAGAAGAGGATGGCGGGGCGGCCGCGCCGACCGGTGGCGTTGAGGGCGAGGGCGAGGGCCACCGCGAACACGATCACCTGCAGGATCTTGCCGTCCACCATGGCCTGCACCGGGTTGCGCGGCACCAGGTGGCTCAGCACGCTGGCCAGGGTGGGGGACTCCGCCATGCCGACCCGTTCATAGGGTCCCATATTGGCGCCCATGCCGGGTTCCAGCAGCCAGCCCATCATCAGGCCGATGCAGATGGCGACGGCGGTGGAACAGAGGTAGAGGCCGATGGCTTTGCCGGCGATGCGGTCTAGGGCCTTGCCCTTGAGCAGCGAAGTGAGGCCGGCGATGACCGAACAGAAGATGAGAGGCACCATCAGCATCTGGATGGTGTTGACGAACAGCACGCCGATGGGTTTGAGCAGCAATGCCTGTTCGCTGAAAGCGGCGCCGAGCCCGATCCCCGTCAGCATGCCGAGCAGGGTCTTCAACCAGAGCGGACGGCGGGTCCAGATCCGCCAGGGTTTGAAAGCCAGTCCATGGAACAGCATGACGCCAATGTCCTTATATTCGGTCTGCGGTGGCAAAAAGGGGCGTTAGTGTAGCCATCCCCTGCTCAGGTTGCCACATTATCGACAAAGCCGTGACCATCACCAGTGCGGGGGCAGGGAAATCGGCAATTTGTTGGCCTATATCAAGGTCGTCGGCAGTGGGGCAGGATTTAATAGGCATCAAATATGTCTATTCAAGAGGTTTGCAATGACTCAATCGGTACACGGCCACGAAGTGATGGAGATGATGCTGGCGCAGGGCGGCCAGTTCACCCGGGCCAGCCTCAAGCAGGCCATCGACGCACGCTTCGGGGCGGATGCCCGTTTCCACACCTGCAGCGCCAGCGAGATGGATGCCGAGGCCCTGATCGACTTCCTGGCCAAACGCGGCAAGTTCATCGAATCGGAGCAGGGTTTCCAGACCCGCGCCGACAAGATCTGCAACCACGGTTGATCCCCGCCGGCGAGCGCCTGCCGCGCTCGCCGAATCCCGCCGCCTTTGTTATATTCGCCCTCTTTCCCCTCCTCTGTTGAAGGCTTGGCCTGGGCGTTGTATGGATACTTTCTCCGCTGCCGTCATGTTGTTTCTGATCATGGATCCGCTGGGCAACCTGCCGGTCTTTCTGTCGATCCTCCGTCATATCGATCCCAAGCGACGCCGCAAGGTGATGATGCGGGAGCTGCTGTTCTCGCTGGTGATCATGATGGCCTTCCTGTTCGTCGGTCAGCAGATCCTCAATTTCCTCAATCTGCGCCAGGAGGCGGTCAGCATCGCCGGCGGCATCATACTGTTCCTCATCGCCATCAAGATGATCTTCCCGAGTGAAGGGGGGGTGACCGGGCTGGCCGCGGGGGAGGAGCCCTTCCTGGTGCCCATGGCGATCCCCATGATTGCCGGCCCCTCGATCCTGGCATCCTTGCTGCTGCTGGCCAACCAGGAGCCGACCCGGATGGCGGACTGGTCGCTGGCCCTGCTGATGGCCTGGGGCGCCAGCGCCGTGATCCTGATGTTCTACGAGGTCTTCAACAAGCTGCTGGGTGAGCGAGGACTCACCGCGGTGGAGCGGCTGATGGGTATGCTGCTGGTGATGATCTCGGTGCAGATGCTGCTCGACGGGGTGCACCACTACCTGGCGGTGACCGGTCAGAACTGACTGGCTAACAGGAAAGACGCGGGGCTCGATGAGCCCCGTTTTTTTGCCTGTGATCCGGCGTGGTGACCGTCAGGGTCTTGCGGCCCTGTGCCGACAATCAGGCCGGTTCGGCCGCTGTTGGCTCCAGCTTGCCCATGATGAGGGCCAGCAGGGTCTCCCGCAGCCAGCGGTGGCCAGGATCTTCTTCGTGGCGCTGATGCCAGATCAGCAGGTGGGAGATGCTGTCCAGCGCGATGGGCAGCGGCAGCGGTACCAGCGGGTAGACCTGGGTGGCATGGCGGGCGTAGAGCCGGGAGAGGGTCACTATCATGTCCGAGTGCATGCCCATCCGCAGCGCCGCCTCGAAGGAGGGGACGGTCGCCTCGATGCGGCGGTAGAGATCCTGCTCCGCCAGCTTGTGATCCAGCATCCAGCGGTCGCGCCCCTCGCAATAGGTCTGCACGTGGGGATAGGCCAGGTAGCGGGTGAGATCCCATTCGGGTTCGTGCAGGGCCGGGTGGTCGTGCTGCACCAGGCAGGTCAGATCGTCGATGGCGAGCAGCCGCTGACAGATGGCGTTGGGCAGGGTATCGAGCCGAAAGTCCGAGTTGATGCAGTTCTCCCGCACCGTGAAGGCGATGTCCACCTGGCCCTGGCTCATCTCGGTCAGGCTGTTCTCGGTCCACTCCTCGTAGCGCAGCCGGATGCCGGGGGCCTGCCGTTTCAGCTCGCTCAGGTAGAGCGGCGCGAACAGGGTGAAGGCGCTGTCCATGCTGGCGATGACGAACTCCCGCTCGGTGGTGGTCGGGTCAAAATCCGGCGGCTGGATCAGGTTGTCCAGCGACAGCAGGATCGGCTGCAGTTGCTGCTGCAGGCTGAGGGCGCGTGCGGTGGGCTCCAGCCCGTAGGCCGAGCGCACGAACAGGGGATCGTCGAAGGTTTCCCGCAGTCGGCCGAGGGCCTTGCTGACGGCAGACTGGCTCAGATGCAGGCGACGGGCCGCCCGGCTGCCGTTTCGTTCCTCCAGCAAAACTTGCAGGATTATCAATAGATTGAGGTCGATACGCCCCAGCTGTTCCAGCAACATGATATGAATCCTCTTCAATTCTTAGATGAATTTATACCATTTGTTTTCATATCTAGGCGAACTTATGCTCGAAACGTCTCTCGCCTTCAATGGCGGCTGGTACAGGATGTAGTGGTTGAGGGGACAAGTAGCATCAAGCAATACGGCGGCCTTTGGGTCGCCGTATTTTTTGGTGATTTATTTGCAAACTTGCGCCTGTCTTGATTTTGCCCAACAATCTTTGCGCCTTCTTTTGATACAAACGATCGGTATCTATCAGTCAGGAGTATCCCTATGGGACTCGGTGGAATTCATATCTGGCATTTGTTGATCCTGCTCGTCGTCGTGGTCGTGGTGTTTGGCAGCAAACGCCTGGCCGGCGCCGGGGAAGATCTGGGCACCGCCATCAGGGATTTTCGTAAAGCCTTGCGTGACGATGAATCACAGCCGAAATAAGTGGGAGTTGAATGATGTCCGTAGAAGATAAAGTGGAATTGAACGAGACCTGTGACAGCTGCGGCTGCTTCGCCGAAATTGGCACCATCATCGGCGAGGGTGATGATGTGATGGAGCTGGTGATCGAGGCCGCCGAAGAGGCCGACGCCCGCGCCAAGCTGGCCGCCTACGAGGCGCTGGCCAAGCAGGTCACCGCCGAAGCCAAGAGCAGCAGCGAACTGAGCCAGGGCGCCAACGGCGTGATCCTGAAAGCCCGTCTGCAATTCACCTGCACCGCCGAAAAACTCATTTTCGAGATGCGTGCCCGCTCTATCTGAGCCCCCTGAAAACACGGCAGGCTTGCCTGCCGTGCTGACCCTTCTGCTGTGGGTCTGCGTTCTATAGTTAGTTATCCCACAGACGGTTTTGCCCGACGCGAGTCGGCCAACAGAAGGCGATCTCATCATGGTTCAGCGCAGGCTCTTCGCCACCCCTCTCCACGTCGCTCATCACCTCTTTGACCTGCCCGGACAGCCACTGGCGGTGACGCCATGAGGCGGCGCTGGCTCTGGAGCCTGCTCATTCTGTGGGCGCTGCCGCTGCTGGCGGCGGATCTCAAACCGCAGCGGCTGCCCCAGCCAGGGGATCTCGCCAGCATATTGCAAAAGAAAGAGCTGAGGGCCCTGGTGGTCTATGAGCGGGGTTTCTTCTTCCTCGACAAGGGGACCCAGCACGGCATTCTGGTCAACCAGCTGCAGGGATTCGAGCGCTGGCTGAACCAGACCTATCTGGCCAAGGAGAAGATCAAGCTCAAGATCATCTACATCCCGGTGCGCCAGGACAAGCTGCTGGACTACCTCGCCGAAGGGCGGGGCGATCTGGTGGCCGCCAACATGACGGTGACGCCGACCCGGCGCGAACAGGTGACCTTCTCCAACCCGGTGATCGCCCCCATCGAAGAGTGGGTGGTGAGCCAGCACAGCCTGCCGACCTTCAACCGCATTACCCAGCTCTCAGGCCGGCGGGTCTGGGTGCGGGCCAGCTCCAGCTATTACGAGAGCCTGCGCCAGCTCAACTGGCTGTTTCGCGAGCTGGGGCTGCCCCCCGTCTATATCGAAACCGTGCCTGAATACCTGCAGGACGGGGATCTGCTGGAGATGGTGGCGGCCGGCATCATACCGCTCACCGTGACCGACAGCTTCAAGGGGCGGATCTGGCTCGGCATGATCAGCGGGCTGCGAGCCCACAAGTTGATCCCGCTGCGGGACAACGGCCGTAGCGCCTGGGCCCTGCGCAACAACAGCCCCGAGTTGCTCAAGGCGGTCAACGATTATCTGGCCGATGCAGGCAAGCGCACTCTTTACAGCGACATGGCCCTGCGCCGCCTGCTGGCTCGCAACGACCAGATGAGCAACATACTGGCGCCGGATCCGCTGGGCCGGTTGTCGACCATCCGCAAGGTGCTGGAGCAGCAGGCCGACAAGTACCGGCTGGACTGGCTGATGCTGGCGGCGCTGGCCTACAAGGAGTCTGGCCTCAATGCCAATATCCGTTCCGAACGGGGGGCGGTGGGGATCATGCAGCTGTTGCCGAGTACCGGCAACGAAGTGGGCATTCGCGGCGCTCGCCTCGCCAGCCTGGAGGGTAACGTGGAGGCGGCCTGCCGCTACATGCGGTTGATCCTCGACACCTATTTCAACGATCCCAAGCTGGACGTGCTCAACCGCCACCTGTTTGCACTGGCGGCCTACAATGCCGGCCCGAACCGGGTGCAGGCGCTCAGGGCCAAGGCCGAGGCCGCCGGGCTGGATCCCGACGTCTGGTTCGGCAACGTGGAGCAGCTGGTGGCCAACGAGGTGGGGCAGGGTCCCATCAACTATGTCAGCACCATCTACAAGTACTATGTGGCCTACCGCTTCAGTCTACCCCAGCTGGAGGGCAAGGCGGCCGCCATCGAGGCGGTGGCCCAGCCCTGACGTCCTGCTAGTGCGATGGGGCGGGCGAGGTGAAAGGCTGCCAGGCCTGATCCCTGTGTTGCAGATACCAGGGGGTCAGCTGGCCGCTCGGCGAGGGATCCGGCTCACTGGCCTGCGGTCTGTGACTGATGGCGGGGCGATCCGTGAGTTCCATGGTAAATTCCTTCATCCTGTTGCTACGAGGCCCTTAGCCAGCGTTATGCCATTTCCTCATGACAGGCGGATGACGCCATGATCCCCGCTGAATTCGCCCTGATCGACCAGCCCGAGCTGGCGCTCAAGCTGCGCTGTCAGCTGATCCGCGGCGCCAGAAGCCGGATCCAGGCCCAGTACTACAGCTGGGAGGAGGACAGCAGCGGCAAGCTGCTGCTGTCGGAACTGCTGCATGCCGCCAAACGCGGGGTGCGGGTGCAACTGCTCATCGATGACCTCTATGCCGGCGACAACCGCTTCCTGGAGATGGTGGCCCACCAGCCGGGCATCGAGGTACGTCTGTTCAATCCCTTCTGGTTGCGCGGCTGGCGGCCACTGACCCTGCTGCTGGAAGGGCTGCTCAGCTTTCGCCGCATCAATCACCGCATGCACAACAAGCTGCTGCTGGTGGATGGCAGCCAGGCGGTGATCGGGGGTCGCAATATCGGGGATCGTTACTTCGGACTCGGCGGTGCCCCCCAGTTCGTCGATCTGGATCTTGCCTGCCGCGGCCCGCTCTGCCAGCGGGTCGAGCAGGGGTTCGATCAATTCTGGCGCAGCCGCTGGAGCCACCCGATCCGCCGTCTGTTGCGCCGCCCGCTGCAACGGGCCGAGGTGCAGGTGGTGAACGACTTCCTGCTGACCCTGAACGAGCCGCAGATCTCGGCCGTCTATGACCTGCCCGCCAGCCTGTTCGATCCCGAGCCGATCCCTCTGTGCTGGCATGCCGGGCGGGCCGAGGTGTGGTTTGACCGCCCCGGCAAGGGGTTGGTATCCCGGCCCACCACGGCGCGACTGCTCTGGCGCAAACTGGCCGACAATCAGGGCACATTGCGCCTGGTCACCCCCTATCTCATCCTGACCCGAGGTCTGCGCCGCCGACTCAGGCAGCAGCGTCAAGCGGGGGTGACCATCGACATCCTGACCAACTCCCTGGCCAGCACGGATGTGCCGCTGGTGTACGGCGCCTACCGTCGTCACCGCCCCTGGCTGATACGCCAGGGCATAGCGCTGTCGGAGCTGGAGGGGGCATCTCTCAGCCTGCACGCCAAGCTGATCCTGGTGGGGGAGGAGGAGGCGCTGCTCGGCAGCTTCAATCTGGATCCGCGCTCCCTGCTGCTCAACACCGAGCTGGTGTTGCATCTGGCCTGCCCCGCGCTGTGCGCCGAGTTGCAGCAGTGGCTGACGACCTGGCAGCAGCGTTCATCCCACTCGGTGGCTGCCCCGCCCTCGACCCTGCGCCGCCTGCTGGCCAGGGTCAGCGACTGGTTGCCGTTGCAGCGCTGGTTGTGAGTGGATCACGGCTTGTGCGAGATCTCGCAAAGCCTTGTGCGCCTTCGAGGATAACGTTTGCCATCCAATGGCGATGGGGTGATTTATCGTATTGTTTTTAATCAGATTGTTTTCTGGTTGAAGTTGGATGAGCGGCAGATGCTTGCATAGATGACCGAATATATCGGTTTTTTATTTTATTTATCTGCGTAATATTTCAACTGCAAGGACAACACGGCGGCTTGCCGTCGTGCGGAAGAGGGTCGTGAAGGGAATCGGCCGACTGGATCGCTCCAGCCGGAGCCTGCTTCAGATGGGTAGCGGAAACTCAGGAAGCAGGAGAGGAACCCGACGGGACCGGATTCCAATATGGAACATGCTATTTGCGAGGGGGTGACATGCGAGTGTCACCCCATTTTTTATGGCCTGCTGGCTGGGCTGAACAAAAAGACCGCCGATTGGCGGTCTTTTTGTTTGTGTAGTCTGACGGTCTATGGTCAGGCGATGCCTGCCAACAGGCGGCTCCAGTTGCGCTTGGCCACGGTGAAGGCATCGTGCAGGCTGCGATACTCCAGCTGCAGTTTCAGCTGGTCATAACGGGCCAGTGCCTTGCGCTTGCGCTGCTCCAGCAGGCGTTTGCGGCTGGCGTAGTAGTGCTGCAGCTGCTGGCTCAGCTTGTCGTACTCCTCCTGCAGCAGCGCCTGCCACAGCTCCCTGTCGTCCTGTCTGTGCAGCCTGGCCTGGGCCCGTTTCAGCTGCATCTCCAGCCTGGCCTGCTCGATCCGCTCTTCCGGGCAGGCGCGCAGATCCCGTGCCAGCCCGCACCAGGCGGCACTACGGATCAGCCACTTGGTGGGATCGTACTGCCACCAGCGGATGCCGTTGCGATAGTCGTTCTCGAACAGGTGGTGGAAGTTGTGGTAGCCCTCGCCGAAGGTGAAGAAGGCCAGGATGCCGTTGTCCCGCGCGCTGTTGCGGTCGGTGAAGGGCTGGCTGCCCCAGATGTGGGCCAGGGAGTTGATGAAGAAGGTGGTGTGATGGGTCATCACCATGCGCAGCACACCGGCCAGCAGCAGCATGCCGAGCAGATCGCCGTGGACGAGCCCCAGCAGCAGCGGGATGCCGATGTTGGTGGCCAGGGTCAGCGCCAGATAGTGCTTGTGCTGGAAGGCGACCACGGGGTTGTTCTGCAGATCCCGCACGTTGCTGTAGTCGTGGTAGATGTCGCGCTGATATTCCCGCAGCATCCAGCCGATGTGGGAGAACCAGAAGCCGCGGCCCGCACTGTAAGGATCCTTCTGGTTGTCATCCACGTGGCGGTGGTGGCGACGATGATCGGAAGACCAGTGCAGCGCCGAGTTTTGCAGGGCGAGGGCACCGCCGATGGCGAAGATCCACTGCAGGATCGGGTGCGCCTTGTAGGCCTTGTGCGACCAGAGCCGGTGGTAGCCGGCGGTGATGGAGATGCCGCAATAGCAGAACAGCAGCAGGAAGCTGCCCCACTGCCAGAGGTCATAGCCATGGGTCATGCCGTACCAGGGCACGGCGATCAGTGCGGTCAGCCCGGAGAGGGCGAACAGCAGGGTGTTGGTCATGATGATCGGGGGGCGTTCCATCTCACTCGGTTCCTTTCAGCGAACAGCTGTGCGCTATTTTCCATGCAGCCGGAATTGGGGTCAATGGTAAAAAAGTAGGAGACAAACCTGATCCTGGCGCAGCCTTCGGGTTATCATTTGGCCTCGATAACCTGAAGGTGACTGTTTTCGTGGGTATTCGCGCGCAACAAAAAGAAAAAACCCGGCGTACTCTGATCGAGGCGGCGTTCAGCCAACTGTGCGCCAATCGCAGCTTTTCCAACCTCAGTCTGCGGGAAGTGGCGCGGGAGGCCGGCATTGCGCCCACCTCCTTCTATCGTCATTTTCGCGACATGGAGGAGCTGGGTCTGACCCTGGTGGATGAAGGCGGCCTGACCTTGCGCCAGTTGATGCGCCAGGCTCGTCAGCGCATTGCGGGTGGCGGCAGCGTCATCAGCACCTCGGTACAGACGTTCATGGAGTTCGTCGAGAACAACCCGAACATCTTCCGGCTGCTGCTGCGCGAGCGCTCCGGCACCTCTGCTGCATTTCGCCAGGCGGTGGCGCGGGAGATCCAGCATTTCATCGCCGAGCTGACCGACTACCTCGAAGCCACCACGGGGGCGCCGCGGGAAGAGGCCTACATCCAGGCCGAGGCCATGGTGACCATCGTCTTCAGTGCCGGTGCCGACGCCCTCGACATGACCAGCGAGGAGTGCCGGGCCCTGTCCGATCGCACCATCCGTCAGCTGCGCATGATCGCCATGGGCGCCGAGGTCCAGAACCAGAAGCGCCGTGAACCTCTCTCTTAAGTCAAAGGATGGACAGCTCCATGCATGACCAGAACACGATTCCGAAGAAACCCCTGCTGCTGGCCCTGCTCATCGGCATCTGTGGCGATGCCTCCCTGACGGTCTTGTCAGAGTCTGCGGTGCCCTTCTCCTTCTTCCCGATGATCGCCTTCGTGCTGGCCGCCTATCAGCTCTACCAGCACTACCGTCATGTCTCGCTGGAGGGCAACACCCCGGTCTGCATGCTGCTCAGCTTCTTCATCGGCGTGTTCGGCCATTCGGCGCTGGTCAAGGTGCAGTACCCAGAGCTTGGCAGCAACTTCTTCTCGCTGATCATGATGTTGCTGCTGCTGGCCGTGCTCTCCATCAAGCTCGGTATCAGCGTGGGGAAAAAAGAGAAGGAGTGACCAGCACTCCTTCCATCACCACCATGACAAAGCCGGGATCACCCGGCTTTGTTGTCTTCGCCGCGCCGCTTGGCATCGACGATGGCTTGCAGCCTGGCGCGGATCTCAACCATGCCGAATACCCCGAACACCAGCACCTGGGTGAACTCGAGCCGGCTCACCGCGAAGTAGGGCTTGCAGGCTGCCTTGACCATGCTGGCCTGCACCCAGTGCATCAGGATCACGATCACGCCGCACACCGGCAGGAAGCCGTTGAGCTTGCCCGGCAGCGGGGCGAACAGGCTGACCAGCACGCCGAACCAGAAGAACAGGATCAGACCCATCGCCAACAGATTAAACACCCGCTTCATCGTTTACCTCCCGCACACAGTGTTGATAGCAGACCAGATTTGATCGGCCTGTTTGTCCTTGAGTTGTTGTCCAGATTGACGGGGAGGAGCTCTGTGCCCATCTTCCCCTGCCATCCGGTTGTTAAACCGCAGCGTCATTCTTGATCTCCCGCAGATAGAGCTGGTAGCAGACTTGACCTGCCTGTTTGTCCTTGAGCAGTTGCCAGCTGGCCGGCAGCGGCAGATCGGCCATCTCCTTCTCTCGCTCCAGATAGACGAGGGCGTCCGGCGCCAGCCAGCCGCGCTGCTCCAGCAGCTCGCACACCTGGGGCAGCAACTCGCGGCGAAAGGGGGGGTCGAGAAACACCAGGTCGAACGGCGTGGCCGGCCCCTGCAGCCAGCTGACGGCATCGGCCTGGATCACCTGACCCTGGCTGCTGCCGAGGGTGGTCAGGTTCTTCTTGATCTGCTCGGCGGCGCCCCTGTCCATCTCGATCAGGGTGACCTGCTCGGCGTAACGCGACAGCGCCTCCAGCCCCAGCCCGCCGCTGCCGGCGAACAGATCCAGGCAGCGGGTGCCGCGTACATGGGGAGCCAGCCAGTTGAAGATGGTCTCCTTGACGCGATCCGTGGTGGGTCTGAGTCCTTCCACATCCCTGACCGGCAGTTTGCGGCCTCGCCACTGGCCGCTGATGATTCTTACAAAGCCCGATTTCCCCTGCGGGGTTGGGCTCTTGCTCGGGCCGTTACGGCTGGATTTCACTCTGGGCATCGCGTTTCGTCGTCAGAAAATAAAGTGATAGTATAAGGCGGTTCATTTTTATGCCGACCCGCCGAGGGACGGCTATCTTAGCAGTCAGCCTTTGATGTGAGTATTTTTAGATGGCAAAAGGTTTGTTTTCCTGGCTGGGTTTCGGCCGCAAGAAAGAAGAGGCTGAGGCTGTCCAACCACAGACACCGCAAGCCACCCCGACTACCGTTGAGTCCGAAGTAGCGGCTCACCCGGATCCCGTTTCCGAGACGACTGTTTCCGATAGTACGCCGGCCGTCGCTGCTGAAGTGCCCGCCAGCGCACAGAATTCCGTTTTGCACGATGATTGCTGCCCGCCTGCCGAGCTGGACGACCATGGTCCGCTGGTGGTGGAGGAGTGTGCCTCCGATCTGGAGCCGGTGATCGTCAATGAAGCCCTGATCGCGGAAGAGGAGCGCGCAGCTGCCGAAGCTGCCCGGGTTGCGGCCGACCTCAAGGCAGCGGAAGAGGCCCGCCTTGCCGCTGCTGCTCAGGCTGCCGAAGAGGCTTGCCTTGCTGCCGAGGCCCGCGCGGCAGAAGAGGCTCGCGTTGCCGCCGAAGCCCGCGCCGCAGAAGAGGCCCGTCTTGCCGCCGAAGCCCGCGCAGCGGAAGAGGCCCGTATCGCAGCCGAAGCTCGCGCGGCAGAAGAGGCTCGCGTTGCTGCCGAAGCCCGCGCAGCGGAAGAGGCTCGTCTTGCTGCCGAGGCCCGTGCCGCAGAAGAGGCTCGCGTTGCCGCCGAGGCCCGCGCTGCCGAAGAGGCTCGCCTTGCTGCCGAAGCCCGTGCCGCAGAAGAGGCTCGTCTTGCCGCCGAAGCCCGCGCAGCAGAAGAGGCCCGTATTGCCGCTGAAGCTCGCGCCGCAGAAGAGGCCCGTATTGCCGCTGAAGCTCGCGCCGCAGAAGAGGCCCGTATCGCAGCCGAAGCTCAGGCTGCCGAGGAGGCCCGGATCGCCAAAGAGGCCCAGCGAGCGGAAGATTTGCGCCTGGTGGCCGAGATGGAGGCTGAGGCCGCCGCGCTGGCCGCACTGCCACTGGCAGCCAAGGTGGACGACGACACCCAGGACAAGCCGCAGCGGGAGGGCTTCTTCGCCCGCCTCAAGCGCAGCCTGGTGCGCACCAAGGAGAATATCGGTTCCGGCTTCTTCGGCCTGTTCCGTGGCAAGAAGATCGACGACGAGCTGTTCGAGGAGCTGGAGACCCAGCTGCTGACTGCGGATCTCGGCGTCGACACCACCACCCGCATCATCGAGGGGCTGGTGCAGCACGCGGATCGCAAGCAGCTCAAGGATGCCGAGGCGCTCTACGGCCTGCTCAAGCAGGACATGGGCGAGATGCTGGCCAAGGTCGAGCAGCCGCTGGTGATCGACACCAGCAAGAAACCTTACGTGATCCTGATGGTGGGCGTGAACGGGGTCGGCAAGACCACCACCATCGGCAAGCTGGCCAAGCAGTTCCAGGCCGAGGGCAAGAGCGTGATGCTGGCCGCTGGCGATACCTTCCGCGCCGCCGCCGTCGAGCAGCTGCAGGTGTGGGGTCAGCGCAACAACATTCCGGTGATTGCCCAGCACACCGGCGCCGACTCCGCCTCCGTCATCTATGATGCCATCGAGGCAGCTCGCTCGCGCGGGGCCGACGTGCTGATCGCCGATACCGCCGGCCGCCTGCAGAACAAGAGCAACCTGATGGAAGAGCTCAAGAAGGTGGTGCGGGTGATGAAGAAGCTGGACGATGCGGCCCCCCACGAAATCATGCTGACCCTGGACGCAGGCACCGGCCAGAACGCCCTTAGCCAGGCCAAGCTGTTCAGCGAGGCGGTGGGCCTGACCGGCATCACCCTCACCAAGCTGGATGGCACCGCCAAGGGCGGCGTCATCTTCGCGGTGGCCGACAAGTTCCAGATCCCGATCCGCTACATCGGGGTGGGCGAGGGGATCGACGATCTGCGTCCGTTCGTGGCCAACGACTTCATCGAGGCGCTTTTCAGTCGCGAGGAGTGAGTGTCTTCGCGATGAGCAAGCTCGGGCGCCGTGAGTTGAGCGCCCCCTGCCCCGACCCAGGTCGGGGCTTGTCACTGTCAGGGAACCGTTATGATCCGTTTTGACAAGGTCAGCAAGGTTTACAGCGGCGGCCATCAGGCGCTGCAGAAGGTCAGTTTTCATCTGCGCAAGGGGGAGATGGCCTTTCTGACCGGGCACTCGGGCGCAGGCAAGAGTACCCTCCTCAAACTCATCAGCGTAATGGAACGGCCGACCGACGGCCGTGTCTTCTTTCATGGCGACGACGTCAGCCACATCAAGCGGGGGGAGATCCCCTATGTGCGCCGCCAGATCGGCATGATCTTTCAGGATCACCGCCTGCTGATGGACAGAACCGTGTTCGACAACGTGGCGCTGCCGCTGGTGATCGACGGCTACAGCCATGGGGACATCAACAAGCGGGTGGCCGCGGCGCTCGACAAGGTGGGGCTGCTCGGCAAGGAGCGCTACCAGCCGCGCATGCTCTCCGGCGGTGAACAGCAGCGGGTCGGTATCGCCCGCGCCATCGTCAACAAGCCGCCGCTGCTGCTGGCGGATGAGCCGACCGGCAACCTGGATCCCCAGCTCTCCATGGACATCATGCGGCTGTTCGAGGAGTTCAACCGCTTCGGCGTCTCCGTGCTGATTGCCACCCACGATCTGGGGCTGATCGCCCGCATGCGCTATCGCACCCTGACCCTCAAGGCGGGTCGCATGTATTCGTCCGGGGAGGAGCTCTGATGGCCATTCGTGCGCGTCACAAACAGCCGCCGCTGCGGCGTTTCATGATGTACTGGGTTGACCACGCCCGCCAGGCCTTTGCCAGTCTGGGGGAGCTGTGGCGCAATCCGCTCGCCTCCCTGATGACGCTGGCGGTGCTGGGGGTCAGCCTGGCGCTGCCCTCCTGCTTCCACGTGCTGCTGAAAAACGCCGAGGTGGTGGAGGGGAGCTGGCAGACCAGTTCCCAGATCTCCCTCTACCTGCGCAAGGATCTGCCCGAGCAGAACATCCTCGACATGAAGCAGCGGATCCTGCTCTACCCTGAGGTGGAGTCGGTCACCTACATGAGCCGGGATGAGGCGCTCAAGGAGTTTCGCGAGATCTCCGGCTTTGGCGATGCGCTCGACTACCTCGACAGCAACCCACTGCCGCCGGTGCTGAGCGTGATCCCGGATCCGCGCTGGCAGAACCCGGAAGGGGCGGCCGAGCTGCTCAACAAATTGAGCAATGAAGACGGGGTCGAGCAGGGCAAGCTGGATCTGCAGTGGCTGACCCGGTTGCAGGGGATCATGAACCTGCTGCGCCACACCATCACCGGCATCGCCGTGTTGCTGCTCTCCGCGGTATTGCTGATCGTCGGCAACACCCTGCGCCTGAATATCCTCAACCAGCGCTCCGAGATCGAAGTGCTCAAGCTGGTGGGGGCGACCGATGCCTTCATCCATCGTCCCTTCCTTTATACCGGCATCTGGTTCGGGGTCATTGGCGGCATGCTGGCCTGGTGGCTGACCGAGGTGATGGTGATCTGGAGCGAAGGGGTGGTGAAGGAGCTGGCGGGTCTCTACAACAGCAACTTCAGGCTGGTGGGCATGGGAGCGGTGGACGGGATCAACCTGATCCTGCTAGGGGCCCTGCTGGGTCTGATCGCCTCCTGGTTTTCGGTCCATCGCCACATTCGCGACATCGAACCGTCCTGATTAATTTATCAGCGTTTCAAAGCGCTGGATTTTGCGACCTGGATCAAGTAAAAGAGTGGCCGTTTCTGGCACGGCCACCGTTCTGGGAGTAATCTGGATAGCACCAGTCTTCAGGATCTTCTCTGGATCCTGTGAACCTTCTGATTTATAAGCAGTCTACAATTGCGAAGAATTTATACGGGTGTGGCCCCTATGCCTTGCTCGTCTGACTTGGCAAGCATGTGAAGGTTGCGAGCTCCGCAACAATGGACTTAGCATGCTACTTTTCGGGGGTCCTTCATTGTGACCCCCTTTTTTTGACTGTTCATTCATGATTCATCCTGCCGGCCTAAGATGATTCCGGTTCAGACATGCCAGTCATGTTTGATGCAGGCCGCAGAATGGCGTCCGGTCAGTAGACAGGCCCTCTCAGGGTGTTAGACTGATTCGATTGAAAAGTAAGAGGTAGAACATGGGAACTTCATTGCAGCGCACTATGGCTCTGATTCCGCAAGGTAGTCTGGAAGGCTATATCCAGGCAGTAAACTCGATTCCGGTGCTGAGCGCAGAGGAAGAGCGTGAGCTGGCTGAGCGTTTGCAGCAGGAAGGCGATCTCGAGGCTGCCCGTCAGCTGGTTATGTCGCACCTGCGTTTTGTCGTTCATGTCGCCAAGAGTTATGCCGGTTACGGTCTGCCCCAGGCAGATCTGGTGCAGGAAGGCAACATAGGCCTGATGAAGGCGGTCAAGCGCTTTGACCCGAGCGTCGGCGTGCGTCTGGTCTCCTTCGCGGTGCACTGGATCAAGGCTGAAATTCACGAATACGTGCTGCGCAACTGGCGCATGGTCAAGGTGGCAACCACCAAGGCCCAGCGCAAGCTCTTCTTCAACCTGCGCAAATCCAAGAAACGTCTCGGCTGGCTGAACCACGAAGAGGTGCAGGCCGTGGCTGCCGACCTCGGCGTCTCCGCCGCCGACGTCACCGAGATGGAAGCGCGCATGAGCAACTACGATCAGGCGTTCGATCTGGTCGGTGATGAGGACGAAGAAGGCGGTTTCGCGCCGGTCCACTATCTGGAGGACAAATCCTCCGATCTGGCGGCCACCATCGAGAACGACAACTGGGACGATCATGCAACCCGTCGTCTGAGCTCGGCCCTGGCCACCCTGGATGAGCGCAGCCAGCACATCATCCGTGCCCGCTGGCTCGACGACGACAGCAAGACCACCCTGCAGGAGCTGGCCGATACCTACGGCGTCTCCGCCGAGCGGGTGCGTCAGCTTGAGAAGAATGCCCTCAAGAAGCTGAAGGATGCGATGGAAGCATAATCCTGTGCGCCGGGCGGGTTCGTCAGTTTGAGTAGCACGCGCCCAGGCAGCTGAAAGATACGATGGAGGCCTGAGCCTCCTGATGAAAACAGGGCCTGATGGCCCTGTTTTTGTTTGGCGGGGATCTGGTCGGCCTTGCCTTGGTTACCCTTGTGTATGGTATGTTGCCGCCACTGCCACAGTAGGGAGAGCAGATAGTGAAACTCTTGAACGACCTGTTTACCAACAACCGCGAGTGGGCGGAACGGATCAAGGCCGAGGATCCCGAATTCTTTGCTACCCTCTCCGCCCAGCAGGCCCCCGAATACCTCTGGATCGGCTGCTCCGACAGCCGGGTACCCGCCAACCAGCTGATGGGGCTGCTGCCGGGGGACGTGTTCGTCCACCGCAACGTTGCCAACCTGGTGGTACACACCGACTTCAACTGCCTCTCGGTGCTGCAATACGCGGTCGAGGTGCTCAAGGTGAAGCACATCATCGTCTGCGGCCATTACGGCTGCGGCGGCGTCAAGGCGGCGATGCAGAACCAGGAGCTGGGGCTCATCGACAACTGGCTGCGCAACATCAAGGATGTCTACTTCAAGTATCGCGAGCAGCTGGATGCCATCGAGGATGAGCACGAGCGCTTCGACTACCTGTGCGAGCTGAACGTGGCCGAGCAGGTGGCCAACGTCTGCCACACCACCATCATCCAGAACGCCTGGCGCAAGGGGCAGGAGCTGGCGGTACACGGCTGGATCTACGGCATCAAGGACGGTCTGCTGCACGATCTCGATCTCTGCATCAGCGGGCCTGAGCAGATCCCGGACGTCTATCGTGCCTGGCCGGACATGCGTCCGCTCCACCGCCGTCGCTGAGGAGCATTCCGTTGGCACCGGCCCTCTATCTGCAGATCAAGCAGCACATCCTGGACGGGATCCGCGAACGCCACTATCAGGCGGGTGACCGGATCCCGACCGAGGCCGCCCTGTGCGAGCAGTTCACCGTGAGCCGGATGACGGTCAACAAGGCGCTGCGCGAACTGGTGGCCGAGGGCTGGCTGGTGCGCACCGCCGGCTCCGGCAGTTTCGTGGCGGACCGGCGCACCGAGTCGCCGCTGCTGGCCATTCGCAACATCGCCGACGAGATTGCCGAGCGGGGCAGCGAGTACAGCGGCCGGGTGATCCGGCTGCAACGCCAGGCCGCCGACGAGAAGGTGGCGGTGCAGCTGGGGCTGCGGGTCGGGGCGCCCATCTTTCACAGCCTCATCGTCCATCAGGCCGACGGTGAGCCGCTGCAACTGGAGGAGCGCTTCGTCGATGCCGAGCGGCTGCCGGAGTATGGCGAGCAGGATTTTGCCAGCCAGACCCCCAACCGTTATCTGATGGAGGTCTGCCCCCTCTCCGAGATGGAACACGTGGTGGAGGCGGTGCTGCCGAGCGCCGGCGAAGCCGGCTTGCTGCAGGTACGGGTCGACACCCCCTGCCTGTTGCTGCATCGGCGTACCTGGTCCGACGGTTATCTGGTCTCCTATGCCCGCCTGCTCTCGCCAGGCTCCCGCTACAAGTTGAGCTCCAAGACCAGTCTCATCTAATTGTATATACATATCATTTTTGACAAAGCCCGCCTCTGGCGGGCTTTTTTGTGTTTAAGCTCTAATGAACACGCTGTTATCAAGATGTGAACTTGATCCTTTCTTTCCCGTCAGAGATCGGATATAAGTTAATGTATATACATTTAGAGGTCGGTATGAACAAGGAACTGTTGAACTGCGAGCGGGTCTGGCTCAACGTGACACCCGCCACCCTGCGCTCCGATCTGGCCGACTACGGTCTGCTGGAGCCCCATGCCCTCGGCGTTCATGAGGGGAGGATCCACGCCCTGGTGCCCATGCAGGATCTCAAGGGCCCCTATCCCGCCCATTGGCAGGACATGAAGGGCAAGCTGGTTACCCCCGGCCTCATCGATTGCCACACTCACCTCATCTTCGCCGGCAGCCGCGCCGAAGAGTTCGAGCTGCGCCAGAAGGGTGTGCCCTATGCGGAGATCGCCCGCAAAGGCGGCGGCATCATCAGCACGGTGCGTGCCACCCGTGCCGCCAGCGAAGATCAGCTGTTTGAGCTGGCGCTGCCACGGATCAAATCGCTGATCCGGGAAGGGGTCACCACGGTGGAGATCAAGTCCGGCTACGGCCTCACCCTGGCAGACGAGCTCAAGATGCTGCGGGTGGCCCGCCGGCTGGGAGAGGCGCTGCCGATCCGGGTCAAGACCACCCTGCTGGCAGCCCATGCAGTGCCGCCGGAGTATCGCGACGATCCCGACTCCTGGGTCGAGACCATCTGTCAGGAGATCATCCCGGCTGCCGCCGAAGCGGGCCTGGCCGATGCGGTGGACGTCTTCTGTGAACACATCGGCTTCTCGCTGGCCCAGACCGAGCAGGTCTATCTGGCGGCGGATCAATATGGTCTGGCGGTGAAGGGGCACATGGATCAGCTCTCCAACCTGGGGGGCAGCACGCTGGCCGCCAACTTCGGCGCCCTCTCGGTGGATCATCTGGAGTACCTGGATCCGGAAGGGGTCCAGGCGCTGGCTCACCGCGGTGTGGTCGCGACCCTGCTGCCCACCGCCTTCTATTTCCTCAAGGAGACCAAGCTGCCGCCGGTCGCCGCCCTGCGCAAGGCGGGGGTGCCGATGGCGGTCTCCTCCGACATCAACCCCGGCACGGCCCCCATCGTCTCCCTGCGGATGGCCATGAATATGGCCTGCACCCTGTTCGGCCTGACCCCGGTGGAGGCCATGGCCGGGGTGACCCGCCACGCCGCCCGGGCACTTGGCGAGCAGGAGCAGCTGGGACAGCTCAGGGTCGGCATGCTGGCGGATTTCCTGGTCTGGAACTGCGGCCATCCGGCCGAACTCAGCTACCTCATCGGCGTCGATCAGCTGGTGAGCCGGGTGGTCAACGGGGAGGAGACCCTGCATGGATAAGATCAACGGGATCGACATGTCGGTCTGGCAGGGGCGTCAGGATCCGGAAGACGGTGAACTGGCCCTGCGCTGGCATGACAGGGTGCGGCCCTGGCAGGGGCGCGGTGAACCCGGCGTGGTACTGCTCGGCTTTGCCTGCGATGAAGGGGTACGCCGCAACAAGGGGCGCGTCGGCGCCGCCAGTGCGCCGCTGGCGGTGCGCAAGCTGCTCGCCAACACGGCCTGGCATCTGGGCCAGCCGGTCTATGATGGCGGCGACGTGCGCTGCGAGGATGGCGATCTCGACGCCGCCCACGAGCGGCTGGCCGAGCGGGTGGCCGCTGCCCTCGAGCAGGGCCAGTTCCCGCTGGTGCTGGGGGGCGGCCACGAGGTGGCCTTCGGCAGCTGGAGCGGCCTCAACCGTCATCTGGGCGGCCGTGGCAGGGTGGGCATCATCAACTTCGACGCTCACTTCGACCTGCGCATGAAGCAGGAGCAGGCGAGTTCCGGCACCCCCTTCTTCCAGATTGCCGAGCAGTGCGTCGCCCAGGGCTCGCCTTTTACCTACGCCTGCCTCGGGGTGGCCGAGACCGCCAACACCGCGGCCCTGTTTGCCCGTGCCGAGGCGCTGGGGGTGTGGCACGTGCTGGACGAGGCGATGACGCCGACCGAGCTGCCAGTCTTGCTCAACGGGCTGGATGCCTTTATCGCCCGCTGTGACCACCTCTATTTGACCATCGATCTGGACGTGCTGCCCGCCGCCGTGATGCCGGGGGTGAGCGCCCCTGCCGCCCGCGGCGTGGAGCTGGCGGTCATCGAACCCCTGATCGCCCATATCCGGGCCAGCGGCAAGCTCAGGCTCGCCGATCTGGCCGAGTACAACCCGAATCTGGATCAGGACAACCGCAGCGCCCGCGTGGTCGCGCGCCTGGTCCACCAGTTGACCAAGTAGCGGCGCACCGCGCCGCCTGACCGTATCGCTAAACAAGGAGTGTCTATGTCTGTACAACACCAGGATCCCCGCCACGATCCGAGCCGGATCATCCGTGCTCCCCACGGTACCCAGCTGACTGCCAAGAGCTGGCTCACCGAGGCGCCCCTGCGGATGCTGATGAACAACCTGGATCCGGAAGTGGCCGAGCATCCCCAGTCCCTGGTGGTGTACGGCGGCATCGGTCGCGCCGCCCGCAACTGGGCCTGCTACGACAAGATCGTCGAGGTGCTGACCCGTCTGGAGGAGAACGAGACCCTGCTGGTGCAATCCGGCAAGCCGGTCGGCGTGTTCCAGACCCACAAGGACGCACCGCGGGTGCTGATCGCCAACTCCAACCTGGTGCCGCACTGGGCCAACTGGGAGCACTTCAACGAGCTCGACAAGAAGGGCCTGATGATGTACGGCCAGATGACCGCCGGCTCTTGGATCTACATCGGTACTCAGGGGATCGTGCAGGGCACCTACGAGACCTTCTTCGCCGTGGCGAACCAGCACTTCAACGGCGAGCCCAAGGGCCGCTGGATCCTGACCGGGGGCCTGGGTGGCATGGGCGGTGCCCAGCCCCTGGCCGCCACCATGGCCGGCTTCTCCATGATCGCCGTGGAGTGCGATGAGACCCGCATCGATTTCCGCCTCAAGACCCGCTACGTCGACAAGAAGGCCTACAGCCTGGATGAGGCGCTGGCCATGGTCGAGGCAGCCAAGCAGAGCGGCACCGCCGTCTCCGTCGGCCTGCTCGGCAACGCCGCCGACGTCTTCGCCGAGCTGGTGGCCCGCGGCATCACGCCGGACGTGGTGACCGACCAGACCTCTGCCCACGATCCCATCCACGGCTACCTGCCTCAGGGCTGGAGCGTGGCCCAGTGGCGTGACCTGCAGAAGAGCGCGCCGCAAGAGGTCAATGTGGCCGCCCGCCGCTCCATGGCTCGCCAGGTGGAAGCCATGCTGACCCTGCAGGCCCGCGGCGCTGCCACGCTCGATTACGGCAACAACATCCGCCAGATGGCGCTGGAAGAGGGCGTCAAGAATGCCTTCGACTTCCCCGGCTTCGTCCCGGCCTACATCCGTCCGCTGTTCTGCCAGGGGATAGGTCCGTTCCGCTGGGTGGCGCTCTCCGGCGACCCGGAAGACATCTACAAGACCGATCAGAAGGTGAAGGAGCTGATCCCGGACGATCCCCACCTGCACAACTGGCTCGACATGGCCCGTGAGCGCATCGCCTTCCAGGGCCTGCCGGCGCGGATCTGCTGGGTCGGCGTCAAGGATCGGGTACGCCTGGGCCTGGCCTTCAACGAGATGGTGAAGAACGGCGAGCTGAAGGCTCCGGTCGTCATCGGTCGCGATCACCTGGATTCCGGCTCGGTGGCGAGCCCGAACCGCGAGACCGAGTCCATGATGGACGGCTCCGACGCCGTCTCCGACTGGCCGCTGCTCAACGCCCTGCTCAACACCGCGGGCGGCGCGACCTGGGTCTCCCTGCACCACGGTGGCGGGGTCGGCATGGGCTTCTCCCAGCACTCCGGCGTGGTGATTGTCTGTGACGGCACCGACGACGCCGCCCAGCGGGTCGGCCGCGTGCTGCGCAACGACCCGGGCACCGGGGTGATGCGTCACGCCGATGCCGGCTACGAGATTGCCATCAACTGTGCCCACGAGGCGAAACTGGATCTGCCGATGCTGGACGCAGCCGGCAAAGGGGTGAAATAAGATGTTCGAACTCAATCTGCAACCGGGCAAGCTCTGCCTCAACACCCTGCGCCGCGTCAGCCGCGAGCCGGTACACGTCAGCCTGGATCCGTCCGCCATGCCGGGGATCCACGCCTCCGCCGCCGTGGTCACCAAGGTGATCGAGCAAAACCGGGTGGTGTATGGCATCAACACCGGCTTCGGCCTCCTGGCCAACACCCGCATTCCGGTAGAGCAGCTGGACGAGCTGCAGCGCTCCATCGTGCTCTCCCATGCCGCCGGTATCGGCGAGTACATGGATGACGCCACCGTGCGGCTGATGATGGTGCTCAAACTCAACTCCCTGGCCCGTGGTTTCTCCGGCATCCGGCTGGTGGTGCTGGAGGCCCTGATGCGCCTCATCAACGCCGAGGTGTATCCGGTGGTGCCGAAGAAGGGCTCCGTCGGCGCCTCCGGCGACCTGGCGCCGCTGGCCCACATGAGCTGCCTGCTCATCGGTGAAGGCAAGGCGCGCCACAAGGGCGAGCTGATCGACGCCTCCACTGCCCTCAAGATTGCAGGCCTGGAGTCCATCGCGCTGGCACCGAAAGAGGGACTGGCCCTGCTCAACGGCACCCAGGCGAGCACCGCCTTCGCGCTGGAAGGGCTGTTCCACGCCGAGGATCTCTACGCCGGCGCCATCACCATAGGGGCCATGAGCGTGGAGGCGGCCCTCGGCAGCCGCCGTCCGTTCGATGCCCGCATCCACGCGGTGCGCGGCCAGCGCGGCCAGATCGACGCGGCTGCCTGCTACCGCCACCTGCTGGTGGATGGCAGCGAGATCGGCATGTCCCACCACAACTGCGAGAAGGTGCAGGATCCTTACTCCCTGCGCTGCCAACCGCAGGTGATGGGCGCCTGCCTGACCCAGATCCGTCAGGCGGCCGAGGTGCTGGTGTGCGAGGCCAACGCGGTCTCCGACAACCCGCTGGTGTTTGCCGAGGATGAGGAGATCATCTCAGGTGGCAACTTCCACGCCGAGCCGGTGGCCTTCGCCGCCGACAACCTGGCGCTGGCCATCGCCGAGATCGGCTCCCTGTCTGAGCGTCGCATGGCGCTGCTCATCGACTCGCGGATGTCCGGTCTGCCGGCCTTCCTGGTCAACAACGGCGGCGTGAACTCCGGCTTCATGATCGCCCAGGTCACCTCGGCGGCGCTCGCCTCCGAGAACAAGACCTTGGCGCACCCGGCCTCGGTGGACAGCCTGCCCACCTCGGCCAACCAGGAGGATCACGTCTCCATGGCCACCTTCGCCGGCCGCCGGCTGGCGGACATGGCCGAGAACACCCGCGGCATCCTGGCGGTGGAGCTGCTGGCCGCTGCCCAGGGGCTCGACTTCCGCGCGCCGCTGCGCAGCACAGAGCTCATCGAGCTGGCCAAGGGCCGGCTGCGGGAAGAGGTCAGCTTCTACGACAAGGACAGGTACTTCGCGCCGGACATCGAGGCCGCCGCCGCCCTGCTGGGTCGTGCCAGCTACAACGACCTGATCCCGGCCGGCGTGCTGCCGAGCCTTTAAGCGGCCACCCAGCCCATAACAAAAGACCGCCCATCGGGCGGTCTTTTCGTTGCTGGGGTTGATGATTCAGCGGTTATTCGTGCTCGAACATCAGGAACAGATAGACCACGAACAACACCAGATGGGTAGCCCCGTGCAGCGCATTGGTGCGGCCGCTGCTGAAGGTCACCTTGCACACCATAAGGGTGGTGATAAGCAGCACCATGTCGGCGGCGGAGAGGCCCAGGCGCACCTCCTGCCCCAGCATGGCGCCGATGAACAGCACCGCCGGTACTGTGAGGGCGATGGTGGCCAGCACAGAGCCGAAGTAGAGGTTCATGGCCCGCTGCAGCTGGTTGTTGAAGGCCGCCTTGATGGCGCCGACCGCCTCGGGAGCCAGCACGATACAGGCGACGATGAAGCCCCCCAGCGCCGGCGGCGCCGCCAGCACCTTGACCCCGTGGTTGATGGGAATGGCGAGGGTCTTGGCCAGCAGGATCACCACCACCAGGTAGGCGAGCAGCAACAGGGTGTGGTAGACGTTGCTCTGCAGCGGGCCGTGGTGTTCTTCGTAATCCTCGTGATCGCTGTCGATGAAGAAGTGGCTGTGGCTGCGGGTCTGGATCAGCAGGAAGACGCCGTAGAGCAGCACAGAGATGATGATCAGCATCCAGGACATGGCGCTCGACATGCTGCCGATGTTGCCCCCTTCGGTGAAGTTGGGCAGCACCAGACAGAGCAGCGCCAGCGGAATGATGGCCACCAGATAGGATTTGACCCCGTCCAGATTGAAGCTCTGGGTGTGGTAGCGCCAGCCGCCAAACAGCAGGGTGAAGCCCACCAGGCCGTTGGTCACCAGCATCACCACCGCAAACATGGTGTCGCGGGCCATCACCGGATTGGGTTCGCCGGTCAGCATGACCGAGGAGATCATCACCACCTCCAGCGAGATGACCGACAGGGTCAGGATCAGGGTGCCGAAGGGTTCGCCCAGCTTGATGGCGAGGGCATCGGAGTGGCGCACCACCGAGAAGATGGCCCAGGTGACGATGGCAAGCAGCACAGCCGACACCGGAAGATAGATCCCGAGCGGAGTTGTCTCTGTCAGCAGGTCGCTACCGAGCGTCTTGAAGAAGAGCAGGGTGAGCAGGCCGACGGGCAGGGCAATCTCTTGCCGGATAAATGACTTCATAGGCAGTGGTTCTCATCTCGGGGCGGCGTGAGCCGACGGGTATGGAGCAGGATGGCACGTCACCGCAGTGACGGCCCTGCCAATGATAAAGGCTGTTGTCCGCGCAAGGAAAAAACATTTTGTTGCAAGATATGAGGGGAGCCGCATCAGCACCCGCTGCCAGCACAGAGTCGTGTTCGCCTGTGCGATCGAGAGGGCAGAGGCTGGCTCAGCGCTCGCCCCCGTGGTTCTGGTACCAGGCCAGCAGCCAGATCTTCAGCTTGGTCAGGGCCATGGGCGGGGCATAGACGTAACCCTGGATCAGGTGCACGCCGTGCTGGTCGAGATATTCCACCTGATCCTGGCGTTCGACCCCCTCGGCGATCATCTCCATGCCCGACTCGCGGCCAAAGGCGATGGTGGCATCCAGCACGCTGCGCTTGAGATCGTCTGTGCCTATGGTGTCGACGAACATCTTGTCGATCTTGATCTGGCGGATGCCGAGTCGCTGCAGGTAGGCGAAGCCGCCGTAACCGGTGCCGAAGTCATCCAGCTTGAAGTGGTAGCCCCGCTGCTGCAGGGCGCCGATCTCGGCGCTCGCCGTCTCGATGTCGGTGATGGGCTTGCGCTCGGTCAGCTCGAAGGTGAGCTGGGCGGGAGAGGGCCAGCCGTGGCGCAGCAGCAGATTGCGCAGGTGCGGTTGTTCCAGGTGAGAGGCCACTATGTTGACACTGACCCACTGGCCGGGGATGAGCTTGGGCAGGTCGGCGATGACTTTTTCCAGCAGCTGACTGGTCATGGGCAGGATCAGCTCCTGCTCTTCTGCATAGTCGATGAAGGCCCCCGGCGGGATCAGGCCGCCGCCCCGCTGCCAGCGCAGCAGCGCCTCGAATCCCACCACCTGCTGGCTGCGGCTGTCCACCACGGGTTGGTAGAAGGGGACGAACTCCCGCCGCGCCAGTCCGGCCTGCAACAATCCCTTGAGAGAGCGCCGGTAGTTGCGCAGCCCCCAGTAGGCCGCGACCAGCAGGGCCCCGATGGCGGCGCCGCACCAGAGCCCGTAGTAGCGGGCCTGCTGCAGGGCGTACTGCTCGAGCGCCCGGCCCGCCCACAGGGTCTGCCGGATCTGCTCGTGGGGATCGAGAAAACTGAGGCTGAGGCTTTGACTGCCTGCCTCCTCCTTGATGGCGCTGTCGCCGCGGGGGAAGGTCGGGCTGGAGCCCCCCGGTTGCAGCTGGCTGAATTCGAGGTAGAAGCAGTTGGCGCAGGGATATTGCAGCAGGGCGTGGCTCCAGCTGTTGCTCAGCACCCAGTAGACTATGTTGCCGCCGCTGCGGTAGTAGGCGACTATCTCCTGTTCGGTGTTGAAGCGGGCCTGGGTGGCCGCGATCCCGAAAGCATCCTGATTGGGGTAGGGGGGCAGCTCGGCCAGGGTGAAGGGCAGATCCATCCCCAGGCTGGAACAGCCGCCACCGGAGGCGAGCAGCAGCCCCTGAATGCGGATGTGTTCGTTGTAAAAACGGGGGGCCCGCAGCAATGCCATGTCCTGCTCGCCGCAGTCAAAATGGAACTGCACCAGCTGGTTGCGGATGCTCTCGTCCAGTACCTGATGGCGCTCCACCAGGGCGGCCTTGATCTCCTCTTTCTTCTTCTGCAGCAGCTGGTGGGCCAGGGTGCCGCCGAGCAGCTGGCTGAGGGGCAGACTGGCCAGCAGCGGCAGGCAGAACAGCAACAGAGTGAGCCAGAGTGGGGAGATAGTTCGCAAGGGGCACCTGCCTGATGGGCGAATAGGATGCATATGAGTGGCATCATCATAGTGCATTAGCTGCATCGATTTGAGCGGAGGCGATCACACTTGTGTCGTAGATTTATAATCTGCTGATAAATAATGGTTTTATAAAATCGGCTGCTGAAGATTCAATCGCTGACCTGTCATAAATGACAATTGTCCAGCTTATCTGAAGTGGCTAGAGTAGCCGTGCGGTTTGACTCACCGTGTGTTCAATACTCCTGTATCTGTTTTTTTGTCAGTAGCACAGAGTGTTAGTTTTGATATGAGTGTTTCTTTTGGTCCCCTCTGCGGGACCATTTTTCTGCCTGTCATTCGGCCCTGAGCCGTGCCCCCTTTCTCTTCCTTGATCCTCCTTTTTTGGCTGCCACCCTGTCCGGGGCTTGGTGTTCTCGCACCTGTTTGGGTATGCTCGCCCGCTTAATTCCAGAAGCGGGATCTTCGTCCATAGGCGCGCTTCAAGGTTGGCTGATACGATGAAGCCACATGGAAGTTGTCGGGCATACGGAAAGGTACATGAAACTGACCACCCAGCTTGTCTCGTTTATTACCCTGTGCGTCATCGCGGCCATGGCCATGGTGCTGCTTGGCGGGGTGTTCAGCTTTCGCGAGCTGGGCATGGAGCTGCAGCAGAAGAAGGTCAACTCCCTGGTGGAGATCATCGACAAGCAGCTGGAGATCGCCGACGATCATCAGGATCTCACCCGCTGGCTGCCGACCCTGCTGCGCTCGGCCCACGTGGTTGAGCTGGAGATCCGCCAGAACAAGCAGCGGATCTACTGGTTTCGCGACGTGCAGCAGCCGACCGACGAGAGCTTGCTGATCCCCTATCACCAGGCCATTCCCCATCAACCCGACATGCAGGCCGACTTCAAGCTGGAGCGGCCGTTCAAGGAGTTCGAGTACTCCATCAAGGCCATGTCCGGCATCTCCCTCGGCATCTTCATCGTGGTGTTCGGGCTCTGGTACTCCATCCGCTGGCTGCGCTTGCAGTTGCGCGGGGCCGAGCTGCTGGCGGAGCGGGCCCAGCTGATCCTGGACGGCAAACTGACCAAGCTGGCCCACGATCCGGCCGACGAGTGGCCGCAGTCAGCCAGCCAGGCCCTCGACTATCTGCTGGCCGAGCTGGCGGATGCCCGCAAGGAGCGCAGCCGCTTCGACAACTTCATCCGCAGCAACGCCTTCGTCGACAAGCTGACCGGCATCGGCAACCGGCTGTTCTTCGACAACCGGCTGGAGAGCGCCATCATGGAGGCGAGCGTGATGAGTGGCGGCGTGCTGCTGATCGAGCTGGCCGGGCTGGAGGAGCTGGATCCCGAGCTGAACGGCCGCCAGAGCCAGGATCTGCTGATGGAGGCGAGCGCCTCCATTGCCGCCTTCGTGCGCAAGCACAGCGGTGCCCTGCAGGCGCGCTATGCCGGTCAGGTGTTTGCGGTGCTGCTGCCCAACATGTCGGAGAGCGAGATGGTGGATGCCGCCGGCCAGCTGCACAAGAGTCTGCAGCGGCTGCACTGGCCCGAGGCGGTCAATGCCGACACCGCCGTCTATCTGGGGGCGGTCTGCTATCAGGCCGAGGACTCCTTGCTCAAGGTGCAGGAGGAGGCGGAGCTGGCGCTCAAGAGCGCGCAGCTGCAGGGCCACACCGGCTGGTTCCTCTACGAGAAGCAGCTGGACGAGGAGCAGAGCAGCAAGGGTACGGTGCGCTGGCGCACCCTTATCGGCCGGCGCATCGAGGAGCACGGCATCGACTTCTACGTGCAGCCGGTGCAGCAGGAGCGGGGTCAGGTGGTGCTGCAGCAGGATCTGCTGATCCGGATCCACGACGAGCAGGGACGGGAGCTGCAGGCTGGCGTCTTCATGCCGATGGCGGAGAAGGCGGGGCTGCTGCTGCCGCTGGATCGGCTGGTGGCACAGCAGACCCTCGCCCTGTTGCGTCAGCGCTCCGAGCAGAGCTGCCCCATCAGCCTGACTCTCTGCGCCCAGAGCCTGCTGCACCGGGAGTTCCAGCGCTGGCTGTTCTTCGATCTGTTCCAACTGCCGCGCAGCACCAACGAGCGGCTGATCCTGCAACTCTCCGAGGCCCAGGTGACCCGCCACTACGAGGCGCTCAAGCGGCCGCTGCGGGCACTGCGCATGCTGGGCTGCCAGCTGGCCATCGATCATGCCGGCCAGGACGTGGTGAGCACCCAGTACATCAAGGAGTTTGAGATCAACTTCCTCAAGCTGCACCCCAGCCTGGTGCGCGAGATCCACACCCGCCAGGTCAACCAGATGGCGGTACGCAGCCTGGTGGGGGGCTGTGCCAATACCCGCACCCGGGTTATCGCCGTGGGGGTGGAGAGCGGCGACGAGTGGAAGATGCTGCGCCACCTCGGGGTGCACGCCGGGCAGGGCCCCTGGTTCGCCGAGCCACAGCGGCTGGTGCTGGAACCGGCCGGCGCCTGACGGAGGCAAGAGAGGGTCGCTTGGGCGACCCTTTCTTTTTTTGTGGTCAAGAGCGGTGGTTCAGCGCCTGCGCCGCGCCCGACCGTCCGTCACAGGCGCCCCTGCTCTCTCAGCCCCGCCAGCCCCTGCATGCCGCCGGTGTGGATGAAGACGATCTTGCTGCCGCGCGGGATGCGGCCGGCCGCCAGTTCACGAAACAGCCCCCACATCGCCTTGCCGCTGTAGATGGGTTCGAGTGGCAGACCCGTCTCGGTGCTGAAGGACAGCACCCACTGCCAGAGCGCCGGAGTGAATTTGGCATAGCCGCCGTCGTGGTGATCCAGCGCGATCCGCCAGCCGGGCGTGTCGGCAGCGGCCGGATGGAGGCGGCGCACCTCGTCGGCGATGAAGCTCCCCCCCTTGAGCACGGCGATGGCGAGGATCTGTTCCGGCTCCCGCTTGCCGGCGATGAGCCCGGCCAGGGTGCCGCCGCTGGCACAGGGCAGCACCCAGAGATCCGGCGAGAAGGGTACCTCGTCGACCAGCTCGGCCACCCCGGGGATGGCCAGCGGGCTGCTGCCCCCCTCCGGCACTATCAGGGTCTCTTCATCCTGGAATTGGTCCAGCCAGGCTGGATCCTGCCGCCGCCGGTAGCTCTGGCGGTCGACAAAAATGAGATCCATGCCCCAGCCTTTCGCCGCGCTCAGGGTAGCGTTGCTGACGGCCTCCGGTTCCCCGCGTATGATGCCGGTAGTACGCAGGCCAGATTGGCACCCGGCCGCCGCCAGGGCATGGATATGATTGGAGTAGGCGCCGCCAAACGAGAGCAGATGGCGCTTACCTTGCTCCTCGGCATACCGCAGGTGGTACTTGAGCTTGCGCCACTTGTTGCCCGAGATGGCGGGGTGGATCAGATCGTCCCGTTTGCACCAGAGCTGGACATCATGGGCGTTCAACAGCGGGTGCGAGACAGCGTGCAGCGGCGAGGGCAGCAGGGCCGGTTGCAACGGCAACGACAAGCCGGATTGGGGCTGGGGTGGCAATGAGTAATCCGTCATTTATCTGGAGGCTAATGCTCTGTTTATGCTAAGGTTTAATCCATTTTTGGCGGCCAGGTGCGGGTTTCAATGAAACAACTTTTCAGACGTTCGACCCCGGGCGGGCAGGTGGGACTCCTGTTGGCCGGCGATCGGATCATGCTGGCTTCGCTTGGCAACCCACCCATCTTCGCCACCCGCGCCATCAACGGCCCGCAAGAGTGGTCTCAGGCCATGGGCGAGCTGTTCAGCCGCCACGGCCTCGCCAAGTCTAAGGTGCGAGTCGCCCTCGCGGCCAGCCTTTATCAACAGGTCCAGATCGACAAGCCGGCGGTGCCCGATGCCGAAATGGTCGGCGCCCTGCCCTGGGCGGTCAAGGATTACGTCAACGAGCCCGTGCTGCAGCTCGCCATGGATTATGTGGACCTGCCCACCCCGCCCGCTGGCCGGCCGCGCATCAACGTGATCTGCGTGCCCAAGGCCCGGGTGCAGCAGCTGGCGGATGCGGTCAATCAGGTGGCGACCCTGGAGGCCATCGTCAGCGACGAGTTGGCGATGACCGCCCTCTACGAGCCGGATCAGACGGTACGCATGCTGCTGTGGCAGCCGAAGGGGCAGGATCTGCAGTTGTTGGTGTTCCATCAGGGGGGGCTCTGCTTCTCCCGTCAGCTGCGTGGTTTCACGGCCCTCGCCGGCGAGCACGAGCCGGACGCCATGCTGCTCGACTCGCTGGCGCTGGAGATCCAGCGCTCCCTCGATTACCTGGCGGGCCAGCTCAAGCTGCCGGAACTCGGCCAGATGCAGCTCGCCATCGCCTCGCCCTTCATCGGCACCCTGGTGCGGCACATGGAGCAGACCTTCGGCTTTGCCGTCTCCGCCATGGCCAACAAGGCGATCCTGTCTGGAGTCGAATATCTCTCGGCCTATGCAGCGGCTCTGGGGGAGGATGCCTGATGAAACGTCAGATCAACCTCTATGGCGCCGAGTTTCGGCCCAGACGGCAGTGGGCCAGCCTCAACCAGATGGCGCTGGTGTGGGGCGCTTGCGTGCTGGCGCTGCTGTGCGCCGCCGCCGTCATCGGCTGGCAGCAGCACGGGGTCGAGCGCGAGCTGGCCCAGCTGCGGGCTGAACTGGAGGTCAAACGCGGCGAGGCGCAGCGGCTGGATGCCGAGCTGGCCCGTCACCAGGCCGATGGCCTGCTGCAGCAACAGCTTGCCACCAGGCAGGAGGAGCTGACAGCCAAGCAGGGCCTGATCAGGCAGCTGGGCAGCCTGGCGCTGCAAAAATCCAGGGGCTATGCCGGGCTGATGGCCGATCTCTCCCGCATCCGGGATCCGCAGCTCTCCTTGCAGCGGATCGAGATCGCCGACGGGCGTGTCAACCTGTCCGGTTTCGCCGGCCGCAGCCAGGACGTGCCGGCCTGGGTCAACCGTTTCAAGCAGACCCCCAGTCTGGCTGGCAAGCAGTTTGGTGAATTGACCTTGAGCCGTGACAAGGAGGGCCGGCTGGCCTTCCAGCTCAGCGGCATCGAACGGGAGAAGCCCTGATGAGCCTGAAAGCGCAGTGGCAGGCCTGGGCAGACAAGCTGGCCGCCCTCAGCCAGCGTGAGCGGGTACTGATCATGCTGACCGGCGTGGTGCTGGTCGGTGCCATCTCCACCTATGGTTGGCTGGATGCCGCCGTGGTGCGGCTGGAGCAGGATCGGCTGGCGCTGAGCTCTGCCCAGCGGGATCTGGAGGTCATGGATCTCGAGAACCAGGGCAAGCAGGCCAGGCTGGCGCGGGATCCGGATCAAAACGTGCGCACCCAGCTGGCTGGCGTGGATGAGGAGATCGGCAAACTGGATGCGGCGCTCAAGGCCCAGACGGTGGATCTGATCCAGGCCCACGAGATGCCGGAAGTGCTGGAGGCGCTGCTGTCGCGCTCCGCCAATCTGCACATGGTGGCGCTCACTTCGCTGGCGCCCGAGCCGCTGATGGCGGGCGAGCAGCGCATCAACCTGTTCAAGCACGGCATCCGCCTCAAGCTGGAGGGCGGCTATTTCGACGTCTACCAGTACCTCAAGGCGCTGGAGGCGCTGCCGCGCCACTTCTACTGGAAGCAGTTTGACTATCAGGTGCAGGAGCACCCCAAGGCCGTGGTGGAGATGGAGATCTACACCCTCAGCACCAGCAAGGAGTTCATTCGTGGCTAGATGGTTTCCTCTGTGGGCGTGTCTGTTCACCCTGCTGGCCCAGGCGCAGACCGAGGTGTTGCAGGATCCCACCGCTCCCTTGAGCGGCGTCACCAGTGGCGCCAGTGCGACCGGTTCCCGCGAGGCCGGTCTGCCCAGGCTGCAGAGCATCATGCTGGGCAACGGCCCGGCACTGGCGGTGCTCAACGGCAACAGTTATCGGGTCGGCCAGCAGGTCGAGGGCTATCGTGTGGTGGCCATCAGTGCAGATGCCGTGGTGCTGGAGAAGGGGGGCAAGCGCCAGTCGCTGACCCTGTTTGCCAGCAAAATCCGCATCTGAACGCGCTCCGTCCGGGATGGGCGGGGCCAGGTTTGTCGAGTTTAATTGCAAGTCAGGGCGCACTAATTACATGAAAAAACATCATCTCTGCCTGATTTCCGTGGCCGTGCTGACGGCAGGCTGTACCAGCTACCGTCACCCAGAACCCGTGCAGGCCAAGGACGCGCTTCGGCATGCCATGACCGAGCAGAGCAAGGCCGGCGCATTGACCAGCGTACCCAAGTCGGTACAGAGCGAACTGCTGCAACTGAACCGCCCGCCCCAGGCCATCAGCATGCCGGAGCCCAGGCTGCGCATCGCCGCGCACGACGTGGATGCGGTGGAATTTTTCGGCTCTCTGTTCAAGGGCTCCCGCTACAGCGTGGCGGTGCACCCCGGGGTGGCCGGCCAGATCTCGGTCGAGCTCAAGGACGTGACCCTGACCGAAGTGCTGGCGGTGGTGGGTGACATGTACGGCTTCGATGTGCAGCGCAAGGGCAACGTGTTTCACGTCTACCCGGCCGGGTTGCGTACCGAGACCATTCCGGTCAACTACCTGATGATGTCCCGGCGCGGCCTCTCCCGCACCTCGGTCAGCACCGGCGGGGTGGCCTCTAACGACAGCAACAGCAGCAATAACAACAACTTCGATAACGCCAACGGCAGTACCAACAACAACACCAGCAACCGCTCCTCCAATGGCGGCTCGGGCAGTGACGGCAACGGCACCCGCATCGAGACCGACACCAACAGCGACTACTGGACCGATCTGCGCGATACCCTGCAGACCCTGATCGGCAGCGGCGACGGCCGCGCCGTCATCACCAGCCCGCAGGCGGGTCTGGTCACCGTCCGGGCCTATCCGAAGGAGCTCAAGGCGGTGCGCGAGTTCCTCAACCAGTCTGAGAGTCATCTCAAGCGCCAGGTGGTGCTGGAGGCGCGGATCCTGGAGGTGGCCCTCAGCGAAGGCTACGAGCAGGGGGTGGACTGGAGCGGATTGACGGCCAGCTGGGATGGCAACAAGGGTATTCCGACGGTGGCTCAGCCCATCCTGACTGCTCCGGGCAGCGACCCTGCGTACAAGCTGTTGAACGGTGCCGGTTCGCTGGGAACCAGCCTGGTGGGCGCAACAAACCCGATTTTCAAGGCAATTGGTGGTGGTGCCGGTTTTACCATCACGGATGGCAACTTCAACGTGGCGGTCAACCTGCTCAAGACCCAGGGGGATGTGAATACCCTCTCCAGCCCGCGGGTGACGGCGACCAACAACCAGAAGGCGGTGATCAAGGTGGGGACCGACGAGTATTTCGTCACCAACGCCTCCACCACGACCACCACCTCAGGGACATCGGCACCGATAGTCACGCCCAATGTAGAGCTGACCCCCTTCTTCTCCGGCATCGCGCTGGATGTGACGCCGCAGATCGACGAAGAGGGCAAGGTGCTGCTGCATATCCACCCCTCCGTCATCGACACCGAAGAGCAGAAGAAAACCATCGATGTCGGCACGGCGGATCCCTTGGTCCTGCCGCTGGCCAGGAGCTCGATCCGCGAGTCCGATACCGTGGTGCAGGCCAACAACGGCGACATCATCGTCATCGGTGGCCTGATGAAGACCGACAAGCAGGAGATCGTCAGCAAGGTGCCGCTGCTGGGGGACATCCCCTGGGTCGGCGAGGCCTTCACCAACCGGCGCGAAAGCACCAAGAAGGTGGAGCTGGTGATCCTGCTCAAACCGACCGTGGTGGAGAAGGACACCTGGCAGAACGAACTGCAGCGCTCCTCCGAACTGCTCGACAAATGGTATCCCCCCAAGGGTTGATGGCATGAACGCGTATCAGGCTCTGTCCCCTGGTCTGGTGCTGCCGGGTGGTCTGTTGCAGACCACCCGGCCTTGGCGTGGGAGCTGACGACATGTACCTGAACCACTTCGGGCTGCAGGAGGCCCCCTTCGGCCTCACTCCCAACACCGGTTTCTATTACGGGCTGCCCCCGCACGAGGAGGCGCTGCAGGTGCTCAACTGGGCGCTGGCACAGGGGGAGGGCTTCATCAAGGTGACCGGCGAGGTCGGCACCGGCAAGACCCTGCTCTGCCGCAAGCTGCTGAGCGAGCTGGGATCCGAGGAGCAGCCGGTGCGTCTGGCCTGGCTGCCCAACCCCCATCTCACGCCGGCCGAGCTGCGCATCGCCCTGGCGCTGGAGCTGGGGTTGCCGGTGCGGGATCAGAGCGAGCTGGATCTGACCGACCGCATCCATCGCCACCTTATCAGCCTGCATCGGCAGGGGAGCCGGGTGGTGGTGCTGATCGACGAGGCGCAGGCGCTGCCGGACGAGACGCTGGAAGCAATCCGGCTGTTTGGCAACCTGGAGACCGAGTCGAGCAAGCTGCTGCAGATCGTGCTGTTCGGCCAGCCCGAGCTGGATAGCCGGTTGGCCAAGCCCCATCTGCGCCAGCTGCGCCAGCGGATCGGCTTCTCCTACTGCCTGCGGCCGCTGCGGTTCGACGAAACCCGCGCCTATCTGGAGCACAGATTGCACATCTCCGGTTATCGCGGGGCCCCGCTGTTTGGTGGGGCGGCCCTGCGCCAGCTGTGGCGCGCCTCGCGCGGCATCCCGCGGCTCATCAACATACTGGCACAGAAGTGCCTGATGCTGGCCTACGGTCAGGGGGCGCGCCAGATCGACGGCCGGCTGGTGCGACTGGCCGTGCGCGACACCGATGACGCTCGCCGCCTGCTGTCGCGGCGCTGGTGGCCGCTGCTGTTGCTGCTGGGCTGCGCCCTCGCCTATGGAGTCTGGCAATGAGCGTGATCAATCAGATGCTCAAGGATCTGGAACAGCGCCAGCAGGGGGGCGAGGGAGCCGTCTATGTGCCGCCCGTCCGCCAGCAGGGCTGGTGGATGTTGCTGCTGACCCTGATCTGCGGGCTGGCCCTCGGCATTCTGGGCTGGCGTACCTGGATCTACTGGCAGCAGAGCCAGCGGGTCGCTGAAGTTCGTCAGTTGCAGGCGGCTGGCGAGCCCACACCGGACGCCGTTGCCCACGCCGTGCCCGCCCTTGTGCCGGCCAGTGCAGAACAGGAACCGGTGGATCAGGTGGTGGCGCTGCCGACCCCGCGCCAGCTTGCCCCATCGCCGGCCGCCGAACCGAGACAGGCGCCGGCTGCGCAGGAAGAGGCTGTCGCCGACGAGGCAGACGTAGCGGCCGTCGACGAGGAGGGGCCGAGCGACGAGGAGCTGCAACCCGACCTCTATGCCGAACTGGCGGCGGAGCAGGAGGCCCCCGCGGCCGCGCCGCGCAAGCCCGGCATCCTCAAGATAGAGACGGTCAACCTCTCCGAGGCCGAGCTGGCCACCCTGGCCGAGCGCAAGGCCACCACCGCCATGGCCAAGGGCCAGCTGCGCGATGCCCAGGACAACTACTATCAGGTGCTGGCCCACGATCCCCGCAATCAGGGGGCGCGCGAGCAGCTGGCGGGTCTGCTCTACGGCGAGGGGCGGTTGAGCGAGGCGAGCCAGTTGCTGGAGGAGGGGCTCAGGCTCGATCCGGGGCAGGCGGATTTTCGGCTGTTGCTGGCGCGGCTCGCCATCAGTGGCGGTGATCAGCGCAAGGCGCTGGATTGGCTGACCGGCTACCGACCGGATCTCGCCAGCAATCTGGACTATTACGCCACCTGGGCCGGGCTCAGCCAGGAGCTGGGCCAGCACACCGAGGCGGCGGATCTCTATGTGAAATTGTTGCGCCAGCAGCCGGATCAAGGCCGCTGGTGGCTCGGGCTCGGCGTGGCCGAGGATGGGCAGGGCCACAGCCAGCGGGCGCTGGACGCTTATCGCAATGCCCAGTTGCACGGCAACCTGGGCGAGGCCTCGACCAGCTGGCTTGAACAGCGTATTGCCCAGCTCGCCCCCTGACGGGTGGCCGGGATCACTTTTTTGGAGTTTGCATGGCACAACCCAGACTGAAAATGCGCCTCGGCGACCTGCTGGTACAAGAGCAGATCATCTCGGATGATCAGCTGCAGCTCGCCCTGCAGCAGCAGCGTCAGACCGGCCGCAAGCTGGGCACCACCCTGATCGATCTCGGCTTCATCAGCGAGGTGCAGCTGCTGCAGTTCCTCGCCCGCCAGCTGGACGTGCCCTTCTTCGATCTCAACAACCTCACCATAGATGCGTCGGCGGTGCCGCTGCTGCCGGAAGTGCAGGCGCGCCGCTACCGGGCGCTGGCGGTCAACCTCACCGACAACAGGGTGACGGTGGCCATGTCGGATCCGGCGGACCTGAGCGCCCTCGACGCCATCGCCGCCCTGCTCAGTCCCCGCGAGATGGTGCTGGCGGTGGCCCGGGAAGGGCAGCTGCTGGAGTATTTCGACCGCCTCTATCGCCGCACCCGCGAAATAGAGAGCTTCGCCGAGCAGCTGCACGAGGAGTATCAGGACGCCGGCTTCGAGCTCGGCTCCAGCAACCTGGGGGCCGGCGACGAGGGGGAGGCGACGGTGGCCAAGCTGCTGCGCTCCCTGTTCGAGGACGCGGTGCAGGTGGGGGCCTCCGACATTCACATCGAGCCGGACGAGAAGGTGCTGCGCATTCGCCAGCGCATCGACGGTATCCTGCACGAGAACATATTGAGCGAGGTGCGCATCGCCCAGGCGCTGGTGCTGCGGCTCAAGCTGGTGGCCGGGCTCGACATCTCCGAGAAGCGGTTGCCGCAGGATGGCCGCTTCAACATGAAGGTGCGCGGCCGCGACGTGGATGTGCGGATGTCGACCATGCCGGTGCAGTACGGCGAGTCCGTGGTGATGCGGCTGCTGGACCAATCCTCCGGCATCCTGTCGCTGACCGAGACCGGCATGCCGCCGGAGATCCTGACCCGCTTCCGGCGCCAGCTCAAACGGCCCCACGGCATGATCCTGGTGACGGGCCCCACCGGCAGCGGCAAGACCACCACCCTCTACGGCGCTCTCTCCGAGCTCAACCAGGCCAGCCAGAAGATCATCACGGTGGAAGATCCGGTGGAATACCGGCTGCCCAGGGTCAATCAGGTGCAGGTCAATCCCAAGATCGGGCTTACCTTCTCCCACGTGCTGCGCTCCACCCTGCGCCAGGACCCAGACATATTGCTGGTGGGGGAGATGCGGGACAACGAAACGGTGGAGATCGGCCTGCGCGGTGCCATCACTGGCCACCTGGTGCTGACCACGTTGCACACCAACGACGCCGTCACCAGCGCCCTGCGCCTCATCGACATGGGGGCGCCCGGCTATCTGGTGGCGAGTGCGCTGCGGGCCGTGGTGGCCCAGCGGCTGGTGCGGCGGGTGTGCGAGCACTGCGTGGAGGAGAAGGCGCCGGACGAGGGGCAGGCCACCTGGCTGACCGTGCTCTCCGGCGAAGCGCCGGGGGCACACGTCTACCACAAGGGACGCGGCTGCCAGAGCTGCAACTTCACCGGCTACGCCGGCCGGATCGGGGTGTATGAGTTGCTGGAGCTGGATCAGCCCATGATGGATGCCCTGCGCCGCAACGACGCCGAAGGGTTTGCCAGGGCGGCGCGGGAGCACGAGCACTACCGACCCCTGGCCCTGACGGCGCTCGACTATGCCCGCCAGGGGATCACCTCGGTGGACGAGGTGCTGAGACTGGCCGAGGATCTGGGGTAAGTGATGACCAACTTCATCGGCAGTGAACGGGGCCGGCTGGCGCGAGGCACACCATGAGCAGCTTTGCCTACAAGGGGCGCGACAGCCAGGGCAATGCCGTCAGCGGCGTGGTGGACGCGGCCAACGAGATGGCCGCGGCCGAGCAGCTGATGCGTCGCGGCGTGATGCCGACCGAGTTGAAACCCGGCAAGGCGAAGGCGGCCGCCCTCGACTGGTCCCTGTTGCTGGAGCGGGGCGTGCGGCTGGACGAGCTGGTGGTGTTCAGCCGCCAGATGTATGCCCTGACCCGGGCCGGCATCCCCATCCTGCGCGCCATCGCCGGGCTGGAGGAGAGTGCCCACAGCAAGCCGCTCAAGCGGGCGCTGCACGCGCTGGGGGAGGATCTGGGCAACGGCCGGCCGCTGTCGAGTTCGATGCAGGCTCACCCCAGGGTGTTCAGCAGCCTGTTCGTGGCCATCATCCACGTGGGGGAGAACACGGGTCAGCTGGAAGAGGCGTTCTTGCAACTGGCCAACTATTTCGAGCTGGAGCTGGAAACCCGCAAGCGGATCAAGACCGCCATGCGCTACCCCAGCTTCGTGCTGATTGCCATCGGCATCGCCATGGTGATCCTCAACATCATGGTGATCCCGGTCTTTGCCGGCATGTTCGCCAAATTTGGCGTCGAGCTGCCGCTGGCGACCCGGATCCTGCTCGCTACCTCCCACTTCTTCGTGCACTACTGGTGGGTGATGCTCGGCGTGCTGCTGGCCATGGTGTTTGGCTGGCGGCACTGGGTCAGCACGGTCAAGGGCAAGCTGACCTGGCACAGATGGCAGCTCAAGTTGCCGATCGTCGGCACCATCATAGAGCGCTCCCTGCTGGCCCGCTTCGCCCGCAGCTTCTCCATGATGCTCAAGGCCGGGGTGCCGCTCAACACGGCGCTGAGCCTGGTGGCCGACGCGGTGGACAACGCGCACATGGCGGGGCGGATCCGCGACATGCGGGCCGGCATCGAGCGGGGCGAGAGCCTGCTGCGTACCGCCGGGGCCAGCGGCCTGTTTACCCCGCTGGTGATGCAGATGATCGCGGTGGGGGAAGAGACCGGCCAGGTCGATGATCTGCTGCACGAGGCGGCCGAGTATTACGAACGGGAGGTGGATTATGACCTCAAGAGCCTCACCGCCCGGATCGAGCCGATCCTGATCGGGATCGTGGCGGTCATGGTGTTGATCCTGGCGCTGGGTATCTTTACGCCGATGTGGGACATGATGCGGGCCGTACGCGGCAAATAGCCGGTATCTTTACCGTCACTGCGGGGCATGGTGTGCGCCGTACGCGGCAAATAGCCGGTCAACGAGGCGGGATATGATGCGGGCGGTGTGGATAAGCGGCAGAGCGTGGAGCGAGACGGGTGAGTCGACAGTCACAACAGGATGAGCACTGGCTGGGAGGCTATCGGCGACTGGCCGCGGTGATCCTGTTGCTGATCATGGTGGCGACCCTGGCCCGGAGCTATCTTGTCCATCGGGAGGAGGCGCTGGCAGTCAGCCTGACCCTGCTGGGGGAGCAGTTTGCCGAGCGAGCCCAGCGCCTGCACGGACTCTGGCTCGAGCAGCGACGACCGGCCCTGTTGCACGTCGACGGGGTGGCCTGGCAGTTTGATGCGCAGGGCTGGCCGCTGGGTAGCGGTGACCCGCTGACTCCCTCCGAGCATTGCCGCTGGCTGTGGGATCGGCTCATCGGCGCAACGGCCTCGACCCAGCCGCCGGTGCAGGCCCTGGCGAGCCTGGATGGCACCGGATGTGAGTTCGGCTTGGAACCTAATTGGCTGATTTATCACTTTTCTGACGGCAGAGTGCTGGAAAAGCCCTGAATGAGGCTTTTTTTGCGAGCCAGCTAAATGATTTTTTTGTATCTACATGAAATAATGTGGGTTATTACGGAGGGTTCATGACAACAACGCGACTGGTTCCAAAATATGCCGGTGTGGCGAGCCCCCATCGGGCAGCGGGTTTCTCGTTGATCGAACTGGTGATCGTCATCGTCATCCTGGGGATCCTGGCGGTGACGGCCTTGCCCCGTTTTCTCGATGTGACCGACGAGGCCAAGAAGGCCAGCGTGGAGGGGGTCTCCGGCGGGTTTGCTACTGGCGTATCGCTGGTGCGGGCCCAGTGGGAGGCCGAAGGGCGTGCCAAGCAGGACAGCCTCAATACCGTGCTCTATGACGGCTCCCGCTTCTACCTGACCACGCCGACCGATACCCAGGTCAGCAATGGCGAGCTGTCGCCCGGCTATCCCATGGATACTTCGGCGGGCGGTGGCATCGACGTGGATCCGGCCAACCTGACGGCCCCGCGCTGTCTCAAGATTTGGGAGGGTCTGCTGCAGAACCCGCCCAAGGCTACCACCAGCTTCAGCGAGGTGCGTAGTAGTGGCAATGACCTGAAATACTATGTCAGTGTGACCAATAACGGCCTGGACTCGGTCTGCCGCTACTATCTGGTCAATAGTTTGAGTAAGGGTAGTGATGGCAAGTATCAGGATCCGCAAGGCAGTACTGATGCATTCATGAGTTTCAGTTACCGTCCGGCTTCCGGTCAGGTGACCACCAACATTAATTGACAGAGGAAAACAAGATGAAAAAACAGGCGGGTTTTACCCTGATCGAACTGGTCATCGTGATCATCATTCTGGGTATCCTGGCAGTGACCGCAGCACCCAAGTTCCTGAATCTGCAGGATGATGCTCGCAAGGCTGCTGCTGATGGTGTGAAGGCATCCTTGCAAAGTGCGGCCAACCTGGTTTACAGCAAAGCTGCAATTCAGGGTATCGAAAAGTCTTCTGCTGCTGTATCTGTTGCGGGAACTACTGTTAAGGCTAAGTTTGGCTATCCGACAGCAGATACCATTGCAAGCGTAGTTACCTTAGATGGATGGGATGAAGTATCTGCATCCAAAGGGACCTTCAAGCCAGATGCTGCAGGCAATAACGCTAATTGCCAAGTCAAATACAATGAGGCATCAGAGAGTGCTCCCTTTAGTGTTGATGTCAGTGGTTGTGGTAACTGATTGTTTGAGAAGGCGAGGCTTCGGCCTCGCTTTCTCTTTTCCCTGAAGAGAATCCCCATGCCTGCAACCAAGGGCTTTACCCTGATTGAACTGGTACTGGTGATCCTGTTGCTAGGGATTCTAGCCGCCTTTGCCGTGCCCAAATGGCTGGGCAAAGGCGGCGTTGAAACCCAAACCCTGCGTGATGAGCTGCTGACCCGGCTGCGGTTGGTGCAGACCATCAACATGCATGAACCCGCCGACCGCTGTACCCAGCTGGTGGTGGAGGCTTCCCGTTTTGCCCATATCACGCAGGCGGTTGCCGGTGCGGCGTGTCCGGTTCCCGGCCCCATGGCCGGCTGGAGCGACAATCAGCGCACCCGTGGCCGCCTGGTCACCCCTTCCACCGGTATGAGCATCTCCCTCAATAACGCCAGCAGTTTCGTGATCCGTTTTGATCAGATGGGCAGGCCGCTCGGGAGTTGTGCCACGGGCTGTACCTTGCGGGTCAGCGATGGCCAGGAGACGGGCGGCATCAAGATAGAGTCGGAGGGCTTCATTCATGAGAGCCCCTGATCGCGGTTTTACCCTGATTGAACTCATCGTCGGCATAGTGCTGCTGGCGGTGGCCTTGACCGGCATCCTGGGTCTGCTCGTCAACCAGGCCCCCAGCGCGGTGGATCCGGTGCAGCAGGTGCGGGCGGCTCAGCTGGCCCAGCGGTTGGCCGGCGAGATCCAGCAAAAGTCGTTCGACGAGCAGTCGGATCACAACGGTGGCCGTTATCGCTGTGGCGAGACATTCAATGGCCAGTTTTACGGGGATTGCAGTTGTCCAGTTGGTGTGACTTGCACCCAGAAGCCTCCTGCTCCGGCGATTACTGGTTGGCAGACCAGCCAGTATGGCCCCGATGGTGAGCCCTCTCCCTATGCCTATAACGACGTGGACGATTTCGATACCGCCGGCAGCTGGCAGGATGCCAGCTTCTACACCCAGAGCGGCGGCATCATCGCCAGCGACGAGTATCGCAACTATCAGGTCAGGATTGCGGTGAGCCCGGTCGACTTCAGCGATGGCACCTTCAAGAGCTGTGCGTCCCCCTGTTCGGTGGGCAAACGCATCGATCTGCAGATCAAACTGCCGGATGAGAGCGTGCTCGACTTCTCCTTCTATCGGGGCAACTACTGATGCGGACGGCGGGCGGTTTTACCCTGATCGAACTGGTGATGGTGATCCTGCTGCTGGGGATCATGGCCACCTTCGCCAGCCAGTTCATCGGCATCGGCAGCCAGATCTACGGGGATGCCAGCAGCCGCGAGCAGCTGATGAGCGATGCCCGCTTTGCCATGGAGCGGCTCAACCGCGAGGTACGCAATGCGTTGCCGGGTTCCGAGCGCATCGAGACCCTGGACGGCAGCTGGAGCGACAGCGGCCCCTGCCTGCGCTTCTGGCCCATCAGCACCTCCAGCCGTTACATCGCCCTCAACCGGAATGTGTCCGGCAGCACAACCACCCTCGAATTGGTGATGGCCACCCCCGCCTCGGCCGTCGATCCCTTGAGCCCGGATGCCAGTGCAGTCGCGGTGGGGGATCTGCTGGCCGTCTTCCCGCTGCCCGATGCCAACCAGCCTTCGCTCAGCAATGGTTGCGAGTACGGGCGCTGCGTCGCCAGTGTCACCGAAGTGCTGGCGCCGGTCTCGGGGGCACAGACCCTGCGCTACGCAGCGACCGAGAGTCTGGCCGGCCTCTCCCCTGGTAGCCGGGTCTACTTTGCCCGCGAACAGGTACGCTATTGTGTGCAGGCGGGGTCCATGTACCGCGCCAGCATGGCGCTGAATGGTGCAAGCGCGGCCATGCCGCTGGGGATCCTGATGGCCGACTCCCTGCGGGCCGGCTCTTTCTATCGGGAGGCCACGGCCTTCAACAGCGAAGGGGAGTTCGGTGTGCGGCTGGTGTTCGAGCGCAAGGGGGAAGCGGTCACCTTCAACCACAAGCTGGGGGTGTTCAATGTTCCCTGAGCGGCGCCAGAGCAAGAAGATGGGGGGCAGTGCCCTGATGATCGCCCTGTTCGTGATCGTGGTGATGGCCATGCTGGCGGCGGTCATGGGGCGTTTTCTGCTCGACAGCAGCGAGAAGAACACGGTGGAGGTGCGCAGCGTGCGCGCCCTGCTGGCGGCCCAGAGCGGGCTGGAGCTGGCGCTCTATCGACTGTTCCCCAACCGGACGGCGGCCCAGCCCCAGCCACCGGCACAGTGCGAGCCCAGCAGGACGATCAGTTTCGCCGGCAACCCCGGGCTGGTGGATTGTGAGGCGGTGGTGCAGTGCCGCACCCTGGCGACCAGCTACAACAACGTGACGAGCACCGGCTATCGGCTCGAGAGTGTCGGCACCTGCGGTTTGCGCAATGACCTGACCAGTGCCAGTCCAGACTTCAGGGTGAGCCGCACCCTGATGGTCGAAGCGTATGACGGAGGCTGATGATGAAATGGTTGTGGGCGCTGGCCCTCTTCACTAGCCAGGTCTGGGCCTTCGATCCCATCGATACCGGCACCTTCTTTCCGGCCGTGGTGCAGGGTCATCATGACGACAACAACGATGTTTGCCACCAGATCAGCGGCTATCAGCTGAGCCAGCTCAACAACGCCAAGATCAACGGTACCGGCGGGTTGCCGCTCAACTTCTGCTCCATCCGGCCGGATCAGAACAATACTCCCCGTTGCGATAACGGAGCGGGTGGCTACAAGGTCTGCGCCGTCACCGGCAGCGATATCCGCGGCCTTGCGCTGACAGGCAACAACAAGTTCCCGACCATAGCTGCCAGCAATGACCTGACTTGCTCATCAGGCGCTCAAACTGCCTCCAACGCTGCCTATCGCACCATGAAAGTGGACGGCTGCACCATGACCTTCCCCAGTCGCAGCTCGTATCAGATCAAGACCCTGACTCTGCTTAACAAGGCGACTCTGATACTGGGGGACGGTGACTATTTCATCGACAAGTTGAATATCGACAACGTGACCATTCGCCTCTCCGGTAGCGGCACAACCCGGATCTTTGTCAATCAGGACGTCACTCTGCTCAATACGGTCAGCGTCAACAGCAATGGTCAGGGGAGCCTTGTCTGGGTTAACTACGGCAACATGGTGCTCGATAACGCCACCACATTTTATGGCTATCTCTACACCGACGGCCGCTTGACCATGAACAACAACGCCACCGTCTATGGCAGGGTGACGGCCGGTTACCTGAGCATGGACGCCCAGTCCAGCATCAACGACTACTCGGTGCCGCCGCCGTTGACCTGCTTTACCGACGGTTTCGACAGCGGCCAGATCAACCCGGACAGCTGGGTGGTGGCCCAGCGCAACAACAGTACCCTGCCATCGGTACAGAATGGCCGTCTGCGGCTCACCCAGAACGTCACCGATCAGGCCACCTCGGCGACCTTCCAGCGCCTCTTTCCGGGGGCCGGCAACCTGGTGACGATCGAATTCGATCAATACGCCTACAAGACCTCTGGCACGAGCGGGGCCGATGGTATGGCGGTGGTGCTCTCCGATTCGACCCTGACGCCGCAGCCGGGGGCCTTCGGCGGCCCGCTGGGCTATGGCTACAAGACCGGGATCAGCGGCTTTGCCGGCGGCTGGCTCGGGGTCGGGCTCGATGAATACGGCAACTATGCCAACGAGGGGGGAAGTGCCAACCTGGGGTCGCGGCCGCAGGCGGTCTCCATCCGCGGCTCTGGGTCTGGCACCTCAGGCTACAACTATCTCGCCGGTACCGGCAGCTACCTGAGCCCGACCGTCGACAGCGGCACCAACGGCAACCGGCCCCATCGCTATCGCATCACGGTCGACTCCCGGGTGGCCGGCAGCTCGCTGGCCACGGTGGAGCGGGATACCGGGGCTGGCTACAGCTCCCTGATCGGCCCCCTCAACATGGCGAGCCAGGCCGGTCAGGCGGCGGTGCCGGCCAATTTCCTGCTGTCGCTGACCGGCTCCACCGGCTCGGTGACCAACTACCACGAGATTGACAACGTGCGGATCTGCGCCCTGCGATCCAGCCCGGTGGGCACCCAGATCGATCACTTCGAGTTCGATCACAGCGGCAATGCGCTGACCTGCAACCCGGAAACCCTCACCATCCGTGCCTGTGCCAACCCGGATTGCAGCGTGCTGATCACCGATCCGGTCAGCGCGACCCTGCTCCCCACCACGACGACCAGCGGCGGCTGGGTCGGGGGCAACGTAGTCAACTTCAGCGGTGGCAGCACAACATTGCAGCTCAGAAACACGACGGCAGGCGCGGTCACCGTGGGGGTCAGCGGTTCGACGCCCTCGACCAAGCCGCTCAGCACCACCCTCTGCCGCTCGGGTGGCGGGGCGCTGAGCAGCGCCGCCTGCACCCTCACCTTTGCCGACAGCGGCTTCATCTTCGATGTGCCCGACACCTACTCGAACCAGCCGCAGACGGTGGCCATCAAGGCGGTCAAGAAGAGCGACGTGACCAAGCAGTGCGTACCGGGGTTTGCCAACCAGAGCAAGAGCATCAAGTTCTGGAGCAGCTATGTCTCGCCCGCCAGCAACATCTACAACAGCAGAATGAGCGTCAACAACAGCGTGATCGGCACCAGCCAGGGCAGTGCCACTGCGCTCTCCCTCAGCTTCGATGCCCAGGGGCAGTCGAGCATGACGGTCACCTATCCGGATGCCGGCAAGGTTCAGCTGGATGCCCGCTACGACGGCACCGGCAGTGAAGCTGGCCTGGTGATGCTGGGCTCGGATTCGTTTGTGGCGCGGCCGGTGGGGCTCTGCATCACGACCGCAGCGGCAGCATGTACGGGCAACTATGCCAGCTGCCCGATCTTCAAGAAGGCGGGGGAATCATTTCAGGTCGACATCAAGGCGGTGGCCTGGGAGTCAGCCAACGACGGCGACATCTGCACCGGCAATCTCGCAACCCCCAATTTCTCGCTCAGCGGCATCGCCCTGAGCAATACCCTGGTGGCGCCGACGCCGGGCAGTACCGCCAGTCTGGGTAAAACCAGTTATGACCATGGCGCTGCGGCCAACGGGACGACCAGCATGGAACAGAGCGTCAGCGAGGTGGGGGTGTTCAGGCTGACGGCGACCCCGCCGACCAATGGCTACTTCAATACCACAGTCCCGCCGAGCCAGAGCCAGCCGGTGGGCCGCTTCATCCCGGCCGACTTCGAGCTGGTGAGCGGCGACATAGTACCGGCCTGCGATCCCTTCACATATATGGGGCAGCCCTTCGGGGTTGCGCTGGATGTGCGCGCCCGCAACCTGGCCGGTGCCCAGACGTCGAATTACACGGGGGATTTCGCCAAGGGCAGTGCGTTTATCACTGCGGCCAACAACAAGGATGGCAAGACCTTGTCGAGCCGCCTGCGCAGCCTGCAGCCGCTGCCGTGGCTCGATGGACGAGCCGCCTTTACCGGCAGCAGCGAGTTTGTTCGCGTGTCAGACTCCCAGCCGGATGGCCCCTACAAGTCGCTGCTGTTTGGCCTCTACATGCGGGATAACGATGGCGACAGAAGCCTGATCGCCATGCCCAATTTCAACGATGGGGTGATGGGTGACTGCAGTGGTGGCAGTTGCAACGCCCGCCTGATCGACACAGTGCCGATGCAGGTCTATTTCGGCCGGCTGCTGGCGAAGACCGAGACCGGGGTGGCATCGGCCGCCTTGGCCGTGGCGCAGCAGATGCAGTATTACGAGGCCGGTGGCTGGCAGCAAAACAGGCTGGATCAATGCACCCTGCTGTCGCTGGCCAATCAGGGCTTCAGCTTCTCGGGCGCAGGCCAGAGCCTCGATACTGCCAACAGCGAGCTCAACATAGGGGGCAATCGCAAGATAAAACTGGGGCTGGGCAGCTCGCCACCGGGCGGCATGGCGGCGGTGGCCAAAGATGGCGAGATCCTGCTGCAGTTTGGCAAACCCGAGATGGCGGTGCGCATTCCCTACCGGGTGGAGCTAGCGAAACAGCCGACACAACCACTCTGGCTGTCGGATCCCCAGACCCTGCAGGGGGAGGCCATTTTCGGCTCAAGTCGCGGTAATGACAGAATTATTTATCGGCGCGAAGTGATGCATTGAGCGGGGCTGCGGGGGCGCTGGCTGGCCGCCGACCCCCTATCCCCTTGTTTATTAGCGTTTGCCGGCTTGTGCGGGTGAGTGATGACTCGCATTTTTGTCGCGCCCGATGGGCTGGCGACAGTTTGAGCGCTTGCCGATTGGGGTGGGCATTGGTAAAGTTAGCCGGTTTTCTGCACCTCCAAATTCTTAGGATTTCCCGTAGCCATGTTCAAAAAGCTCAGAGGCGTCTTTTCCAACGATCTGTCGATCGACTTGGGAACTGCCAACACCCTGATCTATGTAAAAGATCAAGGGATCGTCCTTAACGAACCCTCAGTTGTCGCCATTCGCCAAGAGCGCGGGAACGCCAAATCGGTCGCTGCTGTCGGTCATGCCGCCAAGCAGATGCTGGGTCGTACCCCGGGTAACATCTCCGCCATTCGCCCGATGAAAGACGGCGTGATCGCCGACTTCTACGTGACCGAGAAGATGCTGCAGCACTTCATCAAGCAGGTTCACGACAACAACTATTTCCGCCCCAGCCCGCGTGTGCTGGTGTGCGTACCGTGCGGCTCCACCCAGGTGGAACGTCGTGCCATCAAGGAATCCGCTCTGGGCGCCGGCGCCCGCGAGGTTTACCTGATCGATGAACCCATGGCTGCCGCCATCGGTGCCGGCCTGCCGGTCTCCGAAGCGACCGGCTCCATGGTGGTGGACATCGGTGGTGGTACCACCGAAGTGGCCATCATCTCCCTGAACGGTGTGGTTTACTCCCAGTCCGTCCGCATCGGCGGCGACAAGTTCGACGAAGCCATCATCAGCTACGTGCGCCGCAACTACGGCAGCCTGATCGGGGAAGCCACCGCCGAGCGCATCAAGCACGAGATCGGCTCCGCCTATCCGGGCGAAGAGGTGCGCGAGATCGAAGTGCGTGGTCGCAACCTGGCCGAAGGTGTGCCGCGCAGCTTCACCCTGAATTCCAACGAGATCCTGGAAGCGCTGCAAGAGCCGCTGTCCGGTATCGTCTCCGCCGTGATGGTGGCGCTGGAGCAGTCTCCGCCCGAGCTGGCTTCCGACATCTCCGAGCGCGGCATGGTGCTGACCGGTGGTGGTGCCCTGCTCAAAGATATCGACCGTCTGCTGATGGAAGAGACCGGCATCCCTGTGGTGGTGGCCGAAGATCCGCTGACTTGCGTGGCCCGTGGTGGCGGCAAGGCGCTGGAGCTGATCGATATGCACGGTGGCGATCTGTTCCACTACGAATAAGACCCAAAGCCGGCCAGCGTGCCGGCTCTTTTTTGACGACCCATGAAACCCATTTTTGGTAGAGGCCCTTCGCTTCAGTTACGGTTGTTTCTCGCCGTCATCATCTCCATTGCTGCCATCGTAGCGGACTCTCGCTTCGGTGTGTTCAGCCACGTCCGCGTCTACCTCAGCTCACTCGTCAGCCCGCTGCAATACATGGCCAATGCGCCAGGCACCCTGCTTGACACCATGTCGACCCAGGTGCAGACCCGGGCCGGCCTCATCGAGCAGACCAAGCAGCAGGAACAACAGCTGTTCACCTTGCGCTCGCGCCTGCTCAAGATGGATCATCTGGAGCACGAGAACCAGCGCCTGCGCGAGCTGCTCGGTTCGCCGGTGCACAAGGAGTCCCGCAAGATGGTGGCCGAGCTGCTGTCGGTGGATTCCGACCCCTTCAGCCATCAGGTGCTGATCAACAAGGGGGCGCTGGACGGTGTCTACAACGGCCAGCCGGTGATCAACGATCAGGGGGTGATAGGTCAGGTGCTGCACGTGGGTTCCACCACCAGCCGCGTCCTGCTCATCACCGACTCCAGCCACGGTATCCCGGTGCGGGTGCTGCGCAACGACTTGCGCGCCATTGCCTCCGGCAGCGGCGAGCTCGACAAGCTGGAGCTGCGCAACCTGCCGCGCAACACCGACGTGCAGGTCGGCGATCTGCTGGTCACCTCGGGCCTCGGCGGCCGCTTCCCGGAAGGGTATCCGGTGGCGACCGTGACGCGTTCCGACTACGTGGAGGGCAAGCCCTTCGCCCAGGTCGAGGCCAAACCACTGGTGGCGCTGGACCGCCTGCGTTATCTGCTGCTGCTGTGGACCGACAAGAAACCGGAAGTGCATGACGATGAAGAGGCCCCGGCTACTGCGCCGGCGCCTTCTGCTGCGGGAGCGACGCGCTGATGTTACAACCCGCCAGCGGCAGGATCTGGATCTGGATCTCGATCCTGCTGGCTTTGAGCCTGTCGATCCTGCCGCTTCCTTTCCAACTCGAACCCTTCCGGCCTGACTGGCTCGCCATGGTGCTCATCTACTGGGCACTGGCGTTGCCGCACCGGACCAACGTCGGTACCGCCTGGGTGGCGGGCCTGCTGCTGGACGTGCTGCTTGGCAGCACCCTCGGCGTGCGGGCCATGGCGATGGCCATCACCACCTATCTGGCGGCGTTCCAGTTCCAGAAGATCCGCAACTTCTCCCTCTGGCAACAGGCGCTGATCATCGGCTGTCTCTCGCTGGTGGGCAAGGTGACCATCTTCTGGGCCGAACACCTGTTCAGCCGGGCCAGCCTCAATTTCGCCTACTTCTGGTCGACCCTGAGCACCATGCTAATATGGCCCTGGGTCTTCCTGGTCTTGCGCAAGGTGCGCCGGCGCTTCAATATCAAGTGAATGTGAGTAAAAACAACTAATTGTAACCGTACCTCATCTCATCAAGCGATTATGAACAAGCACAACGAACTGCAACTCTATCTCGCCTCGGGCTCACCCCGCCGCCACGAACTGCTGACCCAGCTGGGTTACCGTTTCGAAGTCCTCAAGCTGGATGTGCCGGAACAGCGGGAAGAGGGTGAAAAGCCCCAGGATTACGTGTGCCGGCTGGCCCGCGACAAGGCGATGGCCGGCGTGGCCGCCGCGCCCACGGCGCTGCCGGTACTGGGGGCCGACACCATAGTGGTGCTGGGTGACCGGGTGCTGGAGAAGCCCTCTGATCTGCTCGATGCCAAAGACATGCTGGAGGCGCTCTCCGGCAAGGTGCATCAGGTGATGACGGCGGTGGCACTGGCCACTCCGGAGCGCTGCGATGTGCGGCTGGTCACCACCAACGTGGCCTTTCGCAAGCTGGACGAGGCCGAGATCGAGGCTTACTGGCGTACCGGCGAGCCGTGCGACAAGGCCGGCGCCTATGCTATCCAGGGCATTGCCGGCAAGTTCGTCAGCCGCATCGAGGGGAGCTACAGCGCCGTGGTCGGCCTGCCCCTGCTGGAAACGGATCTGCTGATCAAGCATCATCTGGAACAGATCCGCTAATCCCGTCGCCGCCGTGGTCAGCGCCGCCGCCTCGCTGGCCGGCATGACATTCGAACAGGGCGGCCAGAATTTGAAGCCATCACAGGCAAGGCATAGGTCGGTGACAACCGCCGGCTGTTTCTTACTGCGTTACTCACCGGTTGCGCGCCGGTTTGGCTGCCAGAATTTAAAACTAGAAAGGCAAGGTAACTTATGTCGGTAGAACTGCTGGTAAACGTCACCCCCTCCGAAACCCGGGTCGCCCTGGTCGAAAACGGTCTGCTGCAGGAAGTGCACGTGGAGCGTCAGGCCAAGCGCGGCATCGTCGGCAACATCTACAAGGGCAAGATCAGCCGGGTGCTGCCCGGCATGCAGGCGGCCTTCGTCGACATCGGCATGGACAAGGCCGCCTTCCTGCACGCCTCCGACATCGTCCCCCACACCGAGTGCGTGGCGGTGAAGGAGAAGGAGCAGTTCCAGGCCGGCAACATCGCCGAGCTGGTGCGCCAGGGGCAGGACATCATGGTGCAGGTGGTGAAAGATCCGCTAGGCACCAAGGGGGCCCGCCTCACCACCGACATCACCCTGCCGTCCCGCTATCTGGTGTTCATGCCGGGCAGCGCTCACGTCGGTGTCTCCCAGCGCATCGAATCCGAGGCGGAGCGCGAGCGCCTCAAGCGCACCGTGGCCGGCTATGTGGACGAGCTGGGCGGTTACATCATCCGCACCGCCGCCGAAGGGGTGGGCGAGCAGGAGCTGGAGCAGGATGCCGCCTTCCTCAAACGCCTGTGGCGCAAGATCCTGGAGCGCAAGCAGAAGTACCCCCCCTGCAAGATCCTCTACGAGGATCCCAGCCTGGCCTTTCGGGTTGTGCGCGACTTCGTCGGTGCCGAGCTCGACAAGATCCGGGTGGACTCGCGCCAGAGCTTCGATCAGCTCAAGCGCTTCACCGAGGAGTACGTGCCTGAGCTGGCCGGCAAGCTGGAGTACTACTCCGGCGAATCCCCCATCTTCGATCTCTACGATGTGGAGAACGAGATCCAGCGCGCACTGGAGCGCAAGGTGGAGCTCAAATCCGGCGGCTACCTCATCATCGACCAGACCGAGGCCATGACCACGGTGGACATCAACACCGGGGCCTTCGTCGGCCATCGCAATCTGGAAGAGACCATCTTCAACACCAACGTCGAGGCGACGGCGGCCATCGCCCGCCACCTGCGCCTGCGTAACCTCGGCGGCATCATCATCATCGACTTCATCGACATGCAGTCCGAGGATCACCGCCGCCGGGTGCTGCACAGCCTGGAGCAGGCGCTGTCGAAGGATCGCGCCAAGACCAACGTCAACGGCTTCTCCCAGCTCGGCCTGGTGGAGATGACCCGCAAGCGTACCCGCGAGAGCCTGGAGCATGTGCTCTGCTCCGAGTGTCCCGAGTGCAAGGGGCGCGGTCGGGTCAAGACGGTGGAGTCGGTCTGCTTCGAGATCCTGCGGGAGATCATCCGGGTCAACCGCGCCTACGACGCGGATCAGTTCACCGTCTATGCCGCGCCAGCCGTGGCCGACTATCTGCGGGGCGAGGAGTCCCACAGTCTGGCGGAGCTGGAAGTGTTCATCGGCAAGCAGGTCAGGGTGGTGAGCGAGCCCCTCTGCGGGCAGGAGCAGTTCGACGTGGTGATGATGTAATTGGTCTATCGCTGGCTGAGTCGGGGCTGGTTGGCCCTCGGGGTCTTCTTCGTGCTGCTGGCCATCCTGGTCAGTCTGGTGCGCGTTGGCGGCCCCTTGCTCAATCAGCACAGACAGGCGCTGCTCGATACCCTGCTGGCCGACAGCAAGCTGGAGGCCAGCGTCGATCGCATCGGGCTGGACTGGACCCAGCGTGGCCCGGCCCTCGAGCTGCAGCAGCTGGTGATCGCGCCGAACTCGGGTCGCTTCGCCCTGCGCCTTGGCAAGGTGTGGGCCCACCTCGATTTCTGGCGCTCCCTCAACGAACTCAAGCCGGTATTTGGTCAGCTGATCCTGAGCGATGGCGACATAGCGCTGGATTTGAGTCAGCCTGCGGAGCCGGAAACCGGCGACGGCAGCGACCAGCAGCAGGCCCTGCTGCGCTTTCTGCTGACTCAGCTCTCCACCTTCGATATTCACGACACCCGCCTCAGCCTCACCACGGCGCTGGGGGAGGTGCGGGCCCTCGACATCGCCCAGCTGCGCTGGCAGAACCGCGGCAAGCGCCACCAGGGGGTCGGCAAGGCCTATCTCATCAACGGGGTGGGCGAGAGCACCCTCGATCTCATCGTCGATGTGGATGCCCCCCAGGTGCGGCTCGACCGGCTCAAGGGCCAGCTCTATCTGGGGGCCCGTCAGCTCGACATCAGCCCCATGCTGGCGCGCACCCATGCCGGGGAGCCCAAGGTGAGCGGCCAGCTCGACTTCCAGCTCTGGAGCGAGTTCAAGGCCGGTCAGCTGGGGGACTCGCTGCTGGCGTTTGGCGACAACTACCTCATCTGGCAGGATGAAAAAAAACAGGGTGACCTGCACCGGCTCGGGCTGCAGGGGGGCAAGATCCAGCTGCGCCGGGACGGCAAGGAGTGGCAGTTTGCCAGCCACGACGTCACCTTCAAGCTCGACGGCAAGCCCTGGCTGCACAGCCGGTTGCAGCTCGAGCGAGTCGGCGATCGCATCCAGGGCTATGTGCCGGCCATCGATCTGGACCAGATCGCCAACCTGAGCCAGCTGGTGTCGGGGATCTATCCCGAACTGACCGAGACCCTCAAACGCACCCGCCCGACCGGCAAGATAGAGGATCTGATCCTGCAGGCGGATGCCGGCTGGCAGGGGCTCTCCGTCAGCGGCCAGCTCTCCCACATCAGGGTCAACGCCTGGCACGACGTGCCCGGCGTGCGCGACCTCAACGGCGAGTTCTGGCTCACCCCGACCGGCGGCAGTGCCCGGCTGCAACTGGCAAACGATGCCATAGATCCGGCCCGTCACTTCAAGGAGCCGATCCCCGTTGACCGCTTCTCGGCACGGCTCGACTGGTGGCAGGCGCCGCAGGGCTGGGTGCTCTATGGCCAGGATCTGGTGCTGGACAACCCGGATTTGAGCCTCGCCAGCCGCTTTCGGCTCGAGCTGTTCGAGCACCCCTTCCTCGCCCTGACCGGCCGCATCGACGTCAAGAATGCGGCCAACGCCGATCGCTACTATCCGCTGCAGGTGATGGACAAGAGTCTGGTGGACTACCTGAGCGGGGCCATCAAGGGGGGCAAGGCCAAGGGGGCTGACCTGCTCTGGTATGGCGAGTTCCGCGACTTCCCCTATAGCAAGGGCGAGGGCATCTTCCAGGTGGCGGTGCCGCTCAAGCAGGCCTCCTACGAATTCTTCCCCGGTTGGCAACCGCTTACCGACCTGCAGATCGATCTGCTGTTCCAGAACGCCAGCCTCGACATGAACAGCCGCGCCACCCGGCTCGGCAAGGCCAGCTCCGACTCGGTGCACGCCTGGATCCCGGATCTCTACCCGGGGGCCCACCTCTACGTGGATGCCAAGGTTGAGGGCGAGGGCAAGGCCATCAGCGACTACCTGCAGGACTCGCCGCTCGGCGGCTCGGTCGGTCAGGCGCTGCGGGAGGTGGAGATCCGCGGCCCCATGAAGGGCTCGGTGAAGCTGGATATTCCGCTGGATGGCGAGAGCGAGGTCAAGGCCAGCGGCGACGCCCTGTTCAGCAACAACAAGGTGCGGATCACCAGCCTGGATCTGCCACTGGAGCAGGTGCAGGGGCGGCTCGAGTATGACAACGAGCAGACCCGCTTCAGCAACCTCAAGGCGAGCCTGTGGAACCAGCCGCTCACCCTCGACTATCAGGGCCGCCAGCAGCCCAATCGCTATCAGGTCGATCTCAAGTTCAAGGGGCAGTGGGACAGCCGCCGCCAGCGCCAGGACATCCCGGGGCTGGCCATCCTCAAGGGACGCAGCAACTGGGCCGGCAGCCTGGGACTGACCCTGCCGAGCGATCAGCCGTTCAGCTTCCAGCTGGCGCTCGACTCCAACCTGCAGGGCATGGGACTGGATCTGCCTGCACCGCTCGCAAAGGCGGCCGACAGCCGGCTGCCGCTCAAGGTGACCGCGCGCGGTCGCGATGGCAGTGCCGACATTCGCGCCGTGCTGGGGGCCGATGTCGACATGCAGAGCCGGCTGGTGTACGGCGACGGCGTGCCCTACCTCAGCCGGGTGCGGGTGGACGTGGGTCAGCCCGGTGCCCGGGTGCTGCGCGATCGGCCCATGTTGCTCGCCATCAACCAGCAGCAGGCCGACGTGGCCGGCTGGCTGGCCCGTCTCAAGCAGTGGCTGCCGGCCAGCACGGCGCCGAGCGGTAATGCGGTGGTGGGCCCCTCTTTCTTGCCGCAGGAGTGGTGGGTGGACGGCCAGCTGGCCCGCGCCGACATCGGCAGCGCCAACCTCAAGGCGGTGCACTTCACCGTGGGACCGGTCAATCAGGCCACCGAGGTGATGATCGACAGCCCGGACGTGATGGGGGTGGTGCGCCTGCCGGTCTCCGATCGCCAGCCCATCGATGCCAAGTTCGCCCGTATCTACTGGTCCGGCAAGAGTTCGGATCTGAGCCCGGATCCCGATGCCAGACAGGACAAGGCCATCATGGATGCCATCCCCTGGCTCACCTTCAGCTGTGTGGATTGCCGCTTCGGTGAATTGCCGCTGGGGGAGGTGAAGGGGGAGCTGATCCCGGGGGCCGACAAGCTGAGCCTCAAGGGGCTGGAGATGCGGCTGGCGGGCAGCCAGCTGAGCGGCAGCGCCGAGTGGCTGGCCGGGGCGGACGGCATGCAGACCCGTGCCCGCGCCCACATCAGCAGCAACAACAGCGAGCTGCTGCTCAAGCGGCTCGGCTACACCTCGCCCATCGGCGATGCACCCGGCAAGATGGCGCTGGACTTGAGCTGGCGCGACGTACCCTACCGGCCGAACCTGCCGACCCTGGCCGGCAAGGTCGACTACCAGCTGGAAGGGGGCACCCTGCGCGAGGTCAACGACAAGGGGGCGCGACTGCTCTCCCTGCTCAGCCTCGACTCATTGCTGCGCAAGCTGCGCCTCGATTTTCGCGACGTGTTCGACAAGGGCTTCTACTTCGAGTCCATGTCGGCCTCCGCCAGGATCAAGCAGGGGGTGGTGGAGAACGACGACTTCTACATGAAGGGGGCGGCCGGCAACCTGCGCGGTGAGGGCATCGCCGATCTGGTACGCTGGCGGCTCGACTACGAGCTGAGCTTCTCGCCGAACCTGGGCGGCACCCTGCCGGTGGTGGCGGCCTTCTCGCTGACCCCCATCACCGGGCTCTACGTGCTGGCCCTCTCCAAACTGCTGGAGCCGGTGGTGGACGTGGTCACCCGCATCGATTTTCGGGTCTCAGGCCCGCTCGACGATCCCAAACTGATCGAGGCGGGGCGCAACCGGGCCCGCATCAAGCTCAACCAGCAGCAGAAGGAGGCGGTCGACGCCGTGGCCCCCAACCTGCCGGCGCAGGAAGTAACCCCCTTCCTGCTCAGCCCCAAGCACGCCGGCCCCGCCCAGCGCTGAGCGGGCGGCCCGGCACCATCACAAGGAGTGAGCCATGATCCGACATATCCTGCTGATCGCCTTCAAGCTGGGCACCCAGATCGAACAGATAGACGCGGTGCGCGCCGCCTTTCTCGCCATTCCCCATCAGGTCAGCGGCGTGCTGGCGGTGGAGTGGGGGCGGGACGACAGCCCGGAGGGGCGGGCCGAGGGCTTCACCCACAGCGTGCTGATGACCTTTGCCGACGAGGCGGCCCGCCAGCGTTATCTGCCCCACCCGGATCACGATGTCCTCAAGGCCATCTTCCGTCCGGTGCTGGAACGCATCATAGTGCTGGATTACACCCTGCAGGCCGGCGATGCGGTCACGCTAGGGTCGCAGTCATGATGGACGAGGCTCGTTGGGCCAAGATTCCACCGCTTCAGTTCGCACTGCTGCAGGCAGTGGTGGAACATGGCAAAGCCCATCCCGCCATTGCTGCCGGGGTGGTAGTTGGCTCGCTTGCCAAGGGCACGGCTGACCGGGTATCCGATGTCGATGTCTTGTTGCTGGCAGAGCCGGGTTTTCATCAGCATGGGGAAGCGCTGGTTCGTTCCATTGTCGGTGAACGTGCGGTGTTCCACTGTTGGCAAGGAAGACATGAAGATGTCTGTTCCTACTGGCGTTATATCTTCCTGGATATGTCCAGCATCGAGATCCATATCCTTGATCGCGATGCCGGTTTTCCGCTTGCCAAGCCTTACTTGCCTCTTTTTGATAAAGCCCATTCGCTATCGGCACTGGAGGTCGCGGGGCCTGCTCCCAGCCATTGGGATTTCCCTGCCTACATGGGAGACGGTGATGGTCTGGTGTGGGAGCTGTTCGACTGCCTCAAATGGGCGGAACGGGGCCAGCGGGGATTAGTCAGGCATCATCTGCGTAAACTGTTGGCAGAGATGGATAAAGACCCGAATATTGTGGATCGCGAGTAACGTGGACAAGGAGAGAACCATGTGGTTAGCCGCAATACAGCTGGTATCAGGCCGTCACTGGCAGGATAACCGGGAGCAGATCGCCGCCGAGCTGGCCCTGTTGCCCAGGGAGCGGCCGCTGCTGGTACTGCTGCCGGAGAACTTCGCCCTGTTTGGCGAGCGACAGGGCTATCTGGACGGGGCCGAGACCATAGGTGAGGGCCCGATCCAGCAGCAGCTGGCCGAATGGGCCCGTGACTACGGCATCTGGCTGGTGGCCGGGGCCATGCCGACCACCATCGCCGGTTCCGACCATATCCACACCAGTACCCTGGTGTTCGATCCCAGCGGCGAGCGCAAGGGCCACTACCACAAGATCCACCTGTTCGACGTGGACGTGGCGGACAATCACGGCCGCTATCGGGAGTCGGAGACCTTCAGCCCCGGCGAGGAGCCTGTGCTGGTGGACTCCCCGTTTGGTCCCCTCGGCCTCTCGATCTGTTATGATCTGCGCTTTCCCGAACTGTACCGCCGGCTGGCCCGCGCCGGCGCCCGCGTGCTGCTGGTGCCTGCCGCCTTCACCGCCGTGACCGGCGAGGCGCACTGGGAGCCGCTGCTGAGGGCCCGCGCCATCGAGAACCAGTGCTACGTGGTGGCCGCCAATCAGGGCGGCACCCACGAGACGGGGCGCCAGACCTGGGGGCACAGCATGGTGATCGACCCCTGGGGCCGGGTGCTGGCCAGCCTGGACAGCGGGCGCGGCACCGTGCTGGCACCGCTGGACCAAAGTCTTATGGACGAACTGCAACGCACCATGCCGGTGCTGGGTCATGCCCGTCTGCTATGAACATGTGCAGGTTCGATTCGCCCTGTGGCGGGGGATCGGACGCTTGCAAACCCGATGGTGGGTTGGACGTCCGCTGACGTTTCGCCAAGTGAACCCAGGGTCGGGGATTTAACCGTTACGACATCTCGCATCGAGAGTGGAGAGAAAGATTGAGTCTATTGAGCCAGGTTAGTGCCTCCCTGTTGGCCCCGAACGATCTCGACGAAGGGCGCCTGCAGCAGCTGCTCGGCAGCCTGATGAGCCATCAGGTGGAGTTCGGCGACCTCTATTTCCAGCGCAGCTGGCACGAGTCCTGGATGCTGGAGGACGGCATCGTCAAGGATGGCAGCTACAACATCGATCAGGGGGTGGGGGTGCGCGCCGTCAGCGGCGAGAAGACTGGTTTCGCCTACTCGGACGAACTGAGCCTGCTGGCATTGCAACAGTCGGTGACCGCCGCCCGTGGCATCGCGGCCGCCGGTGCGCAGGGCAAGGTGAAGGCGTGGGCCAGAACCTCGGCAAACCTGCTCTACCCGGCGCTGGATCCGCTGCAGACCCTCGACAAGCAGCAGAAGATCGCCCTGCTGGAGCAGATGGACAAGTTCGCCAGAAGCCTGGATCCCGCCATCAATCAGGTGATGGCCTCCATCAGCGGTGTCTATGAAGAGGTGCTGGTGGCCGCCACCGATGGCACCCTGGCCGCCGACGTGCGCCCCCTGGTGCGCCTCTCGGTGACCGTCATCGCCGAAAAGGGCGAGCGTCGCGAACGCGGCAGTGCCGGTGGCGGTGGCCGCTTCGGCTACGACTATTTCCTCGAACTGGACGGGCTGGAGAGCCGGGCGTTTGGCTATGTGCGCGAGGCGGTGCGCCAGGCGCTGGTCAACCTCGATGCCATCGATGCGCCGGCCGGCACCATGCCGGTGGTGCTCGGTGCCGGCTGGCCCGGCGTGCTGCTGCACGAGGCGGTGGGCCACGGTCTGGAGGGGGATTTCAACCGCAAGGGTTCCTCTGCCTTTGCCGGCCGCATCGGTGAGCAGGTGGCCTCCAAACACTGCACCATCGTCGATGACGGCACCCTGCCGGGTCGGCGCGGCTCCGTCTCCATCGACGACGAGGGGACACCGGGCGGCTACAACGTGCTGATCGAGAACGGCATTCTCAAGGGCTATCTGCAGGACAAGCAGAACGCCCGTCTAATGGGCGTGCCGCTCACCGGCAACGGGCGCCGCGAATCCTACGCCGCCCTGCCGATGCCGCGTATGACCAACACCTACATGCTGGCGGGTCAGTACGATCCGGCCGAGATCATCGCCTCGGTGAAGAAGGGCATTTACGCCCCCAACTTCGGCGGCGGTCAGGTGGATATCACCTCCGGCAAGTTCGTCTTCTCCGCCTCCGAGGCCTACCTCATCGAGGATGGCAAGATCACCGCGCCCATCAAGGGGGCGACCCTGATCGGCAACGGCCCCGAGGCGATGAGCCAGGTTTCCATGGTGGGCAAGGATCTCGCGCTGGATCGCGGGGTCGGGGTCTGTGGCAAGGAGGGGCAGAGTGTGCCGGTCGGTGTCGGCCAGCCCACCCTCAAGCTGGATCAGCTCACCGTGGGCGGCACCCAGTAAGGGCAGTGAGCGGTACTCCCGTGATCGTCAAACCCCGGCCAGGTGCCGGGGTTTTGCTATCAGGGGTCATGGGAAACAAAAAGCCCCGGCAAGGGCCGGGGCTGCAGATGCGAAGCTCGGTCAGTTGACTGAAATGGCGCGGGCGTCGATGAAGAAGCGCGCGTTGCCTTGTTGGTCGACCCTGATCTGGGCAACCAGACGATCGCTCTGTTTGTACTCCCACCGGCTCTTGATCCGGGTCAGAGCGGGGCTGGCGGCACCGACCACGTTCAGATATTCATGAAACAGGCTGTAGCTTCCAATCTCGGTCAGCATCTTTTCCATTTGCACATCTCCTGAAGTGAGTGGGTGTCCATCCACAAACCTACCAAGCACACTCTGAATCGAATCTGTATAAAAAACAAACTAACTCATTTGTGTGTCAGCAACATGATCAGGCGCAAGATCAGAGCCGATTTTTGCGCATTTATGACACCGTTTTCAGTCAGGGCTGGCGCGGATCCTGCAATTGATCAAGGGTGCCGGATACGTGTGGCAACGCGGGTGCCATTTGTACCGCCGGCGCACTGTGGAACACCGGATCCTGCGCCACCTCCTTGATGCCGTTGATGCAGAACTGCATACCCATGCAGACCAGCAAGAAGCCCATGATCCGGGTCATGGCGTCGATGCCGGTGGCGCCCAGGATCTTGCAGACCGGATCCGCCAGCTTGAGCACGCCCCAGCTGAGCAGGCTCATCAGGGCGAAGGCGGTGACCATGGCGGCATAGATGGTGAAGCGGTTGTATTCGTCCGGCAGCTCGGCGATCTGGGCGGCGCCGCTGATCACCAGCGCCATGGTACCCGGCCCGCACATGCTGGGCATGGTGAGCGGCACGAAGGCGATGCTCTGGTTGATGTCGACTCCGTCCGCCTGGCTGGGGGCCGGGAACAGCATGCGAAAGCCGATGAAGGCAATGATGAGACCGCCGGCCAGGCGCAGGCCGGGAATGGAGATCCCGAACAGATCCAGGATGGAGGAGCCGATGAAGAAGCTGACACAGAGGGTGGCAAACAGATAGATGGCGGCCAGGTTGATCTGGCGGCGCACGTGTTCGCGCGACATCCCCTTGCTCAGCCCCAGCAGCAGGGTGGCCGTGGTGGGCGGGTTGACCATGGGCAGCAGCGCCAGCAAGGCGAGAAATACGACCTGAAAGAACATCATGAACCTCGAATGACTGGGGGGCGGAGTAGTCCCGGGCCGTCGAGGGGCCCGAGAGGGAGGCTATCTTATGTCGGCCGACCTGAACACAGGCGGTATGAAAAAAGCCCCGCACTGGGCGGGGCTCAGGAGGATTCAGGCGGCCTGCGGCGCGCTCTGGCGCTGACTGCGCTGCTGCAGCCAGAGCCACAGGCCGATGGCAAAGCCCAGCACCGACAGGCTGACCACATAGTGGGAGGGGGCCAGCATGTCGCTCTTCATCCACAGGGTCACCAGCATGGGGGTGAGGCCGCCGAAGATGGCGTAGGCCACGTTGTAGGAGAACGACAGCCCGGAAAAGCGCACCACCGCCGGGAAGGCGTTGACCATGACGTAGGGCACGGCGCCGACGATCCCTACCGCAAAACCGGCCAGGACATAGAGCGGCACCAGCTGGCTGGTGTCACTCGCCAGCCCGTGATAGAAGGCGTAGCTGGCGCCAGCCAGCAGCAATGAACCCAGCATGAAGGTGGGGCCGCTGCCGAGGGCATCGATGAGCCGGCCATAGACGATGCAACCCAGCGTCAGGGCCAGGATGGCCAGCGAGTTGGCGGTCAGTGCATCGGCCGGGCTGATGCCGTGCACCTTCTGCAGGTAGGTGGGGGTCATCAGGATCACCACCACTATGCCGGCGGAGAGCAGCCAGGTGAGCAGCATGGAAATCACGACGCTGCCCTTGTGGCTGCGCAGCACCGTCTTGAGTGGCAGCTCTTCCGCCAGCGCCTTGTTGGCCTGCATCTCGGCAAAGACCGGGGTCTCGTGCAGCCAGCGGCGCAGGTACATGGCGACGATGCCGAACACCCCGCCAAGCACGAAGGCCAGACGCCAGCCCCAGTCGCTCACCTCGCTCGGGCTCATGCCGCGGTTGATGGCGGTGGCCACCAGGGAGCCGAGCAGGATGCCGGCCGTCAATCCCGCGGTGAGGGTGCCGCAGGCGACCCCGATCCGGCGGGCGGGTACGTGCTCCGCGACGAACACCCAGGCGCCGGGCACTTCACCCCCGATGGCGGCCCCTTGCAGGATCCGCAGCAGCAGCAACAGCAGGGGGGCGGCGATGCCGAGCACGGCGTAGGTGGGCAGCAGGCCGATCAGCAGGGTGGGCAGCGCCATCATGATGATGCTCAGGGTGAACATCCGCTTGCGGCCGATGAGATCGCCAAAGTGAGCCATGATGATGCCGCCCAGCGGACGAGCCAGATAGCCAGCGGCGAAGATGCCGAAGGTCTGGAACTGGCGCAGCCACTCGGGAATGTCGGCGGGGAAGAAGAGCTCGCCGATCACCACGGCGAAGAAGACGAAGATGATGAAGTCGTAAAATTCGAGGGCACCGCCCAGCGCCGCCAGGCTCAGGGTCTTGTAGTCCTGTCGGTTGAGGGGACGGCTGTGGTCGTAAGCTTGCGTGACTGTCGTCATATCCTTATGTTTCCCATCGTCTTTTTAGTTATTGTTCCCCATCCTTGCAGGGGACACGCTCACTACCGAGGGTATGCTTTTGCATCCCGACCTGTAAATCGCACAATTCGCAACACTGTCTTGCAGCTTTTTGGTGCGGCAAGGCGAGGGCGGGCAACGCGCCTGGGGCGAATGACAACCAAGGTGCGCCGGCTGGCCGCCAGTGCCCGGCCACCGGATTGCTGGAGATATCATGACGAAGACCAAGGTGCTGCTCTCCTGGAGCAGCGGCAAGGACAGCGCCTGGGCGCTGCACACACTGCGGCAGGATCCTGCCATCGAGGTGGTGGGCCTGTTCACCACCCTCAACCAGGCGTTCGAGCGGGTGGCCATGCACGGGGTGCGCAAGCAGTTGCTGCTGGCGCAGGCCGAGTGCGTGGGATTGCCGCTGACCACCATCGACCTGCCCTGGCCCTGCAGCAATGAGGATTACGCCCGCATCATGACCGACTTCATCGCCGACGTGGTGGCGCAAGGGATCCGCCACATGGCGTTCGGCGATCTCTTTCTCGAAGACGTGCGTGCCTATCGGGAGCGGCAGCTGGCGGGGACGGGGATCACGCCGTTGTTTCCGCTGTGGGGCAGCAAGACAGGCGAGCTGGCGCACCAGATGATGGCGGCAGGGCTCAGGGCCAGGATCAGCACCCTGGATCCGCGCAAGCTGCCTGCCACCCTCGGCGGGCATGAGTTTGATGCGGCCTTGCTGGCGGCGCTGCCCGACGGGGTGGACCCGTGCGGCGAGAACGGCGAGTTTCATACCCTGGCCTGGGATGGCCCCATGTTCCGCCAACCGCTGGCCATCCGGACCGGCGAGACGGTGGAGCGGGACGGCTTCGTCTTCACCGATCTGCTGCCCGCCACCACCTAGTCGCGGTTGGCCTCCCGCTCGCCCTTGTCGTCGTTGTAGCGCAGGGCGATCTCGTGGAACTGCTGGTGGATGGAGGCAAAGGCGTCCGTGATGTCGGGGTCGAAGTGGTTGCCCCGCCCCGCCAGTATGATGGGCACCACCTCCTGGTGGGACATGGCGGCCTTGTAGCAGCGCTTGCTGATGAGGGCGTCGTACACGTCGGCCAGCGCCATCAGCCGGGCCGAGAGGGGGATCTCGTCGCCGATCAGACCGTAGGGATAACCGGTGCCGTCCCACTTCTCGTGGTGGTAGCAGGCGATCTCCTTGGCCAGCCGCAGGAATTCCACCTCCACCCCGAGCGCCTCCTCGGCGTGGACGATGGCCTCCTTGCCGAGGATGGAGTGGTGCTTCATCTGGGCAAACTCCTCTTCATCCAGCTTGCCGGGTTTGAGCAGGATGCGGTCCGGTACGCCGACCTTGCCGATGTCGTGCAGGGGGGCCGACTTGAACAGCAGATCTATGGTCTTGGGGGTCAGCTCGGCATGGAAGCGGGGGTGATCGCAGAGGGTCTCCGCCAGCAGCCGCACATAGTGCTGGGTACGCAATATGTGGTTGCCGGTCTCGTTGTCGCGGGTTTCGGCCAGCGAGGCGAGTGAGTGGATGGTGATGTTCTGGATCAGCTCGTTCTCCCGGGTGCGCCGCTCCACCTCCTGCTCCAGATAGGCGTTCTGATCGTGCAGCAGATCCCGCGCTGTTTTCAGCTCCAGGTGGTTTCTGACCCTGGCCAGCACGATGGCGGGGGAGATCGGCTTGTGGATGTAGTCGACGGCCCCGAGTGCCAGGCCGTGCGCCTCCGCGCTCTCCTCCACCTGGGCGGTCAGGAAGATCACCGGGATCTCCCGCGCCTGCGGCATCTCCTGCAGTGCCTGCATCACCTGGTAGCCATCCATCTGGGGCATCACCACGTCGAGCAGGATCAAGTCCACCCGGGGGCCGGTCGATAGGATCTCCAGCGCCCGCTGGCCGCTGATGGCTATCTTGACCCGATAGTGGGGGCTGAGCAGGGCGCTGAGCAGGGAGAGGTTCTCCGGCGTGTCGTCGACCACCAGCAGGGTGGGTTTGGTATCTGGATCCAGCAAGTTGAGCATGATGGTGCCCTCACTCTTGGTTGAACAGATCGGGTCTGAGGGCCCGGACTTGTTGCAGATGAGCCAGTGCATCGTCGAAACGAAAACGGCTCATGGCCTCACCGATGGCTGGCGCTCTCTCCCCCAGCAGGGGAGTGAGCCGGGCCTGATGGCGCTGAAACAGGGTGAAGGCTTCGGCATCATCCTCCAGCAGCAGCCCGGTGAGCCGGTTCAGCAGGGGAGCGGTATCGATCTTCTCCTGTTCTGGCTGCTCGGGTACTTCGTCTGGCAGCAACTGCAGCAGCCCCTGCGCCAGTTGTGCTTGCAGTTGCAGCCCCTGTTCTACCAGTGGCAGCAGAGCGGCAGCCTCGTCGCCCCGGGTGATGGCGTTTTCCAGTGTGGCCGCGATCTCCTGCAATGATTCGGCGCCCAGGGTGGCCGCTATTCCCTTGAGGGTATGGGCATGCCGGTGTGCCTCTTCCCGTTCGTCTGCCTGCAAAGCGGTCAGCAGGCTTGCCATGGGTTGCGTACCCTGCTGGGCGAAGCGCAGCAGCAGATCCTGATACCAGCCCCAGTTGTTCATCAGCCGCTGCAAGGCCCGCTCGGCATTGAGCCCGAGCTCGCACAGCTGTGGCAGCAACGACGATGCCGGGGGCGGTTGCGACGTTTTGAATCTGGCCCCGACCTCGCGGCTGAAGGAGGTTGCCCAGCGTTGCAGGGCGTCATAGAGCTTGTCGGGATCGATAGGCTTGGCGATGTGATCGTCCATGCCGGCGGCGAGGCAGCGCTCGCGATCGCCGGCCATGACGTTGGCGGTCATCGCCAGGATCGGAATGTGTTGCCCGGTTCCCTCCTGCTGGCGCAGTTGCCGGGTGGCGGCCAGCCCATCCATCACCGGCATTTGCATGTCCATCAGGATCAGGTCGTAGAGGGCCTTGGTCGCCATATCCAGGGCGATGGCACCATTGCTGGCCACGCTCACTTTGGCGCCGACCGCCTGCAGCAGCTCCAGCGCCACCTGTTGATTGAGCTCGTTGTCTTCCGCCAGCAGGATCCGCAGACCGTCGAAGCGATAGTGATGGGTCGCCTGATGCTTGAAGGAGAGGGTCGCGGCCTGTTGCCCGAACAGGCCGATGACGGTATCGAACAGCACGGAGGCGCAGACCGGCTTGACCAGTACCCGATCAAAACCGGCAGCATCGGCCTCGCGAAAGATCTCCTCGCGCCCGTAGCCGGTCACCATGACCCGGTAGGGGCGCCGGCCCGCACCTCGGGCGATGAGACGACGCCCCGTCTCGATGCCGTCCAGTCCCGGCATGCGCCAGTCCAGCAGCACCACCTCATAGGGGGTTCCCTGCTGCTCGGCATCCGCGATCATCTGCAGGGCTTGTTGGCCGGACTCTGCAGTGTCCACCACAAAGCTCATGCCGCGCAGCAGGGCGGCCAGTATGGTACGGGCACTGGCGCTGTCGTCGGCCACCAGCATGCGGCGGCCGCGTAGATCCAGGCTCGGCAGATAGCGGGATCTGCGCCTGCCGCGGCCGAGCCTGGCGGTGAACCAGAAGGTGCTGCCCTGGCCCGGCTCGCTCTGCACGCCCACCTCGCCCCCCATCAGGCCCGCCAGCTTGCGGCAAATGGCAAGGCCAAGCCCGGTGCCGCCGTACTTGCGGGTGGTGGAGCTGTCCGCCTGCTGGAAGGACTGGAACAGCCGCTGCTGCTGCTCCTGGCTCATGCCGATCCCGGTATCCTGCACCGAGCAGTGCAGCAGCACCTCCTGCGGCAGCTTCTCCAGACAGCGGACCTTGACCAGGATCTCTCCCTGCTCGGTGAACTTGACCGCGTTGTTGGCGTAGTTGATGAGGATCTGGCCGAGACGCAGGGGATCGCCATAGAGCAGGGTGTCGAGCTGGTGGTCGACCTCGAACAACAGCTCTATGCCCTTGGCTTCTGCCTTTTCACCCACCAGGGTGGCGAGGTTTTCCAGCACGTGGTCGAGATCGAACTCGATCCGTTCCAGATCCAGCTTGCCCGCCTCGATCTTCGAGAAATCCAGGATGTCGTTGATGATGCCGAGCAGGTGCTGCGCGGCACGCTGGATCTTGCTGACATAGTCGAGCTGCTGCGGATCGAGCCGGGTCTGCAGGGCGAGGTGGGACATGCCGAGGATGGCGTTCATGGGGGTGCGGATCTCGTGGCTCATGTTGGCGAGAAATTCGCTTTTGGCCCGGGTCGCGCTCTCCGCCAGTTCATAGGCCTGCTCCAGCTCCTGGTTCTTGGCCTGCATCACTGCAAACAGCTCTTCCCGAGTCGGTTCGGCGAACTGCTGCTGCATCTGTTGTTGCCGCCCGGCATCTGGCCAGTGCGGCAACCGGCAGACCAGGGCGAGGAGATTGTCGGCGTGCACCTCCAGCCGGATGCTGCCCGGATGCATGTCGGCAGGGGCGGGGGAGAGCGGGACATCGGCCGTGAGGGTGAGCCATAGCTCCTGCGCCTCTGGTTCCAGCCACAGCTGCAGTTGCAGTGGATCCGAGGTCGTCATCAGCTGGCGCACCAGCTCTGAGGTTGCCCCTGCCAGCGGGGCAACGAAGGTCGGCGATTTGTCGAGGCAGGTGAGCACCTGGATCACCTTGCGCCGGGCGGTGAGGGCCGCCGCAGGGCCGGACAACAGGGTTTCACCGATCAGTTGCCGCATCTACTTCTCCTCTGCCGGCAGCACGCGCAACACGATGCAGCTGGCATCGTCGGTGCTGCGGCCGCTGTGGGCGATGACCTGGTGGGCCAGCGTGGCGGGCTCGGCGGCAAGATCCAGTGCGCCGTCGCGCAGGTTGAGGGATTCGCTGATGCCGTCCGAGTAGAGCATCACCACGTCTCCGGCGACGAGGGGCTGGCGCTGCAGCAGGGGGGTGGGGAAACGCTCTCCCAGCACCCCGTCGCGGGAGATGCCGCGCCAGGGGTCGTGACCGCGCAGACAGATGCGAGTATTGCCGATGCCGGCATAGCTCAGTTCACCCCGCTCGCCGTTGACCAGCGCCACGCCGGCGGCGGCGCCCCGGGTACCGATGCAGCGCTGGTGCAGCAGTTGCAGCAGACGGGCGGGTTCCTGTTCACGGGTCTGCTGCAACGTCGCCTCCAATATCTGTACCAGCTGGTTGGCAGAGGCGCCGTGACCGCTCACGTCGATCAGGACCAGCGACACCCCCTCGGGCCCCGGCCGGATGAACGCCAGATCGCCGGAGACCCGCTCCGGGTAGCAGGGGCGGTTCTCGCTGGCCCATGCCAGGCCAAGGCCGGCATGCTGCTGCCCCGTGCACGAGAGGGGAGAAACCGGCCTTGGCTCCACGGGGGCCGCACCCAGCCACTTGCGGGCCTGCACCAGGGTACCCCCCTCCGGCGGGGTGCTGATGGTGAGTTCAGACATCATGCGCTGCACGCCGGGCAGCCCCAGCCCCAGGGTACCCGAGGTGCTGTAGTGCTCCTGCATGGCTTGATGTATGTCGGGGATGCCGGGGCCCTGATCGCGGGCGATGATGTCGATGCAGGGGCGTCCTCTGGGATGGTGGAGGGTGAGGGTGATCTCCCCCCGTTCGGCATACTTCAGGATGTTGCTGCCAAGCTCGGAGACCACGGTGGAGAGCATGGTGCGATCCACCTCGGAGAGGTCGGCGATGAAGGGGAGGCGACGCACCGCCATCACCGTCAGGTGCAGATCGATGTCGTGACGCAATGGGTAGCGGGCCTGCTGGGTGCTCAGCTCCTGCTCCATGGTGCCTACTCCTCGCCCTTGAGGGTACGGGCATGGGCGAAGGCGTCGTCCATGTCGAGAAAGCAGCGCAGCGGCCCCGGCTCGGCGTCGGCCAGCGCCAGGAAGGCGGCGATCCCCGCATTCAGCCCTACCAGCAGGCAGACGGCTCCCAGCAGGCGACACACCTCGGCCAGTTTGCGAACCTGCCGAAACTCGTGGTGATCGAGCAGCATGACCCCTGAGAAATCGAGCAGCACCGCGTGCTGGCACCCCTGCACCAGCCGCAGGGAGAGTGCCTGCGTCAGTTGCTGCATGCCTTCGTCACCGAGGTCTGGCCGCATGCTGACGACGATGCAGCCAGCCACGTCGGCGATGCCCAGATCGTTGTTGAGCAGCATGATCGGTGCTCCTAGAGGGTGGATCCGACCCGCTTGAGGGCTATCTCGAACGCATCCCGCAGGGTCGCCGTGGTGCGGATGTCACCGACCGAGACACCCAGTTCCACCATGGTACGGGCGATGGCTGGCGAGACGCCGGAGATGATGGCCTCGCACCCCATGAACTGGGTGGCCTTGGTGATCTTGATCAGCTGATTGGCGACGCCGGTGTCCACGGTGGCGACCCCGGCGATGTCCAGCACGAAGACCCGGGCCCGGGTCTCGGCTATCTTGGTCAGCGACTTGTTCATCACGTCGGCGGTGCGCATGGAGTCGATGATCCCCACCAGCGGCAGCAGCAGGATCCCGTCCCAGATGGGGGTCACCGGGGTCGACATCTCCTGCAGCGACTTGTGCAGCTCCTCGCGCACCCTGGCGGCCTCTTCGGCCTCCTCCATGGCGCGCTTGAGCTGATGATGCTGCTCCACCTGAGCCGTGATGTCGGTGGCAAACTTGACGATCTTGCTGGGTTTGCCGGTCAGATCCAGCACCGGGTTGTAGGATCCCTGGATCCAGACCTCCTGCCCCTGCTTGCCGATCCGGCAGAACTCTCCCGCCAGGTATTCGCCGCGGCGCAGGGTCTCCCAGAAGGCGCCATAATCGGCCGACTGGGCATAATCAGGGTCAACCAGCAGCCTGTGGTGTTTGCCTTTCAGCTCATCCAGCTGATAACCCACGATCTCGAGAAAGCGCGGGTTGGCATCGAGAATGGTGCCATCCAGCGAGAACTCCACCTTGCCCATGACCCGGCTCAGGGCGTTGAGCTGCCCCTCGAAATTGGCGTTGAGCTGTTTCTGCTCGGTCAGATCCATGCTGTATTCGATGATCCGGCTCAGCGCGCCCTGTTCGTCCAGCAGAGGGCTGCAACTGCCCCGCAGCCAGATGTCCCGGCCGTGCCGATCCAGCCGGTGAAACTCTCCCTCCTGCTCCCTGCCCGCCTTCAACGCCTCCCAGTGGGCGGCATGGGCAGGCGAGTCGAGCACGTCGTGCGGCAACAGCATGGCGTAATGCTGGCCCTTGAGCTCGCTTAGCTGATAGCCCATGATGGCGAGAAAACGCGGGTTGGCGTCCAGGATCTGCCCGTCAGGAGAGAGTTCGAGTCTGGCCATCAGCTGGTCGATGGCATCGAGCCTGGCCTGGGGTGAAGAGGGAGTCGCTGTGTTCGGGTGGGCAACGGCGGTGTGCACGTCCATGGCATCTCCAATAAAAGGCGCAATTGACTTGAATGTCACTAGAAAGCGTACAGCAGTTATAGCCCACCGGGGCGAGAGCGTGGGACAAGAAGTGCCGAAAGAACCTGTCTGTGGGTGGGCCTTGGGCCTGGGGGCTTCGTCATGAACCTCCTGTATCGCGACTACCCCCAGGGTGCACTCACGTCCCTTCACTATCACGAGGGCCCGCAGTTTTGCTACCTGCATCGGGGCGGTGGCGTGATCAGCAGTGAGGGGACAGGCGTGCTGCTGGTGGCGGGTCAGCTCTGTCTGATCCCGGCCGGACTTGCCCATGAGTTCAGGGTGCTGCGCCACTCCCAACTCAGTCTGGTCTATCTGGATGACCTGGATGGAGGGGGCGAGTTGACGATCCGCCAGGTGAGCCCGCTGCTGGTCGGCCTGTTCGAACGGCTGGCAGACATGGCGGAGCCGGGCCTCAGGGATGCCTATCTGACGGTACTGGCAGCCGAACTGAGACAGACGCCGGCGGCAACCGGATTCATGTTGAGCGCGGGGCTGGATGTGCGGCTGCTGCGGGTGCTGGAGCAGGTCTGCAGGCGCCCTTCCATCGAATACGGGCTCGCGGAACTGGCTGCCGGTTCAGGCGCCTCGGTGCGCACCCTCAACCGGCTGTTCAGCCAGCAACTGGGCTGCAGCTTTCGACAATGGCGGCAACAGGTGGTGATGGGTCGGGCCCGCCAGTTGCAGCAACAGGGCCAGCCGCTGTCGCGGATAGCCCTTGAGCTGGGATACGGGGATTTCAGCGCCTTTTCTCACGCCTTCAATCGCTGCTTGCGGGAACCGACGGGGCCGTGAGGCGGGAGCCGAGATCCCGGTCGGCCGGCTCCCCCGCCAGCAGGCAGGTCAGTTCATCGGTGTGGCTCAGGCGTTCGCCCTGAAAGGTAAACAGGGCGCTCACCTTGCACTCGATCCGTGCGCCGTCGTGACGCCAGGCCCGCACCCGATGCAGGGAGTGCACCCGGTTTCCCTCTGCCAGCAGCGAAACAAAACGGATCTCGCAGCGGGCCAGGCTCTGGCGCAGGGCCAACAGGTGTTGTTCAAAGGCGGCGCGATCCAGCCGCTGCTCATCCACCAGCTGGACATAGTCCGGGCAGAACCAGTGATCGAGTTCGGCCGGGGTGAAATCGGGGTCGCAGATGACCCGGTTGAGGCAGGCTTGCAGCCGTTGCTTGTAATCCATGATGGGCTCCTGAGTGGATGGGAGCGGCCAGTATGGGGCCTGTGGTCTGCTCCGACCTTGGCATCTACGCCATCCTGTTTGGCGATTGCGCCAAAATGGGGGCTTGCGGTGGTGATGCGTGCTACCTGGCCCTGTTTTGTGGCGGGTTTCACGGTTTCCTGTGCCGGCATGGGGCAGGATCGGCCCCCTGTTTCCTTCATGTGACGAGTCGTATCATGTCCGCATTGCCCCGTTTTGCCCTGCTTGCCTCCCTGGTTGCCGCCAGCCTGACCCTGCCTGCCGTGGCCGTCGAAGCTCCGGTCAGCCCTGCCGGTGTCACTGCGGTGACCCTGTCCCAGCAGGCGCCCATTCACTGGGTGTCGGTGGAGCAGATAGCCAGGAGCCTGGATGGGTTGCCGCCGATGGCGGTCGGTTTTGACATCGACGACACCCTGCTCTTCTCCAGCCCGGGGTTTTATCGCGGCAAGCAGGAGTTCTCCCCCAACGACGAGAGCTACCTGAAGAACCCGGCCTTCTGGGAGAAGATGAACAACGGTTGGGACGCCTTCAGCGTGCCGAAAGAGGTGGGCAAGGCGCTCATCGCCATGCACCTCCAGCGCGGCGATCACATCTATTTCGTTACCGGCCGTTCGGCCACCAGGACCGAGACCGTCAGCCAGACCCTGCAGCAGACCATGGGGATCCCCGTCGATCGGCTCAACCCGGTGATCTTCGCTGGTGACCAGCCGGGTCAGAACACCAAGGTGCAGTGGCTCAAGGAGAAGCAGATGAAGGTCTTCTACGGCGATGCCGATGGCGACATCAAGGCCGCACAGGAGATCGGCATTCGCGGCATCCGGCTGCTGCGCGCGGCCAACTCCACCTACCGGCCGCTGCCGCTGGCTGGCGCGTTGGGGGAGGAGGTGATCGTCAACTCCCAGTACTGATGTTTATCCCTGCATGAGAAAAGGGGCCGGATCCTGTCAGGATCCGGCCCCTTTTTTGGGCGTCTAGCGGGCGGCGAAGGTGTTGCAGCTGGCGGGCTTGCCGCTGTCGAAGCCGCGCTTGAACCAGGCGTAGCGCTGGGCCGAGCTGCCGTGGGTGAAGCTGTCCGGGATCACCCGGCCCTGGCTCTGCTGCTGCAGACGATCGTCGCCGATGGCCTGGGCGGCGTTGAGCGCCTCCTCCAGATCGCCGGTTTCCAGCACCTGTTCCCGCTCCATGTAGTGGCCCCAGACGCCGGCAAAACAGTCGGCCTGCAACTCGAGTTTGACCGACAGCTTGTTCTGCTCGGCCCGGCTCAGCCCTTGCTGCTGTTCACGCATCTTGCGCTCGATGCCGAGCAGGTTCTGCACGTGGTGGCCCACCTCGTGTGCCACCACGTAGCCCTGGGCGAAGTCGCCGTCAGCCCCCAGCTTGTCGCGCATCTCCTGATAGAAGGAGAGATCGATGTAGACGGTGCGATCCGCCGGGCAGTAGAAGGGGCCCATCACCGACTGGCCCTGGCCGCAGCCGGTCCGGGTTGCGCCGCGATAAAGCACCAGTTTGGGGGCCTGATAGCGGCTGCCGCTCTGCTGGAAGATTTCGCCCCAGGCATCCTCGGTGGAGGCAAGCATTACCGAGGTGAATCTGGCGAGGGGATCCTTGGCCGGTTGAGACATCTCCTGACGCTGGGGCTGGTTCTGGGTGGTCGGTTCGCTGAGCAGGGGGGAGAGGTCCACCCCGTAGTAGCCGGCCACCATGACCACTACCAGCAGGATCAGACGCCCCTTGCCGCCGATGGGGATGCCGCCCCCGCCGCCCTGCTGGCGCCTGTCTTCCACATTGTTGCTCTCACGGCGATCTTGCCAGCGCATATGCTTGCTCCCCTGCTGTCCGGTGGCAGTAATGATAATGGCTGGCGGGGTGGCTTGCCTAACGGGAGCAGGCCGGCGACCGGATCGCCGGCGGCGGGCGTTTATTCGGCCCAGGGCATCTCGGGCAGGGAGTCCAGAAACTGGCCGTAGCGATCGAGGTTGAAGGGGCCCTGATCCGCTTCCATCGCCATCAGTTCGGCCCCCAAGGCACAGGCGATATATTGCAGCGCCTCTTCACGGGGAGTGCCCTTCATCACCAGCCGCATCAGGGTCGCCTTGACCTGCAGCGGGTGGCCGTCGCTCAGCTGGTTGTCGACCATCTCCAGCAGGGTTTGTTCGTCGAAGAACTCGGTGGGTTCGCTCATGTGCTGTGCCTCGTCATGTCATAAAGGATGCCAGTATAGCGAGATAGCTATTAACGCATTGAAATATTTCGATAAAAACATTCGGTAGGGGCGGTTTTTGTTACCCATAATTAATGTGGGTTTGCTGTCGGCAAACGACAACCATCATAAAATCGCATGGACGGATATCAATATGCCCACCATAGACTCACTGTTATCCAAGCCCCAGAACCTGCCCAACGTGCCGGAAGTCATGCGCGAACTGGTGCAGACCTTCAACGAGAAAGAGCCGGATATCCTGCTGATTGCCAAGAAGATCAACAAGGATCCGGTGATCTCCGCCAAGCTGCTGCGGCTGGCCAACTCCGCCAAGTTTGGCGGCAGTCGCCAGGTCGCCACCGTCAACGAGGCCGTGGTGCGGCTCGGGGTCGACGTGGTGCGCAACATGGTGCTCGCCTGTGGCCTGACCGGTTCCATCAATGCGGTGCCCGGCATCGATCTCAAACATTTCTGGGGCAAGGTATTCGACGTGGCCGAACTGGCCAGACGGCTGGCCAAGCTCAAGGGCATGAAGGGGGAAGAGGTATTCACCTGCGCCCTGCTCTACGACATGGGGCGGCTCATCATGCACGTGGGGCTGCCGGAGAACATGGTGAACCACATCAAGGATCTGGAGCCCAGCAAGGGGCGCGCCAAGGCCGAGGAGCTGGTGGTCGGCTTCAACTATGCCCAGACCGGGGCCGAGATGGCCAGGCGTTGGCAATTCCCCTTGAGCATCTGCCATGCGGTGGAGTATCACTACAACCCTCTGCTGGCCAAGGAGTTATCTGTCGAGGCCGCCCTCATCCATCTGGCCATCGCCCTGGCGGCGCAGTCCGACGTGGGGGAGGAGGCGCCGCCCGAGTGGCCCACCCAGGTGGCCGAGCGGCTCGGTCTCTCGTGGCCCGATTGCGCCGCCGTGTTCGTCGCGCTGCGCGAGCAGGGCAACGGCTATGCCGGCTTGCTGGCGGCCTGACGCCACCCATTTCATCGACCAGGGCCGCACCGCGGCCCTTTTTCATGGTGACGGCCTTGCCAATGAGCAGTTGCGGGGGCAGTCTTGGGGCCTGTCTCTTCTAAGCGAGCCCTTGTCATGATCCTCTCCGAGCGCCTGGAACTGCGTGAACTGGCGGTTGCCGATGCCCCCTTCATTCTCGAACTGCTCAACGATCCCGACTTTCACCGCTACATCGGCGATCGGGGCATCCGCACCCTGCAGGATGCTGAAAACTACATCCAGCAGGGGCCGGCGGTCAGCTATGCCCGTCACGGTCACGGTCTCTACCTGGTGGCAAGGCGCAGCGACGGCGCCAAGCTCGGCATCTGCGGCCTGATCAAGCGCGATACCCTGCCTTGTGAAGACATAGGCTACGCCTTCCTGCCCGCCTGGCGCGGTCAGGGTTATGGCATCGAAGCGGCGCAGGCGGCGCTGCAGGACGGTCGGGAGCGGCTCGGCATCGAGCGAGTGGTAGCCATCGTCACCTCGGGCAACGCGCGTTCGGTGGCGCTGCTGGCCAAGCTGGGGCTGGTGCAGAGCCGGTTGGTCAAACTGGCCGAGGATACGGATGAGTGTCTGTTGCTGGAGGCTGAAGGGAGAGAGGCTTGCCCGCTCTGAAGGGCTGTGGCATGGCTGGCAGGATATCAGCAGGGCCGGGGGAGTGAGGCAAAGAGGCCGCCGTGAGTTGCGGCCTGTCTGCATCGGGCGCTGCCGGTGGGCAGGCAGGATCAGTTGAGCTCTTCGATGGAGAACTCGCCGGCAATGCCGTCACAGGAGACTGCGAAGCCGCCGCTGAAACGGGTGCTGAACTGGATCAGAAACGCATCATAGTCGTGCTCTTGCACGGGCAGGTTGATGGGCTTGCTGCGACGCAGGGGTTTGCGAGTTTGTACGCTTTTCATCATGGTATTTCTCTATATAAATTAAGTTTTTGCTCCTTGTATTGGCAAATGTCAGGTCGATGGGCGCGGTCAGCAAAATAGCGGACGAGCGCGCAGGAATACCCAGCCCGGTTCAGGGGCGTCTGCACTTTCAAGGAATGCGCCAAGGACCACGCGGATGCATGATGCTACTTGGGAGTGGGCAGATCGGGTCTGCACCGTGAGAGCCGGGCAACGCAGGCGGACAGCCTGAACGGTTCTCAGGGCGAGTAAATCAGAAGAAGGTTATGCGGGTACTGACAGGATTCATCGTGAGGTGAAGCATTGCAGGGCAAACATAAACAGGGCTGATTAACTAGCCGGCGCGCATTCTCTCCTCGACATGGGTAAAAAGCAAACAATTATTTGCAGTTTTTCCTTCACGGCCGTCTGTCGGCCACAAAAAGGGCTCCCTAAGGAGCCCTTTTTTTCATCATCAGGTGACCATCAGCCGATGGCTCAGTAGTCGCCGCAGGCCTTCTTGGCTGCGGTGATCATGGGGGTGATGGTCATGCCCTGTACCACGATGGAGAACATCACCACCGAGTAGGTCATCACCAGGATCACCTGCCGCAGGTCGACGCCGTGCTCCGGCAGCATCATGACGCCGGAGGGGAGCGCCAGCGCCATGGCCATGGCCAGCCCGCCGCGCAGACCGCCCCAGGTGAGGATCCGCACCGAAAACTTGTTGTAGCTGCGGAACTTGCGGAAGGCCACATAGGGCAGCGACACGCTGATGAAGCGGGCGGCCAGGCAGAGCGGCACCGCGATGACCAGCAAGATCCAGTCTTGCCAGGCCAGATCCAGCAGCACCAGCGCCAGACCGATCAGCAGGAACAGCAGGGCGTTGAGGAACTGGTCCATCAACTCCCAGAAGTGATCCAGGTGATGGCTGCTCTGCTCGGAGAAGCCGCTGTGACGGGTCCAGTTGCCGATCATGATGCCGGTCACCACCATGGCCAGGGCGCCGGAGACGCCGATCATGTTGGCGAAGGCGAAACCGGCGGTCGGGATGCAGAGGGTCAGCAGCAGTTCCAGCGAACCGTCATCGGTGGCGCTGATCATCACGTGAGCGATGAGACCCAGCACGGCACCGAACAGGATGCCGCCGAGGGCCTCATGCAGGAACAGGCCGGCCACGCTGCCGAAGGTGGGCTCGACGCCGCCAAACGCCACGGCAAACACGGTGGCGAAGATGACGAGGCCAACACCGTCGTTGAACAGCGACTCCCCCTCGATCTGGATGGCGATCTGGGGTGGTGCCTTCATCTTCTTGACGATGGCCAGCACGGCGATGGGGTCGGTGGGGGAGATCAGGGCACCGAACAACATGCAGTAGACCAGCGGCACGTCCCAACCCAGCAGTTTGGCGATGAACCAGAAGCCATAGCCGATGAGGAAGGTGGAGAGCAGGGTCGCCAATATGGCCAGAATGGTGATTTCCCACTTCTGGCTGCGCAGGGCTTTCAGGTTGATCCCGAGACCACCGGCGAACAGCAGGAAGCCCAGGATCCCCTTCAGCAGGAAATTCTGGAAGTCGATGCTCTCCATGGTCTTGACGGCCAGGGGTTCCAGGTTGAACCAGCCCAGCTTACCGAACAGCACCATCAGCGCGGAGATCAGCATGGAGCCCGCAGTGATGGCGATGGTGGTCTGGATCTTCACAACATACTGATTGGCAAAGGCGATAAAGATCGCCAACGCTGCCAGGAAGCAGAGTGTGTAGTAGACGCTCATAGTTATTTTTCTCTTTAGTAAACAGCAAGCACGTATCCCTATTGAGGACGGGCATAGGGTACTCTTGGGTTACATGTTACTCATTACCCATTTGTGAGTATATAGAGCGCCAATATAGACAGATAGACGGCTAGATTTCCATTTGATTTGTTTGCTGTTAGGATGCTGTTTACGCAGTTGCATGGATGTAAGAGGAACGAGCGGTGTCGAACAAAAAGTCGGATGTGACAAACAAGCTGGAAGCCTGTCTCAAGGAGCGGATCCTGATCATCGACGGGGCCATGGGCACCATGATCCAGGGCTACAAGCTCGGTGAGGCGGACTACCGGGGGGAGCGGTTTGCCGACTGGCATACCGACATCAAGGGCAACAACGATCTGCTGGTGTTGAGTCGCCCCTCTGTCATTCGCGAGATCCACGATCAGTACTGTGCCGCCGGCGCCGACATCCTCGAGACCAACACCTTCAACGCCACCCGCATCGCTATGGCCGACTACGAGATGGAAGATCTCTCGGCCGAGATCAACCGCGAGGCGGCCCGGCTGGCCCGCGCGGTGGCGGATGAGTGGACCGCCAAAGAGCCCCACAAGCCGCGCTTCGTGGCCGGGGTGCTGGGGCCCACCAACCGTACCGCCTCCATCTCGCCGGACGTGAACGACCCCGGCAAGCGCAACGTCACCTATGACCAGCTGGTGGCCGCCTACACCGAATCGACCCATGCCCTGATCGAGGGCGGTGCCGACATCATCCTGATCGAGACCATCTTCGATACCCTCAACGCCAAGGCGGCCGCCTTCGCGGTGGACCTGGTGTTCGAGGAGCTGGGCTACAGCCTGCCGGTGATGATCTCCGGCACCATCACGGACGCCTCCGGCCGCACTCTCTCGGGCCAGACTACCGAGGCCTTCTATCATTCGCTGCGTCACGTCAAACCCGTCTCCTTCGGCCTCAACTGCGCGCTGGGGCCAGATGAGCTGCGCCAGTACGTGGAGGAGCTGTCTCGCATCAGCGAAACCTTCGTGAGTGCCCACCCCAACGCCGGCCTGCCCAATGCGTTTGGCGAGTACGACCTCGATGCCGCCGAGATGGCGGAGCATATCCGCGAGTGGGCGCAAAGCGGCTTTCTCAACCTGGTGGGTGGCTGCTGCGGCACCACCCCGGCCCATATCCGCGCCATGGCGGACGCGGTGGCGGGCATCAAGCCCCGCGCCTTGCCGGACCTGCCGGTGGCTTGCCGTCTGTCGGGCCTGGAGCCCCTCATCATCACGGCGGACTCCATGTTCGTGAACGTGGGTGAGCGCACCAACGTCACCGGCTCGGCCAAGTTCAAGCGGCTCATCAAAGAGGGTCTCTACGACGAGGCGCTGGACGTCGCCAAGCAGCAGGTGGAGAACGGTGCCCAGATCATCGACATCAACATGGACGAGGGGATGCTGGACGCCGAGGCGGCCATGGTGCGCTTCCTGAACCTCATCGCCGGCGAGCCGGATATTGCCCGGGTGCCGGTGATGATCGACTCCTCCAAGTGGGAAGTGCTGGAGGCCGGTCTCAAGTGCGTGCAGGGCAAGCCGGTGGTCAACTCCATCTCCATGAAGGAGGGAGTGGACAAGTTCATCGAGCAGGCGAAACTGCTGCGCCGCTACGGCGCCGCCGTCATCGTCATGGCGTTCGACGAGGTGGGGCAGGCCGATACCCGCGCCCGCAAGTTCGAGATCTGTCAGCGCGCCTACCGCATCCTGGTGGATCAGGTGGGCTTCCCGCCGGAAGACATCATCTTCGACCCCAACATCTTCGCGGTGGCGACCGGCATCGACGAGCACAACAACTACGCGGTGGACTTCATCGACGCGGTGAAGGACATCAAGGATAACCTGCCCCACGCCATGATCTCCGGCGGTGTCTCCAACGTCTCCTTCTCGTTTAGGGGCAACGAGCCGGTGCGCGAGGCGATCCACGCCGTCTTCCTCTACCACGCCATCAAGAACGGGATGGACATGGGGATCGTCAACGCCGGCCAGCTCGCCATCTATGAAGACATCCCGGCCGAGCTCAAAGAGAAGGTCGAGGCGGTGGTGCTCAACCTCAATGACAACGCCACCGAGGAGCTGCTGGCCATCGCCGAGAAGTACCGCGGCGCAGGCGCCCAGGCCGAAGATCCGCGGGAGCAGGAGTGGCGCAGCTGGCCGGTGGGCAAGCGGCTGGAACACGCCCTGGTCAAGGGCATCACCGACTTCATCGAGGAGGACACCGAAGAGGCGCGCGCCCAGGCCGAGCGGCCGCTGCACGTCATCGAGGGGCCGCTGATGGACGGCATGAACGTGGTGGGCGATCTGTTCGGCGCCGGCAAGATGTTCCTGCCCCAGGTGGTGAAGTCGGCCCGGGTCATGAAGCGGGCGGTGGCCTACCTGCAGCCCTATATCGAGGCGGAGAAGTCCGGCGGCTCCAGCAACGGCAAGATCGTGCTCGCCACCGTGAAGGGGGACGTACACGACATCGGCAAGAACATCGTCGGCGTGGTGCTGCAGTGCAACAACTTCGAGATCATCGATCTCGGGGTCATGGTGCCTTGCGAGACCATCCTCAAGACGGCGCGGGAGGTGGGGGCTGACATTATAGGCCTGTCGGGCCTCATCACCCCGTCGCTGGACGAGATGGTGCACGTGGCCAAAGAGATGGAGCGCCAGGGCTTCAAGCTGCCGCTGCTCATCGGCGGCGCCACCACCTCCAAGGCCCACACCGCGGTGAAGATAGAGCAGAACTACTCCGAGCCCGTGGTTTATGTCTCCAACGCCTCCCGCGCCGTGGGGGTGGCCCAGAGCCTGCTCAGCCCGGATCTCAAGGAGGCGTTTGTCGCCCGCATCGACAAGGAGTACGAGATTGCCCGCGAGCAGCATGCCCGCAAGCAGCCGCGCTCGCGCCCCATCACGCTGGCGGAGGCCCGTGCCAACCGTCATCAGCTGGACTGGGTGGGCTATCAGCCACCAAAGCCCCGGGAGCCCGGCGTGCAGAAGTTCGAGAACGTACCCATCTCCGTGCTGCGCCCCTACATCGACTGGACGCCGTTCTTCCTCAGCTGGGAGCTGGCGGGCAAGTTCCCCCGCATCCTGGAAGATGAAGTGGTGGGGGAGGAGGCGACGCGCCTCTTTGCCGACGCCAACGCCATGCTGGATCAGTTGGAGAAAGATCAGAGCGTGCGCTGCGCTGGCATCATAGGCTTGTTCCCCGCCAACGCCGTGGGGGACAGCATCGAGGTCTACACCGACGAGTCGCGCACTGAAGTGAAAAAAGTGCTGCACCACCTGCGCCAGCAGAGCGAGAAGCAGGGTTTCCCCAACTACTGTCTGGCGGACTATGTGGCGCCGAAGGAGAGCGGCAAGCCCGACTGGATCGGCGCCTTCGCGGTGACCGGCGGCATCGGCGAGGAGGCCATCGCCAAGGCCTACAAGGCGGATCACGACGACTACAACGCCATCCTCATTCAGGCGGTGTGCGATCGTCTGGCAGAGGCGTTTGCCGAATACCTGCACGAGCAGGTGCGCAAAGTGCACTGGGGCTATGCCCCGGACGAGGCGCTCAGCAACGAGGAGCTGATCCGCGAGAACTATCGCGGCATACGCCCGGCACCCGGCTACCCCGCCTGCCCGGAGCACACCGAGAAGGGGAGCATCTGGGAGCTGCTGGACGTGGAGCAGGCCATCGGCATGCAGCTCACCGAGTCCTACGCCATGTGGCCGGGGGCGGCGGTGTCCGGCTGGTACTTCTCCCACCCCGACAGCAAGTACTTCGCGGTGGCCCAGATCCAGCGGGATCAGGTGGAGGACTACGCCGTGCGCAAGGGCATGACCCTGGCAGAGGCCGAACGCTGGTTGGGGCCGAACCTGCACTGAGGCGTCGGCCCGATTGATCCTCGCTGAAGGGGGTGGCATCCAGACACGGGAGACAGACCAGTCTGGTGCCGCCGTTTGACAAGCGGGTGACAGCGGGATGGCAGCGCACGTTTCTGTGTGGTTTGTCTTGTTGTCAGGAGAAACAATTGGCGTTGTCTTGGCGCTGTGGCACTTTATACTCTCCCGCCCCATCCTGCCCAGGCACTGCCTCCTAGCGGAATTGTCATGAAGATCGCCATTTTATCCCGTGAGCCGAAAAACTACTCCACCCGCCGTCTGGTCGAGGTGGCGCAGGCGCGCGGTCATCAGGTCGAGGTGCTCGACACCCTGCGCTGTTACATGAACATCGCCTCCCACAACCCCTCCATCCATTACGAAGGACGGGAGCTGGAGAGCTATGATGCGGTGATCCCGCGCATCGGGGCCAGCATCACCTTCTACGGCACCGCCGTGCTGCGCCAGTTCGAGATGATGAACACCATGGCGCTCAACAGCTCGGTGGCCATCTCCCGCTCCCGCGACAAGCTGCGGGCCATGCAACTGCTCTCCCGCCACGGCATCGGCCTGCCGGTGACCGGCTATGCCCACAGCACCCACGACGTGCCCGACCTCATCACCATGGTGGGCGGTGCGCCCCTGGTGGTGAAGCTGCTGGAGGGAACCCAGGGGATCGGCGTGGTGTTGTGCGAAACCCAGAAGGCCGCCGAGAGCGTGATCGAGGCCTTCATCCAGACCAACAACAACATCCTGGTGCAGGAGTACATCCGCGAGGCCAACGGCGCCGACATCCGCTGTCTGGTGGTCAACGGCAAGGTGGTGGCGGCCATGCGTCGCCAGGCCCAGCCGGGGGAGTTTCGCTCCAACCTGCATCGGGGCGGCACCGCCGAGGCGATCAAGATAAGCCCGGAAGAGCGGGCCACCGCGGTGCAGGCCGCCAAGATCATGGGGCTGGACGTGGCCGGGGTGGATATCCTGCGCAGTGCCCGCGGCCCGCTGGTGCTGGAGGTCAATTCCTCCCCCGGCCTGCAAGGGGTGGAGGCTGCCTCCGGCAAGGACGTGGCCGGCAAGATCATCGAGTTTCTCGAGCTCAAGGCGAGTCGCAAGCACAAGCCGGCGGAGTGACGCCAAGCCTGCCGCCAACGCATTGCAAACAGGGCGCCTTCGGGCGCCCTGTTGTTATCTGGCGGGTGCCACAGCACCCTCATCCTAAGGGAGAGGGAACAGTTCGGTGGTGCTGGGTCATCGTCGCTGTGTGGTTGTCACCGCGAGCTGCGATGGCTTGCCAGGGGGAGCCTCCCTTCTCCCACCATTTTGAATAGACGGGGAGAAGGGCTGGGGATGAGGAGCGCTATGCCTTACCTTGCGCGGGGTCGTTGGTGATCATCGCCAATCGGGCGCTGAAGATGCCCTCTTCCAGCCGGGTCTCTATCTGCCAGCCCAGCTTCTCGCAGATGCGCTGGATGATGGTGAGGCCGCAGCCGTAGCCGAGGATCTGATCCGGCGCGGCGGCGGTGGGGTTGCTGATGGTGAGCAGGGGGCCGGCCAGCTCGATGTCGATATGGCCATCGGCGTAGCTGAGGGCATTCTTCAGCAGGTTGCCGAGCGCAATGGCGAGCAGGGAGAGGGGGGCCAGCGCCTCGCTCTCATCGTCCAGCTGCAACCGGATATCCAGCTCCTCCCGCTGCAGCAGCGGGGCGAGGCGGGCCAGCTCCCGGCGAATGAGCGGTGCCACCTGCTGGGGCGGGCGTTCCACCTCTTCCTTGCGGCCCAGCAGCAGAAAAGTCTCGGTGAGCAGCGCCATCTCGTCGGCGGCGGCGCGAATGCGGGTGGTGGCGCGGGCGGCGGGGGCGGGCAGATCGCTCACCTTGCCGAGCAGGGCGGCCGAGCCCTGGATCACCATGTTGGGGGTGCGCAGCTCGTGACTGGCGAAGCGGCTGAACTCCTGCTCGCGGGCAAATACCGCGGCCACCTCCTGCTTGCCGGCCAGCAGTGCCAGCTCTATGTCCCTGAGCTCCTGCCAGGGGGCATCGGGTACGAAGTCCGCCTGATCCGGGGTGAGGTGAGCAACCCGCTGCTGCAGCCGCTGCAGCGGCCGGGTGATGTGGCGCACCAGCCAGATGCCGAAGCCGATGCAGCCGAGCAGCAGGGTCAGCCCGATCAGCCGGGTGGCCAGGTGCAGCTGATCCTCGTAGGGATCCAGGTAGTCGTCGGCGTCGTCGTTGAACACCAGATAGAGCAGCCCCTTACCGGACGGATGGGGCCGCACCAGGAAGTGCTTGTCCTCGTCCCCCAGCACGTGTTCGTAGAAGCCCGGGCTTCGGTAGGGCTTGAGCCAGATCGGCAGGCGGCCGGCCTCGGTCCAGTAGCTGGAGAACTGGCGCGGGCTGGGGGCGGGGGCCGCCATGCCGAGCCGCAACCAGTCGTCGCTGTAGCGGGTCACCTCCGCCTCCAGCCAGTGACGCAGGCTGAGTTCCTCCATCTTGTCCTCCGCCACCACCATCAGCAGGCTGATGATGATCAGCAGCAGCAGGCCGGCACCGCTCAGGGTGAGGATCAGGCGACGGCGCAGGCTGGGCAGGCTCATAACGGCCTCCCTGCGGGCTGGTTCAGGCAGCGCTGGCGGCCCATCATGGGGTCACCAGTCGATAACCCTGGCCGTGCAGGGTTTCCAGCATGGGAGCAGGGAAGGGCTTGTCGAGGGCGTTGCGCAGGGCATAGATGTGGCTGCGCAGGGCGTCGGAGTCCGGCTCCTCGTCGCCCCAGACGGTGTCGAGCACCTCCTGGCGGGTGACCAGCGCGGGGGCCCGGCGGGCCAGCAGGGTGAGGATCTGGAACGGGATCTTGCCGAGCTTGAGCTCGACCCCGGCCCGGGTGGCGCGGCCGCTGGCGGGATCCAGGGTCAGCTCGCCCACGCACAGGGCCCCCATGTCGCTGCGGGGGCCGCGCAGGGCCAGCGCCTGCAGCCGCACTTCCAGCTCCTCCATGGCGAACGGCTTGACCAGATAGTCGTCGCCGCCGGCCTTGAAGCCCGCCAGCTTGTCATCCAGGCTGTCGCGGGCGGTGAGAAACAGCACCGGGGTCGGGATCCCCTGCTCCCGCAGGCGGGCTACCGTGCTGAGGCCGTCGAGGCGCGGCATCATGACGTCCATGATGATGACATCGAAGCGCTGCTCGGCCAGCAACTGCAGGGCCGCCTGGCCGTGGTAGGCGCAGTCCAGCCGGTGGCCCGCCAGCTCCAGATAATCCATGATGGTTTCCGCGACCTGGGGATTGTCTTCCACCACCAGTATTTTCATGCTTTGATCTCCTGGTTCCGACCGCCATTTCACGGTCATCTCACACCGGATGAGGCATCCTGTGTGGCAGTGTAACCCCGAGGATCCCCGATGAAGAAGTCTCTCTGCACTCTCCTGCTGCTGATCTTGCTGCCATTCGGCGCTGCGCAGTCGGCGGAGTTCAAATTGACCGGCCGCACCACCTGGCAGCTGGGCCAGCTGATGGTCAACGGCATTCCCTTTGTGCTCGACGAACAGACCCGTTTCAAGGACGGGCTGAGAGAGGACGATCTCGGCGGCACCTGGGTCGACCTGGAAGGGGTGGTCGAGGGCGAACTGCGGCTTATTCGGGAGGTCGAGAAGCTGGAGGAGGATGACGAGATGGATCTGGAAGGGCCGGTGGAGCAGGGGCGGATCTGGGGTTATGTCACCTCGGACGACAGTCTGGCTCCGTTCGAAGGACGCTGGCTGGAGCTGGAGTGCAAGTTTGACGGCATGCGCCTGAGCCGCTGCCGCGAGGATGATTGACGCACGGCAAGACGAACCGGGCGGAAAAAACCACTCAGCGGGCCCATAGTTAAACCTCGCACGGTTTCACTATGGGCCTTTTGCTATGACACGCACCTCCCTCCTGCTGCTGGCGCTGCCGCTCTGCGCTCTGGCCGCCGATGGCGAACTCTGGCTGGTGGAGCTGGAACACAACGATGGCCTGCGCCTGCAGTTTCAGGGGGCCGAACTCGAGCTCGGCAATGCCGCGCTGAGCGGGGTGGCAGGCAACGATGAACTCAGACCCGGCATGCGTCTGGCCATCCTCAGCCGTGACGGAGTCGCCGAGCGCATTGGCATGGCCGACGCCATCGCCGGATTCTTGCCGACCAGCCAGTGGCGCCGGGCCGAAGCCTCCCTGCTGGCCGTCACGGGCCGCGCCCTGCGGTTGCAGGGGCTTGGCGTGCTGTCCTTCGATGACGATACTCGCTGGCTGAATGGCAGCCCGGCCGACCTGCAACCGGGCCGCAAACTGGTGCTCAGTCGTAACCTGCAGGGCCGCCTGACCGAGATCCTGATAGCCAATCCGGAAGATGAACCAGAATAAGAGCCATGTCATCCCGCTACTTAATATATATATTGCTAAATTAGAAATATCTATTTGTCTATATTCTGAAGTATGATTAAGTGATGAATAAAATAATAAAGTGAATGCTCTGATATTATTTTTATTAATATCAAAAAGCCTTCAATTAATTACTTTATTAATGTTATACATGCATCAAAACGTGGTCTGGATCGCATATTGAAGCCAATATGACTGATATTGTCGTACTCACATGTCACCTGCGGATATATAAGCGTTGGTGAATGTATGTCAATGTTTAAATATATTGGGGTTGCTATGCAAAAACTAAAAATAACTGGCTTGTCATTGATCATATCCGGCCTGCTGATGGCCCAGGCTCACGCGGCAGAGCCCGTCTATCCAGACCAGTTGCGCCTGTTCTCGCTGGGTCAGGAGGTCTGTGGCGACAAGTATCGCCCTATTACTCGAGAAGAAGCGCAGAGCGTTAAAAGTAATATTGTCAATATGATGGGCCAGTGGCAAATAAGCGGTCTGGCCAACGGCTGGGTAATAATGGGACCGGGTTATAATGGTGAAATAAAACCTGGCTCGGCGTCCAATACCTGGTGTTACCCGGTCAATCCTGTTACCGGAGAAATACCCACCTTGTCAGCCCTGGATATTCCAGATGGTGATGAGGTGGATGTGCAGTGGCGACTGGTACACGACAGCGCGAATTTCATCAAGCCAACCAGCTATCTGGCGCATTATCTCGGTTATGCCTGGGTGGGCGGCAATCACAGCCAATATGTCGGTGAAGACATGGATGTGACCCGCGATGGCGATGGCTGGGTGATCCGTGGCAACAATGACGGCGGTTGCGAGGGTTATCGTTGTGGCGAGAAGACGTCCATCAAGGTCAGCAATTTTGCGTACAATTTGGACCCCGACAGCTTCAAACATGGTGACGTGACCCAGTCTGATCGCCAACTGGTCAAGACGGTGGTGGGCTGGGCGATCAACGACAGTGACACCCCGCAATCCGGGTATGACGTCACCCTGCGTTACGATACCGCCACCAACTGGTCCAAGACCAATACCTATGGCCTGAGCGAGAAGGTGACTACCAAGAACAAGTTCAAGTGGCCACTGGTAGGGGAAACCGAACTCTCCATCGAGATTGCGGCCAACCAGTCATGGGCATCCCAGAACGGGGGTTCTACCACCACCTCCCTGTCGCAATCCGTGCGGCCGACGGTGCCGGCCCGCTCCAAGATCCCGGTGAAGATCGAGCTCTACAAGGCTGATATCTCCTATCCCTATGAGTTCAAGGCCGATGTCAGTTATGACCTGACCCTGAGTGGCTTCCTGCGTTGGGGTGGCAATGCCTGGTATACCCATCCGGACAATCGCCCGAACTGGAACCACACCTTCGTCATCGGACCGTACAAGGACAAGGCGAGCAGCATTCGCTACCAGTGGGACAAGCGTTACATCCCGGGTGAAGTGAAGTGGTGGGACTGGAACTGGACCATCCAGCAGAACGGCCTGTCTACCATGCAGAACAACCTGGCCAGAGTGCTGCGCCCGGTGCGGGCGGGGATCACCGGCGATTTCAGCGCCGAGAGCCAGTTTGCTGGCAATATCGAAATCGGTGCGCCCGTGCCCCTCGCGGCGGATGGCAAGGCGCCTCGAGCTCTCAGCGCGAGAAGGGGAGAACAGGGCCTGCGACTGGAGATCCCGCTCGATGCGCAAGAGCTCTCCGGGCTTGGCTTCAGCAATGTCAGCCTGAGCGTGACGCCAGCAGCAAATCAATAACGGCAGTGCGTTGTAGTGATGGAACCGGGCCTCTGGCCCGGTTTTCGTTTGCACTGGTCGGGCTTGTTAAAGGCTTGTGCTTTCCATTTCCCCACTTATACTGGCGCCATCTTGTCGGAGTGCTGACCGTCGAACGACGCTAAGCTGAGACCGTTAATTCGGGATCCGTGGAACCTGATCAGGTTAAGACCTGCGAAGGGAAACAAGGGTAACTTGCGGGTTACCGCGCCGGGGCAAACTCTCGCTCATCAGGAGCAGGGCCCCACCCATCAAGGGTTCCGCCCGCGATGGTTCAGGCGCACAGAGGGGGAGGCCGTCCCGTCCGGTTGTCCATAGGACGCCGGGTTTCCAGACTAGGGAAACACCGGGATGGCAGAGCTGGGAAGATCCATGCCCGACTCACTCCCCCCTGCACACCCCGTCGCAAGTTCATCTTCTCCTCGAACTCCAGACAAGCAAACACCCATAACTTCAACCAGTTAATGTGAGTTTTGCTATGTCTACCAATGTTTCTGATACCACCAAATCCAGCCGCCGCGAGCAGCGCTCCAGCGCCCAGACCTTTATCGACAACCTCAAGGGGATGGCTCACCCCAACTCCCGCCGCATCTTTATCCAGGGTTCTCGCCCCGATATCCGGGTGCCCCTGCGGGAAATCCAGCTGGCCGACACCTTCGTCGGCGGCACCAAGGAAGCCCCCCAGTTCGAGCCCAACGAGCCGGTGCCGGTTTACGACACCTCGGGCCCCTATGGGGAAGAGGCTGCCCCCATCGACGTGCGCCGCGGCCTGCCACGCCTGCGCGAACAGTGGGTGCTGGAGCGCGCTGACACCGAGGCGCTGGAGGGGCTGAGCTCCACTTTCACTCAGGAGCGCCTGGCCGACGAGGGGCTGGATCACCTGCGCTTCGAACACCTGCCGAGCGCTCGCCGCGCCAAGCCGGGCCGCCGGGTGACCCAGCTGCACTACGCCCGCGCCGGCATCGTCACCCCCGAGATGGAATTTATCGCCCTGCGCGAGAACATGGGCCGCGAGCGGGTGCGCTCCGAGCTCTTGCGCACCCAGCACCCGGGTCAGGGCTTTGGCGCCAGACTGCCCCAGAACATCACCCCTGAGTTCGTGCGCGATGAAGTGGCCGCCGGCCGCGCCATCATCCCCAGCAACATCAACCACCCGGAAGCCGAGCCCATGATCATCGGCCGCAACTTCCTGGTGAAGATCAACGCCAACATCGGCAACTCGGCGGTCACCTCCAGCATCGAAGAGGAGGTGGAGAAGCTGGTGTGGTCCACCCGCTGGGGCGCCGACACCGTGATGGATCTCTCCACCGGCCGCTATATCCACGAGACCCGTGAGTGGATCCTGCGCAACAGTCCGGTCCCCATCGGTACAGTGCCCATCTACCAGGCGCTGGAGAAGACCAACGGCATTGCCGAAGACCTCACCTGGGAGCTGTTCCGCGACACCCTGCTCGAACAAGCCGAGCAGGGGGTGGACTACTTCACCATCCACGCCGGCGTCTTGCTGCGTTTCGTGCCCATGACCGCCAAGCGCCTCACCGGCATCGTCTCCCGCGGCGGCAGCATCATGGCCAAGTGGTGCCTGTCCCACCACAAGGAGAACTTCCTCTACGAGCACTTCCGCGAAATCTGCGAGATCTGCGCCGCCTACGATGTGAGCTTGTCGCTGGGTGACGGCCTGCGTCCGGGCTCTGTCTATGACGCCAACGACGAGGCCCAGTTCGCCGAACTGCGCACCCTGGGCGAGCTCACCAAGATCGCCTGGGAATACGACGTGCAGGTGATGATCGAGGGCCCCGGCCACGTGCCCATGCACATGATCGAGCGCAACATGACCGAGCAGCTGGAGCACTGCCATGAGGCGCCCTTCTATACCCTGGGCCCGCTCACCACCGACATTGCCCCGGGTTACGATCACTTCACCTCCGGCATCGGCGCCGCGCTCATCGGCTGGTACGGCTGCGCCATGCTCTGCTACGTGACCCCCAAGGAGCACCTGGGCCTTCCCAACAAGGAGGACGTGAAGCAGGGGCTCATCACCTACAAGATCGCCGCCCACGCCGCTGACCTTGCCAAGGGCCACCCGGGCGCCCAGATCCGCGACAACGCCATGTCCAAGGCGCGCTTCGAGTTCCGCTGGGAGGATCAGTTCAACCTGGCGCTGGATCCCGACACCGCCCGTGCCTACCACGACGAGACCCTGCCCCAGGAGTCCGGCAAGGTGGCCCACTTCTGTTCCATGTGCGGGCCCAAGTTCTGCTCCATGAAGATCACCCAGGACGTGCGCGACTACGCCGCCAAGCTGGAAGCGGTGGAGATCAAGCTGGTCGGCATGGATGGCCAGCAGGAGCGGGTCGTCGCCGAGGTGGAGAGCGGCATGGCCCGGATGGCTGAAACCTTCAAGGAGACCGGCGGCGAGATCTACCACCAGGCGGCGACCCTGATGCAGGCCGCAGGGGAGGAGGCGTGAGCAGCGAGCGCGGGGCTGTCAGCCCCGCCGACCTGTCCGCCGTGACAGCGGCTCCGCGCCCCGTGGTCTGGACCATAGCAGGTTCCGACTCCGGTGGCGGTGCCGGCATTCAGGCCGACTTGCACACATTGCACGATCTTGGCGTGCACGGCTGCTCCGTCATCTCCGCCATCACGGCCCAGAACTCGGTGGCGGTGAAGATGGTCGACCCCGTGTTGATGCAGACCTTCACCGCCCAGATCGACGCCCTCGGCGTCGATCTGCCGCCCGCTGCCATCAAGATCGGCCTGCTGCCGACCCGGCTGCACGTGGAGGTGCTGGCCCGTCGACTGGCAGCCATCGAGGCCCCTTTCGTGGTCTACGACCCGGTGGCCATCGCCAGCACCGGCACCCCGATGGCGGAGCCCAATATGCTGGTGGCGGTGCGCGAACAGCTGCTGCCACGTCTGTCGCTCATCACCCCCAACGGTCCCGAGCTGGAGGCCCTGACCGGCTTGCCGGTCAGCAGCCCCGAGCTGGTGCGCCTCGCCGCACGGCGGCTCCGTGAACTCGGCGCGCGCGCCGTGCTGGTCAAGGGGGGCCACCTTGAGTGGGGCGGGGATCTCTGCCTCGACTACTACCAGGACGAGACCCGCGAATTCTGGCTCGCCGCGCCGCGCCTCGATACCCGCCACGGCCACGGCACCGGCTGCTGCTACGCCAGCGCCATCGCCGCCGTGGTGGCGCAGGATTATCCGGTGGAAGACGCCATCACCCTGGCGCGTGCCTACCTGCAACAGGGGCTGGCGGCGGCGCAGGGGGTGGGGGCAGGCCCGGGCCCCCTCGCCCACCTCGGCTGGCCTGCCGATCTTGCCCACTTTCCCCGCGCCGTGCTGGCGGGATCAGCGCTCGATCGTCGCTTCGGACTTTATGAGGCGAGCAGCGCCCGCCTGCCGGATGGCCCCTTTGCCGCAACCGAACAGCATCTGGGCCTCTATCCGGTGGTGGACTCGGTCAAGTGGCTGCGCCGCCTGCTGGGGGCCGGGGTCAAGACCATCCAGCTGCGGATCAAGAATCTGCCCGCCGCCCAGGTGGCACCGGCCATTCGCGATGCGGTAGCGCTCGGTCGCCGCCATGGGGCGCGGCTCTTTATCAACGACTACTGGCAACAGGCCATCGAGACGGGTGCCTGGGGCGTGCATCTGGGGCAGGAGGACATGGAGACCGCCGATCTCGCTGCCATTCAGGCGGCCGGGCTGCGCCTTGGCATCTCCACTCACGGCTACTTCGAGCTGATGAGGGCCCGCGAGCTGACCCCCTCCTATATAGCGCTGGGTCATATCTTCCCGACCAACACCAAGGCCATGCCTTCGCGCCCGCAGGGGCTGGTGCGGCTGCATCGCTACCGCGCCCTGATGTGCGACTGGCCGACGGTGGCCATCGGAGGCATCAGCGAGGAGCGGGTGGCGGCGGTCAAGGGGAGCGGGGTCGGCAGCATCGCGCTGGTCTCGGCCATCACTGCTAGCGACGACTGGCAGGGGGCGACCGAACGGCTGCTCGCTGCCGTGGGGGCGGGGGATGAGCCACGCTCGGCCACTGACATAAGAGAGGTGGAACATGCGCTCTGATGAGGCGTCTCTTAGTGACAAAGAGTATCTGAGATACGGCCGTCAGCTGATGCTGGCGGAAGTAGGGGAGGCGGGTCAGGCGCGGCTGAAAGATAAGTCCGTGCTGATCGTCGGCCTCGGCGGGCTGGGCTCACCGCTCGCCCTCTATCTGGCCGGGGCCGGGGTGGGCACCTTGTGGCTGGCCGATGGCGATACGGTGGATTCCAGCAACTTGCCGCGCCAAATCCTGTTCGATAGCGAGGCGGTCAACCACTCCAAGGCGGAGCTGGCCCGCGAGCGGTTGGCGGCCCATAACCCGCTGGTGGAGCTGATCGCCATTAACCAGCGGCTCGATGCCGCCAGCCTGCCGGAGTTTGTGGCCGAGGTAGATCTGGTGATCGACTGCTGCGACAACCTCGCCACCCGCCAGGCCATCAACGCCGCCTGCGTGGCTCAGGGCAAGCCCTGGGTCTGTGCCGCCGCAGTGGGTTGGCAGGGGCAGCTGATGGCGCGAACCAGCAGTGAGCACGCCTGCTACGCCTGCCTCTATCCGCTGGATACCAAGCTCGCCCAGAGCTGCGAGACCAGCGGCGTCACCGGCCCGCTGGTCGGAGTGATGGGCTCTTTGCAGGCGCTGGAGGCACTGAAACTGCTGCTCGGTTTGCCAAGTCCGGTGGCCGGCACATTGCGCCGCTTCGATGCGTTGACCCATCAGTGGCAGACCCTCACTCTGGCTCCCGACCCCGATTGCCCGGTTTGCGGGCAGCACAAGGAGATCACCCCATGACCTTGACCATTCGACTCAACGATAAAGCCCAGCCGCTGGCGGCAGGGCAGAGCGTGGCCGACCTGCTGGCGGCGCAAGACGTTAATCCACAGGGGGTGGCGGTAGCCCTTAACGGAGCCGTGCTGCCCCGAGGCCGCTGGGCCGAGACCCGTCTCAATGACGGGGACGAACTTCATCTCTTCACCGCCATTGCGGGAGGCTGATCCATGATGCTTGCGTTCCCAGCTTCGAGTGCTCTGCCTTGCGGCGGAACTTCATCTCTTCTTACCACTGTGGCGGGAGGCTGACATGCTCAAAATTGCCGATCACACCTTCTCTTCGCGCCTCTTTACCGGCACCGGCAAGTTTGCCCGACCGGAACTGATGGCCGCCGCCATCGAGGCGAGCGGCTCCCAACTGGTCACCATGGCCATCAAGCGGCTCGAACCGGGCAAGGCCCACGACGATATCCTGAGCCCCTTGCTGCAACTCGGGGTCAAGCTGCTGCCCAACACCTCCGGCGCCAAGACCGCCGCCGAGGCGGTGTTTGCCGCCCACCTAGCCCGCGAGGCGCTGGGGACGAACTGGTTGAAGCTGGAGATCCACCCTGATCCCCGTTACCTCTTGCCCGATCCCATCGAGACGCTGAAAGCCGCCGAGCAGCTGGTGAAAGAGGGCTTTGTGGTACTGCCCTACTGCGGCGCCGACCCCGTGCTCTGCAAGCGGCTGGAAGAGGTGGGCTGCGCCGCCGTGATGCCGCTCGGCGCGCCCATCGGTTCCAATCAGGGGCTGGTGACCCGGGAGTTTCTCGCCATAATCGTCGAGCAGGCCAATGTGCCCGTGGTGGTGGATGCGGGGATCGGTGCGCCGAGCCATGCCGCCGCCGCCTTTGAGCTGGGCGCCGACGCCGTGCTGGTCAACACCGCCATCGCGGTGAGCGGCGATCCGGTCGCCATGGGCCGCGCCTTTGCGTTGGCCTGTGAGGCAGGCCGTAGCGCCTATGAAGCCGGTCTCGGCGCCCGCGCCCTGCAGGCGCAAGCCTCCAGCCCGCTCACCGATTTTCTGGGGGCGTTATGAGTCATGATGCTGGTGCTATGGGTCGCTCCGAGCCTTTTGCACAACCCCAAGTACGCCCGAGTGATAGCTCCCCTCTCCCTCTGGGAGAGGGGGTGAGGGCAGAGGCTGATTCGGTGCTTGAAGGGGGCGAGTTCTGCGCTCCTCCCCCTCCCAAGGGGGAGGCCGGGAGGGGGTTGGATTTTGCCAATCGCTGGCAGGAGCTGGAGTGGGACGATATCGGCATGCAGATCCGCGCCAAGACCGCCGCCGATGTGGCACGCGCCCTGAGTGCCCCGCGCCGCACTCTGGCCGATTTTATGGCGCTGATCTCTCCGGCCGCCGAGGCGTTTTTGCCGCAGATGGCGGCCGAGGCCGAGCGGCTGACCCGCCAGCGCTTTGGCAACACCATCGGCTTCTATGTGCCGCTCTATCTGTCGAACCTCTGCGCCAACGACTGCACCTACTGCGGCTTCTCCATGAGCAACCGCCTGAAGCGCAAGACCCTGAGTCTGGAGGAGATAGAACGCGAGTGCCTCGCCATCAAGGCGCGCGGCTTCGACAGCGTGCTGCTGGTGACCGGCGAGCACGAGCACAAGGTGGGGCTCGGCTATTTTCGCGAAGTGATGCCCATCATTCGCCGCCACTTCAGCACGGTGGCGATGGAGGTGCAGCCCCTCTCGCAAGACGAATATGCCGAGCTCAAGACCCTCGGCCTCGATTCGGTCATGGTCTATCAGGAGACCTACCACGCCCCCACCTACGCGCGCCACCATCTGCGTGGCAACAAGCGGGACATCGCATGGCGCCTCGCCACGCCGGATCGGCTGGGCCGCGCCGGTATTGACAAAATAGGGTTGGGGGCGCTGATCGGTCTCTCATCGGACTGGCGCGCCGACAGCTACTTTGTCGCCGAGCATCTGAGCTGGCTTGAGCGCCACCACTGGCAGAGCCGTTATTCGCTCTCCTTCCCGCGCCTGCGCCCCTGCACCGGCGGGCTGGAGCCTGCCGTCATCATGTCGGATCGCCAGCTGGCCCAGCTTATCTGCGCCTGGCGCCTCTTCTCGCCGACCCTGGACCTGTCCCTCTCCACCCGCGAATCGGCTACGTTTCGCAACGGCGCGGTGCGTCTTGGCATCACCCAGATGTCGGCAGAGTCGCGCACCCAGCCGGGTGGCTATGCCGAGGGAGATGCTGAGGAGCTGGAGCAGTTCGCCATCCACGACGACCGCCCGGTGGGGGAAGTGGCCGCCGCCGTGCGGCAGGCGGGGTTGCAGCCGGTGTTTAAAGACTGGGAACCCTTCTTGGGACGATAGGGGCGGCCACGCCCCCCTTTGCCGGTGGCATCCGGGGCGTTCAGCCAGACTCCGTGCCTGTGGCGAGCAGGCACGGCTGCGCCGCGCAGTCGTAGGGTCGATTAGCCGGTAGGCGTAATCGTCCGGGGGGATAGTCGATGGCACGGCTTCGCCGTGCAGGACGCGAGGCCGCTGGCCTCGAAGGGGGGTCGCCCGCCCTTCGGGCTTGGGCGAGTGACTTTTCTTTGCGTGGCCAAAGAAAAGTCACCAAAAGAAAGGCCACCCCCGCTTATTCGCCCGACTTAAGTCGGGTTCCTTCGACTCACCCGCTTGTCCGACGGCACGCGCCGACGAGCCGTCCATGGCCCGGCGCCGCTCGCTCGACATCCTGTCTCGCGGCCTGGACAAGCGTGCTCGCCTCAGCGAATAAGAGGGGGGAGAAAAACGTATTCAGCATAGTTCCCTGGCTGCTATCAACTACCACTGATAAGGTGATTTTGGATACCTTAAGATGGAACTGTACTGCGTAGCGCTATAACTTCATTTCTTAGATCATTTAAAGCAGGGATGAAGTTTGAGTAATCATGATTTGTGTTGTCATACTCTATATATCGGATGTTATATGCTTTTTGGATAGCGTTAACAATCGATGAATGCTCACCACTAGGCATCAAGGCATAGTGTGGATGTGCACATTTAATTGATATGTTGGTATTCTCTAAAATTAACTGTATATCAGGGTCTGTTAAACTACACCCTATGAATAAGATAGTGTGAGTGAGAAATAATCCGTCTAGCAAATGATAGAAGTTCTGGTGCTGACTCTTTGTGTTGAAATATTGAGAGCGAGTTAAAACCAACCTTTCAGGCTCTTTTACGCAACCATGCGCCTTTATAATTACTCGATTTGGAGAGCGAATATCATCTAAGGTGTTTTCATCATAGTATCTTTTAACAACATAGCCATTTTCGCCATCGATAGGTCCACACTCTTTTTCATATATAACATCATAGTTGGTTTGTATTACTATTTTTGCATCAAGTTCGTGAACGATCTTGTGAAGCTCTGATGGCGTATATCTTGGAGTCAAAAAGTGTTGTCTAAAAAAGTCTTTAGAATCAGGGATGTTGATGTCTGAGAATATTAGCTCTGCAGCATTCAAATAATCCATTGAGTCTATTTTTTCTTTGGAGAGTCGCTTTATATCGTCTGTTAAATTTAACTCTCTGACAGCATCTTCTAAGAAATCTTTCCATGACGGTGGCTTTTTACCTCCATCACCCTTACTTGTAGATGATGCCCCGGCGCCTAAAAAAATAATACAGCGTCTATCAGCAATTTCTCTAATTAAAGATGGGCTCCACCTCATATCACTCACCTATATTGCTCAGAATTCTTGCTGTGATTTGCTTCAGAATGGTGTGATATTTTTTAGATTGAGAGTAATGACTTCCAACTAGCCCATCCGCACTAACAAGCGCTCCGATTGGCGCGTTCACTGCTTGTGCTAAAGGAATAAGGCTGAACATGTTTGGTATTTCTCCAAGGTTCATTTTTGTACCTTTTTTAGTATACCTACCCAAGCTCTCCTTTACTTTTACTGGGAAGTCTTTTGTTATGTTTTCGAAAGCCTTGGTTGGTCGGCGTTCACCACCAGTATATTTTGCTATATATGCTTGAATGGTATATCCCAAGAAGCCTGATTCAATGCTTAGTTTCTTTGGGATACCATATTTGTTTATTGCGCCATTATATTTCTTTTCACAGTTTGAAATAGCATTACTATAATCCAAAATCCATGTGTCAAACCAATCGCCAATGTTTTTCAGACCGATAATACTAAATATATCTGCTCCCATGGGGGCAACAAAATGGTTTGATGCTACAAGGCATGTTCTATTTAAAGAACCTAAGCTTGGACCTAAGTCAAATATAATGAAGTCATAATCATCTTTAAAGTGGTTGCATAAAGTATTAGCCCAAGTAGTTCTTCTTAGACCCTCTATTTCTCCTGCGGCAGAATCCCTCCATGCTTGACTTAGTCTCTCTTCAATAATGGATATTCTTGGATGCCCAGGAATGAGGTCAAACATGAATCTATTTTCATTTTTACTAATGGGGGTGACATTTAGGTTAAGGCTGGAGTCACCAAATTCAATAGGCTCAAGAACTGTCAAAATAGTATCTATTTTATTGGGGTTCTTATCATAAATATCAACTGCTCTATCTTCCCCTAAAACTAGGATAGTTGTGTTGCATTGAGGGTCACAGTCAATCACTAGAATTTTTTTGTTGTGATCACTTGCTAATGAATATGAAATATTACAAGTTAGAGTGGTTTTTCCAACACCACCTTTGTTATTAAAAAATGATATTGATTTCATTGTGTTGACCATAAACATTAATAGACCATGGAGACATGATATCCCTAACTGTTTGTGGTGGTCTAGTCTGACGTGATTTATATTTTTAAATTTTTGGCCTAGGTCACCTTTGATTAGATAGTAGTGGTGACGACTAATGGCACCTGTGTATTCGCATTTGGTGACATAAATTGTTCCCACAAAGACTTTGTGAATTGATGGTTGGCTTAGGAGGGGAATATGACATTCAGTTATGTATATCGCTAATGGAATCACTTCGCATGTACAAGGGCATAGATATGCGCATCAAGAGGCAGGCCATGTAGAAAGATGCGATTCCTTGCCCGGCACTCAAAGGTGGCCCCTGCGGCGATGGCGACGGCTTCGCTGGCGATGTTGCCCACCCCCATCACGATCTCCAGCCGAAATAGCCCCAACCGTTCAAAACCAAAGTCACGCAGCAGGATGACTGCTTGCCGGGCGATGCCTTGTCCTTGGCGGGACTGTCGCACCCAGTAGCCGATATTGCCGTAGCGATGATGGGGGGCCAGCTGGTTGATACCGGCGCCACCCAGCAGCTGGCCGGTGGCGGCGCAGAACATGCCCATGTCAAAGGCGCGCCCTGCCGCGCGATCCTGATCGCAGGTGGCAAACCAGGCCAGCGCCTGCTCCCGGTTGAACGAGGGAGTGCACCAGCTCATCCAGCGGCCGACCGTGTCGATGGATTCGTGGGCCGCGCGGACAAAGTCATCGGCATCGCTCTGCTTGAAGGGGCGGATCACGATCTGGGTGTTGGCAAGGGTGGTGAGCTGCATAGGGCTTCCTGCTTGAGGGAGGCTATGGGGCGGCGCTGCTCAGTTGCTTGAGGTAAGCGGTCAGCGAGAATGGCTGAGCAAATTCCTTCATGCCTGCCAGCCTGTCCAACTCTGCTTGGCTGACTTGCTGCAACTGGTTTTGCTGGGCTGTCGTTAGGGTGGTGGCTCTCGCCTTGATCAGGGTGTCGAGAAAGGTGCGGTCTCCCTCTACTGCTTGATGAAATGCCTTGAGCGCCAGCGCATCGACCTCTGCTGCGGTGCAGCGTTCCATGCTCTTTTCATGCAGATAGATAAGCGCGGTTACTTGTTGGTCTCTTTCCAGTGACCAGAAGGCGTCGCTTTTCGCGGGCAGTGCGGCGCTGTGTTGTGACTTGATGGCTTCGCACCGTTCAAACGCCGGATCCAAATCATGCAGTGACAAGGCCATGCTGCTTTGGCAAATGAAGAGCAGCAGAAATGTAAATTTACTTGTTATATGAGGCATGAACACATTTCCAGAACTGGGATTCTTTGCCTGCTGAAGACCATGCCATGGGTTCAACAACCTGGTTTAGTTTGTGGCGCAGGATATTGGGAATGCCTTCCATTGCTTGGCCATATAACTCCCAGTCGTAATCATTGATGTTGTAAACCACGTCTTTGGCACTTCGCGGGTCGCTGAAAATCGTATAAAGCGGTGTGGTGGAAACAGCGACCGCCAGTTGATTGGCACTGTCTACCAGCTGGTCCATTTGCTCTAGAGCATCGATTGAACGGGTGCTCAATGTCAGTCCTTTGATCGGACATGTAGCTATCCCCATGATACTCTCCTGTAGTTGGATATTAATGAGACCAGAATGGATATCATTTATACGGCAAGTGATCAAATAAAAAACAGCTGAACGAGGGCCATGTTGCCTGTATCAGGCGGAACAGCGAACTTAAGAGGTAGGCCATTATTATGATGTTGCTGGTTGTTGCGTTGATTGCATGTAGCTACTTCTTGTCCGGTTGGGGGCGCCTTGCGGACAGGCGTTTTGTATGTGGATCATCCTTGATGCTTCTGTACCTTGCCCTCTATTATTTTTTTCCTTCTGATATCGTTGGTGGTTCGATTTATCTTGGGCGATTGGGGCAATATCTACCGGTTTTGTCATACGTCGCCATATTATTTGGCGAAGCTGCCTTTCCCTCCAACAATTCAAGGTATGTCCCTTGGATCGGCGTTGGCGGGCTGATTGCGTCCTCTTTCTATCACGTAATGTTCTTCGTAATTTAATCGTGTCGTGGGGTGACAGCTTGCCCCACATCGGAGCGAGATATTCGGCTGTTTGCGTTGCTTGTTCGCCAGTCTCTGTCGCCCGGTGGTGGTGGGCACATCGACCCCGCAGGGGTTTGTCTCTAGCATAAGGAGGATGCGGGGCAGGGGCTCCGCCATGCGGGTGGTGGTTGATGCCCGTTTATTGGACTTCTGGCGGAGAGAAAAGATGAAGCTGCGTTCCTTGTTGATGGTGGGGGCCCTGCTGCTGGGCGGCTGTGCGGTTAATCCCTACGGTGGAACTCAGGCCCCGGTGAGCGAGCCGGATGCCCCCGTGGTGCAGCCGGACAAGCCGGTGACCAAGCCGGATACCGGGGCGCCGCTGCCCAAGCCGGTGGCGCCGACCGGGCTGGCGCTGGCCATGGCCGATGCGTTTGTGCAGGCCCCCGAGGTGCGGGAGCTGGCGCAAACCGGTCAGCCAGTGCTGCTGCTCACTCCGCCCCAGAACGGCACCGGCGAGCCGGTTGATACCCGAGCCATGGCGGCGGCCATGAGCAAGCGCATCCAGAGCAAGAGCGGTTTTCGCTTTGTCGACCCGGGTCAGGTGGCGGCCATCACCGGCCAGCTTGAGTATCAGCAGGGCAGGATGAACCCGGCCTCCCTGGTGCGGCTCGGTCGCCAGACCGGCGCCGGTTACATGCTCTACGGGGATCTGGTGGCCGAGGGCAGCCGCTATCGGCTGTCGATGACCCTGATGGAGCTGCGCAGCGGCGAGCTGCTCTGGAGCGGCAGTCGCTCCGCCAGCCACTGATCAGCGAGCGACCGATCAAAAAGAGGGTTGAGTGCCTGTGCACTCAACCCTCTTCTTATTCCAGCCCTGCTGGCAGGGGTCAGGACTCCATCTTCCTCAAAAAATAGGTGGTATGCCCCGGCGGCATGTCCGGCAGTTCGCCAAAGACCTGGTAACCCTGCTTCTGGTAGAAGGGCAGTGCCTGGAAGCTGGTGGTTTCCAGATGAAAGTTGCTGATGCCCTTGCTGCGGGCGTACTGCTCCATGGTGGCGAGCAATCGACCGCCCCAGCCATCCTGGCGGATGCGCTCGTCAATCCAGAGCCAGTCCACGTGCAGCCAACCCCACTTGAGGTCGGCGGTGATGCCGCCGTGCACCTTGCCCGCTTCATCCTTGATAAAACTGGCGATGTGCTCGCGCAGGTGGGTGCCGGCCTGGCTGATGTTGTAGCCCGACAGGCCGATGCGCAGCGCGTCGACATCCTGCTCGGCAGGGGGTTGGGGTTGGGTCAGGTACATGGTCTCTCCAGAGCCGGGTAAAGGGCCTCTATCAATAACCGTTCAGACTCAATCTGGTCAAGCTATTACCCCTTCCCGGCTGCCGCCGGCCCGGCGTCACAGCTGCGGGAAGTAGCAGGCGGCCATGTCGACCGGGTGATCGGGGCTGCCGGGCAGGTAGAAGTGCCAGCCCGCATCGGTGAAGGCGCGCAGCTCGCTCTCCACGAACTTGAGGGCGAGGCTGAGGGCCTGCAGGGCATCGACGCCATAGATGAAGGTCTTGTTGCCAAGGCCGTCGAGCTTTACCTTGCAGCGCCAGTCGCCTCCGGCGGACTTGGGGTCCGGCTCGGGGGCTCCGATGGCAATCTTCACGGTCAGCTGTTCTCCCTCGATGCTGATGGCATCGAAGCGCGCTTTCACTATGGCTCTCTTCATCTGGACGATCCTTTTCCGGGGCCGGCGTCTGCCTGGCCGGGCTGATGGGGGGTGAGTCGGCCGGGAGGGCAGACTCAGGAAGGTCAGCCTAATGGATGCAGGCACCGCAGACAACGGGCGCAGCGGCGGCTTGTGAGGTGGCTTGAAGATCCGTGATTGCTGCTCTTTTGATCAGCGGGTGGCGGGGCAAGCGCTATTTTCCCGCATTGCTTGATGCGCATCCATGAATGGCAGGATTCGCTGCTGGTTCGGCGCCGCGCCCAGCATGATAATTGGGGCAGGCGGCCAGCCCGGCGTGCGCCTCTCGTCCCCCGGATCCAAGGAAACCGCATGGCACTTTCGGTCGAGCAATTATATGAAGTGATGGCCCAGCTGCCCGATCCCGTCTTCATCCTGAGCGAAGATGGCTACTACATCGAATACATCGGCGGGGTGGAGCAGCAATCCTATCAGGATGGCAACCCGCTGGCGGGCAAGCGACTGGCCGATGTGCTGCCCGCCGACATGACCCGCTGGGTGATGGATCAGGTGACCCTGGCGCTGGATTCGGGTCAGGTGCAGGTGGTGGAGTACGAGCTGGCGGCGGTGGAGGTAGAGGGGATCGACGCCTCGGTCGGGCCGCAGGGGATGCAGCGCTTCGAGGGCAAGATTGCCCCGCTGCCCTCCCGCTACGACGGCAAGCGGGCGGTGGCCTGGGTGACCCGCAACATTACCGGCCAGCACGAGCTGCAGCAGCGGCTCAAGCTGCAGAGCGAAACCGACCAGCTGACCGGCCTCTACAACCGCCGCTATTTCTTCGAGCACTGCCGGCAGCGGCGGGAGAGAGAGGCTCCCTGCAGTCTGGTGATGCTGGACATAGACCACTTCAAGCAGATCAACGATCGCTTCGGCCATCAGCAGGGCGACCGGGCGCTGCAGCGCTTCTGCGACTGCGTGGCCGCCCAGCTGCGGGCGGACGATCTGTTCGTGCGCAGCGGCGGCGAGGAGTTTCTGATCCTGCTGCCCGGCATGAGCGAGCCGGATCTGCAGGCGTTGGCGGAGCGGATCCGGGCCGCCGTGGCGGCGCTACCGGCGGATCCGGTGGCCTTTACCGTCAGTCTGGGCACCACCCTGGTGCAGCCGGGGGAGGAGATCAACCAGGCGCTGGCCCGCGCCGACGAGTGGCTCTATCGGGCCAAGCGGGCGGGTCGCAACCGGGTCGCTCACTGCCCTGCGGATGGCCAGCGCAAGGGGGCAAAACAGGGGAAGCCAACCCCCTGATATATGGCGGCAGGACCGGCACCAATATATCGGCGGCGGCCTGGGCCATTCATTGCATAATTGGCTGATATTGCCGGGCTGATGCTGTTAATATTAACGGGCCACTCTCTGGCCTTATTCAAGTTGTTGAGCAACTCATCGAGGTTTTGTCGTTATGTTATCAGACGGAGCTGAATTGATTATCTTGAGGCCAAAATGACACATCTTATTTCCTTTTGAAACAAGCTGATTCAAACAGTCATGAATTATTAACCTTGACCTTTATGGCGATTTCAACGATGGTAGCGTGGCATCCCCGTTTCCTCTTGGTGATCATGTTGATCGCAGGCGGGCTTGTTTTTTCTACGATCCGGTCGATATGCCGCGGCATGTCGCCACGCCTAATTACACGGGCCAATAAAATATAAGATGACAGATTAATAAGGTGTATATCGCAATGAGTGTTGCTATTGCTGAGAAGAGTAATTCCGCATCAAAGTTGAAATGGGAGAAAAGTGATTCGGTATGGACCATGGGCTTATATGCCACTGCGGTCGGTGCCGGTACACTGTTTCTCCCAATTACCGTTGGCAGTAATTCGCCGGTTATTTTGCTGTTTATATTATTGATGGCATTTCCGCTTTCTTATTATTCCCATCGGGCATTGAGTCGTTTCGTATTATCCAGCTCTCACCGGGAAGGGGATATTACCCACGTGGTGGAAGAGCACTTCGGTGCGCGGGCAGGCAAGCTGCTGATGCTGGTCTACCTGATGGCCTTCTACCCCATCATTCTGGTCTACAGCATCTCCATCACCAATGCGATCCAGAGTTTTGTGGTGCACCAGCTGGGCAATGCCGAGATCCCGCGCGGCCTGCTGGTGCTGGGGGTGATGTTGGGGCTGCACCTGGTGCTGCTGGCGGGCAAGCCGATCGTGGTGTCAGCCATCAGCGTGCTGGCCCTGCCCATGGTTGCCTTCCTCATCGGCCTCTCCATCTATCTGCTGCCCCAGTGGAGCCTCTCCTACTTCAGCGAGAGTCAGGGGGTGGACTGGCGTGATCCGGCGTTCTGGAAATCCCTCTGGCTGATCGTGCCGGTGATGGTGTTCTCCTTCAGCCACGCCCCCATCATCTCCTCCTTCAGTGCGGCGCAGAAGAAGCGCTGTCAGGCGAGCGCCGACCAGCGCGCCAAGCGGATCATCAAGTGCAGCAGCCTGCTGATTTGCGGCAGCGTGCTGTTCTTCGTGGTGAGCTGCGTGATGAGCCTGAGTCAGGCCGAGATGGCGCAGGCCCGCATCGACAATATTTCGGTGCTGTCGGCGCTGGCGAACAAGTTCTCCAATCCGCTGATCGCCTACGTGGGGCCGCTCATCGCCATTCTGGCCATGTCCAAATCCTTCCTCGGCACCTCCATGGGGGTGAGCGAGGGGACGGTGAGCATGGTGAACGGAGCCTGTCAGGGGCTGGGGCTGTCGCTGCGTGAAGCGACCATAGCGCGGGTCTCGTCGGTCATTCTGTTCGTGGTGACCGGGGTGATTACCTACCTCAACCCGAACGTGCTGGAGATCATCGAGAAGGTGAGCGGGCCGCTCATCGCGGTGATCCTGTTCCTGCTGCCGGCCTGCTCCATCTATCGTCTGCCCGCCCTCCAGCGTTATCGCGGGGCGAGCACCCTCTTCGTGCTGGTGATCGGGCTGCTGGCCATCTCGGCCCTTATCTACGATCTGCTGTAACGGCGGATCCCGCACAAGTCAAAAAGGGCGACCATCTGGTCGCCCTTTTTCTTTGGGTAGCCGTTAGCCGAACAGGGTGGAGACGCTCTGGCCGGCCATCAGCAGGCCGATGGCCAGGGCGCTGAACCAGACCAGGGTGGCGCTCACCAGCAGGTAGCCGCTGGCGACGAACAGGCCGTCGCGCTGCAGCATGCCGATGGCCAGCAGCAGGATGGCCCAGGCCGGCATGGCGTTGGTGAAGGGGATGGCGCCCAGCGGCAGCATCAGCAGCAGGGCCGCCAGCATGATCAGCAGGCCGTTGCAGCGGTTGATGGTGCTGCTGCCGGTCAGTAACAGCAGACGCGGGCGGATGAAGCGGTCGATGCGGGCCAGCAGATCCGCCCCCTTGTGCAGGGTCGGCTTGAGCTGATCGGCGGCGAAGCGGCGCTCCATCAGGATGGCGGGCAGCCAGGGCACCCGGTTGAGGGTGATGCCGATGCCGATGAACAGGATCAACAGGCCAAAGGGAGTGCTGACGCCGGGGATGGAGACCGGCAGCAGGAAGGGCACGGTGAGCAGCACGCAAAACAGCAGCATGCCCTGCTCGCCGACCAGGGCCAGCATCTGGCGCAGGCTGATATGGCTATCCTCGATGGCGTGAGCGGTGGCCCGCAGGGTGTCGGAGAGCTTGTTCTGGGGGTCGTTGAGTTGCGCGGCAACCATTCCCTGTGTCCTTCTGGTGAGTGGCACCGGCCCACCATGAGCCGGCTGCCGGCCAGCATACGGGGCAGAGGTTAATCGGGGATGAATAACGGGCGGGACGGCCGAGTGTGATCCTTGCGGCGAAAACGGCGCGATACAGGCTGGGTTTAGGATAGGGGCCAGGGGGCTCTGATATGCTTGACGGGCACTGGTGCAGCGCACGGAGGAGCCGTGATGAAACGAGCAGGGATCATGATGATGGGGCTGTTGTTGCCGCTGGGGCAGGCCTGGAGCGTAGAGGGGGAGGCCACCCCCGGCTGGCAGGTGACGCCGTTCTTCGGTTACAGCTCGGCCATCGACTTCGAGGCCAATGACGACCCCCAACCGACGCCTGTCGCCACCCGGCTGGAGTCCTTGCAGGGGGAGCGCTCCGGCAGCTGGGGCCTGTTCATCAGCAGGGAGGTGGACGACCCAGGCATGATAGAGCTGCTCTACAGCCACCAGTCCACCCACCTCTCCCCCGATCAGCCGGAGCGGTTGACGGTGGATACTCTCCACTTCGCCGGGGCGCTCACCCTGTCGGACAACCTGATGGCCCCCTATATCGGCGCCGGGATCGGGGCGACCCGCTTTGCCGCCTACGACAGCGACGTCGCCCCCTCCATGTCGCTGGCGCTCGGGGTGCAGCCGCGCCTGACCGAGCATCTGGCGCTGCGGGCCGAGGTGCGCGGTTATGGCGCCCTGGTCAACGACAACAGCCAGTTTCTCTGCAACCCGGACCAGTGCGTGTTCAAGGTGCGTGGCGAGCTGGTGACCCAGTGGCAGGCCAATATCGGCCTGACCCTGCGCTTTTGAGCCCCTTGCCCCGCGGCGTCGTGCCACCCCTGCCTCGTACACTGCCTTCGCTGTCGACCCCGCGGCTGCTGCTGCGGGCGCTTGATGCCGGGGACAGCGCCGATCTGTTCGCCATCTACGGGGATCCCCTGGTGATGCGTTTCGTCGGCGAGCCGCCGTTTCCGACCCTCGCCACGGTGGCGCAGATGCTGGTGAGCGTCGAGCGGTTGCTGGCCGCCGGCGAGTCGCTGGAGTGGGGGCTGGTGGCGCGCGACAGCGAGCGCCTGATCGGTACCTGCGGCCTGCACAGCTTTGCGGGAGATGCCGGTCTGCGCCAGGCAGAGGTGGGCTGCATGCTGGCTCGCCGACATTGGGGAGAGGGGTGGATGGCAGAGGCACTGACCGCCCTGATCGCCTATGCCCGCCGGCTCGGCCTTGCCACGCTGCTGGCGGATATCGAACCGGACAATCTACCCAGCCAGCGGTTGTTTGAACGGCTGGGCTTTGTCTGGCAGCAGGATGGCTGCTACCGCCTGGCGCTGGGCGAGGGGATCACAGCAGACCGCGGGTGAGGCGGCTGAGGGGCTCGTTGACGTCGAACAGCTTGAACTGCACCGCGCTGGCGCCCATGGCGAGCACCCGCTGCTCGTGCATGGTGGCGTAGGCGAGGGCGCTCGCCTCATCCTCAAACAGATAGATGCCGCCCGCCTCGCCGGTGCGCGGGTTTTCGGTCCAGATCTTGGAGATGAAGCCCGGCTCCCTGGTGATGGACTCGGCCAGCGGCATGGCCGCGCTCGTGAGGGCCGGCCCCATCAGCTCGGCGGGGAAGTTGAAATGGATCTGCAGCAGGCTGGGCATGGTGCACCTCTGTTGGGTGTTGATTGACGGAATCCGCATCATAGGAAGCCGGCAACTTGGCTGCAAGAAGGCACATTTTCGTGGCATAGTTACCGCAAAGTAACCACTCGCGAGCCATCCCTTGTCCTCACTGCCCTGTCCCGCCTACCGGGTGCTGCGCCTGCTGGCCGGCAAATGGAAACCGGCCATCCTGTTTCATCTGCGCGAGCAGACCCTGCGCTTTGGCGACCTGCGCCGCAGCCTGCCCGAGGTGAGCCAGAAGGTGCTCACCGCCCAGCTCAAGGAGCTGGAGAGCGACGGCGTCATCATCCGCACCCTCTACCCGGACGTGCCGCCCAGGGTGGAGTACAGCCTGAGCCCGCTCGGGGTCGCCCTGATCCCCCTGCTCCAGCAGATGCACGACTTCGCGCTGAGCCACGGCGATCTGCTGGCGCTGAGTGAAGTGGAGGCGGCCCGCGCCGACCCCCATCTCGGCGAGCCCAGTTAATCCTGCGCCGGCCAGACCATTACCCACTCGGCGCAGCCGGTGTGGGGATCCACGGCGTCGGCCGCCACCTGGAATCCTTGCGCGCGATAGAAGTCGCACGCGGTCCGGTTCTGCTGATAGACCTGCAGCCGCAGGGTCGGCAACTGCTGTTTGGCGTGCTCGAGCAGGGCCTTGCCCAGCCCTTTCCCCTGCTGCGCAGGGGCCACGAAGAGGGCGGCCAGGGAGCCCTCGTGCAGGGAGTAAAAGCCAAGCAGCTGGTCACCCAGGCAGAGCACCTGGCTGTCGGCGGCGGGCAGATAGATCTCCCGCATCGGCGCCAGGTTGGCGTGCCAGTAAGCGGGCTCGATGAAGTGGTGGGCCTGCAGGGAGGCCTCCAGCCAGATGGCGAGGACGGCCTCGGTGTCGGCCGGGGTGAAGGGGCGTATCTGCATGAGTGTCTCGTCTGGATTCGTCAAATGAGGGGCATGGTAGCAGCACAGGCTCTGCCGTCACCCGCCAGCGGGCAAAAGTGGAGCCCTCGTAACAAAAAAGGCGACCCGCAGGTCGCCTGTTGCCGTTAGCCGGCGTAGGGGAGGGAGGAGTGGTGCAGCACGATGCGTACTTTGCCGTCGTCCCCCTTCTTGAAGCCCCAGGTCTTGTCGACCGTGGTCTGCTTGTTGTCCCGGTCGGTCAGGTGCACCTTGCCCATGGTGAGGGCCATGTCGCCGTTGATGTAGACGGCGGCATTGCTGTAGTCGTAGCTCTGCCAGTTCTTGAGGGCGAAGCCGCTGTCGGCGGGATATGCCTTGTTGTTGCCGACGAAGTAGGCCAGCGCCCCCTCCCGGTTGATGCGAAAGGTCTGCTCGCCGCCTGCCAGGGTCGGCTTGAACAGTACCGGCCCCTGAGCGTAGCCGTAGGCGCTGTCGAGCACGGCGCCGGCGGTGGCCCTGGCCTTGTCGATGCCGCCGCTGCGGTAGTCGTCGCTGATCTGGATCAGGGCCTTGCCCCAGGCATCCTGGGCGGCCTTGATCTCGGCTTCGGTGATGTTGTTGTTGGCGATTTCGGCGGCGCTGAGGGAGCCGCTGGCGGCGAGCAGAACGAGGACAAGGCCGGCTTGCTTGGTAAACAGGGTCTTGGTGAACAACGTCATGGGATGATGACTCCTGGGTTCGCGTTTAAGGAGTCCCGGAGTTTATCTATCCGCGATGAATAAAAATTGAACCCATCATTCAGCCTCGAGTGGGGAGGGATCTGCCTCCCTCCCATCCTCATTTCCCTCAGCGGGCCCGCAGCAGCCAGCGACTGGCCGCCCCCAGCGCCAGCAACCGATAGCCGAGCAGGGTGAGCGCCAGCAACGCCGGCACCTTCAGCAGCTCCCACCACACCTGCTTGCCCTGCGGGCCGAAGATCATCAGCCACACCACCAGCATCATGTGCAGGCAGTAGAGGCCCAGCACCTTGGGGGCCTGGCGTTCGAGCCAGCTGCCCCGGCCCCAGCCCGGATTGGCCAGCAGCAGGCCGAACAGCCCCAGCGCCCAGGGGAGCGAACCCAGCAGGAAGTCGTGGCGGTTGAGGGGCACGGCGGCCAGGTGCAGCAGCCCTGCAGCCTCCAGGGCGTAGAGCCCCATCCCCGCCATCATCAGCAGGGCGCAGCGCCTGGCATCCGGCTGCCAGGCGCGCAGGCGCAGCTCGGCGCCGAGGGCCACGAACAGCAGCGAGAAGAAGGGGCCGTTGCGGGTCAGCAGGGCCCACTCGCCCCCCAGCAGCGGCGGGCCATAGGAGCCGCCGAGCAGGGCCAGCCCGTAGAGCAGGACGCCCAGCAGCAGGGCCAGCCGGGGCAGACGGGCCTGCTGGCAGAGCCCCAGGATCAGCACCGCCAGCATCAGGGCGGGCAGGAACCAGAGGTGGATCATGCCGCCGACCCACCAGACGTTGAGCGGATCCCCCAGCTGCATCTGCCACTGGCCTGCCATGGCCGGCAGGTAGCCCTCGCTCACCGCCGCGAGCGGGTTGAAGGGGATCAGCAGATAGAGCAGGCTCCACGCCAGCCAGAGCCCCAGCAGGGGGCGGCAGTAGCGCAGCGCCACCGTCAGCGGGCGGCCTGCGGCGAGGGCGGGTTGCAGAAAGTAGCCGGCGCAGAGGAAGAACAGCGGCACCGCGAAGCGGCAGAGCTGGTTGATGATGGCCCCGAGCAGGGGGTAGGGCGTGCCGTCCCACAGGGTGGGATCGAAGGGATTGCTGAAGGGGGAGAGGTGAATGGTCATCACCGCCAGGATGGCCACTACCCGTCCGCATTCGATGCTGGAGATGCGCATGCTGCCTCTTGCCGCTTGGGTTGAGGGCGCACCCTAGCAGCTGCGGGTGGCCCCCATCCAGCCGCCAGGCCGGCAACTGTGAACCCCATCGGCGGCCGGTTACCCTTTGTTACCCGAGGTGCAGGCAAGGTTACTGCCGCCGAGAGGCCGATCCCGTTTTGTCGTCGGTAAACGCCCTAGAGCAGGGCCACCAGCACGGTGACCAGGGCGCCCAGCAGCAGCAGGGCGATGCCGCGCGCGGCCGGGCCGTGCAGCTTGTTCCACATCAACAGGCTGGTGAGGGCCAACAGCAGCATGGCCAGCGCCGCCAGATCCCCCACCAGCTGCCACGGCAGGCCGGTGCCCATGCCACGGTGCAGCCGGTTGAGGCTGGCGGCGAAGTTGGCCTGCTGCAGTTCGGTGCGCACCAGCAGGGTGCCTGCCACATAGCTGGCGGCCAAGCTTTCGCTCAGGGTGACGCCGCGCATCTCCCAGCGGGCCGGCAGGGTGAGCGGGCCGTCGGGGGTGGGCAGGGTCTGGGGCGGGGTGAGCTGGACGCGCCCCTCCTCGAACCCTGCTGCATAGCGTTGTTGCAGCAGGCTTTTCAGCTCATCCGGGCTGGCCAGCGGCGCGCTCAGTACTATCTCTTCACTGGATTTATCGGTGTGGGGGCCGGGCAGCGGCAGCACGGCCCTGTGTTGCAGCCAGAGGCCGGTGAGGCCGTAGAGCAGCATCAGGGTGAGGGTGGCAAAGCCGGCCCAGGCGTGGATGCGGCGCACCCACTTGTTGTTGTGCAGGGGGAGTTTTCTGCGTCTCATTGCTCGGTGCTTCATAAAAATCTGGCCAGCAGGAGCTGGCCAGAGGGATCGGGAAAAGGGAGGGATCAGAAGCGGTAGGCGGCGCTCAGATGCAGCTGACGGGGTGTGCCCGGCATGATCTGGGAGGCGCTGGTGGCACTGACGAAGTAGTCGTGATCGCTCAGGTTCTCCACGCTCAGCTGGGCTTCCCACTGCTGCCAGCGGTAGCCGGCACGGGCGTCGAAGCGGGCGTAACCGGGCAGGGTGGTGGTGTTGGCGTTGTCGGCGAAGCGATCGCCCACCGCGGTCACCCCGGTCTCGCCGAACCAGCCCTGCTTGCCGCTCTGATAGCCGGCGAACAGCTCGCCGTTCTGGCGAGAGACGTTCATCGGCCGCTTGCCCTGCAGATCGGCGTCCGCCTTGACCTGCTCGGCATCCTGGATGGCGATGCCGCCGCGCAGGTAGAGCTCGTCGGTCAGCTGGGCACGGGCACTCAGCTCGATCCCCTCGGTGCGCTGCAGGCCGGTGAGGATCACCTTGGTGGGATCCAGCGGATCCTTGCTGCGCTTGTTGTACATCTCCAGCCGGTAGAGGGAGAGGGTGGTCGCCAGGCGGCCATCCAGCCAGTCGCTCTTCACGCCGCCCTCGTACAGCCGGGTGTGCTGGGGATCCAGGTTGTTGTTCTTGTCGCCCGGGGTGATGCCAATAAGCTCGCCACCCACCGGGGTGAAGGTCTTGCTGTAGGAGGCGTAGAAGGCGTGCTCCTCGATCGGGTTCCACACCAGGCCCAGGCGCGGGCTCAGGCTGCTGACCGAGACGGTCTCCTCCTTGTTGAGGTCGTTGCGGCGGCTGGTGACGGTGAAGTCGTCGCGGCGCAGACCCGCCAGCAGGTGCCAGTCGCCCAGGCTGAGCTGATCCTGCACATAGAGGCCATAGCCGCGCACCTTGTGGTTGGCGTCGCTGGAGAGCTTCATGGCGCCGTCGTAGGTGGGCAGGGAGCCCGGATCATAGAGGTTGCCGGCCGGGATCGCGGTGGCGTTCTGGTAGAGCTTGGGGGTGCGCTCCTGCCAGTTCTGCTCGAAGCCCACCAGCAGGCGGTGCTCGACGGGGCCGGTCTGCAGCTGGCCTTCGACCTCGGTGTTGCTGATCAGGCTGCTGGCCTTGAGATCCTGTTGCCAGCGGGCGCGGGTCACCTTGTCACCCTTGACGCTGGTGACATAGGTGTTGTCGAACTGGCTGTCGAGGCTGGTGTAGCCCAGCTGCTGGCGCAGTTGCCACTGATCGTTGATGTCCCAGCTGAGGCGCGAACGGGTGGACTGGGCCACATCGTCGATGAAGTCGCGGCGGGTATCGCTGTAGACATACTCCTTCGGCACGTCGGCCGGGCGGCCGTTGATGCCGGGGATGCCGCGATCCGGGGTGCGGTCGTGCTCGTTGCGCTCGTACTGCAGCAGCCAGTTCAGCTTGTCGTTGATCTCCCAGTTGACGGAGGGGGCCAGCAGGGTGCGTTTGCTGGTCACGCCGTTGCGAAAGCTGTCCTTGTCTTCCTGAGCCAGGTTGAGACGCACCTGCACCTGCTCACCCGCTTCACCGTTGAGGTCGGCAGCCAGCCGGCGGCTGTCGAAGCTGCCGACCTGGGCGCTGACGCTGGACTCCAGCCCCTTCTGTGGCTTCTTGCTGACCCGATTGACGATGCCGCCTGTGCTGCCACGGCCGTAGAGCACCGACGCCGGTCCCTTGAGCACTTCGACCCGTTCTGTGTTGCCAAGGTCGCGGGTGTACTGCATGTCGTCGCGAAAACCGTCCAGATAGAAGTCGTTGCTGGCGCTGAAGCCGCGGATGTTGACCCCGTCGAAGCGGGTGTCACCGCTGGCGTTGACGCCGGGGATGCCGGTCAGGGCTTCGCTCAGGGTGGGCTGGCCGAAGGCGGTCAGCTCGCTCGCCTTGACGCTGTCGATGGCCTGCGGCACCAGCTTGGCCGGGGTGTTGGTACGGGTCGCAGTGGCGACCTCTTCATGTTGGCTGCGTTTGCCGACCACTGTCATGGTCTCGTCTTCGGCGTGTGCGCCGGCGCTCAGGGCCAGCAGGGCGACACTCAGCAGAGTGCGCGGGTGGTGAGGTGTGTGCATGTTGCGTGTTGACTCTTGAAGAAGCGACCTGATGGTCTGAACTTATTGATTTATTTGTAATTATTTTGTTCTCTCTCATTTGAGAGGATGCTAATGATATTGATTTTCATTAGCTGTGCAATAGAAACATGTTTTGACGATGGGGCTGGGTATCGGATGACTCGCCCTGCCGGCAGGGGGCCCTGTCGGCAAGGTAACGGGAGGAGAGAAGAAGGGGGATGAGGGGCTCAGTGGTCGGCGGCGGCGGGGGCGATCCCGGCCAGCTGCTTGCCCAGCACCAGCCGCGGCGCCGGGTCGGTCTGCAGCGGGATATCCTGCAGCGGGGTGCCCTGCAGGTTGCGGTGGATGATGTTGGCCGCCATCCGGCCGAGGGCCTGATAGCTGCTGATGGTGCCGATGGTGCAGCCGTGCTCCACATAGAGCTCGGCGCTGCAGATGGTGGGGATGCCCGCCTCGTTGAGGGCGGCCAGTAGCTCGGGGGCGATGGAGAGCAGGTAGCTGTCGGCGGCGAGAAACACGATGCTCTCTTTGGCGTCGCGCTGCAGCCGCTTGAGCTCGTTGGCCAGTCGCCGCTTGTCCGGTGCGATGCGCCAGGTGGTGAGTTCCCACTGGTAGCGACGGGCCTCGCGCAGCAGCATCTCGCCGGTCAGCAGGGTGTTCTGCTCGCGCGGGTTGAACGGCAGCAGCAGCCCCTTGCTGGCGGGCAGATAGCGGCGGGCGTTGGCGAGCTGCAGCGCCATCGGCACCATGTTGCTGGTGCCGGCCACCATCCGGTTTTCCGTCTTGTCGTCGGACAGGAAACCGGCCCCGACGGGGTCGGACACTATGCTGAAAATCAGCGGCTTGCGGTTGCCCACCAGGCTCTTGACCATGGCCGTGGCGGTGGTGCCGAAGCAGTAGATGTAGTCGTAGTCGGCGAGGGAGGGCAGCAGCTGCTGGCGCAGCAGGGTGGCCAGCGCGGTTCTGTCCTGATTGGCGTTGAAGGTGACGAAGGTGGGGTGATGACCGAGCCGGTTGAGCTCGTCGCGAAAGCCGCGCTCGGCGTCCGTTTCGCCGCGCCACAGCACCATGGCGATGGTCAGCGCCTGAACGGGCAGGGCGCAGAGCAGGCAGCAGCAGATGAGCAGGCGTAGCGGCATGATGATCTCCTCGTCTTGGCTCTGTTGAGCCTAGATCATGGAGGGCCGGGCGCGTCGGGGCGGACCAAAAAGAGCGCGCCGGCATCAGCCGGCGCGCGCAGAGCAGAGGGGCCCGACTTAGAAGTCGTAGCGGGCCGCCAGCTGGAAGTCATCCTTGACGTTGAGCTTGCCGCTCTCTTTGCTGTCGAGGTTGTTGATGCGGTACTCGCCGATGACGCGCAGGTTCTTGTTGAACTTGTACTGGGCGCCCAGGGTGTAGTAGTCGATGGAGTCGTAGTCGGCCTTGCCGGACTGCTCCACCTTCTGCTTGTTCCACAGCGCCATCAGGCCGAAGCCGTTCTCGAAGTTGTAGCCCAGCGCCCCTTCCCAGCCGGTGTGATCCTTGCCGGTGGCCAGGAAGTCACTGCCGTCCGCATAGCTCAGGGCGGCGTAGACGGCCTTGTTGTCGTACTTGGCGGAGAGCAGCCACAGCTTGGCATCCTCTTCCCCGTTCTTGTCGCGGATACCCACGTTGTAGGCGGTACCCAGTGCCAGATTGAACGGGAAGGTGTAGGCCACGGCGGCGCCGTAGGCGGCATCGCTGTCCTTGCTGGTGGTCTCTTCGGTGTCACCGCCGTCGAACTTGTAGCTGGTATCGATCTGGAAGCCGTTGAACAGACCAGAGTACTTCAGCACGGAACCGGCGCGGTTGGTGGCGAAGGTATCGGTCTTGGCGCCGAGGGCCTCGTTGCCGTAGCCGTCGGAGAGGGAAACGTCAGTCCAGTCGGCCAGGAAGCCAGGGGCCCCCTTCTGGCGACCGAAGGTGATGTTGCCCCAGTCGGCGCCGACACCGGCGAACGCCAGACGGGTGCGCAGGTTGTCGGAGTTCTCGCTGATGGTCTTCTCGCTGTCGTTGATGTACATCTGCACTTCGTACTGGGCCAGCGCCTTCAGTTGGCTGTTGATCTGGCTGTCGACCTTGGCGCCGAAGCGGACGAACTGGTTGGCGCCCTGCTTGTCGCTGTACTCCTGGGTTCCGTTCGGATGGGTGCTGTCGACCCCTTCCTTCTTGTCACCGAAGAACTGGCCGGCATAGATGCGGCCGTACAGATCCAGGGTGGTGGTGTCATTCTTGTAAACTTCAACGGCTTGAGCCTGGAAGGCCGCGGTGAGAGCCAGTGCCACTACAGTCAGCTTTTTCATCTTAATCCCTTGTGTTGCAAGCTTTGTTGTAAAAGACGGGGGCCATGCTAGGCAGGGGGGATGACAGCGGGGTGACACTCTCGTGAAGTGTCAGTGGCGGTTTGATGTCAAATTGGTGAAAGGGCCGTGTTTTGTGTGACGAACCGCCACTTTTGCGCGCAAAGGTTTGCCCTTGTGGTAGAATGCCGCCCGTTTTCGAGCTCCAAAGGTTGGATATGCGATGAGACGTGAACTGGCAATCGAGTTTTCCCGAGTGACGGAAGCGGCTGCACTGGCTGGCTACAAGTGGCTCGGACGTGGTGACAAGAATATCGCCGATGGGGCGGCCGTTGCGGCCATGCGCCATATCCTCAATCAGATCCAGATCGATGGTGAGATTGTTATCGGCGAGGGTGAAATTGACGAAGCTCCCATGCTCTACATCGGCGAGAAGGTGGGCACCGGCATGGGCGACGCGGTGGACATCGCGGTCGATCCCATCGAGGGTACCCGCATGACCGCCATGGGTCAGGCCAACGCCCTGGCCGTGCTGGCCGTCGGCGACAAGGGCTCCTTCCTCAAGGCCCCCGACATGTACATGGAGAAGCTGATCGTGGGTCCCAAGGCCAAGGGTGCCATCGACCTCGATCAGGCCCTCGAGCTGAACCTCAAGGCCGTGGCCAAGGCGCTCGGCAAGCCGCTCTCTCGCCTGACCGTGATCACCCTGGCCAAGCCGCGTCACGACAAGGCGATCAAGGAGATGCAGGGGCTGGGTGTGCGGGTGTTCGCCATTCCCGACGGCGACGTGGCCGCCTCCATCCTCACCTGCCTGCCGGACAGCGAAGTGGACATGCTGTACGGCATCGGTGGCGCACCGGAAGGGGTGATCTCGGCGGCGGTGATCCGTGCGCTGGACGGTGACATGCAGGCCCGCCTGGTGCCCCGTCATCAGGTCAAGGGCGACAGCCCGGAAGTGCGTGCGCTGGGCGAGCAGGAAATTGCCCGCTGCGAGGCGCTCGGCATCGACGTGAGCAAGGTGCTCAAGCTGGAAGACCTGGCCAAGAATGACAACGTCATCTTCTCGGCCACCGGCATCACCAAGGGTGATCTGCTGGATGGCATCACCAGCGACGGCGTCATGGCGACCACCGAGACTCTGCTGATCCGTGGCAAATCGCGGACCATCCGCCGCATCAAGTCGATTCACTTCCTGGATCGCAAAGACAGCGTGGTGCGCGACATCATCCTCTAATCAGGATGCGCGCGGGGCAACCTGCATGGTACCGGCAACAAAAAGCCCGACGCTGTCGGGCTTTTTGTTGTCTGTTGGCAAGGGCACTATTTCATGGCAGGGCCGGGATAACAGTGAGGAAAATCCCCGCCCTTTGCTACACTGGCGCACCCTGCCGAGGAAAGCATTACATGGAATGTCGTCAAGGTTGCGGTGCCTGCTGCATCGCCCCCAGTATCAGCAGTGCCATCCCCGGCATGCCCGACGGCAAACCGGCCGGCGTGCCCTGTGTGCAGCTCGATGCGCGGCTGGGCTGCAAGATCTTCGGCCAGCCCGAACGCCCGGCGGTGTGCAGCGGCTTTCGTCCCATGCAGGACGTGTGCGGCTACCACAGGGAAGAGGCCATCTGGCTTATCGGTGAGCTGGAACGAATGACGGCCTGAGGCTGACCCTCTCCCTCAGGGAGAGGGTAGGGTGAGGGTGGTAGCTGGTTCCCCCTCATCCCCGACCCTTCTCCCGCGAGGGGAGAAGGGAGGGCAGCCATCCGTAGCAATCCCAATAATCCCAATAATCCCAATAGAAAGAGGCCGCAACTGCGGCCTCTTTTTATTTTGCGACGAACGGACGTCAGACGTCGGCCAGCTGCAATGCCTGGCGGTAGTACTCGTTGGCCTTGTTGGTCAGCCGGCGCTTGTCCATTACCTGACCGAGGGCGTGGTAGACGGCGGCATTGGGCGCCTTCGCCACCTCCTGCTCCAGCAGACGCTGGGCCTCGTCCAGCTGACCGGCCAGCAGGTAGACCTGGGCCAGCGCCGCGTCGACGCCCGGCTGATCCTGGATCTTCTGCAGCAGGGTCAGCAGGGGCTGGTAGCTGTCGAGCCTGAGCTTGGGCAGGCGGGCCAGCAACTGGGGTGAGACCTGCTTGCGCAGCGCATCCAGCCACAGCTCGGCCGCTTCATTGTCGGCCCCCAGCTGGCGCAGGCGATCGCCATAGGCGGCCAACAGCTCGGGATCCTGGCGCAGCTTGCGCGGCAGCGCCTGCCACACCGGGCGCAGGGTATCGAGGGCGCCGCTGGCGGCGCTGAGGCGGCCGCGCCAGGCCTGTTGCAGCAGATCTTCTTCCTGTTTGGGGGTGAGCTTGCCCACCTTGTGCAGCGCCGGAATGAGGTCGATGAGGGCGGTCCAGTCCTCGCGGGCCAGGTGCACCTGGCGCAGCTGGTCCAGCACCATGGGATGGCGCGGGTTGAGGGAGTAGACGGATTCCAGCATGGCCAGCGCGGTGTCGTACTGGCCCTGCTCGATCTGCAGCTGGGTCTGGGTCAGGGTCAGCGCCAGCTCGGCCTTGGGGTTCTCCTCCTGCGCCTTTTGCAGGTATTGATCCCGGCGCACGTCATCGCCGCGGGCCTGGGCAGCCTTGGCGGCGCTCAGGTAGTTGAGCAGCGGGGTGTCGCTGTTGCTGGCGCCCTTGAGCATCAGCTTCTCGGCCTGGCTGTAGTGCCCCTCGGCCATGGCCAGGGTGGCGGCCACGGTCTGCTGGTTGGCCTTGCGACGCCGGCGCGAGCCATACCAGCCCAGCGTCTTGCGGCGCAGGCCGAATACCCGGCCCAGCACCCACTCGACAATGAGCAGGAGACCGTAGAACAGCACCGCCAGGATCACCGCGCTGGTGACCGAGGACTCCACCGTGTAGTTGCCCAGCGAGATCAGCACATAGCCCTTGTTGCCGGAGGCCTGCGGGCCGAAGATGAGGCCGGCCACCATCACGGCCACCAGTACAATCAGACGAATCATGGTGCCCTCCTCAGTTGCTGGCCAGAATGCGCTGCAGGCGCTCGGTCAGCACCTCTTCCAGCATGGCCTGGGTCTTGAAGCGATCCGGGTAGTTGAACTGGATCTGCTCCCCCTTGAGCTTGTCCAGCTCGGACTGCATGTAGTGGGTGGCGCTGTTGTCGGTGTCGAAATACTGGGTCAGCCAGCGCTGGGCCTTGTCCAGGCTGTCGTCATAGAGGGCCTGCTGCTCGCGGTAGACGGCGAGCTGGGCCTGCAGCAGCTTGGTCTTGAGGTTCTCGCGCAGGAAGATCTCCTGCTGCGGGGAGAGCAGGGCCTCCACCGCGCCGTCGCGACGGCGGATGGTGATGAAGTTTTCGGTGAACTTGACCCAGTTCTTCTTGAGGTTGCTCTCCCACTCGTCCGGGTTGGTGCTGACGGCCTGATCCGGTTCGGCCTTGGCTTCCGGCATGCTGACGGTAGAGAGCGGCAGCAGCTCGATCTGATCGGAGAGGGCGGCCAGCTTCAGGGTCAGCCCCTCGCGGTCGATGCGCGGCATCCCCTTGAGCTGGGCGATGTCTTCGGCCAATGCCTTGCGGATGGGCATCAGGCTGGGATCGTTGAGGGCCCTGATGCGCTCGTCGGCATTGCCGAGCAATGTGATGGCGGAGACGAGGTCGTGTTCCAGCCACAGCTTGCGACCGGCCATCCGCACCAGGTATTCGGATTCGGCCAGCATCCAGTCGTTGGGGCGCTTGTCGTTGAGATCCAGCACCCGGGTCTGCAGACCCTTGAGCTCGTCCTGCAGCAGTTGTTGCTGCTTGCCGAGGGCGGCCAGCTGTTCGCCATCCTTGCTGTTGCTCTGATCCAGTTTGGCCATGGCGTCAGCCAGCTGCTGCTTGAGGGCGCCAAGTTCGGCCTGCTGGGCCACCGCGTTCTGGTGGCCATGCAGATAGAGTCCGCCGGTCAGGCCGAGAGCCAGCAGGATGGCGATACCGCCGAGCACTGCACCCGAGCCGCCCTTCTTGTTATTGGTGACCTGCTGGCCGGGTTGCTTGTTGTCGGCCACGGAGGCCGCGGCACTCGGCTGGACTTCTTGCTGTTCAGTCATTCCATCTTCCTCAGTTCCAGAGCGGCCGTCAGGGCCTGGTTGGATGCACCCTGGGCAATCGTGATATGGGTAAAGCCCGCCGCCGCGGCCATCTCGGCCACCCGCGGGCTGGGGACCACCAGCAGGCAGTCGTGCAGCCAGGGCTGCTGTTGGTCCGGGACCAGTTCCAGCAGCCGTTGCAGCAGTTCGCCACTGGTGACGAGCAGGCTGTCGAGCCCGGCCGCCTGCCAGTGGCGGGTCAATGCGCCCCCGTCCAGAGCGGGGTAGTGGCGCTCATAGGCCGCACAATAGTGCACCAGTGCGCCGCGTGAGGCCAGCGTCCGGGCGATGAGATCCCGGCCACCATTGCCGCGCAGGATCAGCACCCGCTTGCCGTTTACCTGTTGCAGGCCGGGCAGGGCCAGCAGCCCTTCGCTGCGCGGATCCTCCGGGCAGGCTGCCGTGATGCCGACGGCCGAAAAGGCGTCCGCGCTGGCCTGGCCGACTGCAAAGTAGTCAATATTTGGCCAGGTCTGACCAGTTTGCAACAGAAAATGATGAGTGAAATTAACTGCATGCATGCTGACGGCGATGACGATGTCGGCCTGGGGCAGCAGTTCGGGCAGGCGCTGCAGCTCGCCGCCCGCCACGGTTTCCAGCAGCGGGCAGCAGAGTGGTGCGTGGCCGTGCTGGCGCAGCAGTGCCACCAGTTCGGCGGCCTGGGCGGCCGGGCGCACCACCAGCGGGACCATCAGGGCTGGCTCCGGCATGGCGGCCATGCTTCGCACCGGCCCGCACTCATGCCCGGTAGACCTCGGCCAGGATGGCATCGGCACCATCGGCCAGCAGGCGCTGGGCCAGGGTGTGACCGAGGGTTTCGCCGTCGGCCAGCGGACCGCGGATCTCGTCGCGGATGACGCGGCTGCCATCCGGGCTGCCCACCAGGCCGCGTAGCCACACTTCTTCTCCCTCTACCAGGGCGTAGGCCCCGATGGGGACCTGACAGCCCCCCTGCAGGGCACGGTTCATGGCGCGCTCGGTCAGCACCCGGATGCGGGTCTCGGGGTGCTCGAGCGGTGCCAGCAGGGCGTGCAGCTCGTGATCGTCGAGGCGGCACTCGATGCCGACCGCGCCCTGGCCATTGGCGGGCAGGCTCTGTTCCGGCTCGATGAAGGCGGTGATGCGGTGCGCCATCTCCAGCCGTTTCAGGCCGGCGGCGGCGAGGATGATGGCGTCGTATTCACCGGCGTCCAGCTTGGCGAGACGGGTGTTGACGTTGCCGCGCAGGTCGCGAATGACCAGATCCGGGCGTGCTGCGCGCAACTGGCACTGGCGACGCAGGCTGGAGGTGCCGACCACGGCGCCTTGCGGCAGCTCGTCAATGGCAGTGAAGCGGTTGGAGACGAAGGCATCGCGCGGATCTTCGCGCTCGCAGATGGTGTGCAGGCCGAGCCCCTCGGGGAACTCCACCGGCACGTCTTTCATGGAGTGCACGGCGATGTCGGCCCGTCCCTCCAGCATGGCCGTTTCCAGCTCCTTGACGAACAACCCCTTGCCGCCGACCTTGGCGAGCGGGGTATCCAGGATCTTGTCACCCTGAGTGCTCATGGGGACCAGCTCGACCTGCAACTCGGGGTACAGGGCTTCCAGCCGGTCTTTGACGAAGTTGGCCTGCCACATGGCCAGGGGGCTCTTGCGAGTGGCAATTTTCAGGGTTCGGGCTGCCATATCAATCAGTTGTTTCATCTTTAGAAGGAAAACGATCTTACCACCCTTTGCAGGGGCTTTCATGGCACAGCCGGCAAAAGCGGGGCCAAGCTCAAAAACAGCGGCTGAAAATGATTTTCATTAAACTAAAATGCAAGGTTAATTGATTGAAATTTAAAAAAATTATTGCTTTCCAATGATACTGTTTAGTGACTTGTCATAAATAATCCGGCGATTGTGTGCGGGCTTGTTTACCACCGCTGTTTGCATTGTTAACATGATCACACTTTTTTGACGTCTCCCCGTTTTGGTGCGTCATTTATCACCTCGTATAGGCAGGGCATTGCTGGTAAAACTCGACACGCTGGTGGCGCGCTACGACGACATCAATCGTCTCAAGACGCAGCGGGCGTTAGGTCTCATGAGTCGCTACGGGCAGCAGGTCTTCCAGCTGTTACCCGTCATGCTGCACTTCAATCACCCCCTGCTGCCCGGTTATGTGGCGGGGGATGTGCCGCACGGCATCTGGAGTTTTACCGCCAACGACGCCCAGCAGGCCTTCATCGAGGATCTCTGCCAGAACGCCAACTGCCAGAACGGCCTCACCACCCATGACAAGTCGATCCAGGGGCTCTACTCCATGGGCAGCACCTCGTCCATCGGTCAGTGCTGCCACTCGGATCTCGACATCTGGGTCTGCCATGTGGCCGGTCTGTCGCAGGAGCGGCTCGCGCTGCTGGATCTCAAGTGTCAACAACTCTCCAAGTGGGCCGAGCAGCGGGGGGTCGATCTCAATTTCTTCCTGATCCCCGAGGACAAGTTCCGCCAGCGCAACGACGCCCAGATGCAGGGTGAGAGCTGCGGCAGCGCCCAGCACCTGCTGCTGCTCGACGAGTTCTACCGCAGCGCCATGCACATCGCCGGCAAGCGGCTGCTCTGGTATCTGGTGCCTGCCGAGTATGACGATCACTACGATGACTACGTCAACGGCCTGTTTGCCCACGGCAAGCTGAGCCAGGATGACTGGCTCGATCTGGGGGGCTTCAACCGCATTCCGGCCGAGGAGTACTTCGGCTCCGCCCTCTGGCAGCTCTACAAGGGCATCGATTCCCCCTACAAGGCGGTGCTTAAGTCGGTGCTGATGGAGGCCTACTCCCACGAGTACCCCAACACCCGCCTGTTGTCGGTGACCAGCCGCGACTGGTTCCAGCACAACGAGGGGATGCACTACCGGCTCGACAACTACTGCCTGATGCTGGACAAGGTGACCAACTACCTCAAATCCATCGGCGACATGCAGCGGCTCGATCTGGTGCGCCGCTGTTTCTATCTGAAGGTGTGCGACGGCCTGAGCCATCCGAAAGAGGATCACTCCCCGGCCTGGCGCCGCGAGCTGATGACCCAGCTGGTGGACTACTGGGGCTGGAGCCGGGAGCGGCTGCAGCATCTGGATCACCGCCAGGAGTGGAAGGTGGAGGACGTCAAGGTGGCCTACGCCGAGCTGCTGGAGGCCCTGATGCAGAGCTACCGCAACCTCATCCAGTTTGCCCGGCGCAACAACATCAGCGAGTCCATCAACCCGGAAGACATCGGCATACTGTCGCGCAAGCTCTATGCCGCGTTCGAGAGCCTGCCGGGCAAGGTGCAGCGCATCAACCTCAAGATAGCGCCGGACCTGAGCGAGCCGGATCTGAGCTTCGTGCAGGTGCCGCACGGTCGCCTGAACCGCGCCGGCTGGTATCTCTACAAGCATTCACTGGAGCCGGTGGACATCATAGGCCGGGCGCCGCTCGAATATAACGGCTACATCAGCAAGCTGGTCTCCTGGGCCTACTTCAACGGCTTGCTGACGCCCCAGTCCCGGGTGCACCTGTTCAACCAGGGCTCGGATCTGCACATCGACAACCTGCACCAGTTCTGTCGCGATCTCTCCGGCACCTTCCCGGTCAAGTATCCCCGTGCCACCAACCTGGCGCTGAGCCGGCCGTGCGAAATTCGCCAGCTCTCCATCTTCCTCAACCTGGAGACGGACCCGACCAGCCACTGGGTGGGCCAGGTGATCGAATTCGACGCCAACGCCGCCGACGTCTTCTCGTTCGGCCGCAACCTGGAGTGTCTGGTGGGTTCGGTGGATCTCGTCTATCGCAACTCCTGGAGCGAGATCCGCACCCTCCACTTCCAGGGGGACGAAGCCGTGGTGGACGCCCTCACCACCATCCTCGGCAAGATGCACCAGGATGCCGCCGCCCCCGAGATGATCGAGGTGTTCTGCTACAGCCAGCACTTCCGCTCCCTGGTACGCAGCCGCTTCCAGCAGCTGGTGGCCGAGTGCATCGAGCTGCGTCTGGCCCGCGACAAGCAGCAGCTGGTCAAGACGCTGGCGCTCGGCAAGGAGAAGTACGGCATCTTCTTCGAGCGGCGCGGGGTGTCGGTCAAGAAACTGGAGAATGCGGTCGACTTCTACCGCCACATCTCCCACAACAAGCTGGATCACCTGCCGCTGCGGCTCGACAAGACCCACAGCCAGCACCTGCCCGGCATCGTCGACGCCTACGCCAGCGAGGGGCTGGTGCAGTTCTTCTTCGATACCCGGGACGCGGGCACCAACATCTATATCCTGGACGAGGCGAACCGGGTGGAGATCTACCAGCACTTCGCCGGCAACAAGGATGAGCTGGTGCAGGGGGTGAACCGTTTCTACACCTCTAGCCACGAGCGCTTCAGCGACGCGGGTCAGTTCAGCAACTTCAACCTGCCCCAGTACTACGAGATAGTGCAGATCAATGGCGAGCTGGAGGTGATCCCCTACCGCAGCCAGGGTCAGCTGCGCGATGGCGGTCAGGGGCGCGAGCTCGGTTCCGCCGCCGGCGCGGGGTAGGGCAGGGGCCCGCCCGGCGTGCGCGCAAGCGCCCCGGTCTCGGCCCCCTGCTGCACAGGATCATCGCCCATATCGAATGAAAACGGCCTGCATCTGCAGGCCGTTTGGCTATTCGGGAACTGGCTCAGTCCGCGAGGCGAGCCAGCAGCCACTGGCGGATGTCGTCGAGCTGCGGGCGGCAGATCTCGTGGCGCATGGGGTACTCGTGCCACTCGGGGGAGAGTCCGGCCGCTTCCAGCCGGTTCTTGGCGTCCCAGCCCATGGAGAGGCTCACCACGTCGTCATAGATGCCATGCATGTAGCAGATGGGCAGGCTGCGGGCGGCCTCGCTCATCTCACCAAGCAGGGCGTCGGGCGCCGCCAGATAGGTGGACATGCAGAGCAGGCCCGCCAGCCGCAGCGGCAGGCGCAGGGCGGTGAAGGAGGCAATCACGCCCCCCTGGGAGAAGCCGGCCAGCACGATGCGCTCGGGGGCGAAGCCCTCGGCCACCAGTTGCTCGATCAGCGCGGCGATGCGGGCCGCAGACTCCCTGACATGGGACTCCACGGCGCGATCCGCCGGATCCTCGAAGCTTCTGATGTCGTACCAGCCGCGCATCTTGTAGCCCATGTTGATGGTGATGGGCCGCTCGGGCGCATCGGGCAGCAGGTGACGCACCGGCAGGTCGGCGGGCAGGGCCAGCGCATCCACCAAGGGGGCCAGGCCGGCGCCGGAATCCCCCAGCCCGTGCAGCCAGATCACCGCATGACGGGCATCGGCAGGGTGCAGGTCGATCATGGGAACTGGACGGGCTCGCCCGCCTGGGAGCTACAGGCCTGGCTCAGCAGGCTCTTGAGCTCGTGGCCGAAGCGGTTGTCGATCCAGCTTTCCCCTTGCAGCTCGAAGTGGAAGCCGTTCTCGCGGGTGGCGACCCAGATCTGGTGCAGGGGCTCCTGCTTGTTGATGATGACCTTGGTCTTGTTCTCGAAGCTCAGGGTCAAGACCCCGCCAGCGCGTTCGCAGTCGATATCCGGATACCCCTCGTCGATGGTGTCTTCCACATACTGGAAAAAGGCGTCGGTCAGGGCGTGATACTCGTGATCCTTCATCGGTTTATCCTGTTGCTTTTAACAATGTGAGTGCGATTATAGAGGGCCAAAAATTTTTTCGCAGCGAACCATTATGATTACCCAGCTTACCAAGTGTCTGCTTGCCACTCTTCTGTCTCTTGGTTTGGCCGCGTGTGGCCTGACGGGACCGCTCTACATGCCACCCCCCGAGCAGCCCCAGACCCAGAGTACACCGCAAGCACAGACGCCTGCGACCGCCGAGGCAGCCCCAGAGGCCGCGCCGCACTAATTTAGGAAGGAACCGCCCCCTTGGATCACTTTAACTACGACGCCGACGGCCAGCTTCAGGCCGAACACACCTCGCTGCAACAACTTGCCGAGCAGTATGGCACCCCGCTGTACGTCTACTCCCGCGCCACCCTGGAACGTCACTGGCACGCCTTCGACAAGGCGGCGGGCGACATCCCCCACCTGATCTGCTACGCGGTCAAGGCCAACTCCAACCTGGCGCTGCTCAACCTGCTGGCCCGCCTGGGTTCGGGTTTTGACATCGTTTCCGGCGGCGAGCTGTCGCGGGTGCTGGCGGCGGGCGGCGATCCGGCCAAGGTGGTCTTCTCCGGCGTCGCCAAGAGCGAGGCCGAGATGCGCCTCGCGCTGGATAAAGAGATCCTCTGCTTCAACCTGGAGTCGGAAGCCGAACTGGAGCGTCTGAACCGGGTGGCGGGCAGCATGGGCAAGAAGGCCCGGGTGTCGGTGCGGGTCAACCCCGACATCGACGCCGGTACTCATCCCTATATCTCCACCGGCCTCAAGCAGAACAAGTTCGGCATTCCCATCGAGCTGGCGCCCGCCATCTACCGCAAGGCGGCGGCCATGGCCAACATCGAGATCGTCGGGGTGGATTGCCATATCGGCTCGCAACTCACTGAATTGAATCCCTTCATGGAGGCGGCTGACAAGCTGCTGCGGCTGATCGACGGCCTGGCGGCGGAAGGCATCCACATCCACCACCTGGACGTGGGCGGGGGCCTGGGGGTCAACTACGGCGCCGAACAGCCACCCCATCCCAGCGAATATGCCGAGGCGCTCAAGCAGAAGCTGGCGGGCCGGGATCTGACCCTGCTGTTCGAGCCGGGCCGCGCCATCGTCGCCAACGCCGGCGTGCTGCTGACCCGGGTCGAGTACCTCAAGCCGGGCGAGAGCCGCAACTTCGCCCTGATCGACGCCGGCATGAACGATCTGCTGCGCCCCTCGCTCTACGGCGCCTGGATGAACATCATCGAGGTGGACAGCCGCGCGAGCCACGAGCAGGCGGTTTACGACGTGGTCGGCCCGGTGTGCGAGACCGGCGACTTCCTCGGCAAGGAGCGTACCCTGGCGATCGCCGAGGGCTCCCTGCTGGCGGTGCGTTCCGCCGGTGCCTACGGCTTTACCATGTCCTCCAACTACAACACCCGTCCGCGCGCCGCCGAAGTGCTGGTGGACGGAGCGCAGTCGTTCCTCATCAGAGAGCGCGAGCAGTTGGCGGATCTCTGGCGCGGTGAGCATTTGCTGCCCTGATGGTTGATGGATTTCTCTAAGCGTTCCTCCGGGTGAGAGCGTGAACAAGGGTACAGGAACGCACGATGTTGATAGATTTTTCCAAGATGCACGGCCTCGGGAACGACTTCATGGTGGTTGATGGCGTCACCCAGAAGGTGTTTTTCAGCAATGACGTCATCAAGAAGCTGGCGGATCGCCACTTCGGCATCGGCTTCGACCAGCTGCTGCTGGTGGAGCCGCCCTATGATCCCGAGCTCGACTTTCACTACCGCATCTTCAATGCCGATGGCAGCGAGGTGGAGCAGTGCGGCAACGGTGCTCGCTGTTTCGCCCGCTTCGTCCGCCTCAAGGGGCTGATCAACCGGGATCGCATCGCGGTGAGCACGGCGCGTGGCCGCATCGTGCTGCAGCTGGAGGGGGAGAACCAGGTCACGGTCAACATGGGGGTGCCCCAGTTCGAGCCGGGCAAGATCCCGTTTCGGGCCCAGAAGGCGGAAAAAACCTACCTGCTGCGGGCCCAGGAGCATACTGTGATGTGTGGGGCCGTCTCCATGGGCAATCCCCACTGCGTCATCGAGGTGCCCTCGGTGGCCGATGCGCCGGTGGAGACCCTGGGTCCCATCATGGAGCGTCATGAACGCTTTCCCGAGCGGGTCAACGTCGGCTTCATGGAGACGGTCAACGCCAGCGAGATCAAGCTGCGGGTGTTCGAACGCGGGGTGGGCGAGACGCTCGCCTGCGGCACCGGCGCCTGTGCCGCCGTGGTGATCGGCATCAGCCAGGGCAAGCTCAAGGAGCGGGTCACCGTCACCCTGCCGGGTGGCAAGCTGACCATCGCCTGGAAGGGGCCGGGTCAGCCGGTCTACATGACCGGGCCGGCCGAGCACGTGTTTGACGGCCAGATAGAGTTATAGGCACGGGCGGGGAGCCCCCGCACAGCCAAGCACTAATGTCGGGGCCCTTGGCCCCTTTTTCGGATGGACCAACCAAGTTATGAGCGAACTCAAACGGCAGGAACCACTGGTGGATGAAGCCACAGTGCTGGAGTACCTGGCCCGTTATCCCGAGTTTTTCCAGCGCCACGCGGCCATGCTGGACCGGATCCGCATTCCCCATGAACAAAAGGGCGCCATCTCCCTGGTGGAGCGCCAGCTTGACCGCCAGCGCGAACGCATCGAGCAGCTGGAGCAGGAGATCACCGAGCTGATGGGGATCGCCAGCGAGAACGAGCGGATCTTCCGGGTCTATGCCGATCTCTACGGCGAGTTGTACGGCTGTCAGAGCCTGTTCGAGGTGAGCGCCGTGATGGGCAAGGCGTTCGTGCAGCGGCTGAGACTGACCGGCCTGCGGCTCTGGCTCAGCCCGAAAAAATTCCAGCTGAGCGGCCCCGAGCAGAAGTTCATGGCGGAGGGCAAACAGCTCGAACAGCTGCTGGGTCAGCGCCTGCCTGGGCAGGATTATTACTTCGGCCGGCTCAACCAGAGCGAGAAGCAGGCGCTGTTCGGTCACGACGTGCTGGTCAACTCGGTGGCCCTGATGCGGCTTGGCGATCTCGGCGTGCTGGCCTTCGCCAGCTCGGATCCGAGTCACTTCACTCCCCACAACGACACCCTGCTGCTGGGTCAGCTCGGCCGCCTGCTGCAGCTGCGCCTGCCCGAGCTGGCCCGTGGCTAAGGCGCCGGCCAGCCCCTCCACCAAGGCGGCGCCTGCCGCCGAGCCCCTTCCGGCCGCGCTGGCGGGGGAGCTCGCGGCCTTCATCGAATACCTGCGGGTCGAGCGCCAGCTCAGCCCCCACACCCGCAGCAACTACCAGGCCCATCTGGAAGCCATGACCGCCGAGCTGGTGAAGCTCGGGGTCGATGACTGGGCCCGGCTCGAGGCGAGCCAGGTGCGCAGCCTGGTGACCCGGATGCACAAGGCCGGGCTCGCGCCCCTCTCGCTCGCCACCAAGGTCTCCGCCCTGCGCAGCTTCTGTGACTGGCAGGTGCGCCAGGGGCGGCTGGTCGCCAATCCGGCCCGGGGCATCGTCACCCCCAAGCAGGGGCGGCCGCTGCCCAAGAATCTGGACGTGGACGAGATGTATCAGCTGCTCAACATCACCGACGAGCAGGATCCGCTGGCGGTGCGGGATCGCGCCATCATGGAGCTGATGTACTCCTCCGGCCTGCGGCTCGCCGAGCTGGTGGGGCTCAATCTGGCGGACGTGAAGCTCGACGAGCGCCAGCTCAGGGTGACCGGCAAGGGCTCGCGGGAGCGGGTGCTGCCGGTGGGGCGAATGGCGGTGGAGTGGCTGCAAAAATGGCTCAAGCTGCGCCCCCTGCTGGCAGGCGACGAGCAGGAGGCGCTGTTCGTCTCCAAACGCAAGCAGCGCCTGTCGGCCCGCTCGGTGCAGGAGCGGCTCGACGGCTGGGGCAACAAGCAGGCGCTCAACGCCCATGTCCATCCCCACAAGCTGCGCCACAGCTTCGCCACCCACATGCTGGAGTCCTCCGGCGATCTGCGGGCGGTGCAGGAGCTGCTGGGGCACGCCGATCTCTCTACCACCCAGATCTACACCCACCTCGACTTCCAGCACCTGGCCAAGGTGTATGACAGCGCCCACCCGCGGGCGAAACGGGATCCCGCTACCCCGGACGACGAATGACGAGGGCCGGGTAGCCGGCCCCGACAAGAGGAGAGACCATGCAGTTCTATCGCCGCTGGCAGCCGGTGGCCGCCATCTCGTTTGACCTCGACGACACCCTCTATGACAACGGCCCCGCCATCGAGCGAGCCGAGCAGTGGATGCTGGCCCACCTGCGCAGCGAATACCTGGCCACCGCCATGCTGGACAAGCCGCGCTGGCTGGAGCTCAAGCGCAACCTGCTGCTGGAACAACCGGCGCTGCGCCACGACGTCAGCCTGGCGCGCCGGCACGGCATCCAGGCCGCGCTGATGGCCGGAGGCATGGCCGAGACCCGCGCCGCGCAGGAAGCTGAGTCGGTGTTCGCCGCGTTTCTGGCCGAGCGCTCGAAGATAGAGGTAAGCGACGAGACCCATGCCCTGCTGGCCCGGCTGGCGGTACGCTACCCGCTGGCAGTGATCACCAACGGCAACCTGGATCTGGCCCAGGCTGGCCTCGCGGATTACTTCACCCTGGTCTGCAAGGCTGGTCTTGGCAGCAGAATGAAGCCGGCGCCGGACATGTTCGTGCAGGTGCAAAAGACCCTGGGGCTCGCCCCCGACCGCATTTTGCACGTGGGGGACCACCCGCAGACCGACGTGCTGGGGGCCAGGCTGCACGGCTTCAAGGCCGCCTGGCTCAACGAGCATCAGCAACCCGGAGAGCGGCTGCAACTGCTGCCGGACGTGGAGCTGGCCGCGCTGGGCGAGCTGGCCGACCTGCTGCTCTAGTCAGACCTCAACAGCCGCCAGTTCACAGCCGACATGCATTCCTTGTCGGCCGCTCATTCACTGTTGGTCGAAACCGTCACACGGTCATGCCGGAGCGGTCACTCGCTGCGGCAAATCAGACCACGGAGATCGTAAGGGGCGGGCTGGTTGACCCGGCAGTAGCCTAACCCGGCGGGCAGCGCCTGTTGCAGGGTGATGGCCGTTTCCTGGTAGTGGCAGACCAGATAGAAGGGGCGCGGATTGTGGCGATCCAGGCTCCAGTAGTGGATGGCGTGGCTGTCGCCGTTGTCCGGCTTGAGCTGGGCGCGCTCGTCGGGGTCGCCGTCGAACAGGGCCAGGTTCTCCAGCCGGTGGCGAAGAGGCTGGTGCTGCTCCCCTAGCTCGTTGGGGGTGACGGCCTGCCACCCCTGGGTCGTGCCCAGCAGTTGCTGGCGGGTCTCGATGGTGGCGGGGCAGTCAAATTGCAGGGTGGCGCTCAGGGCCAGCGCGGTCAGCAGCATGAAACACGTCTCGAATGGAAAGTATGGGCTCCCATGCTACGTCATCGCCCGCCAAACAGCGCCATCAGTTTGTCCAGCAGATCCCGTGGCGGGGCGATCTGCTTCATGGCTTCTGCCTCCCGCGCCAGCAGCTCCTGCTGCTCCTGCTGACGGGCACTCAACACCTTGTAGAGCGGCTCGAGCAGGGAGCCACGCTGGGCCACCAGCTCCTGGAACATGGCCTGATTGATACGATAGGTTTCGACGGTCCCCTGGGCCCGCACCGTAAACGGGCTGGGCTCGCCGGTGAGCAGGCTCAGCTCGCCGAAGAAGTCGCCGGCATTGAGGGTGCCGAGCGGCAGCTCGCGCCCCTCCACCTCCACCAGCATCTGGGCATCCCCCTTCACCAGCACGAACAGCCAGCCGGAGACCTCCCCCTGGCTCAGCATCCGATCGCCGTTGACGAAGGGGGCGAACTTGACCTGATCCGCCAGCCGCAGCAGCTCCTCCTCCTGCAGCATGGCGAACAGCGGCAGGCGGCGCAGGGTGTCGGTGCGCTCGGCGGTATGGCGCTTATGGCGCTGATCCTTGTGATCCTGATCCGAGGTCATGAAGACGTTGAAGATGGGCGGGGTGAGGCGCCGGTCGTTGCGGCGCAGGGCGGCATCGATCAGGGTGCGCACCGCCGAGTCGGTGGGGTCGTCCACCGCCAGATCGGTGAGCCAGTAGCGCACCGCGTAGCGGGCGATGCCGTTCTCCACGTTCATCAGCAGGCAGTCCGGCTGCGGGCTGGCGGAGACGTTGCGGATGCGGGTCTCCCGCAGTGAGTGTTCCACCAGGGCGATGATCTGGGTGGGCAGGGTGTCCAGAGTGATGTCGAACCAGACCCAGCGGCGCCATTGCAGGGGGGCGTCGCGGCGCCGCCCGAGCACGGTGAAGCGCTGCTTGAGCAGGTGGCTGTTGGGGATCACCACCGTCTCCCAGTTGCGGGTCTCTATGGTGGTGGCGCGCCAGTTGATCTCCACCACCCGGCCCTGGGTGGTCTCTACTTGCAGCCAGTCGCCGATGGCGATGGAGTTGTCGAGCTGGATCGAGACCCCGGCCAGCAGGTTGCCCAGGGTGTCCTGCATGGAGAAGGCGATGACGGCGGTGATGACGGCGGAGGTGGTGACGATCTCGCCGAGGGCCATGCCGGAGGCGTAGAGACGGAACAGGCACCAGCCGATGTAGCCGACCGTGATGACGATGTCGGCGATGATGCGCGGGATGCGGATCTGGCACAGGGGCAGCAGAAACTGGAACAGCAGGATCCCCCAGATCTTCACCAGCACCAGCCCGGCCAGCAGGCTGGAGATCTCCACCAGCCAGTGGCGGGGCAGGGGCAGGCGAAACCAGCCGCCTTCTAGCTGGATCAGCAGGATCACCACCAGGCTTATCATCACGAAGCCGAGCTCGCTCACCAGCTCACGGCGGCGACCCGGGCTGCGCAGGAAATGGGTGAAGAGCAGGAACAGGGTCAGCAGGGTCCAGAACGGGTGGTCGCCAATCCACAGCAGGGTAGGTAGCGCAACGAGGTTATCGCCAAACATAGCAGCCCCTTATCATTGGTTATTTCCAGCATAGTTGGTTTCAATCCGCTAAATGGGTGCGGGGTCGAGGCAATTTCTTTATGCTGGGCACCTGTCTGACAAGGGAGTGGAGCGCGTGCGCAAGTGGAGCAAGGTGGCCTGGATTGCCGGTGCCTGGCTGCTGGTGGGTTGTGATCAGCTGGCCGACAAGTATCGGGTCGAGTTTCGTGATGGATCCTGGCGCGAGATCGCCATCACCCCCTTTTCAGACGAGGCGCGCTGGCGCGAGGGGTGCGCCACCGGCGAAGTGCTGAGCGACATGACGCTGCCGCTCAAGCGCGGCAAGACGGTCAACGGCCGTGAGCAGCTCTTGATCGGCGGCGAGCTGTTCGAGCTGGACGACAACGCACTCTACCGCAGCAACGGCATGGTGTTCGGCCACACGCCGGATCACATCCAGCGCGGGCTCAAGGGAATGGATGTGTGCCGTACCCTGCGCCCGTCTCGCGGTGCGCTGCCCAAGCTCAAGGCGCGCGGGTTCGGCGACTAGCCGGCGTCGTCAGACGCCGCTCAGGCGGGCCCGGCAGGCGTCGCCAAAAGCCTCGAAGATCTTGATGGAGTGAGGGTTCTGGCTCGCCTTCCACTCCGGATGCCACTGCACCGCCAGCAGGAAGGGGGAGAGGGCGGGGGCGTGGATCGCCTCGATCAGCCCGTCTTCGGCATGGGCCAGCGGCACCAGCCCCTTGGCCAGGGTCTTGATCCCCTGCCCATGCAGCGAGTTGACCGGGATCGACGGCTGTCCCATCAGCTCCGCCAGCCAGCTGTCCGGCACCAGTGTCACCTGATGGCTCTCACCATACTGGTCGTCCACCGGATCGTCCGCATCTTCCCGATGATCGTCATAACCCGGCTCGCTGTAGACCTTCTGGTGGATGTCTCCCCCCAGTGCCACGTTGATCTCCTGCATGCCGCGGCAGATGCCGAGGATCGGCAGACCGCGGTCGAGGGCGGCGCGAACCAGCGCCATGTCGAACAGATCCCTGTCTCTGTCTTGCTGCTTCTCCGGGGTGAGGTTCTCTTGGCCGTAGAGGGTTGGATCTATGTTGGATCCGGCGCCGCTCAGATAGACCCCATCCGCCAGATCCAGATATTGCGCCAGATCCTCGGTGCCGCAGCAGGTGGGCACCAGCAGGGGGACGCAGCCGCTGATCTCTACCAGTGGTTGAATGTATTTGTGGGTCATCACCTGATAGGCGTGCCCATTGCGGGGCTGGGCGCCCATGGTCATCAGTACGACGGGTTTACGCGGGGTGTGGGTGCTGCGAGTCATGATTCACCTTGGCTGTCCTTAGCGGTCCTGCGCCTTGGGCAGACCCTTGCCGGCGCAAGGGCATGCCTCAAGGCATGGTCGTGGGATCGGGGTCGTGCCGCAGTGCCAGAATCGTCGGTCAGCCTGGGCAACGACAGCCTGGATCCTGATCCCAGTCTGCCAAGGCCGTTCAATATGTCAAACGAAATGATGCCAAAATGTTAAATATATTCTGCGCTCGGCTGGCTTGAGTCCCATTAAAAGGGGGCTTTAGCGAAGGGGAAGCGAGGGGAGGGTATTGTTGTGGTGGATATATTAAACATGTGGCCCCGTAGCCAGACAGACCCGGACAGCAAAAGGGGCCCGCAGGCCCCTTGTCGCGTCAGGCGTTCAGGATGAAACGCTCGATCACCTGGGCGACCCCGTCTTCATCGTTGCGCCCCGTGGTGTGCTGGGCCAGCGCCTTGATGTCGTCGGTGGCGTTACCCATGGCCACCCCCAGCCCGGCGTACTCGATCATGTGGTGATCGTTGCCTGCATCCCCCACCGCGATGACCTGGGAGGCATCCAGCCCCAGGTGCTCGGCCAGGGCGGCGACGCCGGTCCCCTTGTTGCTCCGCTTGTTCATGAACTCGAGGAAGTAGGGGGCGCTGCGCACCACGGTATAGCGCTGGTAGAGCTCGGCCGGCAGCTTGGCGATGGCGGGGGAGAGCAGCGGCTCGGGATCGATCATCATCACCTTGAGGATCTGCTCGTCGGCGGGCAGGGTGGCGAAGTCCAGCAGCTTGATAGGCATGTCGATGAGGCGGGATTCGTGCTCGGTGTAGGGGCTGACCCTGGGGCTGATGAGCCCCTGGCTGACCGAGAAGCCGTGCACGTTGACGCCCAGCTCGTCGGCCAGGGCGGCGATGGCGCTGGCGTCGCTGCCGGTGAGCAGCTGGCTGCGGATGATGCGCTGATCGGCCACCTGCTGCACCAGGGCGCCGTTGTAGCAGATGACGTAGTCATCCTGGCCGGTGAGGCCGAGCTCGGCCAGATAGCGGCTCATCCCCTCCAACGGGCGGCCGGAGGCCAGCACGACCGTGACTCCCCTGGCGCGGGCGGCGGCGATGGCCGCATGGGTGCGGGGGGAAATCTGGCCCTGGGAGTTCAACAGGGTGCCATCCATATCCAATGCGATCAGCTTGTACATCTCTCACTATCCTGCAGTCTGGCTGGCCCGCACTATGGGGCCAATGGGAGAGGGAGTGTAGCGAAATTCACCGTCCGGATCACGGCCGGAGGTGTACGACGGCGGCGGCGCTCACTTGTGGGGTTCGTAAGGGGTCAGCTGCAGCTGATCCTCGCGGATGGCGAAGTGGATGGGGCCGTGCTCTATGTCGACCCGGTAGTGGTGGTGGGCCATCTCCACCTCGACCCCGGGGAAGGCGTGCTGGGTGGCGATGATGTCCATCTCCGCCATCAGTTTCTGCAGCTCCTCCTGCGCCGCCTCCAGCTGCTCGTCGAGCTGCTTGCTCTCCTCGAGGCGCTGGACCCGGATCAGTTTGATCTTCTGCAGGGTCTGGGGATTGCGCTTGTCGCTCGGCAGCTGCAAGAGCTTGAGCAGCAGATCCTGCAGCTTGTCCAGCTGCTCCCGGCACTCCTGCTTGCGCTGGCGCAGCGCCTGCTCCTGCTCCTTGTGGGTGAAGTAGCCGCCGAGGATCTGCAACCGGGTCTGGTTGTGGGCCGAGGCCCCCAGGATCGGCGCCATGATGAGGCGGTTGGCAATGCTGATGCCCCCCAGCAGGTGGCCCTTGCGCATGGCGCTGTCGCCCACCTTGAGGTCCTGGCCGCTGCGGCTGTAGCTGTGGCTGAGCTGGGTCAGGACGTGGATGTCGCCGCCGGCCTCCAGCTTGGCGTACTGGGCATAGCTGGCGTGGATCTCCCCCTGGGCGTTGAGGTGGCAGAGGTACTCGTTGCTCTGCTCCAGCTTGCGGCCGATGACGCCGTTGCGCACCGTGATGGTGCCGCCCGATTCGATGTAGCCCCCCTCCACGAAGCCGCCGATCACCACGTCGCCGCTGGTCTTGACCTTCATGCCGGGGGTGACGTCCCCCGCCACGATCAGCGCCCCCTCGAAGATGATGTGGCCGTGGCGGATATCCACCTGCTTGACGCTCAGCACGTCGTCCACCTTCATGCCGCTCTTCTCCTGGCGGGGCAGGCCCGGGCGGCTGGCCAGCAGCAGATTGGGGTCATCCGGCGAGATGAAGGTGCCTTCGCCGGCCACCATGGGGCTCTCCTTGCCATGCTTGGCGGGCAGCTCCTGGCCGGTGACGGTGAAGCCTGGCACGCCGGTGGTGGCCGGGTGGCGGCGCATCAGCTGGGCGCCGGCCTTGACGGTGAGCATGGTGCCGAGGTCGCGCATGTCGACCCGGCCGTGATCCAGCTCCTGGGGCTTGAGAATACGCTCGGCCGGGGTCTCCACCAGCCGCTCGAAGCGGGTGTCCTGACCGTTGACGGCGGCCTTGCCCTGCGCCACCGGCAACCTGAGCAGGGTGCCTGGCGTCGCCTCCTTGGCCGCCAGCACGGCGGCGGCGATGAGCTGGGGTTGTACCCCCTGCTTGATCTCGCTGGCCTGGATCGCCTGCTCCAGCTGTTCGCTGGTGAGGTATTTGCCACCCCAGTCGGCGGTGATCTGGGCGGTGGCGCTCATCCGATCCTTCTCCACCAGCAGCAGGACGCTGGCATCGTGGCGCTGGGCGATGGGCACCGGGTTGCCGGGCAGGGGGGCGGCCGGATCATTGAACAGGGTGTTGAGCAGGCTGATGGCCTGCTTGATCCCCTCCGCCAGCGGCTGATAGCGGCGGCAGTTGGAGGCCAGCAGCAGGGCCTGGATATCGTTTTCCGAGATGGGTTTGGTCAGCCCCGGCGCGATGCGCAGGCAGGCGTATTCCATATCGGCTGACAACAGTAACCACTCTGTGCTTAACACCGGATCCCTTCCCTCGCTGGCATCCCTGTCGGGATGGCTGCCTGTTTCCAGTTAATCGGCATCTTGTTAAAAATGCTAATCATCAACATAGTGCTGGTCTGCAGTATCCAGACATTTCTCCTTTTTGGTCAATGAGCTAAGCACAAATGGGTGAACTGGAGCGAGGAAATGAAAAGTAACAGCGAGTATGCTGACGGCACCGGGAGTCCGTCTGCAGGCCACCACTGGCCGTCGCCCACCGCGAAAGGAGTGTCAACCTTGCGTCATTGTCTGCTGCCTCTGGCCCTGACGGGCCTGCTCAGTGCCTGCCAGCCGCAGGCCCCCGCCACCGCCCTCGGCACCCTGGAGCGGGATCGGGTGCTGCTCACCGCCACCGCTGGCGAGATCATCCGCGCCCTGCCGGTGGCAGAGGGCAGCCAGGTGCAGGAGGGCACCCTGCTGGCCCGCCTTGATGACAGGCGCCAGCAGGCGGTGCTGGCCCAGGCGCGGGCGCGGGAGGCCCAGGCACGGGCCGCCCTCGCCCGGTTGACCAATGGCGAGCGGCCGGAAGACATCGCTGCCGCCCGGGCCAGCCTCGACAAGGCGCAGGCCGCCGTCAGGGAGAGCGAGCGCAACTTCGAGCGCGTCGACCGGCTGGTGCGCCAGAAGCTGGTGAGCCCGGCGGATCTCGACAAGGCCCGCGCCCAGCGCGACAGCGCCCTGGCCGAGCAGGACGGCGCGCGCCAGCAGCTCGACAAGCTGACGCGGGGCGTGCGGCGTGAAGATATCGACGAGGCGCAGGCCGCCCTGCAGGCCGCCACCGCCGAGGTGGCGCTGGCCGAACGGGAGCTGGCGGATCTCTCCATCGTCGCCACCCGCAGCGGCCGGCTCGACAGCCTGCCCTATCACCTCGGCGAGCGGGTGGCGGTCGGTGCCGTGCTGGCTGCGATCCAGGCGGACCAGGCCCCCTATGCCCGGGTCTATGTGCCCGAGCCCTCCCTCGCCGGCTATGGCGTCGGCAATTCTGTATTGGTACGAGTGGACGGGGTGACCGAGCCCTTCACCGGTCGGCTGCGCTGGATCTCGAAAGAACCGGCCTTTACCCCCTATTACGCCCTCAATGAGCGGGATCGGGCCCGGCTGGTCTACCTGGCGGAGATCGATCTGCCGGCGACGGCGCAGGATCTGCCGAGCGGTCTGCCGCTGCAGGCCGAGCCTGCCGGTGCAGGGGCCGGCCATGAGTGAGCTGGCGATCCGGGCAGAGGGAGTTAGCCGCCGTTTCGGCCAGTTTCTGGCGGTGGACGGGCTGGATCTCTGCGTGCCCAAGGGGCAGATCCACGGCTTTCTCGGCCCCAACGGCTGCGGCAAGTCCACCACCCTGCGCATGCTGACCGGCCTGCTCACCCCTTCGGCGGGGGAGGTGGAAGTGCTGGGGCTGAGCATCCCCCGCGAGGCCGAGACCCTGCGCCGGCGGATCGGCTACATGACCCAGAAGTTCTCCCTCTATGACGAACTGACCGCCTGGGAGAACCTGGAGTTCATGGGGCGGATCCACGGCATGGGCGGCGCCGGGCTGGCCGCCCGTCTGCACGAGCTGCTCGCCACCTATGAGCTGGCGCCGCTGGCACGGCAGCGGGCCGGTGCTATGAGCGGCGGCCAGAAGCAGCGGCTGGCGCTGGCGGCGGCGGTGATCCACCAGCCGGCGCTGCTGCTGCTCGATGAGCCCACCTCTGCGGTGGACCCGCAGAACCGACGCGATTTCTGGGAGAAGCTGTTCGACTTGAGCGAAGGGGGCTCCACCATTCTGGTCACCACCCACTACATGGACGAGGCGGAACGCTGCCACCAGCTGGCCATCATGGAGGCGGGCCGGGTGCGGGCCCAGGGGGCGCCACAGGCGCTGATGGATGCCATGAGCACCCGGGTGGTGGAGGTGCAGGCCGCCGATCTGCGGCTGCTCAAGCAGCAACTGGTGCAGCTGGCACCGGTGCGCTCCGCCGCCCAGCTCGGCCAGCGCCTGCGGGTGCTGGTGGACAAGGCGCTGGCGGAGCCGGTGGACTGGTTGCAGCAGGCCTGTCCGGCGCTGGCTGGCGCCAGCCTGGCGCTGGTCAGGCCGAGCCTCGAGGATGTATTCGTCAGCTGCACCGGTCAGGAGCCGAGGGCATGAACGGCTGGCAAGGGCTTTGGGCCATGACCCGGCCAGTACTTCGCCAGCCTGCAGGAGCGAATCGATGAACAATCTGCGACGGCTCTGGGCCATTACCCAGAAAGAACTGCGCCAGCTGGCCAGAGACAGGCTGACCTTTGGTGCGGTGGCGGTGATGATCCCGGTGGGGGGGAATCGATGAACAGTCTGCGACGGCTCTGGGCCATCACTCAGAAAGAACTCAGGCAATTGGCACGGGACCGACTGACCTTTGGTGCGGTGGCGGTGATGATCCCGGTGGGGGGGAATCGATGAGCAGTCTGCGACGGCTCTGGGCCATTACCCAGAAAGAACTGCGCCAGCTGGCCAGAGACAGACTGACCTTTGGCATGGTGGTGATGATCCCGTTGATCCAGCTGCTGCTGTTCGGCTACGCCATCAACACCGACGTACGCCAGATCCCGGTGGGACTGGTCGACATGAGCCAGAGTGTGCCGGGCCGGCTGCTGGTGGAGGCGGTGAAGGCGAGCCAGGTGGTGCACATCAAGCAGCAATATGTCGGGGTGCAGCAGGCCGAGGCGGCGTTGACCCGGGGTGAGGTGCGCGCGGTGCTGGTACTGCCCGCCGATCTGAGTCGTCGGCTCAGCGCCGGCGAGACGGCGGGCCAGTGGCTGGTGGATGGCTCGGACACCATGATCGCCGGCGCCCTGCTCGGCCTTCGCAATATGCCGCTCTCGGATCTGAGGCCCGACCTCAAGCCGGTACCGCCCACCTTCGAGACCGTGCTCTACTTCAACCCGGCGCGCCGCTCGGCGGTCAACATAGTGCCCGGTCTGCTCGGGGTGATCCTCACCATGACCATGATCATGTTCACCTCGGCGGCCATAGTGCGGGAGCGGGAGCGCGGCAATCTGGAGCTGCTCATCACCACCCCGGTCAGCTCGATGGAGCTGATGCTGGGCAAGATCCTGCCCTATATCGGGGTGGGGCTGATCCAGGTGGCCATCATCCTTGGCCTCGGCCACTTCATCTTCGCGGTGCCCATCAACGGCGCCCTGAGCCAGGTGCTGCTGGCGACCCTGCTGTTCATCGCCGCCAGCCTGACCCTGGGGCTGCTCATCTCTACCCTGGCGCAGACCCAGTTGCAGGCGATGCAGATGACGGTGTTCATCCTGCTGCCCTCGATCCTGTTGTCGGGCTTCATGTTCCCCTACGAGGGGATGCCGCTGCCGGCCCAGTGGATTGCCGAGGTGCTGCCGGCCACCCACTTCATGCGGCTGATCCGGGGCATAGTGCTGCGCGGTGGCGAGCTTTCCGAGCTGCTGCCGGACGTGCTCTGGCTGGCGGGTTTCACCCTGCTGGTGCTGACCCTGGCCGCCCATCGCTTCAAGAAGAGTCTGGATTGATGCCCCGCGAGGAGTGAGAGCCTGGCTGCTGGCTGCTGGCTGCTGGCTGCTGGCTGCTGGCTGCTGGCTGCTGGCTGCTGGCTGCTGGCTGTTAACGGCTGGCGGTGCGGGTCAGGGTGCGGTAGTCGCCGAGCACCGGCAGCCCCAGCAGGTGGCGGCGCAGCATGTCGAGGGCGGCGAAGGCGAGGATCCGGCGGCCGCTGTCGGGATCCGGGTGGCTGACCTTGAGGGTCTGGCCGTGCAGTTGCCCGTCGGCGCAGAGCAGCAGCGGCACGCCGTCCGGGCCTGCCCGGCCCAGGGTCAGGCTCAAAGGGGCCGCAGGCGCCGCCAGTTGCATCAGGTCATCGCTCAGGGTGTGGCTGAAGCCGGCCGCCAGGGCCGGGTGCTCGTGACACATGGCCAGCAGGGCGCCCCGGCTCTCCCCCTCCAGCAGCGTCAGCGTTCTCTCTCCCAACAGATCCAGGATCTGCCGTGCCGGCTCCTCGTCTCCCCGTCCCACCAGCCAGGGCTCGATGGCCGTGAGCAGCCGTGCCTCGGCGGCGTCCATGTCCGCCGTGCTGGCGCCGTGGCCGATGAGCTTGAGCTCGATGAGGGGCATGGAGGAGCGGTAGCCCAGCTCGATGCCGGCGGGCCAGGGGGCGGCATCCAGCATGTCGCTGAGGGCCGACTCCGAGACGCCAAACGTGTAGAAGCGGCGCAGCTCGGTGTCACTCTCTGCACCGGCCAGCGCCTTGAGGCGCGGCAAGATCTGTTCGCGCACCATCTGCTTGAACTCGAACGGCACGCCCGGGGTGAAGAAGAGCCGGCTTGGGCCCGCCTGCACCAGGAAGCCGCAGGCGGTGCCCACCGGGTTGTCGAGGATCTCGCACCCCTGCGGCAGCCAGGCCTGCTTGGCGTTGCTGGCGGGCATGGGCCGGCCACGGCTGGCGTAGCGCGCTTCGATAGTGGCGAGCCAGTCAGGGTACAGGGTGAGCGGCTGGTCAAAGGCCTCGGCGGCGGCCTGGGCGGTGAGGTCGTCGGCGGTGGGGCCGAGCCCGCCGCACACCAGCACCACCTCGGCGCGGGCGGCACTCTCTTGCAGCACGGCTTTCAAATCGTTGAGGTTGTCCCCCACGGTGACGCGGCGGCGCACCTGCCAGCCCTGCTCCAGCAGGAGGGCGCTGAGCCAGGCGGCGTTGGTGTCCACCACCAGGCCCGTCACTATCTCGTCGCCGGTGCTGATGATTTCGATGCGCATGAAAGGCTCCTCGGGGCTGGCGGTGGGGTTGGGGTGGCCACCTGGGTGGCCGGCTCCATCAGGGCTTGTTGTGTTCGAAGTAGTAGCTGATGCGGGTGCGCGGGTTGAGGTACTCAAACACCGCTGGCGGCAGTCGCTTGGGGTGGATCACCTTGGCGATGGAGAGCTCGGCCTGCTGCAGGTCGATGATGGCGGCCTCCTGGCGCGGAATGCGCGGATCGTACACCAGCACCGAGGGGTAGAGCAGGCGAGAGGTGTTGACCGACATCACCAGCCCCACCTGACCGTTGGAGAGCTGCACCACGCTGCCCGGCGGGTAGATCCCCATCAGCCGGATCAGCATGCCGAGGTAGTCCGGGTTGAACTGGGCCTTGCGCTGCTTGTAGAGACCGCTCAGGGCCGAGTAGGGCACTTTGGCCTGCATGTGGCAGAGGTTATCGTACTCGTTGATCAGCGACACAATCTGGGTCAGCGGGTCGAGCTGCCCCTTCTTGAGCCCCTCCGGCCCGCTGCCGTCCAGGTATTCGTGGTGGTGCAGCACTATCCCCTTCGCCTCGGCCGGGAAGTCCTTGGCCAGGTTGAGCAGATCCAGCCCGTAGCGCGGGTGCTGGGCCATCAGGTTGCGCTCGGGCTTGGTCAGCGGCTCGGTCTTGCGCAGGATCTGGCTCGGGATCTTCAGCTTGCCGATGTCGTGGAACAGGGCCCCCATGCCGACCCGGCGGATTTCGTCGGCCGACATGTTGCACTCCTTGGCCAGCAGCATGCTGAGCACGCTGACGTTGAGGGAGTGGAAGTAGAGGTTGTTGCCATCCTCGCTATCGGAGACCAGGTGCAGCACCATCTCGTCCACCGACAGCAACTGCTCGGTCATGGCGTTGATCAGCTCCTGCGCCTCGCCGATGGCGTTGAGGGGGCGGGACTGGATCTTGCCCATCACGTTGCGCACCTGGGCCAGCGACTGCTGGAACTGCTTCTCGCACTGCTGCAGGTCGCGGCGATACTGCTGCAACTGCTCGATGCGGCGCTCCTTCTCCTGCTGCATCTCGGCCTGACGCTGGGCCGTGTCTGGCGCCTCCTGCGGCTGGGCCTGAACCTGGTTCAGCGGCTTGGGCGGGGCATCGCTCTTGTCCGGAATGATGGTGACGAGCTTGAGACCGAGCCGGCGAATGAGCTCGATCTCCTCTTCGTTCTTGAGTTTGAAGCTGGAAAACAGGAAGGGGTGTTCGCGCCAGCCAAGTGGCAGAGAGACGTAATTGCCGACTTGCAGCCGGTCTACTGAAATCTTGATACCTGTCATTGTCTTGGATGCGAGAGACACATTGAGCCGTATGCTAGTCAAAGGTGGGGGTGAATACAAAAGGTATCTGATGACAGGGTAGTCGCTTTATTATAGGCTTCTGGATGTCCAGACATATTTACCGATGCAGTACAGGGAGTAAGCATGCCGATCAAGATCCCGGATCAGTTACCCGCCGCCGAAGTGCTGGGGCAGGAGAACATCTTCGTGATGACGGAGTCCCGGGCCGTCACCCAGAACATTCGCCCGCTGCGGGTGCTCATCCTCAACCTGATGCCCAAGAAGATAGAGACCGAGATCCAGCTGATGCGGATGCTCTCCAACTCGCCGTTGCAGGTGGACGTGGATCTGCTGCGCATCGACGATCGGGAGTCGAAGAACACCCCTCAGGCGCACCTGGAAAACTTCTATCACGACTTCGAACAGGTGCGGGGCAACAACTACGACGGCATGATCATCACGGGGGCGCCGCTCGGGCTGGTGGAGTTCGAGGAGGTGGTCTACTGGCCGCGTGTCGTCGAGATCATCGAGTGGTCCCATCAGCACGTCACCTCCACCCTGTTCCTCTGCTGGGCGGTGCAGGCGGCGCTGAAGGCTCTGTACGGCATGGAGAAGCAGACCCACGGCGAGAAGCTCTCCGGGGTCTATCGTCACCACAGGCTCGATGAACACGAGCCGCTGCTGCGCGGTTTTGACGATGAGTTCGTGGCGCCTCACTCCCGTTATGCGGCGTTTGACGGAGATCTTATCCGCGCCAACACGGATCTGCAGATTTTTGCCGAATCGGCAGAGGCGGGTGTCTATCTGGCGGCCACCAAGGATTGTCGCCAGGTGTTTGTCACCGGCCATCCCGAATACGATGCGCTGACCCTGGATGGCGAGTATCAGCGGGATCTGGCCGCCGGGCTTGAGCCCGTCATCCCGGTCAACTACTACCCGAACAACGACCCGAGCCAGACCCCGCGCGCCAGCTGGCGCAGCCACGGTCACCTGCTGTTTGCCAACTGGCTCAACTACTACGTCTACCAGCTCACCAGCTATCGGGTGGAGGATATCGGCAAGGTCTTCACCTACGACCAGGGTGGCAAGTAATCAGGCGCACTGATCCAGCCGCTCGGCCAGCTGGTCGAGCCATTGGCGGTGGCAGGCCAGGCTGAACGCCTTGGGTCTGTGAGCCTTGATGGCGGCCATCGCCTCCTGTCGGGGCTGGCCCAGGCTCATCAGCAGAGCCGCCGCCACCAGCCCGGTGCGGCCGCTGCCGCCCTTGCAGTGGATGGCCAGGTGCTGCCCCTCGCGCAGCAGGGCCAGCAGCTGCGGCAGCGTCTGTTGCCAGGCAAGCTCAAAGGTGGCGTCGGGAGCCTGGTCATCCTCGATGGGCAGGTGAAACCAGTGCAAGCCCTCGCGCTCGACCGTCTCGCCCAAGTGGGCCAGCTCGAGGCGGGCCAGTTCGGCGTCAGTCATCAGCGTGATGACAGCGCGGGCGCCGGCCAGCCTGAGCTGATCGAGGGCCAGCGGCAACGCGACCTGCTGGGTGCCGGGGCAGGGGGTCAGCAGCAGCTGGCCGTCGAGGCGCGGCACTTCCTGGCTCCAGAAGGGGTGGGAGGGGTGCATAAAGCTCCTTATGAAGCCAGTGGCGGCGGGCGTGAGCCGGTTTTTGAGTGCGCCAAAGCATAGGGGGCGCGGCCCCGATGTCAATCTGCGTTGTGTTCAGCCCGGTTTACGGGCAGAGTCTAAAAAATTGAGCGGTTCAAGGAGTAAAGATGAGAAACCTGGATCAACTGGATTTGGATATCCTGGCCCATCTGTTTCGCGATGCGGGCATGACCAACAAGGATCTGGCCGCGCTGGTCGGGGTGGCACCGTCCACCTGTCTGGAGCGGGTGCGCAAGCTGCAGCAGGATGGGGTGCTCAAGGGCGCCCACTGCGAGGTGGATTACCAGGCCCTCGGCGGTCACATCCAGGCCATGGTGTCGCTGCAGCTGGCCCGCCACAGCCGCCAGATCATCGATGCGTTTCGCGATGCCATCCTGGCGCTGCCCGAGGTGATCAGCCTGTTCCACATGGGGGGCAAGGATGACTTCCTGGTGCATCTGTGCGTCTCTGACACCGAACACCTGCGCAACTTCGTGTTCGATCACTTCACCTCCCGCGAGGAGGTGGTGCACCTCGAGACCTCGCTGGTGTTCGAGCACAAGTTCAGCCGCTCGCTGCCCTGCTTCCTCAACACCTGATTCCCCGTTTGACCCCAACAAAAAACCCGCCAATCGGCGGGTTTTGTTTTATGGCGCTCAGTTCAGCACGGTGCGGGTGTCCGGCGCCGTCCGGTAGAGCCCCTGCTGATAGGCGAGGCTGCCCCAGAGCGCGAGGCCGAGGGCCGCATCCTTCATGGTGGCCGGCTGCGGCGCCGGGGTGAGTGTCTCTGTCGCATCCTCATAGATGAAGCCTTCCGGCGCTCGTTCCGGCTGCAGGATCACCACGTCCTTGCCGCGCATCAGGGCGAAGTTCTTGTCGTACTGCATGATGGCGCGGCCCGGCCAGTCGGCGGGCATGCGGGTCAGATCCTTGCCGAGCATGGGGTAGTCGGCGCTGATCCCCATCAGGGAGAGCAGGGTAGGTGCCATGTCGATCTGGCTGACGATGCGCGGATCCTGTCTCGGCGCTATGCCGTCACCCACTATGACCCCCGGAATGTGGAAGCGGGGGATGGGCACCAGGCTGGCGCCGCTGACCCGGCTGTCGTGATCGGCGATGACCAGGAACAGGGTGTCCTGCCAGTAGTCCGACCGCTTTGCCTTCTTGAAGAACTCGCCGATGGCGTAGTCCGCATACTTGGCTGCGTTGTTACGGGTCTGCTTGGGCTGCTCATAGAGGGCGATGCGATCGTCGGGAAACTCGAACGGATCGTGGTTGCTCGAGCTGAACACCAGGCTGAAGAAGGGTTTTCCCTGTTTGTGCAGGGCCTGGAAGGTCTGGTCTGCCTTGGCCATCAGATCTTCGTCAGAGGCGCCCCAGGAGCCCTCGAACACCGGGTTCTTGAAGTCCTTCTGCTCGACTATGGTGGTGAAGCCGTTGCCGAGGAAGAAGCTGCGCATGTTGTCGAAGTGGCTCTCGCCGCCGTAGATGAAGCTGGTGTCGTACCCCCGCTGCTTGAGCAGATCGGCGATGGTGAAGAAGTTGGTCTGGCTCTTGCCAAGCTTGACCACGGCCTGGGCCGGGGTCGGCGTGAAGCCGGTCAGCACCGCCTCGATGCCGCGTACCGAACGGGTGCCGGTGGCGTAGAGCTGCTCGAACGCCCAACCCTGTTTCGACAAGGCATCGATGTTGGGGGTGAGCGGCAGGCCGCCGAGGGAGCCGACGAACTGGGCCCCCAGGCTCTCCTGCAGCAGGATCACCAGATTCTTCGGCTTGCCGCCGTAGCTGGCCTCGTTGAAGGTCTGGCTGGGCAGGGTGTCGGAGCTGAACTCATGGGATTCGCGGCCGCTCTCCTGGCGTACCAGATCCAGGATGCGCTGGCGGGGCAGCTCACCGTAGAATTGGCTGGCATCCTCCTCGGCCCGCATCTGCTTGATGGCGAAGAAGAGGGAGTAGGAGGAGTTGACGGTGAGCGCATTGACCAGGGGATCGCTGGCAAATGCCACCATGGCCGGGTTGAGGGCACGGTGGCCCAGGCTGGAGCGGGCACCGAGAAAACCGATGGCCAGGATCAGCAGGGCAAACGCCGGACGCAGATACCAGCGCGGAAAGCTGATGCCGCGCAACAAGCGGCCGCTCAGCCACCAGCCGCCCGCCAGCACGGCGCAGCTGAACACCAGCGCCAGCAGCAGCTCGCCCTTGCGGCCGGCCCACAGCATGGCGAACACCTCTTTGGGATAGATGAGGTACTCCACGTAGAGGCGGTTGGGCCGCACCCCGTACTCGGTCACGAAGGAGGGGGTGGAGATCTCCAGGAAGAGCAGCAGCCAGAGTCCCAGGGTCAGCCAGACCCGGATGAACTGCAGCCAGGCACGGCCCACGGCATGGGGGCCGGCCAGCAGCAGGGTGAACACGGCGGGCACGCCCCACAGCCAGCAGAGGGTGGCGAAGTCGACCCGCACGCCCTGCAGCAGCATCTCCTGCCAGCCGGCGACGGCGTCGACCCGCTCCAGCTGCCAGAGGCCGAGGGCGAGCCGGCTGATGGAGAGAGAGACGAGCGCGATCAATGAAAAAACGGCGATGGGCCAAAACGGTCCCAGCCATCGTCTGATAGTGGTCATTGTTGTTCCTACAAGCCTGTTTGCACCCGTCCACGGGCGCATTGTTTTTATATTGCAGGGTTATGACAGTGGTGGCGGGCAAAGGTTGCGTCGGGAGCGTGCGAAAGCTCAACTTTTGGCACGTTTTATGATTTTTCTGTGATGGCGGACAAGGGTTGCAGACAGCAGAAACGACTGGAAAAACTGTGATCCTGCCTGCAAAGCGAGGGCGGGGGCTTATCTATAATGGCGCCGATTTTTCTCAATCGGAGCCGAAGGGATGCCGGTCTTTATCGATGTGGAATATTTGCAGGGGTGGAGCCTGTTCGTGGTGCTTTCCGACGGTACCACGGGGGCGCTGGATCTCGCCCCCTGGCGCACCCAGCCGCTGTTTGCGGCGCTGGATTCGGAGCGGCGCTTCGCCCGGGTCTTCATCAATCGTCACCATCAGCTGGAGTGGCCCGCCGGCTGTACCCTGTCGGCTCACGAGGTCTATCACCTGATCAAGCCCATCGACGAGCGGGAGGCCTTCAGCTAACTCCCTGTTTTTGTGAGCCATCACAAGATTCCTGTAACAGGAATGTTTGAGCGTTTGCCTTCCTCACCCAATTTGGGTAAAACCTGCGCAACATTTTGCCAACCCTAGCCTGGTTTCGCCTCTGAGGGCTTGCCGCCACCGTGCCGCAGGCCTTTTTTGCAGCCTGACGGCAAACCTTCCAGCAGCTGAATGGTTTGGTGATTGGAATTAAAACAACAAAATAAACAGAGAGATAAGGAAAGAGTATGGCTTGTCATATGCGCACCCCGCTGGCCCTGCTGGTGGGTGGCCTCGCCTGTCACGGCGCCGCCGGCCAAGAGCCGGTTCAGCAACTGGAACCCATGGTGGTGGTCGCCAGTCGCCCCGCCAGCACCCTGGAGGTGACCCTGGATCCCAAGAAGCCGGGCTCCCCCATGCCGGCGGCCGACGGCGCCGGTTACCTCAAGAACGTCACCGGCATGAGCATGGTGCGCAAGGGGGGGCTGGGCGGCGATCCCGTGCTGCGGGGGATGGGCATGTCCCGCCTCAACGTGCAGATGGATGGCGGCATGCTGGCCGGTGGCTGCGGCGGCCGGATGGATCCCCCCACCGCCTACGTCTTTCCTCAATCTTTCGACCGGATCCGGGTGCTGAAGGGGCCGCAATCCCTCGAGCAGGGGGCCACGCTGGCGGGGACCGTGCTGTTCGAGCGGGACAGGCCCGAATTCACCGCCCCTGGCGTCAAGGCCGAGGCGTCGGCGCTCTATGGCAGCTTCGGGCGCGACGACCAGATGCTGGATGCCACCGTGGGGGCGCCACAGGGTTATCTGCGCGGCCAGTTCACCCACTCCGACAGCGATGACTACCGTGACGGCCACGGCGACAAGGTGCGCTCCTTCTACCGGCGTGAGAACGGCACCGCCCAGCTTGGCTGGACGCCCAGCGAGCACACCTGGCTCGAACTCACCGCCGAGCGCAGCAACGCCCGCGCCGCCTATGCGGATCGCACCATGGACGGTCCCATGTTCGACCGCGAATCCTTCGGCCTCAAGCTCAGGCAGGAGCAGATCACCACCCACTGGCAGCGCAGCGAGCTGACCCTGTGGGACAACGACATAGACCACATCATGGACAACTTCAGCCTGCGGCCGAACAGTGGCATGAAGATGCTCTCCAACCCGGATCGGCGCAACACCGGCGGGCGCTGGGCCAACGACATCGCCCTGCCGGCCGACTGGCTGCTGACCGCCGGGTTCGATGCCAACCGGGATCAGCACAGGGCCCGCAGCGGGGTGGACTACGCCAGCCAGCCACGCCAGCGCACCCTGCGTTTCGAGCAGCAGGGGGGCTTTGCCGAGCTGGGCCGCCAGCAGGGGGCCCACAGCTACAAAGGGGGCTACCGGCAGGACAGGGTCGAGACCACCCGTTACGGCGCGGGGGATCAGACCCTCTACAGCGATACCCTGACCCTGGACAGCGGCTTTGGCCGCTACGAATATCAGTGGTCGCCGGCCTGGTCGAGCTACCTGGCCTGGGGTCAGGCCATGCGTGCGCCGGACTACTGGGAGCGCAGCAAGGACAGCGTGCCCTTCACCCTCAACCCGGAGCGCAGCCGCCAGTGGGATGCGGGGCTGGCCCTGCGCAGCCGCGATCTGGACCTGACCCTCTCCCTGTTCAGCGCCGACATTCAGGACTACCTGCTCTATAACAACAAGTCGAACAAGGTGCGCAACATCGACGCCCAGACCCGCGGCGGCGAGCTGGAGGGGCGCTGGCTGTTTGCCGAGCAGTGGCGTCTCGATGGCGGCCTGGCGGTGGTCTATGGCGAAAACCAGAGCGACAACAAGCCGCTGGCCCAGATGCCGCCCCTCGATGGCAAGCTGGCGCTGGGTTGGCAGCCGGCCGAGGCGTGGAACCTGACCCTGCTGGGCCGCGCCGTGGCCGCCCAGGATCGGGTGGATGTGGGTTCCGGCACCGTGGCCGGCCAGGATCAGGGGGAGACCCCGGGCTTCTTCACCATGAACCTGAGCGCCGCCTGGCAGTTCCACCCGGGCTGGCAGCTGTCGGCCGGGGTGGACAATCTGTTCGACACCTTCTACTACGAGCACCTCTCCAAGTCGGTGCACGCCAGTCAGGCCGGGCTGGGCTACGAGCAGGTGGGGCGCATCCCGGAGCCGGGCCGTGCTTACTGGCTCTCCCTAAGCTATCGCTTCGCCTCAGCCGGCGTGCTCTGAGCGGGGATTAGCTAACCGGCTGAATCGGGTAACGTTTTCAGTCACAGACCCGTGCGGGCTGGGCCGCTATCATGGCCCCAGTGCGGCGCTTTGGGCGTCGATACCACCACAGCGGGAACATAACAATGAAACAAGGAACGTTGCGTCGTGGCGGCCTCATCGGGGCCGCCCTGTTACTGACGGCTTGCGGCAGCGGAGGCGGGAGCGGTTCCAGCGAGCCCCAGCAACCCCCGGTCACCAACCCGCCGCCGGCCACCGCCAGCCGCGCCTGCTACGGCGATGATCAGCCGGCCTGCAACCTGCGCACCTACCAGGTGATGGTGGAGTCCTTCGTCGATGGCGACGGCAGCGCCAACTACGGCGTCGGCTACGGCCCCTCCCAGCACAACGGCGATCTGCAGGGGATCATCGACAGCCTCGACCACATCAAGAGCCTCAACGTCAACGCCATCTGGCTGACCCCGGTGTTCGACTCCTGTGCGGGGCAGGGCGGAGACGACAGGCTGGATGCCACCGGTTACTTCGCCTGCGACTTCTTCAACGTGGACCCCAACTTCGGCAGCAACGCCCAGCTCAAGAAACTGGTGGACGGGGCGCATCAGCGCGGTCTCTACGTCTTCCTCGACGGGGTGTTCGGTCACGTCAACAGGGTGGGGGTGAGCAAGCCCTCCCCCGCGGGGCGCCTGCCCGCCCTCAAGAGCGGCGGTGCCGGCTACCCGGGCCAGCTGGTGGATTACAGCCAGCCAGAGAGCCTCGCCTACTTCAAGGAGGTGGCCCGCTACTGGGTCGAGCAGTACGGCATCGACGGCTGGCGCCTCGATCAGGCCTATCAGCTCGATCTTGACGACTGGCGCGCCATTCGCAGCGAGGTGGAGCGAGCCAGCGCGGCGCGCAAGGCCGCCGGCCAGCAGTGGGGCACCCTCGGCTATATGGTCGGGGAAGTGTGGAAAGGGGCCGACGAGATCCGCGCCCAGGCGTATGGGCCGAGCGACAACCCGGCGCTCTCCTCGGCGTTCGACTTCCCGCTGCGCTACGGCCTGGTGCAGGCACTGGCGGTGGAGGAGTCCGGCAAGGGCGGGCAGGGGGCCAGCGTGCTCGACGCCAGCTGGAACAAGGTGGAGAACTACCCGGACCACGCCATGCCCAACCTTATGCTGGGCAACCACGATCTGGTGCGCTTCGGCGATCTGCTGGAGCGGGGCAACTTCAATCCGGCGGATTACTGGCTGCGCCACAAGGCGGCCTTCAGCTTCCTGGCGGCCCGCTCCGGTCCCATCACCCTCTACTACGGCGAGGAGTTTGGCGACGAGGTGCCTGGCTTTGCCAAGCAAGTGGGTGGCGACTGCGCCGCTCAGGGGCTCTGTGACGATCACGTGGCCCGCAGCGATGGCAAGGTGCCGGGTGCCACCGGCTTCGTGCCGAGCAGCGAGCAGAGCGAGCTGAAACAGTGGCTCAGTCAGCTGCTGGCCCTGCGCGCCGCCCACCCAGCCCTCTATCAGGGGGAGCGGGTCAAGCTGGTGGCCGAGGGCAGCGTTTATGGCGACATCAAGCAGACGGCGGGCGAGCAAGTAGTCTACCTGCTCAACGTCTCCACCACGCCCCAGAGCTATGCGGTGCCGGCCAGCAAGTTGCGCAGTGGCAGCGCCCTGGTGGATCTGCAGAGCGGCGAGCGCCTGGCCATCGGCGGCAGCAGCGTGACGGTGGACTTGCCGCCGCTCACCGGTCGCTTCCTGCTGGTGCGCTGAGGCTGGTAAACAACAAGGGCTCCTAGATGGAGCCCTTGTTCATTGGGACGTTACTTCTCGATGCCGCTGCCGAGCTCGTCCTGATGGGGGGTGGCCTGACCGTTGCCATTGCCGTGCCGCCAGCTCTCCAGCCGGTTGTGTACCCCGCGGCGCAGGCTCTTGAAGCTGGTCTCCAGGTAGTCCACCCCCACCAGGATGGAGAGGGTGACACCGGTGAGCAGCAGCGCCTGGTGCAGCATCTGCATGCCGATGAGGGCGCCGAGGGCCGCCAGCATCCAGACGGTGGCGGCGGAGGTGACCCCCAGTACCTGGCCATCCCGGGTCATCATCACCCCGGCGCCGAGAAAGCCGATGCCGGTGATGAGCTGGCCCAGCACCCGCGCCTGATCGGCGCTCTGGGGGCTGACGGCGGCACCGATGGCGAGAAAACAGTAGGTGCCGAGGATGATGAGCGAGGAGGTGCGGATGCCGACCGGCTTGCCGCGCAGCTGCCGTTCCAGCCCCACCAGGGTGCCGCACACCAGACAGACCAGGATGTTCTCCCAGCCAAGGGGCGCTATGTCCCACCAATCAGTCGTCATCATATCCACCTCTGCTCTCGATGCTTGTTATCCGGCCGCGCTCTGCCCCCGGTTTTCCAGCCGCTGGCGGAAGGCCCGGGCGAGGCGCTCGTAGAGGTCCTTTGCCTCTCTGTCCTCAATATCGCCACGTATCCAGGGATTGTCGATGATTTCCAGCAGCACGCAGTCACGCCCCTGCTGGCGCAGATCGACCCCGAACAGGCCGTTGCCGAGCTGATGAACGGCGCGGCGGGCGGTCTGCAACACCCGCTCCGGCACCTCGTTGAGCGGCAGTGCCTCGATGCGGCTCATGTCGAGGGGGTGTTTGCGGCGGCGGATGCGGTTGCCGGGCTCGGGCCGGAAGCGGCGGCAGGCAAACAGCGGCGAGCCGTCGAGAAAGCCGATGCGCCAGTCAAACTCGGCGGGGATCCGGCTTTGCACCAGCAGCAGGGCGGAGCGACTCAGCCCCTCGTCCAGCAGGCGGGCCAGCTGCTGCTCATCGCTGGCCATGGCCAGATCGCGCCCCTGCGCCCCATCGGGCACCTTCACCATCAGCGGCAGGCCGAGTCGCTGCACCAGTTCGTCCACGTGGTGGCGGCCGCGGCGAGTCACCACCATGGTGGGGGGCATGGGCACGCCGCTGCGCACCATCAGCTCGTAGAGGTAGAGCTTGTTGCTGCAGGCGAGGATGGCGCGGGAGCTGTCGATCACCGGCATCTTGAGCTGCTCGGCGCGGCGGGCAAACTCGAAGGTGTAGTGGCCCACCGCCGTCTCGGATCGCAGCCAGAGAGTGTCGAACTCCGGCAGCCGCTCGATGGCAGACGGCGCCAGGATCTCGGCCCGGATCCCCTGGGCCGCGGCCGCCTGGATGAAGCGCTCCAGCGCCAGCGTATCGCTGCTGGCGCGACCGTCGTTGGGGTCGACCAGGATGGCGAGCTGGTAGAGCGGCGCCGCCTGCTCCTCGTCACCCGTGCCCACCAGCGCCTGGGCGTGGTGCAGCATCAGCGTCTGCTCGCTTGGGCTCAGCTCCAGCGGCGACAGGCTCTGCTGCTGGCGCACCGACCAGCCGTGACGGCCGCGCTTGAGAGTCAGCTCCTGCAGCGGCAGCTGGCTGAGGCCGTAGTAGTAGCGGGCCAGGCCGGCCAGCTCGCTCTGCTCGCACTGGCCGAAGATGGCGCGCACCCGGATCCGATCCTCGCTCTGCTGGGCCAGCCAGCCCTGCAGCTTGCGCCACAGCTTGGCCGGCGGCTGCTGGGGTTGCAGCTGGCTGATGGCCTGCAGGCCCGGCAGGCAGTGGTGACCGCGGGCCTGGGCCAGCAGCGAGCAGTAGTAGCCGGCGCCGAGGTGCTCCAGATTGCGGCAGAGGTTGATGATGCGGGGACGGCCGCCGGTGGTGGGCACCCCGTGTTGCAGGTAGGTGCGGGCGGTCAGCAGATAATCGGCATGGCAAGGCCAGTCGCCCAGCTCTTCGACGATGACGTAGGTACTCATTTTTTCGGCTCCACAGATGAAACTGCCTTAAGCGGCAGGATCCCCAGTGGGCTTCGATGCACCGACAAGCACGACAATGGCGCGAGGGGAAACAAGAGGTTACAGTGCCTAATATGCCGCCTTGGTAACTTGTGATACAAGTCGCATTTTTGGTGATGAAGATAAATAACCGAACAAGGATTCCCCGTGTTGACCGTGCGCGCGGCCCGGACCGATGATCTGGGCGCCATCGTTAAGCTGGAACGCTACTGTTTTCCCCCCGAAGTCGCCTTTGGCCGCAGCCGCTGGCACTATCTGCTGACCCAGGCCAAGGGGCGCACCTGGCTGGTGCTGGACCAGCAGGAGCAGCTGATGGGCTACCTCTGTTTGCTGGAGCACAGGGGCTGGGATCGGCTGATCATCCAGACCCTCGCCATCCGCTGGACCATCCGCCGCCAGGGCTGGGCCCGCCGCCTGCTGGAGCAGGTGATCCGGGAGGGCAAAGAGGCAGGCTGGGGGGCGATCCGGCTGGAGGTGGGCGATGCCAATGAAGAGGCGCAGGCGCTCTACCGCGGGCTGGGTTTTCGGCCAAGGCAGAAGCTGCTGGATTATTATGGCCACGGTCAGCATGCCCACCGGCTAGTGCTGCCGCTGGCCGGAGAGAGGAGAGAAGAGGAGAGGGGATGAGCTGCGACAACTGCCTCGCCACCGCCATCAGGGCCAAGCTGGGGCGCTGCCCGGTCTGCGCCGGCCAGACCTTCGCCATCGGCCTGGTCGGCTGGCTGGTCTGGTGGTGGTGTGGCGCCGACACCTCGGTCAACGCCCTCACCGGCCTGCTGTTCGCGCTGGGGGGCTCGGGCCTGTTCCTGCTCCACCTGCTGGTGTTCATCTGGCGCAGGGCGAGCGGGAGTGAATTGAGCGACGAATAGATAAGATTGATTTCAAACAGATAAATAACAATAGCGCTGTAGAAATGGAGGTTCAGATGATTGCAATGGTAACGGGCGCCTCGTCCGGGTTTGGTGAATCCATCAGCCGTCAGCTGGTGCAGGCGGGCTACCGGGTGATCGGCACCGGTCGCCGCGCAGAACGGCTGGCCGCCCTGGCCGACGAGTTGGGCGCCCAGTTCCTGCCGCTGGTGTTCGACGTGCAGGACAAGGCGGCCACCCGCGCCGCCATCGACGGGCTGCCGGCCGAGTGGCGCGAGGTGGATCTGCTGGTCAACAACGCCGGGCTGGCGCTGGGGCTGGAGCCGGCCCACAAGGCAGACCTCGAGGACTGGGAACAGATGATTGCCACCAACATCAGCGGTCTGACCCTGCTGACCCGCCTGTTGCTGCCGGGCATGGTCGAGCGCAATCGCGGTCACGTCATCAATATCGGCTCCATCGCCGGCACCTACCCCTATCCGGGCGGCAACGTCTACGGCGCCACCAAGGCGTTCGTGAAGCAGTTCAGCCTCAACCTGCGCGCCGATCTGGCGGGCACCGCCATCCGCGTCACCAACGTGGAGCCGGGTCTGTGCGGCGGCACCGAGTTCTCCAACGTGCGCTTCCACGGTGACGATGCCAAGGCGGCTACCGTCTATCAGGGGGTGCAGGCGATCCAGCCGGAAGACATCGCCAATACCGTGCTCTGGATCAGCCAGCAGCCGGCCCACGTCAACATCAACAGCATCGAGATCATGCCGGTGGCGCAGACCTTCGGCCCGCTCCATATCAGCCGTCGCTGATGGTTGCTGCGGATGAAATAAGAGAGGCTCCCCTGGGAGCCTCTCTGTTTTGGGGCCTGTTTACAGGCTCATGATCTTCTTGAACTCCTCCGGCGAATACTTCTGCTCGGTGCGTTTGGTGAGATCCGTCATCAGCTTGTAGCGCAGCTCCCTGGCCATCTGATAGCTCTTCTCCAGCTGGCCATAGGAGTAGTCGGATGCCAGCCCGATGGCGGTGGCCTTGTCGCCGGCATAGGCCTGCTTCAGGTTCTGGTCGAGCAGGGCCACCTCCTTGTAGAGCTTGCTGCTCTCCTTGCTCCAGACGCCGCGCAGCAGCGGCAGGTATTTGTCCGGATCGGCGCTGGCCAGCGCGGTCAGGCTGCGGAACTGCCAGTAGGCGGAATCATCGGAGTAGCTGTCGCTGCCGGAGCGATAGGGCAGGGGATAGGACTCCAGGGTGTTGTAGAGCGGCACCATCACGGATTCGGCCAGCACGCCGTAGCTCTGCCAGATGAGCCCCTGCAGCTCTTTGGGCATCTCCTTGCGCAGTTGGATGACGTGGGATTCCAGCTGGCGATCGATGCGGATCGGCCGCTCCGCCTTGCCCGCCAGTGGCGTGCCGTCATAGGTGGCGCTCAGCAGCCTGGCCACGTCCGGCACGGCGATGGGGGCATCCGGCTTCATAAAGAGCGGGTACTGCGCCTGGCGGGTTGGCTGCTTGTGAGAGGCCGTCAGCATTTTCTGGCCGAGCCACTCCCGATCCACGTTATACGGGTCAGCGATGACCCCGAACGCCTTGGCGAAGTTGAACTCTTTCGGGTCGGCGTTATCCAGCAGTTTGTGTTCGCGTACAAACTCCAGCAGCTTGGGCGAGTGCAGCACATCGGCGCCGTCGAGATTGACGCCGTGGATGCGCAGGCCGTTGGCCACCATGGCGTAGCTGTCGTCCGGCACCCGCACTGCGATCCAGTGGTGGCCGGAGCCGATCTCCATCAGCCAGGCCTCGTTCACATCCGCCAGATAGAGGCTGTTGCCCTCACCGGCGCCATATTGCTCCACATAGCGGCCAAGCAGCTCGACTCCCTCTTTGGCCGTCCTGGCCTGCGGCAGGATCAGGGTCGGGATGATGGCTTCAATCACTCCCTTCTCGATCAGCGGATCGGCTTTTTGGGCCTTGTCGTTGACCTCGGCACTGGTGGTGGCTGAAATGGCGACGTTGGCCTCGTTGATGCCGCGCTCCTCGTAATACTTGCCGTCCGGGTCGCTGGCTGTGGCATCCCAGTCACGAATGGCGGAGTAGGCGAAAAACGCCTTTGGCATCGGCACTTCCAGTCCGTTGCCCAGCTTCCAGACCTTGCCCTCGTTCTGCTGCGCGGGCCGGAAGGCGAGGTACTTGTTCCAGTTGTTGACGCCAAAATCCTCGTTTCTGGCGATCATCACGCTGCCATCGGCACTGGCCCCCTTGCCGACGATGAGGCCGGTACAGGCGTCGGCACTGGTGCCAAGCAGGGTGAGCAGGGTGGCGGAGAGAAGACTCAAGGTGTGTTTTTTCATAGTTATGCCCGAAAGGTTGCGGTGGATGCGCGTCAGGGGGCGGGAGAAGCGGCCGGGAGTAACCGGACTGGGTCGGGGATCCGACGGTAGACAGGTCTGCATCTGGTTGAATTCGCAAACATATCATCCATAACGCTGCTTGCTTGCCCGATGGTGCGCCAAAATTGTATGCCGCACTGGTTGTTTGTTTTGTGATCGGCAAAGCGTTCCTGCTGTTTATGTGGTGCGGAGTTTTTGAGGTAGTTGTATGTGTCGGAAATCGGGATAAAAGCAGCGGATGAGTCATGATTCTGACGCTGTGTCTGGGCCGTGACCGGCTGCGGGCTCGCCACGGTGGGGATCTCGCCCACCCTGACAAGTTGGCCTGCAACTTGCTGGTTTTATTGCCAAAGATGGGGCCAGGCGCCTCATATCATCGAATCAGCGACCTCGTCATGCCGGTTTGGCATGCAGACTGGAGCCCCCATGGATATCAAACCCTACAGCCAGCAGCTTGCCCAGAGCGCCTCCAACAACCGCGCCCTCGCCACCCTCAGCAGCGCCGACAGCGGTCAGGGTGGCGGCGGCTGGGAAGATCTGGTCAACCTCTCCTCCCAGCGGATAACCGGCCAGGCCCAGCAGGCGCTGACCTATGAACACCTGGCCAAGAACAGCAAGCTGCCGCCGGCGCTCGACATGAGTTCCGACAAGGGGGGCGTGCTGCAGCAGCTGGTGGACAAGGCGCTCGGCTTTGATCGCAAGCAGTTCAACGAGATAGAAGAGAAGCTCAAGGCGATTGCCGACAACAAGCAGCTGAGCGCCGAGGAGCGGGCGGAGCAGAGCAAGCCGTTGAACGAGCAGCGGGACGCCATGCTGCAAGACGCCATGGACCGCCTCACCGGCAAGAAGAGCAGCAAGGAAGAGAGCAAGAGCGCCTGAGCAGCGGAATGACTCGAACGGCAATCCATGGTCAGCGGGGGCAAGCCCTTGCCCCCGCTGACCACAGTGGATGAGCGGCCCTGCCGGCAACCCGCATCCGCGGTGCAATGTGAGGGCGTGCCCGCGTTCTTTGACCTGTGGGGGCCACAGGCGCACAATCCCTCTGCATGCATTCAACCGAGGGCTCTGCCGTGTACAACTTCCAATATGCCAATCCCACCCGCGTCTGTTTCGGTGAAGGCCAGATCGCCAGCCTGCCCGAACTGATCCCGGCCGGCAGCCGCCTGCTGGTGCTCTACGGCGGCGGCAGCATCAAGCAGAACGGGGTCTATGACCAGTTGACCCAGGCGCTGGCAGGCCGGGAGTGGCTGGAGTTCCCCGGCATCGGCGCCAATCCCCAGTACGACCAGCTGATGGAGGCGGTGGATCTGGTCAAGCGCGAGCGCATCGACTTCCTGCTGGCGGTGGGTGGCGGCTCAGTGGTGGACGGCAGCAAGTTCGTGGCCGCCGCGGCCCGCTTCGAGGGGGACGATCCCTGGGAGATCCTGCTGCACAAGGCCCCCATCAAGGCGGCGCTGCCGCTCGGCTGCGTGCTGACCCTGCCGGCCACCGGTTCGGAGAGCAACCCGGCCGCCGTGGTGAGCCGGGGGGAGGCGAAGCTCTCCTTCATGAACCCGCTGGTGCAGCCGGTGTTTGCGGTGCTGGATCCCACCACCACCTACAGCCTGCCGCCGCGCCAGGTGGGCAACGGGGTGGTGGATGCCTTCGTCCACATCCTCGAGCAGTACCTCACCTTCCCGGTGGGGGGCGAGGTGCAGGACCGGTTGGCGGAAGGCCTGCTGCAGGTGCTGGTGGACAACGGCCCGCGGGCGCTGGCGGAGCCCACCAACTACCAGGTGCGCGCCAACCTGATGTGGGCGGCCAGCCTGGCCCTCAACGGCCTCATCGGTCGCGGCGTGCCTCAGGACTGGTCCACCCACGCCATCGGTCACCAGCTCACCGCCCTGCACGGACTGGATCATGCCCAGAGTCTGGCGGTGGTGTTGCCCTCCCTGCTGCGGGAGCAAGCGGCCCAGAAGCAGGAGAAGCTGGCCCAGTTCGCCGAGCGGGTGTGGCACTCCAGCCGCGAGGACAAGGCGTTGCGCATCGAGGAGGCGATCATCCGCACCGAGCAGTTCTTCCAGCAGATGGGGGTGGGCACCCGTCTCGCCGACTATGGCCTGGATGCGCGCTGCATCCCGGGGATCTGCTCCAACCTCAAGCTGTTCGGCCTGACCGCCCTCGGGGAGCAGCAGGACATAGATCCGGACAAGGTCGCCAGGATCCTCTCCCACACGCTGTAAGTCATCCTGGCAACCATAGTGGCGCGGATCCTCTCCCACGTCCTCTGATCACCGGCTGGTCAACGGAAAAGAAAACGCCCCGATCATCGGGGCGTTTTGCATGGTGGCGCCGGGCGCTTATTCGGCGCTGCGGTCCAGCTCGCGCTCCAGCGCCGCCGCCTTCTGGCGGGCCGGATGAGTGTTGAGCCGCTGCCAGTAGGCCTGCAGGTGCGGGAACTGGGCCAGCTGGCCGCTCTGGGCCAGCAGATCCACCAGGAAGGAGTTCAGGATGTCGGCGCCGGTGAGGCGATCGGCCACCAGATAGCGGCGGCTTGCCAGCACCTCGTTGAGATAACCCAGCACCTTGGCGCACTCGGCTTTGGCGTAGTCCGGCAGGAAGCGCATCGGGCTGCCGTCCTTGCGCACGAACATGTCGAGCAGCAGCGGCAGAATGCCCGAGCTCTCGGCGAAGTGGAGCCACTGCAGGTACTCGGCATAGTCCGGGCTGTCGGCGGCAGGTGCCAGCCGGTCCGGGGCGTGGCGGGCGATCAGGTATTCGGTGATGGCACCGGATTCTGCCAGTACCCGGCCGTCAAACTCGATGACCGGCGACTTGCCGAGGGGGTGGACGGCCTTGAGCTCGGGCGGTGCGAGAAAAGTGGCGGCATCGCGCTGGTAGGCCTTGATCTCATAGGGCAGGCCCAGCTCTTCGAGCAGCCAGATGATGCGCTGGGAGCGGGATTTGTTCAGGTGGTGCAGGACTATCATGGATACCTCGACGCAGTGACAAGAAGCGGTAGTACGCAGTGGCGCGGCGACGGGTTCACCGCTGCAGCTAAAAAAAAGCGGGCTGATGCCCGCTCCCGCACCGTTTGCGTCAGGCCTCCAGCGCCTGATCCAGATCCGCCAGTATGTCCTCGATGGCCTCGATCCCCACCGACAGCCGGATCATCTCAGGTTTCACCCCGGCCTTGGTCTGCTCCTCTTCGCTGAGCTGGCGATGGGTGGTGGAGGCGGGGTGGCAGGCCAGCGACTTGGCGTCGCCGATGTTGACCAGCCGCTTGAAGATCTTGAGCGCATCGTAGAAGCGCACCCCTGCCTCGTAGCCCTCTTTCAGGCCGAACGAGAGGATGGCGGAGGGGCGGCCGGCCATGTACTTCTCCGCCAGCAGGTAGTGGGGGTGACCCGGCAGCCCGGCGTAGCTGACCCAGGCTACCTTGGGATGGTGCTTGAGGTGGTGGGCGACCTGCAGGGCGTTGTCCACGTGGCGCTCCATGCGCAGGCTCAGAGTCTCCAGCCCCTGCAGCAGCAGGAAGGCGTTCATGGGGGCCAGCGCCGCGCCGGTATTGCGCAGCGGCACGGTGCGCACCCGCCCGATGAAGGCGGCCGGCCCGAACGCCTCGGTGTAGACCACCCCGTGGTAGGAGGGCTCGGGTTGGGTCAATTGGGGGAAGCGCTCGGCATGATCCGCCCAGGGGAACTTGCCCGAGTCGACCACCACGCCCCCCAGCGAGTTGCCGTGGCCGCCGACATATTTGGTCAGGCTGTGCACCACGATATCGGCGCCGTGCTCGATGGGTTTGCACAGCACCGGGGTGGCGACCGTGTTGTCGACGATGAGCGGCACGCCGCGGGCGTGGGCCACCTTGGCCAGGGCGGCTATGTCCACTATGTTGCCGGCCGGGTTGCCGATGCTCTCGCAGTAGACCGCCTTGGTCTTGTCGTCGATGAGGGCAGCGATGGCCTCGGCGCTGTCATCTTTGGCGAAGCGCACCTCGACCCCGAAGCTTGGCAGCATGTGGGCGAACAAGGTGTAGGTGCCGCCATAGAGCTGGGGGGTGGAGACGATGTTGTCGCCGGCGGCGGTCAGCGCCTGGATGGCGTAGGTGATGGCGGCGGAACCTGCCGAGACCACCAGCGCGGCGATCCCCCCTTCCAGCGCGGCCATTCGCTGCTCCAGCACATCGTTGGTGGGGTTCATGATGCGGGTGTAGATGTTGCCAGGCACCGCCAGGTTGAACAGATCCGCCCCGTGCTGGGCGCTCTCGAACTCGTAGGCCACCGTCTGGTAGATGGGTACGGCGACGGCCTTGGTGGTGGGGTCGTTGGCAAAGCCGTGGTGCAGGGCCAGGGTCGCATCTTTCATCACACACTCCTTGTTGGATGTTGCTGGATAGCAATCATAGATGGATAGACGTCCAATCTATCAGGCCCTTGGCCGATGTAAACCATCAGATCCGGCAAAGCAATCTCGTCGGGGCGTGGGGGAGGCCGTCTCAGAGGCGGCGGCGATACTCCCGATCGTCGATCTGGTGCATGTCCCACTGCATCAGACGGTTGAGCTGACTCATGGGATCCTCGATGAGCGGCAGCGGGCGGGGCAGGATCCGCTTGAAGTAACGGCGCAGGATCTGCTGGATCCGGTTCGGTTTGATGGGGTTGGCGTGGCTCATGATGGTGCTCCTGTGCTGTGGTTCTCACGTTCGCCAGCAGTATTGAGCTAAAATGCGGAAGTAAAAACTGATGACTTTCAGAGCAAGGATTTCCTCTTTTATGCCCACCAGCCGCCTCTACCAGCAATTCCAACGGCTCGCCCAGCAGCTCGGCTGCGACGAGCGGGAAATAAGCCTCGCCGAGGTGGCGGATCTGCTCTGCTGCACCCCGCGCAACGCCCGCCTGCTGCTGCGCCGCATGCAGGAGCAGGGCTGGCTCGGCTGGTCTGCCGAGGCCGGACGGGGGCGGCGCTCCCGCCTCACCCTACTGGACAACCAGGAGAGCCTGACCCGGCGCCGACTGCGGGAGCTGCTGAGCCAGGGCCAGCTGGCTCAGGCGGTGCGGCTGGCGGAAGATCGCCTCGATCTGCTCACCCCGCTGCTTATCGAACAGCTCGGCCAGGCCACCCGGGCAGGGCGCCAGATCCTGCGGGTGCCCTACTATCGGCCACTGCCCCAACTGCTGCCCACCGGCCCGCTGCGCCGCTCCGAAATCCACCTGAGCCGCCAGATCTTCAACGGCCTGACCCGGCGAAATGAGGAAAATGGGGAAATCGAGGGGGATCTCGCCCACCACTGGGAGTGCCTCGGCCCCTGTCACTGGCGCTTCTACCTGAGGCCGGCGGTGCGCTTTCACCACGGCCGCGAGCTGGTGGTGGAGGACGTGACGGAGAGCCTGCAGAGCCTGCGGGATCGTCCGCTGTTCGCCCATCTGGCACGGCTGGAGAGCCCCTGGCCGCGCACCCTGGATCTGCACCTCGACAGCCCGGATCCCCTGCTGCCTCACCTGCTGGCCGAGCCGGTGGCCGTCATCCTGCCGCGCGAGCTCAAGGGGGAGGCGGGCTTTGCCCTGCAGCCGGTGGGCACCGGCCCCTATCGGGTGACCGCCAACGATCCCATGCACCTGTGCCTGGAGGCATTCGACGACTACTTCGGTCTGCGCGCCCTGCTCGACGAGATCGACATCTGGATGCTGCCGGAGCTGGCGGAGCGGCTGGAGAGCCACCTGCAACTGGGGCGCGACAGCCCGGAGCTCGGCACCATGCGTGGCGAGTCCGAGCTCGAATCGGGCTGTTACTTCCTGCTGCAGGATGAGCGCTCCGGTGCCCTGCAGGATCCCGCCCTGCGCCAGTGGCTGGCCGGCCTGCTCAACCCCATCGCCCTGATGGCGCGGGTCGCCCCCGAGCTGCAGCGGGGCTGGACCAGCGCGCTGGGTCTCTTGCCCCACTGGCGCGAGGCGCAGCCGGTCCCGTTGCCGGCGCCGGCCGGGCGGCCGCGTCAGCTGGTGCTGGCCTGCTTCAACCAGCACCTGGAGTTCAACGAGTGTGCCAACGCCATGAGCAGCCTGCTGGCCGAGCAGGGCATCGATCTCGAGGTACGCACCCTGGATTACGGCCGCTGGGTGAGCGGGGCGGACGAGGACGTGGATCTCTGGCTCGGCACCCTCAACTTGGAGCACGAACACGCCTTCGCCCCCTACGCCTGGTTGCAGGGGACCCCGCTGCTGCGCAAGGTGTGGGGCGGCCAGTATGGCCTGTGGCAGGGGCTGACGCAGTGGCGTGCCAGCGGCGAGGAGCCGGGGCCGCGGGCGCTGCTGGCAAATGTGCAGCGGCGGGGCTGGTTTGTGCCGCTGTTTCACCACTGGCTGGAGCTGGAGAGCCGGGTCGGCGTGCACGGGGTACGGATGACGGCGCTCGGCTGGTTCGATTTTCGCAGCGCCTGGCTGCGCCCGGAGCTGGCCGTCGGCTCCGGAGAGGGGATGGAGGAGCTTGAGTCCAGAGGCGGGCCGCGTTAGCCTGAGCGCGGTCCAACGACAAGGAGTCGATATCCATGCTGGAAATGCAGATCCAACCCCGTTTTCAAGAGACAGATGCCCTCGGCCACATCAACAACACGGTGCCGGCGGTCTGGTTTGAATCGGCCCGCGACCCGCTGTTTCGCATCTTCTCCCCCGAGCTGGATGTGCACAACTGGCATCTGATCATCGCGGGCTACACGGTGCAGTTCAAACGGGAGCTGTTCTACGGCCAGCAGGTATTGATCAAAACCGGGGTACGCCGCATCGGCTCCAGCTCCTTCACGCTCTGGCAGGAAGCCTGGCAGGAGGGCGAGCTGGCGGTGACCGCCGAAACCACCCTGATCCATTTTGACTACCAGTCCCGCCAGTCCATCCCCCTGGGCGATCGCCACCGGGAGGAGCTGCGGGCCTGGCTGATAGAAAGCTAACCTTGGCCCTTAGGCCAATCACAGGACACTTATGCGCAATACCGTGATCGCCCTGAGCCTCGGCCTGGGACTGGGGCTCTGCTCCCTGCCTTCGATGGCGGCCTCCCTCGCCGAGCAGTTCTCCCTGATGGAAAAGGGGGCCGAGAGCGCCCTCGATACCCGTCTGTTCAGCCACGACAGCATAGACATCAAGGCCTGGGTGGATGGCGCTCCCGTCATCATCGCCGTGCCCATCATGAACGAGCAGGGCAAGCAAGAAGGGGAGAGCCGTTACTACTTCAAGGGCGGCAAGCTGTTCGGGGTGAAGGAGCCCGCCGCCCAGTTCGCCTTTGACGACGGCGGCAAGCTGACCCGGTGGCTGGACGAGAAGGGCCAGCCCGCCGAGTTCGTCAGCAAGATGAGCATGCAGCAGCGAGAAGCCTGGCTCACCAAACGGGCGGCCGAGCTGGGCCAGCTGTTTGCGCCGAGCGCCGCCGAACAGAAGGCGGCCAAGGGGGGCGTCAAGCTCAAGGGGGCGGAGCTCGCCCACTGGCTCTGCAACGGCAAGCTGATGACGCTGGCCGGGGGGGACAAGGTGACCTTCGAGCCGGCCAAGCTCAAGAGCAGCGCCGAGGGCATCGAGGGGGAAGTCTCCCTGCGCCGTGACAAGGGGTGGCAGGACCTGAGCCTCAAGTGCAAGGTGCAGGGACCCCAGGTGACCCGCCTCACCTGGCAGCCGCTGCCGGGTGCCAACAAGCCGCAGTAAGCACGGCAGTATCAAAGCAAGGGGCCCAGATGTGGGCCCCTTTTTATTTTGGTTATTGTGGCGGTCACTCGCCCAGCCTGAGCCGGGTGAGGGCTTCCACCCGTCGCCACTGGCCGGGCTCGAACCAGCGCGCCAGGATCTCCGACTGCTGCTCGGCCCGCCGCTCGGCGGGCAGGGGCTTGAGTTCGGCCAGATAGCCGGCCAGCTGCTGCTCGAACCCCTGCTGACTCTCCGCCAGCTGGTGCAGCCGGTCCGCCGCCTCCGGTCCCAGCTGCTCGCGCAGCACGGCGTCGCGCTCGGCCGCCGGCAGTCGCTCCAGACTCTGCAGATCGCCGAGCAGGCGGCTGTTGGCCTCCGCCTCCCGAAACCACTGGGGCTGCTCCGCCAGCCAGAGCTCGAGCTCGCTCGCCAGCAGCGGCTTGTCGGCATCGCTGGCCTCCGCCAGCGCCTTGCGGCGCAGGGTCCACTGCTCCATCAGCCGATCCTCGGCAAACAGCTGCTCCTGCTCGGCCGGGGTGAAGCTCTGCTGGCGCAACTGCTCGCGCTCGTCGAACAGTACCTGCAGGCTGGCCAGGCCCGGGTCGGTCGGCACCGTCAGGCTGCTTTCGGCGGCAAGAAAGGCCTCATAGCGAGCCTGCAGCGAGTGCTCATCGGGCGAGGGGGCCACCTGCCGAGCCAGAGGGGAAACCGGCCCGGCCTCTTGCCCCATGGGGGCGGCCGAGTCGGGGCTCGGGGCGGGCCACAGCTGCCAACCCCCCAGCAGCAGGGCCGCTCCCAGCAGAGCGGCCATCAGCCATGCCTTGTTCATAACCCCAGTCTCTGCAGGCGGTTGGCGTGCTGGCGATAGAGGCCGACCGGGTCGGTCTCGAACAGGTGGCGAATGCCGAACGACTGGTTCACCTCGTCCAGATGGTTCATCCGGTAGTCGGTGCCGATCACCTTGCCGAGGTGGCTGCTGCACACCCCGACCAGGCCGTCGTTGGGCTCCTTGAAGAAGCTGCCGGTCAGCGCCAGCGCCGGATCCACCGGATCCAGGATGTTGGTCATGGTGCCGCGCCCGCTCCAGGAGAAGTAGTAGACCCCGTTGGCAGCCTGCATGGGCCCTTCGCCGCAATACTGGCTGGGCAGCCCTTCCGGATAGCGCTGGTTGAAGCGCTGGGCGCCAGCGCTGGTGAGGGCATCGAGGGCGGCGAGGGGATCCTGTGGCAGCTGGCTGCCCCCGGAGAGCAGCGAGATGACCCCGGACAGGGCCGAGGCGGCGGCCACCGCCAGCTTCTCGGCCACCGAGCCCGGTGCCACGTTGGCGCGTACCAGATCGGCGATCTCCGAGCCGTAGTTGACCCCGCCCACGCTGGTGGCGGAGGCGACCAGCTCAGGGGCGACCGAGGCGACGTAGCGAATGGTGGGGCCGCCGTGGGAGTGGCCGATGAGGTTCACCTTCTCCGCCCCGGTGATGGCGAGCACCTGCTGTACCTGCTTGAGTAGCTGCTCACCGCGCAGTTCCGAACTCTGGGTGGCGGAGACCTGGGCCACGTAGACCCTGGCGCCATCCCGGGTCAGTGCCTGGGGAATGCCGTAGAAGTAGTCGACCCCGAGCAGCTTGTCGAAGCCGAACAGGCCGTGCACCAGCACTATGGGGTAGCGGGTCTGGGTATAACCTGCCGCCTGGCCCAGCATGGGCAGGGCGCACAACAGCACCAATAGCCATTTTTTCATCTTGTCCATCCTTGTGAAGAGAGACTGCCGCAGCGGCAGCCACCGGCATCATGCCGATACCGACCAGCATGGCGGAACGGGACGTTTGCATCTGTGCAAATGATCACCAAACAGACAGATTCAAAAAAGCCCTACCCATATGGGCAGGGTTGTTGGCTGTGCCGGCACAACTATCCCTTGTGTTCGCCCCTCATATAAGTTAAATAATAATTATTATCATTTGTGGTGTTGGAGCCTATGTCGGCAAGCTGGGTAAGAGGTTGGGTAGGGACGGGGGAGAGCGACAGCAGCATGGTGCACTGGAAGGTGCAGACCATGAGCGGCAACCGCCATTTCGATGCCGGTGAGCACGCCAAGGCGCTCTCCTGCTATCAACAGGCGCTGTGGTTGGCCCGCCAGCAGTTTGCCGACTGGCACGATGTGGACGAGGCGGTGGCCGCGCTGGTGGTGGCCCACCACAACCTGGCGGATCTGCTGGTGGCGATGGCGCTGCCGGAGCGGGCCGCTGACCTGCTGTGTCACATCCACGACTGCCTGCTCGCCACCAGCCAGTCCCCCGCCTGCTCCGGAGCCCTGCGGGATGCCGCCCTGCGCCACACCCGCAGCACCCATACCGAATTGCTCGCCTTCGTGCGCAAGCACGGCAGCCACGACGGCATCCGCCGCTGCCTCGGCCAGTGTCTGTGTCAGACCGAGCCAGCCCCGCAACTGCATTAATCACAATAAACAGAGGTGACCATGAGCCATACCCTGCCTGCCCTTGCCTATGCCTACGACGCACTGGAACCCCATATCGACGCGCTGACCATGGAGATCCATCACAGTCGCCATCACCAGACTTACATCAACAACCTCAATGCGGCGCTGGCCGATCACCCCGAACTGGCGGCGTTGCCGGTGGAGGCGCTGCTTGCCCGCTTCGACAGCCTGCCTCTCCAACTACAGGGGGCGGTGCGCAATCACGGCGGCGGTCACGCCAACCACAGCCTGTTCTGGCGGGTGATGAGTCCCCAGGGCGGTGGCGAGCCGGCCGGCGAGCTGGCTGCGGCGATCCAGCGGGATCTGGGCGGGTTGGAGGCCTTCAAACAGGCCTTTACCCAGGCCGCCCTGAGCCGTTTTGGCAGCGGCTGGGCCTGGCTGGTGGTCGATGGTCGCAGCAAGCTGCAGGTAGTGAGCAGCGCCAACCAGGACAGCCCCCTGCAGGATGGGCTGGTGCCCATCTTGGGGCTGGATGTGTGGGAGCACGCCTACTACCTCAAGTATCAGAACAAGCGCCCCGACTACATAGCCGCGTTTTACAAGGTGATCGACTGGAACGAGGTGGCACGGCGCTACGCCGAGGCGCTGGCCTGATTGCTGGAAATACCAAGTCCAATAAAAGAGACCCGCCGGATGGCGGGTCTCTTTTATTGAGGGGTCAGCACACTGCTGGTTGGCGGCGCCGCACTGGTGGCAGCCGGATTATCCACGGGCGTTGCCTCGCTCGGCACGGCGGCACTGCTGGTTGGCGTTGCTGCACTGGTGGCGGTTGCAGCGCTCACTGCCGCTGCCGGCTTGGCCTTCGGCTGATGAGAGGGCGGCTTGATGGGCAGGCAGGGCTGGCTCGCCCCTATGGTGCTCAACGCCTGGCAGGGAACCGGGCCGCCGATGACGATGGGCTCGCCGAGGAACTTGGGCCCCTTGTCCAGCACGTAGAGGTCGAGCAGCCCCATCAGGCGGGCGAACACCTCGCGTACCCGGGTCTTGATGCCCTGATAGGCGCTGGGATCCACGGCGTTGAAGCCGACCGCCTCGATGCCGAAATGGCGGGCGATGAAGATGGCGCGCTCGTTGTGAAAAGCCTGCGAGACCACGGTGAAGTGGGCCTGGCCGAACACCTCCTTGGCCCGCACGATGGAATCCAGAGTCCGGAAACCAGCGTAGTCGCTATAGATGGCGCTGGCCGGAATACCGGCCTGGATCAGGGCCCGCCGCATCTGGCGCGGTTCGTTGTACTGCACGGTGGCGTTGTCGCCGGAGACCAGGATGTAGTCCACCTTGCCGTTGTTGTAGAGCTCGGCGGCGGCCTTGATCCGGTATTTGAAGTAGTGGTTCGGGCTGCCGCCAATCAGGTACTTGGAGGTGCCGAGCACAAGGGCGACCCGGTTGTAGGGCACCGCGTTGACGTCGTCATAGGTGTAGTGACGGGCGTCCGAGACGGTCCACTCGCTGTAGCCAAGCAGGGCGGCGGCAGAGGCCAGCAACAGGCAGAGGCAGGCGAGCAGGATCTTGGCAAACTTCTTCATGCGCGGTGCGGTTCGGGTCTGAAGTAAGAGATGACAGGGGGTCATTCTATTACAAGTTGCCGCCGCGCGTCAGGCTTGATGACCGCAGATGGCGTCACTCGGGCAGAGGTTGTCGCATGGCGGGAATGGCTAACTGATTGATCCTGTGCTGCTTATCATCTTCCAATAAAAAGGGCGGCCATGGCCGCCCTTGGGTATTGATGCCAGCGTCTCAGTGGGAAGAGTCGTTGGCCTTGCACTCGTCGGAGTCCTTGTTGGCCTCCCACCAGGGCAGCAGCTCGCGGCCGAGCCACTGCTGGTAGGCCTCGCTGTCATTGGCAATCAGCTGGTCCAGCTCGGCTTCGAAGGCGCTCATCGCCTGCTGTTGATCCGGGTTGCGCAGGGCCTGGGCCATGGCCAGCCAGCTGGCGCCGCGACCGGTCTCGTTCAGGAAGCGATGCACCGTGTAGGACCAGGAGTAGACCATCTCGCCGCCCTTGTCGTAATCCAGGTGCAGGATGTCGGCCAGGGCCGGACGATCCCCTGCCGGGCGGCCGGCGACGTTGTCCAGACCGCGGGCGAAGCACTGGCCGTGGGCGATGAATTCCGCCAGCCCTTCCGACCACCAGGTGGTGCGGTTGAGCGGGTAGTGGCCGAAGCTGCCGTACTGGTTGAAGCGGCCGTCCAGGTAGTGCACGTACTCGTGGCGCAGGTTCCAGACCTGGAACGCAGGGCGCTTCCACTCCGCCTCGTAGGCGAAGAAGCGGGCCTGGTTGCCGGGGCGAGCCGGATCTCCCTCAATGTAGATACCGCCGTTGTCGGTGGAGACGCCGCCAAACAGGGCGCTGCCGTAGCGTTTCCAGTCGGCGGAGGAGTCGAAGATCACCAGCTCCAGTGCCTCGTTGTGATCGTCTGCCACCGGCTGCCAGCCAGTTTCCATCTGCTGATGGAACTGCTGTTCTTCGGCGCCCAGTTCACGGCAGATCCCCTCGGCCTGATCCATGGTCAGATCCTGGGCTCGCAGGCGCAGGGTCGGCGAGCAGGTGTGCTCGAACGGCAGCACATCCTCCACCCGGATCGGGGTGCAGAGCCCGGCGAAGTCACCGCTGATGCAGGCTTCGCTGGTGCGGTCCGTGTAGGTCAGGTAGTAGGTGGAGAGGGTCAGCGACATGTCTTCCAGCAGATCCTGGCTCTGCTGACCACCGGGGATCAGGTCGTGGTGGCGAACGAGGGTGATGACGGAGTCATCCAGCAGCCTGCGGTAGCCGTCGAGCTCGTCCGGGCGGGTATATCGGGCGACCCGGTAGAGGCGGGTGTAGGCATCCAGCACGTTGTTGAGCAAGAACAGATCGGCGCCATCCCGCCCTTTCCACAACGCGAGTTCGCTCATGCCGAGGGCGTGCAGCTGCTTGCGCAGCTCGCCATCCTGCTGGCGGAAGTCGCTGGCGAAGGGATCGCTGTAGTCGCTGGCGAAGTCGAGGAAGTTGAGCAGATCGAACAGGCCGGTCGCCCAGGCGTGCTGGCCGTTGATCTCGCTGGCATGGCGGGTGCTGTAGGCCAGCATCTGGTTGAACTCGCCGAGCAGGGTACCAAAGCGGCTCTGTACTGCCGGGCTCTTGAACTGGCCGTGCAGGGCGATGCTCCAGGCACCGATCACGTAGCCCACCTCATCGGTGGGTTGCTCCGGGAAGAGCAGCGGATGGGCACCCAGCGCGGTCAGCGCCTCGGCCAGCGCCTCGGCGGCGGCCGGACCGTCTTCCTTGTGCTTGCCGTAGTTGTGGTAGTTGTGGGCACGCACGTATTCCAGCAGCAGCTTCATGGCCGGATGGGCCGGCTGATTGGCCGCCAGCAGGCTCTGGATGCCGCGGGACACGGCCAGCAGTTTGGCATCGTCGTGACCATAGTTCTCCTGCCAGACAGGGGCGGGCTGGCCACTGGCATCCTGCACTATCCTGGCCGCTTCGGCGTCCAGCAGATCGGTATCGGGCAGGTCCGGCTCGGAGCAGGCGCGGCCGTCGGCACGGCGGCAGTCGAGCTGCTCCTCCTTGCTGGCCAGCATGATGGGGCGATTGAGCACCCGGCTCTCCTGCCATTCGGTTGTCTCCGGCAGGGTCTGCCATTCGCTGCCCCCCACCGGGTATTGATAGCCGGTGTCCTTCAAGACCACCTGTACCTCGCTGCCGGCGGGCAGGGTCTGACGGCACACCCGGTAGCTGATGGTCTTGTCCCCTTCCTGACGGGTCTGGGGTTCATCACACTCCTGTTGGGTCTTGGCCTGTTCCAGCAACCAGGTGTACTGGCGCCAGACGTGCAGCTCGCTCACCTGACGGGCGGCCTGGCTGCCCGCAACCGGCTGCAGACGGAAGAAGATCTGCTCGAGGCGGCCATCCCGCTCGTTGGGGGTCTCTTCCAGTACCTTCAACTGTTGCCAGTTTTGCGGCTGGTACTGCCATGCCTGCTCGGCGCAGCGCCCCTCGGCGTTGAGCTCGCAGCGATCCAGCTCCTGCTCGCTGTGACCCAGGATGACCCGCTCCGCCAGCGGCAGACGGTCCTGACGCGGCGCGGTCGGGGTGCCTGCCAGTGGCTCCCAGCGGCCCTGTTTCATGCCGTAGCCAAAGTCATAGCTGCTGGCCGGGACAGCCTTGCCGGCCGGCACCACCTCTTCACAGCTGAGGTAGCGGATCTGCCAGCCCTGCTCGATCTTGAGCTGGGGTTCGCCGCACTGCTGTTCTGCCAGTGCGGCCAGGTTGGCTTCGCTCCAGTCGAAGCGACGATACACCCTCAGCTGTTGATAGGGGGCGTCGCCACTGCGGGCGCTCAGCTCGTAGGTCACTTCGGTGAGCTGATCCCCCAGCTGACGGCTGGATTCACCTTTGAGTTGATACTGTTGCCAGTCGGAGGGGGAGTAGTTGGCCAGCGCCGAAGTGGCAAGCAGGCCCGGTGCTGCCAGCAGCAGCAACCTGGTACCCAGATTGTTCATTTTTATCCCTTTGCTTGATTGTCTGCGTGATTGACGCGTGCAATCTATTCAGCTCCAAAAGGATATCAACCCACCAATCAGGCCATATAAATCATTTATTTAGATTGAATCAAAACAAAGTGAGCCCCATTGGGGGCCTGGTTGATAGCAAGGACTCATCTGCCATCTGGGGGGGATCTCAGTCTGAGGCTGGCAACTGTGATCAAAGTCTCGTTTGAGATGTGCTGGTCATGTGGCGTCGCGACAATGCGAAGCCGGCAAACCCGCAGAAAAAGCGCTGACTTGTCTGAGCAGAAAGTTGGGGGCGTAGTGAGAAGGCCGCTGGCTGAGCTCGGTATGGACGCAGAAAAAATAGGAGGAAAAGTGATGGGGAGTCGCGGGCAGGCGTTATCAGCCGCTGCCTGAGCATGGCAGTGGGTGCTCACCCTTCACGGTGCGAGCAGATCCGCCCGAGGCAATGAACAACCTCGGGCGGGTGACGGAAGTGACGGGATCAGAGGTAGCTGACGGTCACTATGGCCATGTTGCTGCTGCCGGCAGCCAGCTTGTACTGCATGGTGCTGCTGATGGTATTGAGGCTGCCGGCTTGCTGCAGGCTGGCCAGATCCATGGTCTGACGCTGGGTGCCCGAGTAGCAGGTCACGCTGTTGTCGGCGAAGTCACAGGGGGCTTCGTAGATGGTACCGGTGAAGGTGATGCTGCCATCGTAGGCGGAGGCAGTAGCTGGCAACAAAGCGGCACCCAGCAGCATGGCTGCGGCGGCAGAAGAGGCAAAACGGATGGCGCTGTTGCGAACGGAAGTGGTGGAAGTGTTCATTTTTATGTCCTTTTCGTCACATGTCGTTGTACGAAAAGGGCAACGCAATCAAAGAGAATGACACAGATACAGCTGATGACATCGCTCTTCTCAGATGGCAGCTCCGCTGTCTTAGGTTATGAACCCTTAGACCGGTGGCTTTGCGTCCCGACCTTTCGATCGGTTTGCCCTTTACTCTATGTCTAGATGATAACATCGCACTTTGAGAAATCAATCACCATAAAAAAGTGTGAGGTATGGGTCACAAATAGTTTTTTATTCTCCGCGGTCCAGGATAAACGGCTGGTTTTCCTTAATGTTTTTTTGAATGAATATCCTGAAAAATTCATTCTTATCTCCCTTGCCATTATGAATAACGGGCGAACTCAGTATTTTTATGTCGATCACAAACATGGTTCAGCATGACCTTGGGAGTGAACAAGGGGATAATAAAAGGAAGCTTGTTGGTGTTTCCCTGCACAAGTGGAACCTGGTTAGAATGATTACCTGATTACCTGATTACCTGATTACCTGATTACCTGATTACCTGATTACCTGATTACCTGATTACCTGATTACCTGATTACCTGATTACCTGATTACCTGATTACCTGAGCTGTTTTATGTATGACGTCAGGGGTATTCAAGAAACAAAAAACGTGATCTGGAATTATTTTGTTGTTGAGTTTTTGTTAATTGCTGTTAAGCGGTTGAAGTTGTCTGATTTAAAATAATCCAATCCGTGTTTGCTATATGAACGATATTTATTTTACGGCATTCATAAATGTGTCGTCATGGCTATAAGTAATTGTTTTTTATGTGTTTATAAAAGAATTTATAAAAATCAAAATGTATTTGATGTGCATCATATGAGTCGTTAATTTGTTCATCAAGCAAAAGCGGAGCACGGCTTTCTGCACAGACGACAGGGATGTATGTAGTTGTGCAGTTGAGGTGTAGCGGGAACTGCTCCTTATGCGGTGAGCTGCTTTTGCTTATTTAGATAAACCATAAAGGCACAGCAAGTTATTGATGTCGCCTCTCACCGGCTTAATGAGAGAACAGGCACCGGCATGCTGTGCAGTATATCGCGGCATCACTGAAGATCGTGACTCCAGCATGATTGGAGTGATGCAGTACAACACACGTTAATGTAGGTATAAACGAATGAAAGCTAACAAAATTCTGGTTGCTATGGGTGTTGGTTCCATGCTGCTGTGCGGCACCGCTTTTGCTGCTGGCAACACCGGTTCAGGTAAAGTCACCTTCAACGGTGAAATCATCAACGCTCCTTGCTCCGTTGCTCCTGAGTCTGTTGACCAGGTAGTTGAAATGGGTCAGATCAGCACCAAAGAGCTGGCCAACGGTGGCGAGTCCAACTCCAAGCCGTTCAGCATCAAGCTGCTGAACTGTGAAATCTCCGATACTGAAGATGCCGTCAAGGTCACCTTCAGCGGTGCCAAAGACCCGGTAGATTCCAGCCTGCTGGTTATTGGTGGTGGTGACGCCGCTGGTGCCGGTATCAAGATGACCGCCCCTGGCACTGGCGCTGCTATCGTGCTGGGTGAACCGACAGCCGCCTTCGGTCTGGTCAACGGTGACAACGAGCTGCCCTTCAGCGCCGTGCTGAAAGGTTATGCAAGCCAAGACACCTACCCGCTGAAAGCTGGCGCTTTCACCGCAGTGACCAACTTTACTCTCTCCTACGAGTAATCGACTGCCTTAACGTGTGACCAGGGTTGTGGTGGCTGATGCCACCACAACTTCACACCTTCTGTCTCCTCACATCGAACCTTGATCATGAAAACTTCAATGATGGCAGCCATGGTGCTGCAGCTGGTGATGATGGCGGGATCAGTCCACGCCAACGAGATTTCGGATGGGCTGGCCGAGTCGGGCTGTACCCTGGACGTGCAGCGCAGCATTCCTTTGCAGGCCAGGCAACCGGGCACGTTGAAAATCAGCGGCTGTCAGGTTGAAGGAGCAGCAGAGGCATCACTGCCTTTTATTTCCATGTCCGTGCGCGGTGCCATGAGTGATGAGCTTGGCATTCTCAACAACGGCCAATATCACAAGGTATCCGGCGAGAGATTTATTATTTCGGATATCGTCAACAGTGATCTGGAATTCAATTTGGGTCTGACCAGCAGTCAACTGTTTTTTCCTAACAGTACGACGCTGTTTGAACTCAATTATATGTAAGCAAGCCAATTGCTTAGTGTAGATACCTCATTACGTGAGACCGTTATGCAATTCCTAGAGTAAATATATGAGCGTTTCAACATCAGACTCTGTGAGAAAAAAACATTATTCCAAAATGGCTTTTATGCTGTGCGTGCCCGGCCTGATGGCGGTGGCGAATCATGCATGGGCAGAGACGGAGTTTAATATTGATGCGCTCGATCTGGACGAACGGACCAAGATCGACCTCTCCCAGTTTGCCGACGAAGGCTACATCCTGCCCGGCGACTACTACCTCGAGATCGAGGTCAACAAGAACAAGCTGCCCCTGCAGAAAATCCCCTTCTACGAGACCGACACCGGCAAGGGGAAGGGCGGGGTGGCCTGCCTGCCGCAAGAGGTGATCCCCAAGCTGGCGCTGACCGACGAGGCCATCGCCAAGATCGACAGCTGGCACGACGGTCAGTGTGCCAACCTGCTGGCGCTGGACGGCGTGGTGATCGCCAACGATATCGGCAACGGCCTGCTGCACATCGCCGTGCCCCAGGCGTGGATGAAGTACAGCGATCCCAACTGGATTCCGCCCGAGCAGTGGGATGAAGGGATCCCGGGGATGATGCTGGACTACAACATCAACGCCCAGATCAACGAGGGCGATGGCTACTCCAACCGTAACATCAGCAGCTACGGCACCCTGGGGTTCAACTACGGTGCCTGGCGCCTGCGCGGCGACTATCAGACCAATGCCTACTGGGGCGACAACGATCGGACCACTTCCGAGCTGAACCGCATCTACGCCTATCGTCCGCTGCCGAACATGGCCGCCAAGCTGACGGTGGGTGAGCAGCAGCTCAACTCCCAGCTGATCGACGGTTTTCGCTATACCGGCGTCAACCTGGCCAATGACGAGCGCATGCTGCCGCCGAGCCTGCAGGGCTATGCGCCGGAAGTGAGCGGCATCGCCAAGACCAATGCCAAGGTGACCGTCTCCCAGTCCGGTCGCATCCTCTATGAGACCAACGTACCGGCCGGTCCGTTTCGCATCCAGGGGCTGGACAGCTCGGTGCGCGGCCGTCTCGATGTGCGGGTGGAAGAGCAGGATGGCAGCGTCAACTCGTTCCAGGTCGACACGGCAACTGTGCCCTATCTGACCCGTCCCGGTTATGTCAGATACAACCTGGCGGTCGGCGCCCCTTCCGAACAGACGGACTCGGTGCACGACGTGCACGGCCCTGCCTTCGTCACCGGTGATTTCTCCTGGGGGGTGGCAAACTCCTGGTCGCTCTATGGCGGCAGTCTGGTTGCGGGTGAATACAACTCCATGGGGCTGGGTATCGGTCGTGATCTCTATGCCTTCGGTGCCATTTCCGCCGACCTGACCCAATCCATTTCCAAGCTGCCCGGCTTGTCGACCAAGATTGGCCAGTCGGTGCGGGTGAACTACGCCAAGCAGTTCGATGAATACAACAGCTCGATCACCTTCGCCGGCTATCGCTTCTCCCAGCATGACTTCATGACCATGTCGCAGTTCCTCAATAACAAGGATCGGCTGGAGAAGAACGAGAACACCTCGAGCGATGACTACAACAACTGGGGTGACAAGGAGCTTTACACCATCACCGCCAACAAGACCTTCTGGGCGGATGATGCGGCCAAGGCGCTGACCGTCTACCTGGACTACACCCACAGAACCTATTGGGAACATGACGCCGAGGATCGCTACGGCCTCACCATCAACAAGAACGTGAATATCGGCAGCTTCAAGGATGTCTCCGTCTATGTGTCGGCCTACAAGACCAAGACCGAGAACTACGAGGATGACAAGAGCGTCATGCTGACCCTGAGCATGCCGATCGGAGACCGAAAGAGCGCGGGATACAGCGTGCAGTCCTCCAACGGCAAGGTGACCCACCTGGCCACCTATCAGGACTACAGCCGGCCGGATGACACCTATCAGCTGGGGGCGGGCGTGCAGAGCAATGGTCACGCCGTGGCGCGGGGTTACTACAACCACAACAGCGACATCGGGGCGGTCAGCCTCAATGCCTACAGCGTGCAGAGCGAGTACACCTCGGTCGGTGCCAGCCTGCGCGGCGGCCTGACGGCGACCGAGCACGGGGCGGCTCTGCATCAGGCGACCCGTCGTGGCGGCACCCGCATGATGGTGGATACCGACAAGACCTCCGGCGTCTCCTTCAACAACGGCCGCGCCGTGACCAACCGCTTTGGCGTCGCGGTGATCAGCGACATGACCGACTATCGCAAGAGCGACACCCGGGTGGACGTGGATCAGCTGAGCGACGACATCGATGCGATGAACGCCATCAAGCAGGGGACCCTGACCGAGGGGGCAATTGGGTATAATGCCTTCGAAATCGCCGAAGGGTTCAAGCTGCTGGCCAACGTCAAGCTGTCCGATGGCTCAGTGCCGCCGTTTGGTGCCACCGTCGTCAGGGATTCCGGCCGTGTGCTCTCGGTGGTGGATGAAGATGGCCTGGTCTATCTGACCGGGGTGAAACCGAATGAAGCGTTTGAACTCTCCTGGGGCGGCGCCCGCCAGTGCAAGATAGTGGCACCGCAACAAGTAACCGATCTGTCGATGAAGACTCTCACTTGCAAGTAATGGGATACCGATGAAAAAGCTGCTCTCTTATACCTGTCTGGCCGTGCTGGGCATGACCTCGCTCAACGTCAGCGCTGCCATCGTGCTGGACCGTACTCGCGCCGTCTATCCGGGTGGTGCCAAGTCCATCAGCCTCAACATCAAGAACGAGAACCAGAAGCTGCCCTATCTGGCGCAGTCCTGGATTGAAGATGCCCAGGGGCAGAAGATCTCTTCACCCTTCGTGGTGCTGCCGCCGGTACAGCGGGTGGATGCCAACCAGAAGTCCATCGTGCGCATCGCCAGCGTGCCGGCCATCGACAGCCTGCCCAAGGATCGCGAGTCGATCTACTACTTCAACCTGCGCGAGATCCCGCCCAAGAGCGAGAAGAGCAACGTGATGCAGATTGCCGTGCAGTCCAAGATCAAGCTGTTCTACCGCCCCGAGGCCATTTTGCCCGAGCGCGGCGCCATCTGGCAGGATCAGGTGCTGATCACCAAGCAGGGCAAGGCCCTGCAGGTGAACAACCCCACCCCTTACTACATCACCTACGTGGGCCTCGGCCATCCGCAGGGCAAGGGGAGAACCGCCATCAAGGGCTTCTCCGCCTTTATGGTGGCACCCAAGTCCGAGCAGACGGTCAACATCCCGGAAACGCTGGGCAATGAATTTGTGATCAGCTACGTCAATGACTACGGCGGATATATGGATATCAAATACCAGTGCACAGGCAATGCCTGTAAAGCCGTGAAGAGCGAGTAAGGCCTATGCTACGTTCCATCTTCTGTTCAAGCCTTATGCTGTTTGCAGGAACGGCATTGGCAAATGGTTATGTGACGCCCAACCCAACCCATGATTACTATATATCGTTGGATAAGGCTGATATTCAAAACAAACCTGGTTTTACTACCAAGGCGTTTGAGTGGAACTTGGGGGGGCAATATTCGGGTATCGTTACCTGCCCGGATAGAAGCATTCCACAATCTCCAGTGTACTATAAGGCGACCATGACGGATGGCTTGCCTCAAGCAGGTGATGGTTTTGTAAAACTAAATGACTTTCTGGATATGAAGGTCGAAATTTGGATAGCTGGTTGGAAGAAAAAGTTTGTTACGGCCCCATTTCCGAATGAAAGTAATGATTACCCAAATTACTCTTGTACTAAGGGAAAAGAGACAAGAATAAATAATTTCGAAAGTGGTAGCCGTGGGCGAGTAACCTTCCGTGTAAGAAAACAAATAATTAATGGTGTACAAATATCGGATCGTCAAGTCGTAGAGATGTATGGTCGCCTAGGGTCTACCACTACAGATTTCAATAATTTGCCAATGTCTCGAATTACGATTACATCTGCAATTTTATATGTACCAGAAGAATGCGTAATTAACGGTGGGCAGACTATTGAAGTAGAATTTGGTGATTTGCCAGGATCTGGATTGGATGGGAATAATTTTGAAAAGACGGTCCCTCTGACATTTCAATGTCGTGGTGGTGTTTTTGAAGGGGATGCCTTGAAGATCAATCTTGGTATTTCTGGAAAACCAACCTCTTTCAACCAAGACTATCTGCGGACAACTCGGGATGGCTATCAAGGTGGAAATGTCATTTCCGATTTGGGCATAAAGTTCAAGCAGCTGGATGGTTCTCAGCTGAATTTGAATACATTTTATCCGGTTTCCATGCAAGGAAACATTGGTGACTGGGGCTTTATTGCCGCGCCGATAACACCGGTAGGTGCTGATATTCCTGCGGGTGACTTCTACGCCACCGCAACCATAGTTGCCGAATTTCAGTGAGGAGTTGTCATATGTTGCGGACATTGTGGATAGGCCTGGCGCTGTGCCCGCTGTTGGCGGTAACGGCGGCTCCCCGTGCCGGCGATGACTTGGAGTTGCTTGGCAACACGGTCCACCTCCATGGCCGGATCATCGATCAGCCGTGCGAGATTGCTCCCGAATCCATCGAGCAGGAGGTCGAGATGGGGGTGGTCGACGTGAAGGAGCTCTATGCCAACGGGGCCGGGGTCCAAGTGCCTTTCTCCATCCGGCTGACCAACTGCAAGCCGGGGATCTTTCGCATGGCCAAGGTGACCTTTACCGGCTCGCAGGATCCCCAGCTCAGCGGCGGGCTGGCGTTTACCGCCGGGATGGCCAAGGGCGCCGGGATCCGCCTCTATGACGTGACCCAGTCACCACTGGATCTGGGCACCCCCTCCCGCGGTTATCTGCTGGGCGGTGCGGCGGACAATGAGCTGCAGTTCTTTGCCCGGGTGGAAGCGCATCCGGACGCGCTGGCTGCCAAGACCATCCAGCCCGGGGATTATTCCGCCGTGGCCAACTTTATCGTTGCCTATGAATAAGGTCAGAAGTCATTGCGCTGAATGACCTTTGAATTACCCAGACTGGGCCAGTTGATAACGCCACCCAGATAACTGGAGAGGTAAATGCCCCCCGGCAACTGCACAAACTGTGCTTTCTGTTTAGGGGGGGTCAAGGCGGCCACCAGGGTTGCTACCATGCCGTTATTGGTCAGTGCCTTTTGATCGATGTAATTGACGATGGTATTTTTTACCTCTACCGAAATATCGCCATCATCCCGCTCCAGATCCCCGACGGAATCCAGATTGAATAGCGTCTGACCCTGGCTGTCGGTAGCTATAATGGTTGCCACGACTATTTCACGGCTCAGTGTAACAATGAACTTGTTCTTTCTGGTCAGCTCAACCCAGTTGTCCGGCGCCTGGCAATTGCTGTGATATCGAACTGTGGTGTCGGTATTGTTGTAATAGTTATGGGAAACATTCTTTCCCTGCTGAGCCATGGTGGAAATAACGCATTGCACCTCTTCGGCAAGCGGATGACCATTGCGCAATAAAAAGACATTTTCTGACAGCTGGCGACTGTTGTTGTCGATGGAAAAATAGCTGATGGCTTCTTTTCCGACCAGCAGGGATACCTGTTCATCATCCTTGCGCGAAATTTTCTGGACCAACGGTGAGAGCGCATCGATCTTTACCTTCAATGCTTGCTCGGTATCACTGGTCATATAAAGAGAAACATGGCCAAGATTGATGGTGCGCAGCGTATTGGCCGTGGCATAGTGATATATGCTGATGACCAGCGCGGTCAGCGATACCAGCAAGAGTGCAACCAGCAAAATACGCTGCGGGCTGAAATAGCGATCATATTTACGGCGGGTATATTGCCGTCTGACCTGGGGCACATTGGCGGTTGCGACCGTCTGAATTTCTTCATTCGGCACTGCCTCCTCGGTCTCTCCGGCCACTTCAATGGGGGCGCAGAAGATATATCCCACCCGCGGGATAGTATCGATCGCATCCATCAAACCGAATGATTCCAGCTTTCGTCTCAACGAGAGGATCTGCCGGTTCAGGTTGGTGTCGGTATTGTCCTGGTTCGGCCACAAGGCATCCTGCAGCTTGCTTCTGGCAATGACAGTACCTGCCTCATCACACAGCATCTCGAGCAGCTCGGCTTCCTTGTTGCTGAGCTTGATGTCCTTGTCTCCTTTCGAGAGTCGGAATATTGCAGCGGAGAAAAAGATATCCTCTGCAATTTTATAATTTTTGTTACTCATGTGTGACTCGTCTTACTGCCAAGGAGAGCATTTTACCACCATGCAGTCTTTGTTCAAATAATGGGAAATTAGCAATATCTTTAACTATCAACTAGTTACCTTTGCGTTTAAATGCATGGCGGGGAATATGGTACTACAGGCGGCTCGTTCAGTTCAAAAAACACACAAAAAGAGGGTCGTGTATGTAATCGTTCTCACTTCCCCCTGCCTGTGAGGGGTATTTTGACGCCGCCAGCATTTTCTTTCGAATAAAGTGTGTATTTGGATGGCTCCACCATGTCTGAAATTGTCGCATGGCTGATCACTGTTCCTGCAGCATGCGTTGATATTGCCTGCGCTGCGGCTTGAGTTGCCCCCCGAGATCGGGCCAGGGATGCCATTGGTCCGGCACCATGAAGCCGGGCAGGGTCTGCCGGATCCAGGTCGCCAGCTCGGCATAAGGCCGCGGCTCGCCATGCCAGTCGATGAAGGCGGCGGGCCTCTGCCCCCACTCGTCGCTCGGCACCGGCACCACCAGCGCCTGTGCAACTGCGGGGTGATCCACCAGCCGCTGCTCTATGGTCTCGGGCTGAATGTTCTCGCCCCCCGAGATGAAGAGGTTGTCGAGCCGCCCCTCCACCACCAGTTCGCCATCCGCGTTGAAATGCCCCTTGTCGCGGGTGTGGAACCAGCCGTCCTCGTCGAGCGGCCGCGCCAGCCCCCCTTCCTTGAAGTAGCCCGCAAACAGCGTCTCGCCGCGCACGCAGATCTCCCCCTGGCGGATGCAGACCTCCCGCCCCGGCAGCGCCTTGCCCACCACGCCAGCGGCGGCCGGCCGGCCGGTGCAGACCTGGCTGCCCATCTCGGAGAGGCCATAGCTCACCTTGGGCACCAGCCCCATGGCGGTGAGCCTGTGCACCAGCGGCTGGGGGATGGCGGCGCCCCCGAGCAGCAGCTCGCGCAGCCGGGTTCGAGCGGGATCGAAGCCCTGCGCCAGCAGTCGCCAGAGCTGGGTCGGTACCAGGGATAGATGGGTGATGGGTTGTTGTTCGAGCCGCTCCCTGAGCGGGCGGGCGCGATCGTCCAGCACCAGGGCTGCGCCCGCCAGAAAGACCCGGAACAGAATGGCGTAACCGCCGACATGAAACAGCGGCAGGGAGAGCAGCCAGCCACAACGCTCATCGAGCGGGATCTGGCTGGTGGAGCCTCGCGCCGAGGCCAGGTGGTTGGCCAGCCGGTGCACCACGGCCTTGGGCGTGCCGCTGGAACCCGAGGTGAGGATCATGTTGTTGAGCCGGGCAGGATCCAGCATGCAGTCGCCTTCGTCCGCCACCAGCTCACGAGTGAAGTCGAGCCGTAGCGGTTGCCAGCTGCCGGCCGGGATCTCGCTCGCCGACCAGCAGGCCCTGACGTCGAGCAGGGTCGCGAGCTCCGTTTGCCGGGTCAGCGGAAAGGCGGGGTTGAGCGGGCAGAAGACGATGGCGCTGCGCACGCAGGCCCAGGTCAGCAGCACATCTTCCAGCGCACCGCGTACCACGGCGGCGAGGCGATCTCCCGGTTGCAGGCCGGCCATGGCCAGCTGCTGGCACAGGCTGTTGAGCCTGGCGTCCAGTTGCCGGTAGGTGAGCGGGACGGTGGCGTGAATGGCGATGCGAGCGGGAGCGGATCGCGCCCAGTGACGCACCGGGCAGGGTTCGGGATGGGAGTGATGGTCAGACAAGGGTGGCATGCAGGCCCCTTCAATCGTGGTGAAACAGGGGCTCCAGCAGGCTTGGATCGGGTTTGCCGGCGGCGTCCAGCAGATCGGCGGCCAGCCAGCGCCGGGTATCCAGGCCGGGGGCCTGTTCCGGTGCCCATTCGCCGGCCAGATGGAACAGCTGGTTCAGACCGACGCCGGATTCGAAACAGGAAGAGACGATCACCTTGAGGCGCAGCTCGTGGGCCCGGGTCACCAGTGCCTCGCAGTGGGCCAGCGAACCGAGCAGGGTCGGCTTGAGCACCAGGGCGCGCAGCTGGGGAATGGGTTCCCACGGCTTGCCCTGGGCCAGCAGCTCGTCGATGGCCACCGGCATGCCGGTGCGATTGGCCACGAAGGCGATGTCGGCAAAGTCGGCGCAGGGGTCTTCCAGATATTCGATCCGGTTCGGGTCCAGATGACCGCAGAAGGCCCAGGCCTCCTCGCGGGTCCAGCCCTGGTTGGCGTCCAGCACCAGCTTGAGGGTGGGAATGCGGTCGCACAGCAGGCGGATCAGCGCCAGCTCGTCGCGCATGGGGTAACGGGCCACCTTCAGCTTGGCCTTGTTCGGGGTCTTGTGAAGCCAGTTCTTCCAGTTCTTCAGCAGCTCCTGGGGGGAGCCCTGAATAAGGGGATAGGGTTCGGGCAGCGGGGCTGTCTGGGCTGGCCAGCAGCGGCGGGCACAGTCCAGCCCGAATTGCACCGAAGGGAGCTGCGGGGCTATCTCCTGCCCCGCAGCCAGCCGCTCCAGACTGGCGATGGCTTCGGCTTGCGCCTCGGCCATGCTCTCGCGGGAGAAGCCGGGCAGGGGGGCTATCTCCCCCCAGCCGTCGTCAACGCGGACCAGCAGGCCCTCTCGCGCCACCTCCACCTTGCCGTGAAAGGTCAGGGGCTGGGTAAAAGGCAGTTGGTAGCGATAGAGAGCGAGTGTCATCAGGGATTCCGCTTGTATTTGGAGAAGTCGGGACGGCGTTTCTCGTTGAACGCGTTGCGCCCTTCCTGACCCTCTTCGGTCATGTAGAACAGCATGGTGGCATTCCCCGCCAGCTCCTGCAAGCCGGCCTGGCCGTCGCAGTCGGCGTTGAGGGCGGCCTTCAGGCAGCGCAGCGCCATCGGGCTGTTCTGCAGCATCTCGCGGCACCAGCGCACGGTTTCACGCTCCAGCTCTGCCAGCGGCACGACGGTATTGACCAGCCCCATGTCGAGGGCTTGCTTGGCATCGTACATGCGGCAGAGGAACCAGATTTCGCGGGCCTTCTTCTGGCCGACGATGCGCGCCATGTAGGAGGCACCCCAGCCGCCGTCGAAGGAGCCCACTTTCGGGCCGGTCTGGCCAAACTGGGCGTTGTCGGCGGCGATGGTCAGATCGCACATCATGTGCAGGACGTGGCCGCCACCGACCGCATAGCCGGCCACCATGGCAACGACCGGTTTCGGGCAGGTGCGGATGTCGCGCTGGAAGTCGAGCACGTTGAGGTGATGGGTGCCCTCGTCATCGCGATAGCCACCGTAGTCGCCACGGATCTTCTGGTCACCGCCGGCGCAGAAGGCTTTTTCACCGAAGCCGGTCAGGATGATGGTGCCGACCTGATCGTCGTAGCGGGCATCGGCCAGCGCCTGCAGCATCTCTTTGACGGTGCGGGGGCGGAAGGCGTTGCGCACCTGGGGGCGGTTGATGGTGATCTTGGCAATGCCATCGCCGGACTTGTGATAGAGGATGTCCTCGTAACCGGCGGAGCAATCACGCCACTCGACGGGGGCATAGAGTTCCGCTTCAGTCATTGCTTCAATCATGACGCTTCTCTTCTTGTTGTTGGTTGACCCACTCCGCGAGGAGCCGGGCAAAGGCCTCAGGCTGGTGGGCATGCAGGTTGTGGCCGCCATCCAGCTCCAAGTGGTTGATTTTGCTCTGCTGACTCGCCATGAGGCAAGCCAGCTGATGGAATTTGTGATCCCGCCTGCCGCTCACCCAGGTGACCGGCAGCGTGCCTTGCGCCAGCCAGGGGGCCAGGTTCGGCTGCTTGCCAAGGGAGGTGGCACGCAGCATGGCGGCCACGGCCTTGCCGTCGTTGCCAAGGCGGCGGGCTATCTGGCGGGCGCGGGAATGATCGTCCAGATCGGCGAACACCCCTTGCCGATACCAGTCCGCCAGCACGCTCGCCAGGGGCTCCTGCTCGAAGCGCCGGGCCCAGCTTTCGTCGTGGGTCAGGCGCGCAGCGCGCTCTTCGGCGGGCAGGCCGGGGTGGCAGTTTTCCAGCAGCAGGGCCTGCAGCCCCACCGGCGTCTGGCTGGCGTGATAGAGGGCGAGCCGCCCCCCCAGCGAATAGCCCACCAGTTGGTAGCGACCGATGCCGCGCGCGGCCAGCTCGTCGCACAGCCAGCGATGGGCCTGGTCAAAACCGCTCACCCGCACAGCCTGGTTGCTGCCGTGACCCGGCAGATCCAGCGCCAGGCTGGGGAGGTCGGCCAGGGCTGCCTGTACGGGTTGCCAGTCTTGGGCATCGCCGAGCAGGCCGTGCAGCAGCACCAGCGTCGGCTGGTCGGCACTAGCTGCCACGGATCGCGCTTCCCAGTGCCTTCAGATCCTCGGCGACTTCGCTGCTGGGGACCTTGATTTCAATCAGCGTTACCCCCTTTTCCAGTGCGGCGGCGTAGTCCCGCTCAAAGTCGGCGAGGGTGGCCGGCGCCCGGTAGTGGAGGCCAAACATGGCGGCGGCGTGCTCGAAGTGCAGGCCGTGGGGCAGGCAGTAGTAGGTCTCCAGCAGTGCGTCCTGGGTCGGCACCGGCAACATGCGAAAGATGCTGCCGCCATCGTTGTTGAGCAGGATCACCACCAGCGGCCGGCTCGCCTTGCCGAGCAGCGCCAGGCTGTTGAGATCGTGCAGGGCGCTGAGATCCCCGAGCAGCAGGGTGGTGGGCTCGTCGCTGCCTGGCTCGATCGATTGCGCGAAGCCGTAGGCGGTGGCGATGAGACCGTCGATGCCGGAGGCGCCGCGGTTGGTCATCACCCGGCTGGGGCCCTTGCCCGCCTCGCCGAGCATGTCCATCAGCCGGGCCGGCATGCTGTTGCCGACAAACAGCTGACCCTTGATCAGCTGATTCAGACGGTGGCACACCCCGAGCTCGGAGAAACGCTCGCAGGCGCTGCGCACCTGCTGGCTGACGGACTGCTGGCGCTCCGCCAACCGGTGCCAGGGCAGGTGCGAATGCGCCACCGGATGGGCGGCGGCAAAGGCGCCGGGTTCGCACAGCAGGCGGCGGCGCAGCCGGTAGTCCGGGTCGAGCCGGGCTGGCTGCGGGTCGATGAGCCAGTATGCCTGCCAGGGCTGCTGCTTGATGAACTGGCCGAGTCGCTTGGAGATGAGGCGGGCGCCAAATTGCAGCAGCACCTCGGCCCGGGCCAGCTCGGCCACGAAGCCGCTGTGTTGCAGGGCGAGATCTGCGTGCACCAGATTGCGGCCATCGAAGCGCAGCTGACTCTGCAGGTCTGCCAGCAGTGGCCAGCCGAGCCGCTCGGCCAGCGCGGCGACTGCCTTGGCCTGGGCGGGATCCTGAATGCGGCCGGCGACGATGAGGCCGCGCTTACCCTGCAGCTCGTCCCAGTCGGGCTGACACGGGCAGGGGGCCTGCGCCAGTTGCCAGGGGCTCCAGGGCTCGGACGAGCGGAGCCAGTCACCGAGGGGGGCCAGATAGGCGGAGAAGTCCAGATAGGCGTCGCCCGGATAGAGGGGCTCCGGGTACATGCAGTTGAAGTGCACCGGCCCCGGTGTGCGTGCCTGCTGGGCCAGCGCCTGATCCACCGAGCTCAGCACGAAGGCGGCCGGGATGGTGGCGGTGGGGCTCGGCAGGTTCTGCTGATAGACGGGGTAGCGGCCGAAGATCCCCTGCTGATCGATGGCCTGATTTGCCCCGTTGTCGATGAGCTCGGGCGGCCGGTCGGCCGAGAGAATGATGAGCGGCACGCCGGTGAGCTGGGCCTCGGCCACCGCCGGCCAGAGGTTGGCCACCGCGGTGCCCGAGGTCATGATCACCGCCACCGGGCGCCCACTGCCCTTGGCCAGCCCCAGCGCCATGAAGCCGAGGCCGCGCTCGTCAAAGTGCAGATGGCGGCGAAAGCCGGGGTGGGCGGCGGCCGCCATGGTGAGCGGCGCCGAGCGCGAGCCGGAGGCCAGTGCGATGTCGCGCACGCCGAGGCGAAAGAGTTCCTCCAGCAAGAGGGAAGACCAGACGTGGTTGAAGGTGGCATGGTGACTGGCGAACGCTTGGCTGGCAGACATGAGGCTCTCGTGGTGAGGAGTCGATGAGAAACGCTATCCCAGCAGGGAGAGCACATTGGCGATCTTGTTGTCGAGTTCGGCCCACTCGGCGGCAGGCTCGGAACCCGCGACGATACCGGCGCCGGCAAACAGGGTGATGGCCTGCGCCGTGATGCGGGCGCTGCGGATGGCGACCGAGAACTCGGAGGTCTCCCGGCTCAGCATGCCGCAGGCGCCGGCATACCAGCCGCGATCATAGGGCTCGCGTTCGCGGATGAAGGCCAGCGCCGCCTCGCGCGGAGCGCCACCCACCGCCGGGGTGGGGTGCAGCGCCTCCAGCAGTTGCCAGTCGCAGACGCCGGGCTTGAGTTCGGCCTCGATGTCGCACTTGAGGTGCTGCAGCAGCCGCAGTTTGAGAATGCGCGGCTCGGTCAGGGTGGCATCCGTGGTGAGCGGCGCCAGCCGGCTGAGGATATCGGCGTGCACCAGCCGGTTTTCCAGCCGGTTCTTGCTGTCGGCCAGCAGCTCGGCGGCCAGCGCCGCGTCGGTCGCCTCGTCGCCGGAGCGGCGGATGGTGCCCGCCAGCGCCTCGGTGAAGAGGTGCTGCTGTTCACGACGGTAGAGTCGCTCGGGGGAGCAGGCGATGAAGCTCTGCTCGGGGGAAAACTGGAAGCCGAAGTGAAAGCAGTCCTGACCGTGCTGTGCCCAACTGGCCAGCAGCGACCAAGGGGCGACGGCCTGCGGCTCGGTGGCATTCGTCGCACCCTCATGGGTGAGCCGGCTCTGGCGCGACAGCACCACCTTGGGGGTGTGGGCCTGGAAGTCGGGGGCGGTCACCTGCTCGACCAGCGTCTGCCACTGGGGCTGGCTCGGGCAATCTTCCCGCTGCCACGGGTGGCGGGCCAGCGGGGGCAGGGGCGACTCCGGCTGGAGGGCGTCGAGGGCGGCGGCGGCGGCCTGCAGTTCGGCCTCGAAGGCGTCGCCACCGGTCTGCTCCGGCAGCCAGAGGTTGAGGCAGAGGGTGATGCACTCGCCACGGTGCACCAGCTCGATGCGGGGCAGCACGAAACGGCAGGGGCCGAACCCCTGCCAGCCGGGCTGGGTCGGGTCGAATGCCAGTCCGCCATAGTAGCGGGGGCTGTCATCATGGGGCTGGCTGGTGTGCTCGCAGACCTGGCGGATCGCCCTGGGCTCGGTCAGCTCGCGCAGGCAGCCCAGTGCCACGTATTCGGGTTTGTCCTGTCCTCTGGCATGCCAATAGATGCGGGGATAGAGAGTCTGCGCCGCCAGCCAGCCCAGAAAGGAGCGAACCTCGATCGCGACGCGCAGTCGCACGAAGCCGCTGGCATTGCCATGACGCAGGGCGTCCAGTTGTTGCTTGATATGGGTCTGAGCCAACATGGATTTCGTCTATGAGCCGATAGTGACGGTCCATCCTGCAGAAGGATGCCGTTGGTTTATGCCAAAGGAGCGATTATTCCTATATATTATCTGCCCATTCGTCCATGTAAATCGCCCGGGGAGCCAACTCCCGAGGGGCCAAGTATACCGAAATCCGGTTCGATAACCCTTAACACGATCAATATCTGATTGTTTGGCCATCACAATATGACAAATACCTTATCTATTTGGTTGCTGGCGGCGCGTTTGCGAACGTTGCCGCTGGCGTGCTCCTCCATTTTGCTGGGATCCGGGCTGGCGGCCAGCCGCGGCGCCTTCGACGGCACCATCATGGCGCTCTCCCTGCTGACCGCCATTTTGCTGCAGATCCTCTCCAATCTGGCCAATGACTATGGGGATGCGGTATCCGGGGCGGACAATGGCGAGCGGATCGGCCCCCAGCGCGCCGTGGTCTCCGGCCTCATCACCCGCAAGCAGATGTGCGTGGCCATGGCGCTGACCGCGCTGGCCGCCGTGGTCAGCGGCCTCGCCCTGCTGGGCTGCGCCTTCGGCGATCAGTGGTTGCAGATCCTCACCTTCGTGCTGCTGGGCGGTGCCGCCATCGTGGCCGCCGTCACCTACACGGTGGGCAAGACCCCCTACGGCTATCGCGGCTTCGGCGACATCTCGGTGTTCCTCTTCTTCGGTCTGCTGGGGGTACTCGGCTCCTACTACCTGTTCACCAAGACCCTGCAGTGGGATCTGCTGCTGCCGGCCACCGCCTGCGGCCTGCTGGCGACCGCCGTGCTCAACATCAACAATGTGCGCGACATCGAGACCGACGCCGCCAGCGGCAAGATCACCCTAGCGGTGCGGCTCGGCCGCAACCGGGCCATCGCCTATCACTGGGTGCTGCTGGGAGCGGCGCTGCTGGCGACCATCGCCTTCATCCTGACCCAGCCTGCCAGCTTCTGGCCCTGGATCTTCCTGCCTGCCATGAAGCCGCTCACCGATGCCGCCAGAACCCTGCGCCAGAGCTTCGACGGTGAGGTGCTGACCGGTTCGCTCAAGAAGACCGCCATCAGCGCCTTCCTCTACAGCCTGCTGCTCTCCATCGGGCTGGCGCTATCCTGACGACCTTGTCTGGCAATGAAGAAAGGCTCCCGCAGGGGAGCCTTTTTGCTGGTTGGGGTATGCTGTCCGGCCATTCACTCATCGGCCAGGAGGGCCGCCATGCGCGACTCGCTCAAGCAGAAAATCATCCAGGTGTGCCAGCAGAAGATTGCCCAGAAGGGGGAGACGGTCGGCGTCTCCTTCTATGCGTTTTTTGCCAACCGCAATGACGACCCCGAGCTGCTGATGGAGGCGGCGACCTGGTGGATCCAGACCCAGCGCCTCGATCACTTCGAGAAGGCGAGGAAGATCCTCCAGCTGGTGGAGCAGGAGTAAAGACGGGTTGAAAACCAGCGGGCTCCCATTCGGGAGCCCGCTTGTTGGTGCGTCAGGTTGAGGTAACGCTAGCTGGCCCGTGCCAGCTTGGGAGCCCGACGGCGGGCGAAGAGCAGGCTGTCCAGCAGCCAGATCACCAGCATGGAGCCGCCCACCAGCGGGAAGCAGATGCCGAGCAGGATCAGCAGGGCAAGGGCGCCGCGCATGGGGGGCAGGGTGGTCGGCAGCGGCGGGGCGGCGAGGCGGCCCTGCGGACGACGGCTCCACCAGATCCAGAGCCCGCTCACCGAGCTCAGCAGCACCAGCAGGCAGATGAGCAGCATGGCGAGCTGATGCGGCCAGCCGTAGAGTTTGCCCATGTGCAGCATGACGCCGGTTTCCACCGTCTTGGCGACCGGGCCGTAGTCTTGCCAGCGCACGTCGGCCAATACCTTGCCACTGTATTGATCGATGTGCAGGGTGGCGTCGTTGCGCGGATCATCGGCAAAGATGGCGATGGTGTAGACACCGCTCGCCCCGGCCGGCGGCGTGATGCTGTAGCCCGGCGTGACCCGGCGTGCGGTGGCGATCTCCACCACCTGCTGCAGCGGGATGCGGTGCTCCGCCATCACCATGCCGTCATGCTCGCCACCGTGTCCCATGGCGCTGTGGTCGTGGGCCTTGGGCTCGGCCGAGCTGGGGATGGGGGTGTTTTCCACCGCCCAGGGCACGGTCTGCTGGTGGGCATGGTTGAGGCTGCGGGCCAGGGGCGCCGACTTGGGCACCTCGTTCCACATGGCGGCCGGGAAGCGGTTCCAGACGGCGGCAAACTGATCGCCCCAGAAACCGGTCCAGGTCATGCCGCTCAAGAGCAGCAGCAGCAGGAAACCGGCACCCCAGAAGCCGACCACGGCGTGCAGGTCACGCCACCAGAGCCGCCCACGCTGGCTCCAGCGCGGCCACAGGATGCCGCCAACCCCTGGCCCCTTGCGTGGCCACCAGAGATAGAGCCCGCTCAGGAGCAGCACTATGCCCCAGCCGGCGGCCAGCTCGATCAGCCTATCTCCGGTGGTGCCGAGCAGCAGATCGGCGTGCAGGGAGCGCGCCACCGCCTGCAGATTCCACTTGTTGTCCATGGTGCCGAGCAGGGCGCCGCTGGCGGGATCGAGGAACAGGGTCAGCTCGCTGCCCCCCTGGCGGACGATGAACTGGGCGCTGGCCTCCGGGCCTGTGGGGGGCAGGTATTTGCTCAGGCTGGCGTCCGGCATGGCCGCCATCGCCTTTACCAGCAGCTGGTCGGCGCTGAGCGGTTGGCTGACGGAGGCGACCTTCATCAGCTCGGGATACATGAGGTTGTCGAGCTGGGGCTTGAACAGATAGACGATCCCGGTCAGCGAGAGCAGGATCAGGAAGGGGGCGACGAAGAGACCCGCATAGAAGTGCCAGCGCCAGATGCGCTGATAGTGGTTCGCGTCCCGATTTTTCATCTCTGTTCCTTGCGCCTTGGGTTAACGTTTCAGTTGGTGGAATGTTGGTGGCGGCGCGGATGATAACAGCAACGTTTTATTAACTGCAACAGAACATGAGGGCTGTCCGTGGAGGTAGCCGAGTGCATGCCGAACCGGTTTGCCGCCGGTCAGAAGGTGGCGCAAACCCCTCTAGGCGAACCTTGTCAAAATGGACTTTTGGCAGAGAGATCATTACCTTGTTGCAACATAAGAGAGTGCTTGCACGGCGAAGAATCCAGGGAAGGAGGCAGACGTGAAGTTGCGACCCCACGGCCATTTCGAGATGCAGCGACAGGGCCAGGTGCTGATCTGCCGGCCGAGCGGCCCCTTCAATCTGGCGGGGGCCATGGCCTATGAGGCGCAGTTCAGCCAGCAGATCGCCAGCCTGAGTGCCGGGCCCTGGGGCATAGTCGAGGTGGCGACCGAATTCGAGGCGGCAGGGCCCGAGGTGCTTGCCCGTTTTCGCCGTCAGTTCGAATGGTGCGCCAACAACGGCTGCGCCTTTCTGGCGGTGGTGCTGGCGGGCAGTTTCAAGCAGTATCTGGCGGATCAGGTGTTCAGCGGCTTGCCGTTTCAGGGGATCCGTTACTTCGAGCAGACCGACGAGGCGCTGCACTGGCTGGAGCAGCAACTGGCCGGGCTCAATCCAGTCTGATAAACCACTTGTCCCGCTCGTCGATACAGTCCGGCTCACCCATCTCGAATTCACGGCAGATCAGGGGGCGCACCTCATGGATGCGGCACATCATCGCGGTGAGTGCGATCGAGGGGCGGCTCAATCCAGCCTGATAAACCACTTGTCCCGCTCGTCGATACAGTCCGGCTCACCCATTTCAAACTCACGGCAGATCAGGGGGCGCACCTCGTAGATGCGGCACATCATGGTGTTGCGATCGAGGGGCGGCTCAATCGAGCTTGATAAACCACTTGTCCCGTTCGTCGATACAGTCCGGCTCACCCATCTCGAACTCACGGCAGATAAGGGGGCGCACCTCATGGATGCGGCACATCATCGCGGTGAGTGCGATCGAGGGGCGGCTCAATCGAGTTTGATAAACCACTTGTCCCGCTCGTCGATACAGTCCGGTTCACCCATCTCGAACTCACGACAGATCAGGGGGCGTACCTCGTAGATGCGGCACATCATGGTGTTGCGATCGAGCGCCGCGCACCAGCCATCTTCCAGCCGGTGCATCACCGGCACTTCACCTTCCCGCTCTTCCACATAGCGATCCGGTACGCCGGTATCGGTAAACAGCATCACTTCGAGGCGGCAGCAGCAGGCCTCGCAGTTCTGGCAGCTCACTTCTGGGGTCGTCATGGCACCTGCCTTGTTCTCATGGGCACGGATAAATATGAAACAGGCGCCGCTGGGGCGCCTGTGGTCTGAACCTTAGCCCAGTTTGCGGGCACGGTAGCTGCGACCCTTGATCTTGCCTTCCTGCAGTCGCTTGAGCGCCGTCTTGGCCACGCCCTGCTTGACCGCCACGTAGGAGTACTGCTCGGCGATCTGGATCTTGCCAACATCGGCCCCGGCAATGCCGCCTTCACCGGTCAGGGCGCCCAGGATGTCACCGGCGCGCACCTTGCTCTTGCGGCCCGCATCGATGGAGAGGGTCACCATCTGCGGGGCTATGGGTTTGATGGCGCGACCGATGCTGTCGAGATCTCCCAGCGGCAGCGGGGCCTGCTGGTACTCCTCGATGATGTTGACGCGCTGGGCCTCGTTCGGCTGATAGAGGCTCAGGGCCAGGCCCTGCTGGCCGGCGCGGCCGGTCCGACCGATGCGGTGCACGTGCACCTCGGGGTCATAGGTGAGCTCGTAGTTGATGACGGCGCCCAGCTCCTTGATATCCAGCCCGCGGGCGGCCACGTCGGTGGCCACCAGTATGGTGGCGCTGCCGTTGGCGAAGCGCACCAGCACCTGGTCCCGCTCGCGCTGCTCCAGATCGCCGTTCAGCGCCAACGCCGAAAAGCCCTTGGCGGCCAGATGATCGGCCACGTCGTTGCAGGCGCGCTTGGTGTTGCAGAACACCACGCAGGAGCCCGGCTGATAGTGGCTGAGCAGCCAGCCGAGGGCCTCGAGGCGCTGACCGGCCGGCACTTCATACAGCTTCTGCTCGATGGCGCTCTCCTCGTGCAGGGACTCCACGCTCACCTCGACCGGGTTGCGCTGCACGCCGCGGCTCATCTGGGCGATCCCCTCCGGATAGGTGGCGGAGAAGAGCAGGGTTTGCCGGTCGCGCGGGGCGTGGCTGATAACCCGGTTGATGTCTTCGCCAAAGCCCATGTCCAGCATGCGATCCGCTTCGTCCAGCACCAGCGTCTTGAGGCTGTCGAGCGCCAGGGTGCCCTGCTCCAGGTGCTTGAGGATCCGGCCCGGGGTGCCGACGGCGATGTGGGCACCGAAGCTCAGGGTGGCCGATTGCGGTGCGGTCGGGGTGCCGCCACACAGGGTCACCAGCTTGACGTTGGGCAGGGTGCGGGCGAGACGACGGATCTCGGTGGCAACCTGATCCGCCAGCTCGCGAGTCGGGCAGAGCACCAGCGCCTGTACCTCGAGCCGGTTGACGTCGAGGCGGGAGAGCAGGCCGAGGCCGAAGGCCGCAGTCTTGCCGCTGCCGGTTTTTGCCTTGGCGATCAAGTCTTTGCCGTCGAGTACCAGGGGCAGGCTCTGGGCCTGGATCGGGGTCATCTGCAGATAACCCAGGCTGGCGAGGTTCTCGAGCAGGGCGGGGGAGAGGTTCAGGCTGCTAAATTCGTTGTTCACAAAAGGACTCTATATGGGAGAAAACGGGCTGCGCCGGGCGCAAGGGCGCGCATTGTACCAGAATCCGCCGTTGGATGTGCTGCAAATTTGAGCGGCTGCTTCTGTTCGTGACTGTCAGCCCGGCGGCAAGGGGTCGGCTCACCGCAGCCCCCTGGCAATCCGGAGCAGTAGTTCGCGGTCGCGGAAATATGTATTTGGCTCCGCCTACATTCATCGCAAATAAGATAAACGTTTTTCAACCTGCCTTGATTAAATAAACTTGTCGTAAATTTGTTCTGACCACTTCTGCGTGGCCTTGCGAGTATTGAGTGAATGTAATTAAGCTGTGAAAACAGGAGTTTACAAATACCTGATTTATTTTTAAGTGATTGTTTATATTGTACTTTGTTATTTATTAAACAATGATTGGATGCTTGTATGAGCGTTTAATTAATTTAAAAACGTTTGTATTATCCAACATGCATATTTTTACCGCAGATTGTGATGGCTATCTGAATTTTTAAATATGCAAATGTCTATGATGGCGCCGGTCAAAAATTACAATTCACTCAGGTGCTACAGGTATGGAATACGTTCACTTTGTGCTCGGACTCGTCATGGTCCTCGCTCTGGCGTTGCTGGCAAACCGCCGCAACTGGAAACTGATCAAGCCGCGCTATATCGGCCAACTGCTGGTGGTCGAACTGGCGCTGGCCTGGTTCATGCTGAACTCCGAAGTGGGTCTGGCGGTAGTGGGTGGCTTTGCCGCCGGCTTCACCAAGCTGATGGAGTTTGCCAAGCAGGGGACCGACTTCGTGTTCGGCGGCCTGGTCAATGAAGGGGCCTTCTCCTTCTTCCTGATGGTGCTGATGCCCATCGTCTTCATCTCTGTGCTGATCGGCATCCTGCAGTACATCCGTCTGCTGCCGCTGGTGATCCGCGGCATCGGTACCGTGCTGGCCAAGATCAACGGCATGGGCAAGCTGGAATCCTTCAACGCCATCAGCTCCATGATCGTCGGCCAGTCCGAGAACTTCATCGCGCTCAAGAACATACTGCCGCACCTGAACGAGAAGCAGATGTACACCCTGGCCGCCACCGCCATGTCCACCGTCTCCATGTCCATCGTCGGTGCCTACATGCAGCTGATCGAGCCGCGCTACGTGGTCGCCGCCCTGGTGCTCAACATGTTCAGCACCTTCGTCGTGCTGTCGCTGATCAACCCCTACGAGCCGGACAATACCGTGACCGACGCCAAGGCGCTGTCCGAGGGTGACGAGCACCACACCCCGAAGAAAGAGAACTTCTTCGAGATGCTGGGCGAGTACATCATGGCCGGTTTCACCGTGGCGGTGATCGTGGGTGCCATGCTGGTGGGCTTCATCGCCCTGATCGCCCTCATCAACTACCTGTTCGAGATGGCATTCGGCGTCAACTTCCAGCACGTCATGGGCTACATCTTCTACCCCATCGCCTGGATCCTGGGTATCCCGGGCAGTGAAGCGCTGCAGGCCGGTTCCATCATGGCGACCAAGCTGGTGACCAACGAGTTCGTGGCCATGATGGATCTGGGCAAGATCGCGGCCCAGCTCTCTCCGCGTACCGTCGGCATCCTCTCCATCTTCATGGTGTCGTTCGCCAACTTCAGCTCCATCGGCATCATCGCCGGTGCGGTGAAGGCGCTGAACGAAGAGAAGGGCAACATGGTCTCCCGCTTCGGTCTGAAGCTGGTGTACGGCTCCACCCTGGTGAGCCTGCTCTCCGCCGTGATCGCCGGTGTGATGCTGTAAGTCATCCACCCGCCCTCACCACGACAAACCCCTGCCTCGGCAGGGGTTTGTTTTTTTGGCGGCCGACCACCTAGCCAGGCCAGTGGGCCCAGTAACCGGCGGCCAGCAGGGTGAGGGTGCAAAAGCCGGTCTCGAGGGCGCCGCCGCTTCTGAGCGGCCAACCCGGCAGCCGGTAGCGGCGCTTGCTGGGCCAGAAGAGCTGGATGCCGGCCGGGGTGAGCCAGTCCCCCAGCAGGTGGCTGAGGTAGCCGATGATGAGGGCATCCTTGACCCCGACCGGCAGAGTATCGGGCGGCAACTGCTGGTTGAGCCCCCAGATGGCGACCGCCACCGCCAGCAGGCTGTGGGTGAAGCCGCGATGACCGAACAGGCGAGAGAGGGGTTTCGAGATCCAGGGCAGCCGCTGCCCCAATACCGACTTGGGGTGGTCGAGGTCCGGCAGCAGGGCGCTGGCCAGGGCGGCGGGTACGGTTTGCCACAGGCTGGCGTCGGCCAGGGCCGGCGTCAGCTGGAGTTTGTGGGCGACCAGGGTGCAGGTAACGGAAAACAGCAGGTGCCCTTGGGCGGTCATGATGGCTACGACATGGGAAAATGGCGGCGCATCTTACCAGTGTCGCGGGCCATTGCAGCAAAAAACCGGGGCCCGGCGGGCGGCCCGGTCATTAACTGCGCGGATCTTCCACCTTGGTGTCGGCGGGCACCCGTTTTTTGCCCAGCACCATGGCGCGCACCAGGTCGCTGCGGGTGAGGCGATCGGTCAGGATCACCACGGCCGCATGGACACCGACGGCGGCCATCAGGGTGTTGGCGAGGATGCCGTGCAGCTCCTCCAGCCAGTCCTCGCCCCAGAAGGCATCCCAGGTGGTGAGCCAGCCGGTGACCACGGTGCCGACCAGCGACAGCAGCAGCAGCCAGATCATCAGGGCGCCGACCGGGTTGTGGCCGAGGTAGTAGGGGTGATGCCCGCTGGCCAGCTGGCGCAGGTAGTAGCGCACCCGGGCCGGGGTCGGCCACCACTGGCCGAAGCGGGCGTAATGAGGGCCGATCAGTCCCCACAGCAGGCGGATGATGAGCAGGATGCCCACCGCGTAGCCGGCGTACTTGTGGAGCTTGCTCCCCTCTTCCAGGATGAAGAAGTTGAGCAGGCAGAGGGTGACGGTAGCCCAGTGAAACACCCGGATGAGGGGATCCCAGACTTTCACTTCAGAGGTAGGGGTCATGGCAAGGCTCCAAGGCTGGGGCCGGCGCATTGCCGGCCCAACGCGGCGTTATTCGTCGATCTCTTCTTTCACTTTCTTCAGATCGGTCGGGTCGAAGTAGATCTCGACCTTGCGCTTATCCTTGTCCCAACCGTAAATCTCGTAGCAGTTGGTCTCGGTGACCTTGAACTTCTTGATGTCATAGCCCATCGCCTTGATCTGCTGCTGGGCGTCGGCTTCGCTCATCCACTTGCTCTTGTCGGCCTGGGTACATTGGGGATCGGCCAGGGCTGCGCCGCTCAACAGAGGGATCAGTAACAACAGGGGGGTCAATTTCATTGCTTGCTCCTTGCGGGTGGTTGGGTCAACAGCCACAAGGTTAGTTCAGCTCCCTTAAGAAAGAATTAAGCGCAAAAGGAAATGAATGGGTCTCCCCGGCAGGGCGCCGGAGAGCGGGCTCAGCTCAGCTTGCCCCTGACCAGCCACTTGTCCAGCGCGTTGGCGAAGCGCTGCTTGTCGGCCGCGTTGAGGGGGGCCGGGCCACCGGTCTGGACCCCGGCCGAGCGCAGCTCCTCCATGAAGTTGCGCATGCCGAGCCGCGCCTTGATGGTCTCGCGGGTGTAGATCTCGCCGCGGGGATTGAGCGCCTCGCCGCCGGCATCGATCACCAGGGCGGCGAGGGGGATGTCACCGGTGATCACCAGATCGCCGGGTTTGACCTGCTGGGCGATGACATGATCTGCCACATCGAAGCCCTTCTCCACCTGCTGGGTCTTGATGAAGGGGGAGGGAGGCACCCGCAGCCCCTGATTGGCCACTAGCGTGGTCACCACCTGGGCACGGTGGGCGGCACGGTAGAGGATCTCCTTGACCGGAATGGGGCAGGCATCGGCATCAACCCAGATGGGCATGGCATGGTTTCCTGTGTCTGAAACGAGTGGCGCATCTTAGCACGGCCGGGGGCGGCCGGCTGCCCCGGGGCTGAGTCGGGTCCGGCTTTGGTGTAAGCTGGGCCGATGAACATGAGCGAGAAGGACGAGCAGATGGATCGGGTGCCCAGTGACGTGATTTATGGCCTGACCCTGGATGGCAGGGGGGGCATGCAGCCGCTGGCGGCGGGCAGCGAGATTCCGGCAGCGCAGCCAGGCTGGCTGCATCTGGACTATGGCAACCCGGAGGCGGCGCGCTGGCTGTTGCAGACGCCGCTGCTGGGTGATGCGGCACGCGAATCCCTGCTCGGCCAGAGCAATCGCCCCAAGCTGGTGCGGATGGGCGAGACGGTGCTGCTGATCCTGCGCGGCATCAACCACAACAAGGATCACAGGCCCGAAGAGATGGTGGCGCTGCGGATCTTCATCACGCCGGATCTCATCATCAGCAGCCGGCGGCGGCCGCTGTTGTCGGAAAAAGATGTCTTCGAGCAGCTGAAGCTGGGGGGCGGCGCCGACACCCCGGCCGACTGGCTGGTGGAGATCTGCGACGCCCTGACCGATCGGGCCGGGGAGTTCGTCGAGGAGCTGCACGATCAGATCCTGGATCTGGAAGAGCAGGTGCTGATGCGCGACCTGCCCGCCAACGGCCGGCTGGCGCTGATCCGCAAACAGCTCATCATGATCCGCCGCTACCTCTCCCCTCAGCGGGATCTGGTGGCGCGCCTCGCCAACGAGAAGATCAGCTGGCTGGACGAGGACGACAGGCGACGCCTGCTCGACATCGCCGATCGGCTGCGGCGCTGGCTGGACGATCTGGATGCCGGGGTGGCGCGCACTGCCGTGCTGGCGGACGAGATCAACAACCTGATGGCGGAGGCGACCAACCGCCGCGCCTATCAGATGTCGGTGATGGCGCTGCTGTTCCTGCCCGCCAGCTTCCTGACCGGCCTGTTTGGCATCAACCTGGGAGGCATTCCCGGGGCCGAGAGCCCGACCGCCTTCTGGATCTTCTGCGGATCCCTGGTGGCGCTGGCGACCGGGCTGGCGGTCTGGCTCAAACACAGACGCTGGTGGTAAGGAGCCGACATGACCACATGGGAATCTTTTGGCGTGACCCTGCTGCTGTTGCTGGGCCATACCCTCGTTCGCGGCCTCATTCACAAGAGCCTGATGGCCCTCGGCCAGAGCCGGCAGGTGAGCGAGAACCGGGTGCTCTACGTGGAGCACGTGTTCCACTTCCTGCTCGGCTGCGCCACCCTGCTGATCCTGGCCGGGGTGTGGGGGCTCGACTTCTCGCGGCTGGTGGTGCTGGCCTCCTCCTTCTTCGCGGTGCTGGGGGTCGCCATGGTGGCGCAGTGGTCGATCCTCTCCAACATCACCGCCAGCATCACCATCTTCTTCGCCTTCCCCTACCGGATTGGCGATCGGATCCGGATCCTCGACAAGGATGACTCGGTCACCGGCGTCATCACCGAGATCGGCCTCTTCTATGTGCGGGTACGCGATGACAACGGCGATCTGGTCACCTATCCCGCCAACCTGATCCTGCAAAAGCCGGTCAGACGGCTGGAGGGCAAGGGGGCTGATCCCCTGCAACCGGAATGAGAAAAGGCTCCCGTGGGAGCCTTTTTTGCGCCTGCCAGTTTCTCAGCGTTCGAAGAAGCGGTAGAGGTGCTCGATCTGGATCGGGCAGTCCGCCACCAGATGCACATGCTGGCGGGCCTCTTCGACCGAGCCGAAGCTGAGGGGGCAACCCAGGGTGTCGGTCATCTCGTACAGTTTGCCGTCCTGTCCCCTGAACTCCACGATCCAGCCGGGCAGGATGGCATCCTGCAGGATCTCGGCTTCCTTGAAGGCTTGTTGCTGGTAGAGCAGACGAAGTTCATTGACTGTCATGACATCCTCCCGTGACGCTTGATGCCACTTCAAGTCTAGTGGTTGCGGCCGCCATCAGGCGGCTCATTTGGCCGTCTTGAGGTGTTCCCAGGCCCAGCGCAGGCGGATGAAGGTGTCGGCGTCGCCCCCCCGATCCGGATGGTGTTGCAGTGCCAGCTCACGCCAGCGGCGGCGAATGGCGTCAGGCCCCGCCCCGGCCGGCAGGGCGAACAGGGTCAGTGCCTCGGCCCTGTGTTCATCCCGTGCGTAGGCCCGCCAGAAGCTGCCGAGCAGGGCCTCCACCTCCTCCCGGTCGGTCTGCCAGAACACCTGCCAGTCGAGGTAGTAGCTGCGCAGCGCCTCGCCCCGGGCGAGGGCGCTTGTCGTGTTGCGAGGGGAGAGCGGTTCGAGCCGGATATCCAGGGTGCTGATCACCAGCCACCACCCTTCATCGTGGAGCTCGGCCTGCAGCTGGTAGAGGGCGTTCATGATGAGGAAGTTGAGCCGAAACAGCTGCTGCTGCTCGTCCCCCGGCAGAGGCGGGATGAGCTCCCGGCGGCGCAGCTCGGCCAGCAGCTCGTGCACCTTGTAGCTGCCGCTGGCCTGCCTGAGCAGTGCCAGCAGCGGGGCGAGCAGCGGGTTGGCGGTCGATTCGGCAGAGTTCACTGGCCGGCCCCCTCTTTGGGGGGCTGCAGGGCGATCAGCAGCTCCCCGGCCAGCGGCTCGACGGGGCCGGTGACGATGCGGGTCCGCCCCTTGCCATCCAGCACGAACAGCGGGATGGCGCCCGGGTTGGCCTCCTGGTACTGGGCCCAGTCGAACGCCTCACTCAGCCGGGTTGCCTTGATCTGGCCACCCCGACTCAGCAGGCCGCTCAGCCTGGCGTAGTTGATGTCGGGGCCGAACAGGTTCTGACGGGCGCGGAAGGTGGCGCTCTCCCGGTTGGCCTTGCCGTGCTGTTCGCTGGAGCGCAACGAGTAGACCTTCTCCTCGCCGTAGAGGTGGGCGAAGTGCAGCACGCCGAGGGCGTTGTTGTGGCGGTTGGGGGAGAGCGCCAGCACGGTACTGATGCTGGTGAGCGGCAGGTGCAGCTCGGCGTGCTCGGATTGCGGGTTGCCGAAGTAGCAGGGCAGGTTGCTCATCCGTGCCTGACGGCAGAACTCCCAGGCCGGATCGCAGAGCTGGACCGGCACCCCCTGGTCCGCCAGTGCCCGGCCGATGGCTCGCGCCACCGAGTTGGCCCCGATGATGAGCCAGGTGTTGGGGGCGCTCTGGCGCATCTTCAGCAGACCGGCCAGCGGCGCCGAGGTGAGGCTCTGCAGTACCACGGTGGAGATGATCACCGCAAACACCAGGGGGACCAGCTTGTCCGCATCGGCAATGCCGGCCTCATGCAGGCTGATGGCGAAGGAGGCGCTGACCGCCGCCGCCACTATGCCGCGCGGCGCGATCCAGCCGAGCAGGGCACGGGCCCGCCAGGAGAGATCGGATCCCCAGGTGGAGACCAGGATGCAGAGCGGGCGTGCCACGAACTGCACCACGCACAGCAGCGCCAGCACCATGGGGCCGAGCTGCCAGAGCTGGGCCAGATCGAGGCGGGCCGCCAGCAGGATGAAGAGGGAGGAGATGAGGATGACGGCGAGATCCTCCTTGAAGGCCAGCACCTCCTCCAGATCCAGCCCCTCCTGATTGGCGAGCCAGATGCCGAACACGGTCACTGCCAGCAGGCCGGATTCGTGGCTGAGCCAGTTGGAGAGACTGAAGGTGACCAGCACCAGCGCCAGCACGCCGAACTTGTGCAGGCTGACCGGCAGCCAGTCCTTGCGGATCAGCAGGGTGGTGAGCCAGCCGGCACCGACCCCGATGAGCGAGCCTACTCCCACCGTCTTGGCCAGCGCCAGCAGGGTGTGGCCGACCAGATCCCCCTGGCTGCCGAGGCGCACCGCCTCGAACACCAGCACCGCAAACAGGGCGCCGATGGGGTCGATGACGATTCCCTCCCAGCGCAGGATACGGTCCACCTCCCGGGTCGGGCGGATCACGTTGAGCATGGGGGCGACCACGGTGGGGCCGGTCACCACCAGCACGGCGCCGAGTACCATGGCGACCCGCCAGTCCAGCCCCAGCAGAAAGTAGCCGGCGCTGCCGATGACGGCGAAGCTTACCAGCATGCCGGTGGAGCAGAGGTTGCGCACCACCTTGCCGATCCCCTTGAGCTCGGCCAGGTGCAGGGTGAGCGCCCCCTCGAACAGGATGATGGCGACCGACAGGGAGACCAGCGGAAACAGCAGGTCGCCGAGCAGGGCATCGGGGTCGAGCAGGCCGCCGACCGGCCCCAGCAGCAGGCCGGTGAGCAACAGAAACAGGATGGCGGGCACCCGCAGCGACCAGGCGAGCCACTGGGCCAGCACTGAGACCAGGGCGATCCCGGCCAGGGAGAGAGCGATCATGCAGACCTCGGTTGGGGCAATGGACCTGGAGGAAGTGTAGTGGGGAAGATGGTCAGATTGACACCAGCCGGCGGCGGGAGCAAGGGGGGACGCGGGTCGCGCGACAGCGGGCGTCACGGTTGCGGGGAAGGTGAGGCAGGGGGCCGCAGGCTACGGCCACCAGCCGGATTAGATGGGGCTCTCTTTGTGGAGCTCGGTGACGCAGTCGGCCACCGCCAGCACCAGCGCCGAGCGCACCACCTGATCGAGCCGGTTCAGCTGCATCTGGTAGAAGGGCCAGTCCTCCTCGTTGGCGGGGGCCTCCTGCGGCATCATGCCGCCCTGGCTGACGCCGTGCAGACGTGCCAGCAGATCGCGGATCGGCTTGTCGCTGAAGCGGTAATCCTTGGGGTCGCGTACCAGAAAATCGCGGATTTTCAGGTAAGCCTCGAGATCCTGATAGCGCTCGAGGGAGATGAGGCCGAGGGCGAAGATGAGCTTGAGGCGTACCTCCAGCTGGCCGAGGGGGCCGCTCTGGTTGAGCAAAGGTTCGATGGCGTACTTGACGGCATACTCCTCCTGACGGAACGCGCGTCGCATCAGGGAGTCGACCGCCTCTTCCAGGATGGTCACGACTTCGAGAAAGAAGCCGCGGGGGCCATCCTGCTCGTTCAGTCGTTCCAGTACTTCATCTTCCTGGTGTGTGGTCATAAGTGCATTGGGTCCAGCTGACTGGGAGAGAGTGGGCCTCTCTCCCGGTTTTTATCGTATGAGGCGCTTTGGTGGCCGGCCTGCGCGGGCCGGCACGGTGGCGCCTCATCAGGTCACTTCAAATTGCCATAACGGGTGACGATGGCGCTGACGATGTCGCTGTCGGCGGTCAGGCCGGTGATGCGCGCCAGGGCCTGGGCCGGGCCCAGCTCCGCCAGCAGCTGTTGCAGCTCCACCGCCTGCGGGTCATCGGCATTGCGATAGTGCAGCGCAGCGGCGATCCCCTCCTGCAGGTGATCGCTGGGTAGGCCGTACTCCAGGGTGCCGAGCAACGGCTTCACCAGCCGATCCCCCGCCGCCAGCTTGCGCAGCGGCTGACGGCCGACCCGGTCAATCTCGTCCACCAGATAGGGGTTGGCGAAGCGGGCCAGGATCTTCTCGATGTAGGCGGCGTGCAGGCGCGGGTCGAAACCGTAGCGTTGCACCAGCACGGCGCCGCTCTCCTCCATGGCGCGACGCACCTTGCTGCGGATCAGCGGATCCTCGATCGCCTCGCGAATGGTGCGATAGCCCCTCAGCTTGCCGAGGTAGGCAGTGACGATGTGGCCGGTGTTGAGGGTGAACAGCTTGCGCTCGACGAAGGCCATCAGGTTGTCGGTGGGCTCCATGCCCGCCACCTGCGGCAGCTCGCCCTTGAACTGGGTCTGGTCGACGATCCACTCGCTGAAGCTCTCCACTGTCACTTCCAGCGGATCATCGTTGGCCGCCGCCGGCGGGACGATGCGGTCCACCGCCGAGTCGACGAAGCCGATGCAGGCGTCGAGGGTGGCATGATACGCGACCGGCAGGTACTTGAGTACCTCCTGCTTGAGGTGGCTGGTGCCGCGCACCATGTTCTCGCAGGCGATGACGTTGAGCGGTGTCAGGTTGCCGGCATCGAAGCGGGCCTGCAGCCCCTGGGCCAGGGTGCTGGCAATCTTGTCCAGAATGTTGGGGCCGACCGCGGTGGTGACCAGATCGGCGGTGATGATGCGGGCGATCACCTCGTGGCCGGCGGAGCTCACCGCCGCCACGTTGCGCACCACGTCCAGCTTCTGATCCGCTCCCACCACGTGCACCTTGTACTCCTGGCGGTGGTTGAGCTGGTCGATCAGGGTCTCGTTGACGTCGGCGAAGGTGACCTGATGGCTGGCATCCGCCAGCAATTTTCCGATGAAGCCGCGACCTATGTTGCCGGCACCAAAATGCAATGTTTTCATGATATTAACCTCTTGAACCAAAGACGATGAAGGACGATCAGGCAGCCTGTTCGGCACCCAGCAGATCCAGGAACTCCTGGGGATCCTGAGTGCTGGCCAGCCGGTCGATGAGGCCGGGTTCGTCCAGTGCATTGGTCAGGCGGGTTATCACCTGCATGTGTTCGTCGTTGCGGGCGGCGATGGCGATCACCAGCCGCGCTACTTCATCGGCCGCCTCGCCGAAGGCAACCCCGGCCGGGTATTGGCAGATGACGATGCCGGTGCGCTTCACAAACTCCTTGGCGGCGATGGTGCCGTGCGGCACGGCGATGGATTCACCGAGGTAGGTGGAGACCAGCTGTTCGCGCTCCAGCATGGCGTTGACGTAGTCGGGCGCCACGTAGCCCCGCTCCGCCAGCAGCTTGCCGGCAGCCCGGATGGCGGCCTCCTTGTTGTCGGCCTTGAGCCCCAGGTGCACGTCATGGCGGCTCAGGGTGAACACTTCGGCGGCCTGCGGCTCATAGCTGTCGTCGTTGGCGGCCACCAGCAGCTGCGGGTTGGCGACGTCATCGTTGGCGGCCTGGGTCAGGCTCTGTACCAGCTCCTGATAGAGACCGTTGTCGAGGAAGTTGGTGAGCGAGATGTGGTGGGCGTGCGGCGCGTGGCGACGGGCCCGCTCGGTCAGATCCTTGTGGGTGATGACCCAGTCCACCTGATCGTCGAGCTGATCGATGGCGCGGTTGGTGACGCTGATGTCGAGGCCGGCGGCCTGCACCCGCTTGCGCAGCAGGCCGGCGCCCATGGCGCTGGAGCCCATGCCCGCATCGCAGGCGACGACGATGTTGCGTACCGCCATCAGTTCACCGCCCGGCTTCTTGGCCGCTGCGGTCTCGGGCTTGGCACCCTTCATGGCTTTCATCTTGCGAGTGGCTTCACCGAGGGCATCGGCCTCGTCGGCTTCCGGCTGCTGGGCACGGACGAACACGGCGGCGACCAGGAAGGAGACCAGGGTGGCGCTGATGATGGAGAGGGCGACCCCGATCAGGGAGGCTTTCGGTGTCATCAACAGCACGGCGAAGATGGAACCCGGTGAGGCGGGGGAGACCAGACCTGCGTTGAACAGGGTCAGGGTGAACACCCCGGTCATGCCGCCGGCAATCACCGCCAGAATGAGGCGCGGGTTCATCAGCACATACGGGAAGTAGATCTCGTGGATGCCGCCGAAGAAGTGAATGATGGAGGCACCGGCAGCGGACTGCTTGGCGGCGCCGCGACCGAACACCATGTAGGCCAGCAGCACGCCCATGCCCGGGCCCGGGTTCGCTTCGATCAGGAAGAAGATGGAGCGGCCGTGCTCGGTGGCCTGCTGGATCCCCAGCGGCGAGAAGATGCCGTGGTTGATGGCGTTGTTGAGGAACAGGATCTTGGCCGGCTCGACGAAGATGGAGGTGAGCGGCAGCAGGTTGTTGTCCACCAGGAAGCCGACGCCACCGGCCAGTACGCCGGAGAGCACCTTGACGAAGGGGCCGATCACGAAGAAGGCGAGGATCGCCAGCAGCATGCCGATGAGGCCGGCGGAGAAGTTGTTGACCAGCATCTCGAAGCCGCTCTTGACGCGACCTTCCATCGCCTTGTCGAAACGCTTGATGGCCCAGCCACCGAGCGGGCCGACCATCATGGCGCCCATGAACATGGGAATGTCGGTCCCCACGATGACGCCCATGGTGGTGATGGCACCGACCACGCCGCCGCGCTCACCGCCCATCAGCTTGCCGCCGGTATAGCCAATCAGCAGCGGCAGCAGGTAGGTGATCATGGGGCCGACCAGCTTGGCCAAGGTTTCGCTCGGCAGCCAGCCGGTGGGGATGAAGAGGGCGGTAATAAAGCCCCAGGCGATGAAGGCGCCTATGTTGGGCATGACCATATTGGACAGGAAGCGTCCAAAATTCTGTATCTTGACTTTGGTATCCGGTGATAACATGTCGGGACCCCGTTTTAAGCCTGTTTGATTAAAAGTGGTAGTCGGGCTGGCCGGTTTTGCCGAACCGCCATCCCTGTCGTCTAAGCAACTTCAATCTACCAGCTTGTGATCAAATTAGGCTGAAAACGGGGTGTCTTGTGACGCAGCTCTCAAATACCTCGACCTCCCCCCTCCCTTCATAGTGATGTGGATCACATCAACTCTCTGTATTTCGGCTACATTTCGCTCTTTGCTGCCGCCAGCATCGTTTTTATGTGATGCAAGTCACTCTTTGTTGTTTGCGCAAACCTGATGTCAATGTGATCTATTTCTCATTTTCATTATTTGTATTCAAATGGGGCGATCCGTCCGACCTGAAAAGTGAGGGTGTTGACGATGAATTGCTTGAATCCACATTAAAATAACCAATGAATCAATTATTTTGTAACCTACTTTCAGTTTTTCATGATGCTCTTCAGCCGCAGAGCCGGCGCATCAGCCACTCCAGCGGGCCTCGCTCGAAGCGCTGACTCCAGAGATTGGCAAACAGCAGGGCCGCCAGGGCGAAGAGGCCGGCGGCCAGCACCACCTCGGGCAGATCCTGCCCTTGCAGCCAGCCGATGGCCTCCAACATCCCCATGCCGAACATGATGTGAGCCAGATAGAGGGTCAGGGTCTGCCGGCCGACAGGCAGCCACACTCGCCACCAGCGGGCCTCGGGCAGGGTACGGCTCAGCCAGAGGCAGAGGGCGATCAGGGTGCTGGCCGCGCCCATGCCGAATAGCAGGTAGAGCGGCGCCGGGGGAATGGGCTGAGTCGCCAGCAGCGGCGCCAGCTCAGGGTTCGGCAAGAGGGTTGGCAACCAGAGTGACAGCCCCCTTGCCAACACCATGGCGCTCACCCCACCGGCCAGCAGCCAGCGCTGGGTGACCGGATTGGCCAGAGACTGGCGGCTCAGCCAGAGGCCGTAGAGCAGAAAGCCCAGCCAGGGCACCACAGGGTGCCAGCCGTTGAACAGCAGATTGCGGACGAAGCCGGCCAGGGTCCAGAACTCGGGATAGCTGAAGCTGTGCCACTGCCAGCCCCGATCATAGTCGAGCAGGAACAGCAGCCCCACGAAGCTTGCCGCCAGCAGCGGGATCAGGGCCAGCAGCCAGGGGGAGGGAAGCCGGAGACAGCAGGCCCCCAGCAGAAAGTAGACGGCGTAGTAGTGGATGATGTCGGCCGGAAACACCAGGTAGTTGAGCAGCCCCACGATCAGCAGAAACAGGGCCCGCCTGGCGATGTGGGTCATGGCCGCCGACCACGCCAGCTTGCGGGTCGACAGTCCGAGCCCGATGCCGGCCAGCACCACGAAGCTGGCGGCGGAGCGCCCCTCCAGTGCATCCAGCAGGGGCTTGAGCCAGGTCGACCCCCCCGCCAACACCCCCATGGCGATGCGAAAATTCACCAGCACCATGCCGAGCAGGGCCATGGCACGGGCCAGATCCAGTCCTTCCAGTCGATTGTGCGGGGTCGTCATGGTGGTGACTCCTTGGGGTGATCAGCGGGCCGGGCCCAGCAACTGGTCCAGCAGGGACGGCAACCTTTGTTCCACCGGTGCCTGCTCTGGATGCAGGGCCAGGGCGTGGCGCACCGCCTGCCCCTCCAGTGCGTCCAGCAGCAGCTGGGCGGTGAGATCCGGCTGCAGGTGGGCGGCCAGCTCCCCCGCCTGCTGGCCACGGCGCACCGTCGCCGCCAGGGCATCGCACAGCTGGCGCTGGTTGCTGGCGAAGGTGGCCGCCATCTCGGGATGGCGGGTCAGCTCGGCCAGGATCTCGGTGCCGAGCAGCAGGTTCTCCGGGGTCAGCGACCAGGCGAGGTAGCCGGCGGCGAAGCGGGCCAGCGCCGCCCGGGCCGGCCCCTGGACCAGCTCATCCAGCAAGGGTTGCAGCTCGGCCGCCTCCAGCGAGGCGATGTGGGCGATCAGCTCCTCCTTGCGGGCGAAGTGGTTGTAGAGGTTGCCAAGGCTCACCCCGGCAGCGGCGGCGATGTCGCGCATGCCGGTCTGGTGGAAGCCCCGCTCGATGAAGCAGCCGAGCGCCGCCTGGATGATCTGCTCGCGGCGCTGCTCCAGCCGCAGGTTGTTGGTGGTCATGGGGATGCCTCTTGCCTGAACACTCTTTATGAGCGAACGTTCGTTCATTCATTTGTGGATTCACTCTATGCCCGTGACGAGCCACTGGCAAGCCAGGGGCGTACAAAAAGTGATCTTCTGACCAGGCGGGCGGCATGACCCAATAAAAAAGCCCGCAGGGTGCGGGCTTTTGCAAGGAGGGAAGGCCTGGCTTATTCGGCCTTGGGCGCTTCCGCCGCCGGTGTGGCCTCGGCTTCGCTGGCCGGGGCGACCGGCGCCGGGCCCGGCACCAGCTCTACCGCCGGCTTGGCGATGAGGGAGCGGGTCTCTTCCACCGCTTCGGTCAGCTTGACCTCGATGATCTGGCCGAGCTCGTAGACGACCTCGGTCTTGTCCAGATAGACGCGGCCGTTGTCCCAGTTGCACTCCAGCCGCTCCTTGTTGTCGAGGATGTGGCGGGCGGGCATGAACACCACGGCACCGTTCTCCTGCAGGCGCAGCTTGAGGCCGGCGCGCATCACGTCGATGATCTCGGCGTTGAACACCTTGTCGGTACCTGCATCGGCTTTCAGGTAGCGAACATAGAGCCAGTCGCCGATGTCGCGCTCCACCATGCGGTGCAGGCGGCGGCAGGCGGTCAGGTGCTCGGTGAGCTCCAGGCTCGGACGCTCACCCGGGGTCTTGCCGGCGATGACGGCCTTGAGCAGGCGATGGTTGACCATGTCGCCGTATTTGCGGATGGGGGAGGTCCAGGTGGCGTAGGCATCCAGCCCCAGGCCGTAGTGGGCGCCCGGCTCGGCGGACATCAGCGCATAGCTCTGGAAGCGGCGGATCTTGCCGTCCAGCCAGCGGGTGTCCAGGCTGTCGATCCAGCGGCGCAGGGCGCAGAAGCCGGACAGGCTGGCGATATCGATCTTCTCGAACGGGGCCTCGGCGCTTTTCAGCAGGTCGATGGCGCCGTCGAGGGACTCCTCGTCAAAGCCGGTGTGGACGTTGAAGATGCCGTAACCGACGCTCTTGCCCAGCACGCGGCCGGCGCAGATGTTGGCGGCGATCATCGACTCTTCCACCATGCGGTTGGCGATGCGGCGCGGCTCGACGTGGATGGCCAGCACAGCGCCGTTCTCGCCCAGCTCGAAGTCGTAGTCGGGGCGGTCCGGGAACACCAGGGCGTGTTCGGTGCGCCACTTGATGCGCGCCTCGGTCATCGCCTTCATCAGCGGCAGCTGGGCCAGCACGCCTGCGTCGATATCCAGCGCTTTGCCGTGTTCGGCCCAGTCGGAGACATCGTCATAGTTGAGGCGGGCGTGGGAGCAGATGCGGGCGGCGAAGAACTCGGTTTCCTCCAGCAGCAGGCCATCTTCGGCGATCAGCAGACGGGCGCACAGGGTGTTGCGCTCCTCGCCCTCTTTCAGGGAGCAGAGCTCGTCGGAGAGGGTGCGCGGGATCATCGGCACGTTGCGGCCCGGCATGTAGACGGTGAAGGCGCGCTGGGCGGCCTCCTTGTCCAGCTCGCTCCCTTCGGCCACATAGGCGGTCGGGTCGGCGATGGCGACCAGCAGCTCCCAGCCGTTGTCCAGCTTGCGGATGGCCAGCGCATCGTCCATGTCCTTGGTCTTGGCGCCGTCGATGGTGAAGAAGGGGGTCGCGGTCAGATCGGTGCGGGGCAGCTCTTCCTCTTCGATCACCTTCCACTCCGGCAGATCCGCCGGCTCGACCTGGGCCAGGTTGTGGCGCGCCAGCACCACCCACCAGGGCACGTTGTGATCTTCCTGGGCGGCGATCTTCTGGGTGATCTCGGCGGAGAAGTTGCCGTCCACCAGGGCGTGACGCTTGAGGGTGGCGACCACCCAGTCCCCTTCCTTGAACTCTTTTTCGTCCAGACCCTTCTTGACGCGGGCCTTGATGGCATCCTTGATCAGCGGATGATCGGCCACCACGTTGAGGCGGTCGCGGAACATCTTGACCCGGGCCACGAAGCGGGTGACGGACTGCTCCAGCAGTTCATCCGGCTCGGCCACTTCCTTCTCTTTCTCGGTGCGGATCAGGGCGGTCACCCGGTCACCGTGCATCACCTTTTTCATGTAGGGAGGCGGCACGAAATAGCTGGTCTTCTCATCGACCTCCAGAAAGCCGAAGCCCCGATCGGAGGCGCGGATCACACCCTCTTTCTTGGGGATGTTTTCGCGGATTTGTTGCTTGAGCTGGGCCAGCAGCGGATTGTCTTGGAACATAAATGGGGAACCTGAGTGGAGACCTGGTGGTTAATCGCCCAGCACTATACGTTTTTACCCCTCCAAAGCCAAGGTGAATGGCCCTGTCAGGGGCGTTGCAGCGCTCGGCGACCCTGCTCGATCAGGCGCTGGGATATCTGTTTGTGCAGCCCGCGCTCCAGCACCCAGCGGTGCCAGTAGAGTCGCTCTATCAGGTGCTGTTCCGGGTTGAGATCGAGCAATGACCCCTCCGCCAGCTGGCGACGGATCTGCAGTTCCGGGATGAGGCAGCAGGCCAGCCCCTGCTCGGCCATGGCGACGAAGGCCTCGGAGGAGCGGACCGTGTGGCAGGGGTAGCCGCCGGGCTCCAGCCCGAAGTGGCGGGCCATGTAGCTGACATGCATGTCGTCGCGCTGATCGAAGGCCACCGCCGGCGCCTTGGCCAGCGCCGCCAGGGTCAGCCCCTGCGGGAAGTGGCGCTCGACGAAGGCGGGGCTGGCGGTGAGCAGGTAGCGCATCTCGCCGAGCTCGTCGACGCAGCAGCCCGCCAGTGGCTGGCCGTGCAGGCTGACGGCACCGAACGCCTGCCCCTCGCGCACCCGATCCAGGGTGCGGCTCTCGTCATCCACCAGCAGGTTGAGCTCGATGGGGTGCTGTTCCAGCAGCGGCGCCAGGGCGGGCAGAAACCAGGTGGCCAGACTGTCGGCATTGACGGCAATGCTGACCCGGATCGGCGCCTGGGGCTCGGCGGGAGAGAGCTCGCCGGCCAGCTCCAGTTCCAGCTGGCGTACCTGGCGGTAGTGGGCCAGCAGCTTCTGACCGAGCGCGGTGGCCTGCAGCGGCTGGCCGCGAATGATCAGCGGCTCGGCAAACTGCTGCTCCAGCTGCTTGATGCGCTGGGAGATGGCGGACTGGGTGATGTGCAGGCGCTGGGCGGCGCGCTCGAAGTTCTGCTCCTGCATCACCGCATCCAGCGCCAGCAGCAGCTTGTAGTCCAACGCCTTCATCAGCATTCCTTATCAGCAGGGAGATTGAGAAGGGATGCTACTCAAGTGGTGGCGAGAGAACAACCTGAGAGCGCTGAAAATGTCGGCAGCGCAGGCGAGACAAGGGTTGTGGGGTCAAAGCGGGTTTGTCACTGTGAGATGTGACAGTGGTGGTCAAAAGGTATTCAGGAGATACTCTTTTGCGTCCGTTTTTGCATGGGGTGGAAACGGGCTATAGCGAGAACTTTTAATCCCGGGTCTTACCCCGGGATTTTTTTGCGTCACCCTTATTCGGTGACCAGCTCGCGGGCTTCGTCATAGGCCCCCTGCAGGGGCTGACCGACGGCACGGGCGAAACGCTCGTCCAGATGGAAGCGGATCCCCACCCCGCGCACGGCGCCCAGATCCACCGCCTGGCGGTGACCGAGCCGCTCGATGGGCAGGCCGAGGCGGCGGAAGATGCGTTCCACCGGCAGGCTGACCACGGCGACCAGCTCACGGATCCCCTTCGCCCTGGCGAAGGCATAGACCTCGCGGAAGATGACGCAGGTCAGCTCGCTGACCCCGTTGCCCAGGCGCGGTGCCCGTTCGGCATCGATGGCGAGGCGGGTCAGTTCCCACACGTCGTTGCTGCGCGGCGGGGCTTCGCCGGCGAGGGCGGTGGGGAAGATGCTGGGCAGCATGTAATCCTGGGCACAACTGAGCAGACGGATGCAGCCGCACAGGCCTGAGTCGTCTTCAATCAGAACCCAATGGGTGTCAGGGGTATCGAAACTGTCCTGCTCCAGACCACGGTGAGATTCCACATCCCAGCCGAGGCGATCGGAGAAGACGCGATTGCGAAAGCGATAAAGCTCGTTTTCTACCTCCCATCTGGGGTGTTCTTTTAATTTTCCTTTGAAAACAAGCATTCAGATGTCTCCATTTCAGTGTTCGGCGCTATAATCGAGGCCCTGGCCAGGGGGGCTAGCCTATGAAACAAGACCAACTGCTTGAGTACCTCGAACATTTCACTTCGGTAACGGACGGGGATCGTCTGGCCGAGTTGATCGGTCGGTTCACGCTCGGTATGGGTTACGACTACTACCGGTTTGCGCTGATCATCCCCATGTCGATGCAAAGACCCAAGGTGGTGCTGTTCAATCAGTGCCCCGACTCCTGGGTGCAGGCCTATACGGCAAACCATATGCTGGCCTGTGATCCCATCATTCAATTGGCCCGCAAGCAGACCTTGCCCATTTACTGGAACCGGCTGGATGAGCGAGCACGTTTTCTGCAAGAGGGCAGTCTGGACGTGATGGGGTTGGCGGCGGAGTTCGGGCTGCGCAACGGCATCTCGTTTCCGTTGCACGGGGCGGCGGGGGAAAACGGCATACTGTCGTTCATCACCGCCGAGCGGGCATCGAGCGATCTGCTGCTGGAGTCCTCGCCCGTCCTCTCCTGGATGTCCAACTACATCTTCGAGGCGGCGATCCGGATTGTGCGGGTCAGTCTGCGGGACGATGACCCTCAGGAGGCCCTGACTGACCGGGAGACCGAATGCCTGTTCTGGGCCAGTGAAGGGAAAACGTCGAGTGAAATCGCCTGCATCCTGGGGATCACGGAGCGAACCGTGAACTACCACCTCAATCAGGTCACCCGTAAAACGGGGTCGATGAATCGCTACCAGGCCATCGCCAAGGGGGTGAGCAGTGGCATCTTGCTGCCCAATCTCGAGCAGGTCATGGTCACCAACTTCCCCAAGCTGATGCAATAAAACCCGATGATTCTCGGGGCAGAGTGACTGGCTAACAATTGTCAGATCCTGCAATTGACAGCCATGAACGGGTCTAGCCCCTTCTACCTCGAAGGGGTTGGGTCGAGCCCTCTGTCATTAGCAAAACAAATTGCTCAGCAGATTAATGAATTTCTCTAAACGTCTGGCCGCCCCTTATAGTGCCGTCCAATCACTCTGCTGGACGGTTCATCCATGTTTGCAACCACCCTGCAAGGCTTCACCCTCGGCCTTGCCATGATCATCCCCATCGGTGCCCAGAATGCCTTCGTGCTGAGCCGGGGCATCCACCGCAACCACCATCTGCTGACGGCGACCCTCTGTTGCCTGTGCGATCTCGTGCTGATCGGCATCGGGGTGTTCGGCGGCGCCAACCTGCTGGCGGCCAGCCCGATCGGCCTGGCCCTGCTGACTTGGGGCGGCGTGCTGTTTCTCGGCTGGTTCGGTATCCGTTCCCTGCGCAGTGCCTGGCGCGGGCAGGGGGCAGCACTTGCTGACTCGCCCCAGCTGATGGGAGTCAAGAGCGTGCTGGCCATGACCCTCGGGGTGACCCTGCTCAACCCCCACGTCTACCTGGACACCCTGATGCTGCTCGGCTCCTTCGGCAGCCAGTTTGCCGAAGAGTTGCGGCCCGCCTTCGCGGCGGGGGCCATGCTGGCCTCGCTGGTCTGGTTCTACAGCCTGGCGTTCGGGGCGGCCGCCCTCTCGCCCTGGCTCGCGCGCGGCAGGGTACAGCAAGCTATTGATACTATTGTTGGTTTCATCATGCTGGGGTTGGCGTTGCAGCTGGCGAGCGGGGCTTTGCTGGCGTCATAAGGCTATTTTTGTGCCGCACCTCATAAAAATTCACCCCGGCTTCATCCGCTGACATATTCGTCTGTTAAATTCCCGTCGCTGGTAAAGCGACACTCTAATAAAAGGGACAAGACAGTGAATAAATCCATGAAGCTGGGTGCTATTGCAGCCATCGTGCTGTTGTCTGCCTGTAGCAATGAAAACGACAGCAAGGCGCAACCGGGCGAGGTTGCCCTGCGTCTGATCCAGACCTCCGATATCCACTCCAACGTGCTGGGGTATGACTACTACCAGAACAAGGAGGATCGTAAGTTCGGCCTCTCCCGCACCGCGTTGCTGATCCGCGCGGCCCGTGCCGAAAACCCCAACAACCTGCTGCTCGACAACGGCGACCTGATCCAGGGCACGCCGCTGGCTGACTACATCTTCGAGCAGTCCGGTGCCGGCTACCTCGACAAGCAGGCCCACCCGGTGTTCAAGGCGATGAACGAGCTCGGCTACGACGCCGGCAACCTGGGCAACCACGAGTTCAACTACGGGCTGGATTACCTCACCAAGACCCTGCAGGGAGCCAAGTTCCCCTATGTGAACGCCAACGTGTTCGAGGCGGGCGCCTTCAAGCGCGATGCCAAGGGGCAGATTGACTGGAGTGGCAACAAGTTCACCCCCTACCTGCTGCTGGAGCGCAAGGTGAAGGATGACAAGGGTCAGCTGCAGACCGTCAAGGTCGGCATCCTGGGGCTGACCCCGCCGCAGGTGCTGCAGTGGGACAAGCGTCATCTGGAAGGCAAGGTGGTGGTGGCCGACATGGTCGAGACCGCCAACCACTATGTGCCCGAGCTGCGCGCCAAGGGCGCCGACGTGGTCGTCGTTGTTGCCCACACCGGCATCAACGCCAGCAGCTACGAGGCCATGATGGAGAACTCCGCCTGGCACCTGGCCAAGGTGAAGGGGGTGGATGCCCTGATGCTGGGCCACGCCCACAAGAACTTCCCGGGTGATTTCCCGGATCTGCCGGAGGTGGACAATAAGGCCGGCACCCTGAGCGGCATTCCGACCGTGATGCCGGGTTACTGGGGCAACCACCTCGGCATCATCGACCTCAAGCTGGAGCAGGTGGACGGCAAGTGGCAGGTGAAACAGAGCCAGGCCAGCCTGCGCAAGATCGACTCCAGCGAGGGTAGTGCGGTGGATCAGCGGGTGGTGGACCTGGTACAGGCCGACCACGACGCCACCAACCAGTGGCTGGACGAGCCGCTCGGCAAGATCACCTCCTCCATCCACAGCTTCTTCGCCCTGGTGCAGGATGATCCCTCGGTACAGCTGGTGAGCGATGCCCAGCGCCGCTACGCCGAGCAGCTGCAAAAAGATGGTCTGCTCAAGGAGTCCTACCCCATCCTGTCGGTGGCGGCGCCGTTCCGTGGCGGTCGCAACGGCATCAACGACTTCACCTACGTGGCCCAGGGCGACATCTCCCTGCGCAACGTCTCCGACCTCTACATCTATCCGAACACCCTGCAGGTGGTCGAGGTGAACGGGGCCACCGTCAAGGAGTGGCTGGAGATGAGTGCCGGCCAGTTCAACCAGATCGACACCGGCAAGACCGAGGTGCAGTGGCTGGTGAACGAGAAGTTCCCCACCTACAACTTCGACGTGATCGACGGGGTCAACTACGAGGTGGATATCACCCAGCCGGCCCGTTACAACAAGGAAGGGGCCAAGGTCAGCGACGGCCAGCGCATCAGCAGCCTCACCTTCAACGGCCAGCCCATCGATCCGGCCCAGAAGTTCTACGTGGTGACCAACAACTACCGCGCCAGCGGCGGCGGCCACTTCCCGGGCATCGACGGCAGCAACATCGTCCATGAAGATCCCTTCGAGACGCGCGAGATCATCGCCCAGTACCTGAAGGCCCAGTCTGCCGACAACCCGGCCGGCTTCAGCCCGGCGGCCAACAACAACTGGCACATGAAGGCTCTGCCGGCCAACGTGGACGTGCGGCTCTACTCCTCGCCCCGCGAGGAGGCCAAACAGCTGGCCGGTGCGGATCTGGAGTACAAGTCCACCCTGCCGATGGATGACGCCCAGCACCCTGGCTACGCTATCTTCCGGCTGATCCGTCAGTAATTCCCGGCCGACATGGCAATAAAAAAAGCCCTCGCATTGCGAGGGCTTTTTCATGGGCGGAGGGTTCCGAGGGCTTAGTTGACCACGGCCACGTTGATGGTGCCGTTGCCCTGGGTCATGCGTACCCGGGCGCCCGGTACGAAGGTGGGGCTGGCCTTTTGCACCACCACGATGGATTCGCCGTTCTCTTTCTTGATCTCGAGCTCGACGCCATCCACCTGGTTGAGCTTGTCACCGGCTGCCTTGCCCGCCGCTGCACCCGCGATGGCGCCACCGGCCGCAGCGATGTCGCTGCCGCGCCCGCCGCCGATGGTGCTGCCGAGCAGGCCGCCGACCACGGCGCCGCCTATGGTGCCGATCAGCGAGTTCTCATCGGCCTGGATCTTGACCGGGCGGGTGGAGAGGATGGTGCCGTAGCTGACGGTCTGTACCTGCTTGGCGCGATCCTTGGTGTAGACGTCGCCGGAGTAGACGTCGCTGTTGGCACAGCCGCTGAGGGTGGTGGCGGTGGTGGTGGCCAACAGGGCGATGAGGGTAATGCGTTTCAACATGATGGGCCTCCTGGGCTGGCATCTAATCTGGTTTGTTCGGTCAGTGATTCAACTCTACGCCAACCGGATTGAGCATGAAACCAGCAAAGTGTAACCAATTATAAGGCCCGGGCCCGGCAAACCCCGTCACCGCCGGCTCAGCCGAGCCGTTTCTCCAGCAGCAGGCGATCCTCGCCCTGGCCGAAATAGTCGCGCTCCTCGGCCAGTTGCTGATAACCGAGTCGAAAGTAGAGGCGCTGGGCCGGATTGGCCGGATCCACCGTCAGTCTGACCCGCTCGATCCCCAGCTTTTCCAGTGACTGCTCCACCTGCAGCATCATGCGTTCGGCCAGACCGAAGCCGCGCGCCTCCGGCAGCACCGCCAGCGACAGCAGCCAGCCCTGCGACCGATCCTGTCCCAGCCCACCCAGGGCATAGCCCAGCAGCCTGCCGTCCAGTTCGGCCACCAGCAGCAGTTCGGGCCACAGATCCATGGCCTGGCGGAAGAAGAAGCCGGGATAGACATCCTCCCCGAACACATTGACGTCGATCTGCCAGATGGCGTGCATGTCGGTGTGAGTGGCGGTGCGCAGCAGGGGCGGGGTGTGGTGCATCAAGACTCCTTCGGTCAATATTGGCGAAAGGTGATGCCCTGGGTCTGTACCTTGCGGTCGCTGCCGCCTCGCCATTGGGCAGGGCGCGCCAGCTCGCGGACATCCAGAGCGGTATAGGCGATATCGTGGTGAAACAGGCTCTCGGCGAGCGACTGGCGCAGTGCGAGCAGGCGCTGATCGTCGAGTTGCCAGCCACTGGCAAGCTCGGGCGCGCTCTCGTGGCGGTAGAGCGCGAAGTAGTAATGGAGCCAGCGGGGCGGCAGTTTATGGATCCTGGCCTGGGTCAGCAACTGCCCCGCACTGTATTGCTCGCGGGCACCATACTCTTTGGCCAGGATAGCCGACATCGCCAGATAGCGACGCAGGGCCCGACGCTCACGAAAACGGGTAAACCAGCCCATCTTATCTCCACTTCTCCACTGTCAGATGCAGACCGCAAGAGGCGGTCTGGACGGGGTGGAGTTTACCGGCTGATTCCTGAATCCAGCATGAGTGATCAGGGGGGAAGCGGGCGGCTGTGGGGGCGTCTGGGGGCCTTGCGGCGGCTGTCCAGCAGGTGGCGCAGGGCCAGCCAGGGGTGATGCCACAGCATGCGCGGGCCGCTCCACTTCATCACCAGCTGGATCTGCTTGCGCATGGCCGGGGCATAGCAGTGGATGTGGCAGTTGGCACAGGTGGGCTTGTGGCCGTGACCATAGCGGCAGCGGCGCAGCCGCTGGTGGGCGAACTCCTGCAACTGCTGGCAGTGCCGGCAGGCGGGATCCTGATGATGGTGGTCGCAGTAGAGGCGGATCATGGCGCTGACCGTCTGCTGCTCACGCTTGAGCCTGGGATGCACGGGCGCCTTGTCGGCACGGGCCGGGCGTGCGGGGTGGGTGTGATGGGTCGTCATGCAAGGCATTGTCCGGACCTGGGGCGACGGGGTCTTGATACAGGTCAAACCGGCGGGCAAAAAAACAGGGCCCGTGGGCCCTGTTTCATCAGACAACTTCGATTGTCTGCGCTTAGATGAGGCTGGTTGCCTGCTCCAGCCAGGCGAGATCCTCGCCCTCAAGCAGCGGGCTCAGGCGGCGGTAGACCTCGGCGTGGTACTCGTTGATCCAGCGGAACTCGGCCGGGCTCAGCAGGCTGCGATCGATGAGGCGGGTATCGAACGGTACATAGGTCAGCCGCTCGAAGCCCAGCATCGGCAGCTCGCCGATCTGCTCCTGTTCGGTAACCACCACCAGGTTCTCGCAGCGGATGCCGAAGGCATCTTCCCGGTAGTAGCCAGGTTCGTTGGAGAGCACCATGCCCGGCTGCAGGGCCACCAGGCTGCCCTTGGGGGCGATGCGCTGCGGGCCTTCGTGCACGCTCAGGAAATGGCCGACGCCGTGGCCGGTGCCGTGGTCGTAGTTGTAACCGGCCTGCCACAGCGGCATGCGGGCCAGAACGTCGAGCTGGATGCCGGCGGTGCCGCGCGGGAAGCGGGCCTGATCCAGCGCGATGTGACCCTGCAACACCCGGGTGAACATCGCCTTGTGCTCGTCGGTCAGCTCACCCACCTTGATGGTGCGCGTGATGTCGGTGGTGCCGTCCAGATACTGGGCGCCGGAGTCCACCAGATAGATGCTGTCCTGGCCGAAGGTACGCGGGGTGCCGTTGGTGTGGCGGTAGTGGCACATGGCGGCGTTGGGGCCGAGCGCCGAGATGGTGTCGAAGCTCGGCTCCACATAGTGATCCTGCTCGCGGCGGAAGGCTTCCAGCTGGTCGGCCAGGGTGCCTTCATCCACGCCGTCGAATTCGCCGCTGGCGATCAGCCGATCCAGCCAGGCCAGGAAGCGGGTGACGGCGACACCGTCGCGCAGATGGGCGGCGCGCATGCCGGCCAGCTCCACTTCGTTCTTGCACGCCTTCGGCAGCATGGTCGGATCCTGACCGGCTACCAGGATGGCGCCCGCCTCTTCCATGACCAGCTGGGTCCAGGCGTTGGCGGTGTTGGGATCGGCCAGCACCTTCTGCTGATCCTCGCCGATGCGTTTGAGCACGTCACCCAGCTTGTCGATGGGGTAGACGGAGACATCTTGCCCCACGTGCTGGCTGAAGGCGAAGCAGTCGATCTTGTCGGTGTCGACGAAGAAATCCATGGTGGCGTTGGCGTAGAGCACCGCAAAGCCCAACACCACCGGCAGCCGCTCCACGTCGCGACCACGCAGGTTGAGCAGCCAGTTGATGGGCTCGGCCTGAGTCAGCAGCACCGCATCCAGCCCGCGCTTGCGCAGATCGCTGGCCAGCAGCTCGCGCTTGGCCTGGCTGGACTGGCCCGCCAGCGCCTCGCTGTAGAGGATGGCCGGATTCTTGGTGGGAGCGGGGCGATCGCTCCAGTGCAGATCGATGGGGTTCTGATCAACACGCACCAGCTCGATGCCGCGCTCGGTCAGGATCTCTTTGGCGTGTCGATACCAGGCCAGGCTGTGCAGGCGGGCATCGAAGCCGACCCGTGAACCGGCAGGCAGCTGCTCGGCCAGCCACTGCACGTGGGGATCTTCGTTCAGATGGAGAAACTCGAAGAGCTCGGCCGGTGCCTGCATGCGGGCCTGCACCGTGTAACGACCGTCGATGAACAGGGCCGCCCGCTGCGCCAGTATGATGGCGAGGCCGGCGGAGCCGTTGAAACCCGTGATCCAGTCCAGTCGCTCGGCGTAGGCGGGAATGTACTCCCCCAGGTGCTCGTCGTCATGGGGGACGATGAAGGCGTCCAGCTCCATCATGGCCAGTTCGGCCCTGACCTGGGCGACGCGGGTTTCAATAATCTCGAAATGATTCATGTCGTTAATGCCAGATTGTAGTGATGTGAGTGTTCAGTGGTTGTGGCCGCTGTCCAGGATCCGCTTGATGGATTGGCCAGCCGCCTCGATATGTTGCTTGAGCAGTACCACCGCCTCGTGCTTGCGGCGGGCGCGGCACAGCTCCAGCAGCTGGGCGTGCTCCCGCTCCGCCTTGTCGACGCCATCGCTGGCGAACAGCAGCTCGAAGCGCACATAGCGGTCACAGCTCAGATTGATCTGGGCGATCAGCTCCAGTGCCTGGGGGCGGCCGGCGGCCTGATAGAGGGTGGCGTGAAAACTGTGGTTCAGTTCGGCCCAGTGTTCGATCTGGGTGCCCGACTCGAGGGCCTGGTCGAACTGGGCGAGGATCGCCTGCGCCTTGGCGAAGGTCTCCTCCGTCATCAGGTCGACGGCGTGGAACAGGGTATCGGCTTCCAGCAGGGCTCGCAAATAAAAGAGCTCCTCGATGGCCGCGGCGTCCAGCATGGTGACCACGGCGCCGCGGTGGGCCTCGAACTTCACCAACCCCTGGGCCTCCAGCTGCATCAGGGCCTCCCGCACCGGAATGCGGCTCACCGCCAGCTCCTTGGCGATGGCGTCCTGGCGCAGGGGGGCGCCGGCGGGAAACTCACCGCGCAGGATCCGGCCACGGAGGTTTTCCATCACCATTTGGGTACGGGTCTTGTAGGGTGGGGTCATGATCGGGTCACAGGGGAATCGTTACAAAATTGTATATTGTATAAAGTTGGGCTGAATCTAACGCGCAAGGGCCCACAAGGCAAGGTTTGGCGGGAGTCAAACGCCGCGCTCTGCTCAAAAAAATACCGGTCAGCTGGGCTGACCGGTATGAGATTGGTTGTGAACGGGGTCGCTGTTACAGCTGCGGACCCGCCGCGACCAGACGCTTGCCTTCGTCGTTGTCGGTGAAGCGCTCGAAGTTCTTGATGAAACGCTGGGCCAGATCCTGCGCCTTGGCATCCCACTCGGCCTTGTTGGCGTAAGTGTCGCGCGGGTCGAGGATCGCCGGATTCACGTCGTGCAGGGCGGTCGGCACTTCCAGATTGAAGATCGGCAGCACCTTGGTCTCGGCCTTCTCGATGGATCCATCCAGGATGGCGTCGATGATGGCGCGGGTATCCTTGATGGAGATGCGCTTGCCGGTGCCGTTCCAGCCGGTGTTGACCAGGTAGGCCTCTGCACCGGCCGCTTCCATCCGCTTCACCAGCTCCTGACCGTACTTGGTCGGGTGCAGGGAGAGGAAGGCCGCGCCGAAGCAGGAGGAGAAGGTCGGGGTCGGCTCTGTGATGCCGCGCTCGGTACCGGCCAGCTTGGCGGTGAAGCCAGACAGGAAGTGGTACTTGGTCTGCTCCTTGGTCAGCTTGGAGACAGGGGGCAGCACGCCGAAGGCGTCGGCGGTCAGGAAGATCACCTTGGTGGCGTGACCCGCCTTGGAGACCGGCTTGACGATGTTCTCGATGTGATAGATGGGGTAGGAGACCCGGGTGTTCTCGGTCTTGGAGCCATCGTCGAAGTCGATGGTGCCGTCGGCCGCCACGGTCACGTTTTCCAGCAGCGCATCGCGACGGATGGCGTTGTAGATGTCCGGCTCGGCTTCCTTGGAGAGCTTGATGGTCTTGGCGTAGCAGCCCCCTTCGAAGTTGAACACGCCGTCGTCGTCCCAGCCGTGCTCGTCATCGCCGATCAACTGACGCTTGGGATCGGTGGAGAGGGTGGTCTTGCCGGTGCCGGAGAGGCCGAAGAAGATGGCCACGTCGCCGTCCTGGCCCACGTTGGCGGAGCAGTGCATGGAGGCGATGCCGCGCAGGGGCAGGAAGTAGTTCATCATGGAGAACATCCCCTTCTTCATCTCGCCACCGTACCAGGTGCCGCCGATGAGCTGGATCTTCTCGGTCAGGTTGAAGGCGACGAAGTTCTCGGAGTTGAGACCCTGCTCCTTCCAGTTCGGGTTGGTGCACTTGGCACCGTTCATCACCACGAAGTCCGGTTTGAAGGTTTTCAGCTCTTCATCGCTCGGGCGAATGAACATGTTTTTCACGAAGTGAGCCTGCCAGGCTACCTCGGTGATGATGCGCACGGCCAGGCGGGTGTCCGGGTTGGCACCGCAGAAGCCGTCCACCACGAACAGGCGCTTGCCGGAGAGCTGCTTGGTCACCAGGGATTTCAGATGTGACCACACTTCCGGGCTGATGGCTTTGTTATCGTTTTTACCCTGGTCAGACCACCACACAGTATTCTGGGTAGTGGCGTCTTTGACGATATATTTATCTTTCGGGGAGCGGCCGGTGAAGATGCCGGTATTGACATTGACGGCCCCCAATTCGGTCACCACGCCGCGCTCGAACCCTTCCAGGTCGGCACGAGTCTCTTCCGCGAACAGCTGGTCGTAGGAAGGGTTGCGCAGGATTTCAGTGGAGTTCTTGATACCGTACTGGTCCAGTCCTAATTGTTGGGCCAGGGTGGGTTCTGCCACGATTGTCATTGTATTCTCCTGGGTTCAGAGGTTGGTAGGGTTCTATCTGGCGTTCATCCTATCACTTAGGTGGTAGAGTTTAGCGATCGCCATCAAACTTTATAAAATAGGGTATTTTTTTGTTATTTAAGTTAAAGGCGGGTTTTGCCCGCCTTCAATTAGTGTAACTTGTTTGCATCATTACCGGGAGCCCCGCTGAACAGGGTTTCGACATCGATCCTGTCAAATTCGTACTGGGCGCCACAATAATCACAGTGCATGCCGATCTTGCCGAGCTCCTGCACCATCTCCATTACCTCTTCCTTCTCGATCTGCAACAGGGCCCCTTCGCAACGCTCGCGGGAGCAGGTGCAGCGGAACTCGACCGCCTGCGGATCGAACACCCGCACCTTGTCCTGGTGGTAGAGACGGTAGAGGATCTCTTCCGCTTCCAGGCCGAACAGCTCTTCATCCTTGATGGTGCTGGTGAGCTGGGTCAGGTGCTCGAAGTCGTCGCCGTGATCCTCGCTCTGGGCGGGCAGCTCCTGTAGCAGGATGCCGGCAGCGCGCGGCGCGCCTTCGTGGTAGCCGGTGCGGATCCAGAGCTTGGTCGCCAGCTGTTCGGACTGGGTAAAGTACTGCTCCAGGCAGCCGGCTAGGGTGTCGGCGTCCAGCGCTATGATGCCCTGATAGCGTTCACCCTGCTCCGGGGTGATGGTGATGACCAGCTGGCCTTCCCCGATCAGGCTCTGCAGCTTGCCGTCGCTCGGCAGTTCACCCTCGTAGCGGGCCACGCCGCGCAGCTGCTGGTTGTTGTCGCCGTTGATGACGGCCAGCCGTACCGGGCCGTTGCCCTGCAGCTGTACCGTGATGGAGCCTTCGAACTTGAGGGTGGCGGTCAGCAGGCTGGTGGCGACCAGCAGTTCACCCAGCAGTTTTTGCACCTGTACCGGGTAGTTCTGAGCCTCCACCACGTGGCGGTAGGTGTGGTCCAGCTGGACCAGCTCGCCCCGGACTTCGTACTCTTCGAACAGATAGCGATACAGGAGATCTTGGTTACTCATCATGCATTCCTGGGTTCTTCGGTGGGGTAAATAGATAAAAACATTAATAAACAGGTGGTTAGGAACTTATTCCGCCATCTGTCGTCATAAAAGGGCCATCTTGGCGGGTCAATATTGCTTGACCTTGATCAGCTGGCGCCGCTCCTGCTTGTCGGGACGACGCTCGGGGCTCGGGGCAAACTGGCTGTTGAAGCGGCGTGCCTCGCTGTTTTCCGCCCGTCGTTTCAGGCTGGCCTCGGTCTCTTCATAGAGCTGCTGGGCCAGCGGGGCGGATTTGCGCTGCTCGCTCACCTCGACCACCCGCACTTCCCGCTCGTCCTGGCCCTGCCAGAAACGAATGAGGGCGCCAACCTCGACATGCTTGCCCGGTTTGCTGCGCTGGCCGTTGTAGTGCACCTTGCCCCCTTCAATCTGGTCGCGGGCCAGGCTGCGGGTCTTGTAAAAACGTGCCGCCCACAACCACTTGTCGAGACGGACCTGGGTTGGGATTTCTGCGGGGTTCGGCATGAATCGACTCCGGAATGGCTGAAAGGGGTGCCTGATTATACCAGAGGCAGGCCCCGGGATAGAAACAGGGGGCCCAAGGGTGTGACGGAATGTCAATTTTCGCAGCTTACTCCCATCCGGTCGGTTGTCTCTGGGTCCATTGCCGTACACAATAGCCAACCGATTTGGATGCCAGAAAATATTGATAAACATGACGCTACCGTTCAGGGATGACTTGTTGAGCTCCCTTCTGGCCCGTTGTAAAACCGTGCCACTCTCCCGTTTCAGCCAGCCTCTGTTCTGGCTTCTGCTGCTGTTGCTGGCCCACCAGTGTGCTGGTCTCACCTGGCGTCTGCTGGATCTCGGCAGCCGCCCCGTCAGTCAGCCCTGGCAGCCGTCGGTGGTAGCCAGTCAGGGCCAGGGTTCAAACCGGCTCGATCTGAGCGGCGTCAGCCGGCTGGCGCTGTTCGGCAAGGCCAAGCAGCAGGCCCAGGCGGCCGATGTTGTCGCAGCCGATGCTCCCAAGACCCAGCTCAACGCCCAGCTCAACGGCGTGCTGGCGAGCTCGGATCCCGCCAAGTCCATCGCCATCATTGCCCACAACGGGCTGCAGAACTCCTATGGCATCGGTGACCTCATCGACGGCACCCAGGCCAAGATCCGCCAGGTATTTGCCGACCGTGTCATCATCGAGCGGGACGGGCGCGACGAGACCCTGATGCTGGACGGCGAGGAGTACGGCAAGCCGCTGCCCCAGCAGGGCAAGCAGGACGACAAGCTCTCCTCGGTGCGCAACGAACTGATGGGCAACCCCGGCAAGATCACCGATTACCTCAATATTTCACCGGTCCGGGTCGATGGTCGCATGGTCGGCTATCGTCTCAATCCGGGTCGCAATCCGGAACTGTTCAATCAACTCGGGCTGGTCGCCAACGACATGGCGGTCAGCATCAACGGGCTGGATCTGCGGGATAACGCTCAGGCCATGCAGGCGATGCAGCAGGTGGCTGGCGCAACGGAAATGACCGTCACCGTCGAGCGGCAAGGACAGCTCTACGACGTTTATGTCGGCTTGTCAGAATAATGAATTGGAGTAGCACCAAGAATGACAAATAAAGGGAAGGGCTGGCGTCTGGCCACCGTGGCCGCGGCGTTGATGATGGCAGGCTCAGCCTGGGCCACCGAATACTCCGCCAGCTTCAAGAATGCCGACATCGAAGAGTTCATCAACACGGTCGGCAAGAACCTGAACAAGACCATCATCATAGAGCCGTCGGTACGGGGCAAGATCAACGTCCGCAGCTATGACCTGCTCAACGAAGACCAGTACTACCAGTTCTTCCTGAGCGTGCTCGACGTCTATGGCTTCGCCGTGGTCCCGATGGACAACGGCGTGCTCAAGGTAGTGCGCTCCAAGGATGCCAAGACCTCCGCCATCCCGGTGGTGGACGAGAGCAACCCCGGCAGCGGCGACGAGATGGTGACCCGGGTCGTGCCGGTGCGCAACGTCTCGGTGCGCGAGCTGGCGCCGCTGCTGCGCCAGCTCAACGACAACGCCGGCGGCGGCAACGTGGTCCACTACGATCCCTCCAACGTGCTGCTGATCACCGGCCGCGCCGCCGTGGTCAACCGGCTGGTGGAAGTGGTACGCCGGGTCGACAAGGCGGGCGACCAGGAAGTGGACATCGTCAAGCTGAAGTACGCCTCCGCCGGTGAAATGGTGCGGCTGGTGACCAACCTCAACAAGGACGGCAACAACCAGGGGGCCAATACCTCCCTGCTGCTGGCCCCCAAGGTGGTGGCCGACGAGCGCACCAACTCCGTGGTGGTGAGCGGCGAGCCCAAGGCGCGCGCCCGCATCATCCAGATGGTGCACCAGCTCGACCGTGACCTGCAGAGTCAGGGCAACACCCGGGTTTTCTATCTGAAATACGGCAAGGCCAAGGATCTGGTGGAGGTGCTCAAGGGCGTCAGCTCCAGCATCGAAGCGGACAAGAAGGGCGGCGCGGCTACCACCACAGGCGGTGGCGGTGCCAGCATCGGCGGCGGCAAGCTGGCCATCTCCGCCGACGAGACCACCAATGCGCTGGTGATCACCGCCCAGCCGGACGTGATGTCCGAGCTGGAGCAGGTGGTGGCCAAGCTCGACATCCGCCGTGCCCAGGTGCTGGTGGAGGCGATCATCGTCGAGATCGCCGATGGCGACGGCCTCAACCTCGGGGTGCAGTGGGCCAACACCAATGGCGGCGGCACCCAGTTCACCAATACCGGTTTGCCGATAGGTTCGGTGGCCATTGCCGCCAAGGATTACAAGGATAACGGGACCACCACCGGCCTGGCCTCGCTGGCCAAAGAGTTCAACGGTATGGCGGCCGGTTTCTATCACGGCAACTGGGCCGCGCTGGTGACGGCCCTGTCGACCAACTCCAAGAGCGATATTCTCTCCACCCCGAGTATCGTCACCATGGACAACAAGGAAGCCTCCTTCAACGTCGGCCAGGAAGTGCCGGTGCAGAGCGGCTCCCAGAGCTCCACCACCAGCGATCAGGTGTTCAACACCATAGAGCGCAAGACGGTGGGCACTAAGCTGGTGGTGACGCCGCAGATCAACGAGGGGGATTCCGTGCTGCTCAATATCGAGCAGGAGGTCTCCAGCGTAGCGAACAAACCTGCCGAGGGAACGGCAACACTTGGCCCGACCTTCGATACCCGCACCATCAAGAATGCGGTGCTGGTGAAGAGCGGCGAGACAGTAGTGCTGGGCGGCTTGATGGATGAGAAAACCAGCGAAACCGTCTCCAAGGTGCCGCTGCTCGGCGATATCCCGGTGCTGGGCTATCTGTTCCGTTCGACCAATAACAGCACCTCCAAGCGCAACCTGATGGTCTTTATCCGGCCCACCATTTTGCGGGATGCCAACATCTACACAGGTGTTTCCAGCAACAAGTACACCGAGTTCCGCTCCGAGCAGCAGGAGGCGGCGGCGCAGGAGGGCTACCTCACCTCGCCCAAGCGCCAGGTGCTGCCCGAGTACAGCCAGGGTGTGACAACATCGCCCGAGGCACAAAAGCAGATTGAACAGATGAAGCAGCACCAGCAGACGACAATCGACTCGGTGCAGCCATTCGTGGGTAACAAGTAATGGCAGCATACCAGCTGGATGGCGTCGACATGCCGGCAGCCCTACCCGAGCTGCCGTTTGCCTTCGCCCGCAACTTCGGCGTGATCCTGACCGAGCGGCAGGGGGCCCCGGTGCTGCTCTGCCGCCAGGGCGTGACGCCGCAAACCCTACTGGAAGTGCGGCGAGTGGCGGGCTGCGCCTTCACGGTGGAGCAGATGGACGGCGAGGCCTTCGAAGAGCTGCTGATGGCCCACTACCAGCGCGACTCCTCCGAGGCGCGCCAGCTGATGGAGGACCTCGGCAACGAGATGGACTTCTTCGCGCTGGCCGAAGAGTTGCCCCAGAGTGAAGACCTGCTGGACGCCGACGACGATGCCCCCATCATTCGCCTCATCAACGCCATGTTGAGTGAGGCGATAAAAGAAGAGGCGTCCGACATCCACATCGAGACCTTCGAGCGGGCCCTGGTGATCCGGTTTCGCATCGATGGGGTGCTGCGGGAGATCCTGCGCCCCCATCGCAAGCTCGCCTCCCTGCTGGTGTCGCGCATCAAGGTGATGTCGCGCATGGACATCGCCGAGAAGCGGGTGCCGCAGGATGGTCGCATCTCGTTGCGTATCGGCGGCCGGGCGGTGGACGTGCGGGTCTCCACCATGCCGTCCAGCTACGGTGAGCGGGTGGTGCTGCGTCTGCTCGACAAGAACAACGTGCGGCTCGAGCTCAAGCAGCTCGGCATGACGCTGGCCAACCGCAACATCATCAGCGAACTCATTCGCAAGCCCCACGGCATCATTCTGGTGACGGGCCCGACCGGTTCGGGCAAGTCGACCACCCTCTACGCGGCCCTCTCCGAGATCAACTCGCGGGATCGCAACATCCTGACCGTCGAAGACCCCATCGAATATGACCTCGAAGGGGTAGGCCAGACCCAGGTCAACAGCAAGGTGGACATGACCTTCGCCCGCGGCCTGCGCGCCATTCTGCGCCAAGACCCGGACGTGGTGATGGTGGGGGAGATCCGTGACCTCGAGACCGCCCAGATCGCGGTGCAGGCGTCGCTGACCGGTCACCTGGTGATGTCGACCCTGCACACCAACACCGCCATCGGCGCCATCACCCGGATGCGGGACATGGGCATCGAGCCCTTCCTGCTTTCCTCATCCTTGCTGGCGGTACTGGCCCAGCGGCTGGTGCGCACCCTCTGCCCGGATTGCCGCGCGCCGCGCCCCATCACCGAGCAGGAGCGCATTGCCATGGGCATTGAACTGGCGCCGGATCAGCAGGTGTGGCGGCCGGTGGGCTGCGAGCAGTGCAACCACACCGGCTATCGCGGCCGGACCGGCATCCACGAGCTGGTGGTGGTGGACGAGGCGGTACGCGAGGCGATCCACAGCGCCAGCGGCGAGCTGGCCATCGAGCGACTGATCCGGGGCCATACCCCCAGCATCCGCCGCGACGGCATCGACAAGGTGCTCAAGGGGCAGACCAGCCTCGAAGAGGTGCTGCGCGTGACCCGGGAAGACTGAGATGGCGGCATTCGAATACAAGGCCCTCGATGGCAAGGGACGCAACAAGAGCGGCGTACTGGAAGGGGATTCCGCCCGTCAGGTACGCCAGCTGTTGCGCGAGCAGGGGCTGACCCCGCTCGAGGTGAACGAGACCACCGAGAAGGCCAAGCGCGAGGCGAACCGCTTCGTGTTGTTCCGCCGTGGTGCCAGCACCGCTGAGCTGGCGATGATCACCCGCCAGCTGGCGACCCTGGTGGGTGCCGGCCTCACCATCGAAGAGGCGCTCAAGGCCGTCGCCGAGCAGTGCGAGAAGGCCCACCTGCGCAGCATGGTGGCCACGGTGCGCAGCAAGGTGGTGGAGGGCTATTCGCTGGCCGATTCGCTGGGGGCTTTCCCCCATGTGTTCGATCAGCTGTTCCGCTCCATGGTGGCGGCCGGCGAGAAGTCCGGTCACCTGGAGAAGGTGCTCAACCGCCTCGCCGACTATACCGAGCAGCGTCAGCACATGCGCACCAAGCTGCTGCAGGCGATGATCTACCCCATCGTCCTCACCTGCGTCGCCATCGGCGTCATCTCCATCCTGCTCACCGCCGTGGTGCCCAAGGTGGTGGCCCAGTTCGAGCACATGGGCCAGCAACTGCCGGCCACCACCCGCTTCCTCATCGGTACCAGCGAGCTGATGCAGCACTACGGCCTCTGGTTCCTGTTGCTGCTGCTGGTGGGCGGCTTTGTCTGGCGCTGGTGGCTGACCGACGACAAGCGTCGCCGTCACTGGCACCAGGTGATCCTGCGCCTGCCGGTGATCGGTCGGGTCAGCCGCGGTCTCAACACTGCCCGTTTCGCCCGCACCTTAAGCATCCTCAACGCCAGCGCCGTGCCGCTGCTGGAGGGGATGAAGATCTCCGGCGAAGTGCTCTCCAACGACTTTGCCCGCATGCGTATCGGTGAGGCCACCGAGCGGGTGCGGGAGGGGACCAGCCTGCGCAAGTCGCTGGCGGAAACCAACATTTTCCCGCCCATGATGCTGCACATGATCGCCTCCGGCGAGCAGAGCGGCGAGCTCGACAACATGCTGGAGCGGGCGGCGGACAACCAGGATCGGGAGTTCGAAACCCAGGTGAACATCGCCCTCGGGGTGTTCGAACCCATGCTGGTGGTCTCCATGGCCGGGGTGGTGCTGTTTATCGTGATGTCGATCCTGCAGCCGATCCTGGAGCTCAACAATATGGTGAATTTGTAAGGTTCGGACGTTCGAATATGCTTCGCTATTCGAACCTACCAGTCCAATCAACTCCGTAGGTTCGATTAGCCGACAGGCGTCATCGAACGATCGTGGTTTAACAGTTAATCGTTGATGGTTCATGCCATCTCATTTCGTGAGGGAGTAAGTCATGCAAAAGCGTCGTCAATCGGGTTTTACCCTGCTGGAAGTGATGGTGGTCATCGTGATCCTGGGGATCCTGGCCAGCCTGGTGGTGCCCAACCTGATGGGCAACAAGGAGAAGGCGGATCAGCAGAAGGCCGTCTCCGACATAGTGGCGCTGGAAAACGCCCTCGACATGTACAAGCTGGACAACAACCGCTACCCGACCACCGAGCAGGGGCTGGACGCACTGGTCAACAAGCCGACCGCCGCCCCTGAGCCGCGCAGCTACCGGGAAGGGGGCTACATCAAGCGCCTGCCGCAGGATCCCTGGGGCAACCCGTACCAGATGCTGAGCCCGGGTCAGTTCGGCAAGATCGACATCTTCTCCATGGGGCTGGATGGCGAAGCCGGTACCGATGACGACATCGGCAACTGGAACCTGAAGGATTTCCAATAAGTGATCTCGCCGCGTCGCGCTCACCGAGTCATCCCGGGGCTGCCTGAATGAAGGTGGCCTCTTCTGCCCGTCGCCAGGCCGGTTTTACCCTGCTGGAAGTGTTGCTGGTGGCCATGCTGATGGGTCTGGTTGCCACTGCCGTCACCCTCAGCATGGGCGGCGCCAGGGGGGATCGGGAGCTCGACAAGCAGGCGCGCCGCTTCATGGCCGTGCTGCAGCAGGCGCAGGAGTACTCGGTGATGGATGGCCGGCTGGTGGGCCTGCGTGTCGAGGACAACGGCTGGCAGTTCATGCAGCGCGCGGCCAAGGATCGCAAGTGGCAGGTGATGAGCGGCGACAAGCTGCTGGATCGGGTCGAGCTGCCCGACAACATGCAGCTGGCCATCGAGCTCGAGGGCTTCAGCTGGCGGACCGACTCCGACGAAAAGTACGAGAAGGGGCGCGACGAGAAGGAGCGCACGCCTCAGGTGTTCATCTTTCCCGGTGGCGAGCTGACCCCCTTCGTGCTGACCCTGACCCAGCAGGACGACGATCAGCGCTATGTGCGCACCGTCAAGGCGGACGAGTTCGGTCGCCTGCGCCTGCTGCAGGACGAGGAGGAAGAGGAATGAACGCCCGCGGCATGACCCTGCTGGAAGTCATGGTGGCGTTGGCGGTGTTCGCCATCGCCGGGCTGGCGGTGATGAAGACCGCCAGCGAGCACCTCTCCGGCCTCAACTATCTGGAACAGAAGACCCTGGCGACCTGGGTGGTGGAGAACCAGCTGGTGCAGCAGAAGCTCGAAGCCAAGTGGCCCGGTGACAGCTGGGTGGAGGGGGACGAGCAGATGGCGGGCCAGACCTGGTACTGGCGCTATCGCGGCGTCGCCACCGCCGACAGCAACTTCAAGGCGCTGGACATGGAAGTGCGTACCGCACCCAAGGCCGACAGCCCGGTGGCCATGATCCGGACCTATATCAGCCGATGAACCTGCATCAAGGTGTCTCCATGATCCGGAGCCGGCATCAGCCGATGAACATTCACCAACGTCTATCCATTAGCCGGCGTCAGGCGGGGTTTACCCTGCTGGAGATGCTGGTGGCCATCGCCATCTTCGCCGGCCTGAGCCTGGGTGCCTATCAGGTGCTGCAAGGAGTGCTCACCAGCGACGAGGTGGCCAAGCGCAAGGAGGCGCGTCTTTCCGAGCTGCAGCTGGCCTTCTCCGTGCTGGAGCGGGACGCCACCCAGATGGTACCGCGCAGCGGCCGCATCGACGGCGAGAGCAACAAGGTGCTGCTGGCGGCCTCCCGCTTCGGCCAGCAGAGCGACGACTGGGGCATGGCCTTCATGCGCGGCGGCTGGCTCAACCCCGATGGCATGCTGCCGCGCTCCGGCCTGCAGCGGGTCGGCTGGCGGCTCAAGGATCACAAGCTGGAGCGGCTGAGCTACCTCTACCCGGATCCGGTGATCGGCACCGAGCCGCGCATCCAGCCGATGCTGGATCGGGTGACGGCGCTGCGACTCTACTTCTACGACAAGGGCAACTGGAAAGAGGAGTGGACCCAGCGCAACGTGCTGCCCTACGGGCTGGCGGTAGAGCTGGATCTTGAAGACTATGGAACCATTCGCCGCCAGTTCCTGATCGGTGCCGGTGGTCAGAGGGCAGATAATGGTAACTGAGCGTCAGTTTCCCCTGTCCGTCATGGAAGATGACGGCACTATTCGACGCCGCCAGTTCCTGATCGGTGCCGGCGGCCAGCGAGCGGACAATGGCAATTAAGCGCGGCCGGGGCCGATCCCGCACCACACCGGGCCGCCAGGGGGGCATGGCTCTGCTGGTGGTGCTGCTCATCCTGTCGGTGATGGTGATCATCGCCAGCAACATGAGCGGTCGCCTGCAGCTGGAGCTGCGCCGCACCGCCAACCTCACCGCCGGCAAGCAGGCCTGGTGGTATGCCATGTCGGCGGAGGCGCTGGTGAGCAAGGTGCTGGCCCAGGATTTCAAGGACGACCCCAACGTGGTCAGCCTGGGGCAGAACTGGGCGCGCCAGGATGCGGTCTTCCCGGTGGATGACGGCAAGCTCACCGGCCGGGTGCGGGACCTGCAATCCTGCTTCAACCTCAACAGCCTGAGCGTGCCGTTGAAGGACGGGATCAGCGGCGACGATCTGGAGAAGCAGCCCTATCCGGTCAAGGTGTTCAAGGCGCTGCTCAAGCAGCTCGAGGTGGAAGATTACGAGGCGGTGCAGTTGACCGATGCCATCCGCGACTGGACCGACAAGGATACCGTGCTGGTGTCGAGCTACGGCGCCGAGGATGCCTATTACGAAGGGCTTACCCCCCCTTATCTGACCGCCAACCAGTGGATGCTCGGCACCGACGAGCTGCGGGCGGTGCGCGGGGTGAGCGCCAAACTTTATGCCCGGCTGGCGCCCTATGTGTGCGCCCTGCCCAACGACAAGATGGTGGTGAACGTCAACACCATCCGGCCGGAGCAGTCGGCCCTGCTGGTGGCGCTCTATCTGGACAAGGTGGGGCTGGACGATGCCAAGCGGGTGCTGACCAGCCGCCCCCAGAAGGGGTGGAAGAACAAGAAGGAGATGACGGACCAGATGCCGGTGCAGGTGGGCAACATCCAGGGACTGGATGCGGCGCTGGACGTCAAGAGCAGCTATTTCGAAGCCAGGCTGCTTGCCGAGGTGGGTGACACCCGGGCCAGGCTGGAGAGCGTCTTCGTGCGCGGCAAGGACAACAAGCTGGTGATGCTGCGCCGTCTGAACGGCGGCGCCGAATAACAAGGGAGGCGGGTGACGGTCGTTGGCCGGCCCGCGCCATCCCCCGATTGGACTGCAGCCCATGGCTGCGCGCCCGCCCATCCCGAGGGATGTGAGCGAGCATGGCAGGAGAGACATTAGTGAGCGAGAGTCTGGTCATCCGTCTGGGGACCAATGCGCAGCAGCCGGTCGAGTGGCTGGTGTGGTCGGGCGGGGAGGAGGAGGTGATCGCCTCCGGTACCCTGGCCTCGGCCCATGCCCTTGGCGAGCTGCAGGAGCGGGCCGGTGGCCGCCCGGCGGTGGTGCTGGTGCCCGGCAGCGATCTTATCTTCCGGCGGGTGAGCCTGCCGGGCAAATACAGCCGCCAGAGTGCGGCCGCCTTGCCCTATCTGCTGGAGGAGCAAATCGCCTCCGACGTGGATGAGCTGCACCTGGTGGTGCTGGGTCATCAGGGTCACGAGGTGGACCTGATGGCGGTCGACAAGGAGAAGATGCAGACCTGGCTCGGCTGGCTGGAGCAGGCCGGTCTCAAGAGCCGGCAGCTGCTGCCGGACGTGCTGGCGCTGCCGCAGGCGAGCGAGGGCTGGTCGGCGCTGCAACTGGGCAAGGAGTGGCTGCTGCGCCAGGGGCCCTGTCAGGGCATCGTCGCCGACGAGCCGCTGCTGGCCATGCTGCTGGCGGCGGAGCCGGCGCCGGTGACCATTCACAGCCATACCCCGCCGCCGGCCATTGCGGCGGCCAGCTGGCAGGCGGCCGATCCCGAGCTGCCCATGCTGCTGCTGGCCCGGGGCGCACTCGCCAGTCAGGCCAACCTGCTGCAGGGCCCCTACCGACCGCAGACCGAATACTCCCGCTACTGGCAGCAGTGGCGCAAGGTGGCGGTGGTGGCCGGGGCGCTGCTGGTGGTGGCGTTCGCCCAGCGTGGCGTGCAGCTCTATCAGTTGGCGGAGCAGGACAAGGCGCTCAAGGCGGAGATCCGGCAGGTCTACACCCGGATCTTCCCGGGGGAGAGCCGCATCGTCAACGTGCGCAGCCAGATGACCCAGCACCTCCAGCAGCTGGGGCAGACGCCCCAGGACGGGGTGTTGATGGTGCTGACCGAGCTGGCCCCCACCTTTGCCGAAGTGCCCGGCCTCAAGCCCGAGGTGCTGCGTTTTGACGCGGCTCGCGGCGAGCTCAGGCTGCAGGTGACGGCCCCCGGTTTTGCCGAGATCGAGCGTTTTCGCGAGCTGGCCGGCAAGCGCTTCGAGGTGCAGCAGGGAGAGGTGCGCAGCACCGAAGGCAAGGTCGAAGGGGCACTGGTGCTGAAGGGTAAATCATCATGATGGACAAACTACAAGGCTGGTGGCGGAGCATCAGCGCCCGCGAGCAGCGGCTGGTGGCGGTGGGTGGCAGCGTACTGTTGATCGGCTTCTGCTACTGGGTCATCTGGCAGCCCATCGGCAACCGCATCGACGAGCGCGAGCGGCAGGTATTGAGCCAGCAGCAGACTCTCGCCTGGCTGAAAGAGAAGGGTGAAGAGGTGCTGGCGCTGCAGGGTGGCCAGGGCCGCCAGCTCGATACCAGTGGCACCCTGGAAGGGGTGGTCAACCGCACCGCCTTCAACCAGAAGATCAAGATTGCCCGGCTGCAGCCCCAGGGCCAGGAGCTGCAGGTGTGGATCGACACGGTGGCGTTCGATGATCTGCTGATCTGGCTGGCGACCCTGGCGGATCGCCATGGCGTGCAGGTACAGGTGATCGAGCTGGCCAGCGAGAATCTGGCGCCCGGTCTGGTCAAGGTTCGCCGCTTGCAGCTGAGCCGTCCCCAATGAAACAACGCGTCCCGAGCAGGGCCTCGCGCCTGATCGGGCGTTTGCAGTCGAGTCGTTTTCTATGAAGCAAAGAGTGCTGATTGCCGTGCTGTTTCTGGCGGCCTATCTGGTTTTCCTGCTGGCCAAGCTGCCGGCCTCTCTGGTGGTGCGCTACCTGCCGCTGCCGCCCCTGGTGCAGCTGGAAGGGGTGAGCGGCACCCTCTGGAGCGGCCAGGTTTCTCGCCTGCAATACGCCAGCGAGTCGCTGACCCAGCTGCGCTGGGAGCTCAACGGCTGGTCGCTGCTGCGCTTTGCCCCTGAGGTCTCCCTGCGCTTTGGTGAGCGCAGCGGCCTCAACGGGCAGGGGGTGGTTGGCTGGAGCGGCGCCGCCTTTGGCCGCGACATCACCCTCAACGTGCCGGCGCCCTGGCTGCTGGCGCGGGTGCCGATGCAACTGCCCGTGCCGGTGACCGTGGCTGGCCAGCTGCAGCTCAAGCTGGATCAGTTTGCCCAGGGCAACCCCTGGTGCGACAACCTCTACGGCAACCTCTACTGGTACGGGGCCGATGCCGATACCCCGGCCGGCAAGCTGGTGCTGGGGGATCCCGAGATCAAGCTGACCTGTATCGACTCCCGGCTGGTGGCCGAGCTCAAGCAGGGCTCGGAGGCGGTACAGGTGCAGGGCAAGCTGGAGCTGCAGGCCAATCGCCAGTACCTGTTCCAGGGCACCCTGAAACCCGGGCCCGAGCTGCCGGAGCAGATGAAGCAGGGGCTCCCCTTCCTCGGCCAGCCCGACGGTCAGGGGCGCTTCCCGCTGCGCTACCAGGGCCGCATCTGACGGCGTTGCCGTCTGAGCTGGCAAGCATCGACACCACCCCGCCCCGGCGGGGTGGTGTCGTTATGGGGCCGCGGCGGCTGGCGCCGTGATGAGGTGATTGAGGAAGAAGCGGAACAGCTCGGCCCGCGAATGCAGGTGCAGCTTGGCGTAGAGGTGCTTGCGATGATTCTTCACCGTGCCGCTGCCGATGCCAAGCGTACCGGCAATGGCCTCGGTGTCGAGCCCCTGCAACAACAATCCCGCCACCTGGCGCTCGCGGCGGGTGAGGCTTGCGCCCCCTACGCTGGCGATGGCCTGCTCCACCGTCGCCTTGAGATCGGCGCCACCCGGCAGTGCCGGGCTCTGGGCCAGCAACGCGGCTCCCTCCCGCCAGTGCTGGCGGCACAGCGAATGCATCAGAGGAAACAGCGCATCCAGTCGGGCCAGTTCGTCACGACTGAGGGAGCTGCGCTTGTCGAGGCGGCCCAGAAACAGCATCAGGGTGAGGCCGCCGCGCACCGGCAGGATCAGCCCCACCTCCTCCTGCCAGCCGGTGGCCTGATAGAAGTGGTGGCGATACTCGGGGTCGAGCCGCCCCCGCGACACCTGCGCCAGGGTCCAGACCCCGGCCCCCAGCCCCTGTTCCAGCGCCTGCATAAAGGGATCCTGGCTGAAGTGGCGGGTGAGGTAGTGGTCGAACAGCAGCGCCCGCTGGTGGTGCAGGTTGTCGTAGAGGTAGACGGGGCGCTGCCCCACCCCGAGCAGCAGGGCACAGTCGAACGCCACCTGCTGCTGGATCAGGCGCACCAGGGCTGCCGGGAAGCCGCTGCCATGCAGGGCATCGACCACCTCGGTCATGCTGCGGGTCAGGGCTTCTGTGGCGAGTGGCTGGATCATGGGCATTGGGTCATGGCGATAAGTTCCGGATGGCGGGCAGGCTCCCCGCAATGGTCGTGCGATGGTCACACTATGGCCGGATGCTAGCACGGAGTGGCAAAACTGTCCCCTGGGGGACATATTCGGCGCGAGCCAGAGCGGCGAGGATGTGGCCTTTTCCCCCTGCTGTTGGAGAACCCATGATCAACCCCCACCTGCTCGATGAGCTGACCCGACGCGGCCTGGTGGCCCAGAATTCCGACCCGGCGGCGCTGCGCGATCATCTAGCCACCCCGCGCACCATCTACTGCGGGTTCGATCCCACCGCCGGCAGCCTGCACATCGGCCATCTGGTGCCACTGCTGATGCTGCGTCGCTTCCAGCTGGCGGGTCACACCCCGGTGGCGCTGGTGGGCGGTGCCACTGGCCTGATCGGCGATCCCAGCTTCAAGGCGACCGAGCGCAACCTCAACAGCGCCGAGACGGTGCAGGGCTGGGTAGCCAGCCTGTCGGCCCAGATAAAAGCGCTGCTGCCGGCCAGCGACGGGCTGGCGGCGCCGCTGCTGGTCAACAACGTCGACTGGATGGGGCAGATGTCGGCCCTCGATTTTCTGCGGGATATCGGCAAGCACTTCTCGGTCAACGCCATGCTGGCCCGCGAGTCGGTGCGCCAGCGCCTCGCCCGACCGGATCAGGGGATCTCGTTTACCGAGTTCTCCTACGCCCTGCTGCAATCCCAGGACTTCGCGGTGCTCAACCAGCGCCTCGGTTGCACCCTGCAGATCGGCGGCAACGACCAGTGGGGCAACATCACCAGCGGCATGGATCTCACCCGCCGGCTCAATCAGGCCCAGGTCTATGGCATGACGTTGCCGCTCATCACCAAGGCGGACGGCACCAAGTTCGGCAAGACCGAGGGGGGCGCAATCTGGCTCGATCCGGCGCTCACCTCGCCCTACGCCTTCTACCAGTTCTGGCTCGGCACCGCGGACGAGGATGTCTACCGCTTCCTGCGCTACTACAGCTTTATGCCGCTGGCCGGGATTGAGGCGCTGGAGGCGGAGGATGCCAAGCGGCAGGGGCGCAAGCTGGCCCAGCAGGTGCTGGCCGACGAGCTGACCGAGCTGGTGCACGGCAAGGGGGCGCTGGCGGCGGCGCGGCGCATCAGCGAGCTCTTGTTCAGCGGCGACGTGGCTCGCCTTGGCGAGAGCGATCTGGCCCAGCTGGCCCAGGATGGCCTGCCGAGCAGCCCCATCGAGGGGGAAACGGATCTGGTGACCCTGTTGGTGCAGTGCGGCCTGGCGAACTCCAGGCGCATCGCTCGCGAGCTGCTGGCGGCGGGGGCGGTCAGCCTCAACGGTGCGATCCGCCAGGATGGGCCAGTGACCGACGGCGACTGGTTGTTCGGCCGCTATCTGCTGCTGCGCCGGGGCAAGAAGCAGTACCACCTGGTGATCCGCTCATGAGGGGGTGAGCGCCTCGATGACGTAGTCGAGGAAGTGGCCGACTAGGGCCGACTCGGCCCGGCGCTGGGTGTAGAGGGCATAGAAGCCGGTCCCCTTGGGACGGTAGTCGGGCAGCACCTCGCGCACCACCCCCTCGGCCAGCTCGGCCGCCACCAGGTAGCGCGGCAGGCGGGCGATCCCCAGCCCCTGGCGCATCGCCTGGTGAATCGCCTTCTTGCTGCTGAAGGCCAGCTCGCCTGCCACTTCCAGCGGGATCTCGCGCCCCTGGGCAAGCAGGGTCCAGCGCTCGTGGCGGCTGTACTCCTGGCAGCGGGTGATGAGGGGGTGCTGCTGCAGATCCTGCGGCTCGCGCAAGGGCGGGTGGTGGTCCAGGTAGTCGGCGCTGGCGCAGAGCACCAGATCGTCCACCGCGATGGGGCGCGCCAGATAGGGCTGGCTGCCAAGCTCGGTGCTGCGAAACGCCACGTGCAGGTTGTCGCGCAGCAGGTCGGCCGGGGTATTGCTGAAGTCGGCGATGATCCGCACCTCGGGGTGGTCGGCGCGAAAGCGCAGCAGCACCGGGGTCAGCACCACCTCGCCCCACAGATCCGGCGCCGTGATGCGCAGCTCCCCGCACAGGGCCGAGCGGCGGCGCTGCAGGCCGTCCAGCAACTGCTCGTGCAGGGCGATCATCTGGTCAGCCTGGCGGTAGGCGAGCTCCCCCGCGTCGGTCAGCTGCACCCGGCGGGTGGTGCGGCTCAGGAGCGTGTTGCCGAGGCTCTGCTCCAGGTGGCGCAGATCCTTTGAGGCCTTGCTCGGGGTGATGCCGAGCTGGGCCGCCGCCGCGGCGAAGGATCCGCAGCGGACGATGGCGACCAGCAGGCGCATCAGGTAGAGGGTGTCGAGCTTGTGGTGACTCATGTGTGGCGGCCTATTGCGTCCTGGTGGGAATGAATGCCTTGCTTGTGCACCTGATTATATCCTGAATGCCCGGGATTATAGTGGCGACATTCCATTGCGATCCCGGGAGAGGGTGATGAACAAGGCACTTGGCGACAGCTTCCACTTCGAACGGGCCGGATTGCGGCTCAAGAACCGGGCCGTGCTGGCCCCTTTGACCCACAACATGAGCGGCGCCGGCGGCGATCCCGCTCAGGCCGAGCTCGACTGGCTGGCGCGCTGCGCCCGGGGTGGTTTCGGCCTGCTCATCGCCGCCGCTACCCAGGTACAGCCCGGCGGACGCTGCTGGGCGGGGCAGCCGGCCCTGATGACCGACGCCCAGCAGCAGGCCTTCACGGCCCTGGCCGACAGTGCGCGGCAGGCCGGGGCGCTGGCGGTGGTGCAGCTGCATCACGGCGGGATGCGGGCCCTGCCCGAACTGAACGACGGGGCGCCGGTCGGCCCGTGCGCGCTGGCGCCGGGTGGACGCTACCCGCTCGGGGTCAAGGGGCTGAGTGAGGAGGGAATTCTTACGCTGATCGAGGCCTTCGTGGGCGCCGCCGAGCGGGCCCATGGCGCCGGCCTGCACGGGGTCGAGCTGCACGGGGCCCACAACTTCCTGCTCTGCAACTTCCTCAACCCCCTGCACAACCGGCGTACCGACCGCTGGGGTGGCAGCATCGCCAACCGGGCGCGGATCCTGGTGGAGATAGTGCGCGGCATCCGCGCCCGCCTGCCCCAGGGCTTCCTGATCGGGGTGCGCCTCTCCCCCGAGAGCTATGCCCATATCCAGGGCATCGAACTGCCCCATCAGCTGGCGGTGGCGCTCCTGCTGGCGGACGAGGGGATCGACTACCTGCACTTCTCCATGGGGGACAGCTTCAAGGCGGTGGCGGGGGATCCCGACGGCGGCGCCCTGCTGGAGGCGGTGCGGGTCGGGCTGGCCGGGCGGGTACCGCTCATGGTGGCGGGCAAGATCCACGATGCCGCCTCGGCCGAGCTGGCCCTGGCCGGCGGCGCCGACCTGGTGGCGGTGGGCACGGCGGCTATCGGCAATCCGGACTGGATGGAACGGGTGAGCCACGGCCTGCCCCTGCAGCGCGCGCCCTTCACGGCGGCGCACCTCGCGGAGATCGGCTTCACCCCAAACGCCCTCGACTACCTGGCCGGCATGGGGGTGCTGGCCCCGCGCGATGCGGCCTGAGGGCTTTAATAAGCAGATTGGCCGCTGAGCCGATATGACAAGGCCCTCGCGATGAGGGCCTTGAGCGTGTCAGGTGCCGAGGGGCAACAGCTCGGCGTAGTCGCGGATCGCCGGGAAGGCGGTGATGCGCTGCTCGGGCTGCCGGCTGTCCGGGTTCTGGATGGCGAGCTGGTAGCCGATGCCGTAATCGGCGGCGGCGCGCAGGATCCGCTCGCTGTCATCCACGAACAGGGTGCGGGCCGGGTCGAACGCCAGCCGCTCGGCCAGTGCCTGCCAGCAGTGCTGGCTCTCCTTCGACCAGCCCAGCTCGTGGGTGCTCACCATCAGATCGAGGTGCTCGGCGAGGCCGAGGTGCGCATCCTTGACCGACAGGCTGGCGGGGTGGGCATTGGTGAAGAGCACCAGTTGCTTGCCGGCGGCCTTGAGCGTGGCCAGGAAGGGGATGACGTTGGGGCGCCACTGGATCTTGGCCAGGATCTCCTGCTTGAAGGCGCGGATGTCGAGCCCGAGCGTCTCGCTCCAGTAATCCACGCAGTACCAGTCGAGGGTGCCGCTGACGGCCTGGTAGTGCGCCTCGATCTGCACTCTGGCCTCGGCCAGCGGCAGGCCGAGTCGCTCGGCATAGCGCTCGGGGACCAGCTGTTGCCAGAGGTGGTTGTCAAAATGGAGGTCGATCAGGGTGCCATCCATATCGAGCAGGACAGTGTCTATCTGGTGCCAGGGCAGTGGGGTCGGCATGGGGCCTCGGTGGTCGGGTCGAAACGGGCGGGCATTATAACGGATTTTTCCCGCCGCTTTCCCACCCTTGCCCCGTGGTGTTCGAGAGGGGAGTCGTTTACTCTTGAAACACGATTTTTTAACGAGCAGCCAGCCCCGATGAGTGATCACCACCAACGCAAACCCGTCCACCTCAGCGTCGACACCATGGCGCACGACAAGAGCAAGCCGGAGATCCTCAAGGCCGAGATCGTGGCCGAGAGCCGGCTGTTCAAGGTGGAGTCGCTCCACCTCAAGTTTTCCAACGGCGAGGAGCGGGTCTACGAGCGGATGCGTGGCGGCAACCGGGGCGCCGTCATGGTGGTGCCGCTGTTTGATGCCCACACCCTGCTGCTGGTGCGCGAGTACGCGGCGGGCACCCACTCCTACGAGCTGGGCTTTCCCAAGGGACTGATCGACCCGGGCGAAGATGCCTTCGAGGCGGGCAACCGGGAGCTGATGGAGGAGGCGGGCTTCGGGGCCAACAGCCTGACCCTGCTCAAGCAGGTGTCGCTGGCGCCGGGCTACTTCTCCAGCCGGATGGACATCTTGCTGGCGCGGGATCTCTTCCCCGAGCAGCGGGTGGGGGACGAGCCCGAGCCCCTCGAGGTGATCCCCTGGCCGCTGAACCGGATCGACGAATTGCTGGCGCGACCCGACTTCACGGAGTCGCGCAGCATCAGTGCGCTGCTGCTGGCCCAACGCTGGCTGGCGGAGCAGGCAGAGTAGCCCGCAGGGGCAGTTTGAATACAGAGGATAACAAGATGCAGGAGTTGTTGGCCTGGGTGCCGGGGGTCAAGGAGATCGCGCGCGAAGCGGGCAGGATCCTTCACGAAATCTATCACGGCGGTCAGTTCGAGCGTCAGCTGAAGGAGGATGCGACCCCGGTCACCAGTGCCGATCTTGCTGCCGATGCCTACCTCAAACAGGCGCTGTCGGCGCTCACTCCCCATGTTCCCGTGCTGACCGAAGAGGCGGCCGACATCCCCTTCAGTCAGCGCGCCAACTGGCGTCAGTACTGGCTGGTGGATCCCCTCGACGGCACCGGCGAGTTCATCGCCGGCAGCGGTGACTTCGCCACCCTGATCGCCCTGGTACAGGACAATGTGCCGGTACTCGGTGTCATCTATGCCCCCGAGTCGGACGTGCTCTACTGGGCGGTGCGCGGCCATGGCGCCTTCAAGGAGGCGAACGGCGAGGTGCACCCCATCAGCGCTATGCACCACGAACACGATCAGCCCGATTCGCTGGTGGTGGCCATCAGCCGCCGCCAGAAGCTGGAGAACCTGACCCGCCGCCTCAACCCGGCCATCAACTACGAGCTGATCCCGCTCGGCTCCAGCTCGCTCAAGTCCTGTCTGGTGGCGGAAGGTGCGGCCGACTGCTACGTGCGGCTCGGCCCTACCGGCGAGTGGGACACTGCCGCCGCCCAGTGCATCGTCGAGGCGGCCGGTGGCCGCATCCTCAGCCTGGCGCTGCAGCCGCTGCGTTACAACGAGACGGAGTCGCTGGAGAACCCGGACTTCATCGTGATGGGAGATCCGGATCTCGCCTGGGGCAGCATCCTGGCTCACTGAGCGGGTGAATATCTTATCGTTGACGGCAATCAGGCGGCCCCATGGCCGCCTGATTGCATGGTGTGATCCGCTGGTTTTATCGGGGATGAACAGGAATATCCGCTGGCAAAGCGCGGGAATGACAGTGAATCATCACAATAGAGGGCGGTGGAACGGCACGATTTTTCAGGTAATTCTGTAAACGATCATTTGGCCAAAATAAAAAATTGACCATTAATGAAAATTTGGTTTTAAATTTCACTAGATTTACTGAATTTAGTTTTACTCATTTATGTGATCCCGATTCCATTCCCAATCTCACTGGCTGAAGCCCGTAATGGTAGTGATATGTTTCAGGGTAGATTTTTGAGAATTAAATCCCGATAAACCACAATGAACTCAGATTAAAACACTGACAAAAAGTGAATTAGTAATGAGTTTATCTGTAGACGTCACAGGGGAGCTGTCCGGTTCCCGCTCCACCACCGTCAGCGCCACCCCCTGGCGCCGCCACGACACCCACTGGGTCATCAGCCTGTTTGGTACCGCCGTCGGTGCCGGCATCCTGTTCCTGCCCATCAACCTGGGTCTGGGCGGGATCTGGCCCCTCATCATAGTCGCCGTGCTGGCCGGCCCCATGACCTTCCTGGCCCACCGCGGGCTGGCGCGCTTCGTGCTTTCCTCTTCGCGCCCCCACGCCGACTTCACCGAGGTGGCCCAGGAGCACTTCGGCAAGATGGCCGGCCGCCTCATCTCGGCGCTCTACTTCCTCTCCATCTTCCCGATCCTGCTCATCTACGGGGTCGGGCTGACCAACACGGTGGAGAGCTTCATGATCAATCAGCTCGGCATGGCGACCCCGAACCGGGTGATGCTCTCCGGCATGCTGGTGTTCGCCATGATCGCCGTGATGCTGGCCGGTGAGAAGGCGATGCTGCGCGCCTTTGCCGTCATGGTCTATCCGCTGGCGGCCATCCTGGCGGCGCTCTCCTGCTACCTCATTCCCCAGTGGCAGTGGCCACAGCTGGGCAGCCTGGAGGGCGGCAGCTTCCTCAACACCGTCTGGCTGGCGCTGCCGGTCACCGTGTTCGCCTTCAGCCACGCCGCCGCCATCTCCGGCTTTGCCAACGTGCAGCGCCGGGAGTACGGCGAGCAGGCGGAAGCCAAGAGCAGTCTGATCCTGCGCAACACCACCGTCATGCTGGTGGGCTTCGTGCTGTTCTTCGTCTTCTCCTGCGTGCTGAGCCTCTCGCCGGCCCAGCTGGCCGAGGCCAAGGCCCAGAACGTCTCGGTACTCTCCTATCTTGCCAACATCACCGACAACCCGGTGATCGTGACCCTGGGGCCGCTCATCGCCTTCATCGCCATCAGCTCCTCCTTCCTCGGTCACTTCCTCGGTGCCCGCGAGAGCCTGAAAAGCCTGATCGCCAAGCCCACCGGCCTGTCGCTGGCCAAGGCGGACAAGCTCGGCATCGCCCTGATGTTCTTCTCCATCTGGGGCGCCGCCATCATCAACCCGGGGATCCTGGGGCTGATGGAGACCCTCTCCGGTCCGGTGATCGCCATGATCCTGTTCATCATGCCGGTGGTGGCCATCTACAAGGTGGAGGCGCTAGCGCGCTTCCGCCACCGCTGGGCCAACGGCTTCATCCTGCTGACCGGCTCGCTGGCGGTGTCGGCGCTGATCTTCAGCCTGCTGAAGTAACGGCGAGCAACCCGCCGCAAAAGAGAGAGGCGACCCTTGGGTCGCCTCTCTTGTATCCGTCCGGTGGTGGCTTCAGCCGAGCTTGGCACCGTTTTGCACCGCCTGCTCGGGGATGGCGATCACCACGGCGCCATCCGGCCGGTAGAAGCCGGTCAGCAGAAACTCCGACTGGATCGGGCCTATCTGCTTGGGGGGGAAGTTCACCACGGCGACAATCTGGCGACCTACCAGCGCCTCCGGTCGATAGAGGTCGGTGATCTGGGCGCTGCTCTTGCGCACCCCGAGCTCGGGGCCGAAATCCGCCCACACCTTGTAGGCCGGGCGGCGCGCCTCGGGGAAGGGCTCGACCCGCACCAGGGTGCCCACCCTGAGCTCCACCATCTCGAAATCCTGCCAGCTTATGGTCTGCATCTTGGCTCCTCGTTACCCATACCTTGCATGAGCCTCAGCATGCCTCGAAACCACCTGCGCCGTCTTCGGCAAACGGCCGCCCGGTTACGGCAAGCGGCCGTTTTGTTGGCGCCAGAGGGAAGGGGTTACTCCGGTTTCGGCCAGGAAGCGCTCGCCGAAGGCCCCCTGATTCTGGTAACCGCAGCGGCTGGCCACGTCGCCGACGGGCAGGGCGGTGTGGGCGAGCAGGGTACGCGCCAGTGCCATGCGCCGCGCCCGGATGTAGTGGGAGACGCTCATCCCCACCTGCTGCTGGAAGGCGTGCTTGAACTGGCTCTGGCCGAGGCAGGCGATGGCGGCCAGCCGCTCGTTGCTGAGGGGCTCGGCGAGATGCGCCTCGATATGGCGCTGCACCTTGCCGATGCGCGGGGCGAGGCGGGCACGGCCGCGCGAGCCTGCCTGCTGCGCCTCTGCCAGCAGACCCAGCCACACCTGCTCCATGCCGGCCACGTGGCGCCCCTCGGCCACCATGCGGTGCAGGAAGGCGAGGTAGTGGCGCTGGGCCTCGTCCAGCTCGATGAAGGGGCGTTCGCCCAGCTCGCCGGGCAGCCAGTGACTCTCCTGCACCAGAAACGAGAGCGCCGGATCGGCGGCGTAGTCGTGCCGCTCACCGGGGGCGATGATGCAGGCAAAACCGGGTGCGAGCCGCCGCCCCTGGCCCTGCACCTCGATCTCGATGGGACCGTCGAGGGGGATCACCAGCTGGGCATGGTCGTGGCTGTGGCTGCAGACGTCGCTCTGGTAGCGACGCAGGCTGAAAGGGGCGGATAGCGATGACGCGGCCTGGGGCCGCGTCATCGAAGGGGGTTTGCTGTCTGGCATCTGCTGCTGGATTACTCGGCGTCGAAATCTTCGATCTCTTTGCCCAGCGCTTCCATGATGGCACGCGCCTCGGCAGGGACGCTGTCCGGATGATCCTTGCGCAGATCTTCGTCGCAGGGCAGCGGCTGACCGGTGAAGGCGTGCAGGAAGGCTTCGCAGAGCAGCTCGCTGTTGGTCGCATGACGCAGGTTGTTCACCTGACGGCGGGTGCGCTCATCGGTCAACACCTTCAGCACCTTGAGCGGGATCGAGACGGTAATCTTCTTGACCTGTTCGCTCTTCTTGCCGTGCTCCGCGTAGGGGCTGACGTAGTCGCCGTTCCACTCTGTACCCATGATCCACCTGTTCTCGTTTAGCCGTGAGCGCGGATTTTAACCCTTAAGGAAATCAATGGCAATCCAACAGCAAAGCCATTTAGACGTCTAGAAGTGTTGACGGCCTTTTTAAGCTGGCGTAGTGTGGTTCACCATGAGCCTGCAATGGCGGGATGGCGCGTGGCAGAAACAGCATGCCAGCGTGTGAAGAGACATCAAGGAGAGTGACATGACCCACAAGGCCACCCAGGCAGTGCGCACCGGGATTGAGACTGACCAGCAACACGGTGCCGTGGTGCCGCCCATCTACCTCTCCAGCAACTACACCTTTGCCGACTTTGGCGAGCCCCGTCAATACGATTATGCCCGCTCCGGCAACCCGACCCGCACCAATCTGGCGGACGCCCTGGCGGCCCTGGAAGGGGGCGCCGGCGCCGTGGTGACCGGCACCGGCATGGGGGCTGTCCATCTGGTCACCACCGCCCTGCTCAAGGCGGGGGATCTGCTGATCGCTCCCCACGACTGCTACGGCGGCACCTGGCGCCTGTTCGAGTACCTGGCGGCCAAGGGCCACTACCGGGTGCAGTTCGTCGATCAGGGGGATGCGGCGGCACTGGCCGAAGCGCTGGCCCAGCAGCCCGCGCTGGTATGGGTGGAGACCCCCTCCAACCCGCTGCTGCGAGTGGTGGACATCGCCGCCATCGCCGAGGCGTCCCACGCGGCGGGCGCCAAGGTAGCGGTGGACAACACCTTCCTCTCGCCACTGCTGCAACAGCCGCTGGCGCTGGGGGCCGATCTGGTGGTGCATTCCACCACCAAGTACATCAACGGCCACTCCGACGTGGTGGGCGGGGTGGCGATCGCCAAGGAACCCGAGCTGGCCGACTCCCTGGTGTGGTGGGCCAACTGTCTGGGGCTCACCTCCGGGGCGTTCGACTCCTACCTCACCCTGCGCGGCTTGCGCACCCTGGCTCCCAGATTGCGCGCCCATCAGGAGAACACCGACCGCATCCTTGCCTTCCTGCAGCAGCAACCGCTGGTCAAACGCATCTATCACCCCAGCCTGCCGAGCCATCCGGGCCACGATATTGCGCGCCGTCAACAGTCCGGTTTCGGCGCCATGCTAAGTTTTGAGCTCGATTGTAGCGAGGCGGGCATTCGCGCCTTCCTGGCGGCCCTCACCCTCTTCTCGGTGGCCGAATCCCTCGGCGGGGTGGAGAGTCTGGTGGCCCATCCGGCCAGCATGACCCACAGGGCCATGACCCCGGCCGCCCAGCAGGCGGCAGGCATCAGCAGCCAGCTGCTGCGCCTGTCGGTCGGTATCGAACACGGTGAGGATCTGGTGGCCGATCTGGCCCAGGCGTTTGCACAAGCACAGCAGGTGGCGAAGTAATGGAACAGCAGCAACAAGGAGAGATCGCGGTGGCAACAGAAGCAGGCTTGAAGCGACGTCACGTCCACAAATTCGGTGGCAGCAGCCTGGCGGATCCGGTCTGTTACCGCCGGGTCGCCAGCATTCTCGAACAACAAGCCGAGCAGCAGGGGGGCGGGCGAGAGCTGGTGGTGGTCTCCGCCGCCGGCAAGACCACCAACCGGCTGATCCAGCTGGTGGAGCTGGCCGAAGCCGGGGATGAAGCCGCCGGCGAGGCCATCTCGGCCCTGCAGGCCTATCAGCAGAGCCTGATCGACGGTCTGCTGGAAGGAGGGCTTCACCTCGAACTGAGCCAGCAGCTGGCCGACGACATGCAGCTCATCGCCAAGACCCTGGAGGGGCAGTTTGACCGCTTCGAGCGCAACGGCCTGCTCGCCTTTGGCGAGGTGTGGTCGGCGCGCCTGCTGGCGGCCCTGCTCACCAGTCGCGGCGACAAGGCCATCTGGCTCGATGCCCGCAGCTTCCTGCGCGCTGAGGATGGCGCCCTGGTCAAGGTGGATACCGCGCTCTCCAGCGAACTGCTCAAGGCGCGACTGGCGGAACACGCCGGGCGCATCGTGGTGACCGGCTTTATCGCCGCCGACATGGAGGGACGCTCCCTGCTGCTCGGCCGTAACGGCTCCGACTACAGCGCCAGCCTGTTGGCCCTGCTGGCGGACGGCGAATCCACCACCATCTGGAGCGACGTGGCCGGGGTCTACAGCGCCGACCCGCGCCGGGTCAAGGAGGCGCGCCTGCTGGAGCGCCTGAGCCTCGCCGAGGCCAACGAGCTGGCCCGCCTCGGCTCCTCGGTGCTGCACTCGCGCACCCTGCAGCCGGTGGCCGACAGCCGCCAGCACCTCACTTTGCGCTGCAGCTACAACCCGGACGAGGGCTGCACCCACATTCTGCGCCGCGCTCCCCGCTCCGGCGGCGCCCGCATCGTCTCCTCGGTGGATCAGATCGCCCTCATCGAGCTCAAGGTGCTGCCGCAGACTGATTTTGAGCAGACAGTGGCAACCATCGAGGCCCATCTGGCCCGCCATCGCCTCAATCCGCTCACCCTGCAGCGCCAGCCTGATCGCCGGATCCTGCGCCTCGCCTACACCCTCGAGGTGGCACAGGGGGCGTTCGAGCTGCTGCGCGACTTCCAGCTGCAGGGCAGCTTCACCGCTCTTATCCAGCGCGAAGGCTACAGCCTGGTGGCGCTGGTGGGGGCCGGCGTCACCGACAACGCCGAGCAGTGTCACCGCTTCTACCAGCTGCTGGCGGATCAGCCGCTGGAGTTCGTGCAGGTGGCCAAAGATGGCCTGAGCCTGGTGGCCGTGCTGCGCCAGGTGGTGCTGGAGCCGCTGCTGATCGCCCTGCACAGCGCCCTGTTCAGCCGCCCGAACCGGGTCGGGCTGGTGGTGTTCGGCAAGGGCAACATCGGCGGTCACTGGCTCAACCTCTATGCCCGCGAGAAGGCGCGGCTCGAGCATGAACTGAACCTGGCGCTCACCCTCTACGGGGTGTTCAGCTCGGAAGGGGGCCTGCTGGATGAAGAGGGGCTGGATCCCCTCAAGGTACAGGACAACTTCGCTCCCAAGCCTCTGATCTGGCCCGAGCTGCTGGCCCAGCTGGAGCAACACGGCTTCGATACCCTGATCGCGCTGGACATGACCGCCAGCGAGACGGTGAGCCGCTACTACCCGGACTTCGCCCAGCTCGGCATTCACATCATCGCCGCCAACAAGTTTGCCGGCGCCGCCGACAGCGAGTTCTACCAGCGCATCAAGCAGACCTGCCGCGACCATCAGGTGCAGTGGCGCTACAACGCCACCGTCGGCGCCGGGCTGCCGATCCAGTCCAGCATCCAGATGCTGCGCCAGAGCGGCGACCGCATCCAGGGGGTCTCCGGCATCTTCTCCGGCACCCTCTCCTGGCTGTTCCAGCAGTACGACGGCAGCCGCCTCTTCTCCGAACTGGTGGACGAGGCGTGGCAGCACGGCCTGACCGAGCCGGATCCCCGCGAGGATCTCTCCGGCCAGGATGTGCGCCGCAAGCTGCTCATTCTGGCACGGGAGGCGGGTTTCGAGCTCGACTCTGCCGACATCGAGCTGGAGAACCTGGTGCCCGTCTCCTTGCGCAAGGTGAGCACGGATCAGTTCATGGACAGGCTGAAAGAGCTGGATGACCCGATCCAGACCGCCTTCGAGGGGGCGCGCCGGGTCGGCAAGGTGCTGCGTTACGTCGCCCGCTTCGAGCACGACGGCAAGGCGCGGGTCGGGCTGGAGGCATTGGAGCCGCACCACCCGTTCGCCAACCTGCTGCCGTGCGACAACGTGTTTGCCATCGAGAGCGACAGCTATCGCACCAACCCGCTGGTCATTCAGGGCCCGGGTGCCGGCCGGGAAGTGACGGCCGCCGCCATCCAGTACGACCTCTGGCAGATCTGTGCCAGCCTGTAACAGCGGACAAGCCGTTCAGTCAAAGAGGCGCCAGTGGCGCCTCTTTTTATTGTTTAGCGGCAGGTTTTTAGGTCTACGGGCTGATTTCCCTATCCCGTAAGCGGCCCGTTTTTGAGCGTCTTCAACAGGTTGTTGGCAGGAGTCAGGTAATAACCGGACTTGCACAGGTAGCATGAACGGGCACTACTCCCGCACAGACTGGCCAAGAACGGGCACGGTATTGGTTCCCCCTCTTATTCGCTGAGGCGAGCCCGCTTGTTCAGGCTGCGAGACAGGATGTCGAGCGAGCAGCGCCGGGCCATGGACGGCCCGTCGGTGCGTGCCGTCGGACAAGCGGGTGAGACGAAGGAACCCGACGTAGTCGGGCGAAGAAGCGGGGGAGAAGACCTTTGGTGACTTTGGGTCTTTCCAAAGTCACTCGCCCCAGCCCGAAGGGCGGGCGAAACCCCTTCAAGACCGGCAGGCTTGCATCCACCATCCTCTAAAGCTGTAAAGTGGGCGATTGCCCCTGATAGCTAATCGACCCTGCGATTCCATGGCAACGCCTAACGACCAAGGATTCTCCGGCAGCATGGCTCCAGCGGGCCCTGTCGATATGACAAAGGGCGCCGAGGCGCCCTTTGTTATTGAGGGGAGCTTGATAGCCCCGACTATCAACCCGTGTTGCGCATACCTGCGGCGATGCCGGCGATGGTGACCATCAGCGCCTGATCCAGCTCGGGATGCAGGGTCTCCGGGTGGTTGCGCGAGCGGCCCAGCAGCTCGACCTGCAGCACGTTGAGCGGGTCTGTGTAGGGGTTGCGCAGCTTGATGGACTCCTTGATCCAAGGCTGGTCGTCGAGCAAGTCGCCCTGCGGACGCAGCTCCAGCACCACCTGGATGGAGTCGGCAAGCTCCTGACGCAGCTGTTTGCCGAGGCCCCACAGCTCTTTGGGCACCAGCCGGGTGTCGTAGTACTCGGCCAGCCAGACGTCAGCCTTGAGGAACACCATCTCCAGCATCTCGAGGCGGGTACGGAAGAAGGGCCATTGGCGGCTCATCTCTTCCAGCACGCCCTTCTGGCCGTCGGCGATGGCTTGCTGCAGTCCCTTGTGGGCACCGAGCCAGGCCGGCAGCATCAGCCGGTTCTGGGTCCAGGCGAAGATCCAGGGGATGGCGCGCAGGCTCTCGACCCCGCCGTTGGGTTTGCGCTTGGAGGGGCGTGAGCCGAGCGGCAGCTTGCCGAGCTCCATCTCCGGGGTGGCGGCGCGGAAGTAGGGCACGAAGTCCGGATGACCGCGCACGATACTGCGGTAGTGATCGCAGGAGACAGAGGCCAGCTGCTCCATCACGGCGCGCCAGCACTCCTTGGGCTTGGGCGGCGGCAGCAGGTTCCCCTCCAGCACGGCGCTGGTGTAGAGGTTGAGGCTCTGGATGGCCACCTTCGGCAGGCCGAACTTGAAGCGGATCATCTCGCCCTGTTCAGTCACCCGCAGGCCACCGCGCAGGGATCCCGGCGGTTGCGACAGAATGGCCTGATGGGCAGGTGCACCACCGCGGCCGACGGTACCGCCACGGCCATGGAACAGGGTGAGACGCAGATTGTTGGCCTCGGCCAGTGCCACCAGGGATTCCATGGCGGCGTACTGGGCCCAGCCGGCGGCCATCATGCCCGCGTCCTTGGCGGAGTCGGAGTAGCCGATCATCACGTACTGACGGCCCTGGATGTAGCCACGATACCAGTCCACCGACAGCAGGCGCTCCATCACGGCGGTGCCCGCCATCAGGTCTTCCTGGGTCTCGAACAGCGGGGCGACCGGCATGCGGAACTTGCAGCCGGCCTCTTTGAGCAACAGCTGCACCGCCAGCACGTCGGACGGTGCGCCAGCCATGGAGATGATGTAGATGCCGAACGCATCGGGGTCGTGCTGGGCGATGACCTTGCAGGTGTCCAGGGTCTCGCGGGTCTCGTCGCTCGGCGCCCAGTCGCTCGGGATGAGCGGGCGGCGGGAGTTGAGTTCGTTGAGCAGGAAGGCCTGCTTGTCATCCTCGCTCCACTCGGCGTAGTCGCCCATGCCGAGGTAGCGGGTCAGCTCGGAGAAGACCTGGCCATGGCGCTCGCCATCCTGGCGGATGTCCAGCTTGACCAGATGGATGCCGAAGCAGGCCAGCTTGCGCAGCACGTCAAGCAGCATGCCGTCGGCGATGTTGCCCATGCCGCAGGCGTGCAGAGAGTGGTAGCAGAGCTCCAGCGGCTCGCGCAGCTGGGCGGTGGTCTTGACCAGATCCCGGCTCTCGCTCGCCTGGCCCTGCACCTTGGCGGTCAGGAACTCCTGGGTCTCGCGCAGCTGTTCGCGCAGCTCGCGGACCAGGGCGCGGTAAGGCTCGGGGTGATCGCCGACCCGTTCGCGCACGGCGTCGGTGCAGTCGGACATGGAGAGCTCGGAGGTGAGCTCTTTGATGTCCTTGTAGAACAGGCTCACCGCCATCCAGCGGCCCAGCTCCAGCACTTCGGCGGTCACCTTGGCGGTGACGAAGGGGTTGCCGTCGCGGTCACCGCCCATCCAGGAGGTGAACTTGACCGGCGCGGCATCCAGCGGCAGCCGCACACCCAGGTGGTGTTGCAGCCGCTCGTCCAGATTGCGCATGAATTCGGGGATGGCCGGCCACAGGCTGTTTTCCACCACGGCGAAGCCCCACTTGGCCTCGTCCACCGGGGTCGGGCGCTGTTCGCGGATCTCGTTGGTGTGCCAGGCCTGGTTGACCAGCTGTTCGATGCGATTGAGGATCTTGTCCCGCTCGCGGGGCAGCAGATCGGAGAGTTCCAGCGCCTCGAGGCAGTCGTTGAGCTGCACGTGCTTGTGGATCAGGGTGCGACGGGTCACCTCGGTGGGGTGGGCGGTCAGCACCAGATCGATGTCCAGCTCGCGCACGGCCTGGATGATGGCCTCCTGCGACAGGTTGGAGGCTTTCAGCTTGTCGAACATCTGCTCGAGCGGATCCGGTGTGCAGACCTGCTCTTCGCAGCGACGGGAGATGGTGTGGAACTGTTCGGCCACGTTGGCCAGGTTGAGGAACTGGCTGAAGGCGCGGGCCACCGGCAGCAGCTCGTCGTCGCTCAGGTTGCGCAGGGTGTCGAGCAGACGTTCCCGGTCCGTCTCATTGCCTTTGCGGGAGGATTTGGCCAGCTGGCGAATGGTTTCGATCTTGTCGAGGAAGGCCTGTCCCTGATGATCCTTGATGGACTTGCCCAGCAGTTGACCCAGCATGCCTACATTGGCGCGTAGTGCGGCGTACTTTTCGTTCATTCCACATCCTTATCTTGTTGGTGCCTGACACCCATCCGGGGTGCGAGACGACCTCACTTATTGTTGTGCGATTACAACATATGCTCCGTCATCTTAGGGTGACAATCTACCCAGATTGTCTGCGCAAGGTCAAATAACAGGCCGATTCAGAACATGTATTTCCATCACCTGTCCCGAGGTGTGATGTCATGTAACTTACTTACATTCCCGTCAGTTCAGAGGCAGAAACGGCGGATCAGGTGCTGCAATACGCTGGTGGTCGGTTTGACGAACGACAGATCGAGATATTCGTCCGGCTGGTGGGCCTGAGCGATGTGGCCGGGGCCCAGCACTATGGTTTCACAACCGAGCTGCTGGATGAAGGGGGCCTCGGTGCAATAGTTCACGGATTCGGCGGCCCGACCGCTGGCCCGCTCGGCCTCGCGCACCAGCTCCGAGTCATCGGCGCAGGCATAGGCCGGGATCGGCTCGTGCAGGTGTTGCAGGTGCAGGCAGCCAGGCTGGTGAATCTCGATGGGGGAGAGCGCTTCTTTGAGCATGCCCATCAGCTCGTCGGGGCCGACCTGCGGGGTGGGACGCATGTCGATGTGCAGTTCGCAGCAGCCGCAGATGCGGTTCGGGCTGTCGCCCCCCTGGATGTAGCCGAGGTTCAGGGTCGGCTGCGGCACGGCGAATCTGTGATCGGCGTACTTCTCCTTCAGGCTGTGCTGCAGCTTGAGCACCTGGCCCATGGCCTGGTGCATGATCTCCAACGCGTTGACGCCGTTGGCGGGATCCGAGCTGTGACCGCTCTTGCCGGTGATTCGGATGGCTTCCGACATGTGGCCCTTGTGGGCCACTACCGGCACCAGCCCGGTCGGCTCGCCAATCACCGCGTAGTCGGGTTTCAGCTCAGCAGCGGCGGCGATGGCGCGGGCCCCCGCCATGGTGGTCTCTTCATCGGCGGTAGCCAGGATGCGCAGCGGCTTGCTGAGGGTCTTGAGGTCGATCTCCTTGAGCGCCTCGACGATAAAGGCGAAGAAGCCCTTCATATCGATGGTGCCGAGCCCGTACAAGCGGTTGCCCTCTTCGGTCACCTTGAAGGGATCCTTGCGCCAGGCGCCCTCGTCGAACGGCACCGTATCTGTGTGGCCCGCCAGCAGCAGCCCCCCTTCGCCTTGACCTATCGTCGCCACCAGATTGAACTTGCCCGGCAGATCGGGCAGGGCGGTCACCTCGCATTGAAAGCCGAGCTGACCGAACCAGTCGGCCAGCAGCCGGATCACCGCCTCATTGCTCTGATCCCAGCGGGGATCCGTGCTGCTGATGGACGGAATCGCAATAATATTCTTGTAGAGTGAAAAAAAATCCAGATTGGCCACCTGCTCCTCCTTGCTTCCCCGGAATGTTTCTGTTAGAAAATACAAATGCAAAGTGAGTGCATGAATATTCTGTAAGTTTGCCTGAATACGTGGCTCATCGACAAGGCTTCTAGTTGTAAGGGAAAGTTAATGTTCTGTCACCTGATCTATAACCGACGACACACACCCGCCTGAATTGCCCCTCCGCACTTGTGCATGGGGCATCGAACCCCCTTGTGCACCGCAGCACCATGCTGTGAATCTCGAACTCTGACTTGGAATACTCAACATGCTTAACACCGTTATCGTCGGTGCCAGTGGCTACGCGGGAGCCGAGCTGGCCGCCCTGGTCCAGAACCATCCACAACTCAAGCTGTTCGGCCTCTATGTTTCCGCCGGCAGCCAGGACGCCCACAAGCGTTTCTCTTCTCTGCATCCCCAGTGGGTCGGCGCGCTCGATCAGCCGCTGCTGCCGCTGGACGAGGATGGCATGACCCGGATCCTGACCCAGGCCGACCTGGTGCTGCTGGCCACCGCCCACGAGGTGAGTGCGGAACTTGCGCCCAAGTTCCTGGCCAAGGGGCTGCCGGTGTTCGATCTCTCCGGTGCTTTCCGGGTCAGGGATCAGCAGTTCTACGCCTCCTACTACGGCTTCACCCATGAGAGCGAGCAGTGGCTGGATCAGGCCGCCTACGGCCTGGCCGAGTGGAATGCCGAAGCGGTCAAGGCGGCCCAGCTGATTGCCGTGCCAGGTTGCTACCCGACCGCCTCCCTGTGCGCCCTCAAGCCGCTGCAGCAGGCCGGTCTCATCGCCAAGGGGTGGCAGCCCATCATCAACGCCGTCTCCGGGGTCTCCGGTGCCGGTCGCAAGGCGGCCATCAACACCAGCTTCTGCGAGGTGAGCCTCAACCCCTACGGCACCTTCAATCACAGGCATCAGCCGGAGATCAGCCACCACCTGGGCAAGGAGGTGCTTTTCCAGCCTCACCTTGGCAACTACGTGCGCGGCATCCTGGCCACCATCTATGTGCAGCTGGCGGATGGCGTGACGCCGACCCAGGTGGATCAGGCCTACCTCAAGGCCTACGAGGGCAAGCCCCTGGTGCGCCTCACTGGCCAGATGCCCTCCATCCGTGGCGTCGCGGGCACCCCTTATTGCGACCTCGCCTGGCAACAGCAGGGCAACATGCTGGTGGTGGTATCCGCCATCGACAACCTGCTCAAGGGCGCCGCCTCCCAGGCCATGCAGTGCATAAATATCAAATTCGGATTTGAACCGGCCACCGGCCTGATTTAAGGACTCAAGGAAGGATCGCAACGATGAACAAGCAGACTCTGGTAATCAAGCTGGGTGGCGCACTGATCGAAAACGACGAGGCGCTGACTGCCCTGTTCGCCACCCTCAAAAGCTTTCTGGACGAGCAGCACAGACCCCTGGTGCTGGTGCACGGCGGCGGCTGCCTAGTGGATGACCTGCTCAAGGGGCTGGGTCTCACCTCCACCAAGAAGAACGGTCTGCGGGTGACCCCGTTCGAGCAGATCCCGTTTATCGCCGGCGCGCTGGCCGGTACCGCCAACAAGCAGATGATGGCCAAGGCCATCGCCACCGGCATCCCGGCGGTGGGGCTCTGTCTGGCGGATGGCGGTCTGTGCCAGGTGACCCAGCTCGATCCGGCACTCGGCGCGGTCGGTGACTGCCAGCCGGGCAACCCGGCACTGGTGGCGGGGATCCTCGCTCAGGGCTTCCTGCCGGTGGTGAGCTCCATCGGCATCACCGCCGACGGCCAGCTGATGAACGTCAACGCGGATCAGGCGGCTACCGCCATTGCCGAGGCGATCGGCGCCGATCTGGTGATGCTCTCCGATGTGAGCGGCATCCTGGATGGCAAGGGCAAGCTGGTGCCCCAGCTCGACAAAGTGACCGCGCTGGATCTGATGGAGAAGGGGGTGATCAGTGACGGCATGGCGGTCAAGGTGAAAGCCGCCCTGCATGCCGCCGAGACCCTGGGCAAACCGGTCTGTGTCGCCAGCTGGCGCTACCCGGATCAGCTGCTCAAGCTGCTGGCTGGCGGTGCGGTCGGCACCCAGGTTGCGATTTGAGATCAATGAAAAAGGACACTGCCATGAAACATCTTCTGAAAGACAGCGACCTGAACAAATCGCAAATCGAGGCGCTGATCGCGCTGGGCAAATCGGTCAAGGCCGATCCGAAAAAGTACGGCCAGGCACTGGCGGGCAAGAGCGTGGTCACCCTGTTCGAGAAGCCCTCCCTGCGCACCCGGGTCACCTTCGACATCGGCATCGCCAAGCTGGGCGGCCACAGCGTCTATCTGGACCAGCAGAACGGTGCGCTCGGCAAGCGCGAATCGGTGAAGGATTTCGCCGCCAACCTGTCGCGCTGGTGCGACGCCATCGTCGCCCGGGTGTTCGATCACCAGACCCTGGTCGAACTGGCGGAGCACGGCACTGTGCCGGTGGTGAACAGCCTGTGCAACCTCTACCACCCCTGTCAGGGGCTGGCGGACTTCATGACCATCAGCGAGCACTACGCCGATCTGTCCAAGGTGAAGCTGGCCTATCTCGGCGATGGCAACAACGTCAGCCACTCATTGCTGCTGCTGGGGGCGACCCTCGGCACCGACGTGACCCTGGTCTGCCCGAAAGGCCACGGCCCGGATACCCAGATCTTCCTGCAGGCTCAGGCGCTGGCGGCCCAGTCCGGTGCGACCATCCACATCAGCGACGACGTGGCGGCCATCGAAGGGTTTGACGTGGCCTACACGGATACCTGGGTCTCCATGGGTGACAACACGCCAATGGAGCAGGTAAAAGATATCTTTATGCCTTATCAGATCAACCAGGCCCTGCTCGACCGCACCGGCATCCAGCACGTGCTGCACTGCCAGCCGGCGCACCGGGAGCTGGAGATCACCTCTCAGGTCATGGACGGGCCTGGCTCCCTCATCATGGACGAGGCAGAAAACCGGATGCATATCCAGAACGCCGTGCTGTTGACCCTGCTTGGGCACAAATAGCGGCAACCGACCCCAAATCACACCCTTTTATCGAATCATCATGGAGAGAAGTAAATGAGCGGAATCAACAAGATCGTACTGGCTTATTCGGGCGGACTGGATACCTCGGCCATCATTCCCTGGCTGAAGGAAAACTATGATGCGGAGATCATCGCCTTCGTTGCCGACGTCGGTCAGGAGCGTGACGATCTGGAAGGGATCGAGCAAAAAGCCATCGCCTCCGGCGCCACCAAGTGCATCATCAAGGATCTGCGGGAAGAGTTCGTCAAAGAGTACGTCTACCCGACCCTGAAGACCGGCGCCGTCTATGAGGGCACCTACCTGCTGGGTACCTCCATGGCCCGTCCGGTAATCGCCAAGGCGATGGTCGAGGCCGCACTGGCGGAAGGGGCCGACGCCATCTCCCACGGCTGCACCGGCAAGGGCAACGATCAGGTGCGTTTCGAAGGTGCGGTGGCCGCGCTGGCGCCCCAGCTGAAAGTGATCGCCCCCTGGCGTCTGTGGGACATGCGCTCCCGGGAAGATCTGCTGGCCTATCTGGAAGCCCGTCAGATCCCCTGCAAGGCGACCCTGAAGAAGATCTACAGCCGCGACGCCAACGCCTGGCACATCTCCACCGAGGGTGGCGAGCTGGAGAGCACCTGGAACGAGCCGTCCGAAGCGGTCTGGCAGTGGACCGTTTCCGCCGAACAGGCACCGGATCAGCCGGAGTACGTCAAGCTGACCGTGGCCCAGGGTGAAGTGGTGGCCGTTGACGACCAGCCGCTGAGCCCGCACCAGATCCTGATGACCCTGAACGAGCGTGCCGGCAAGCACGGCGTGGGCCGCATCGACATCACCGAAAACCGGATGGTGGGCATGAAGTCCCGCGGCTGCTACGAGACCCCGGGCGGTACCGTGATGGTCGCTGCTCTGCGCGCGGTAGAGGAGCTGGTCTTGGATCGCCCGACCCGCGCCTGGCGGGAAAAGCTGGGTGCCGAGTTCTCCCACCTGGTCTATGACGGTCGCTGGTTCACCCCGCTGTGCAAGGCCATCGTTGCCTCTGCCAACGCCATCGCCGAAGATCTCGATGGCGAAGTGGTGCTGAAGATGTACAAGGGCCAGGTCACCGCGGTGCAGAAGAAGTCGCCGAACAGCCTCTACTCCGAAGACTTCGCCACCTTCGGCGCCGACGAAGTGTACGACCAGAGCCATGCCGAAGGCTTTATCCGTCTCTACACCCTGGCCAGCCGGATCCGCGCCATGAAGGAGCAGCATCAGGCTATCGGTGGTGATCACACCCACGGCTAAGCAAGCGCGATAACCCGTTGATTCCGTTGAGGGGGCATGGCCCCCTCTTCTACAGGTCGAGGGCATGGCCCCTGATCCATCATCGGCGGTGTGACAAGAGCGGCAGCTTCTGTGAGATAACAGGGGCGGCTTTCAATGAGGGGTGTGCTTTGCCCCCTTCTCCCCTTGCGGGAGAAGGGTTGGGGATGAGGGGGAGGTCATTGGCCATTCCCCTCACCCTAGCCCTCTCCCAGAGGGAGAGGGGATCGGTTCGTAGTTGCTGGATGTGACGTGTTCAACGGCAACAGCGTCGCTCACCAGCGCACTGTTATGCAGGAAAATACAGGGCAAGATTTCTGCGCGCAGGCCAAGGGGCCGCGCGAGTACGGCAGGCGCAAGGCGCCACCGACAACGCATTCAAGGAGAGCAGTATGGCACTTTGGGGTGGACGCTTCAGTCAGGGAGCCGATAGCCGGTTCAAGCAGTTCAACGATTCGCTGCGGTTCGATTACCGGCTGGCGGAGCAGGATATTCAGGGCTCCATGGCCTGGGCCAAAGCGCTGGTCAAGGTGGGCGTGTTGACCGAGGGTGAACAGGGCAAGTTGCAGCAGGCGATGGAAGTGCTGCTCGCCTCGGTGCAGCAGGATCCCCAGCAGATCCTGAGTTCGGACGCCGAAGATATCCACTCCTGGGTCGAAAGCCAGCTTATCGCCGCCGTCGGCGATCTCGGCAAGAAGCTGCACACCGGCCGCTCGCGCAACGATCAGGTCGCCACCGATCTCAAACTCTGGTGCAAGGCCCAGGGTGAGCTGCTGCTCGGCTCCATTACCGCCCTGCAACAGGGGCTGGTCGACTCGGCGCGCGCCAATCAGGCCGCAGTACTGCCCGGTTACACCCACCTGCAGCGGGCCCAACCGGTCACTTACGCCCACTGGGCGCTGGCCTATGTGGAGATGCTGGAGCGGGATTACTCCCGGCTGCAGGATGCCCTCAAGCGCCTCGACACCAGCCCGCTCGGCTGCGGCGCGCTGGCGGGTACAGCCTACGCCATCGACCGTGAAGCGCTGGCGCTCGACATGGGTTTTGCCGGCGCCACCCGCAACAGTCTGGATTCAGTCTCAGATCGGGATCACGTGGTGGAGCTGATGCACGTGGCGTCGCTGTCCATGACCCACCTGTCGCGCTTTGCCGAAGACCTCATCTTCTACAACACCGGCGAGGCGGGCTTTGTGGAGCTTTCCGATGCGGTCACTTCCGGCTCGTCGCTGATGCCGCAGAAGAAGAACCCGGATGCGCTGGAGCTGATCCGTGGCAAGACCGGCCGGGTGGTCGGTGCCCAGCTGGGCATGCTGATGAGCCTGAAGGCGCTGCCGCTGGCCTACAACAAGGACATGCAGGAAGACAAGGAGGGGCTGTTCGATGCCCTCGACACCTGGCACGACTGCCTCGACATGGCGGCGCTGGTGCTGATCGATCTGAATGTCAATGGCGATCGCACCAAGGCGGCGGCCCAGGGCGGCTACGCCAACGCCACCGAGCTGGCGGACTATCTGGTGGCCAAGGGCATCCCGTTCCGCGAGGCGCACCATATCGTCGGCGAGACCGTGGTCTACGCGATCCAGATGAAGAAGCCGCTGGAAGAGCTCTCCCTCCCTGAGTTCCAGCGCTTCAGCCCGGTGGTGGGGGAGGATGTCTACCCGAACCTGGAGCTGGAGGCGACCCTGGCCAAGCGGGTCGCCAAGGGCGGCGTCGCCCGCGAGCAGATCGAATCGGCCCTCACCGCCGCCGAACAGTGGCTGGCCAAACGCGCCTAAGCGCACAGGAACATCAAGAGAGGGCGTCAGCCCTCTTTTTTATGTCGGCTTATCAGCCTGTTTCGCTTGCCCCGAGGGCGGCAAAGCGGGCATAAATCCCTGACCAGGCTGAATGGAACTCAGCGCCAACCAGAAGGAACCTGCATGTACCTGCCACCCCATTTCGCCGTCACCGAGCCCGCTGCGCTGCATCAGCTGATGCGGGCCTATCCGCTGGGGGCCCTGATCACCCATGGTGAAGGGGGACTAGATGCCAACCATCTGCCGTTCGAGCTGGATGCTGGAGAAGGGGAACATGGCGTCCTGCGTGCCCACGTTGCCCGCAACAATCCGCTCTGGCAGGAGGTGAAAGACGGTGACGAGGTGCTGGTGATCTTCAAGGCTGCAGATGGCTACATCTCTCCCAGCTGGTATCCGGGCAAGCAGGAGCATCACAAGCTGGTGCCGACCTGGAACTACAGCGTGGTGCATGCTCACGGTCGCATCCAGATCCGCGACGATGCCCGCTTCGTGCGCCGGCTGCTGGCAAATCTGACTCGTCATCATGAGGTCGGAGAACCAACTCCATGGAAGATGGCTGATGCGCCGCGAGACTATCTCGAGGCCATGGTGCAGGCGGTCATCGGCATCGAAATCGAGATAACCGGGCTGGTCGGCAAGTTCAAGCTGGGTCAGAACAAGGAGGCGGCGGATCGCCTGGGAGCGGCCAATACCTTGCAGGATCGCGGGCAGACCGCGCTGGCTCAGGCAATGCTGAGTCCACCTTGCTCACTACCCTAGCGTGACAGCATGGGATCCGGCCCGACAAAAACGGCAACCTTCAGGTTGCCGTTTTTCATGGTTCCACACCCGCTCACGCGCTGGCATTGAGCAGCTTGCCGACGCCTTCCCCCTTGCCATTGGGCAGGGTCTGCTTGAAGGCGAAGAGCAGCTGATCGAGGCTGAGGTCGCTGTTGCCAAGGGAGCCCTTGAGGGTGTCGAGCTCGCCCTGCAGGGCGTCGAGGCGGGTGCTCTGGGTGCCGTTTGCCAGCTGGGTGCGGGCGGCGTCGATGGCCTGGGGCAGCGACTGGCCCGAGTACTCCTGGCCCAGGGTCTGCATCAGCGCCCCCATGAAGTGGTTGATGGCGGGACGGTTTTGCTCGCTGTTTGCCTCTTTGACGCCGAGGCGCTGGAACAGGCTCTGCACCGTGGGGGCTAGCCGCTCTTCCTGCACGGGGGGCTCGGTCTGGGCCGGCGGCGTGCTGTCCCCAAGCAGCTTGCTGCCGAGCTTGAGGGCGAGGGAGGCGAGGGGAAGCAGGGTGCCGATGGCGATCATGATGTCACTCTCCGTACTACTGATGTCATGACGGAGCAGGGAACGGGCCAGTTTGGCGAAAATTTAGCCTAGGAGTGGCAGAGGACTGATCCTGCGGTGAATTTAGTTTTTGCCAGGCAGAGGGTGGGCGAGTGCGAGAGAGGGCGGCGGCAAACCCTTGCAGCCCGGGGGCTGGCGGTTTGCCGCCCGGCTTGCCGGATCAGAGCTCCTTGAACGGGCGGCGCTTCTCCTCCTCGATGACGATGGCCTCCAGATTGGCGATGCGCTCCTGCAGCTCGTTGATGAGCATGTCCTGCTTGCCGAGACGATCGGTGATGCGGGCATCCCCCAACTGGTAGCGGGCCCGCTTGCTGAGAAAGCCGAACAGAGCGCTGATGAAGACGATCAGCACGATACCGGTCCACATGGTCATGAATGACTCCTTGCCGATGAACAAACGAGAAAACAGCCTTGTTGCCATCTGTTGTCTCATACCCGGTTGCCGGCTGCAATGGCCGGCAAGGGGGTGGACGGGAATGTCGAGAGGCTGCCTTGCCCGCGTCAGACCGTCTGCCAGAGCGGACGGCCGAGCCAGAGCCCCCACAGGGTCAGGTGCAGCAGCACGATGAACCAGAATACCCTGCGATAACTCCCCTTCTGGGTCTTGTGGCGCAGCCAGTGGCGGGCCAGCAGGGCGCCGGGCCAGCCGCCGAACAGCTCGAGCAGGTGGAGCCGGGACTCGGGAATGCGCCAGCCGCCGCGCACCGCCTGGCGCTTGTCGTGGGCGTAGGCCAGCATCGTCAGCAGACTCATGGCGGTGATGATGGCCAGCGGCCACCAGTTGGCGTCGGCCAGGCCGAGCCAGGCCGTCCACAGCAGGGGGAGCAGGGCGAGCCAGATCACAGGGCCAGCTCCCAGCCGCGGGGGGCGTCCGGGCTCAGGCTACGGATCACGTGCGCCGGGTTGCCCACCGCCACCGAGTCGGCCGGAATGTCGCGGGTGACCACGGCGCCGGCCCCTATGATGGAACGGGGTCCTATGGTGACGCCGGGGCAGATGATGGCGCCGCCGCCGATCCAGCAGTCATCGCCGATCCTCACCGGCTTGTTGTAGGCGGTCCAGTTGCGTCGCTCCAGATAGTCCATGGTGTGGGTGGCGGTGTAGATCTGCACGTTGGGGGCCAGCAGCACATGGCTGCCGATGTGCACCTCGCCCACGTCGAGAATGGTGATGTTGAAGTTGAAGAAGGTCTTCTCGCCGATGTGGATGTTGCGGCCGAATTCGCAGGTGAAGGGAGTGCTGATCCAGCAGGAGTCGGGGCAGTGACCGAACAGCTCACCGCACAGGCGCTGGCGCAGGGCTTGGTCACCGGCCGGGGAGGCGTTGAGTTGTGCCAGCAGCGCCTGACCGCGGATCCGGTCGTTCGCTATCTCCTCGCTCTGGCTGTCCAGGGCGCCGCCCGCCAGAACCTTGTCCCAATCGCTTGCCATGCTACCGCTCCTCTCATGTGCCAAGAGGAGCCAGTATACGCGAGCACTTTGGCGGCGTCAGGCTGTCACTTGCTGCAAGATCAGGCGCCGGGCCAGATCAGCGGCAGGATCAGCAGGGCCGAGACGAAGTAGGGCAACAGCACCCGCAGCCCCAGCCGACGGCCGCCGATCCCCAGGGCCAGCAGCCCCTTCACCAGCGAGTTGACCAGCCCTGCCAGCAGGATGCCGCGGGCCGCCACCTCCAGCGCCAGCTCCTTGTGGGAGAGCTGGGAGAGCGACAAGGTGATGGCGTCCACGTCGGTGATGCCGGAGATCAGCGACAGCAGATAGACCCCGGAGTTGCCCACCTTGTTCTGCAACAGGGTAGCCATGAAGCCGATCAGCGCCAGCAGCAGGCCGAACTTGATGGCGGTGGCGAGATCGAGCGGGTTGCTGGTCTGGGGTTGCACCGGGCCGTCGGTCAGCTCCTCGCGCTGGCGCCAGAACCAGAAGGCGAAGCCGTAGACGGTGGCCGCCAGCAGCAGCAGGGGCGCCGCCAGGCGCATCGCCAGCTCGTTGTGGATGAGCAGCACCAGCACCAGCAGTCGCAGCCACATGGTGGCTCCCGCCAGCAGGATGCCGGTGGCCAGCAGCCGCTCCAGCCCCCCCTGCTCCTTGTTGAGGCGGGCAAACTGCAGGGTAAGGGCGGTGGAGGAGGCGAGCCCGGCCAGCATGCTGGTGAGCACCAGCCCGGCGCGGGTGCCGAGCAGGCGCACCGCGAAGTGACCGCAGAACGAGATGCCGGCGATCACCACCACCATCAGCCAGATCTTGAAGGGGTTGAAGGCATCGAGCGGGCCCATCTCCTCGTTGGGCAGCACTGGCAGCAGCACCAGGGAGATGAGCAAAAAGCGCAGGGTGGCGTGAAACTCGGTCTCGCTCAGAAACAGCATCCCCTGCTGGATCTTGCCCTTGAGCCCCATCAGCAGCGCCGCCAGCACGGCGCAGGCCACTGCCTCGCTCGGGCTCAGCAGCACCGACATCAGCCCCAGCAGATAGGTGAGCAGCATGGCCACCGAGCTGGTGAGGCCGAACTCCCCCTGCCAGCGCTGGGCCAGCCAGACCGAGAGGCCGCAACCAATCACCACCGCCAGCAGGCCGAGCAGCGGCAGCCAGGGGCCCAGGGTGGGCAGCAGCAGGGCGCAGACCCCGCCGAGCAGGCCGATGAGACCGTAGGTCCGCATCCCGGCGATGCGCTGGTTGTCCCCCAGCTGGCGCACCTGCCAGCCGCGCTCCAGCCCTATGATGAGGCCGATGGCCAGCGACACCAGGGCGCCATTGACGGGTTCTGCATTGATCCACATAACGACTTCCTGTTCGTCATCTGCCTGCCTTGTTTCCATGATGGCACAGCCGGCACCGGGCCAGCGCGGCCTGGCTCACAGAGTGCGCGCATGACGCCTGCGCCCTCCTGATATGAGCAAATGAGATAAGCAAAGCGTTATTTCTTGGTTCTCGGCATAACAAGCCCGCGGCATGCTGAACTCAACCCAACGAGATATGGAGTATCCCCATGAAACTGCGAACGACCGCCCTGACCCTGCTCTCCCTGCTGGCCCTCGGTCAGGCCAATGCCGCCGAGATCCGCTTGCTCAACGTCTCCTACGATCCGACCCGCGAACTGTTCCAGGAGTACAACGGCGCCTTCGCCAGGGAGTGGAAGGCGAAGACCGGCGACGATGTTGTGGTCAGCCAGTCCCATGGTGGCTCCGGCAAGCAGGCGCGCGCCGTGGTGGACGGGCTGGAGGCGGACGTGGTGTCGCTGGCGCTGGCCTACGACGTCGATGCCGTGGCTAGGCAGGGGCTGATCGCCGCCGACTGGCAGAGCCGGCTGGCCAACAATGCGGCGCCCTACACCTCCACCATCGTGTTCCTGGTGCGCAAGGACAATCCCAAGCAGATCAAGGACTGGGATGATCTGGTGCGCAAGGACGTGGCCATCGTCACCCCCAACCCCAAGACCTCCGGCGGGGCGCGCTGGAACTACCTGGCTGCCTGGGGCTACGCCCTGAAGAAGAGCGGCAGCGAGGAGGGGGCCAAACAGTTCGTCGGCGATCTCTACAAGAACGTGAAGGTGCTGGACTCCGGCGCCCGCGGTGCCACCACCAGCTTCATCGAGCGCGGCCTCGGCGACGTGCTGCTGGCCTGGGAGAACGAAGCCCTGCTGGTGCTGGGTCAGCCCGGCAATCGCGACAAGTTCGAGCTGGTGGTGCCGTCGGTCTCCATCCTGGCCGAGCCGCCGGTGGCGGTGGTGGACAAGGTGGCCAGGAAGCACGGCACCGAGGCGGTGGCCAAGGCTTACCTCGACTACCTCTACTCCGACGAGGGGCAGCGCATCGTCGCCAAATATCACTATCGCCCCAGCAACCCGGCGATCCTGAAGGAGACCGCAGCCCAGTTCCCGCAGCTGACCCTGTTCACCGTCAAGGATCTGGAAGGGGACTGGGACAAGGCGCAGAAGAAGCACTTCGCCCAGGGCGCCCTGTTTGACCAGATCTACCAGCCGGGTCGCTGAGCGGCCGGCCATCGTCAACTGAACTGGCCCCTGTGCCAGCTGATAGGAGCACCAAGATGAACAAGATCCTCCTGGTTCCCGGTCTGCACAACAGCGGGCCGGATCACTGGCAGAGCCGCTGGCACCAACAATTCCCCCACTGGCAGCGGATGGTGGGGCTGCCGTGGGATCGGCCCGACCTCACGGTCTGGAGCGCCAAGCTGGCGAGCAAGCTCAAAAGCCGGCGCGGGCGGGCTCACCTGGTGGCCCACTCCTTCGGCGCGCTGGCGGCCATCACGGCGGCGCGCCGGCAGCCCGACAAGGTGGCCTCGCTGTTTATCGTGGCGCCGGCGGATCCGGCCCGCTTCGGCTTGCCAGACGAGCTGCTGGCAGGCTCGCTCAAGGTGTCGGCCCAGCTGGTGGCCAGCCGCAACGATCCCTGGATGAGCTTCGAGCGGGCCGAGTACTGGAGCCGGCAGTGGCAGGTGCCGCTGTTCGATGCCGGCGAGGTGGGCCACCTCAATGCCCAGTCCGGCCACGGCGAGTGGCACCAGGGGCTCAACCTGCTCGGCACCCTCTATCGGCGGGCCGAGATGGTGGTGGCGCCGACGCCGGCGGTGTGGGAGCGGCGGGCGGCCTTGAGTTTTCGCTAAGCGGCGAGGGTTGATTACACAGATTTGGAACAGAGAAGGAGGGCAGGCACTCGACACCACCACAGTCTGATTTGGATAGCTTGGTACATTGCACGACGCTCCATTTTTAGGTCTTTTATTTATATAAAAGACCTTTTTTTCATTTTGTGGCTCTAAAAGCCTTGTATGTCGTTGTTAGATAAAAAAGTGCTTAGCAAAGGCGTTATTGGTGTTTGTTGCCTCTGACAGGAGTGCGCAGAATCGCTGTATCTAATGTTTTTCATAACAAACGGATGCGTTATGCGATTTGGTTCTTACTCCGTGCTGCCGGGCTTTGGCCCGACCCTCGGCTTCAGCCTGCTCTATCTGGGCGTGCTGGTGCTGCTGCCGCTCTCGGCGCTGGTGCTGTTCGCGGTGAACAATCTGACCCTGGCCGAGTTCTGGCAGGTGATAGGTTCGCCGCGGGTGCTCGCCTCCTTTCGTCTGAGCTTCGAGGCCGCCCTGGTGGCGGCGCTGCTCAACGCCCTGTTCGGCCTGATCCTGGCCTGGGTGCTGGTGCGTTATACCTTCCCCGGCCGCCGACTGGTGGATGCCCTGATCGATCTGCCGTTCGCCATGCCTACCGCCGTCTCCGGCATCGCCCTGTGCGCCATCTTCGCCCCTAACGGCTGGATCGGGCAGTGGGTCGCCCCGTTTGGCATCGAGCTCGCCTACAACCCCATCGGCGTGGTGATTGCGCTCACCTTCATCGGGCTGCCGTTCGTGGTGCGCACCCTGCAGCCGGTGCTACGGGAAGCCGAGACCGAGCAGGAGGAGGCAGCTGCCAGCCTGGGCGCCGATCGCTGGCAGACCTTCATCCGGGTGCTGTGGCCGACCCTGGTGCCGGCTCTGTTGACCGGCTTTGCCCTGGCCTTCGCACGGGCGGTGGGGGAGTACGGCTCCGTCATCTTCATCGCCGGCAACCTGCCGATGGTGTCGGAGATTGCGCCGCTGATGATCATGAGCCACCTGGAGGAGTACGACTACGCCGGCGCCTCTGCCATCGCCGTGGTCATGCTGCTGATCTCTTTCATTTTGTTACTGCTTATCAACAAGTTGCAGGCCTGGAGCTGGGCCCGTATCGGAGGGAGCCGGATATGAACGCATCCAACGCAAGCCTGACGCTGGCAACGGGCGAGGCGGCGCCGACCACCTCGGTGCGCCAGCCCCCCGTCATCCGCGAGCCGGTCTGGGTCAAGTGGCTGCTGGTCACGGTCGGTCTCGGCTGGTTTGCCGCCCTGCTGCTGCTGCCGCTGGCTACCGTCTTTATCCAGGCGCTAAGCCCTGGTTTGGCCTTCTTCTGGCACGCCATCAGCGAGCCGGACGCCCTCAGTGCCCTCGGCCTCACCGCCCTGGTGACCCTCTGCTCGGTGCCCCTCAACCTGCTGTTCGGGGTTGCCGCCGCCTGGGCCATCGCCCGCTTCCGCTTCTCGGGTCGGCAACTGCTCATCACCCTCATCGATCTGCCGTTCTCCGTGTCGCCGGTGATCGCAGGGCTGATGTTCGTGCTGATGTTCGGCAGTCGCGGCTGGTTCGGCGAATGGCTGAGCGAGCACGACATCAAGGTGATTTTCGCCACCCCTGGCATCATCCTGGCCACCACCTTCATCACCGTGCCCTTCGTGGTGCGCGAGCTGCTGCCCCAGATGGAGGCGCGCGGCCCGGAAGAGGAGGAGGCCGCCATCATGCTGGGGGCGAGCGGCCTGCAGATGTTCTGGCGGGTCACCCTGCCCGGCATCCGCTGGAGCCTGATGTACGGCCTGCTGCTCTGTACCGCCCGTGCGGTGGGGGAGTTCGGCGCCGTGTCTGTGGTCTCCGGCCACATTCGCGGCCAGACCAACACCCTGCCGCTGCACATCGAGATCCTCTACAACGAGTACCAGACCGGCGCCGCCTTCGCGGTGGCCAGCCTGTTGGCCCTGTTCGGGATCTTCACCCTGCTGGGGGAAACCCTGCTGGCCCGGCTGCGTGCCCAGCCTGTTCACTCTCACTGATCACCGAATTCAAGAGGCTGCCATGAGCATTCAGGTACAAGGACTCAACAAGCATTTCAACCAGTACGCGGCGCTGGCCGACATCAACCTCGACTTTCACGACGGTGAGCTGGTGGCGCTGCTCGGCCCCTCCGGCTGCGGCAAGACCACTCTGCTGCGGATCATCGCCGGGCTGGAGCAGGCCGACAGCGGCCACGTCATCATCCGCGGCGAGGATGCCTCGGATCTGCACGTGCGCGAGCGCAACGTCGGCTTCGTGTTCCAGCACTACGCCCTGTTTCGCCACATGACGGTGTTCGAGAACGTGGCGTTTGGCCTTAGGGTCAAGCCGCGCCGCGAGCGACCGGCCGAGGCGGCGATCCGCGCCCGGGTCAAGGAGCTGCTGGATCTGGTGCAGCTCAGCCATGTGGCCGCGCGCTACCCGACCCAGCTCTCCGGCGGCCAGCGTCAGCGGGTCGCGCTGGCCCGCGCGCTGGCGGTGCAGCCCAAGGTGCTGCTGCTGGATGAGCCGTTCGGCGCCCTCGACGCCCAGGTGCGCAAGGAGCTGCGGCGCTGGCTGCGCGAGCTGCACGACGAGCTGCACGTTACCAGCCTGTTCGTCACCCACGATCAGGAGGAGGCGCTGGAGGTGGCGGATCGGGTGGTGCTGATGAACGCCGGCAAGGTCGAGCAGATCGGCACCCCGGCCGAGGTCTATGACCAGCCCGCCAGCTCCTTCGTGCACAGCTTCCTCGGCAGTGTGAACCTGTTTCGCGGCCGGGTGGCCGGGCAGGGGCTCGGCATCGGCGAGCAGCTGCTGGGCGGGCCCATCAGCTCCCAGCTGGCGGAAGGCAGCGCGGCCGTCGCCTATGTGCGTCCCCACGAGCTGGAGATAGTGCCGGCGGATGCGCCGGGCGGCATCAGCGCCACCATCACCCGATTGCTGCCCATGGGGCCGCGCATCCGGGTGGAACTGCGTGGCAATGGGGATACAAACGGTGCACACTTCGAGGCCGAGCTGAGCAAGGAGGCGGCCCGCGCCTTCCACCCGGGCCAGGGGGTGCGGCTGGTGGCCAGGCAGGCCCAGCTCTACCCGGATTACCAGATTTAAGTAGAAGGCCCCTGGAGGACCGTGCAGGCAAGCAGCGTGACCAGGGTGGGGTCTGCCCGCCTGGGTACAACAGGGTCAGTGTGGCGGTCAGAGTTCAGGCTCGGGCAGCCAGACAAGATAACAACAAGGCGGCGGGGAGGGCCCCGACCGGCCGGTCAGCGCAGGAGGCGATGACGTGAATTTTCAGCAGTTGCGAATCATTCGGGAGGCAGCACGGCGGGATTACAACCTGACCGAGGTGGCCAATGCCCTGTTTACCTCCCAGTCCGGGGTTAGCCGCCATATCCGCGAGCTGGAAGAGGAGCTGGGGATCGAGTTGTTCATCCGCTATGGCAAGCGGCTGCTCGGCATGACAGAGCCGGGCAAGGAGCTGCTGGTGATCGCCGAGCGCATCCTCGGGGATGCCGAGAACATCCGCAAGCTGGCCAGCACCTTCGCCAACCGCGACTCGGGCCGGCTGCTGGTGGCGACCACCCACACCCAGGCCCGCTACGCCCTGCCGCGGGTGGTGAAGGCGTTTCGCGAGCAGTTCCCGCTGGTGCAGCTGGAGCTGCGCCAGGGCGGTCCGGAGGAGATAGTGCGGCTGGTGCAGACCGGCGAGGTGGACATCGGCATCAGCAGCGAGCAGCTCGACAAGAGCGAAGGGGTGGTGGCGTTTCCCTACTACCGCTGGCACCACAACATAGTGGTGCCGGAGCAGCATCCGCTCAGTGCCGAGCAGGAGCTGACCCTGGCGGCGCTGGCCCAGTGGCCCATCATCACCTATCAGGCCGGGCTGACCGGGCGGGCGCGGGTGGACGAGGCGTTTGCCGAGGCCGGTATCGCCCCGCAGATCCTGTTGACCGCACAGGACTCCGACGTCATCAAGACCTATGTCGAGCTGGAGATGGGGGTGGGCATACTGGCAGACATGGCGTTCGACACCCAGCGCGACAAGGGGCTGGTGCAGCTGGACGGCAGCCGGTTGTTTGCGCCCCACACCGCCTGGATCGGTCTCAAGCAGGGGCAGTTCCAGCACAACTTCGCCTGGCAGTTCATCCAGCTCTGCAACCCTGAGCTGGCGCTGGCGGACATTCAGGCCCGCGCCATGGGCGGCGAGCCCGCCATCGACTTCCAGATCTGAGCGGTCACAGCAGAGAACACCAGAGAACACCAGAGAAAACGGGGAGCCAGTGGCTCCCCGTTTTGTTGATGGCGTCATGCTGCGCCTGCGGATCAGTTCACCAGGATCCAGGCATCCTGCCAATTGCTACCGACCCCGGGTTCATACTGGGTGGCGCTGGCCGACCACTGGCTGCACCAGCCGCGATAGGGGAAGGGCTTGCACTGGTAGACCTTGCCGTTCTTGGGCTGCAGCACCCTGGTGCCGTCGGTGTAGGACTTGAGCCCCTCCGGGAAGGTGAACTGGTAGTCACCGCCGGCGGCCGGATCCTTGAGCATCAGGTCCAGAGTCTGCTGCACCGCCTCGCCACCGGCCTTGGGTTTGCCTTCGATCACCAGCTGGTGGTGACCGGCGCTGAGCCCAGTGAGCGGCATGGTGAAGCTGTGGCTGCTGTCCTTGATGTCGGCGCTGGTCTGTCCCTTGGCGGCCCCACCGTGATCATACAAGGTGTTGGTGACGGTCAGATCGCCCTCGGCGGCCACGGTAAAGTTGAGGGTGAGTTTGCCCTCGTCGAGCAGGTACTCGCTCTCCAGGCCGCTCACGCTGACACCGTTGCTCACCGGCGGCTGCTGCTGTTCGAGCTGAATCTCGACCCGCTCCAGCGCGCTGCCGGCCTTGAAGTAGACCGGGTTCTGGCCGTAGACGGGGTTGAACTGGCCTTCGCCGCTCTGCTGGCCAGCGCGGATCTGGCTTTGCTCCGCATTGATCTTGCTCGCCAGGGCGTGGGTCCAGTTGTTCTTCTGGCCCTGCTCCGGGCTGGCGATGGTCAGCTCGGTCTGCAGATCGGGGCGCACGCCGTTGGCGTCGAACACCAGGGTTCTGGCCTTGTCGCCGACCGCCAGCTCGGTGGAGGGGTAGATGGTGCCGCCCTGGCTCCATTCCAGCGGTGGCTGGGTGCCGCCCTTGAAGTTGGCGTCGATCACGTTATAGAAGCTGTTGCTGGTGTCACCCACTTCCCACACCCCCAGGATCACCTGATAGCCGGTGCGCTCGGGCAGGTTGCACTGGTGGGTGACCTGCTTGGGCGGCTGGGTCATGTTGCCGTCCACCACGCAGAAGGGGGTGAGCTCGAAGGCGGCGCGAGTCAGCGGCTGGTTCGGGTTCCAGTCCTGCTTGGTGAGGTAGTAGCGCCAGTTGCGGGTGACGTGGTTGGCGGTGAAGGTCCAGCTGATGGCGAAGGGGCCGGCCTGTACCTCGCGGCGGGTCCAGCGGTCGCTGGTCTGGGCGTTCAGCTCGCCCCAGCTGGCGCTACCGGCCGAGGCGATCTGGCCGTCGGCAGGGCCACCATTCGGGAAGCCGGAGGGGCCTTCCACGCTCTGGGGTTCCCATTGCACCGCGCCGCACTGGCTGTTGCCGCCGGTCTTGCACAGGTAGTTGCGCGATTCCGGCTGGCTGATGTAGCCGTGGGCGAGCACGCTGCCACTGACCAGCAGGGCCAGCGTTGCAGCGACGTGATTGAGTTGGATTTTTGCTGCCATACATTCCTCTGTTCGACAGATGTGGGCAGTCAAGTTGGCAGGGGCGTGCCCCGAAACACTGTGTGGCAACCCCGCTATCCTGGACGACATGTCTTTAGACCGGAGGCTTTGCGTCCTGGCCTTTCAACCAGTTTGCCAAATGACTACATAAAGGGTCATGGTGTCGCGTTTGGCGACAACTCATCATGACTATTTTTGATTAAATAATTAAGTGTAAATCTTTACAGCTTGACCTCATCGGAGTAGAGCAAACACTTAACTTTCTGTTTTTAAATGGCTATTAACTCGGCGTCACGGCATCAAGTTCGTCGAACAGGTCGACAAGATGCAAATATTTGGCATTTTTTCGCAATGAAAAACGCCCCCGCCAGCCGCGCTGGCGGGGGCGTGCGCTGCGACAAGCCAGGACGGATCAGTGGCGGAGGCGCGGGCGATCCTCCTGCCGCGGCGGTTGCGGCACCCGCGGCTTGGTCGCCGGCTGGTGGCTGGCCGAGCCCAGTTTGAACAGGGCCAGCCGCTCGTCCAGGCTGCGGGAGAGTCCGGCCAGCAGCTCGCTCTCCTGAGCCAGCTGGGAGGCTGACTGGGACATCTCCAGCGCCGAGTCGTTGATGCCGCTGACGTTGCGGTTCATGTCCTCCGCCACCATGCTCTGCTGCTCCGCCGCGGTGGCGATCTGGGTCGCCATGTCGCTGACGTGCTGGATGTGGTTGACGATGAGGGAGAGATCCTGGCCCGCCTTCTCCGACTGGCCGACGCTGCTCTCCGCCAGCTTGCGGCTGGCGTCCATGGCGTCGGCCGCACTCACCGCCCGCTGCTGCAGCTGGGCTATGGTGCTCTGGATCTCCTCGGTGGACTGGCGGGTGCGGCTCGCCAGCTGGCGAACCTCGTCGGCCACCACGGCAAAGCCGCGGCCCTGCTCGCCGGCGCGGGCCGCCTCGATGGCGGCGTTGAGGGCCAGCAGGTTGGTCTGCTCCGAGATGGCGCTGATGACCGCCGTCACCTCGCTTATCTGCATCACCCCCTCCTTGAGCTGGTTGACCTGCAAGGTGGCCTGCTCCACCTCGCTGGCCAGCGCCTGGATGCCGTGCACGCTGGCGTGCACGTCCCGGTTGCCGAGGCCGGCCTCGCTGGTGGCGTCCTGGGTATCGCGGGCGGTGTTCTCGGCGTGGCCGGCCACGTCGGCGATGGTGGCGCTCATCTCGTTCATGGCGGTGGCGAGCTGGGCCAGCTGATCCCGCTGGCTGTTGACCGCCTGGTTGGTCTGTTCGGCGGAGGCGGCGATGCGCAGGGCGGCATCCGCCACGTTGCCGGCCCCCTGGCTTGCCTCCAGCAGGGCGTGCCGGATGGCGCTGAGTCCCTGGTTGGTGCAGCTGGCGACGGCCCCCAGCTCATCCTTGCCGTGCACCGGGATGCTCACCACCAGATCGCCGGCGGCCACCTGCTGCATGGCCCGGTTGATCTCGGCCAGCGGGTTGACGATGGAGCGGCTGATGGCAAAGCCCAGCAGCCCCATCAGCAGGGTCACCAGCAGGGTGGCGCCCCCCATCAGCTGGTACTGGGACCAGATGGTGGCCTGGATGTCCTGCAGCAGCACGCCGGAGCCGAGGATCCAGCCCCAGGGCTGATAGCCGGCCACCAGCGACAGTTTCTGGGCCGATTCGCCGGAGGGGGAGACCCACTGGTACTCCAGTCGACCCTGCTGACCCCCTCTGCCGAGTTCCACCATCCGCTGCCAGTGCGCGCCGGCGGTGGCGGATCCGCTCTCGCCCATCTGCTGGCCGACCAGCTCGGGCCGGACGGGGTGCACCAGCATCCGGCGGTTCTCGTCCAGCACGAACAGGTAGTTGTCACCGTCAAAGCGCATGCTGTTGAGCATGGCCCTGGCCTCGGCCTGCGCCTGTGGGGCGGGCAGGGTGGCGGCCAGCGCCTGGATCCGGCTCATGGCCAGATCCAGCACGGCCTGCAGCCTGGCTTCCCGTTCACTCATCAGATTGCGCTGCAGGGCACTGGCGGAGATGAGCAGCAGTGCGATGAAGCCGACCAGCGCCAGTGAGAGCAGCAGCATCAATTTACGGCTCACGGCAATATCACCGAGCTTGAACATAGTCTCTTCCTTAACTTTCCCATGCGGGTCTGGTGGTGACCAGTCTGTCGGCTGGCCCTGATTATTTTTCATTTAACATTTAATTAACTTTCAAAGGCTTGGCGCGACAGCACGCCAATTGAGAAGTTTGACACCAGTATAGCCAGCAGACAGAAACCCTCGCTTTTGGTAGCGTGTTCGCGCGCATCCCGGCGCACCATTTGCCGGATTATTTGCAGAAAATGTGAATGAGTCGGCATTTCACCAAAAAGGAGTGGGCACCCCGTGCTGCCCCATAACAAGAGGGAATTTATGAGTTCCATTGCCAGGAATTATCTCAACCAGCTCAACGCCGACTACCTGCAGGTGCACAGGCGCAAGGAGGATCTGTTCTGGTCCACCTACATGGGCACCAGCGACGATCAGGCCGGTTTCACCGCCGCCGAGCAGGCTTACAAGGCGTTCTGCGCCGATCCGGCGCGCCTGCCGGTGCTGCGGGAGATGCATGCCATGGCCGAGGAGACCGAGCTCAAGCGCGGTCTGGCAGGCTGGATCGCCTTCTTCGAATGCAACGTCATCGAGGCGCCGGCCGCCGCCGCCCTGATGGACGAGCTGGTGGCCGCCGAGGCGGCGCTGTTTGCCCGCCGTCGGGAGCTGAAGCTGACCTTGCTGGACGAGCAGGGTCGCGAGGTGGCAGGCAGTCTGCCCGCCGCCAGCACGGCATTGGCTGCCAGTAGCAACGAGGCGGTGCGCCAGAGCGCGCTCGCCATGTTCCACACCCTGGAAAACTGGGTGGTCGACAACGGCTATCTGGCCATCGTCGCGCTGCGCAACCGCTTCGCCCGGGCCATGGGGTATCGCGACTACTTCGACTACAAGGTGCACAAGAACGAGCAGATGAGCCCGGCGCAGCTGTTCGCCATCCTCGACGACTTCATCGCCGGCACCGAGCAGCGGTTGCACCAGAGCCTGGCCGAGCTGAAAGCAGCCAAGGGGGAGGCGGCTCTGCTGCCCCACAACCTGCGTTACAGCGTGAGCGGCGACGTGACTCGCCAGCTCGACCCGTACGTACCCTTCTCCCGCGCTTTGCAGGATTGGGTCGAGAGTTTCCGCCGCCTCGGCATCCAGTACCGCGGCGCCAGCCTCACTCTGGATCTGCTGACCCGGGAGGGGAAATACGAGAACGGCTTCTGCCACGGCCCGGTGCCGAGCTTCTGGCAGGAGGGGGAGTGGGTGCCGGCGGTGGTCAACTTCACCAGCCTGGCCGACCCGGCCCAGGTGGGCAGCGGCTGGAGCGGGCTCAACACCCTGTTCCACGAGGGAGGCCATGCGGCGCACTTTGCCAACGTCACCGGCAACGCCCCCTGCTTCTCCCAGGAGTTCCCGCCTACCTCCATGGCCTACGCCGAGACCCAGTCCATGTTCTGCGACAGCCTGCTGGATGACGCGGACTGGCTCAAGCGCTACGCCAGAAATGCGGCGGGGGAGCCGATCCCGGATGCGCTGATCAAGGCGATGATCGAGGCACGCCAGCCGTTTCGCGCCTTCAACGAGCGCCAGATCGCGCTGGTGGCCTACTTCGAGCGGGATCTCTACGCCATGGACGAGGCCGAACGCACCCCGGCCTCCGTGCTGGCGCTGGCCCGCCGCTGGGAGCGCCAGATCCTGGGGGTGGAGAGCCCGCGTCCGCTGCTGGCCATCCCGCACCTGCTCAACCAGGAGTCGGCCTGTGCCTATCACGGTTACCTGCTGGCGCTGATGGCGGTGGAGCAGACCCGGGCCTACTTCCTGAAGCGCGACGGCTATCTCACCGACAACCCGCGCATCGGGCCGGATCTGGCCGCCCACTACTGGGGACCGGGCAACGGCATGACCCATGACGAGACCCTGCGCAGCCTGACCGGCAAGGGCTTCAGCGCCGGCCCGCTGGCCGCGGTGTGCAACCAGAGCGTGGCCGAGGCGTGGCAACAGGCCGAGGCTTGCATGGCGGCGGCCCGTCAGCGTCCGCCGGCCGGCGAGGGGGCACCGCTCGATGCCCGCATTCGGGTAGTTCACGGCGACCAGCTTATCGCCGACAATAGCGACTCAGAGGAAGCCATGCTGGCCGGCTTCGAACGCTGGATCCGCCACCACTACCAGGAGGCGGCCACCAGTCACTGAGGCGCAAGCCGGTGAACATGCGTTATGTCAGACCCCTGCCGCGGCAGGGGTCTGTTTTTCATGGGAAGGAGTCGAGGGTGGGAACAACAGTGCGGTGGAGGTGGCTGCTGGCCACGCTGCTGCTGACGGGGTCGCTGGCGCAGCCGGCCCGGGCACTGCAGGCGCTGACCGAGCAGATGCCCCCTTACAACTACCAGCTGGCCGGCCAGCCGGTGAGCGGTTTCTCGGTGGATCTGCTGCAGGCCCTGCTGGCGCGCAGCGGCCTGGCGCTGCGCGGCGACATCCAGCTGCTGCCCTGGGCGCGGGCCTATCAGAATGCCCGCTATCGGGCGGGCAGCATCCTCTTCTCGGTGGCGCGCACCCCGGAGCGGGAGCACCAGTTCCAGTGGGTGGGGCCGGTCGGGCCGCGCACCATCAGGGTGTGGCGGCTGAGCTCGCGCACCGACATCCAGCCCCGCAGCCTGCAGGAGGCGAGCGACTACCGGATCGCCGTGGTACGCAACTCGGCTTCGGCCCAGCAGCTGGTCCGCCAGGGGCTGGCGCCGGTCAGCGTCAACAGCGAGGAGGACAAGTTTCGCATGCTGCTGCGCGGCCGGGTGGAGCTGGTGACGGCGCTGGATCTGGGGGCGGCCTTCCACATGCACCAGCTGGGGCACGGCTTCGAGGCGCTCACCCCGCTGTTCGTCTATGACGACAGCGAGCAGTATTACTTCGCCCTCAACCTGGCGACGGAGCCGGCCAAGGTGCAGGCCCTGCAGCAGGCCCTCGACCAGATGCGCCAGGATGGTTCGCTGGAGATCCTGCGCCGGCGCTGGCTCAACCTCCATGCGCAGCCCACCGTCTCGCTCGGCGGGGCTGCCCCTTTCTGATCCCCCGCCACCTCGACGGGCCTAGCCCTGGATCTTCAGCACGCTGACCGGTTTGCCCTTGAGCGCCACCAGCAGCTGCCGGCCCGCCAGCTTGTGGCCGTCGATCATGATGGAGTTGTGGCTGAAGTTGGCCACCAGCCGGCTGCCGTCGGAGAAGCGGGTCTCCTGCACCCGGCCCACCCCGTCACGCCAGCGAAAGCCCACCAGCGCCTTGTCCCACAGCGCCTCGTGCAGCGGGGCGAACTGCTCGCTCAGCCGGGTCAGCTCCGGCAGGCGACTGGCCAGCGTGCTGCGGCTCAGGTTGACCAGCGGCGGGGTGTTGTAGAGCAGGCCGAGCAGGGCGCGCTCCTCCTTGATGCCGGGGAATTTCAGGTTGTCCAGCAGCCAGTGGTGGCTGTTGAGCACGGAGTCGTGGAACACCGCCTGATAGAGGGGCAGCCGATCCGCCGGATTGAACACCGTCTTCAGGTAGCGCGGCTTGAGCCGGGCGGGCTGGAAGAAGACCTGCGGCGCTTCGTCCGGCCACCACTTGCCGAGGTAGTAGGGGGACTTGGCCTGCTTGCGCATGGCGGCATCCTCCCAGCCAAAGCCCCAGCTCTGGATGCCGTGGGCAAACAGCAGCGGCTTGCTGGTGAGGGCGTTGCCATCCTCCGAGCCCAGCACCAGGCCGAGGTGATCCCCCACCCAGCTCATGCGGGCGTTGCGGTCGGCGACCATGGCCTGGCTACCCTGCTGGTGGGCCGGGTTGTAGTCGTTGGAGGCCATGGCGGTGCCATCCACGTCGAGGAACAGGCTGTTGATGCCGCTGGCCTTGGCCAGCTCGCTCATGCGGCTCTTGGCAAAGGGCAGGGTGCAGCCGGGGTTGAGATAGACCCCTTCGCCGCCAAAGCCCGGTTTGGGCTTGCCATTGGCCTCGACGATGGCGCAGCGCTTGCCGATCGCCGGCGGCAGCTGGGCGGTGAGCCAGCTGTCGTTGGTGCCGGGTAGGATGGCGGTGTCGTAGGAGTCATAGCTGCCCACCAGATAGCCCTGGCGCTGGGCGGCGGTGAGGGCATAGCCCTGCTGCAGGGCCGCCGTCCACTGCGGAGTGCCGAGCCACAGCTTGCGCAGTCCCGCCTGCTGCAGCGCCTCGATCACCGGCAGCGACAACCCCTGGCCCCAGCGCTCCTGAGGCACCAGCAGATCCCCCAGCTGACCCTTGACCCACTGCTGGCGCAGGGCCAGCACCTTGCTCTGGGCCTGCGGGCCCTGCTGGGCAGGCAGCGGCAGCTGGCTGGCAATCAGCCGGTTGAGGCCGGCCATGATCAGGCTCTGCTGCCAGACCTCGGGATGGGCGGCGGCCAGCGCCTCCTGCTCCTCGGCATTGAAGGTCTGCAGCCACTCCGGCTTTTGTTGCAATCTGGCCTGCAGAGCGGGCCACGCCTTCACGTCCTGCCGATCGAGCAGGGCATCCCCCCACAGGTAGACATGGCTGGCGCCGATCAGTCGCCGGCCGGCCGGGACGCGGGCAATCTTGTCGGCCAGGGATTGCCAGGCCCCCTCGCTCTGCAACCACGCCCGGTAGCGGCGCGCCCCTGCCAGCCAGTCATCCCCCACGCTCAGCCGCACCACCATGGGCGCCTGAGCGTTGAAGCTGCTGAACTCGTGGCTGGCGCTCAGCTGCAGCCGGCCCCCCTGGCGGCTGAACTTGAGCCGGTTGTCGTAGGGGCTCTGCAGGATCCAGCTGTAGGTCTGCTTGCCCGCATCCTGGCTCCAGAGCGGCAGCTTGAGGTCGTAGTGGGTGTTGAGCTCGGCCAGCTCGTCGCCGACATAGCCGAGCCAGTCGCTGTCGCGCACGGAGAAGCGGCTGCCCTCGCCGATGGCGAGGGAGAGGTGGGTCTGGTTTCGCGGCAGGCTGTACCAGGTCAGCTGACGGGGACTGTCGCTGGCAAGCGTCAGCAGCAGGTCGTCGCCATCCAGCCTGACCTCCACCCTGGCCTCCTGGGCGGGCCAGCGCCAGCTGGCCTGCTGGTCATCCTGCTGCAGCTGATCGACCTGGCGGGCGGGCTGGCCCGCGCTGACCGGGATCCGGTTCACCGCAATGGCCAGGGTATCGGGATCGATGCTGTAACTTTGAGTCCCGCCTTGCAGGGTCAGAGGGGCGGCGGCGAGCGGCGCCGCCAGCCATGAAATTGCCAGCCAGCCCAGTGCTGGCGCCGTTATTCGCAAACCGTTCATGCAACATCCTTGACCTGATCAATGCCATCAGGGTACGCCGCAGCCCGCCTCCCGGTACAGCCAAATTTGCTTAACCCATATGGGGTGAAGGGAGTCATGCCGGTCGCTTTCACGGACGTTTTACTGCAGCAAAAAAGCATCATTCGAACCCTTCCTCAGCCCCCGCCAGCGCTGGCTTTGTCGACTCAAATGGATGTGTGCAAACACCAGCGTCGATTTTTCAGACGCCCCATATAGGGGGGTGCCAGCCTTGTCGCCAGTTTCTAGCATGCCCCCTCACTTTTAATGCAATTCATTGTTTTATAAGGATTGTTTTTGACTGGAGTATCAGTATGAAGAGAGCGAAATGGGGGCTTGGGCTGGCATTGTGCGCCCTCTTGGCCGGGGTGATCGGCTGGTGGCTGTGGCCGCAGCCGGTGGCGCCCGGAGCAATGACGACAGGGGATGAGGCGCGTGCGGCAGAGTCGGCCCCGCTGGTGGAGCTGACGCCACTCGCCGCCATGCCGGTACCCGCGCTCAAGCCGGCGCCGGTCACGCCCCCCGCCAAGCCGGATCGGCTGCGGGAAGATGGCAGCCAGCAGCTGGAGACCCCCTGGCAGGCGGCCGAGGTGGATGCGGACTTTCCGCTGGCGGAGCCGGGCGATGCGGTCGAGCAACCCCAGCCGATCGCCCTGCAGGGCAGCGATCTGGAGCGGGCCCAGGTGGGTGACAGCGTAGCCCTGCCGCTGCCGGATGGCAGCACCCTGCAGGCCAGGGTGACCAAGGTCGAGCTGCAGCGGGGCGGGGAGCGCAACTGGCAAGGGGAGATTCGGGTCGACGGTGACAGCTATCCGGTCAATTTCACCGTCGGCAAGCAAGCGACTTTCGGGTTCATCGGCACGCCGCAAGGCAGTTACTCCGTCGAGACCCTGGGAGGCAAGGGCTGGGTTTACAAGAACCCGCCGCTGGATCTGGGTCATGGCGGCGATGACGCCCTGATCCCGACTCACCAATAACAACAGAAAAGGAAGATCACATGCAGAAAACTACCTTGGGGATCATGATTGCGGGATTGCTCGGGGCGACCCCCGTGCTGGCGGAAACCATCGACCTGATGGTGCTGCACAGCCCGGGGCTGGCGGCCCGCTATCAGGGGGATGCGCAGACCCGGATCCAGCACATGATCAACGTCACCAACCAGATCTATGCCGCCAGCGGCCTGGATCTGACGGTGCGGAGCGTGCACGACCAGCAGGTCAATTACCCGGATGGCGGCACCGACGAATCCGCGCTCAACGCGGTGACCTACCAGCAGGATCCGGCTTTCAAGCAGGTACCGACCCTGCGCACCCGTTATGGCGCCGACATGGTGGTGCTGATGCGCCCCCAGACCGGTGATCACGGCAGCTGCGGGCTGGCCTGGGTTGGTGGTTCCGCGACCTATAGCGATGGCCGCAAGGCGTATGCCGACGGGGATGTCTCCCAGGATGCCGGCAGCATGTTCAGCCATGTCACGGCCACCGGCTGTGGCGACGTGGTGCTGGCACACGAGCTGGGTCACAACATGGGGCTCAACCACTCCCGCCTGCAAGATGGCACGGGGGGCACTTACCACTATGCGCTGGGACACGGGGTGCGGGGTTCCTTCGCCACCGTGATGGCCTATCCCTCCAGCTTCGGGGTCTACAGCCACGAGTACAAGTTCTCCAGCCCGGACCTGGTCTGCAAGGGGCAGCCGTGCGGCGTGGATTACCGGGATCAGGCCAACGGGGCCGATGCGGTGCGGGCGCTGAAGGTGACCACGCCGCAGATCGCCGCCTTCTACCCCACCATGGTGACGGAAGCGCTGCCGGATCTGGGCGAGCTGGAACGCTCCCTCGAAACCCGGCGCCAGGACCTGGCGGCGGCCCAGGAGCACTACAGCCAGCAGGTGGCGGCCAGAACCGCCCTGCAGGATCGCCAGCAGACGCTCAAGGGCAACTTTGATCGCTACCAGCGCGAGCTGAGCCAGCTGAACCAGCGCAACCGGCAGACGGTGCAGGAGATCAACCGGCTGGTGCGCGAGCACAACAGCTACAACGGCAGCTACGGCCCGGAAGAGTATCGCCGGATCCGCGCCATCCAGGCGAGCCTGAGCGCCCGCATCGATCAGCTGCACGATGAGAACAACGCCATCATTCGCCAATCCAACGAGATCAGCCAGCGCTACCAGGCCGAGGTGAACGAGTACAACGGCAGCTGGGATCGCTACAACCAGTTGGTGGCGGCGGTGAAGAGTGCCGACGGCAAGGTGGACGAGGCGCGCCGCGAGCTGGAGCTGGCCGAGCACAGGTATCAGCTGGCGTTGGCCCGCCAGCCGGCCGAGACGCAGCCGGCCTGATGCAACAAGGGCGCCCCGCAACAGGCGGGGCGCCCTTGATGTCTGTCTGTCAGAGGAGCCGACCGGGCAAGCCCGGCCGGCTCCTCTTTTGCTGGTTGGCGTCAGTCAGCCCGTTTGGCTGCGGGTTTCGCATTCGTCGACAGCTGGGCGAGGGCGGCCTGCACCGCGGCTGCCAGCTGGGGATCGCGCCCCGCCAGCATGTCGGCCGGGGTCAGCGCCACCTGCACGTCCGGGATCAGCTCCTGATTCTCGTACAGGGTGCCATCGGGGTTGCGCAGCCCCAGGGTCGGGATGCCGTAGGCAAGGCCGGGGATCAGCCTTGAGGTGTGGGCATACACCATGGTGCCGGTGCCCGGCACCGGCTCACCGACGATGGGGCCCACCTTGAGGGTGCGGTAGTACTGGGGAAAGGCCGAGCCTTCCGAGTAGCTGCCCGCATTGACCAGCACCACCGAGGGCTTGGTCCACTGGCGGGTGGCGGCGTCCGTCTCCCCCTTGCCAAGGCGTGGCCAGCTGCGGGCCATGCCCTGGGCGCTGCCGCTGCCGGTCAGGAACTCCACCAGGGTGTTGGCCAGATAGCCCCCCTTGTTGAAGCGCACGTCGACGATCAGCGCCTCGCGGTTGCGCTGGCGACCGAGGGCGTCGGCCACCACCTCCTCATAGACGGCGCTGCTCATCTCCGGCAGATAGACATAGCCGACCCGCCCCTGACTCAGCTGCTCCACCTGGCTGCGGCGCTTGGCGATCCAGCCGTCGAGCTGCAACTGATACTCCTGCAGCAGGTCGATGGCGGTGACCTCCAGCTGGCTGGGCTCCTTGGCTCCCTTGGGCTGCACAGTGAGCGCCAGCCGCTGGCCGGCCTGGTGGTTGAGCAGGGCATCCAACTCGTTGAGGCTGTGCAGCTCGGTGCCGTTGACGGCCAGCAGGCGGGCACCCGGCGCCAGATCCGTCTCCTGCTCCAGCGGGCCGCCGGCCAGCAGGGCGGTCAGCTCGACCGCTCCCTGCCGCTCGCGCCAGTAGCCGCCGAGGCTGGCGGTGTCGTCCGGCATGCGCAGGGAGGAGTCGGGGACGCTGCCCCAGGTGTGGGAGACATTGAGCTCGCCGGCCAGCTCCGCCAGCAGGTTGCCGAAGTCACGCTCGTTGCTGATGCCGGGCAGCAGGCGGCGATAGGCGGCCACATAGCTGTCCCAGTCCACCCCGTTCATGTCGGCCCGGTAGAATTCGTCCCGGGTGAGGCGGGTGATCTGGTCGAAGGCGGCGCTCATCCGATCCTGCCAGCTGGCGGTGATCAGCAGATTGAAGGGGTGGCTGCTGGCCTCGCCGGAGCGGGTATCGATGAGGGCTATTTCCCCCTCCCGCACCAGGGTGGCGAGGCTGGCATCCTGGTTGAGGCTGGCCAGCGCCGGTCCCGGCTGTTCGGCAAACAGCAGCTTGGTCTCGCCCTTGCGCAGATCCCGGGCGTAGCCCTTGATCTCGCTCTCGCCGTTGGCCCCGCTGGTCTCCACCAGATAGATCAGGTGATCGTCGACGATGCGGCTGGCGAGAACGGTGCCTTCTGGCTGCAGCTGCAGCGCCTCGCGGTGTGCCAGCCGGTCTGTTTCGAAGCCGTAACCCGTCTTGGGTGGCGCCTGTTCGGCAAGGAAATCGCTTCTGGCGGCGCGGCTGCTGTAGAGGCCGAGCAGGCTGCCGCCGAGGGGCTCGCCATCGGCCCCCAGCACGCCGTACTTGGTGGATTGCCAGTAGAGGATGCCGCCATCCTGACTCCAGGCCGGCTCACCATCCCGATAGCCGTTGAGGCTGACGTTGACCGGCTTGGCCTTGGCATCCCGGGTGTCGATGACGGCGATCTCCTGCTGGCTGGAGTCGGGCTGGATGGTCAGCGCCAGGTAGCGCGAGTCGGGGGCAAAGGCCAGCTCCACTGCATGGCGGGAGGGGTTGAACTCGGCGGCGACCAGCTGGCGCTGCTTGCCGCTGGCCAGATCCAGCAGGTGCACGGCCTGGCCATCCACCACGAAGGCGAGCTGTTTGCCGTCGGGGGAGAGGGTCGGCACGCTGATGGCGGCGCCCGGGATGGCCAGCAGCTTCTCTTCTATCAGGGTGCCGGGGGCGCTGAACAGGGTGTCAGGTTGCTCCTTCTTGAGGCGATACAGCGCCGCCGGCCCCTCCTGTTCGGAGAGGTAGATGAGCGTCTGCTCCTTATCGAGATAACGTGGCGCCGACTGCTCGCTGGGGTGGCGGGTGAGCTGGCGTACCCGCTCGCGCCGGGTGTCGACCGCGTAGAGATCCCCCTGGCTGACCAGGATCACCTCTTCTCCGTCCTGGCGGGCGATGGCCTCGTCGATGGGGCCGGGCTGCCAGCTCTGTTCGACCGGCACCTTGGCGAACAGCGGCTGGATGGCGAGCTTGCGCGGGGTGTCGCTACCGGCATCGAGGCGGTAGAGCTCCCCCTGCCAGGACCAGACCAGATCCCCCTGGCGGGAGGCACTGAGGCCGCGCACCGGGTGACCCTTGAAGCGGGTGAGCTGGCGATCCTGGCCGCTGGCCAGATCCCGTTGCCAGACGTTGAAATCGCCGCTGCGCTCGCTCAGGTAGTAGAGCTGTTTGCCCTGCTCATCCCAGACCGGATCGCTGGCGGCAACCCTGTCTTCGGTCAGCTGGCGATGCTGTTTGCCGTCGAACAGCCACAGACGGGAGACGGCGAACGAGTGCTGGTGCTTGCGAAACGGCTGATCCATGCCCGGCATCTGGTAGGCCAGCTGGTTGCCGTGGGGGCGGGCCAGGGTGGCGGGCAGGGGCTGGGCCGGCGTCAGCGGGCCGCCGGTAACTGGCGTCCAGTAGAGGTTGCTGGCCCGATACCCCTCTGCCACGAAGTGATCGGCGTCGGGGTCGGTCAGGCGCTGGCTGCTCAGCAGCAGCTGTTTGCCATCGGCGCTGAAGGCCTGGGGCAGATCGGGGCGCGAATCGCGGGTCAGCCGCACCATCTCGCCGCCGCGACTCGGCACCACGAACACGTCCTCGTTGCCGTAGAGGTTGGCGGCAAAGGCTATGAGCTTGCCATCCGGCGACCAGAGCGGGCGCTGGCTCAGATAGCTGCCGTCGGTGAGGGGCACGGCGGGGCCACCATCCCCCGCGCTCAGGTAGATGCGACCCTGCCAGGTGAAGGCAAGCTGCTTGCCGTCGGGGGAGAGGGCGGGCTCGCGCAGCCAGAGTGGCTCGGCCGCCTGCAGGGGGGAGCAGATCAGCAAGAGCAGCAGGGATAGTCGGTATCGCATCGTGAGGTTCCTGAGAGGTGAAAAGCGCCTTATCTTCCCCCAATGTCCCGCCCGGGACTATCCCGAGATAGGGGGGTTATCCCGTTGTTTTGGCAGTTAATTGTAACAATCTATAAAAGATGGCGCGGGATATGTTTCTCTGGATATATTGAGTATTGATGGCGATCCAATATGATGGCGCTCGCCCGCCACACCAGGCGGTGCAGTTCAGATGATTTGGTAACAGAAAAGCCCTTACCAGAGGCTTGCCGAGGGATGGAATGAGAGCCGTATTACTGTGTTTGCTGGGGCTGTGGCCCGCATTGAGTTTTGCCACCCTGTCCGCCGATATGGTGGTGGTGAAGAAATCGAGTTATAGCCTGACCCTGATGAAGGATGGCAAGGAGGTCAAACGCTACTGGATCGCTCTGGGCCCGGCTCCCAAGGGGCACAAGCAGCGGGAAGGGGATCAGCGCACGCCGGAAGGCCGTTACATCCTCGACTACAAGAAGACCAACTCCAACTATTACAAGGCCATCCACATCAACTACCCGAATCTGGACGACATCAAGGCGGCCAACGAGATGGGTGTGCGACCGGGCGGCATGATCATGATCCACGGTCAGCGCAACAGCATAGGCAACACCCGTTTGCAGCCGTCCAACTGGACCAATGGCTGCATCGCCATGCTCAACAAGGATCTGGACGAAGTGTGGAACGCCATCGAACCCGGCACTCCCATCATCATTCAGCCCTGACTCTCTGCAGCGCGCCACCTTCGGGTGGCGTTCTGTTTTTTGGCTCCCTCCTTTCTTTACCCGCAGCCTCTTGGTATCCGTCCCCGTGCTGTGCTAGTTTTTCCGGCTCGCCGTGGCCGCAACAAGGATGATCCCATGCCGTCAGCAACCCTCTCTCCGTCCGTCGGTGCCGAGAGTACCCGTGCGCTCTGGTGGCGCGCCTCCATCGATATTCTGCCGCTCTCCGTCTCGGTGATCCCCTGGGGGATCCTGTGCGGCGCCCTGGCGCTGCAGGTGGGGCTGAGCCCGCTGCAGGCCCAGCTGATGTCGCTGCTGGTCTATGCTGGCGCCGCCCAGCTGTCGGCCACCACTCTGTTCGGGGCGGGCACGCCGCTGCTGCCCATCATGGGTTCCACCTTCGTCATCACTTCCCAGCATCTGCTCTACGGCTTCACCTTTCGCCGCGACGTGCTGCCGCTCTCCCTGCGCTGGCGCGCCAGTCTGGCCTTCTTCCTGACCGACGAGATGTTCGCGGTGGCGCTCAAAGACCGGGAGCGCAGCGGCCGTTTCGATCCGGCCTACGCGCTCATCGCCGGCTTCGTCTTCTATCTGTTCTGGAATGCGGCGACCCTGCTCGGCATCGCCGCCGGCCAGTACATCGACGGGCTGGATCAGATGGGGCTGGATTTTGCCATCGCCGCCACCTTCATCGCCATGACCATTCCCGCCATGAAGAACCTGCCCATGGTGGCGGCCACCCTGGTGAGCGGTGCCATGGCGCTGCTCACCAAGCCGCTGCTGGCGGAGGTCTACATCATCATCTCGGCGCTCTCCGGCATGCTGGTGGGTTATGTGCTGCACCGGATGAGGAGGTAATCATGAGCTGGCTGATGATAGGCCTGCTGGCCCTGATCACCTTCTTCAACCGTTTCGCCTTCTTCTCGCGGCTGACCCGTTATCAGCCGGGTGCCGAGATGGGGGCTTTCCTCAGCTTCTCGGCCCAGTCGGTGCTGACCGCCATCTGGTTGCCCATCGTCTTCAGCTACCAGCCTGGCATTGGGCTGAGCTGGGATCCGGACTACCTGGTCGCCACCCTGCTGGTGACGGCGCTGACCTTGCTGCGGCTGCCGACCCTGCTGGTGGTGGTGGTCGGCATGGGGGGCTTCTTCCTGCTGCGCTGGCTGGGGGGCGTGGCACAACTGCTGCCCTGGTTGGGCTAGGCCCGTGATCTTGCATGGCGGATGTCTTTATCGGATATCCGCCATGTTGTGAATGTCACTTCAAAAAACACCTCCAAAGTGTGAGGATTTAGCTCCCATCCGTCGAGGAGCGAGCCATGTCCTTCACCGAAACCTGCCAGCGCATCGTGCGCGATCCCCTGTTGTCACCGGCCCAGAAGAGCCATGCCCTGGCGCTGGCCGCCGAGAATGCGCTGCCCTATCCCGCGCTGCCCGCCGAGGTGAGCGAGGCGATGGCCAAGGGCTTGGTCTGCGACATGTTCGAGGGACACGCCCCCTACAAGCCGCGCTATGTGCTGCCGGATTACGAGAAGTTTCTGCGCCAGGGCTCCGCCTGGCTCGAGCTGGCACCGCCGCGGGATTTCGACGAAGCGCTCGATGCCCTGCGCATCCTCTACCACCATGTGCCCTCCGTCACCGGCATGCCGGTCTGGCTGGGGCGGCTCGACCACCTGCTGCTGCCCTTCGTCGGTGAGTTGGATGACGAGACCCTCTATCGCAAGCTGAAGGGGTTCTGGATCTACCTGGACCGGGTGCTGCCGGATGCCTTCATGCACGTCAACATAGGTCCGGACGACAACCGTCTCTGCCGCCTGATCCTGCGCATCGACGGCGAGCTCAAGCAGGTGGCTCCCAACCTCACCCTGTTCCACGATCCGGCGCAGACCCCGGACAGCCTGCTGCTGCAGGGGGTGCAGAACATAGCGGCTTGCAGCAAGCCCCACATCGCCAACTACCCGCTGCATCGCAACACCTTCGACGAGCGCGGCTTCGGTATCGTCAGCTGCTACAACGCCCTGCCCCAGGCGGGCGGCGCCAACACCCTGGTGCGGGTCTCCCTCAAGCGGGTGGCCGAGCAGGCCCACGGCATCGACGACTTCCTGGGCTGCCTGCTGCCCCACTACTGCCGCCTCGCCTCCCGTCTGATCGAGGCGCGGGCCGCCTTCCTGCACCAGGAGTCCGGCTTCTTCGACAGCTTCATGGTGCAGGAGGGGTTGCTGGAGGAGGGTCGCTTCGTGCCCATGTTCGGCATCTACGGCATGGCAGAGGCGGTCAACCTTCTGATGGACAAGGAGAATCTGCCGGAACGTTACGGCCGTGACGAGGAGGCGAACCAGCTGGGCTATCGCATCTCGGCCCAGCTCGCCCGCCACGTGAGCGAAACGCCGCAGCGCCACGCCTGGGGCGGCCGCGCCCTGCTCCACTCCCAGGGCGGGCTCAGCGTGGATCGCGGGGTGACCCCTGGGGTACGCATCCCCTATGGCGAGGAGCCGGATCCCGCCAGCCACGTGCTGGCGCTGGCTCCCCACCACGGCTTCTATCACTCCGGGATCAGCGAGATCCTCACCCTGGATCCCACCATCCGCCAGAACCCGCAGGCGCTGCTGCAGCTGTGCAAGGGGGCGCTCGCCATCGGCATGCGCGAGTTCACCGCCAACGTGGCGGACAGCGATCTGGTGCGGGTGACCGGCTACATGATCCGCAAGAGCGACGTGGCCCGCTTCGCGACCGAGGGCTCGCGGCTGCAGACCACCTGCCTCGGCGCCGAGGCGAGCGAGCTGACCGGGATCCGCCAGCGGGCGCCGCGGGTGGTGGGGCGCGAGGCGACCCTGTGTGACTACTGAGTGCGGCAGGCGGGCAGGGGCGGCGCGCAGCGCGACGGTGAGCCGCTGGCTGCCCTTCTCCTGCGTGGACGGCCCCGGCAACCGGCTGGTGCTGTTTCTGCAGGGCTGCAACTTCGCCTGCCCCGGCTGTCATAACCCGCACACCATCGGCCTCTGCGATCACTGCGGTGACTGCGTGTCCGGTTGTCCGAGCGGGGCGCTGACCTTGCACGAGGGGCGGGTGAGCTGGCAGGCGGCGCGCTGCACCGACTGCGATGCCTGTCTCGATGCCTGCCCCCGCAGCGCCAGCCCCAAGACAGCGGTCATGACGGTGGCCGAGGTGCTGGTCCTGCTGCGCCGCTACGGCCCGCTGCTGACCGGCATTACCGTCTCCGGCGGTGAGGCCACCACCCAGCTGCCGTTCGTTATCGCGCTGTTCACGGCCATCAAGGGGGCGCCGGATCTGGCCCATCTCGGCTGCCTGCTCGACAGCAACGGTTCGCTCGCCGAGGCAGGCTGGCAGCGGCTGCTGCCGGTGCTGGACGGCGCCATGATCGATCTCAAGGGGTGGCGCGACTCTGTGCATCACATGCTGACCGGCTATGGCCGCGAGCGGGTGCTGGCCTCGCTGCAACTACTGGCGCAGGCGGGCAAGCTGGCGGAGGTGCGCCTGCTGCAGGTGCCGGGGCAGAGCGATTATCTCGCCGCCGACGGCACGTTGGATGGCGGGCTCGCCGCCTTCTTGCACTCTCTCGGGCCCGTGCCCATCCGCCTCAACGGCTTTCGCCATCACGGCGTGCGCGGGACGGCGCAGGGCTGGCCACAGGCGACGCGAGAGGAGCTGGAGCAACTGGCCGCGGCGCTGGCGGCGGCGGGGCTTGGCCCCGTCACTCTGCCGCCGCTGCTCTGAATAGCTGGATGCTAATCAGCTGATCTCAAAGGGATTTAATACGACAAGGCAAGATTGGGCGGCAAACCGAGCGGTTCGGCGTGGCTTTTATGTTGTCTGAGTCTTGAGATGACGTAACTGTGATTGCTGTCTATTTGAGCTCTGCGAGGGGGCGGCTAGAATGGGTCAATCGCCCACCATCAACAGACGAACATGAGTGAATCCAACGCCTTATATCGAGTGCAGTTCATTTGTCACAACGAGCGTTACGAAGTCTATGTCAGGGAAGTGAGCCAGGGTCAGCTGTTCGGCTTTATCGAGATCGCCAACTTCGTGTGGGACAACCACACGGCGCTTATCGTCGACCCCAGCCACGAGAAGTTGAAGAGTGAGTTTGCCGACGTCAATCGCACCATGATCCCCATGCACCACGTGCTGCGGGTCGATCAGGTGCGCAAGCAGGGGGCTGCCCGCATCACCGAGCTGGGCAACAACGTCTCTCCTTTCCCCGGCCCCATCTACACCAAGAAACCCTGAGCACAGTCGTGTCTGGCACAGCCTGTGCCGTGCACGGCCCCCATCATGCCAGCGCGCGGGCCAGCTGCAGGATCCGCTGGCGAAACCAGCGCCGCGCCGGCTCCTCTCCGGCCGGGCCGTACCATACCAGGCTGTGGGTGACGGCGCCGTAATCAAACGGTACCGGCCGGCTCACCAGATCGTGCGGGGCCGCCTGCTCGGCCCAGCCGTTGACGGCGGTGAGGATCAGATCGCTCTGGCGCAGCAGGGTCGACGCACTGCCAAAGTCGGGCAGGATGGCAGCGATCTGCCGGCGTACCTGCAACTGGGCCAGGCTCTGCTCGAAGAAGGGGTTGGCCAGCTCCTGATCGCGAATGGCGATATGGCGCCAGCTCAGGTAGGCATCGAGATCCCAGGGCCGCGCCAGCGCCGGATGATCCGCGCGCAGCAGGCAGACCAGCTTGTCCTCTCGCAGTGTCTCCCACACCAGCCCTTGCTGGCGGGGCAGGGGCTGGCTCTGATCGTGGGGCAGGATCACGAAGTCCAGCTTGCCCGCCGCCAGGGCCGCCAGCCCCTGCTCATCCTTGTTGCGAATGTCGGGCACCAGGCCCGGCACCTCGCGCATCAGCTGCGCCAGGATGGGCCCCATGGGCCAGACCATGCCGCTCTCGCGCAGGGCGAATTTCAGCTGCCCCTGCCAACTGGCGGGATCGAAGCCGCCCTGGCCGGTGAGGCCGTTGAGTTCGCTCAGCAGCCGGTGCAGGGTGGGGCCGAGCCGCTCGGCAAACGGGGTCAGCAACAACTGGTTGCCCTGGCGGTAGAGCAGCTGATCGCCGAGCAGATCCCGCAACTGGTTGAGGGTCTTGCTGACGGTGGAGGGGGTGGTACAGAGCCGCTCGGCGGTGCGGGTGACGCTCTGGCTGTCGAGCAGCAGGTGCAGGGTAACCAGATGGCGGCCGCCGAGGCGGGAGAGGGCAATGAGATCCATAACGGTTCCACGAGCAAACGGGACAAACAAAAAGCCCCGCCTGAGCGGGGCTGCGGGCTTAGCCCTTGAGCACGGCGGCCATGGCGTCGGCCACGTAGTCGACGTTGCGGCTGTTGAGGCCCGCCACGCACATGCGACCGGAGCGCACCAGATAGACGGCGAACTCTTCGCGCAGGCGGTCCACCTGCTCCGGGGTGAAACCGGTGTAGCTGAACATGCCGCGCTGGTTGATGAAGTAGCTGAAGTCACGGCCCGGCACCTTGGCGCTCAGCACCTCGAACAGCTTCTGGCGCATCCCCTTGATGCGGGTGCGCATCTCGGTCACCTCGCCGACCCACATGGCGTGCAGTTCGGGTTGGCTCATCACGGCCGCGGTGATCTGGCCGCCGTGGGTGGGGGGGCTGGAGTAGTTGCGGCGCACGGTGGCCTTCATCTGGCCCAGTACCCGGCTCGCCTCTTCGGCATCCTGGCAGATGACCGACAGGCCGCCGCAGCGCTCGCCGTAGAAGGAGAGGTTCTTGGAGAAGGAGTTGCTGACGAAGAAGCTGACGCCAGCGGCCACCATGGCGCGAATGGCGTAGGCATCCTCTTCCAGCCCGTCGCCAAAGCCCTGGTAGGCAATATCCATAAAGGGGATCAGGTTCTTCTCGACCACCAGAGTGATCACCTGGTCCCACTGGGCACGGGAGAGATCCACCCCGGTCGGGTTGTGGCAGCAGGGGTGCAGCAGCACGATGCTTTTCGCCGGCAGGGCGCTCAGGCAGTCGATCATGGCGTCAAACTGCACGCCGCCGGTGGCCGCGTCGTAGTAGGGGTAGTCGTGCACCTTGATGCCGGCCCCCTCGAACATCGCCTTGTGGTTGTCCCAGGTGGGATTGCTGACCCACACCTCTGAGGTTGGGAAGTAGCGCTTGAGCAGATCGGCGCCAATCTTCAGGGCGCCTGAGCCGCCGATGGTCTGGATGGTGGCGATGCGACCGGCCTTGACCGCTTCGTGGTCAGCACCAAACAGCAGGTGCTGCACCGCGGTGCGGTAGTTGGCGGCGCCTTCCATCGGCTGGTAGGGGCGCGGGGCCGGGGCGGCGGCGCGCTGGGCTTCGGCCTGCTGTACCGAGGCCAGCAGCGGAATGCGGCCCTGCTCGTCGTAATAGAGGCCGATCCCCAGGTTCACCTTCTGCTCGCGGGTGTCTTTGTGGAAGGTCTCGACCAGGGTCAGGATGGGGTCGCCAGCATAGGCATCGACGTGTTCAAACATGGGGGGTCCTTGCGAAATGGAATCCAGGGTATGGCGATCAATGATCGGCGGTCATCATGGCGTAAAGCCGGCGAGGGCTCAAGTCTGAAAGGGGCGGGGGCTGGCGGAGCGATGCCGCCCAGCCGTAAACGGGATGATGCGGGTCGCTCGCGGCCCCCTCCACCGGCCTTACTTCAGATAGGATCGCAACACCCGCACCACCTGATCTAGATCCTCCAGCCGCTCGGCATGGGTCGCCTCTTCGGCGCCGAGATGCTCGCGCATGTGGCCCTCCAGCACCTCCAGCATCAAGCCGTTGACGGCGCCGCGAATGGCGGCGATCTGCTGCAAGATGGCGGCGCAGTCGCTTTCCTGCTCCAGCGCGCTCTCCAGTGCCCCTGCCTGCCCCTTGATGCGGCGCACCCGCGCCAGCAGCTTCTTCTTGCCGTGAATGGTGTGTGACATGCAGGATCCTCTCGATCAATAAAACTATACTGGGGTATAGTATATTGCATGCTCGTCCTCAGGAGAAATCCATGTCATCCCTCGCCTCATCCCACTGCCACCAACCCGTCGTCCACGAAGGGAATCCGCTGGCCGAACAGAAGACCCGCTGGGCCGTGCTGCTGACCATCATCATGATGGTGGCGGAGATCGGTGGCGGCTGGTTCTACAACTCCATGGCACTGCTGGCCGACGGCTGGCACATGAGCTCCCATGCGCTGGCGCTCGGCCTGTCGGTGCTGGCCTACCGCGCCGCCCGCCACTTCGCCCGCGACCACAGATTCAGCTTCGGTACCTGGAAGATCGAAGTGCTGGGGGGCTTCACCAGCGCCCTCTTGCTGGTGGGGGTGGCCGGCATGATGTTGTTCGAGTCGGTGTTCCGGCTGCTGGATCCCAGCCCGATCCACTACCAGCAGGCCATCGCCATCGCCATCGTCGGCCTGCTGGTGAACCTGGCCTGTGCCTGGCTGCTCAAGGATGATCACGGTCATCATCACCATGGGCATGGCCACGACCACCATCATGATCATCACGAGCATGATCACTCACCCGATCATCACGGCCATCAGGATCTCAACCTGCGCGCCGCCTACATCCACGTGCTGGCGGATGCGGCCACCTCGGTGCTGGCGATTCTGGCGCTGGTGGGGGGCATGCTGTGGGGGGCCGACTGGCTCGATCCTCTGATGGGCATAGTGGGCGCCGTGCTGGTGGCGGTGTGGGCCTGGGGGCTGCTGCGCGACTCCGGCCGGGTGCTGCTGGATGCCGAGATGGATGCGCCGCTGGTGGCAGAGATCCGCGAGGTGATAGCCGAGCTGCCACAGACCGAGATCCGCGATCTGCACGTCTGGCGGGTGGGCCAGCAGCAGTATGCCTGCGTGCTCTCCCTGCTGATGGCGGCGCCGCTCTCCGCCAGCGAGATCCGCGCACGGCTCGCCATCCACGAGGAGCTGGTGCACGTCACCATAGAGGTGGGCACCCCCTGATCCTGGCCGGTTGGCCGCAACAGCAGGAAGGGGCCAAGGCCCCTTCCTGTTTTTCTGGCTCAGTGTGGCGGGCCCTGCACATCGTCCGGTTTGTGCTGCCAGATGGCGCCGAGCAGCAGCTTGAGCAGCAGCCCGGGTGGATTGTCCAGCAGCCGGCCCGACTCCAGCTGCAGCTGGCCGTCGGGATGAAAGCCGAGGCTGGCGTGGACGGTGCCATCCTCGCCGCACACCTGGATGAGACCGCTCAAACTGCCGCGCTCCCCCGGCTGGCAGCGCAGCCGCAGCTCCCGTGGCTCCCCCAGCAGTGTGAAGGCGCGGGCGAGGGGCGGGGTATCTTCATAATCCGGCCAGTTGAAGAAGTGGTACTGCTCGGCCAGGGTGCCCGCCTGCTGGCAGAACTGGTCGAACCGCTGGGCAATCCCCTGATACTCCTGATCCAGCCGCCTGGCCTGCTCTTCAATCCGTTTCATCTCCGGTTGCTCCTTTGCTCGCTCTTGTTCACTTATCCATTTGATCGGAAATCTTTTTTTCCGAAATTGGACGCGCCTTCCGCTGGTATGGGCCGAAACGGACGACGGGTCTGTGAGCCCGATCCGATTTTCGTTATGAAAACGTTATCTTGTTGAAAGAGGTTAACTTTTTTGCCTTCCTGCTCACATTTGAAACGATTTCAGCTGATTAATATGGCCCCGCTCGGCAATGACCGAGTACTCGAATATCGAGACTAACTACAGCGGGAATTATAAAAAAATGGATATGAAAAAGACCAAGGTGGCGCTGGTAACAGCCTCACTGCTCGCGCTTTTGTCCGGCTGCAATGACAACAGCACTTCCCCCACCCCGGAACCCTCGGACGGCCCAGTCGCCCGTCTGCCCAATGTACAACCCCCGGCCGAACAGCTGGTGGCCGGGCCCGATCAGGCGGTGATCGCCCTGGTGGATACCCAGACCAGCGCCGCCCGCGGGGTCACTGGCCCCTTCGCCAACTACAGCCTGCACCTGTGGAACAACGACGCCTGCAACGCCACCGCCGAGAGCGGCCTCAACGCGGGCTGGGACGACAAGGCCAACACCCCGGCCGCGGTCGACGGCTTCGGTCCGAGCTGGGTGGTACCCCTCAGCAAGGTGGAAGGGTGCATCAACTTTATCGCCCGCAACGGTGATCTGGCCAACCTGACCGGCAGCGACATGAAGGTGGTCTTCAGCGATCATCCGGACCGCACCGTGGCCATCGTCGCCGGCAAGAACGAGATCTTCGGCAGCCGGGCCGAGGCCTTCACCGCCGCCTTCGGCGTGGCGGGGGCCAGTGCCCAACTGATCGACGGCAACACCCTGATCTGGCAAGGGGGCAAGGACAAGCCCCATGTCCGTCTCTATTACACCGACTCCGGCACCATCAAGGCCAACGCGGAAGGGGTGTTCGACTTCCCCTACATCACCCTTACTCCGACCAGCCTGACCGCCGAGCAGCAGGCCAAGTATCCGCATCTCAAGGATGCCGCCGCCTTCGCCCTGCCGGCCGGCAAAGATCTCAAGCCGCTGCTCAAGGGTGAGCTGGTGGCCATCGGCACCGACGCCGACGGCATTCTGCAGGGGGCGACCCTGGTGCAGAGCGCCGGCGCCCTCGATGCCCTCTACAGTGAAGCGGCCACCAAGCTGACCTATGGCGCCGTGGTGGAGGGGGGCAATGTCACCTTCCGGCTGTGGGCGCCGACCGCAAGATCGGTCAAGCTGGCGCTGTTCGACGAGCAGCACAAGTCGCTCGGCGAGCGCACCATGACCCTGGACGAGGCCAGCGGGAGCTGGAGCGTGCAGGGCGGCAGCGAGCTGGTGGGCAAGTTCTACCGCTACGACATCCAGGTCTATCACCCGGTCAGCCGCAAGCTGGAATCCTATCAGGTGACCGACCCCTACTCCCTGAGCCTGGCGATGAACTCCGAGTTCAGCCAGGTGGTGGATCTCGATGATCCGGCCCTCAAGCCGGAAGGGTGGGACAGCCTGAAGGCGCCCCACAGCCAGCAGAACCCGGCCGACATCACCATCTATGAGGCCCATGTCCGCGATCTGACCGGCAACGACGACTCCACCCCGGCCGAGCACCGCGGCAAGTTCCTCGGCCTGACCGATACCGACACGGCGCCGGTCAAGCACCTGCAGGCGCTGGCCAAGAGCGGCGTCAGCCACCTGCACCTGCTGCCGGTGTTCGACATCGCCACCGTCAACGAGGATCCGGCCAAGGTCGCCAACATCGGCGACGACTTCGGCAAGCTGTGCCAGGTCAATCCCGAGGTGCAGAACTCCAAGTTCGCCGGCTACTGCAGCAGCGGCCAGACCATCGCAGCCGTGCTCGGCGATCTGCAAGGGGGCGACAGCAAGGAGAACCCGCAGGTGCAGGAGCTGTACGGTTACCTGCGCGGCGTCGACTCCTTCAACTGGGGTTATGACCCCTACCACTACACCACCCCGGAAGGCTCCTACGCCACCAACGCCGAGGGCAGCCAGCGCATCCTGGAGTTCCGCGAAATGGTCAAGGCCATCAAGCAGAACATCGGCATGAACGTGGTGATGGACGTGGTCTACAACCACACCAACGAGGCGGGTCTGGGGCCCAAGTCGGTGCTCGACAAGATAGTGCCCTGGTACTATCAGCGCCTCAATCCGGAGACCGGCTCGGTGGAGAACTCCACCTGCTGCTCCAACACGGCGCCGGAACACGCCATGTTCGCCAAGCTGATGGATGACTCCCTGGTCACCTGGGCCCGCGACTACAAGATCGACGCCTTCCGCTTCGACCTGATGGGTCACCACCCGAAAGATCAGATGGTGCAGGCGCTGGCTGCGGTGAAGCAGGTCAACCCCGAGATGTACTTCTACGGCGAGGGCTGGAACTTCGGCGAGGTGCAGGATGACAAGCGCTTCGTGCAGGCGACCCAGAAACACCTGGCCGGCACCGGCATCGGCTCCTTCTCCGACCGGCTGCGGGATGCGGTGCGCGGTGGCAGTCCGTTCGACGGCGGCGACACCATTCGCAAGACCCAGGGCTTTGGCAACGGCGCCCTGGTGGATGCCAACGAGATGGACGGCGTCGATCGCGCCACCGCCCTGCATCAGAGCGACCTGGTGCGCCTCGGCATGGCCGGCAACCTGAAGGAGTTCATTCTGACCGACAAGGACGGGATGCCGAAGAAGGGGGCCGACATCGACTACAACGGTCAGCCGGCGGGCTATGCCCAGGATCCGACCGAAATCCAGAACTACGTCGACAAGCACGACAACCAGACCCTGTTCGACAACCTGATCTACAAGGCGCCGCAAGGGGCCGATCTGGTGCGGATGCAGGGGGTATCGCTCGCCACCGCCATGCTGGGGCAGGGCATTCCCTTCACCCACGCCGGCGTCGAGCTGCTGCGCTCCAAGTCCATGGAGCGGGACAGCTACGACTCCGGTGACTGGTATAACCGGGTCGACTATACCCTGGCCGACAACAACTTCGACAAGGGGCTGCCGCGCAAGGACAAGGATGGCGACAACTATCCGCTGATCGAGCAGGTGCTCGGCAAGCACGTCAAGCCGAGCGGTGCCGACATGGCGACCATGGTGGGCTTCTATCAGGAGCTGGCCGAGCTGCGTCAATCTTCCCGTCTGCTGCGTCTGGGCAGTGGCGCCGAGGTGATCAAGCGGGTCGATTTTCGCAATACCGGCCCGGATCAGGTGCCCGGCCTCATCGTGATGACGGTGGATGACGGCGTCAATGCGGGTGCGGATCTGGATCCGGCCATCGACGGTCTGGTGGTGATGATCAACGCCACCAATGCTCCCCAGAGCATCGGCGACTTCCGTGACGGCAACGATCAGCCCATCGACCTGGCCAGCCTGCAGCTGAGCCCGGCCCACCACGGCGGCGAGAGCATCGCCCGCGATGCCGCCGTCAATGGCGGTACCCTGACCCTGGGGGCCTGGTCGGCGGCGGTGTTCGTCAAGCCGCAGAGCGGTGCCCAGGGCAGCGGCCTGCCGGTCGGCAAGAAGACTGATCTGAGCACGGTACCGCCGTTTGGTGACACCGCCGTCTATCTGAAGGGGTTCCTCGATGAGTGGGGCAACACCAACCAGATGACCTTCACCAGCAACTTCATGTACGAGTTCACCACCGAGGTGAGCAGCGACAAGCTGGGCACCACCAACGTCAAGATCGCAGATGCCAGCTGGGGTCCCCTCAACTACGGCAGCTGCAACGCCGGTGACAAGCTGGTGGTCGGCACCCCGCTGACCCTCTGCAAGGGTGGCGATACCGGCAACATCGGGCTCGATCTGGCCAAGGCGGGCAGCTACAAGTTCGTGTTTACCGCCATGAACAAGGACAAGCCCACCCTGAGCGTCAGCTTTACCGAGCCGGTGCAGAGCTGCAAGGTGCTGGACACGGTGGCGGGCAATCCGCTCGGCTACAACCTGTTCGTCAAGGGCGAGCTCTCCGGCTGGGCCGCTCAGCCCCAGTACCAGTTGAGCTACAAGGGGATGGATGGCGATCTCGCCATCTATCAGGCGGCCTTCAACTACACCGGCAGCACCGAGTTCAAGGTGGCCAACGAGGACTGGAGCAAGGAGTACCTGCTCAACGGTGGCGGTGCGCTGAAGGCGGAGACCGGTTACCCCTTCGCCTTCTCCCAGGCGGGCAGCGCCAACAACAGCATCACCTTGCCGCAAGGGCTGTGGAGCGTGCTGGTGAAAGTTGACCCGGCCGGTGCCAAGGCGGGTACCGCGGTGATCCAGGAGTGCAGCGCCAAGTAGTCATTCCCATCGAGCCCGGGGCTGGCTCGGCAGCCCAGGGTTGAATTCCACCTTGCCAAGGGTGGGATAACACCGAGAGAGTAAGCAAAGCGCGACTGCCGACCGGCAGCCGCGCTTTTTCTTTGCCGTCGAAGGCGGCGCAATAAAAAAGCCGTCCCGAGGGGGACGGCTGTTGGTTGTGCCGTCAACGGCCGGCTTAGCGCTTGCGCAGCAGGCGCAGGGCGTTGGCGGTGACCAGGGCGGTGGCGCCGGTATCGGCCAGCACCGCAATCCACAGGCCGGTGATGCCGAGCAGGCTGGTGACCAGGAAGATGGCCTTGAGCCCCAGCGCCAGCGCTATGTTCTGGTGGATGTTGGCCAGTGCCGCGCGGGAGAGCCGGATCATGGCTGCGACCCCGCCGAGCTGGTTGTGGGTCAGCGCCGCATCGGCGGTCTCCAGCGCCACGTCGGTGCCGCCCCCCATGGCGATGCCGATGCTGGCCCGCTTCATGGCCGGCGCGTCGTTGATGCCATCGCCGATCATCGCGACTTTCTGGCTGAGGCCTAGCTTGGCGATCTCATCGACCTTGCCCTCCGGCAGCAGGCCGGCGCGCCAGCCCATGCCGAGCTCGCCGGCGATCGCCTCGGCGGCGCGGGGGTTGTCACCGGTCAGCATGATGCTTTGCAGGCCAAGCTCGCTCAGCTCGCGCAGGGCCGGGGCCGCCTCGGGGCGGATCTGGTCGCGCAGAGCCAGCAGGGCGGCTGGAGCGGCATCAGGCTGACCGAGCACCACCACCGTCTTGCCTTGCTGCTCCAGGGTGGCAACCCGGGCCTGCATCGCCGCATCCAGGGTGGCGACCCGGCTCGGTGCCAGCAACTGCCAGAGGGTACCGTCGATGCGACCCTCCACCCCCATGCCGGGCAGGGCGCGCAGCTCCTGGGCCGCAGCGGGGCTGAGGCCCCGTTCGCCGGCCGCCGTCACCACGGCGCGGGCCAGCGGGTGGTGGGAGCCCTGCTCGATGGCTGCCGCCAGTGCCAGCAGCTCGGTTTCAGGCTGGCCATTGAGGCTCACCAGTTCGGTCAGCTGCGGCTTGCCCAGAGTCAGGGTGCCGGTCTTGTCAAAGGCCAGGGTATCGATGTGGGCGAGGCGCTCCAGCGCGGCGCCCCCCTTGATGAGGGCCCCCTGCCGGGTGGCTGCCGCCAGCGCCGAGGTGACCGCCGCCGGGGTGGAGATGACCAGGGCGCAGGGGCAGCCGATCAGCAGCAGCGCTAGCCCGCGATAGACCCACTCGTCCCAGCTCTGGCCGAAGGCGAGCGGCGGTACCAGCACCACCAGCAGGGCGACCAGCATCATGGCCGGGGTATACCAGCGGCTGAAGCGGTCGATGAAGCGCTCGATGGGGGCGCGCTGGGTCTCGGCCTCTTCGATGAGATGCAGGATGCGGTCGATGGCGTTGTTGCCGGGCTCGGACACCACCTCGAGACGCAGCACCCGATCCGCCGCCAGGCTGCCGGCGGGCACCTTGTCACCCTGACGGCGCTCCACCGGGATGGATTCGCCGGTCAGGGCGCTCTCGTCAAAGGCGCCGAGGGGGTCGAGCAGGCGGGCATCGGCCGGCAGACGGGCGCCCGGGGCGATCTCTATGATGTCGCCTGGACGCAGTTCATCGGCAGCCACCTCTTCCCGCACCTCGCCCTCGGCAGTAGTGCGGATGCGCAGCGCCTTGTCGGGCACCAGCGCCATCAGGGCGGTGACCCCGGCGCGGGCGCGGCCGGCGGCGTAGGCCTCCAGGTGTTCGCCCAGCATGAACAGCAGCAGCACCATGGCCGCTTCGGCGGTTTCACCGAGGAACAGGGCCCCCACGGCGGCGACCGTCATCAGGGTCTCGATGGCGAAGGGGGAGCCGCTTTTGGTCAGTGCCCACGCCTTGCGGGAGATGGGCCACAGCCCCCAGAGGGTGGCCAGGGTAAACAGTGGCTGACCGATCTGGCTCGGCAGCAGGGCCGCCACCAACATCAGGCCGGCCAGCGACAGCGGTTGCCAATATTTGCTGAGCAGGGTCTGCAGCGGGCCGCGTTCGCGGCCGGACTCCGGCTTGGCAGTTCGCTCGCCCTTGAGCTGGAAGCCGGCGGCCAGCACGGCGGCGGTAACGGGATCGGGGGAGAGGCCGGGGGCCAGATCCACCACCAGCTTCTCGGTGGCAAACAGCACGCGGGCCTGCTGCACGCCGCTCACCCGGCCGACGGCCGTCTCTATCTTGCGGGCACAGCTGGGGCAATCCATCCCCAGCACCTGCCAGCTGTGGCGGCGGCTGTTCTGCTCGGGGGCGTCCAGCGGCGGTTCGTCCGCGGCGGAGGCGTGATCGTGCGCATGACCCTGCTCATGGTGATGGTCGTGTTTGGTGTCGGTGCAGCAGCCCCCTCTGGGGGGCTCTTCGTCACCGGGGACGTCGGAGACCCCGCGCGCCTGATGATCGTGGGGAGCCGGGGTGGCCGCGCAACTGGCCGTTGCTGTGTTGTCACAGCAGTGGCTGGTGTGGCTGTGCTCGGCCTGGGAGGCGGCCGCCTTGCTGACGGCCTTGATGGGGGCGGCGTGCTGATGGCTGCAGCAGGATTTGCTCATGGTGCGTTCCTCTTGAGGGACCCCGCCCCTGCGGGATCCTGGATGACTGAGCCGAGTGTAAACCTTGGTGTTAAGTCCAAGGTCAACCCCCTTTCTTTCTGCTCCTCCAGACGGGTGCTTTGGCGATCCTATATCCCTGTGATTGGCGGGTGTTTGTCCCCGCCCGGCGGGCCTATACTGGAGGCCCTGATCCTCCCTCGATAATCAAGGACATAACATGAGCAATACCGTTACTCTGCAAGGCAACCCGGTTTCCGTCGCCGGTCACTTCCCGGTTGTTGGCGAACAGGCCAAGCCCTTCTCCCTGGTGGCCAAGGATCTCTGTGACGTGACCCTGGCGAGCTTCGCCGGTCAGCGCAAAATCCTGAACATCTTCCCGAGCGTCGATACCCCGACCTGCGCCACCTCAGTGCGCAAGTTCAACGAGCAGGCAAGCAGCCTGAACAACGCCGTGGTGCTGTGCATCTCCGCCGACCTGCCGTTCGCCCAGGCCCGTTTCTGCGGCGCCGAGGGGCTGGACAAGGTGGTGAACCTGTCCACCCTGCGTGGCGTCTCCTTCCTGCAGGACTACGGCGTGGCCTTCTCCTCCGGCCCGCTGGTGGGTCTGGCTGCCCGCGCCATCGTGGTGCTGGATGAGCACGACAAGGTGCTGCACAGCGAGCTGGTGGCCGAAGTGGCCGACGAGCCGAACTACGCCGCCGCCTTGGCCGTGCTGTAATAGCGTCGGGTCGACAAAAATCCCGCCGGGGCTATGCCCCGGCGGGATTTTTTTATGGGCGGCTGCCGTCAGGGGGACGTGGCGACCGGCTGCGATGGGGGCTTGGGTTGCCACTCCACATAGGGGCGGTGCAGCCTGGCGTAGATCTCGGCCAGCTTGCCGGAGGCGGCGAGCCGGTCAATCGCCTCGCCGAGGAAGCGATCCATCTCGTCGCCGGCGGGCCCCTTGGCGATGATGAAGACATCCTCGAAATCCCCCAGATGTTCCCGATGGATGTTGCTGAGCTTGAGCCGGCGCAGCATCAGGTCGGCCTCCTCCTGGGCCCAGATGAAGGCATCGATGCGACCGCGGGATAGCTTGCGCAGGGACTGCTCTATGCTCATCGACCGCTGCAGTGGAATGGGCAGAAAGCCGGGGGTGGCCTCGATCAGCAGATCCCGCTTGGTGGGCACTATGCCGTAGGCCATGTCGGGGGTGATGATGTGGTCGGTATTGCTGTAGAGCACGTGGGTCACCTTGCCGAAACTGCGGGTGCTGAAGCGATAGGGCAGCAGGTCGGCATCCTGCAGGTTGCGGATGGCGGGCAGGCTGAAGTCGGCGGTGCCGGCGATCACCCCGGCCATGGCCCGGGCGAGGGGATAGATGGTGATCCGGATGCTGATATCCGGATAGAGATCGTCGATGGCGCGTACCAGATCCACGAAGGGACCTGTCTTGTCGGCATTGATCAGGCCCGGCAGCTCGCCGAGGTGGGCGTTGATGATGCGCACCGGTTTGGCGGCGGGGGTGGCCTGGGGATCGGCACGGGAGAGCCCCAGGCTGGTCAGCCCCAGCAGGGCGAGCAGCAGCAAGAGGGGCAGGGTGGGGGATCGGGTCATGGTCGGGTAGCTCCGCCTTGAGAGGTTTTCTGAAGTGTAGCCAGCGGCACCCTGGCGCGGCGGCCCGGCACCTGAGCGGATTGGGTTTTACTTATGGGCCCCCGCTCACTAGACTTCGCCCTCCCACTTGCTTATCCGTACCGTACCATGACCTTTGACCAACTCGCCCTTGCCCCCGCCCTGCTGGCGGCCCTGCCAACCAATCTTCAGCACCCGACCCGGGTACAACAACTGGCCATCCCGGCCGCGCTGGCGGGACGGGATCTGCTGGCGCTGGCCCGCACCGGCAGCGGCAAGACCCTGGCGTTCGGCTTGCCGCTGCTGCAGCGGCTGGATCCCGCCCTGGCAGAGGTGCAGGGGCTGGTGCTGGTGCCGACCCGCGAGCTGGCGGTGCAGGTGAGCGAGGCGTTGCAGGGGCCGGCCGCCGGGCTGGGTCTGCGGCTGGTGACCCTGTGCGGCGGGGTGGAACAAGCGCAGCAACAGGCCGAGCTGGCGCTGGGGCCGCAACTGCTGGTGGCGACCCCGGGGCGGCTGCGGGATCTGCTGGGCCAGCAGTTGCTGACCCTGGCCGGCCTGCGCACTCTGGTGCTGGACGAGGCGGACCGCCTGCTGGAGATGGGGTTCTGGCCCGATATTCAGTGGCTGATGAAGGCGATGCCGGACGCGCGGCAGCAGATGCTCTTCTCCGCCACCCTGCCCGCCGAGCTGGAGGCGCTGGCTACCGGTCTGCTGAAAGAGCCCGCGCGGGTGGAGGCGGATCCACGCAACAGCGTGGCCGACGACATCGAGGAGCGGCTTTATCTGGTCAACAAGAGCAGCAAGGTGCCGGCGCTCATCAGCCTGCTCAAGGCCCACGAGTGGCCGCAGGTGCTGGTCTTCATCAGCGCGCGGGACGACGCCGACGGAGTGGCCCGCAAGCTGGCCAAGGCGGGCATCGCGGTGGCGGCCCTGCACGGCGAGAAGGAGCAGGCGGTGCGTGAGCAGGCGCTTGGCGACTTCAAGGCGGGCAAGGTGCGGGTGCTGGTGGCAACCGATCTGATGGCGCGCGGCATTCACGTGGAGGCACTGCCGCTGGTGATCAACCTGGACTTGCCCGCCAGCGCCCCCGTCTACGTGCATCGCATCGGCCGCACCGCCCGGGCCGGGCGCAGCGGGCTCGCCATCTCGCTCACCTGCCATGGCGAGGCCGACACCCTGGCGGCGATCCGCACCCTCACCGGGCGCGAGCTGCCGCTGGCCGATCTCGCCGGCTTCCCGGTGACCGACAAGCCAGCCAGCGGGGAGGGCAAGCGCGCCCCCCGCGACAAGCTGGCCAACCGTCGCACCCAGGCCAAGCGCAGCGTCAAGCAGTTCAAGGGCAAGGCGTAGCGCCCCCCGCCATGACCGGTGTGACAGGCCGGTTCATCGCAGCGCCAAACAGTGAAAGGGTCGGGGCCAAACCCTGGCCCTTTCTGTTTGCCCACCTGGTCACTATCAAATAGCGGTCGCTTCGCTATGCTCCATGGGTTTCACCATGGAGGGATGACGAATGACCAGTCTGGTAATGGGGCCCCTGCTGGGCCTCGAGTCAGAGACCGAGTACAGCATCTGTTTTATGGCGCAGGCCAGCTGCAAGAGTGCAGCCGTGCGGATCAACGGCGAGCTGCTGGCCGCCAGCAAGCAGGCGGATACCCCGAGAGGCGGCTTCTGGCGGCTGGTCTGGCAGGCCAGTCCCAAGAGCAAGGCCGGCACCCCCGTCGACTACGAGATCCTGCTGGACAACAAGCCGGCGCAGGATCTGGCGGGATACGACAAGTGGCAGTTCCATCTGCCGGGCAAGAAGGAGCCGGTGCGGATAGGCTACGCCTCCTGCAACGGTTTCTCCGACTTCAAGCTGCTCACCTCCACCCCGGCCCCCTACGTCATGTGGGACAAGCTGGCCGCGGAGCACAAGGCCCATCCCTTCTCCCTGTTGCTGATGGGAGGAGATCAGGTTTATGCGGACTCCCTCTGGACGAGCGTGCCAACCCTCAAGGCCTGGAACGAGCTGGACCGGGCGGAGAAGGTCAAGCGCAAGGCGACCCGGGCTATGGTGGAGCAGCTCGACCGCTTCTATTGCGATCTCTACTGCAAACAGTGGGGCCGCCTCGAGGTTGCCTTCATGCTGGCCCGGGTGCCGAGCGCCATGATGTGGGACGACCACGACATCTTCGATGGCTGGGGCAGCTACCCCGAGGATCTGCAGCGCTGCGAGGTCTATCAGGCCATCTATGCCGCCGCCACCAAGTACTTCCGGCTGTTCCAGCTGCGCACCGGTGCCAACGGGGCGCTGCTGGACAAGACGCTGAATCACCACTCCTGGCGGTTCGGTTTCAGGGGCTACCAGATCCTGGCGCTGGACAACCGGGCCAACCGCACCCGCGACCAGGTAATGAGCCCGTCCCAGTGGGATCAGGTCAACGCCGCGCTGGCCGCCTGCGACACGGGCCACCTGCTGGTGCTGGCGGGGGTGCCCGTGGTCTATCGTGACTTCTCCTTCACCGAGGCGGCGTTCGATGCCACCCCCTGGGAGGAGGAGCTGACCGACGATCTCAAGGATCACTGGCGGGCAAAGGCCCATCAGGGGGAGCGGGCCCGCCTCATCATGCGGCTGCTGGACAACGCCAGGCAGCGGCGCCAGAAGGAGCCTGGCTGCAAGACCCTGATCCTCTCAGGCGACGTGCACGTGGGGTGCCTCGGGGTCATTCAGGACAAGCGGGAGGGGCTCAACGTGCACCAGCTGGTCTCCTCCGGCATCGTCCACCCCTGTCCCACCCAGTTCCAGTGGATGGGGATCCTGGCCATGACCAACGACGATCCCGAATACCTCGACGAGAGCCGGCTGATCCGCGCCGAGCTTATCAAGCCGTTTGGCGCCCCCGTCTACCTGCGTACCCGCAACTTCGCCACCCTGCTGATGGGCAGTGACGACAAGCTGTGGGCCAACTGGCATTGCGAGAACGGACTGGCGGCCAGCTACCCGCTGGCCTGATGGCCAGAAAATGCGAAGGGCCCGTCAGGGCCCTTTTTTCATTGCGTTGGTGTGGCGGTGTCACGGGCGAAGAAGTCGCGCCGGAACTGGCCGAGCACCGCCTCCCTGTGCTGCTGCCAGCTCGCTTCGTCCATGTTGCCCCGGCTGGCTGCCAGCTGCTGTTCGAGCTCGGTCAACTGCTGCTGGTAGCGGCTGCGCTGATCCAGCTGCTGCTGGCGGCTGGCGGCAAACTGCAGGGTCGCCTCGGCCTGTGCAGCCGGCAGGAAGTGGTGGGCCAGGGTGGCGAGCTCCTCGTCCCCCCACAGCTGGCGTGCCTGCTGCAGCCGGGCCGCCGGGTTGAACAGTTCAGTCGCCAGATCCGGGTGCTCCGCCACCCACTCATCCTGCAAGCGGGTGAGGGCATCCAGCCGCTCGGCCAGCGGCAACTGCTCGTTCTCCTGCGCCAGCTGCTCGAGCGCCAGGGCGTAGCGCCCCTGCAGCCGAAACAGGCTCTCCCCCTCGCCAAGCCAGCTGGCCTCAGCGCCTTCCAGATTGGCGAGCCGCTCGGCCAGCGGCAGATCGCTGTCGCTTACCTCGCTGGCGAGCTGCTGGCTCAGCGCCTCCGGCATGGCCCGCCAGCTGGCGGGAGGCGGCTCGGAGCCGGTCTGTGTGGCGGCAACCGGCGAGGCGAGCGCCGGGGAGTCCGGCAGCTGTGCCGGCACGGGCGCAGCTGCGTCCGATGGGGGCTGGCTGGTGGAGGCCGGGTGTGCCGGCTCCTCCTGTGCGCCCAGGTTGAGCAGCAACAAGGCCAGCAGCGCCAGCAAGCCGTAACGGCGCTTCATCGGCTGATCTCTCCCTTGACCGGGAAGTGATCGGAGAGGTTGCTGGCGGGCCAGAGGCTGCCGTCGCTGCTGCGCGGGATCCAGACGCTGTTGAGGTTGTGGCTTGCGGCGCCGTACTCCCGGCTCACCACCAGATAGTCGAGGTACTCCACGTTGGCACCGCCGGAGAGCGGGCCACCGGCATAGGGGTTGATCCTGGGATCGAAGGTGGCCTCGGTGTAGCCGCCGTAGGCCGGCTCGTCGGCGTCGAGATTGGCCAGCATGCCGGCGTAGTCATCGGCAAACTTGCGCTTGTTGACGTTGAAGTCGCCGCCGTAGATGACGGTGTCGCTGGCGGGAATATTGAGGCTGGCGGCCAGGATGCGCATCTGGCCGAACTGGATCTGGCGCAGCCGGCGCGCCTCGTCGGTGTCGAAGCTGGCGGTGTGGGTGGCGAACAGGTGCCAGGCCTTGCCCCCCTTGATCACCTCCGCATACATCACCCCCTTGTCGGCGAAGCAGTCGGTGCCGGTGCACTGGGGATAGACCAGCTGGGCCTCGCGCACTATGGGGTAGCGGCTGACGATCACCACGCCGCCGTCGTGGATGTTGACCCCCGGCTTGTCGAGCACCTTGGTCTGGTAGGGGTACTCTTTGGCTAGCACCTGCAGGAAGCCCTCGCGGCGGCCGTCGAACACCTCCTGCAGCAGCAGGGCGTCATAGCCCTTGAGGTGTTCGGGCAGCAGCGCCAGCCGCTCGCCGATGCTGGAGGCGATCACCGGCAGCGCCCAGACGTTGTAGCTGGCCACCTTCAACCTGGTTTCGGCAGGTTCGGGCTGCTCCACCTGTTTGGGCGGGGTCAGCATGTAGTGCAGATCGTCGTAGCGGCCGGTGAACTTGGCGGCGAAGGCCAGCTCCTGCGGCCCGCTCAGGCGATGGATGGCGCGATCGCTCTGCCAGCCTGAGTTGTCTGCCGGCGTCTCGCCGCCGTGTTGCAGGGTGCTGTTCCACCAGGTGCCCTCCATCCGCTGGTTGAGGCGATAGGTGTCGCCGCTGGGGGTAGTGACCCGGGTTTCGAACAGATAGCTCTTGCCCGCCTTCACCCCCTCGTAGCGGTTGAAGCTGAGCACCATGGCGCTCTCCCAGGGACCCAGCTCAGTCCTGTGCTGGATCCACTGGCTGCCGGCCTGCAGCTCGCCGGAGCCGCTCTGGCGGATCTCCAGCTGGACCGGATCCGGGCTGTTGTTGGTGAGGTAGACATCGGTATCGGCCAGCGCCTGCAGCGGAAACTGGCTGGCCAGCAGCAGGGCGGCATAACTGACGGGCTTGTGCATCATGAAGTCCTTTTGGTTGAGACACGCAGGAAAGTGACTGTTATGGCGGGCACAGAGGTCATTTCATTTACATTTTTGTTACAAATAAATGAAAGGCCCCATATGGGGAGGCAGGGCGAGCGGACAGGTAGGCGAAGAGGTGGGGCGTGCCGGTTGGCACGCTCCCGAGGGGATCAGCGGCTGGCCAGCGGGTAGGTGAAGAGGGCCAGGTGGGCGAAGTTGAACAGGAAGTGGATCGCGATGGCGACGCTGAGGCGCCCGCTCAGCAGGAAGGCCAGACCATAACAGGCCCCCGCCAGCGCGGCGAACAGCACCAGCAGCGGGCCGCCGGCCAGGTGGGCGGCGCCGAACAGCAGGCTGGCTACCAGCACCCCAAGCCAGCGCCGGCTGTGTGCTGCAATCCCCTGCTGCAGGAAGCCACGAAACAGCGCCTCTTCCGCCACGCAGGTGAACAGCAGGTTGTTGATGGCAAACAGCCACCACCAGCCGGGCAGTCCTACCTCGGGTTTGAGGGCTCCCAGCTGCCAGGCGGTGATCAGCAGGGCCGCCAGCGGCACCAGCAGCAGCGCCAGCCTGCGCCACTGAATGGCGCCGCCCGGGCCCAGCAGGGCGGGCCAGGCCAGCAGCAGGCCGAAGAAGACCAGCGGCTTGTCGAGGTTGAGGTACATGTTGAAGGGCACGCTGGCGGGGCCGGCCTGCACCTGATCCAGCACCTTCAGGTTGGTGAAGCCGGGGATGAGGTGCAGCATCAGCGCCACCGCCCACAGCAGTACGGCGCCCAGGGCGACGGCGCGCCAGGGCTGGGGCAGGGAGGGGGTACGCCAGGCCAGCAACAGACCCGCCGCGCTGGCCAGCAGGGCGATTGGGCTCAGGTGGCCGAGGCCAAGAGCCGCCAGCAGGGCGACCGCCAGCATGATAAAGCCGGGCAGACGCTGCCGGGCCAGACAGAGCAAGACGGCCAGCGCCAGTGCTCCCCAGATGAGTGAATCAGGTAGAGGTAACATTGAGTCTCCAGGGCCGATGAAAGTGCCGCACCTTAACAATGGGACATCCCATGAGACAAGGCTCAATAAGCTGGTCGGATCCCCACGCGGCAGGAGAGAGCAGGCGAGCGGCCATAAAAAAACCGGAGCTGGGCTCCGGTTTTGGCAAGGATGCGACGCTATCAGCGGCCGGATTCGGCGATCACCCGGGCGATGATGTCGGCCCGCAGGTTGGCGTCCAGCTCGCCCAGGGCGATCAGGCCGGCCTTGAAGATCACGTTCTTCGGCAGGCTGACGTCGTCCAGGGTGGTGATGGCCTCCACGTGCAGGCCGTTCAGGCGGCTGGCATCGCGCGGGCTCAGGTTGACCTGGGTGTTCAGCACCTGCTTGCCCTTCTTCTTGGGCTGGGCGGGTTTCTTCGGCTGCTCTTCCAGCTCGTCTTCCGGCAGTTCGTCATCAAAATCGTAAATAGACATAGTCAATCCTGTTGGTTGGGCGAGGGGCCGTGAGCCCGACGTGGTTGTTCCGATGGGGTCAATCAGCCCATATCCTCGTTGCGGATAAAGGCGCGCCAGGAGACGAGCACCTGGGCAAAATCTTCCAGCCCGCACATGGCCAGCTGTTCATCATCGTAGTAGGCGAGATCGTCGAGATCCTCATCCTGCTCAATATTGAGGACGTTGGCCTTCACCTCGGCCTCCTCGTGGGTCAGCAGCAGGGAGTAGTCGCCGCCAAGCAGCCGGTATTCGGTGCGGGTCCGGCTGGAGAGCTGATCGATGATGGCGAACAGCTCGTCGAGTTTCTCCTCGTCCTTGCCCACTTCGTCGATCAGCCACTGACCGATGGCCTCGTGGCCCATGGAGAACCGGGCGCGATAACCACCGAACGGATCGCGGCGAAATTCATAATCCATAGTTCAGTCCATAGCGGAAGGGTGAGTCGTCATGGGCAGGGGAAAATCCTGCTCCATGGCGGGGCGCATATAGCGTAAAGTGGCCTATTCTAGCGAGCCCCCCCTCGCTTGTCTTGAAGATGTGGCATCTTTGCCCCGGTGCAGGCGCTTTGTGGCCGGTCCGGCCCCCGCTTTGGAGATGTGATGCAGCTAAACGATACCCTCGCGCGCCAGAGAGTGAGCCGGGCGATACAGATCCTCTCTTCTTGGCTCAACGTGATGGATGAACGACTGAGGCCCGTCGTAGCTCCTCGTACTCTTGTCTCGGTAACTGGTGGCGCATATGCAGCTCAATGACACCCTCGCACGGCAAATCGTCAGCCGGGCGATGAAGATCCTCTCATTCTCGGTCAACGTGATGGACGAGCATGGCCTTATCATCGCGTCCGGCAACCCGGAGCGGCTCCATCAGCGCCACGAGGGGGCCGTGCTGGCATTGACCGAGAACCGGGTGGTGGAGATCAGCGACGCCACCGCCCGCGAGCTCAAGGGGGTGCGCCCCGGCATCAACCTGCCCATCGCTTATCAGGGGGAGCTGCTCGGGGTCATCGGCATCTCGGGCGATCCGGACGAAGTTCGCGCTTACGCCGAGCTGGTGCGGATGACGGCTGAGCTCATTCTGGAGCAGGCGGCACTCACCGAACAGCTGCAGTGGGACAAGCGCCACAAGGAGGAGCTGGTGCTGCAGCTCATCCGTGGTGAAGGGCGGGAAGATCAGCTGCAGCAGGCGGCCCGCTTCCTCGGGCTGGATCTGGCCCAGCCGCGGGTGGTGGCGGTGCTGGCGCTGGAGGAGGCCGACCCGGCCCGGCTGCGGGAGCTGGTGCACCTGCTGGAAAACCCGGAGCGGGACAATCTGGTGGCCATCAACGGCCTGGACGAGATAGTGGTGCTCAAGCCCGCTCAGCTCAGCGACGGCATCTGGCAGTCAGAGCAGGAGCGCAGTCGCATCAAGCAGTTGCTGGCCCGCATCCCTCACTTTCGGGTGCGCATCGGGGTGGGTGATTACTTCGCCGGCACCGGCGGGCTGGCGCGTTCCTACCAGACGGCGCGGGACACCTTGCGCCGCGGCATGCGGCAGGCGCCGCGCAAGCAGGTCTATTTCTTCGAGGATTACCGGTTGCCGGTGCTGCTCGGCAGTCTGGCGGACTCCTGGCAGGCGGATCAGCTGCGGGCTCCGCTGCACAATCTGGCGCAGGAGGATACAAAGGGAACACTGCTGAAGACGCTGCGCCAATATTTCTTGCAGGATTGTGATCTGCATCCCTGTGCCAAAGCCCTGTTCATCCACCCCAATACCCTGCGCTATCGGCTGACCCGGATCGAGCAGATAACCGGGTTGAATTTCAACAAGTTAGATGACAAGTTCCTGCTCTATCTCGGGCTCAATCTCGACAGCTGACTTGTTCATTCATACAAAAATCAGCGTTTTTATAAGGTGATGTTTGGTTTTTAGACCAAAGCATTCCGATCCCGGATCACCATAATGGCCACCATTCACTCACTAGAAAGGTGCCCGTCATGACCCCGGTTACAGCCCTTGGCGCCCTCGCGGCGCTCTCCATCGCCATCTTCCTGATCCTGAAGAAGGTGCCACCCGCTTACGGCATGATCGTCGGCGCCCTGGCCGGCGGCCTGATCGGCGGCGCCGATCTGACCCAGACCGTCGCCCTGATGATCGGCGGCGCCCAGGGGATCACCACGGCGGTGATGCGGATCCTCGCGGCGGGCGTACTGGCCGGCGTGCTGATCGAATCGGGCGCCGCCACCACCATCGCCGAGACCATCGTCAAGAAGCTGGGCGAGACCCGCGCCCTGCTGGCGCTGGCGCTGGCCACCCTGATCCTGACCGCGGTCGGTGTGTTCGTGGACGTGGCCGTCATCACGGTCGCCCCCATTGCGCTGGCCATCGCCCGCCGTGCCGATCTCTCCAAGGCGGCCATCCTGCTGGCGATGATCGGTGGTGGCAAGGCGGGCAACGTCATGTCGCCCAACCCCAACGCCATCGCGGCGGCGGACGCCTTCCACCTGCCACTCACCTCTGTGATGGCGGCCGGCATCATCCCGGGCCTGTTCGGGCTGGTGATGGCCTACTGGCTGGCCAAGCGCCTCAACAACAAGGGCAGCAAGGTCGCCGCCGACGAGGTGGTGAGCTTCGATGGCAGCAAGCTGCCGGGCTTTGCCGCCGCCATCAGTGCGCCGCTGGTGGCCATCCTGCTGCTGGCCCTGCGCCCCATCGCCGGCATAGTCGTGGACCCGCTCATTGCACTGCCTCTCGGTGGCCTGGTCGGCGCCCTGATGATGGGCAAGTTCAGCAAGGTGAACCAGTTTGCCGTCTCGGGTCTGGCCCGCATGGCGCCGGTGGCCATCATGCTGCTGGGTACCGGTACCTTGGCGGGCATCATCGCCAACTCCGGTCTGAAGGATGTGCTGATCAGCGGCCTGACCGCCTCCGGCCTGCCCTCCTACCTGCTGGCCCCCATCTCGGGTGCTTTGATGTCGCTGGCGACCGCCTCGACCACCGCCGGTACCGTGGTAGCCTCCAATGTGTTCAGCGCCACCCTGCTCGAGCTTGGTATCAGCAGCCTGGCGGGGGCCGCCATGATCCACGCCGGTGCCACCGTATTCGACCACATGCCCCATGGCTCCTTCTTCCATGCCACCGGCGGCAGCGTCCACATGGGCGTGGGTGAGCGGCTCAAGCTCATCCCCTACGAAACCGCAGTTGGTCTGACCATCGCCGTTGTCTCCACCCTGATGTTCGGCGTGTTTGGCCTCGCCTAAGGAATTGATATGAAAATTGTTATCGCCCCCGATTCATTCAAGGAGAGCCTGAGCGCCATGGCGGTGGCCGATGCCATCGAGGCCGGTTTCAAGCAGGTGCTGCCGGATGCCACCTACGTCAAATTGCCGATGGCTGATGGCGGCGAGGGGACGGTGCAGTCCCTGGTGGATGCCACCGGCGGCCGCATTCTGCCCTTCCATGTGACCGCCCCCCTCGGCAACAAGGTAGAGGGCTTCGTCGGTCTGCTGGGGGATGGCGAGCGCGCCGTCATCGAGATGGCGGCGGCCTCCGGCCTGCATCTGGTGGCGCCTGAGCTGCGCAATCCACTGCACACCTCGAGCAGCGGCACCGGTGAGCTGATCCTGGCGGCCCTCGACATGGGGGTGAAGCATCTGATCCTCGGCATCGGCGGCAGCGCCACCAATGACGGCGGTGCCGGCATGATCCAGGCGCTTGGCGGCAAGCTGCTCAAACGCGACGGTACTCCCATCGCGCCGGGCGGCGCCGGTCTGGCCGAGCTGGCCACCATCGATCTGAGCGGGCTGGATTCGCGCCTTGCCAAGATCACCATCGAAGTGGCCTGCGATGTGGACAACCCGCTGTGCGGGCCGAAAGGGGCCTCCGCCGTGTTCGGTCCGCAGAAGGGGGCGACCCCCGAGATGGTGGCGCAGCTGGACGCCAACCTGGCCCACTACGCGGATTGCATCGAGCAGGCCCTCGGCAAGCAGGTGAAGGAGATCCCGGGGGCGGGCGCCGCCGGCGGCATGGGGGCGGCCCTGGTGGGCCTGCTCGGCGCCGAGCTCAAGCCCGGCATCCAGATCGTCATCGAGGCGTTGAAGTTGGCCGAGGCGGTGGCCGACGCGGATCTGGTCATCACCGGCGAGGGGCGCATCGACAGCCAGACCATTCATGGCAAGACGCCAATCGGTGTCGCACGCTGTGCCAAGCAGTTCGGCAAGCCGGTGATCGGTATCGCGGGTTGTCTGACCGACGACTGCGGCGTGGTGCACGAGCACGGGCTGGATGCGGTGTTTGCCGTGGTCAACCGCGCCATGTCCCTGCCGGAGGCGCTGGCCACCGCCACCACCAACCTGCAGCTCACGGCCCGCAACGTGGCGGCGCTCTATCTGCTGCGACCCTGACCCTCTTCTGGCCGGTGCCTGGCGCCGGCCAACCCCGCCCCGTGTCGCGGTGACGACCCACTCAACTGTGGGTCAGCCCGAAACACCTTGCCGATCCGTCGATCGGCTTTTTTCATTATCCCGCTGTATCCCCAGTGCTTTTCTGCGGTTTCTGTATTCTGGCCGCCGACTTTGCGGCATAGTGATCCCCCATAGTACAAGGAGCCACCCATGATCTTGCTGACCCTGGGGGTACTGCTGTTTACCCTGACTCACCTCTACCCCTGCTTCGCGCCCGACCACAGGATCCGGCTGCGCGAGCGGTTGGGGGAGCATCGCTACAAGGGACTCTTCTCGCTGGTGCTGTTTATCGGCATCGCCTGCATCATTGCCGGCTGGCGCACCTCCAGCCCCTTGCCGCTCTATTTTCTGCCCGCCTGGGGCCCGACCCTGATGATGGCGGTGATGCCCATCGCCCTGATCCTGTTCTGCTCCGGTCAGGGCCCCAACCACCTGCGGCGCTGGCTGGTGCATCCCCAGCTGCTCGGCACCCTGCTCTGGGCCGGTGCCCATCTGGCGGTCAACAGCGAGGCTCGCTCCCTGGTGCTGTTTGGCGGCATCGGCCTGTGGGCGCTGGTGAGCATCGTCTGGATTTCGGTGCGGGACTGGCAGCGCCATCCCCGTCCGGCGGCCAACTGGTATGGCACCGGGCTCAGCGTGGGGGCCGGGCTGGCGCTCACCGCCCTGCTGATCTTCTGGGGACACGGCATGCTCACCGGCATCCCCCTCTATTGAGCCGGTGAACCGGCCGGCGTGTTCGCGCGTATGTCACTCATCTGCCTGACAGGAGTCACTCGATGAAAAGGATTGTCTTGTTGCTGACGCTGGCATCCGGCATGGCCGGCGCCGCCTGCCCCGACTACTTCAACGTGGAGATGCGGGAGCTCAACAGCACCCAGCGCCACAACCTCTGCCAGCTGACCGAGGGCAAGGTGGTGCTGGTGGTCAACACCGCCTCTTATTGTGGCTACAGCGGCCAGTTTCGGGATCTGGAGCGGCTCTATCAGGGCTACAAGGAGCAGGGACTGGTGGTGCTGGGCTTCCCCTCCAACGACTTCAGACAGGAGGCGGGCAACGAGAACAAGACCGCCGAGGTGTGCCGGCGCGACTACGGGGTCACCTTCCCCATGTTCAACCGGGTGGCGGTGCGGGGCTCGGATGCGGTACCCCTGTTCAAGGGGCTGGCGGCGGCAGCCGATGGCGATGCCCCCGACTGGAACTTCCACAAATACCTGGTGGGGCGCGACGGCAAACTCATCGGCAGCTACGGTGCCAACCAGAATCCGGCGGACGATCCCCTGCAAAAAGAGGTCAAACGGGCGCTCGGCCTTTAGCGCTACCCCGCGGTGGGCCGCTCTGGAATAATGGGGGCCCGCTCTTCTCTCTGGTAATCCCGTGCTGCAACGTCTGCCCCAAATGGTGATCTTCGATGCCCTGGTCCGTGAACAGGGGATCTCTGCCGCCGCCCGGCGGCTCGGCGTCTCCAAATCCCACATCAGCAAGCAGCTGGCCCAGCTGGAGACCGAACTCGGCGCCCAGCTGGTGCAGCGCACCACCCGCCGCTTCTCCCTCACCGAACTCGGCCAGGAGTATGCCCGCCACTGCCGTGCCCTGGTAGCGGTGGCGCTGGAGGCGGACTCCATGGTGGCGGAGCGGCGCGGTAAGGTGAGTGGCGTGCTCCATCTGGGGGTCGGTCAATCTTTCGGCCGGCTGCACGTGATCCCGCGCCTCAAGGCGTTTCAGGATCGCTACCCCGAGCTGGAGCTGGAAGTCTCCCTGTTCGATCACCGCACCAATCTGGTGGATGAGGGGCTGGATCTCTGGATCACCACCTACGAGGACAAACCCGAGGCCCTGGTGGGGCAGCGGCTGGCGGACATCGGCTTCGTGCTGGTGGCCTCGCCGGACTATCTCTTGAGCCACGGCACCCCGCTGCACCCCAGAGACCTGGCTCAGCACAACTGCATCACCTACCAGAGCCGGGAGCGGCGCTACCACGAGTGGTCGTTTCGCCAGGGCAAGGAGCGCCAGACGGTGCAGGTGGCCGGCAACTACCGGGTGGATCTGGCGGAGGCGGTGCGCGACGCCGCCCTGGCCGGGCTCGGCATCGCCTACGTGGCCAACTACCTGCTAGACAAGGAGCTGCAGTCCGGCCAGCTGATCCCGCTGTTGCCCCAGTGGCGACCAAACCAGAAGATGGCGGTACACGCCGTCTATGCCAGGCGCGAGCACCTGGATCCCAAGATCCGGCTGTTCATCGATTTCCTCAAGGAGGGTTTCGGCCCCCATCCCTACTGGGAACAGCGGCTGGCCCCCTGGCTCGGCGGCAAATTGTCCGGTACAGAGGAATAATCGTTTCCATATAAGAACACTGGCTTTCGCTTGATACCAAAATCGAGCCAAATCAGCCAGTTGCCGCAACCGGTATCGTGAAAACGTTTTTGCTAACAGGGCTGTAACCAATTGGACTTGCAGTGGCGAGGCTGGGAGAGCAGAATCCGCGCCCATCTTTCGCCCCACCTGATGGAGTCCCTATGATTGCCCTGCTCGGCATCCTGAGCATCCTGGCCCTGGCCACGCTCTGCTCTGATAATCGTCGTCGTATCCCGTTGCGAACAGTGGGCCTGGCCCTCTGCCTGCAGATCCTCTTCGCCGGCCTGGTACTCTGGCTGCCCGCCGGTCAGCACGTGCTGAACGGGGTGAGCGAGAGCGTGAGCAGCGTGATCGGTTACGGTCAGGAGGGGATCGCCTTCCTGTTCGGCGATCTGGCCAAGTTCAAGCTGGGCTTCATCTTTGCCTTCAACGTGCTGCCGGTCATCATCTTCTTCTCCGCGGTGATCGCCATCCTCTACCACATCGGCCTGATGCCGAAAGTGATCGCCCTGCTTGGCGGCGGCCTGCAGAAGCTGCTGGGCACCGGCCGCGCCGAGAGCCTCTCCGCCACCGCCAACATCTTCGTCGGCATGGTAGAGGCGCCGCTGGTGGTCAAACCCTATCTCTCCAAGATGTCCGACTCCCAGTTCTTCGCGGTGATGAGCTGCGGCCTCGCCTCCGTGGCGGGAGGTACCCTGGTGGGTTACGCCAGCATCGGGGTCGAGCTGAAATACCTGATCGCGGCGGCCTTCATGTCGGCGCCGGCCGGTCTGGCCATGGCCAAGATCCTGGTGCCGCCTGCCGCCGAAGAAGAGGACCATCATCAGGACGTGGTGATCCCGCGTGCTACCAACGTGATTGAAGCGGCCGCCGATGGCGCCATGTCCGGTCTCAACATCGCGGTCGCCGTGGGGGCCACCCTGCTGGCCTTCGTTGGCGTGATCGCCATGCTCAACGGCCTGCTGGGCTGGGCCGGCGACCTGGTGGGGCTGGAGCTGAGCTTCCAGATCATCCTGGGCTGGCTGTTCGCTCCCATCTCCTGGCTGATCGGCATCCCCTGGGAGCAGGCTCAGGCCGCCGGCGCCCTGATCGGCACCAAGATAGTGGTGAACGAGTTCGTTGCCTTCATCGCCCTGGTGCAGGACCAGACCCTGAGCGAATCGAGCAAGGCCATCGTCACCTTCGCCCTGTGCGGTTTCGCCAACATCTCCTCCATGGCGATCCTGATCGGCGGCCTGGGCGCCATGGTGCCGGAGCGCAAATCCTTCATCGCCCGCTACGGCATGCGCGCCATCCTGGCGGGGGTGCTGGCGAACCTGATGAGCGCCTCGCTGGCCGGCCTGTTCCTCGCCCTCTGATTGACCCCAGAAGTTAGCACCTTCCGGTCAGAGCCCGCTTCGGCGGGCTTTTTTGCGCCCGTCTGCCGGCAAAAAAAAGCGCCTCAGGGAGGCGCGGGGGAAAAAGACAGATTGGAAGCGTCACATGGGTGCCACTTGAATGAGGGATGAGCCATGCCATCCAAGTGTGAAGCCATGATGCCTGAGGCTGTCTGAAGCCCTTCTGAGGCGATTCTTCATGCTATGTTCATTTTGCTAAACGCAATGCGGGCTGGCTGGTCAGTGGCTCAGGGGGTCAGCACAAAGTGATCGGCGGTCTGTTGCTCCAGTGCCAGCAGCCAGCGTTTGATAGGGATGCCGCCGGCATAACCGGTCAGCTCGCCGCTGCGGCCGATCACCCGGTGGCAGGGCACTATGATGCTGAGCGGGTTGCGGCCGTTGGCGGCACCCACCGCCCGCACCGCCTTGGGATTGCCGATGGCCTGGGCTATCTCGAGATAGCTGACTGTCTCACCGTAGGGAATGTCGCCCAGGGCGCGCCATACCGATTGCTGAAAAGGGGTGCCCCGGGCGGCGAGCGGCAGATCGAAGCGGCGCAGGCGACCGGCGAAGTAGGCAGCGAACTGCTCGACGAAAGGGGCGAGCGCCAAGTCGTCCCGCTGCCACTGGTCGGTCGGGGTCACCGGTTGCTCGCCTCGCATGAACTCCACGTAACGCAGCCCGTCCCGATCGATGGCGATGAGCAGGGGGCCATGGGCGTTGTCGCAAAAACTGTATTGCATGTTGTCATCCTCGGGTGTCGGGCCTAGTCCACGACCGGTTTGCCGCGGGTCGATTTGATCTCCCCCTTGCGCTTCTTGGCATCGACCCGCTTGCGCTGGGAGCTGCGGGTCGGCTTGGTGGCATGGCGCGCCTTGGGGCGCCAGGCTGCTTTTTTCAGCAGCTCCACCAGGCGGTTCATCGCCTCCTTGCGGTTCATGTCCTGACTGCGATGGGTCTCGACCCGGATCAGAATGAAGCCGTCGTGAACCCGGCTGTCGCTCAGCTTGTCGAGCCCCTCCTTGTAGAGCGGGGTGAGGCTGGGGGAGCTGCGGTAATCGAAGCGCAACCAGACGGCGGAGTCGGTCTTGTTGACGTGCTGGCCGCCGTTGCCCTGTGCCCGCATGGTCTGGAATTGCAGCTCATGCCAGGGCAGGGTGACGCTGTTGGAGATGACTAACATACTGCTGTGCTCTTGTTTAGTGCAGCGGCGCAGGCTGGTTCAGCTTGGTGCCTCATAATGGGGCGAGCTGCGCTCCCTTGGTGATGTCGGGAGAGTCCTGCTCCAGACGTAAATGCTATCTTTTTGAAATTAAACAATAAAAAGACTTGGCACAAGAATTGATTCCCCATTCATGACATACCATGGATTGGGAGCAACCAGATGAAGCTGATTACTGCGATTATCAAACCCTTCAAGTTGGATGACGTGCGCGAGGCCGTCGCCATCCTGGGGGTCGAGGGTCTGACCGTGTCCGAGGTCAAAGGGTTTGGCCGCCAGAAGGGGCACACCGAATTATACCGGGGAGCCGAGTATCAGGTCGACTTCCTGCCCAAGGTCAAGCTGGAGATCGCCACCGCCGATGACAACGTCGAAGGGGTGATCGAGGCGATCTGCAAGGCCGCCTACACCGGCAAGATAGGTGACGGCAAGATCTTCGTCTACGACCTGCTGCAGGCCGTGCGCATTCGGACCGGCGAGAACGACGACGAGGCGCTCTGACGGCCCTGACGGGGCTGGTGGTCGATGGGGTGTCGCTGATTGACTCCATGGTGGGGCTGGATAGGATTCTATCCGGCCCCTTTGTTTGAACGACGTTTAAATATGTGATCCCGCAACGTCAGGATTTCTTGATCCCGCTGTCGAGCTCAATGCAAAATGCAAACAGCAATGGTTCTCACTCGATATAGCAACTCAAGGAATGGATGATGAAAATGAAGATGTTGGCACTGGCTTTCTCTGCGTTGGCGGCTCAGTCGGCGTTTGCCGCAGGGGAAGTGAATGTCTACTCCAACCGCCAGGATGAGCTGATCAAGCCCATCATCCAGCAATTCGAGAAAGAGTCTGGCATCAAGGTCAACGTGGTGTTCGCCAAAGAGGGTCTGAACGAGCGTCTGGAGCGGGAAGGCAAGCTCTCCCCGGCGGATCTGATGCTGACCGTCGACATCAGCCGGCTGACCGATCTGGTGGACAAGGGGCTGGTGCAGCCGGTGGACAGCAAGATCCTGCAGGAGAACATCCCCGCCATCTATCGCGATCCGGACAATCGCTGGTTCGCCCTGACCACCCGGGTGCGCGCCATCTATTCCAGCAAGGAGCGCCTCGGCAAGCTGGACACCATCAGCTACGAAGATCTGGCCAAGCCTGAATTCAAAGGAAAAATCTGCACCCGCAGCGGCAAGCATGAGTACAATGTGGCGCTGGTCTCCTCCATGATCGCTCATCACGGCATGGCGGATGCAAAAACCTGGCTGGAAGGGGTCAAGGCCAACCTGGCGCGCAAGCCGCAGGGCAACGACCGGGATCAGGTCAAGGCGATCAAGGATGGTATCTGTGACGTGTCGCTCGGCAACAGCTACTACCTGGGCGCCATGCTGAAGGATCCGGCGCAGAAGTCCTGGGCCGATGCCGTCTACATCAACTTCCCGAACCAGGGGGATCGCGGTGCCCACGTCAACGTGAGCGGCGTGGCCATGACCAAGTATGCCAAGAACAAGGCCGAGGCCCAGAAGCTGATGGAGTTTCTGGCCGGCGACACCGCCCAGCACATGTATGCTGACGTGAATGCCGAGTATCCGGTCAAGGCCGGCGTCGAGCCTTCCGCCATGGTCAAGTCCTGGGGCAGTTTCAAGTCTGACCCCATGCCGGTCAGCGATTACGCCAAGCACCGCAAGGACGCCTTGCAACTGCTGGATGAAGTGAAATTCGACTTGTAATCAGATGGGGCCAAGGGCCCCATCAACCTCTGTGGACACATGAAAAATTTTGGATGGATTACCGGCAGCTGGGCCACCGCCCTGCTGCTGGCTTTGCCGGTGCTTGCCCTGGTCTTCTCCGCCTTCTCGGCTGACGGAGATCTGTTTCGCCATCTCGCCGATACGGTGCTTCCCGCTTATCTTGGCAATACCCTGGGGCTGGTTATCGGGGTGGTGCTGCTCAGTCTGCTGTTCGGCGTGCCCACCGCCTGGCTGGTGGCCATGTGTCAGGTGCCGGGGCGCCGTGCCCTGCAGTGGGCCTTGATGCTGCCCATGGCCATGCCCTCCTACATAGTGGCTTATGTCTACACGGATCTGCTCGACTACTCGGGCCCGTTGCAGGCGGGGCTACGCACCCTGTTTGACTGGCAATCCCCCGCCGATTACTGGTTTCCGGGCATCCGCTCCCTCGGCGGCGCCGCCTGGGTGCTGGCGCTGGTGCTGTTTCCCTACGTTTATCTGCTGACCCGCGCCTCCTTTCTGGAGCAGTCGGTCAGCCTCATTCACTCCAGCCGTCTGCTGGGCTGCACCCCCTGGCAGAGTTTTCGCCGCCTCAGCCTGCCGCTGGCGCGCCCGGCCATCATGGTGGCCGTCTCCCTAGTAGCGATGGAGACCCTGGCCGACTTTGCCACCGTCCACTTCTTTGCCATCAACACCCTGACCACGGCGGTCTACGACACTTGGCTCGGCTACGGCAGTTTGGCCACCGCCGCCAAGCTCTCCTGCCTGATGCTGCTGGCGGTAGTGCTGCTGATCGCGATGGAGCGTCGCTCCCGCCAGCGCCAGCAGGTGTTCCAGAAGTCGATGGGTCACGAACAGCCGTTGCGCTACCCGCTCAAGGGGGCGCGACGCTGGTTGGCTGCGCTCTGGTGCTGGGGGCTGGTGCTGGCCGGCTTCGGCCTGCCATTCGTCATCCTGCTGGATTATGGGGTGCGTTATTTCGAACTCTCCTGGACGCCGGAGTTTGTCCGCTTCGCCGGCAACAGTCTGCTCATCTCGGCGCTGACCGCCCTGCTGGCCATGGGCATTGCCCTGCTGCTCGGCTTCTGCCGTCGCCTCGATGGCGGGCCCAAGAGCCTGTTGCCCCTGCGCATAGCTGCCATGGGTTACGCCATGCCGGGTACCGTGCTCGCCATCGGGGTGCTGGTGCCGCTCACCGCCCTCGACTTTGCCATCAACGATCTGGCCGAGTGGCTGGGGCGTCAGGGGCCTGGGTTGCTGCTGACCGGCACCCTCACCGCCATCGTGTTCGGCTATCTGGTGCGCTTCGTGGCCATCGCCATTGGCTCGGTGGAGAGCAGCATGGGCAAGATCTCCCCCAGCCTCGACATGGCGGCCCGCTCCCTGGGGCAGGGAGATGGCGCCATGCTGCGGCGGGTACACCTGCCGCTGGTGCAGCGCGGCCTGTTTGCCGGTGCCATGCTGGTGTTCATCGAATCCATGAAGGAGCTGCCTGCCGCCCTGCTGCTGCGGCCGTTCAACTTCGATACCCTGGCGACCCACGTCTACCAGTTCGTGTCGGACGAGATGCTGGAGCGCGGCGCGCTCGGCGCCATCGTCATCGTGCTGGTGGGGTTGTTGCCGCTGATCTGGGTCAACCGCAACCTGGATGGGGCGGGGCACTGAGTCGCCACGTCGGCCAATGAAATTGCATGCAGTGTGCTGAGCCGAAAGGCCGCACACCGCCAGAAATGAGAGGAAGTCAGCCTTGTCCTGTTTGCAGGTTGAAAATGTCAGTTGCCGTTACAACGGCCGCAATGTGCTGGAACAGCTCTCCCTGACGGTGGCCGACAACGAGATCGTCTGTCTGCTGGGGGCCAGCGGTTGCGGCAAGACCACGCTGCTCAAGGCCATCGCTGGCCTGCTGCCGCTGGCGGAGGGCACGATTCGCCTCGGCGATACCCTGCTCGACGGGCCGGGTGCCAGCGTGCCGCCCGAGGCGCGCAACATCGGCATGATCTTTCAGGATTACGCCCTCTTCCCCCACCTGACGGTGGCGGACAACGTCGGCTTCGGTCTGACCCGGCTCGATCGCCGTGCCCGCCAGCAACAGGTGGACGAAGCGCTGGCGCTGGTCAATCTGCAGGGGCTGGGGGATCGCTATCCGCACCAGCTATCCGGTGGCCAGCAACAGCGGGTGGCCATCGCCCGGGCGCTGGTGTGCAAGCCGAGATTGATGCTGCTGGACGAGCCCTTTTCCAACATCGACACCCAGGTACGGATGAAGCTGATCCTCGAGATCCGCGCCCTGCTCAAGCAGCAGGGGATCGGCGCCATCTTCGTCAGCCACAGCAAGGAGGAGGCCTTTGCTTTTGCCGATCGGCTGGCGCTGTTTCGCGCGGGTCACATTGAGCAGGTGGGCCAGCCTGAGCAGCTCTATCGTCGCCCCCAGAATCGCTTCGTGGCGGAGTTTCTCGGCGGGGTCAACTACCTGGCGGCCGAGGTGGTGGACAGCCACTGCGTGCGTACGGCGCTCGGGGTCATCTGTGGCAGCGAGCCTCACGGCCGGGAAGCGGGTGAGCTGCTGCAACTGATGCTCAGGCCCCAGCAGCTGCTGCTGGAGAGCGCCGCGGATGGCGAGCTCAAGGTGGTGGAGCAGCAGTTCTTAGGCCACCACTGCCGGGTGTTGTTCGAGAGCGGCGAGCTGCGGTTGGAGGCGAGCATCGGCGAGCCGCTGGAGGGCGCGCGGGCGCAGGTCAGGGTGACCCCTCACGCCCTGGTGTTGTTTGACCCTTTACCCTGAACGCGTGATATCGTCGTGAAATCAATGAACTGGAACCGCGCTGGTTTATAATCGCGCAACGCCAATTGCCCATATCGCCAATGTCTGTTCAGGGGAGAGATATATGAAAGCCCAAGCCGGGATCTGTGCCGAGCCCAATCTGCACGCCCTCTATCTGATGTTCAACCGCACCGGTGACGCCGCCGAGCTGGTGGCCCGTCTGGCCAGGCTGCCGGCCCTGTGGGAGGCGGTGGCCGCCGATTTCCCCGCTGCCGGCTTCAGCGGTCTGGTCGCCGTCGGTGCCGACGCCTGGGATGGCCTCTATCCCGCCGCCCGTCCGCCCCAGTTCCGCGGCTTCATGGCGCAATCCGCCAACGGCCAGGAGGCCCCCAACACTCCGTTCGATCTGTTCGTGCAGCTGCGCGCCGATCGGGTGGATGTGCTGCACCACGCCGGTCAGCGCGTCATGGCCCTGCTGGCCGGGCTGGTGGAGCTGGCGGAAGAGGTGCGCGGTTTTCGCAACCTCGACTGCCGCGACCTGACCGGTTTCGTCGACGGCACCGAGAACCCGCAAGATGAGCACCGCGCCGAAGTGGCGTTGCTGGCCGATGGCGAGTTTGCCGGCGGCTCCTACATCCACGTGCAGCGCTGGGTCCACGCCATGAGCGACTGGGAGAAGCTGGCGCAAAAAGAGCAGGAAGACATCATAGGTCGCACCAAGGTCGACAACATCGAGTACGAGTCGGCCGACAAGCCGCTGACCGCCCACATCAAGCGGGTCAACCTCAAGACCCCGAAGGGGGAGTCCATGGAGATCCTGCGCCAGAGCATGCCCTGGGGCACCATGACCGAGCAGGGGCTCTACTTCATCTCCTGCTGTCGCACTCCGCTGCACTTCAACGCTATGCTGGCCAGCATGTACAAGGGGGAGGGCAGCCACTTCGATCACCTGCTGCGCTTCACCAGGGCGGTGACCGGCGCAGCCTTCTTCGCTCCCTCAGAAGATTTTCTGGTAGGGCAGGGCAAATAAGCTCGACCCGCAGATAACAAAAATCCCGGCCTTGGCCGGGATTTTGCGTTCTGGAGCAACCGCCACGGGGCGGTTGCCGCCCTTACGGCGTCTGTTCGAACAGCTCGAGGGCGGAGAGGTAGAGCTCCTCGATGTCGGTGTCGCTGGTCGGGGTGATGAAGATGGTGTCGTCACCGGCGATGGTGCCGAGGATCCCTTCGGCCTTGCCGAGGGAGTCGAGCAGGCGGGCGATCAGCTGGGCCGCACCCGGGCTGGTATGGATCACCACCAGAGCGCCGTTGTGGTCGACATCCAGCACCAGATTCTTGAGCGGGCTGGAGGTGGTGGGCACGCCCAGTTCCACCGGCAGGCAGTAAACCATTTCCATCTTGGCATTGCGGGTGCGAACGGCGCCGAAGCGGCTCAGCATGCGCGATACCTTGGACTGGTTGATGTTTTCGAAGCCCATCTCTTGCAGGGCAGTCACTATCTCTGCCTGGGAGCCAAATCGTTCTTCTTTCAGCAAGGCTTTAAAGGCCTTGGCCAGTTTTTCTTGCTTGTCGTTATGCTTCATCTTGGACTCACGAATGAGGAGGTTTGGCTGCCTGTCACGCTCAGGCGGCAGATATGAACAGCGTGCCCATTTTGCATTCATATGCCTATTTTTGCAAGGAAGCGGCGCTTGTTCTGCATATTGATTCAAATATAGCTTGCATCCACCCATGCCAGCGTTAGAATCAGGACGAAATTTTGAAAACTTATTCAATTGGGCTGTATGGGTATTGAATTAATCGGTATCGAAAAATCCTGGCACAAGGTGCCGGTACTGCAACAGGTCAGCTTTCGGACCGCACCCGGTGAAACCCTGGTGCTGCTGGGTCCGAGCGGTGCCGGCAAGAGTTCTCTGCTGCGCATGATGAACCTGCTGGACACCCCGGATGCCGGTGTCCTGCGCATCGGTGAAAGTGAATTTTCTTTCCCCTCCAGCCTCTCCACCGCCGAGTTCAACCGCCAGACCCAGGCGCTGCGCCGCAAGGTGGGCATGGTGTTCCAGCAGTACAACCTGTGGCCCCATCTCACCGTGATGGAGAACCTCATCGAGGCGCCGGTCAAGCTGCTCGGCATGAGCAAGGCGGCGGCCATGGAGAAGGGGGGCTATCTGCTGGCCCAGCTGCAACTGGCCGACAAGCGCGACGCCTGGCCGGCCCGTCTCTCCGGTGGTCAGCAGCAGCGGGTGGCCATCGCCCGTACCCTGATGATGGATCCCCAGGTGCTGCTGTTTGACGAGCCGACCGCAGCCCTCGACCCCGAGATCACCAAGGAAGTGGCGGAGATCATCCGCAACCTTGGCCAGACCGGCATCACCCAGGTGGTGGTGACCCACGAGGTGGAGTTCGCCCGCAAGGTGGCCAGCCAGGTGATCTATCTGGAGAAGGGGCGGATCATCGAAGCGGGCTCCGCCGCCATTTTCCAAGCCCCGCAAACCAGCCGGTTTGCCGAATTCTTGATGCATTGATATTCAAATCGATAAGGAAGCTGTCATGAAAAAGAGTCTGTTGCTGATCGCGGCCATGGGCCTGCTGAGCACCCAGGTGCTGGCAAAAGAGATCAAGTTCGCCACCGAGGCCACCTACGCACCGTTCGAATACCTGGACGACAAGAACGAGTTCCAGGGGTTTGACATCGACCTGGCCCGCGCCATCTGTGAACAGGCCAAGCTGGAGTGCAGCTTCCACAACCAGGCTTTTGACAGCCTGATCCCCAGCCTGAAATTCCGTCGCTACGACGCCGCCATCGCCGCCATGGACGTGACCCCGGAGCGGGCCGCCCAGGTCGATTTCTCTGACATCTATTACCAGAACTCCGCCGTGTTCGTGACCAAGAAGGACGCCTTCAAGGGGCCGGAAGATCTGGTGGACAAGACTGTCGGCGTGCAAAACGGCAGCTCCCACCAGTCCTATCTGGTGGACAACTGGGTGAGCAAGGGGCTGCTGACCGTGCCCTACGCCAGCTACCAGAGTGCCTTCCTCGACATGATGAACGGCCGTACCGACGGCGTGTTTGCCGATACTGCGGTCGCCGCCGACTGGCTCAAGCAGCACAAAGAGTACAGCGTGATCGGCGCACCTGTGACTGACGCCAAGTACTTCGGTACCGGTTTTGGCATCGCGGTGGCCAAGGGCAATCAGGAACTGCTGACCCAGCTGAACAAGGGGCTGGCCGACATCAAGGCCAACGGCACCTATCAGAAGATCTACGACAAATATTTCGCGCACTAAGCCATGTTGAGCCTGTTGTTGGATGCAGCCTGGATGACCCTCGGGCTGGCCCTGGCCTCCCTGGTCGGGGGCATGGTGCTGGCGCTGGCGTTCAGCGCCGCCGAGCTGAGCAAGCAGCGCGCTCTGGTGTGGCCGGTGGCCACCCTCACCACGCTTATTCGCGGGTTGCCCGAGTTGCTGGTGGTGCTGTTCATCTACTTCGGCTCTACCCAGGTGCTGTTCCTCATCACCGGCGAGTACGTGGAGTTCAGCCCGTTCGCCTGCGGCGTGCTGGCGCTCTCCCTGCTGTTCGCCAGCTACGCCACCCAGACCCTGCGGGCCGCCCTCAATGCGGTGCCCGCCGGGCAGCGGCTGGCGGCGTTGGCGCTCGGCCTTGGCAAGCGTCACATCTTCTTTCGCATCGTGCTGCCCCAGGCCTGGCGTCACGCCCTGCCAGGGCTCGGCAACCAGTGGCTGGTGCTGCTCAAGGACACTGCACTGGTGTCGCTTATCGGGGTGAACGAGATGATGCGCCAGGCCCAGATGGCCTCGGCCAGTACCTATCAACCCTTCACCTGGTATGCGGCGGCGGCCCTCATCTACCTGGCCATCAGCCTGGTGAGTGAGTTCGGCTTGAAGCAGGCAGCCCGCTATACCCGCCGTTACGGAGGCTGATCATGCAGGATTACCTGATGACCCTGCTGGGTGGCCTGGCGATTACTCTGCAACTGACCGCCGGCAGTCTGCTGCTGGGCGTGCTGATGGCGGCAGCCATGACCTGGGTGCTGGAGCGCCGCATCCCGGTGGCGACCCAGCTGGTGCAGCTGTGGGTGCTGGTCTTCACCGGCACGCCGCTGCTGATCCAGATCTTCCTCATCTACTACGGGCCGGGCCAGTTTGCCTGGCTCAAAGAGGGGCCGCTCTGGCCGTTGCTCAAGCAGCCCTGGTTCTGCGCCGTGCTGGCGCTCGGCTTCAACACCGCCGCCTACTCCACCCGCTTGTTCAAGGGGGCGCTCGATGCCATCCCGGCCGGTGAGGTAGAGGCCTGCCGCGCGCTCGGCTTCTCCGCCGGCCAAACTCTGTGGATGAAGGTGCGTCACGCCGCCCGGCGACTGGTACCCGCCTACTCCAACGAGGTGATCCTGGTGCTCAAGGGGAGTTCGCTCGCCAGTACCATCACCATCATGGATGTGATGGGGCTGGCCCAGCGCCTCAATGCCCAGACCTATGACACCCTGGCGGTGTTCACCGTGGCCGGTGCCCTCTACCTGACCATGAACGGATTGTTAACAATTGGTTTTCGTTGGTGTGAACGCAGGGCGTTGGCCTTCCAGGGCTGAAGTCGGCAGATCTACCTATTAATGGTGAGGGTAAGTGCAGGAAATCTGTGCTTCCCCTCCAATTTTTTGCATTTTCCCCCATTTTTATTCGCCGCCTGTTTATTGGCTCACAGAACCTGTGATTACAACTGTTATCAGATTGTTTTTTAGGGGGGGATCCTTTAAGGTTGGGCGCACAACAAGAAACAACCTTAAACCTACGCTTAAACATGGAGTTGATCATGAAAGTTGCCGTTCTGGGTGCCGCCGGTGGCATCGGCCAAGCCCTCGCTCTGCTGTTGAAAAACCGTCTGCCTGCTGGTTCCGAATTGAGCCTGTATGACATCGCTCCGGTGACCCCGGGCGTGGCGGTCGATCTGAGCCATATCCCGACTGACGTGAAAGTAAAAGGTTTCTGCGGTGAAGACCCGAGCCCGGCTCTGGTCGGCGCCGATGTCGTGCTGATCTCCGCCGGCGTGGCGCGCAAGCCCGGCATGGATCGTTCCGACCTGTTCAACATCAACGCCGGCATCGTCAAGAATCTGGTGGAAAAGTGCGCCGCCTCCTGCCCGAAAGCGCTGATCGGCATCATCACCAACCCGGTCAACACCACGGTCGCCATCGCCGCCGAAGTGCTGAAGAAAGCCGGTGTCTATGACAAGCGTCGCCTGTTCGGCGTCACCACCCTGGACGTGATCCGTGCCGAGACCTTCGTGGCCGAGGCCAAGGGTCTGAACGTCGACAAGGTGCGCGTCAACGTGATCGGTGGCCACAGTGGCGTGACCATTCTGCCGCTGCTCTCCCAGATTGAAGGTGCCAGCTTCACCGCCGACGAAGTGGCCGCCATGACCAAGCGTATCCAGAACGCCGGTACCGAAGTGGTGGAAGCCAAGGCCGGTGGCGGTTCCGCCACTCTCTCCATGGGCCAGGCTGCCTGCCGTTTCGGTCTGTCGCTGATCAAGGGTCTGCAGGGTGAAGCCAACGTCATCGAGTGCGCCTACGTGGAAGGCGACGGCAAGCACGCCACCTTCTTCGCGCAGCCCATCCTGCTTGGCAAGAACGGCGTCGAAACCGTGCTGGACTACGGCAAGCTGAGCGCCTTCGAACAAGAGGCGATGGATGGCATGCTGGCCACCCTGAAAGCCGATATCCAGCTGGGTGTCGACTTCGTCAAGTAAGGCGTCCGGATGGACAGCAAGGGGAGCTTCGGCTCCCCTTTGTCGTTATGGGCAGGTGGTGCCGGACTAAGGGGATGTCGCCGGCTGCCGATAACAGGGTGCTGCAGGAGATCCTTATGATGAAACCCATTACCCTTGTCGGCCTGCTCTGTTTGCTGACGCCCCCATTGCTGACGGGCCAGGCGCAGGGGGCCGAGCCTTCCACCTCTGCCGCCACCGCGACGAGCGGGGCCACGCCGGCGGCCAGTGCGCCGGCGCAGCCGGAGGTTGCCGCCCCGTCCTCTGCTGAGGCTCCCGCACCGGCGGCCGTGCAAACTACGGCAACGCCATCCGCCAACCCCTCTGCACCGGTTGCGGCAACGAGTACAACACCCGCCGCTGCGCCAGCGGCAGCCCCCATTCCCGCGCCTGTCGCTGCAGAGGGCGACCGTTCGCCGAACAATCGTCCCATGACCAGCACCCCGGCCAGCGGCCTGACCGTGGACAGCGGCGCGCTGCAGGCGGTGCCGCTCTATCGCCAGGACGAGCTGCTCAACTGGATTGAGCAGGGCCGCCACCTGCAGCAGGTCAAGCAGGACAGGTGCCAGCTCACCCAGGATATCGAGGTGCGGGCCGAGGTGATGAAGATCCCCTCTTATCAGTTTCTGTGGGGGGACATGCTGGCCTGGGGGGTCTGCATCAAGCCCAATGCGGAGCTGGGGGTGAAATTCATGTGGGATGCGGCCAATCAAGGGCTGGCGCCGGCGCTGGAGCAACTGGGTCGCTACTACTGGAAGGGCACCCTGGTGCAAAAGGACCTGCTCAAGGCCGAGACCCTGATGCGGGAGGCCGCCAGCCTGGGCTTCCAGCGGGCGCAGATCGAGTGGGTGGAGATGCTGTTGCAGGGCATGGGAAGCCCACTGGACTACGAGGAGGCGTATCACTGGCTGCACGGCGCCGTCATCGGTGACAAGGCCACCCACCAGAAGGCGGCGAGCCTGCTCAGCCGGCTCGGCAATCGCATGCCCGCCAACGCCATCGCCCGTGCCAAGGCGATGCACTGATCCCAAAAAATGACCCACGGATCTGCATCCGTGGGCCGGGAGGGGCCAGCCGCCGTGCCGTGACAGGCTGGCCCCTCATCAAGTTATAGTGATCCGCCCGCCTTACAGATCTTGGTGGGGACCAAAAACTTCGTAATGGAGCTGGCCGGCCGGAATACCCGACGCGATCAGCTGCTGCTTGACGGCCTGCATGAAGCCAAGAGGGCCACAGAAGTAGTAGTGGGCCTGCGGCGTGATGCGCTCCTGCACGGCACTCAGATCCATGGTGCCGGCATGATGGTACTCTTCGCCCTGCACGTCACTGGCCTGCGGCTCCCGATACCAGACCCGGCTCAACAGGTTGGCGTGCTGGCGGGATTTTTGCTGAATATCCTCCCTGAAGGCATGCACGGCACCCTGTTCGCAGGCGTGCAGCCAGGTGATGTCGGCCTGATGGCTGCTCGTCAGCAGCTGGTTGAGCATGCTCATCATCGGCGTGACACCCACACCGGCCGAGAGCAGTACTACCGGGGTATGGCCATCGGCTTTCAGGTAGAAATCGCCGGTGGGCGGCATCAGCTCCACTTGATCGCCCTCCTGCAGATGATCGTGCAGCAGGTTGGAGACCTGGCCGTGCGGCTCGCGCTTGACGCTGATGCGGTAGTGCTGGCCATTGGGGGCATCGGAGAGGGAGTACTGGCGGATCTCCTGATACTCGAGCTCGGGATGGACCAGCTTGATGCTGAGGTACTGGCCCGGTTTGAAGTCCAGCACCGGCTTGCCATCCACCGGCGCCAGCAGGAAGGAGGTGATGAGCTCGCTCTCGACCCGCTTCTCCTTGATCAGGAAGGGGCGGGGGCCTTGCCAGCCACCGATCTCGTTCGCCTTCTCCTGATAAATCTCGCTCTCGCGGCCGATGAAGATGCTGGCGAGCACGCCGTAAGCCTTGCCCCAGGCATCCAGCACCTCGTCGGTGACCGCACTTCCACCCAATTCTTTGAGCGTGGCCAAGAGATGACTACCTACAATGTGATATTGTTCTGGCTGGATCAGGAAACCCGTGTGCTTGTGGGCGATGCGTTCCACGGCACCGGCCAGTGCCCCCAGGTTGTCGATGTTCTTGGCGTAGGCCGCCACCGCATTGAACAGCGCCAGCGGCTGACCGCCGCTGCGCTGGTGCGCCAGGTTGAAAATGTCCTTCAGCTCCGGGTTATGGCTGAACATGCGCTGGTAGAAGTGCTGGGTGAGCGCGGGGCCCGCTGATTCGAGCAAAGGGATGGTGCTTTTGATGACGGCGATGGTGGCTTGGTCTAACATAGGGGTTCCTTGCTAATTGAACATCTAGAATGTCACTTAATAAGCTGCATCCTAGATGTTTATTTGATCTGAATCAATAATCAATTTCCGCGTGATGCGACACAGGCACTATGAGACTAACTAGCTATACCGATTTTGGATTGAGAGCCCTGCTCTATCTGGCGACCCTGCCGGAGGGCGAATTGTCTAGCGTGGCCAAGGTCTCCGCCTTGTATGACGTCTCCCGCAACCACATGGTGAAGGTGGTGAACCAGCTGGTGAAACTGGGTTACCTGCAGTCCCAGCGCGGCAAGAATGGCGGCATTCGCATGGCCTGCGCGCCGGAGAGCATCAACATCGGCCAGGTGATCCGGGCGCTGGAAGGGAACCTGGACGGCATCGACTGCAACTCGCCGGCTTGCCACATCGTCTCTGTCTGTCTGCTGAAGAGTGCCCTGAAAGAGGCGATGAATGCGTTTCTGGCGGTGATGGACAGCTACACGCTGCAGGATCTGCTGGCCAATCGCGACGAGCTGCAGCAGGTCTTCGGCGAGTTGATCCCGACCCTGGTGCTGGAGCCTGGCGACGAAGATGAGTGAGCCGATCGCCGGCCAATGACGCAATAGAAAAAGGCTGCCATCGGCAGCCTTTTTTCAATCTTCCAGTCCCGACTCGTTTCGGTACAACGCCGGCATGATCCGCGCCATCTTCACCATGTTGTTCTCCACTTCCAGGATCTCGATGGGGTAGCCGGCCAGCCGCAGGCTGATGTTGGGTTGGGGGATCTCCTCCAGATATTCGAGGATGACGCCGTTAAGGGTACGGGGCCCGTCGATGGGCAGCTGCCAGTTCATCTCCTTGTTGAGCTCGCGGATGCTGGCCGAGCCCTCCACCAGGAAGGAGCCATCCGGCTGGGGATGGATCTCGTCGCTGGGCGCCGGGGTCATGGAGGTGGTGAAGTCGCCCACTATCTCTTCCAGGATGTCGTCCAGGGTGATCAGCCCCTGAATGTCGCCATACTCGTCGACGATGAGGCCGATCCGCTCCTTGTTGCGCTGGAACTTGGCCAGTTGCACGTTGAGGGGCGTCCCTTCCGGAATGAAGTAAATTTCGTCCACTTCCCGCAGCAGGCTCGACTTGTTGAACTGATCCTTGGCCATCAGGCGCAGCGCGTCGCGGGCGTGCAGAAAACCCACCACGTCGTCGATGTTGTCGCGATAGAGCAGGATCTTGGTGTGGGCGCAGTGGGCCAGCTGACGCAGTATGGTCTTCCAGTCATCGTTGATGTCGATGGCGTAGATCTCGCTGCGCGGCACCATGATGTGTTCCACCGTCATCTTGTCCAGATCCAGGATGCTGAGCAGCATCTCCTGATGGCGCTGGGGGATCAGACTGCCCGCCTCGTTGACGATGGTGCGCAGCTCCTCGGTATTGAGGGAGTCATCCTTGTTCGGATTGATCTTCAGCAGCTTGAGCAGACCGCTGGTGATGCCATTGATCATCCAGACGAAGGGGGCAAGCGGCACCATCAGCCCCTTGAGCACCCAAGATGCTGGATAGGCGACTTTCTCCGGGAACATGGCCGCCAGGGTCTTGGGAGTCACTTCACCAAACACCAGCACGATCAGGGTCAGGCCGAAAGTGGCGATGGCCACCCCCAGATCCCCGAATAGACGAATACAGACGATGGTGGCGATGGCTGACGCCAGGATGTTGACCAGGTTGTTGCCGATCAGGATCAGCCCCAGCAGGCGGTCGGGCCGGGAGAGCAGTTTCTCCACCCGACGGGCAGCCTTGTGCTTGGTCTGGGCCAGATGCCGCAGCTTGTAACGGTTGAGCGACATCATGCCGGTTTCAGAACTTGAGAAGAAGGCAGACATGAGGATCAAGATAACGAGAACAATCAGCAATGTACTCGTTGAGATACTGTCCAAGAAGGGCTCCTGTGGGACTGTGTGATGAAGAAGTAGTGGGCGTTCAGCTCAGCAGCACTTCTTTGACGAAGCGGCTGCCGAAGTAGGCCAGGGTCAGAATGAAGCTGCCGATCAGGCTCAGGGTGATCACCTTGCGACCACGCCAGCCACGGGTATGGTGGCCCCACAGCAGCAGCACGTAGACGCACCAGGCCAGGATCGAGAGGATGGCCTTGTGGGATTTGCCCTGGGCGAACATGTCTTCGAGGAAGAAGAGGCCGGAGGCAATGGAGAGGGTCAGCAACAGGACGCCGGCCGAGATGAGCTGGAACAGCCGCTTCTCGACCGTCATCAGGGGCGGCATGGCCGGCAGCTGGCTGATCTTGCGCGTCTTCAGTTGCCGGTCCAGACAGGCGAGCTGCAGCGCAAACAGGCAGGCGATCATCAATACCGAGTAGGCCATCAGCGCGAGGCCGATATGCAGCAGCAGCTGGGGATGGGCCTCCAGGTGGGTGATATAGCGACCGGGAATGAGGGCGCTGGCGGCCAGCAACAGGGCCGAGAAGCTGTAGACCACCGGCAGCAGGATCCAGCCGTTGAAGCGGCGGGTGACGCAGGTCATGAAGCAGCTGATGATGAGACTGACCAGCGAGGCCACGTTGAGCATGCTCAGATTCTGCCCTGAGTGGGTTACCAGCACCTCGCCGGAGAGGGCGGCGCCATGGGCGATCAGGGCCAGTCCGATGCAGGCAAACAGGGGGGCTTGTCCCACTGGTTTGGCACTGAGCAGCAGGTGCAGAGAGGCGATGATGGCCAGCAGATAGAACGCCAGGGCCAGAACAGAGATCACGATCATAACCGGGTCGTTGTCGAGCAAGCGATTGGGAACAGGAAGGGCAGTATACCTTGCACAAGATGTGCTCGCCAGTTGTGCTGCCGCCGATCTGCCCATATATAGGCAGCATGTTGGGCCAGCCGCACAGGGCTGACCTCAGCCGAGTGCGGCGAATAATCGTCCTCATCGTGCGAGTGAGGTATAATGCCTCCCATTTGTTACGCCAAGAACCGGAATGCGTCATGTTTGAGAATTTGACTGAACGACTCTCGCGCACCCTGCGCAACGTCAGCGGCCGTGGCCGCCTGACCGAAGAGAACATCAAGGATACCTTGCGCGAAGTTCGCATGGCGCTGCTCGAGGCGGACGTCGCCCTGCCGGTGGTGCGTGACTTCGTCGCGCGCGTCAAGGAGCGGGCGGTGGGCCAGGAAGTGGCCAAGTCCCTGAGCCCGGGCCAGGCCTTCATCAAGATTGTGCACGGCGAACTGGTCTCCGTGATGGGGGAGGCCAACGAGCAGCTCAATCTGGCGGCCCAGCCGCCGGCCATCATCCTGATGGCGGGTCTGCAGGGTGCCGGTAAGACCACCACGGTCGGCAAACTGGCCAAGCTGCTCAAGGAACGCAACAAGAAGAAGGTGCTGGTGGTCAGTGCGGACGTCTACCGCCCGGCGGCCATCAAGCAGCTGGAGACCCTGGCCGGCGACATCGGCGTCGACTTCTTCCCGAGCGATGCCAGCCAGAAGCCGGTGGACATCGCCAACGCGGCCATCGATCAGGCACGCAAGAAGTTCTATGACGTGGTGATCGTCGATACCGCCGGTCGTCTGCACGTCGATGGCGAGATGATGGAGGAGATCAAACACCTTCACGCCACCATCAAGCCGGTGGAGACCCTGTTCGTGGTCGACGCCATGACGGGTCAGGATGCCGCCAACACCGCCAAGGCGTTCAACGAGGCGCTGCCGCTCACCGGCGTGATCCTCACCAAGGCGGACGGCGATGCCCGTGGCGGTGCCGCCCTGTCGGTGCGCCACATCACCGGCAAGCCGGTCAAGTTCATCGGTATGGGCGAGAAGACCGACGCGCTGGAGCCGTTCCACCCGGATCGTCTCGCCTCCCGCATCCTCGGCATGGGCGATGTGCTCTCTCTCATCGAGGAGGTGGAGCGCACCGTCGATAAAGAGAAGGCAGCCAAGCTGGCCAGCAAGGTCAAGAGTGGCAAGGGCTTCGATCTGGAAGACTTCCGCGAGCAGCTGGCCCAGATGCGCAACATGGGCGGCATGATGGGGATGCTCGACAAGCTGCCCGGCATGTCCGGCCTGCCGGACAACGTCAAGGATCAGATGGATGACAAGCTCACCGTGCGGATGGAGGCCATCATCAGCTCCATGACACCCAAGGAGCGTGCCCATCCCGACCTCATCAAGGGCTCCCGCAAGCGCCGTATCGCCGCGGGCTCCGGCATGCAGGTGCAGGACGTCAACAAGCTGCTCAAGCAGTTCACCGAGATGCAGCGCATGATGAAGAAGATGTCCGGCAAGGGTGGCATGCGCAAGATGATGAGCCAGATGAAGAACATGCTGCCTCCCGGCTTCGGTGGCGGCCGCGGTCCGTTCTGATTATTCGGGCTGACGTTGAGTGCGAGGGTCTGCCAGCGGCAGGCCCTTTTCATTGCGGCTCTGCGCAAAAAATGGCTGGCTTGGTTGCAATTATTACGAATCCAAGTAGAATTATGCGGCTTATTTTAAGCTAGGGTCCGCGTGTTTGCGGGCCTTGTTCATTAGATGTTAATGAGGACGATATGGTAACCATTCGTTTACAACGTGGTGGCGCGAAAAAGCGTCCGTTCTACCAGGTAGTAGTTGCTGACAGCCGTAACGCCCGCGACGGTCGTTTCATTGAGCGCGTTGGTTTCTTCAACCCGGTTGCTTCTGGTAACGCTGAAAAGCTGAACCTGGACCTGGCTCGTATCGAGCATTGGGTTGCTACTGGTGCCGCTGTTTCTGACCGCGTTGCCAAGCTGATCAAAGACGCTGCCAAAGCTGCTTAATCAGCCAAACGGTAAGGAGTTAAGGTGGAAAAACCTGTAGTTCTGGGCACCCTGGGTACCGTTTACGGCATCAAGGGCTGGCTTAAAGTGAACTCCTTCACCGATGTTGCCGAAGCGATTTTCGATTACAACCCCTGGCTGATCAATCAGAACGGGGTGTGGCGTGAAATTCAGGTTTCATCCTGGAAGCGTCACAACAAGGGTCTGATCTGCAAACTCGATGGTATCGACGTGCGCGAGGATGCCCTGGCATTGACCAATGTCGAGATTGGCGTAGCCGCCGATCTGTTGCCTGCGTTGCCTGAGGGCGAGTTCTACTGGCGTGACCTGATTGGTTGCTCGGTAGTGACCACCAAGGGATACGACATGGGCAAGGTGACCGAATTGATGGAAACCGGCTCCAACGATGTGTTGGTGGTTGAGGCCAATGTAAAAGATGCCTTTGGTGCGAAGGAGCGGTTGATTCCGTTCCTGGAAGAGCAGGTGATCAAGAATATTGATCTGACTGCTCGAACAATCGAAGTTGATTGGGATCCTGGTTTCTAGTTTCCCGCGCTAACACGGGTGCCGGAGGTTTCTTATGTGGATTGGGGTGATTAGCCTCTTCCCTGAAATGTTCCGAGCCATTACCGAGCACGGGGTAACGGGTCGGGCCGTCAAGAGTGGCCTGCTGCAGATTGAGTGCTGGAACCCCCGGGACTTTACCCACGACAAACACCGTACGGTCGATGATCGTCCTTATGGTGGTGGGCCCGGCATGCTAATGATGGTTCAGCCGCTGCGTGACGCGATTCATGCAGCCAAGCAAGCGGCGGGAGACGGGGCGAAAGTCATCTATCTCTCTCCTCAGGGACGCAAGCTGACTCAAGCGGGCGTGACCGAGTTGGCGACGAATCAGAAACTGATTCTGGTAGCCGGTCGATACGAAGGTATCGATGAACGCGTGATACAAACCGAAGTCGACGAAGAGTGGTCTATCGGGGATTACGTGTTAAGTGGTGGCGAGTTGCCTGCCATGACCCTGATCGATGCGGTTTCGCGTCTGGTCCCAGGGGTTTTGGGTGATCAGGCCAGTGCCGAGCAGGACTCCTTTACGGACGGTCTGCTGGATCATCCCCACTATACTCGGCCGGAGGTGTTGGATGGGCTGGCGGTGCCCGAGGCGCTGACAAGCGGCAATCACGAAGTGATTCGACGCTGGCGTCTCAAGCAATCGCTCGGACGAACCTGGCAAAGAAGGCCGGAACTTATTAACAACCTAGCTCTGACTGACGAGCAAGAATCACTTCTTGCCGAGTATGTCCGCGAAGTGCGTGACAGCGTTAAGTAGAGTTTTCAGTTTATCCTAGGTAAGGAAAGACAATGAGCAAGATTATTCAGCAGCTTGAACAAGAGCAAATGCGTACCGACATCCCGGCTTTTGCCCAGGGCGACACCGTACGTGTTCAAGTTCGTGTTAAAGAAGGTGGTAAAGAGCGTCTGCAGGCTTTCGAAGGCATCGTGATTGCCAAGCGTAACCGCGGTCTGCACTCTGCTTTCACCGTTCGCAAGATCTCCAACGGCGAAGGTGTTGAGCGTGTATTCCAGACTCACTCTCCGCTGATCCACAGTGTAGAACTGAAGCGTCGTGGTGATGTTCGCCGCGCCAAACTGTACTACCTGCGCAACCTGTCCGGTAAAGCTGCTCGTATCAAAGAGAAGCTCAACTAATTCGATTCGAATTGGTGTCGATATGTCGGCGAAATGCTCGACAGGTAGTGAAAAGGCTCGCCAATGGCGAGCCTTTTTTGTATCCACTTTCGGGTGTGCCGGCTCAACCTGGCTGGCTGACCCGCACCACTGAGTTGTCTCGCCCGAAGGGGCCGGGTACGTAGTCATCCGCCGCCCAGTCGTTGTCGTAGCGGGTCTCCCCGTTCGGCTGAACCAGCTGATAGCAGTATTCGAAATGGCTGGGGCCATCGGTCGGCAGGTTGAGGGTGGTCTTGAACTCACCGCTCTTCATCCGCTTGAGCTCGATGGGTTGCCACTGGCTGAACTCTCCCAGCAACAACACCTGCTCGGCCTCTCCCGCGGCCTCTCTTTCCACCGCAAAGGTCACCTTGACCTCGGGGCGGGACTTGAGAAATTGCTTGTTGATCGGCATGACGCCTCCTTGTCCTGATTGCGAAAAATAGCGACTGTCTATTTTTATATCACTTTATGACAAGGATGTTGATAACAGAGATCAAGCGGGCAGGGCAAAGTGGCGCTGCAGCAGGCCGTGGGTGAAACCTATCTTGAGGTAAAAACCGCGGGGCAGGGTCAGGATCGGCTGGCCATTGCGACCGATGGCCCGGGTCAGCGCCTTGTTGTTGGCCGCCTTGGGACGCAGTTGCAGCACCTGGCCGTGGCGGGCGCTGATCTGCTCCACCTCTCCCAGCACTATCATGTCCATCAGCTCTTCCCAGTCCTGGCGCAGCAGCATCTCCTCCTCTTCATTCGGACTCCACAGCAGCGGCATGCCGATCCGGCGCTCGCCGATGGGGATCTCTCGGCTGCCCTCCACCGGGATCCAGAGCACGCGGGAGAGCTTGTTGCGCACGTTGGACTCCTCCCAGTGCTGGCCGCTGACACCGATCAGCGGTGCCACGCAGACGAAGGTGGTTTCCAGCGGCTTGCCCTGAGGATCGATGGGGATCGTCTTGAGCTCGATGCCGAGATCCGGGAAGTCCTGCTCCGGCTTGCTGCCGGCGCTCGCTCCCAGCTGCCACTCGATTAGCTGGCCGACCCAGCCCTTGTCCCGACGCAGATCCGCCGGCACGGCGATGTTGGCGTCGGCGGCCAGCTGGGCCAGGGTGAAGCCGGCCATGGCGTAGGCGCGGGCCAGCAGTTCCTGTTCGGAGCGGGGGTTGGCGGGCATGAGTGACTCCTGCAAAGAGGGATTATTCTAGCAACTCTGATCCTCCCTGAGGATCGCTGTTTTTATAACCGATCCTGGCAGGGGTATGCACAGGGGGAGCAGTTTTGTGTGTAAGTGTTTATCGTAATGATTTTAAAGGAATTTGTCTCCAATTTATCGATGGGCGTAGCGCTGGATCCTGCCTTGAAATAGTTGTCCAAGGGTTTGCTCGCGCTGTTTCACACAGTTATCCACAGAAATCTTGGATAACTGCTTAAAAGTAGGAATAGTCACCCTGTTGTTACAAAAAAATGTGAAACGGCACCGATTTTTGCGGCGATATCGGGGCAGATAGTGTGCCACTCCTGTGGATAAAATAGCCGTGGTGGATCTTTGAACAGTCGAACTTGTTCACAATCCGGATCCCGGATCGCCGGCGGTAAAAGACATGGATCTTGATCCAGCATTCTTTGTTTAACACCATGTATTTAAATACATATTTTGTTTTATATTGCATCCTGTATGCTGCGGGGCAGTTTGGAGCAGATAAATAAAACTACTGTATATACCCGCTTGCTCACAGGCTTATGCACAGTCTGGGTGGGCAAATTGTAGGATCTGATCCTTTAATTTGTTTATAAGTTTGCTTGAAATCGAAAGTTATTCATGAATGGGGGATTGCAGTCCTTGTTTGCTGCCACGAGGTGAATGTGGAACAATCCCCTTATAGATTCAGCCTTTATAAGGTGATCACGTGATAGATGGCGATGGGTTTCGTCCCAATGTCGGAATCGTGATCTGTAACCGTGACGGACAAGTATTGTGGGCCAAGCGTTATGGGCAGCACTCCTGGCAGTTTCCGCAGGGAGGAGTTGATGACGGTGAGACGCCAGAGCAGGCCATGTATCGTGAGCTGTATGAGGAGATAGGCCTCAAGCCCGAGGATGTGACCATCATGGCGACCAGTCGCAACTGGTTGAAGTATCGCTTGCCAAAACGCCTCGTTCGTTGGGACAGTTCACCGGTCTGTATTGGCCAAAAACAAAAATGGTTCCTGCTGCAGCTGGATCCGGGCAGGGAGTCCAGGATCCAGTTCGGTTGTCATGGTCATCCGGAGTTTGATGACTGGCGTTGGGTCAGCTTCTGGTACCCGGTGCGTCAGGTGGTTTCCTTCAAGCGGGAAGTCTATCGCCGGGTGATGAAGGAGTTTGCCCCGCTGGCGATGCCGGTGCCGGCAGTGCAGGTCAACAAGAAGGATGGGCGGCGTAATCGCGCCCGCTAAGGAGCACAGATTAGTTGTTAACGGAACTCAGACGCATCGTCGAAAGCATGGCCGAAGCCAATACCCTCGAGCTGGCCTTGCAGGCATTGGTCAGCCAGACCCGGCTGGCCATGTCGGTGGACTGCTGTTCCGTTTACGTCTCCGAACCTGAAATGCGCCGCTACCGGCTGGCTGCGACCGACGGTCTGGCCGAGTCGGCGGTGGGCAAGGCCACTCTGCCGTTCGAGCAGGGTATCGTCGGCCTGGTAGGTCAACGCGAAGAGCTGATCAACCTGGCCGATGCCCCCTCCCACCCCAGTTTCAAATTCCTGCCCGATGTGGCCGAAGAGGCGTTTCGCTCCTTCCTCGGCGCTCCCATCATGCATCAGCGCCAGGTGGTGGGCATTCTGGTGGTGCAGCAGAAGGAGAGCCGCCTCTTCGATGAGGGGGAGGAGTCCTTCATGGTCACCCTGGCGGCCCAGCTGGCGGCGCGAATCGCCCAGGCTCAGGCCAAGGGGTGGCTGCAGAAGACCGACTGGAGCAAGCCGCTGCGCGGCATTGCCGGGGCCAGCGGCATCGCCATGGCCAAGGCCTGGGTGTGGCGGCCACGCAAGGAGCTGCGCTCCATCACCCCGCGCAAGGATGAGGATCACGCCAGCCAGCTGGCGCGGCTGAACGTGGCGGTGGAAGAGGTGCGCCACGACCTGGAGAGTCTGGCCCTGCGTTTTCGCGAGAGTTACAGCCAGGACTCGGTGGCGATCTTCGATATCTACCTGCATCTGCTGGACGATCCCGGCTACATCAAGCCGATCCGCAACAAGGTGAGCAAGGAGCACTGGACGGCGGTCTCGGCGGTCAAGCTCATCAGCGATCGTCTCATCGAGCAGTTCAAGGGGATGAAGGATCCCTATCTGCAGGAGCGCTCCACCGATGTGAAGGACATCGCTCAGCGGCTCATCAGTCGGCTGGTGCAAAACGAGCCCGAGCACATCGCCATCGGCGAGCCGGTGGTGCTGGTTGCCGATGAGGTGACGGCCACCATCCTCGCCGAGGTGCCCCGCGAGTTCCTGACCGGGGTGGTGTCCCTCAAGGGGGGCACCAACTCCCACGCCGCCATCCTGGCCCGCGCCATGGGGGTGGCGGCCATCATGGGGGTGGATCTGCCGCTCGGCGACATCGGTGGTCGCATGTTGGTGGTCGATGGCTACAGCGGCGATCTCTTCATCGAGCCCAATCAGGTGATCCTGACCGAGTATCGTCAGCTGCTGAGCGAAGAGCGGGCGCTCGATACCCTGGTGCGCAGCGTCGACAACCAGCCCTCCGAGACTGCCGATGGCGTGCCTGTCTCTCTGCTGCTCAACGCCGGCCTCAGCGCCGACACCGAGATCTCTCTCAATCAGCTGGCGGACGGGGTCGGCCTCTATCGCACCGAGATCCCCTTCATGCTGCAGGACAGCTTCCCCTCCGAGTGGGAGCAGACCGCCCGCTATCGCGGCATTCTGGAGACCTATCGCAACCGGCCGGTCTGCATGCGGACCCTGGATGTGGGGGGTGACAAGCAGTTGCCCTATTTCCCCATCGTCGAGGAAAATCCCTTCCTTGGCTGGCGGGGGATCCGGCTCACCCTGGATCACCCCGAACTGTTCCTGGTGCAGCTCAAGGCAATGCTGCGGGCCAGCGAAGGGCTGGACAATCTGGCCATCATGCTGCCGATGATCAGCAGCGTCAGTGAAATCAAGGCCTCTCGCCGCCTGCTGGATCAGGCCTGGCGCGAAGTGTCGGAAGAGGCGGCCAGCCGTGAGGCGGTGATCCGCTACCCGAGCCTCGGGGTGATGATCGAGGTGCCTTCCGCCCTCTACATCCTGCCCGAGATGGCGCCGCTCATCGACTTCTGGTCGGTGGGCAGCAACGACCTGACCCAGTACCTGCTGGCGGTGGATCGCAACAACGCCCGGGTCGCCAACATCTACGACGCCTTCCATCCGGCGGTGATCCGTGCCCTGCAGCTGCTGGTCGATGCCTCCCGTCGCTACCAAAAACCGGTCTCGGTCTGTGGCGAGCTGGCCGGTGATCCGGTCGGGGTGTTGCTGCTGCTGGCCATGGGCTATCGTCGCTTCAGCATGAACACCCACAACATCGCACGCATCAAGTACGTACTGCGCCAGGCCAACCTGAGCGAGCTGACTGTGCTGCTGACCGACGGCCTCAAGCACGACAATCCCCATGTGCTGCGCGGCCTGTTTGCCCGCTATCTGGAAGAGCACGGTCTGGGCGGTTTGCTGCGTGCCGGTCACAAAACGAAACAGTCTGATTGATAATCATGCCTTGTCCCTGCTGACGAATGATCGGAAAATGCGGCTTTTCTTATGACTGGGGCCGCTTATGCAGCACGATGGATATTGGGTTTTCTCGCAGATTGATCCCGTAGCATTCAGTTTGGGACCACTATCGGTACGCTGGTATGGTCTCATGTACCTGTTTGGCTTCGCCTTTGCCATGTGGCTGGCGGGGCGTCGCGCCGATGCGCCGAACAGCGGCTGGACCCGCAACGAGGTGTCCGACCTGCTGTTTTACGGCTTCCTCGGGGTGATCCTGGGTGGTCGGGTCGGTTACGTGCTGTTCTACAACTTCGACATGTTCCTGGCCGATCCTCTCTACCTGTTCAAGATCTGGACCGGTGGCATGTCGTTCCACGGCGGCCTGATCGGGGTCATCACCGCCATGGTCTGGTTTGCCCACAAGACCAAGCGCCACTTCTTTACCGTGGCCGATTTCGTGGCACCGCTCATTCCGTTTGGCCTCGGCGTCGGCCGCATCGGCAACTTCCTCAACGGCGAGCTGTGGGGTCGGGTCACCGATGTGCCCTGGGCCATCATCTTCCCGGAGGCGGGCCCCGAGCCGCGCCACCCCTCCCAGCTCTACCAGTTCGCACTGGAAGGGGTGGTACTGTTCATCATCCTCAACCTGTTCTGGCGCAAGAACCCGCCGCGCGGCGCCATCTCCGGCATGTTCCTGCTGTTCTACGGCCTGTTCCGCTTCCTGGTGGAATTCGTACGCCAGCCTGACAGCCAGCTGGGGCTCTACTTCAACGAGATCAGCATGGGCCAGATCCTCTCTACTCCGATGATCCTCATCGGTGCCCTGATGATCTGGGCCGCCTACAAGCGCCCGCAGCTGTTCGGCAACGCCGTGAAGGAGGCAAAACAATGAGAGCCTATCTCGACCTGATGCAGAAGATCCTGGATGAGGGGACCGTCAAGTCCGACCGTACCGGCACCGGCACCGTCTCCCTGTTCGGCCATCAGATGCGCTTCAACCTGGCCGAAGGCTTCCCGCTGGTGACCACCAAGAAGTGCCACCTGCGCTCCATCATTCACGAGCTGCTCTGGTTCCTCAACGGCGACACCAATACCGCCTATCTGAAAGAAAATGGTGTCAGTATCTGGGACGAGTGGGCCGACGAGAACGGCGATCTTGGCCCGGTCTACGGCGCCCAGTGGCGCTCCTGGCCGGCGGCTGACGGGTCTGTCATCGACCAGATCCAGAAGGCGGTGGACGACATCAAGCACAACCCGGATTCCCGTCGCATCATCGTCTCCGCCTGGAACGTGGGCGAGCTGGACAAGATGGCGCTGGCTCCCTGCCACGCCTTCTTCCAGTTCTACGTGGCGGACGGCAAACTCTCCTGCCAGCTCTACCAGCGCAGCTGTGACGTCTTCCTCGGCCTGCCGTTCAACATCGCCAGCTATGCTTTGCTGACCCACATGATGGCCCAGCAGTGCGACCTGGAGGTGGGGGACTTCGTCTGGACCGGTGGTGACGTGCACCTCTACTCCAACCACATGGAGCAGACCGCGCTGCAGCTCTCCCGCGAGCCGCGCCCGCTGCCGACCCTGCTGATCAAACGCAAGCCGGACTCCATCTTCGACTACCGGTTCGAGGATTTCGAGATCGAGGGTTACGACCCCCATCCCGGCATCAAGGCGCCCGTCGCCATCTGATGTGAAAGGCGCCCATGAGGCGCCTTTTTTATGCATAAAAACCACAGAATATTCATTCTTATGGGGGAGTTTCGAGTGATATCCGCCCGAGAAAAAACCTGCTTATAGCAGGCATGTTTGATTTTGCCTTCGGTTTTTTCGTTGTATTTCGCAGTAAGAAACGATTTTTCACGGATTGTTATCGGATATAGACTCAAATCAAAGTAAGACTGTGGATATTTTAACCATGAGCGACGTAATCAAGAAGTTCCTCAAACTGGAGGCCGCCTCCGGAATAATTCTGATCATGGCAGCCATGCTGGCCATGATTCTGGCCAACAGCGGCCTGGCCGGCAGCTATCAGGCTTTCCTCGATACCCAGGTGCAGGTGCGCATTGCCGCCCTCGACATCAACAAGCCGCTGCTGCTCTGGATCAACGACGGCTTCATGGCTGTCTTCTTCCTGCTGGTCGGCCTCGAGGTGAAGCGCGAGATGCTGGAGGGGGCCCTCTCTTCCCGGGTGCAGGCCACCTTCCCGGCCATCGCGGCGGTGGGCGGCATGCTGGCGCCAGCCCTGATCTATGCCTTCTTCAACTACTCGGACGAAGTGGCGCGTGCCGGCTGGGCCATTCCCGCCGCCACCGACATCGCCTTTGCCCTCGGGGTGATGGCGCTGCTGGGCAAGCGGGTGCCGGTGAGTCTCAAGGTGTTTCTGCTGGCGCTGGCCATCATGGATGACCTGGGGGTCATCATCATCATCGCGCTGTTCTACACCCAGCAGTTGTCGCTGACGGCGCTGGCGATCGGCATCCTGGCGACCCTGACCCTGCTGTGGATGAATCGCCGCGGCGAGGATCGGATCAGCCTCTACATGCTGGTCGGGCTGGTGCTCTGGGTGGCGGTGCTGAAGTCGGGCGTCCATGCGACCCTGGCCGGCGTGGTGGTGGGCTTCATGATCCCGCTCAACGGCAAGCGTTATGAGTCGCCACTCAAGCATCTGGAGCATGCCCTGCACCCCTGGAGTGCCTACCTGATCCTGCCGCTGTTCGCCTTTGCCAACGCCGGGGTGTCGCTGGAGGGGATAGGTCTCTCCTCCCTGCTGAGCCCGGTGCCCATGGGCATCATGCTGGGGCTGTTCATCGGCAAGCCGCTCGGGGTGTTCACCATCAGCTGGCTGTCGGTCAAGCTGGGCATTGCCCAACTGCCACCTGGGGTCAACTTCAGACAGATCTTTGCGGTCAGCATTCTGTGCGGCATCGGCTTTACCATGTCGATGTTCATTGCCTCGCTGGCCTTCGAGCACGGCGGATTGGATTACGGCAGCTACTCTCGCCTCGGGATCCTGGTGGGATCCACCCTGGCGGCGATCGTCGGTTATCTCGCCCTGCGCATGGCGCTCCCGAACCGGGAGGCCGATCAAAGCACGGAGGGGTTATGAAAAGAGTAGGATGGTGGGCCATGCTGGCGCTGAGCCAGGCGGCCTGGGCCGGCAGTCTGCAGGATTGCCAGCAGGATGCAGCCTCGGCCAGCTGCTCGGCCTACCTCAGCGGCGTGGTCGACAGCGCCCTGCTGCTGGGGGACAAGCAGGCCAAGGCGCAGTTTGGTGAGACCTTCGCCGAGCGGGCACTGAGCAGCCGGGCCGGCGAGCGGGTCAAGCAGTCCAACAAGCGCTACTGCGGGGAACGGATGCCGGATCCGGTCAGCCTCAAGGCCCACCTGCAGGAGCAGTTCGGCGCGAACAAGGTTGACTCGATCAGCGACATGTATGACATTCTGGCGGCTGAACTCAGTTGCTACCGGAGCCCGCGCCAGGCGGGAACCCCATCGGATGTCACACCTTAACTACAACCATCTCTATTATTTTTGGATGACCCAGAAGAAGGGCTCCGTCACGCAAGCGGCGGAAGCCCTCTTCTTGACGCCGCAGACCGTCACCGGCCAGATCAAGCTGCTGGAGCAGCGCCTCGGCGGCAAATTGCTGATAAGAAAGGGGCGCTCCCTGGAGGCTACCGAGCTGGGCCAGCTGGTATTCCGCTATGCCGACAAGATGTTCAGCCTCTCCTACGAGATGCTGGATATCGTCAACTACCGCAAGGAGAGCCAGATCCTGTTCGACGTCGGCATCGCCGACGCCCTCTCCAAACGCCTAGCCAGCCGGGTGCTGCTCTCCGTCATCCCCAATGATGGCTCCATCCATCTGCGCTGCTTCGAATCGACCCACGAGTTGTTGCTGGAGCAGCTGAGCGAACACAAGCTCGACATGATCCTCTCCGACTGCCCGGTGGACTCCAGCCAGCACGCCGGCCTGCTCTCCAAGCGACTTGGTGGTTGCGGGGTCAGCTTCTTCTGCAAGGCGCCGCTGCCATCGCTGCCGTTTCCCGCCTGTCTGGAGGAGCGCAAGCTGCTGATCCCCGGCCGGCGTACCGCCATGGGTCGTCAGCTGACCCAGTGGTTCGAGCAGCAGGGGGTCTCCCCCAGCATTCTCGGCGAGTTTGACGATGCGGCCCTGATGAAGGCGTTCGGCTTCTTCAACCAGGGCATCTTCATGGCACCCACCATCTACCGGGAGGAGATCCTGGAAGGGGAGGGGGTGATGCTGCTGGGCGAGACCCAGGATCTGATGGAGGAGTACTACGTCATCTTCGCCGAGCGGATGATCCAGCACCCGGCGGTAAAACGGGTGTGCGAGAGTGATTTCTCCTTCCTGTTTGCCGGCCAGGAGGACTTTGCCATGATTCAACCGGCAACCCTGTCATTTTAAATTGACGGGCCACAGAGTATGATTCTTGCCTCGAACGAGAGGGAATGAGATGCAACTGGAAGAGATGGAGGCCAATGCGAGCCGGGCGGTGGCACTGCTCAAGGCGCTGGCCAATGAACGGCGGCTGTTTATCCTGTGTCAGCTGCTGGAGCGGGAGCTGTCGGTGGGGGAGCTCAACGAGCGGCTTGGTCTGAGTCAGTCGGCGTTGTCACAACACCTGGCCGTGCTGCGGCGGGATGAACTGGTGGAGACGCGCAAGGAGGCCCAGACGGTCTACTATTCGCTGCGCAGCTACGAGGTGCGCGAGATGATAGGGTTGCTGCACAAGTTGTACTGCAGCGAACAGAAATAAAAAACCGGCACAAAGGCCGGTTTTTTCAGCTTTATCAGCAGACGCTGATTAAGCCATAGCTTTGATCTGGGCAGACAGGCGGCTCTTGTGACGAGCAGCTTTGTTCTTGTGGATCAGGCCTTTGGTCGCCATACGATCCATGATCGGCTGAGCAACAGCGAAAGCGGCAGTCGCAGCAGCCTTGTCGCCGGAGGCGATGGCAGCGATGACTTTCTTCAGGTAGGTACGGGTCATGGAACGACGGCTGGCGTTGTGCTGACGACGTTTCTCTGACTGAAGAGCGCGCTTCTTAGCAGATTTGATGTTAGCCAAGGTAAAACTCCTAAAACTGTCTTAGCGAGTGTATTGAAAAGGCCCGGAAATATGCCTTCTCAACCACATATTGTCAAATGATTTGTGCAAATAAACACCGCCCCCCGGTGGTGTGTCAGGTGGGAGACGGTTAAACTGTCGGCCGATTCTATCAGCATTCTTTTCATTCCGACAGTTCCAGAGGCCTCGTCTTGAGTAAGAAATTGATCAAATCCGGCATGATAGTGTCCGGAATGACGTTGGCGTCCCGCGTGATGGGCTTGGTTCGCGATGTGGTCATCGCCAATCTGCTTGGCGCCGGGGTGGCCGCAGACGTCTTCTTCTTTGCCAACCGCATTCCCAACTTTCTGCGCCGCCTGTTCGCCGAAGGTGCCTTCAACCAGGCCTTTGTTCCCGTGATGACGGAGTACAAGAAAAAGGGCGACGAGAGCGAAGTGCGCGAGTTGCTGGCTGCGGTGGCGGGCACCCTGGGGGGGATCGTTACCGTGGTCACCCTGCTCGGGGTGCTGGGGTCAGGCGTGCTGACCGCCCTGTTTGGTTGGGGCTGGTTCTGGGACTGGCTGCACGGCGGGCCGGCGGCCGAGAAGTTCGAGATGGCCAGCCTGATGCTCAAGATCACCTTCCCCTACCTCTGGTTCATCACCTTCACCGCCATGGCGGGGGCCATTCTCAACACCTTCGGTCGCTTCGGGGTCTCCTCCTTTACCCCTATCTTTCTCAACATCACCATGATTGCCGCCGCCTGGTGGATTTCACCCTGGCTCGACAACCCCGAGCTGGCGCTGGCCATCGGTGTCTTCCTCGGCGGTCTGGTGCAGTTCCTGTTCCAGTTCCCCTTCCTGCGCCAGCTCAACATGCTGGTGTGGCCCAAGTGGGGTTGGCACCACCCGGGGGTGGTGAAGATCCGTACCCTGATGATCCCGGCCCTGTTCGGGGTCTCGGTCAGCCAGATCAACCTGCTGGTCAACACCATGCTCGCCTCCTTCCTGGCGACCGGTGCCATCAGCTACCTCTATTACTCGGATCGGCTGCTGGAGTTCCCGCTCGGCATGTTCGGCGTCGCCATCAGCACCGTCATTCTGCCGGCGCTGGCCAAGAAGCACGTGGATGCCGACCCGGCCGACTTCTCCCGTACCATGGACTGGGGGGTGCGGATGGTGATGCTGCTCGGCCTGCCGGCCATGGTGGGCATCGCCGTGCTGCGCGAGCCCATCCTGCGGGTGCTGTTCATGCGCGGCGAGTTCGGCCTGCACGAAGTGAGCATGTCGAGCGCCAGTTTGCTGGCATCGACCACGGGCTTGCTGTCGCTGATGCTGATCAAGGTGCTGGCGCCGGGCTACTACGCCCGCCAGGATACCCGCACGCCGGTGCGGATCGGGATGATCTCGATGGCGGCCAACATGGTCTGCAACCTGCTCTTCATCTATCCGCTCGGCTACGTGGGGCTGGCCCTCTCGACCGCCTGCTCGGGCACGCTGAACGCGGCTTTGCTGTTCAGGGGGCTCCATCAGCAGAGCGTCTACCGCCCGTCCCGTCACACCGGGGTATTCTGTCTCAAACTGCTGACCGCCAGCCTGCTGATGGGGGGCGTGCTCTTGTACCTCTCGCCGGATCTGGCCCAGTGGGGCGCCTGGCACATGAGCAAGGCGACCATGCAGCTGGCCATGCTGCTGGTCGTGGGGGGGGCCATCTATGCCGGTGTCCTGCTGGCGCTTGGGATCCGGCCAAGAGATCTGAGAGCGGGGCGGGACGACTGAGTCAGCCCCTGCGGCGAGATAGCCCCGCCTGAACCTGTTGTCGGGGCGGAGCGGCTGAAATCGGGTCAGCAACAGGGCTGACCCGGCGTGCCGCCTGATATATAATCCGGCGATTTTCATAGCAGCAAAGCACAAGGCACTGATGGAGCTTATCCGCGGTATTCACAATATCAAGCCCCGTCACCGGGGGTGTGTATTGACCATTGGCAACTTTGATGGGGTCCATCAGGGTCATCATGCCGTGCTGGCTCGCTTGCAGGAAAAGGCCGCCCAGCTCGGCCTGCCGGCCTGCGTCATGCTGTTCGAACCCCAGCCGCTGGAGCTGTTTGCCGGCGCTGCGGCGCCGGCCCGCCTCAGCCGCCTGCGGGAGAAGTACGAGGCGCTCAAGGGGATGCAGATCGATCGCATGCTCTGCGTGCGCTTCAACCACCGCTTTGCCGAGCAGTCCGCCACCACCTTCATCGAGCAGCTGCTGGTGGAGAAACTCGGCGTGCACTATCTGGTGGTCGGCGACGATTTTCGCTTCGGCAAGGGGCGGGAAGGGGACTTCCACCTGCTGGAGGAGGCCGGCCGGCGCTTCGGCTTCGAGGTGATCAGCACCCAGAGCTTCCAGTTGTCCCGTCAGCGGGTGAGTAGCACGCTGGTGCGCGAGGCCCTCGCGGCTGGCCGGATGGCGGAGGTGGAGCTGATGCTCGGCCGTCCCTATACCATCAGCGGTCGGGTGGCTCACGGTGAAAAGCTGGGCCGCACCATAGGTTTTCCCACCGCCAATCTGGCCCTCAAGCGTCAGGTGATCCCGGTCGGTGGCGTGTTCGCGGTGGAAGTGATATGTTCCGGCAAGACCTTCCCCGGTGTCGCCAATGTGGGTGTACGGCCGACCTTGAGCGGTACACAAGCCAGATTGGAAGTACATCTATTTGATTTTTCTGGCGACCTTTATGGTCAACAGGTCAAGGTGCTGCTTCGCCACAAGCTGCGCGAAGAGCAGAAGTTTGCCTCTTTCACCGCCTTGAAAGAGCAGATCGAACGAGATGCCCTGGCGGCCCGAGCCTGGTTCGGGCTGCCACAATTTCATTTACCCAGCACTCTTTTAGAAAAGAAGGGAACCCAGGACTGATGAGCGACTATAAACACACCCTGAATCTTCCGGAAACCGAGTTTCCGATGCGTGGCGATCTGGCCAAACGCGAACCCAACATGCTGAAACGTTGGTACGATCAGGATCTTTACGGCGCCATTCGCCGCGCCAAAGCGGGCAAGCCTTCGTTCATTCTGCACGATGGCCCCCCCTATGCGAACGGCAGCATTCACATCGGTCACTCGGTCAACAAGATCCTCAAAGACATCATCATCAAGTCCAAGGGCCTCTCCGGCTTCGACTCCCCCTATGTGCCAGGCTGGGACTGCCACGGTCTGCCCATCGAGCTGAAAGTGGAAGGCATGGTCGGCAAGCCGGGCGAGAAGGTTTCCGCCGCCGAGTTCCGCGCCGAGTGCCGCAAATACGCCAAGACCCAGATCGAAGCGCAGAAGACCGACTTCATCCGTCTGGGCGTGCTGGGTGACTGGGAACACCCCTACCTGACCATGGATTTTGGCACCGAAGCCAACATCATCCGCTCCATGGCCAAGATCGTTGAAAACGGCCACCTGCACAAAGGCTCCAAGCCGGTGCACTGGTGTACCGATTGCGGCTCCGCGCTGGCTGAAGCCGAGGTGGAGTACTACGACAAGAACTCCCCCTCCATCGACGTGCGCTTCAAGGCCGTCGACGAGGCTGCCGTGGCCGCCAAGTTTGACTGCGCCGAAGGCCACACCGGCAAGGGACCCCTCTCTGCCGTGATCTGGACCACCACCCCGTGGACCCTGCCGGCCAACCGCGCCATCGCCATGCACGCCGATCTCGACTATGCGCTGGTGCAGGTCGAGAGTGACAATCCCGAGCGTCTGATCCTGGCCGCCGAGCTGGTGAAGGACGTGATGGATCGCGCCGGCATCGAGCACTTCCACAACCTGGGCTACGCCAAGGGCGCGGCGCTCGAGCTGCTGCGCTTCAACCACCCCTTCTACAGCTTCGACGTGCCTGTGGTGCTGGGTGATCACGTCACCCTGGACGCCGGTACCGGTGCGGTGCACACCGCCCCTGGCCACGGTCAGGAAGACTTCGTGGTCGGTCAGAAGTACGGTCTGGAAGTGGCCAACCCGGTTGGCAGCAACGGCGTCTATCTGCCGGATACCGAACTGTTTGCCGGCCAGCACGTGTTCAAGGCCAATGCGGCCGTGGTCGAGGTGCTGACCGAGCGTGGCGCCCTGCTGCACCACAAGGTGTTCAACCACTCCTACCCGCACTGCTGGCGTCACAAGACCCCGATCATCTTCCGTGCCACCCCCCAGTGGTTCATCAGCATGGAGCAGAAGGGTCTGCGCAAGCGCGCCCTGGAAGAGATCGAGCGTATCGAGACTCAGGGCATCGCCGAACACGGCCAGAGCGGTTGGGTCCCGGCCTGGGGCAAGAATCGCATCCAGGCGATGGTCGAGAACCGTCCTGACTGGTGCATCTCCCGTCAGCGTACCTGGGGCGTGCCCATCTCCCTGTTCGTCCACAAGGATACCCAGGCGCTGCACCCGGATTCCGTGCGCCTGATGGAAGAGGTGGCCAAGCGGGTCGAGCAGTCCGGCATCCAGGCCTGGTGGGATCTGGACAAGGCCGAGCTGCTGGGCGCGGACGCCGACAACTACGAGAAAGTGCCCGATACCCTGGACGTCTGGTTTGACTCCGGCTCTACCCACGCCTCCGTGGTCGACGCCCGTCCCGAGTTCAACGGCAAGCCGGCCGACATGTATCTGGAAGGCTCTGACCAGCACCGTGGCTGGTTCATGTCCTCCCTGATGATCGGCGTTGCCATGAAGGACAAGGCCCCCTACAACCAGGTGCTGACTCACGGCTTCACCGTGGACGGTCAGGGCCGCAAGATGTCCAAGTCCATCGGCAACGTGGTGAGCCCGCAGGACGTGATGAACAAGCTGGGTGCCGACATCCTGCGTCTGTGGGTCGCCAGCACCGACTACACCGGCGAGATGACCGTCTCCGACGAGATCCTCAAGCGCTCCGCCGACGCCTATCGTCGTATTCGCAACACCGCCCGCTTCCTGCTGGCCAACCTGAACGGCTTCAATCCGGCGACCGACATGGTGGCACCGGCCGACATGGTAGTGGTGGATCGTTGGGCCGTAGGCCGTGCCAAGGCGGTACAGGCCGAGATCATGGCCGCGTTCGACGAGTACAACTTCCACGGCGTGACCCAGAAGCTGATGCAGTTCTGCTCCATCGAGATGGGCTCCTTCTATCTGGACGTCATCAAGGATCGTCAGTACACCGCCAAGGCCGACAGCCTGGCCCGTCGCTCCTGCCAGACCGCCCTCTATCACATCGCCGAAGCCATGGTGCGCTGGATGGCGCCCATCATGAGTTTCACCGCCGACGAGATCTGGGCCCTGCTGCCGGGCGAGCGCGGCGAGTTCGTGTTCACCGAGGAGTGGTACGACGGCCTGTTCGGGCTGGAAGCGGGCGAAGTGCTGAACGACGAGTTCTGGGCCGAGATCCTCACCGTGCGCGGTGAAGTGAACAAGGCGCTGGAAGTGGCCCGTGGCGAGAAGCGCATCGGCGGTTCTCTGCAGGCCGAGCTGACTCTGTTCGCCAAGCCTGAGCTGGCTGCGCGTCTGAACGCCCTGGCCGATGAGCTGCGCTTCGTGCTGCTCACCTCCAAGGCCAAGGTGGTCAGCGTCGATGCCGCACCGGCTGAGGCCGTGGCAACCGAGCGCGATGACCTGTGGCTGAGCGTGGCCCAGTCTGCCGCCGCCAAGTGCGACCGCTGCTGGCACCATGTGGAAGACGTGGGCACCATCGCGGGCCACGAAGAGATCTGTGGCCGCTGCGTCACCAACGTCGAGGGTGACGGCGAAACTCGTCAATTTGCCTGATGAACATGACTCAACATAAAAGCGGCCTGCGTTGGCTGTGGCTGGCGGTGCTGGCCTTCGTACTGGACCAGGCGAGCAAGCTCGCCGTGGTCAAGCTGCTGCCGTTTGGCTATCCGGGGGTGGAGATCACCCCCTTCTTCAACCTGGTCCACGTCTACAACAAGGGGGCTGCTTTCAGCTTCCTGGCGGATCAAGGCGGCTGGCAGCGCTGGTTCTTCGCCGTGCTGGCGTTCGCCATCTGCGGCCTGCTGATCCACTGGCTGCGCAAGCAATCCGTCACCCAGCGCTGGAGCGGCATCGCCTACTCGCTGATCATCGGCGGGGCGCTCGGCAACGTGTTTGACCGGCTGGTGCTGGGTCATGTGGTCGACTTCCTCGACTTCTACTGGCAGCGCGCCCATTGGCCGGCGTTCAATCTGGCCGACAGCTTCATCTTCATCGGTGCCGCCATGATCGTGCTGGACGGCTTGCGTGGCGAGAAAAAACAGGACGCAAACTCATGAGTCAGCTGATTGCTGCGGACAGCAGCGTACTGTTCCATTTCGCCATCAAGCTGGAAGACGGCTCGGTGGCCGACAGCACGGCGCTGCACGGCAAGCCGGCCCGTCTGCGGATGGGCGACGGCAGTCTGACGCCGAGCTTCGAGCAGTGCCTGCTGGGGCTGCGCGAAGGGGAGAGCAAGAGCTTCACCCTGGCGCCGGAAGAGGCCTTTGGCCTCTCCAACCCCGACAACATCTACCATCTGGACCGCGCCAAGTTCGGCGCCGATGTGGAGCCGAAAGTCGGCACCATCATACTGTTCGACCAGCCCAACGGCAGCGAGCTGCCGGGTATCGTCCGGGCGGTGGCAGGGATGTCGGTGACGGTCGATTTCAACCACCCCTTGGCCGGTCACACCGTCACCTTCGAGGTGGAGATCCTGGGGGTTGATGACGAGGAGAAGGTGCTCTGATGGATATCCTGCTCGCAAATCCCCGCGGCTTCTGTGCCGGTGTCGACCGCGCCATCAGCATCGTCGAGAGTGCGCTGGAGAAGTTCGGTGCCCCCATCTATGTCCGTCATGAAGTGGTGCACAACCGCTACGTGGTGAACAAGCTCAAGGAGGCGGGCGCCGTCTTCGTCGAGGAGCTGGATGAGGTGCCGGACGACAGCATCGTCATCTTCTCCGCCCACGGCGTCTCCAAGGCGGTACGCGAGATGGCCAAGTCCCGCGCGCTCAAGGTGTTCGATGCCACCTGTCCGCTGGTGACCAAGGTGCACATGGAGGTCCATCGCGCCAGCCGCAAGGGCTCCGAAGCCGTGCTCATCGGCCACGCCGGCCACCCTGAGGTGATCGGTACCATGGGGCAGTACGAGAATCGCGAGGGCGGCATGTATCTGGTGGAGACGCCGGCAGACGTGGCCAAACTCAAGGTGAAGAACCCGGACGATCTCTGCTTCGTGACCCAGACCACCCTCAGCGTGGATGAGACCTCGGACGTGATCGATGCATTGCGGGCTCACTTCCCCAAGATCCAGGGGCCGCGCAAGGATGACATCTGCTACGCCACCCAGAACCGCCAGGATGCGGTGCGGGAGATGGCCGGGCTGGTGGACGCCATGCTGGTGGTGGGGTCGCGCAACTCCTCCAACTCCAACCGCTTGCGGGAGCTGGCCGAGAAGGTGGGCGCCAAGGCCTACCTCATCGACGACGCCTCCATGATCGAGGCCGGTTGGCTGGCGGGAGTCAAGGCGATCGGTGTCACCGCCGGTGCCTCCGCGCCCGAGGTGCTGGTGCAGTCCGTCATCACCCGTCTGCGCGAGCTGGGCGGCAAGGTGGTGGCCGAACACCCCGGTCGTGAAGAGAACGTGGTGTTTGAAGTGCCGCCGGAACTGCGCATCCTGTGAGCGATGCGTCCCCTGCGGGACTACACCGTCTCTGATTGAGCCACCTCCAGCGAGGTGGCTTTTTCATGGGTGATTCTTATGGCTCTTGTTGGCCGCTTTGCCGTGAGATCGCAGCGAAATTTGATGATGTATGTCCAAGATTTGAGTAGATTGAATTGCAAGCGAAGGTTCGCGGCCTAGACTGCTGATGAACTTATCACCGGCTTGATGGCAGATGGATGTGCAGCCGGCCCCCCGACAAAATCAGAGCGAAACAGGATGTTTTTGCGTTCAGGTTTTAGCCTCATCGAGCTGATGGTCACCATTGCGCTCGTCTCTATCCTGCTGACGCTGGGAGTCCCCTCCTTCAGCGCGATAATGCGCAACATGACGTTGACCAGCCAGGCCAACAACTTCGTGGCCGCCATCAACCTTGCCCGCTCCGAAGCCATTCGCCGCAATACGGCGGTCACCCTCTCCGCCTCCACCAGCAATCTGACCCAGAACCACTGGGAATCGGGTTGGCAGATCTGGGTCGACAGCAACGGCAACGGCACTCTGGACAACGGCGAGTTGCTGCGACTCTTTCCCGACATGGGGGCAGGCACCCTGGTCGGCAATACGTCGCTGGTACGTTTCAGTGGCAATGGCTTTCTCGATGGTCGCGCCCAGGCGGCGCTGGTGTTTTCCCTGCAGCCGCCCGACTGCGCGCAGGAGGCATCGCGCGACATCACGATCACCCCGGCCGGCCGCCCTTCAATCACGGAGACCAGCTGCATATGAAGCACCAGCAAGGCGTCTCGCTGCTTGAAATCATGATCGCCGTGCTGGTGTTGTCGATCGGCATCCTCGGCATGGCGACCCTGCAGTTGCAGGCACTCAAGAGCAACCAGTCGGCCCTGACCCGGACCGAGGCGACCCAGTTTGCCTACATGATCACCGACATGATGCGGGCCAACCGCAGCGCGGCTCTGCTCGGCCAGTACAACGTCGGCCTGGGGGAGGCGGTCTCCGGCAGCTCGATGGCGATACAGGATGTGCAGTACTGGAAACAGGCGCTCGGCGGCCTGCCCGGCGGTGATGGGGCCATTGCCGTGAGTGCCGGACAGGCGACCATCACCATCCAGTGGGATGCCAGCCGGCTGGCCACCGAGCCTGCGCTGCGCAGCATGACCCTGAGGACGGATCTGTGAACGGGCGGCGCACCTTGCTGCGCCAGGCCGGTGTCGGTCTGGTGGAGGTGATGATCGCCCTGCTGCTGTCGCTGCTGACGGTCGGGATCATCATTCAGGTGCTGCTTGGCAACCACAAAACCTACCTGACCGGTGAGGCCATCGCCCGGGTGCAGGAGGACAGCCGGTTTGCCGTCAACCTGCTGCAACAAGAGCTGCGGATGGTGGGTTACCAGGGCTGCCTCAGCAAGCAGGGGGTCAACATCACCAATACCCTCAACGGGGCGACGGCACTGCCCTACAACTTCACCGTCTATCTGCGCGGCTATGACAATGTCACGGCGACGCTGCCTGCGCCGTTGTCGGCCCTGTTTACCTCGGCAGAGCCCAAACCCAAGCCGGGAACCGACGTGCTGCTGGTGCAGGGGCCTACCGGCAGCGGTGTGCCGGTGACCCGCAACAACAGTGCGGCCCAGCTGTTCGTGCAGCAACTCTCCAGCAAGGCCAACTACTGCGGCACTGGCAAACAGGGCTACAGCGACCTGTGCGAGGGGGACATCGTCATGGTCTCCGACTGCCAGAAGGCGCGGATCTTCCAGATCACCCAGACCCAGGTGGTGGGGGGGGGCAGCGAGGTCAACATCGGCCACTCCAACGACAACAAATACACCCCGGGCAATGCCGTCAGCTCCTGGGGCGGGGCCAGCAGCCCGGTCGAAGAGCGCTTCGGCGCCGGTTCGGTATTGAGCCGGATGGAAACCCGGGTCTATTACATCGCCCGTCCCTCGGCCGGCGCGCCCTATGCCCTCTATCGCAAGAGCGGGCTGGGGGCGGGCATGCCGCTGGTGGACGGGGTCACCGACATCCAGCTGACCTTCGGTGAGGATCAGAACCGGGATCGGGCGGCGGATCGTTACGTGAGTGCCGCCAGCAACCCGAACTGGGACAATGTGCTGGGGATCGGCGTTCAGCTGTTGATGCGCAGCAACCAGGGCAATGTGGTGTCGGATCCGCAGGCCATCAGCTTCGCCGGCGCGACCTTCCAGGCAACCGACAGCCACTGGTACTGGGTGGCCGAAACCACGGTCGCCTTGCGCAACCGGCTGCCATGAGGAGGGAGGCATGATGGGGCGACAAGGGGGAATGGCACTGGTGATCAGCCTGATTTTTCTCGCGGTAGTGAGCCTGCTGGCGATGGCCAGCATGCAGAGCGCCCTGCTGCAGGAGAAGATGGCGGGCAACCAGAAGGAGTCGCAACAGGCGCTGCAGGCGGCAGAGGCGGCACTGCGCGCTGCCGAGCGCTATCTGGAGGCAGGCAACTCAGGCCCCTACGACAACAGCGCCGGCCTCTATGAGTTCGTCAGCGTGGCGGTGGATCCCGCTTCTCCCTCCACGGCCTGGCGTACCTATGCCAATAGCGGGCTGGCGGGACGGGCCCCAGAGTACTTCATCGAGCGGCTGCCCTACACCCAGAGCAGCAACGAGAGCCTGGCGGTGGACGAACCCATCAGCGAGCGCCGTCTTTATCGCATCACGGCTCGGGGATTCGGCCTCTCGGACGAGAGCCGGGTGCTGTTGCAATCGACCTACAGCCGCTAGGAGGGAACCATGCGTGCATCTGGCTACGGATTTTGTGCCCTGTTGCTCTGCACCCAGGTGCAGGCGGCGCTCGACATCGCCCAGGTTCCCCTCTATCTCGGCACCCGGGCCGAACCCAACATCATGTTCAGTCTGGATGACTCCGGCTCGATGCACTTCGAGCTGATGCCGGAGGATTTGATCGAAAACAGCGCTCGCTACGTCTATCCCCGTGCCGACAACGTCTATGGCAGCGAGGACTATGACAACCGGACCGTGACCTTCACCAGCAACAACGATCGCAACGCCTACACCCGCTCGAGCAACAACAACAAGCTCTACTACAACCCCTTGCTGAGCTACCGCCCCTGGGCCAAGGCGGACGGTACCCTGATGGCGAATGCCAGCATCAGCTGCGCGCCGCACAACCCCTTCAACATCGCCGCCGGCTGTCGCGACCTGACCAAGAACAACCGCTCGAAGTCGTTGCGCTACTACACCGGGTTCTCCTCCAGCGACTACAACGATGACGAGACCTTCTGGCCCGCCGTCTATTTCGCCTACAAGGGCAGCGGTGACGTAAAGAGGGCGAGCAGTTATACCCGGGTCGAGATAAAGTCGGGCAGCACCTATGGCGGGCGTCCCAATCGCAGCGACTGCAAGAGTGCTCCTGTCTGTACCTATGAGGAGGAGATTCAGAACTTCGCCAACTGGTACACCTACTATCGCTCCCGGATCCTGGCTGCCCGGGCCGGGGTCGGTCGTGCCTTCGCCAGTCAGGGACAGGCCCTGCGGGTGGGGTTTGCCACCATCAATGCCAGCGGCAGCGTGATCCGCGGGGTGGCGCCCTTCTCCGGCACCGATCGCAGCGCCTTTTTCAGCGACCTCTACAGCCGCGACATTCCGGCCGCCGGCACGCCGCTGCGCACCAGCCTGAAGGATGTGGGGGAGTATTTCTCCCGCACCGACAACAATGGCCCCTGGGCGGCCAGCGCCGGCAGCACCTTGCCCCACCTCACCTGCCGGCAGAGCTACAACATCCTGATGACCGATGGCTACTGGAACGGGGATACCCCCTCAGTAGGGGATCTGGACAAGGATGGCTACAGCAATACCCTGGCCGACGTGGCCTACAAGTACTGGAAAACAGACCTGCGTGCCGATCTGGCCGACAAGGTGCCGACCAGCACGGTAGATCCCGCCAACTGGCAGCATCTGGTCAACTTTACCGTGGGGCTCGGGGTCAACGGGTCGCTCAATCCGGCCAACGGCATCCCGAACAGCTGGCCCAATCCCCATGATCCGGATGACAAGGAGTACAAGAACGCGACCTACATTCCGGAGTACAAGATCGATGACCTGTGGCACGCGGCGCTCAACAGCAAGGGCAGCTTCTTCAGCGCGGGTGATCCCGACGTCTTTGCCGCGGCCCTGAGCAGTACCCTGGCCCAAATTGCGGCACGCAACAGCTCCGCCAGTTCGGTGACCGCCAACGCCACCCGGCTGGACAGCAATACCCACATCTATCAGGCCCGCTACAACAGTGGCGACTGGTCCGGGCAGCTCATCTCCATTCCGCTCAACAGCGACGGCTCGCTGGGCAACATGGCCTGGGATGCCGCAACCCAGATCCCTGCCCATACCGCCCGCAGCCTCTTCACTCGCCAGAACGGGGTCGGCATTCCCTTCACCTGGGCCGATCTCAACGCCACCAATCGCGCCCTGTTCAACCTCGCCGGTGACAACCAGGGGGAAAACCGGGTCGCCTACTTGCGCGGTGATCGCAGCCGTGAGCAGAGCAATGGCGGCCTGTTTCGCAGCCGCAGCGACCTGCTGGGGGACATCATCAACTCGGATCCCGTCTATGTCGGCAACCGGGACTACGGCTATGGCAGCGCCACCGGCCTGACCCAGGCCGAGCGGGAGGGCTACCAGAATTTCCTTGGCTCGACGGCCATCAGTCGCCGTACTCCCATGCTCTACGTGGGGGTCAACGACGGCATGCTGCACGGTTTTCGGGTCGCCAACGGGGTGGAGACGCTGGGCTACATCCCGGCCAGCCTGCTGGGGGATCTGAGCCTGCTGACCAAGCCGGATTACAGCCACCGCTACTATGTGGACGGTACGCCCAAGGTGGGGGATGCCTATCTTGGCAGCAGCTGGAAAACCGTGCTGCTGGGGTCGACCGGCGCCGGTGGCAAGGCGGTCTTTGCCATCGACGTGACGGCCCCCGACAACTTCACCGCCGACAAGATGTTGTGGGAGTTTACCAACGCCGAGATGGGGGTAGCGCTGGCTGCGCCGACCCTGGTCCGGGTGAAGTCCGGCAACAAATGGGTGGCGCTGGTGGCCAACGGCTACAACAGCACCAGCCAGACCGCCCGGCTGTTTGTGCTGGATCTGGCGACCGGCGCAGTGATCAAGGAGATAGATACCCAGGTGGGCTCGGCCAGCGAACCCAATGGCCTCTCATCCCCCCTGCCGGTAGACGAGGACGGCGATCGGGTGGCGGACTATGTCTATGCCGGCGATCTGCAGGGCAATCTGTGGAAATTCGACCTGACCGACAACAACAGCGCCCAGTGGGGGAGTGCCTTCAAGACCGGCAACAAGCCAAAACCGCTGTTTCAAGCGTGTAACGGGACCTGCTCTGCCAGCACGCGCCAGCCCATCACCATGCGCCCGCTGGCCATCCGCCATCCCAAGGGGGGCATCATGGTGCTGATGGGAACCGGCAGCTATTTCACCAATGACGACAAGCTGTTGCCGGCAACCCCCAGGCTGGAGGCCGTCTACGGCATTTGGGATGCGGGGGCGACCGTGCTCGCCAGCCAGTTGCAGCAGCAGAGCATCACTCACGAATACTCCGCCAATGGCACCACCATCAAGTTCAACGTGAGGGTGGTCTCCAACACGGCGGTCAACTACACCAGTCAGAAAGGGTGGTATCTGGTACTGAAGTCCCCTGCGTTGAGCAAGGGGGTAGGGGAGAGAGCCGTTTCGGAGATGCTCTACCGCAACAAACGGCTGATCTTCAATACCCTGATCCCCTCGGCGGATGCTTGTGACTTTGGTGGACGCTCCTGGCTGATGGAGCTGGATCCTGTCTCGGGGGCGCGTCTGAGCTACTCGGTGTTCGACGTCAATGGCGATGGGGCCGTCAACGATGACGACTATGTGGGGATCAAGGACGGCAGCGGCAACGACATCAAGGTGCCGGTCAGCGGCAAGCAGTTTGACGAGCTCACCACGACGCCGAGCGTGGTGGAGGATGCCGACATGGAGCGCAAGTACATCAGCGGTTCCAGCGGCAATATCTCGGTCACGCTGGAAGAGGGGGCGGGTGACCTTGGGGGTCGCCAGTCCTGGTTGCAACTGGAGTAGAGGTGGAGATGGCGCGTGGATTTTCCCTGCTGGAGCTGATGATTGCTGTAGCCGTGATGGCGATTCTGACCCTGATTGCCTACCCCAGCTACAACAGCTACATGGCATCGGCCAAGCGGGCCGAGGCCAAGGCTGCCCTGCTAGAGGCGGCGCAATACATGGAGCGGCAGTTTACTGCCGATGGCAACTATGATGGCGGCAATCTGGCCTCAGCCGGACTGGCCACCTTGCCCAGGGATGGCGGGGCTGCCTATTACAATCTGGCGCTCAATGCCAGCGGCGCCCGCTATACCCTGACGGCGATCCCGACCGGGGTGATGAACGGCGACCCCTGCGGCTTGCTGACTCTGGATCAGGGGGGGCAGCAGGGGGTGTCGATGGCCAGCATGACGGCCGCCGAGTGCTGGTAATATGTTACCAGCAGGCGGCCGGGGTCTTGATGTCAGCCTTGTTGAGGGTGAGGGTATCGCAGGCGGTGCTGCCGCTCTTGTCACCCACCTGCGCTCCCTTGCTGGTGGCGATCAGGGTGTAGGTGGTTGCGGTAGCCCCGGAGATGGTGAAGTCATAGTAGCTGCTGGTGGGGTTGCCCACCTGGGACGGGGTCGTGCCGTAGCTGGTGTTGGAGACTCTGAACTCTTCCTGTTTCAGCTGCATGCTGAGCAAGCCCTTGAACGCCTCGGCTCGACGGGATTTGCGCAAACCGTCGCTGAAACTGGGGTAGGCGATGGATGCAATGATGGCGACGATGGCGACTGCAACGAGCAGTTCCAGCAGCGTGATTCCGGACTGTTTGGCTTTCATGGGGCGGCATGCTTCGTGAAACAGGTTGATACTATAGGATAGTACTGACGGTGTGCTCTACTGGCATGTGCAAAAAGAAAGGAGTCTTGAACGATGGAAGGCAGAAAGGGCAGATCCGCCGGTTTTACCCTGATAGAGCTGATGGTCGCCCTGTCTCTGGTCGCTCTGCTGCTGACCGTTGCGATTCCCAGTTATCAATCACTGCGCCAGGAGCAGATGGTCAAGGCCGCCACCCAGGCGGTGTATACGGATGTGATGTTGCTGAAGTCCGAGGCCATCAAGCGTAATCGCACCCTGCAATTCATCATCTTCAACAGCGGCACCAGCAATTGGTGTTACCGCATTTTTATCGATGGCAGCTGCAACAGTTGCAGCGATCACTGTTCCAGCATTGAGGGGCGCAAAGGGGGCGATGCCAGTGAATATCCCGGTATCAGCCTGGTTGCCAGCTACAGTGAATCGTCAAGCAACATCAGGCCCCTGAGTATCTCTCCCAGAAGGTCCTCCCTGACGGCGGGGAATATTGCCATCTCATCCGGTACCTACTCCATGCAGGTCAAGACCAACAATGTCGGACGTGTGCGTACCTGCGGAGTCAGCAATGTCAGTGGGGTGCCTGCATGTTGAGAGCACCAAGGGGATTCAATGTGGTGGAGCTGATGGTTGCCATGGTCGCAGGCCTGCTGCTGGTCGCCGCGGTGACATCCTTGTTCGCCACCATCCTCAGGGTCAATCAAACCTCCATGCAGGTGAGCCGCCTCAATCAGGAGCTGCAGAGCGTCACCGACATGATTGCCCGTGACGTGCAGCGCACCGGTTATGATCAGGGGGCGACAGCCTTTCTCGGCGCGGCATCGGGAGCCAGATCTCCTTTCTATTTCGATACCAGCAGCGATCTGATGAATGAGACGGTCACAGGCTCCAAGATTTATCGCTGCATCAGGCTGAAATACGATGATGATAACAACGGCTCTCTTGGGGCTGATGAAACTTATATCTACAGCTACGACAGTGCCGACAAAGGGGTGCAGCTTGGCACCAGTTGCAGCACCGGCAGCCTGCTGAGTACCGACAATACCATCGAAATTACGGATCTCACCTTCTCGCTGTTGAGTGGCAGCGTCTCGTCAGGTGCACGGACGGTGCGGCTGAACATATCAGGCCAGTTCAAGGCCAATACCGCACTCAAACTCACTCTGCAGCGTGATATCAAGCTGCGCAACGACGGGTATTGATGTCATGCAACGTCATCTTGGTTTTACCACCTTCACCGTTACCTTGCTGCTTACTGTGATGTTGCTGAGCATCTCGTTGCTGGTGGGCAAGCTGATGGTGTCTGACCGCCGTGTCAGCCTCAACGAAGTGCAGTATCGACAGGCGCTGGCCCTGGCCGAACTGGGTTTATCCGACGGGGTCGGCCGCTTGGCACAGGACGCAAGTTGGCGTAGCGCCAGCAGTGGCGTGTCGGTCACTGTGTCGGCCGGTACCTATACCCTGTTTGCGCTGGACGACACAGCCGTGACCGTGGGTGGGGCGAGCGTGACGCCGGTCAGGGTGCGAGCCCAGGCTACCCTGGTTGACAGTACTGCCAATGCCGATGTGGAGATAAAGACCATCAAGGTCAGCGTATTGGCTGGCACCCCGGCTGCCCCCCTGACGGTTGCCGGTGGTATGGCCGTTTCCGGCAACTTTACCGTGGTGGCCAATCCCAACGGGGGCGGGCCTGGGGTGCCGCTCTCCATCTGGACCAACGGTAATGTGGATCTGACCAATGGCTCCGGTCAGACCTGCCATCAGGGGGATTACAGCGGAGGGTGCAGTGCCTACATCAGCCAGAAGGGGGACAAGCAGTCGGACATCAAGGACAACGATACCGCCTTCCCAAGCGATCTGGTCTGGTATCTGTTCAACGAGAATGACGATGCAACAGGATGGGCCAATCTGGAGTCGCGGGCGGTGCAGATGCTGACCAATTGCGATTCGTTGTCGACCGCCTCCCGTGGACTCATCATCGTCGATGGGGACTGCAAGCCGGGCGGTTCGATCGGTTCGGTTGCCGCACCTGTGGTACTTATCGTGCGCAACGGGGATCTGATGGTCAACGGCAACGCCACCCTCTATGGGCTGGTGTTCGCCTACTCCTCCACACCCGCCACGACTACCAACGATATCAGCTTGAAGGGGGGCGCCATCGTCAATGGCGCAGTGGTTGCCAACTACCAACTGGGCAAGACCGCCAACGGGACCTTCGACGCCAAGTACGACCAAGCGGTGCTGAGCAATATCGAGAATGGAGCCGCATTTCAGATCATTAACCTAGTGCCCGGTAGCTGGCGGGACTGGTAGGAGCGAACATGAAACCGCACAAGGGATTCGGGCTGTTGGAGATCTTGATCACCCTGGTTCTGCTCGGGGTGGGGGTGGCCGGGTTGGTGGCCATGTCGCGCGGGATCCTCGGGGCCTCCCAGGACGGTCGGCGCTATGAGGTGGCGATGCGGCTGGCCGAGTCGAAACTCGATGATTTTCGTACCTTCAACGGCGTAGTGAGTGCCGTCTCTCCGCTCACGGCCTATAACAGCATTGCGGCGGGCACCAGTACGGTCACCCCCGCCGACGGCGGCGGGACCTATACCCTGAGCTGGACCGTCAACAACCAGTACTGGAATGGTACGGCCTGGCAGACCACGGCCCCGGCGGGATACCTGCAGTCCTACCCGGGTCGCAAGGTCGTCAACGTAACCGTCAGCTGGAGCGACAATGACGGGAATCCGATCTCGTTGTTATTGGCCGGTGCAGTGTCGCCGGCAGAGTCACTGGCCCAGAACCAGTTGAATGGCGGGCTCGATACCAGTCGCGAGCCACCCCAGGTGGTCTATACCCCGGGGGTGGCGCCGGACGTCATCTCCATCCAAATCGATCAGGAAGGGCGCAAGCAGGAGACCAGCAAACCGCTGCCGACGGTGACCTCCAAGGATGGCACCGTCGGCAAGCTGGTGCAGTTCGAGACGGTCACCTACAAGCCCGACAACGGTGGCAACACCCAGCAGGTGCTGCAGGATCTGGCCTCGGTCTCCTGCTCTTGCAGTTACGGCTCGAGCGTCAATGCCTACCTGCCGGGCCAGGCGATCCTGACCGACAGCAATCTTCTCTACTGGAGCGTGGGCTCCCAGGTCACCAAGCAGACCGGCATCCTCAACAGCAGCGTCAAGGATCAACCCACCCTCTGCACCAGTTGCTGCAAGAACCACTTCGATGGCAGTGGCAGCAGCTTTGATCAGTTCTACTCCCCGCTGCACACCAACAGGCAGCGCTATAACAGCTCGCTCACCTCGGTCAACAGTGGCGACTATGTGGATGCCTGCCGCTTTGTCCGGCTCGATGGCTATTATCGCCCTCTGCCCGAGTGGAACCTGATCAAGGTGGTGGTGGCCAGCGCCGACTTCCTCGCCAAGACGGCCAATCAGACCAGCTACCAGAATTACATCAAGTACGTGGTCACCACCTATATCACCTGGCAGAAGAACACCCTCAACTGGACAGCGAACCCCACAGCCACGCCACCGACCATCACCGAGTTTGCCGACTGGTTGCCTGCCAACGCGGCGGCGGGGGGAGACACCACGACCAAGGTCACCATGAGCACGGGCACGGCCCAGCTGATCGCGCGCGGCATCTATGTGGATGTGCTCTCGCCCACCTATCTGGCCGCACTCGACCTGACCTCGCAGGATCTGCTGGCCAGGGTGCCATTCCAGGATATCAACCTGACCATGCTGGCCGAGTGGAGTCTGGTGCCCTTGAGTGGCCAGCTGACCGGCAGTGTCTCCGACTATGTAGGGGTGACCAACGAGACGGTCAAGACGGTGGTCGATCTCAACAACTACTACTTCGGCAGCTACAGTCGCGGCTACCTGTCTGCCAAGAAGAGCACCAAGGATGCCTCCAACGTGTTGCAGAGCGCGTCGATCAAGGTGACCGCCTATCAAGGCAACTCGGGGATCACCGCCTCGCTCATCTCGCCAGTGGATCAGAGTGAAGCCAAGAGCGCCAGCATGCCGGTGGCGATCGATACCAGCGCCCAAACCGTACCGACCCTGACCGTGTCGGGGCGGATCGAGTGTCTGGAGAAGGTCAGCAACAAGGACCCATCCCCCACGGCGTGCAACAAGAACACCTTCAACGGGTTGAGCGTGACCACCACCACCACGGGGGCTACCTGTCGCATCGACAAGCCCCAGGCCAACAACCAGCCGGCCACCTATGTCTGCACGGCGGCACAAAACAGCAGCCTGGTGGTGAGTTTCTCCTACAGTGCCCAGGGTAACACCACCTATCTGCTGAAACCGGCGTCGTTGAGCATCGCCATGACACCGCCCGCCAGCGGTCAGGTGATCACCGGGCCCTGTGGCCTGCTGGTGGACAACGGCGTGACCAACGCGAGCAGCCTGACTTGTACCCCCTGAGTCTTGGGCGCTGGCACAGCCAGCGCCTTTTCTTTATCATTCCCCATCATTTTCGAATTCAAGATGCATCGCCATGGCAAAAGCCCTCTCTCTGATGCTTGCCCAGTTGAATCTGACGGTAGGCGCCATCGAAGATAACTGTGACAAGGTGCTGGCGGCAGCCGCCGAAGCCGATCGGCAAGGCGCCGATCTGCTGGTTTGCTCCGAACTGGCCCTGACCGGCTACCCGCCGGAAGATCTGCTGCTGCGCGCCGATCTGATGATCCGAGTGGAGGCCGCGCTGACCCGCATCGCGGCATGGCAGGGGGCTTGCGCCATTCTGGTGGGTCACCCCTGGCGTGAAGGGGAGGCGCTCTACAATGCCGCCTCCCTCTATGAACAGGGGCAGCTGGTCGCACGCTACTTCAAGCAGGATCTGCCCAACTACGGGGTCTTCGACGAGAAGCGCTACTTCACCGCGGCAACCGAGACCTGCGTGGTCCCCTTCCGTGGTCATCAGCTGGGCTTGCTCATCTGCGAAGACCTCTGGCAGCCGGGGCCGGCGCTGGCCGCCAAGGCCGCTGGGGCCGAGCTGCTGCTCACCATCAATGCTTCGCCCTACGATCAGGAAAAACCCTGGATCCGACGCGAGCTGATGGCGGAGCGCTGCGATCAGACCGGTCTGCCGCTCATCTACCTCAACCAGGTATGCGGTCAGGACGAGCTGATCTTCGACGGCTGCTCCAAGGTGTTCAACAGCCAGGGCGAGCTGACTCACAAGCTCGCCCCCTTTGCCGAAGAGCTGGCGCTGGTGCGCTTTGCCGATGGTCAGCCGGTGAAGGAGCGGGAACCCGCCGCACCACTGGAACCCTTGGCCGAGACCTATCAGGCACTGGTACTGGCGGTGCGCGACTACGTCACCAAGAACGGCTTCCACGGCGCCGTGCTGGGCCTCTCCGGCGGCATCGACTCTGCGCTGACTCTGGCCATCGCGGCCGATGCCATCGGCGCCGACAAGGTGCAGGCGGTGATGATGCCGTTCCGCTACACCGCCCAGATGAGCGTGGAAGATGCCAAGGAGCAGGCCGAACGGATGGGGGTGGAGTTCAACATCATCTCCATCGAGCCGATGTTCGAGGGTTTCATGGCCCAGCTGGCCCCGCTGTTTGAGGGCACTGCCCGCGACACCACCGAAGAGAACCTGCAGGCCCGCTGCCGTGGCGTGCTGTTGATGGCGCTCTCCAACAAGCGTCGTCGCATCGTGCTGACCACCGGCAACAAGAGCGAGATGGCGGTGGGCTATGCCACCCTGTACGGCGACATGGCCGGCGGTTTCGACGTGCTCAAGGATGTCCCCAAGACGCTGGTCTTCAAGCTGTGCGAATACCGCAATTCCGTCGATTATGTGATCCCGCAGCGGGTCATCGACCGTCCTCCTTCGGCAGAATTGGCACCGGACCAGGTGGATCAGGACAGCCTGCCCCCCTATGACATCCTGGATGCCATCCTCAAGCGCTATGTGGAAGAAGATGCCTCCGTGGCTGACATGGTGGCGGAAGGCTTCGAGGAGGCGGTGGTGCGCAAGGTGATCCACCTCGTGGATCTCAACGAATACAAGCGCCGTCAGGCTGCGGTCGGGCCCCGCATCACGGCCCGCAACTTTGGTAAGGATCGCCGTTACCCCATCACGTCCGGGTTTGGCAAACAAAACTGGTAAGGAGTCACCATGAAGAAGATTGAAGCCATCATCAAACCGTTCAAGCTGGACGATGTGCGCGAGGCCCTGGCCGAGATCGGCATCAACGGCATGACGGTATCCGAGGTCAAGGGCTTCGGCCGCCAGAAGGGCCACACCGAGCTCTATCGCGGCGCCGAGTACATGGTCGACTTCCTGCCCAAGGTGAAGGTGGAGCTGGTGGTGCAGGACGAGGATCTCGATGCCTGCCTGGAAGCGATCCAGAACACCGCCCGCACCGGCAAGATTGGTGACGGCAAGATCTTCGTCTGCGAGGTGGAGCGGGTCATCCGCATCCGTACCGGCGAAGAGAACGAAGACGCCATCTGACGGATGGCTGAGCCTTGTGATGAGCCAACGAATGGAGACTCGAGCCCGCTGATGTCCTGGATGCGCCTCGTTGCGGTGGCCGGCCTGCTGGCCGGTCTGACCGCCTGCAGTACCCGGCCGCCGGCCCAGCCGGAAAACCTGTGCCAGATCTTTCGCGAGAAGCCGGACTGGCACAAGGCGGCGCTCAAGATGAACGAGAAGTGGGGAACGCCTGTGCAGGTGGTGATGGCCATGATGTATCAGGAGTCCTCCTTCGTGCACGATGCCCAGCCGCCGATGCAGTATTTCCTCTTCATCCCGACCGGGCGGGCCAGCTCCGCCTACGGCTATGCCCAGGTCAAAGATGAAACCTGGGCCGACTATCAGCGGGAGACCGGCAACAGCTGGAGCGATCGCGATGATTTTGCCGACGCCATCGACTTCATGGGCTGGTACACTCACAAGGCCCAGCGGCTGAACGGCACCTCCAAGTGGGATGCGTATGGCCAGTATCTCAACTATCACGAAGGGTGGGGTGGCTATCGGCGTGGCAGCTACCGCAGCAAGGGATGGCTGATGAAGACATCCCGCAAGGTGGAGGCCCGCGCCCAGCGCTACGGCGCCCAGTATCGACAATGCAAGGATCAGCTCTCCAGCGGGGGCTGGTTCTGGTAACCAAATCAGGAGTCAGAAATGCCGTTATTGGACAGTTTTACCGTTGACCACACCCGCATGGCCGCGCCGGCGGTGCGTGTGGCCAAGACCATGCAGACCCCGAACAAGGACACCATTACCGTGTTCGATCTGCGTTTCTGCGTGCCGAACCAGGAGATCCTCTCCGAGCGCGGCATCCACACCCTCGAGCACCTGTTTGCCGGCTTTATGCGTGACCATCTCAATGGGGATGGGGTTGAGATCATCGACATCTCCCCCATGGGTTGCCGCACCGGCTTCTACATGAGCCTGATCGGTGCACCGGACGAAGCCCGGGTTGGCGCTGCCTGGCAGGCCGCCATGAGCGACGTGCTGACCGTGCAGGAGCAGGGCAAGATCCCCGAGCTGAACGAATATCAGTGCGGTACCTACAGCATGCACTCATTGGAAGAGGCCCATGCCATCGCCCGCCACGTGCTGGAGCGCGGCATCGGCGTCAACCGCAATGACGAACTGGCTCTGCCGGAAGAGAAGCTGAAAAGCCTCTGATCCCGGGATGGCAAACATGAAAAAGGCCGGTCAATGACCGGCCTTTTTGCGTTTGGCGAGTTCAGGATGGCAGCGGCATCACCCGGTTGCGGCCCAGCTCCTTGGCCTTGTAGAGCAGCTTGTCAGTGCGCTCGACCAGGCTGTCGCCCGTCTCCTGACCGTTGTGCTCGCCAACGCCAAACGAGGCGGTGATGTGGTCGATGCGTCGGCCCGACTTGCGATCCAGGATCGACATTTTCTCGATGGCCCGGCGCAGGCTCTCCGCCATCTGGCGGCTCAGCGCCAGGTTGCGCATGGGGAGCAGCAGGGCAAACTCCTCGCCGCCGAGGCGGTAGGCGGTGACGCCCTCCTTGCAGGTCTCCCGCAGTCGCTTGCTGAAGGCACGCAGTACCTGATCTCCCAGCAGGTGGCCATATTCGTCGTTGAAACTCTTGAAGCGGTCGATATCGGCGAGGATCAGCGAGAAGGGCTGCTTGCTGCGCAGCAGGCTGTCTATCTCCAGATCGAAGGCGCGCCGGTTGAGCAGGCTGGTGAGGGCATCCTCGTTGGCCAGCTTGCGGGTCTCGTTGAGCGCCTCGCGCAGCTCCTTGATCTCCTTCTCGGCGCTGCTGAGCTGGTTGCGAAAGTGCATGGTCGACATGCGCACGTCCCGCGATTCGCGCACCAGATCCCGCAGGATCCCCATGGTGTCTTCCAGGCTCAGCCCCTCGTCATCGATGAGGCTCAGCCGGTCGAAACTCTTGTCGAGCATCTCCTGGAACATGCCGGTATCCGAGATGGCATCCTGCATGGTGTGGCCGAGCTCGTTGGCCATGGCGGCCAGGTTGAGCTTCATCGCCTCCATCTGTTGCTCGTCCTGGGCGGCAAGGTGCTGGTGATAGAGGCGTTCGCAGGTGGTCAGCGAGCAGGTGCCTTGCAGCTTGATGGCCTGATCGATGGCCTGATTGAGCTCGGGCATGCTGGCCGCCACATAGTTATACCAAAGGGTGTAATTATCCGGCGTGGTGGGGATTTGATACTTGATCATCAGGGGAACCGCCTGTTTGAGATAGGCGGCGGATTGGGCGAACGAATCCTTGCTCATGAGTTCCATGTCTCATCATGACTGCAAACTGTGCATAGTATGACAGAGAGATTGGCCAAAAGGCAGTCGATGGATGCCATTCGCCCCCCCCTCCGATATAATGTCGCCGTTACCACCTACCCTAAGGCCTGCTTATGTCTCAAAAAGATCCTTTCCTCGAACGCGAGGCCGAAAAATACGAGAATCCGATCGCCAGTCGCGAGCTGATCCTCGACCTCATCAAGGGCCATGAAAAGCCCATGTCCCGTGAAGAGTTGGCCAAGGTCCTCAAGCTGACCGAAGAAGAGCCGCTGGAAGCCTTGCGTCGTCGTCTGCGCGCCATGGAGCGCGACGGTCAACTGGTCTTCACCCGCAACCAGTGTTACGCCCTGCCGGATCGCCTGAATCTGGTCAAAGGCTATGTGCTCGGCCACAAGGATGGCTTCGGTTTCCTGCGTCCCGAGGGTGGTGGCCCGGATCTGTTCCTGAACAACCGCGAGATGCAGCGCCTGATGCACGGCGACTACGCCCTGGTGCAGCCCACCGAGATCGACCGCAAGGGTCGCCAGGAGGCGCGTCTGGTGCGTTTGCTCAAGGCCCGCGAGGCGGACATCGTCGGTCGCTATTTCGTCGAGAATGGCGTCGGTTTCGTGGTACCCGACGACAGCCGTATCGGCCAGGACATCATCATCCCGGAAGGGGAGAACAAGGGCGCTCGCCAGAGCCAGGTGGTGGTCGTGCGCATCAACCAGCGCGCCACTGCCCGCTTCAACGCGGTCGGCACCGTGCTGGAAGTGCTGGGTGAAAACATGGCACCCGGCATGGAGATCGAGATTGCCCTGCGTACCCACGGCATCCCGCACACCTGGCCCGAGGAGGTGACCAAGGAGGTTGCTGGTCTCGGCGAACAGGTGCCGGAGAAGGCCAAAGAGGGTCGCATCGACCTGCGCGCCCTGCCGCTGGTCACCATCGACGGGGAAGATGCCCGCGACTTCGACGATGCCGTCTTCTGTGAAGCCAAGCGCGGCGGTGGCTGGCGCCTGTGGGTCGCCATTGCCGACGTCTCCGCCTACGTGAAGCCGGGCACCGCCCTCGACACCGAGGCCTATCAGCGCGGCAACTCGGTCTACTTCCCCGAGTTTGTGGTGCCCATGCTGCCGGAGGTGCTCTCCAACGGCCTCTGCTCGCTCAACCCGCAGGTTGACCGCCTCTGCATGGTGTGCGAGATGACCATCTCGGCCGCCGGCCGCATGTCCGGCTACAAGTTCTACGAAGCGGTGATGAACTCCCACGCCCGCATGACCTACACCAAGGTGGCGGCGATCCTGGATGGCGATCCCAAGCTGCGCCAGCAGTACGAGCCGCTGGTGGGCCACATCGAGGAGCTCAACAACCTCTACAAGGCGCTCAAGCATGCCCGCCATCAGCGCGGTGCGGTGGAGTTCGAGAGCGAAGAGACCCGCTTCATCTTCAACGCCCAGCGCAAGATCGACCGCATCGTGCCGCTGGTGCGCAACGACGCCCACAAGATCATCGAAGAGTGCATGATCCAGGCGAACGTGGCCGCTGCCCGTTATATCGAGAAGAACGAGGCCGCCGCCCTGTTCCGGGTGCACGACCGCCCGGGCGAAGAGCGCCTCACCGGCTTCCGTGACTTCCTGGCCGAGCTGGGCCTGGAGCTCAAGGGGGGCCTGGAGCCCGAGCCGAAGGATTTCGCCGACCTGGCCGCCAAGTTTGAAGGGCGCCCGGATGCGGAGCTGCTCTCCACCATGCTGCTGCGCTCCATGCGTCAGGCCATCTATCAGGCCGACAACATCGGTCACTTCGGTCTGGCCTTGAAGTCTTACGCTCACTTCACCTCGCCGATCCGCCGCTACCCCGACCTCATCCTGCACCGCGCGATCAAGTATCAGACCGCCAAGGAGCAGCAGGGCAACCTGCGCCACAAGTGGACGCCGAGCGGTGGCTACCACTACCAGCTGGAAGAAGTGGATCCGATGGGCGAGCACTGCTCCATGACCGAGCGCCGCGCCGATGACGCCACCCGCGACGTGGCCGACTGGCTCAAATGCGAGTACATGCTGGATCACGTGGGTGACGAATTCGACGGTGTCATCGCCAGCGTCACCGGCTTTGGCTTCTTCGTGCGTCTGGCGGAGATCCACATCGACGGTCTGGTGCACGTCAGCACCCTCACCAACGACTACTACCAGTTCGACCCGCTGCACCAGCAGCTGATCGGCGAGAACTTCCGCCGCCGCTACCGTCTTGGTGACAAGGTGCGCGTCAAGGTGATGGGCGTGAACCTGGACGATCGCAAGATCGACTTCGTGATGGTGGAAGAGCCCCTCCAGGTTACCGGCAAGAACGCCAAGCAGGCGGCGCGCAAGATGGCCGAGATCAAGAAGGAGAAGGCCAAGAGCGCCGAGCGTCACGACAAACGCAAAGAGAAAGAGGGCAAGGACCACGGTAAATCAGCCAAGGGCGGCCGTGCCAAACCCAGCAACAGACGACCGAGCAAAAAAGCGCGCGACAAGGCCAAGGGGTAAACCCTCGGCCCATGCTTGGAGCCGGCGACCCGGTCTGAGGTCGTAAGGGGCTGATGGCCCCGGGGTATCTACTACAGCGCCCGATAGTCCTGGAGACGAAAAAAATCCGAACCCTGTTACCGGGGTTCGGATTTTTTTATGGTCATCGAAGTGGGGGAGGGGCTGCCACTACTGTTTATGTACTCTTCCTGTGTAGCGTTTTCTCACCTCCGCCACGTTTTTTTATGCGGTGGTTTTGGCATAGGCAGCGGCCTTTAGCTCTAAGTATTTAGCGACCACCGCTACCAGCGGTATCCAATTCTTATTTGGCTGGCAATCTGAATACTTGTAGTGATCTCGGGTCTCTAACATTTTTAGGTCGGTATTGGCGAGCGCACTCAGACCACCGATGAAACCAATATACTGGTAACCCGCTTCCAGCAATGTAGGTGCTTTTGCTACGAGCGCTTGAATGGTTGGTTCACGGCCTGTTTCGGTTGCTGATGTGTTGGCTTCGCTGGTGCTCCGTTCAATGGCTGCCCGTATGGTGGACAGGGCATAGTGTTTATCTGTGCTCGGTGGCTCGGTTACCACTGGCTCTATGGTGTGTAGCATATCGGTCCATGTCATTCGACGATAGTTTGAAGGCCAATCACCAATGTTATCCAAGGGAAGGACGGTCAGTGCCAAGTAATGGAATTGGCACGTCCCATAAACAGTATTCGGCAGGGCGCGTCGAATTGCGATCTCTTGTTCCTGCAACTGTTCGGCAAGTGCGCTACTAGAGGGATGTGTAAAGAATTTTGCCTCTATCACTAGTGCGGTGTCACCGTGTCGAAAAAAGAGATCTGGCACAACAGCCCTTGCCTTTTGAGCTGATTCAATATCATCTGCCCAGCCAGGCTGGTTTGGTTTAACCACATCTCGAATCGGGTTCAGTTCGGCAACAGCCTCAGTATCGCTTAATCGTTTCGATGCACACCAAGGTAGACCCAGTTGTTTAAAAAGGGCTCCTAAGCCAGCAAAATCATCTGCCATAAGCAAGTGTGGTAACAACATTGTCGCGTATTGGCGTTCACTGCGGGCTGTATCCGAGAAGAAGTAAGGCATCTTGTGATCCTGTGACGGGATGAAGCGGGAGTTAGGGGGACAACATAGTGCCTATCCGCTTCAGGTGGTCAATCGTCGAGTTGTTGACTCCTACATGGCACTCAAAATGATGGCTATCTCTCTAGACTGCAGTGTCAGGGTGTTTTTCCATATTTTCGATCAGAGATATGGTTAATACCATCAGATGTGGGTACTTCTCCAAGAGCAAATGGATTGACACCTTCAAGGCAGCCGACGTTGTAGGCGAAAACGCTTGGATCGGAGCGACGCTGATGGTGGGTATATATGCCGCAGACTTTGCAGAAATAGTGTTTGGCCGTATGTGTATTGAATTGATACAGGGTGAGCAACTCTTCACCTTGAAGGATGCGCAGACTGGCGACAGGAACAGAAGAGCAAATGGCACCACGACGACGGCAGATAGAACAATTGCAACGCCTCGGGTTTTCTACTCCGTTCGGCAAGCTCAGTTCAATAACAACCCCGCCACAATGGCAAATTACTCTGTGGATCGGACTGATTTGAACGTTCCCGATAGCTTTGAAATCTGCCATTTTTCAGTAAACCCCAATGCTTGGCTTAGGGACTGGACACATAGTGCGTTGACAGCCCATCTTGAGTCGTTTGTTAAATTGCAATAGCACGTAGCTTGGCTTGAGCACACACCGTGATTAAACTCTCTGTCGTGCGCTCTACTTCAAAATAACCACCAGACACTGAAAGTTGATGCACATTCAATGAATCTGAACCAAGTTTTTTAAACCAATAAGGAGCAAGCGAGCATTGTGCTGAGCCCGTTGCCAAATCTTCAGATATGCCAATTTTAGGGGCGAAGTATCTTAGAACATAACCACTCTTTCCATTTGCGGCTGTCACGATTAGAGCATAATAGCCATTGAGTTTCTTCAATCGTTCATCGTCTGGCTGGAAATTCATTACCCTCTCTACAGAGGGTAAAACCAAGACTAAATCTCGAGTAGAAAAAACGTCAATGGCATCGGCAGCTAAGTCAGATATCTCTACTGGAGCAGGACAAGGCTGGCCCTCCCAACTTGGCAGCAAAAGTGTATATAGGCCATTTCTTTTAGCAATAACAACTTCACCATGTCTGCTACTGAAAACCACCTCATCCAGCGAGTACTTGGAAATAATTGCAGCGCCAGCTCCCAAACTACCGTGACCGCAAAGATTAATTTCACCATCCAATGCAAACCAACGAATATGAAATTTTCCGTCAACTTTAGTAATGAAGGAAGTAACTGGCAGCCCAATGTCACGGGTGATTTGATGCAACTCGTTATCGGGAAGCCAGTTTTTTAGCTCTAACACGCCACAAGGATTGCCAAAGGCCGATTCACCGATAAACACATCATAAATATCAATTTTGATAATCCACAATCCTTGACTGAAACTTAATCAAAATTAGATGGAAGACGGTACTAACACATTGGTGCCGCCTTCCATCTAGCCCTGCTTCGCTCTGATAGCAATCATTAGCAATATCATTAAAAAACCACTTATTAATTTCTTGCCTCTGACGCTGAATGTGTTCGCATGACTTCCGTATTTTTCTCGCGCATTGCCGTTGTGAGGAAAAACCGTGGCGGTGTTTGCCATGATATGTGCCGACAAGGCTACCGCCCCTGAATTCCAGCCTCCAGTCTGCTGCGTGGTTTCGTTGGCCTGGTTCATGGGTGACTCCGACGAGACGGTTGCCAAACGGCTATGGTAGCGAGTGCCGCCGGGGAGAAAAGAGGGGAGTAATGATTTCCTGAGCAGGATCAACAAATTAATTGGCATGGGGGGGCTTTGTGCGTAGTGCGCCAATACGGCGAGTTTCAGGTATCAGCAAGTGCATCAGAGGGGCAGGGTATTGGCTCCCCCCTGTAATCCGCCGAGGGGAGGGCGCAAGGTCAAGAGCGCCATCAGGAATGATGGCGCAGCCGCAGTTGGGCATGGATGCCCCATCTGCGGCGGTCCGTCCGACCTTGTGCTTGACCCGAGGGAAACCGCGCAGCGGTCGGATTGGCGGGGGAAGGCCTTCTTGGTGACTTCTTGGGCCAGCAAGACGTCACTCGCCGCAGCCCACAGGGAGGGCGAAACCCCGCATAGTGGCAATCCCGCAGGGATTGGGATGCTTGGCACAGGCGAAGGAGTTTGGCTGAACTCCCTAGGGACCGGAGTCTCTGGTATGATGCGCCATCATTTAGCGACCGGTGACGACGCCAGCATCATGCTGGTCAGGCTGCCGGTAGGGCCATTTTTCTTTGTGGCGCACTGGGTGCGACCCGACACCACGGATCTTGAACATGAGCAGTGAACTGATTTACGGCATCCACGCCGTGGCCGCCCTTCTTGAGCGCGAGCCGGAGCGTTTCATCGAAGTGTGGGCCCTCAAGGGCCGCGACGATGAGCGGCTGCAGCCCCTGCTGGCGGAGCTGGATGCGCTCGGCCTCAAGGTGCAGAGCGTGAACCGCAAGACGCTCGACGACAAGGCGGAGGGCAACAATCACCAGGGCATCATGGCCCGGCTGAAGGAGGCGCCCAAGCTGGCCGAGCACGACCTGGCCAGCCTGCTGGACAAGCTGGCCGAGCAAGAAACCGTCCCCTTCCTGCTGGTGCTGGACGGGGTGACCGATCCGCACAACCTGGGTGCCTGCCTGCGCAGCGCCGATGCGGCCGGGGTGCATGCGGTGATCGTGCCGCGCGACAAAGCCACCGGGCTGACCCCTATCGTGCGCAAGGTCGCCTGTGGCGCCGCCGAAGTGGTGCCGCTCATTCAGGTCACCAACCTGGCTCGCAGCCTGCGCGAGCTGCAGGAGCGTGGCGTCTGGCTGGTCGGCACCGCCGGTGAGGCGGATCACGACCTCTATCAGGCCAAGCTGACCGGCCCGATGGCGCTGGTGATGGGCGCAGAGGGCAAGGGTATGCGTCGCCTCACCCGCGAGCACTGCGACGAGCTGGTGAGCATCCCGATGGCGGGGGCGGTATCCAGCCTCAACGTCTCGGTGGCGACTGGCGTCTGCCTGTTCGAAGCCGTGCGCCAGCGCCGCGCCTGAGGCGAGCTGAATGGACAGACCCCCGTTTTGCCGGGATCGGGTCACGGATGAGCAGGAGGCCGCGCGCCTCCTCTCTTTTGCCCGGCCGCTGACCCTGAGCCCCCGCGCCTGCCTCTGGCATACCGGCGATCGACCCGATCTGCTGGTGATGGTGGAGCAGGGGCTGCTGCGGGCCAAGGTGGTGCTGGCAGATGGCCGCGAGTACATCAAGGAGTTTTACTGGGAGGGTGACGAGTTCCTCGACTTCCACCACCTGCTCAGCGGCGAGCCGGCTCGCTACAGCGTGGAGGTGCTGGAGCCCTGTCGGCTCTTGCTGTTCAATCTGGCCGACCTGCGCACGCTCTCCTGCTGGCCCGCCTGGTATCAGCATCTGCTGGCGGTGCAGCTGCGCATCAAGGAGGAGAAGGAGCTGCTGCTCTTGACCGAGAGCCCGCAGGCCCGTTATCAGCACTTTCTGCGCAGTTTTCCCGCTCTGGAGGCCAGGGTGCCCGATCACCAGATCGCCGCCTATCTCGGCATCACCCCCATCAGCCTGAGCCGCATTCGCAAACGGCTGAAGGATCTTAACAAAGGTTAATGCCGGCCCGCGTGCGGCTGGCTATGCTGCCCTTCTCATCATGAGCAAGGAATCCCCATGAACTGGTCTCTCAAATCTTTCGAACAACTCGACGTCAACGAACTCTATGAACTGCTCACCCTGAGATCTCGGGTCTTCGTGGTGGAGCAGACCTGCGTCTTTCTCGATCTGGACGGTGTCGACAAGCGCCCCGACGTACTGCACCTGCTCGGCTGGCAGGATGGGGCACTGGTGGCCTATGCCAGGCTGATGGCGCCCGGTGTGGCCAAGAGTGAGCAGGTGGTGATCGGCCGGGTGGTGACCGCCCCCGAGGCGCGAGGTGATGGCCTGGGCCACCGGCTGATGCAGCAGGCGCTGCAGGAGTGTGCCCGGCTGTGGCCCGGGGTCAGCATCTATCTGGGGGCTCAGGCGCACCTGCAGGGCTTCTACGGCCGTCACGGCTTCACCGCCGTGGGTGAACCCTATCTGGAAGATGACATCCCCCACATCGGCATGAGCTCCTCTTAATGCCTTTTAGGCATAACAATGAAATTATTATGTCTTGAGGTAGTAAAGAAAACGGGTGCTCGGCGCCATGTTAGTGGGTACCCTCTGAGTGATTAATCGGCAACAGTTGATGGATAGGTTTTAAAAATGGTCTTTTACCCCATTAATACAGAACAAGATTCAGCGATTGAGCCGTTGAGCCATTTTATTTGCGTTCGTCACACGAGCGGTTGTCGCTGATGGAGTTGTTGCGCAAGCGGTTCGCACTGGACCTGCAAACCTTCGCCATCATCACCCTGGTGCTGGGCAATCTGGCCCAGGCCTTCTCCGACGTGCTGGTCAAGCTGATCGGCCCCGGCTTCAGCCCCTTCCAATACATGTTCCTGCGCCAGCTGCTGACCCTGCTGGTGCTGCTGCCCTTCATGCTGCGGGTGCCGCGCTCGGCCTGGGGGCTGGGTGCCTGGAAGTGGCACCTGCTGCGCGGCCACCTCTGCCTGCTCGGCGGCGGTGGCATGATGCTGGCTCTGACCCAGTTGCCGCTGGCCACGGCCAACGCCATCTTCTATGTCTCCCCGCTGCTGACGTTGCCGCTGGCGGCCTGGCTGCTCAAGGAGAAGATCCACCCCAGAGTCTGGCTGCTGAGCGGCATGGGGCTGCTCGGGGTAGTGTTCGTGCTGCGGCCGGGGGATTTCCATCTGGCCGGGCTGGGCGCCCTGGTGACCGCCTTCACCCTGGCGCTGTTCAACATCACGGGACGCAAGTTGCCGGCCGGGATCTCGGTGGTGGCGACCCTGTTCTGGGCCAACCTGCTGGCCATGCCGCTGACCGCGGGTCTGGCGGTGGGTCAGTGGCAGCCGGTGGACTGGCGGCTGCTGGTGCTGATCGGCGGCAGCGGCGTCATGCAGCTGCTCTATCACGCCAGCTGCTTCTATTCCTATCGTCAGGTGGAGGCCAACCGCATCGCGGCGACCGAGTACTCGGGTCTGATGTTCGTGGTGCTGCTGGGGGTCTGGCTGTTTGGCGAGATCCCGGCGTGGAACCTCTGGGTCGGGGTGAGCTTCATCCTGCTGGCCATTCACTGGCAGCGCCGGTTGCGCTGAGGCCAGGCCGGCAGCAGGCTGCCGGATGAGAAAAACAGGCATCTTATGAGGCCGCTCTCTGTCATGGCCGGGCAAACCGGGTATGCTGGGCGGCCTGTTGCTATCGGAACCCTGTCGTGACCCCAACCATCTTTGCCGCCATCCTGCTGGCAGCCCTGCTGCACGCGCTCTGGAATGCGCTGGCCAAGCGCCAGGCCGAGGGGCGGGTCAGCGTCCTGCTGGTCTCCCTCTGCTCCGGTCTGTTTGCCGCCCCCTTTCTCCCCTTGGTGGGCTGGCCGGTGGCGGCCGAATATCCCTGGCTGGCGCTCTCCATTCTGCTGCACTGCGGCTACTGCCTGTTTCTCGGCCGAGCCTACCGGCTGGGGGAGTTTGGCCAGATCTATCCGTTAGCCCGGGGCGGCGCCCCGCTGGTGACCCTGCTGTTCGGTGCCCTGCTGCTGGGTGAGGTGCCGGGGATGGTGGCGGTGACGGGAGCCGTGGTGCTGGTGAGCGGCGTGCTGCTGATGGCGTGGCGCGGCGGCCTGCGGCTGGCGCCGGCCGCGCTGCAGGCGGTGCTTGTCACGGCGCTGTTTACCGCCTCCTACACCCTGTCCGATGGGGCGGGGGCCCGCTCGGCCGGCGAGCCGGTGCGTTATACCCTCTGGCTGTTTACCCTCACCGCGCTGATGATGCCGCTGCTGATGCGCTGGCAGAGCCGCACCGCCTGGCGCGAGCTGGGGCCTGCGGCGTGGCGCAGCGGCGCCATCGGGGGCGTCCTGTCGCTGTTGGCCTACGGTATCGTCATCTGGGCCATGACCAAGGCACCCATCGGCCTGGTGGCGGCCCTGCGTGAGAGCAGCGTGTTGTTTGCGGTGCTGCTCTCCTGGGGCTGGCTGGGGGAGAAGCTGGGGCGGGTCAGGCTGCTGGCCGCCCTGATTATCCTGGGTGGGATCCTGCTGATCCGCCTCGGCTAGGGGCGTGCCCCCTCGGTGTTGACGGCCGCCCCCGACCTGGATGCCGGCGGTGGAGACATCAGGCTGGTTGCTGCAAGGCGGCAATGGCTTCCCGGGCGACCCGGTCGAGGGGCTCGCCGAGCCGGCTGACCCGATAGTCGAGGCGCTCTATCAGCTCGTTGCCAAAGCGCAGCTTGTCCAGCGCTGTGAGGGTGGCGCCGTCCAGTTTGTCCAGGCGATCCTCCCGTATCAGCAGCACGGCCCTGTCGACCCCGCCCAGCAGCCCTCCGGGTTCTTTCAACTCACGGATGGGATGGATGGCGTGCAGGAACTGGGGGCGCCACAGGGGCACGATGGCCCAGCGTTGCTCGGCCACGGCTTGCTCAAAGGCGGCCAGACACTGCTCCTGTGTCCCGTTCAGGAAGCGGTAACCCGCCTGCTCGAGCCCGTACACCTTCATGATCTCCCGCGAGAAGCGGCTGATGCCAGCCCCCGGACCGATCCCCTGGATCTGCGGCGTCATGCGCTGCCTTACCTCGGGGCGCAGCAGGTCGGCGACCTCGGCCACCTGATCGACGGGAACATACTCCGGGATGCCCCACAGGGCATAGGGCTGGTAGTGCAGCCCCAGCTCACGCACGGTCACCCGCTTCTCGACCTCGGCTTTGTAGATGCCGTGGCTGGCAGGCAGCCAGGCGGAGGCCAGCAGATCGATCTCGCCGCTGGCGAGCCGTTCAAAATTGGCCTCATGGGGGGCGTGGCTGCGGGTGACCCGGTAGCCCCGCTGCTCCAGAACGGCAGTCACCAGGGCCCCGGCCATGCGGTGGAATGAGAGATCCGTGATGCCGAGCCTGAGCTGGGGGCCAGCGCCCAGGCCCGAGGGGGAGCGGGGGCTTGCCAAGGCCCGCCCCGCCACTGCCAGGGTGCCCATGGCAATCGCGCTTTTGATGAAATGTCGTCTGTTACTCATCCCTATCTCCCCCGGCCGGCGGGTTGTTGTGCTGGTCTATGTCCGTCTGGGTGAAGAGCAACTCGACCTGCACCCCGTTGTTATCCCTCAGAAAGAGTTGCAGCTCGTTGCGCTCCGGGATGACCCGGCTGACGAAGGGCACCTCCAGTCGCAGCAGGCGAGCCTGCGTCTCTACAGGATCCGAGGCACTCAGCGAGATGTGATCGATGCAGCCGCTGCCTTGCTCCGTCTCCCGTTTCCCCAGATAGTCGGTCAGTCCCTCGCTCTGGGTGTTGGCAACGATGTGCAGCAGGGGGCGCCCTCCTGCGTAGAGCCAGCAACCCGGAAAAGGAAAGGGGGGCCGCCCCCCTTCCTGCAGGCCGATGGCATCGCGATAAAACGCTATGGTCTGCTCCAGCTGATCCGTGCGAAGCGTGACGTGGTCGATGGCATGTATGGTCATATGGCCTCCTGTCGGCTCGGAATGCGGGTGAAGGGGTCGTCGCCTAGCAGGCCAGGGCTCTTGGCCGGCCTCTTCGCTCCTGGGTCAGAATGAACAGCAGCCCCAGGGCCGGTACCAGCGCCGCGAAGAAGGGGAGGGCTGCCGGTCCCAGCTGGCTGTCGACGACGGCGCCACCGATCACTCCGCCCAAGGCGTTGGCGATGTTGAACGCCGAGATGTTGGCGGTGGCCGCCAGCTCCGGGGCCTGCCGGCCATATTTCATCACCCGCATCTGCATGGCGGGCAGATTGGCGAAGGTGGCCACACCAAACAGGAAGGTGGCGATCAGGAAAGGCCATGTGTAGTGCTCCACCACGCCGACCAGCAGCAGGGCCAGAATGGTCAGCAGTGGCCACACCAGCAGGGAGCGCCGCAGATTACGGTCGGCGCTGTGCCCGCCGATGTTGTTGCCCAGCACCAGGCCCAGCCCGACGACCACCAGCACGCCTGTGATGGCGGAACGTTCGAAGCCAGCCACCTCTTCTGCCAGCGGCGCTATGTAGCCATAGAGGGTCATGAAGCCGGCCCAGCCCAGTACGGTAAAGAGCAGGCTGGCCAGCAGGTTCCAACTGCGGAAGGCGGCAAGTTGCTGGCTGATGGAGGTGGCGTTCTCCCTGGGTTGGCGCTCGATGACGAGGGCGATGGCCAGCATGGAGAGCAGACCCAGCCCGGCGACCACCAGGAAGGTGGTATGCCAGTCGAAGGCGTTGCCTATCCAGGCACCTGCCGGCACGCCCAGCACGTTGGCCAGGGTCAGGCCCGCAAACATCTGGCCGACGGCGCGGCCCGCCATCTTGTCGCTCACCATGCGGGTGGCGACCACGGCACCGATGCCATAGAAGGGGCCCTGGGTCAGGCCGGCCAGGATGCGGCTCACGATCAGGGTGACGTAGTCGGTGCTGAAGGCCGCGATCAGGTTGGCGACCACAAACAGCACCATCAGTGCTAGCAGGATGCGACGTTTCTCGAAGCGGGCCAGCCAGAGGGTGAGCAGCGGGCCGCCAAAGACGATGGCCAGGGCATAGGCGGTGATGAGGTTGCCCGCCTGGCCCGTGGTGACCCCCAGCGATTCAGCCACCTGGGGCAGGATGCCGGCGATCAGGAACTCTGCGGTGCCGATGGCAAAGGCACTCAGGGTCAGGATCCAGATCCGGGCCGGGAGCGTGTTGGGCTCTTTCATGCTCATCTCCTCAGTTGATCAGGGCGCCGCCATCGATATCTATGGTGGCGCCGGTCATGAAGGGGTTGTCGATGGCCAGCAGATAGCCGGCGGCAAGATCTTCGGCGCGGCCGTACCGACCGGCCGGCAGGCTGGCGGCCGCCCGGCCCAGCATGGCCTCTCGCGCCTCGGGTGCCATGGCGGCGTAGGCCTCGGTATCGGTCAGCCCCGGACTGACCACGTTGACCCTGATGGGGGCCAGCTCACGGGCTAGCAGCCTGGCGGCGGCTTCGAGCGCGGCATTCATGGTGGTCTTGACCAGGGTACCGGGCACCGTTTTGCGGGCCAGGAACCCTGTGGTGAGGGTGATGGTGCCGCCGGGGGCCATATGCGGGGCAAGGCTGCGAATGACCGCCAGAGTGCCCCAGAACTTGGTGTCGAAGGCCGCCTTGGCGGCGGTGAGATCCAGCTCGAGCAGCGACCCACCAGGCGCCTGGGAACCGGCGGTGATGACCAGGTGATCCAGCTGGCCCAGATCGGTCAAGAGGTTATCGATGGAGGTCTGGTCCGTGATATCCAGGCCGCTCTTGCGGCTGGCGACGATGACCTGACCGGGGCGCTGGCGCAGGGCATCGGCGACGGCGCGGCCGATACCGGTGTGGCCACCGATGACAAGGGACAGGGTATGTTGATGAAATGCCATGGCAATGTTCCTCTCTGAGACGGCGGGGGATCCGCGCCTGTGTCTGCTGGAGAAGATAGATGTGACGGTGTATTTTGATAATTGCCGCAAAATCTAAAACATAATTCGGATTATCAATACAATCATGCTCGAGAACCTCAATCTGTTCCTGGTCATAGTGGAAAAAGGGGGACTGGCCGCCGCGGGGCGTGAGCTGGGTTTCTCCCCGGCAACCGTCTCGGAGCGGCTGGCCTCCCTGGAACGCTACTACGGCACGACCCTGCTCAGCAGAACCACTCGCTCCATCAGCCTCACCGAAGAGGGGCGCCTGTTGCTGGAGGAGGGGCGCCATCTGCTGGCCCAGGCCGAGGGGCTCAAGCGCCGTCTGCGCGATGGCGGGGACGAAATGAACGGGTTGCTGCGCATCAGCGCCCCTCATGATCTGGGGATCAGCCGGCTGGTGCCGCTGCTCGATCGCTTCATGGCACAACACCCGGGGATCACGCTGGATCTCAACCTGACCGACGGCTATCTGGATCTGGTGGGGCAGGGGATCGATCTGGCCCTGCGCTACGGAGAGCTGGCCGACAGCACACTGCGCACCCTTTCGCTGGGGGAGAACCGCCGGATCGTCTGTGCCTCACCCGCCTACCTGGCGCGCAAGGGGGAGCCCCGCCATCCGGAAGAGCTTGTCGATCATGACTGCCTGTTGATGCGTTTCGGAGAACATCCGGAGCGCTGGTGGTCTTTTCAGGTCGAGGGTGTGGTGAAGCGGGTGATGGTGCAGGGGCGGCGTATCAGTAACAACGGTTATCTGGTGCGCCAGTGGTGCCTGCAGGGGGAGGGGATCTGCCTCAAGTCCCGCTGGGATGTGGGGGAGGATCTGACCCGTGGCCGCCTGGTGGAGATCCTGCCCGAGTTCGCCGCCCCGGCGTCACGGCTGCAGATCGTCTACCCCTCCGGGCGGCATCAGCCGCGCCGGGTGCGCGCCCTGATCGACGCGCTGGTCGCCGAGTTCGGACGCCCTCAGGGGTAGATCCGGGTCATCATGACAAACCCCTCTGCATCGGCGGTGAGGCTGGTCTCGATCCGTCCCAGCTCGGCCAGCGTGGCCACATGGGTGCCACCGCAGGGAATGGTGACCTCCCGCCCTTCCAGCGGGCAGTGCCAGTAACGGGAGTCGATGATCGACTCGCCGGCCCGGCTGCGGCGGATCTCGCCTCCGGTTGCCAGCCAGTCGGCCAGCTGGCGATTGATGTGCGCTTCAATCTGCGCCAGATCCGCCAGCAGGGCCTCACTGTTGACCCCCTTCTTGCGCAGGCTCTTGCCGAGCCGGTACTGCTCGCGCGAGCCATTGGGCTCGACCCGCGAGGTCTGGATGGCGAGACGATCGAAATCGGGCTGCTCCAGCGCGTCCCGCTCGCTCACCTCCTTGCGCCAGTAAGGCATCAGCGCCCGGTTGAGCGCCAGTGCCGCCAGGTGGCAGCCGCTGTGGCCCAGGCTCAGGGCGTGGCGGGCCTCGGCATCCACTTGCAGCGCCACCTGACTGCCCACCGGCAGCGCACAGTGGCCGGCCAGCGGGTGCACCACCACGAAACGCCACCCTTCCGCGCCCCGCTTGACCGGGATCGCCTGGTCGACGAACAGCTCCCCATCCGGGCTGATGGCCCCCATGCGGCAGGGGCCGACGGCCGCGTCGCCACCCTCCCAACGCACAGTGCCCACGTCACCCGGCTGATCGGGCCAGAGGTGGCTCTGGGGATGAAAGGGGGTAAGGTCGGTGACCAGCAGAGTGGTGTCGCCGCTCTGGCAGCAGATGACGCTGGCCTGCTCCTGATGGTGGCCCAGCACGAAGCTGGCTCGGGTATGTGACATGGATAGCTCCCGCAGATCGAAGAGGAAGAGAGCCGCCAGCATACGTCAAAGCGCAGACCGGCTCATTAACCTCGGTTAATGAGCCGGTCTGGAGGCGGATGATGAGCGCTAGATCATGGCGACCAGCAGGTAGGCGTTGAGCCCGATCACCAGGGCGACGATGAGGCGGCCGACCGCCTGGGTCACCGGGTGGTTGCGATACTCCCCCATCAGGGTGCGATCGCCGGTCAATATCAGCAGCGGAATGAGCGCCAGCGCGATGCCGAAGCTCAGCACCACCTGACTCAGCACCAGGATCTCGGTGGTGTTGAGGCCCATGGCGATCACCACGAAGGCGGGAGCCATGGTGATGGCGCGGCGCAGCCAGAGCGGGATGGTGAAGCGCACGAAGCCCTGCATCACCACTTGACCGGCCAGCGTGCCCACCACGGTGGAGCTGATGCCGGAGGCGACCAGCGAGAGGCCGAACAGGGTGGCGGCCGCCTGGCCCAGCAGCGGAGTCAGGGTCTGGTAGGCGGACTCCAGCTCGGCCACCTGCTGGTTGCCGGAGCTGTGGAAGGCGGCCGCGGCCATGGCCATCATGGCCAGGTTGACGAAGCCGGCGATGGTCATGGCGATGGCCACGTCGACCCGGGTGGTGTGCAGCCGCTGCGGAACCGAGCCCTGATCCTGGGTGTGCTGGGTCAGCGCCGAGTGCAGATAGATGACGTGAGGCATCACGGTGGCGCCGAGCACCCCGGCCGCCAGATAGACGGCGTCGCTGTTGGGCAGGCCGGGGAAGAGGGCGCCCTCCAGCAGGCTCGGCAGATGGGGGCGGGAGAACACCAGCTCGACGATGTAGGCCGCCGCCACGAACAGCAGCAGGCCGCCCACCACGAACTCCAGCGGTTTCTGGCCGCGGGACTGCAGCATCAGGATCCCCCAGGTGACCACGGCGGTGATGCCGGCCCCTTCCAGCAGGGTGACCCCGAGTAGCAGCTTGAAGCCGACCGCGGCCCCGATGAATTCGGCCAGATCGGTGGCCATGGCGATGATCTCCGCCTGCACCCAGTAGGCCCAGACCGCCGGCTTGGGCAGCCGATCGCGAATGTGTTCCGCCAGGTTCTTGCCGGTGACGATGCCGAGCTTGGCCGAGAGAGTCTGCACCAGCATGGCCATCAGGTTGGCCCACACCACGACCCACAGCAGCTGGTAGCCGAAGGTGGAGCCGGCCTGAATGTTGGTGGCGAAGTTGCCCGGATCTATGTAGCCGATGGCGGCGATAAAGGCCGGCCCGAGCAGGGTCAGTTTGAATTTGCGGGCCGGGATGGCCGTGGTCAGCGCGGGTTGCATGGTATCAGCCTCCATAAGTGCATGGAGATAGAATAGATCTAAATGATAATTATTATCAATTGAAGTTTTGTATTGTTCCCATAGATAAAAACATCGGCGGTGGCTGGTTGCAGTAAGGGATGGGATTTCGTACAATACGCCGCCCTAGAAAAGCAGCGTCTAAACACCATTATGTTCCTTGCCTCCGAGGTCTGGCTGCACCTGGGCGGAGGCTGAATTAATCCGTAAGGAGCTAAAATGCGTCATTACGAAATCGTCTTCATGGTTCATCCGGACCAGAGCGAGCAAGTACCTGGCATGATCGAGCGTTACACCGGCGCCATCACCACCTCCGGTGGTACCATTCATCGCCTGGAAGATTGGGGCCGTCGTCAGCTGGCTTACCCGATCGACAAACTGCACAAAGCCCACTACGTTCTGATGAACGTAGAAGCAGAGCAAGCCGTTATCGATGAGCTGGAAACCAACTTCCGCTTCAACGATGCCGTTATCCGCAACATGATCATGCGCACCAAGCACGCCGTGACTGAAGTTTCTCCGATGGCCAAGGCCAAGGAAGAGCGCTTCACCCGTCGTGACGACGAGCGCCGCGAAGAAGCTACTGAAGCTGCTTCCGAAGAGTAATTCTGGATCACTGACTAGAGGATAAAGGCCATGGCACGTTATTTCCGTCGTCGTAAGTTCTGCCGCTTCACCGCCGAGAACGTTACCGAGATCGACTACAAAGATATCGTTACTCTGAAAAACTACATCACTGAATCTGGCAAGATCGTACCGAGCCGTATCACCGGTACCCGCGCCAAGTATCAGCGTCAGCTGGCACGCGCCATCAAGCGTGCTCGTTACCTGGCTCTGCTGCCGTACACCGATCTGCACAACAAGTAAGAATCGGTCCGGCACTTAAGCCTAACTCAACGAAATTTATAGAGGAAAGGTAATGCAAGTTATCCTGCTCGACAAAATCGCCAAACTGGGCGGTCTGGGTGACCAAGTTTCCGTGAAAGCTGGTTACGCCCGTAACTTCCTGATCCCGCAAGGCAAAGCTGTTATGGCCACCAAGGCCAACATCGAAGCTTTCGGTGCTCGTCGCGCTGAGCTGGAAGCCAAACTGGCTGCCAACAAAGCTGCTGCTGAAGAGCGTGCTGCCAAGCTGGCCGAACTGGCTACCGTGGTTATCGCTTCCAAGTCTGGCGACGAAGGCAAGCTGTTCGGTTCCATCGGTACCCGTGACGTGGCTGAAGCCATCACTGCTGCCGGCGTAGCCGTTGCCAAGAGCGAAGTCCGCATGGGCAACGTTCTGCGTAACACCGGTGACTACGAAGTTGCTGTTCAGCTGCACGCTGACGTTAAAGCAACCGTACAGATCCAGGTTGTTGCCCTGTAATAGCGATTCGCTTTTGCAGAAAAAACCCGCGCACTTGCGCGGGTTTTTTATTTTCAGGCCCGGGGGTAGAGTAAAGACCTGTTCCTCTGGAGGAGATCCCTATGGCCTGGGTCGAAGGTCGCGTTCTTGAACGCATCGAGTGGACACCCACCCTGTTCTCCCTGCGTGTGGCGGCTGAGCTGGCCCCCTACAAGGCGGGGCAATTCACCAAACTGGCCCTCGAGCAGGGTGATCGCCGCGTCCAGCGGGCCTACTCCTTCGTCAATCCCCCGTCTGCCCCCTATCACGAGTTCTATTTCGTCGAGATCCCCGATGGGGAACTGACACCGTCCCTGGGTTCCCTGCGGACGGGCGACAGCCTGCTGGTGCAATCCCTGGCGACCGGTTTTCTCACCCTGGACGAGGTGCCGGCCGGGCGCGATCTCTGGCTGCTCTCCACCGGGACCGCCATCGGCCCCTTCCTCTCCATGTTGGCGGACGGGGAAGCCTTTGCCCGTTTCGAGAATCTGGTACTGGTGCACGGGGTGCGCAAGGGGGAGGAGCTGAGCTATCGGGATCTGATAGCGAGCTTTGCCGAGCGTCATGGCGAGCGTTTTCGTTACGTCCCCTTCGTCAGTCGTGAAAGCTGGCCCGAGGCGATGGAGGGGCGGATCCCGGCGGCCATCGCCGATGGTCGCCTGCAGGCGCGAGTGGGGCTGGAATTTGCTCCCGCGCTGAGCCAGGTGCTGATCTGCGGCAACCCGGCCATGGTGAAGGAGACCCAGCAGACCCTGTTGTCATTGGGATTGGCCAAGAACCTGCGGCGGGCCCCCGGCAACATCAGTGCGGAGAATTACTGGTAGGAAAAGCGAACAAGGGGCCATGGGCCCCTTGTTCATGCTCGCCGGCAGTCAGATCAGTGCTTCTTGTTGCCGTGCCCCTTGTCCTTCTCTTTGAACTTGTCATGTCCCTGCCCCGGGTTGTTGCCGCTATGGATGCTGCGGTTGTAGTGATCCCGGTACTTGCCGTCGATCTTGTCGCAGTTGAGCTTGATGCGGCTGTCGCCGATGCCGAGATCCAGGCAGTTGTGCTGCCACCAGTCGTACTCCTTGTCATCCCAGTCGACGTTCAGCTTGATGTTGTCGGTGGAGAGCCGGATGCCATCGCCGTCCTTGGAGTGGGGCGGGGCGGCAAAGGCAACCCCGTTGGCCAGCAACAGGGAGAGCAGCAGGGCGCCTTTGTTGAACATGGTTGAATGAGTCATGACGAAAGTTCTCCTTGGTTACTGGCCGGTGCCCTGGGTGGCGGGCATCTGGTTGCTGCCGGGGGGAGCATTGCGGTGCTCTTCATCGTCGAAGCTGACCCTGCTTTCCCGGCATGGCGTCTGGGTGCCATCGTTCACTCCCGGCTCGAAGCAGTTGGTCGATGACCAGCCAAATTGCTTGTCATCCCAGTCCAGGTTGAAGGTTAGTGCATCGACGGAAAATGCCGTACCACCTTCCTCCTCATACTGCGGTGCTGCCAGCGCGGCGCCGGCAACCAGAAGCAGGGGCAGTAACAAGCTAGTCGTTCGGTTCATTGTGGCCTCGGTGGTTGGTTGTTGCGGGTCAGTGTATGCCAGTCTTGCTGAATCCGGGCAGAATCAGGCTCAATCTCCCATGCTACGAGAGTCGGCAGTGAGTGTATCGACTTTTTGCTGCCGATTTGTCCGTTTTGGTCGCACTCTGGGCAGCTGACCACGGATCTGGTGCAATTATGGTGATTGTCCTTCTCTCGAGGAGTCTGCTGACTATAATCGGCAGCCAACTTTTCCTGCATATCGCGCCCGCTTTCTCATGACCACACAGGCTTCTGCCGTGCTGCGCTACCCCAAGGGGTGGTTCGCACTGACCACGGTGTACAGTTTTACCGGCTTGGCCATTCTGGCCTCCATCGTCTTCTCCCTGCTGCTGTTTCTCTCCATCGACGAGAATCCCCTGATGAAGTGGCTGTTCGGTGGCCTGGCCATCATCTTCGAACTGGGCAAGTTCTACGTCTGGTATGAATACGGGGAGTGCAAGGCGCGTCGCGATCTGGGCGGGGCCTTCTGGTCGCTGCTGTTCTACAGCGTGCTGGCCGCCATCTCCATCGGCGGCAGCATAGGCGGCATCAACAGCGCCACCAACACCATCCTCAACCAGCAGGCACGCCATGAGCGGGAGATCGCCCGCTTCGACGAGCAGATCGCCAGCATAGAGCGGCAGATCCAGCTCAACGAGGAGGCGGCCCGCAAGTACATCGAGATGGCGCGCATCTCCAGCGGCGTCAGCGGCCTGCAGCAAGCCAACACCAAGCTCAGGCTGCGCCAGGACGAGCTGCGCCAGGAGCGCGACGCCAAGCCCGTCAACGAGCAATCCTCCATGCTGGGGCTGATGAGCAGCCTGGCGGACGGGGTGGGCATGAGCATCAGCCAGGTGCAGTTTCTGCTGGTCTGCTTCCTCTCGGTGCTGCTCGACGTGTTCGGCGCCTTCTTCGTCAGTCTGATCGGCGAGGAGAACCGTTTTCGCCGCAGCTGGCTGTGGCAGCGGGACCGCGAGCGGGAACAGATCGTGCTGCAGCAGGCGGAGGCCGCTGCCATGGCACAGCAGCTGCCCGGCCGGCCGGAGCCTGAGCCAGAGGTGGTGGAACAGGTGCGCAGCGCGCTGGAGAGCGGCGAGCTCAAGTGCAGCAAGCGCAGCGTCGCACAGGCGCTGTCGCTGTCGCTGGAGGAGGTGGACCGGGTGTTCCAGCATCTGCTAGCCCAGGGCGTGCTGGGGCAGGGTAGCAACCGCCACTACCATCTCAGTTCGCAAGGAAGTTGATCATCAGGCCACCTCGGGGTGGCCTTTTTATTGCGCGCGGGCGCTGTGCTAGTGGGTCAGCACCATCATCAGGCTGAGGAAGGCGGCCAGTCCGCCACCGATGCCGATGATCCAGTAAAACCCCTTGGCCCCCTGCTTGAGCGGGATGCGGAAGTAGAGCAGAAACGCCCACCACCCCAGGGCCAGCAACAGAGGAATAAGAAACATTCGAGCCATGGTGTCCTCGCTGTTATTCTGTTGACCCTTGATCAATCAACAGGATGGATTGTGCAATGACGCAGCTACAGATTACCGCATTCGGCGCCCCCTCGGTACTCAGGCTCAACCCTTCCCAGGACAAGGTGCCTGCCGAGGGCGAAGTGCGGGTGCGCATCTGCTTTGCGGGGGTCAACCCCATCGATGCCAAGACCCGGGCCGGCCTCGGCTGGGCGGCGGCGCAAAACAAGGAGAAGCTGCCCTGGACGCCGGGCTATGACGTGGCCGGCGTGGTCGAGAAGGTCGGCCCTGGTGTCGACTCGCTGGCCGAGGGGGACAGGGTATGCGGCATGGTGGGCTTTCCCCTCGCCGGCGGCGGCTACGGCGAGTCCGTGGTGGCCCGCGAAGAGGAGCTGGTCAAGCTGGAGGAGCTGGCTCTGAGGCAGGGTGCTGCGCTGCCGCTGGCCGGCCTCACCGCCTGGCAGGGGCTGTTCGAACACGGCGCCCTCAAGGCGGGGCAACGGGTGCTGATCCTGGCCGGCGCCGGCGGCGTCGGCCATCTGGCGGTGCAGTTTGCCAGCGCCTATGGCGCCGAGGTGGTGGCGACGGCGAGCGGTGACAACCACAGCTTCCTGCACGCGCTGGGGGCCAGCAAGATGGTGGATTACCACGATGCTGACTGGGCCGCCCAGGTGGTGGCTGACGGTCCGGTCGATCTGGTACTGGATCTGGTGGGTGGCGAGAGCGGCAAGGCGGCGCTCGCCTGCGTCAAGCCGGGCGGCCGGCTGGTGACGGTACCCACCATCACCGCCCAGCAGATCAAGGATGCCGCGGCCGGCAGCGCCATCGAGGTGCTTGGCATGCTGGTACATCCTGACCGCCAGCAGTTGAGCCAGATGCTGATCCTGCTGCGTCAGGGGGAGGTGCAGATCACCGTCTCCGGCGAATTCCCGCTGGCGGAAGGGGCCCTGGCCCATCAGGCCATCGAGCAGGGCCACGTGCGCGGCAAGCTGCTGCTGCGCATGCCCGCCGCGGATGAGCTGGCCGGATGAACGGCATCACCGAGCTGGGGCTCGGCTGGCTGTTTCTGAGCGCTTTCACCTCCGCCACCCTGCTGCCCGGCAGCTCGGAAGTGCTGTTGGGGGCCATGGCGGCCAAGGGGGAGTGGAGCATGGCCAGCCTGCTGCTGTGGGCGACGCTGGGCAACACCCTCGGCTCCATGACCACCTGGTGGCTCGGCTGGCTCGCCACCTTCAAGAAAAAACCGGAAGATTTTCAAGGCCGTGGGGAACAAAAAGCCCTCGGCTGGCTCAAACAACATGGCCACTGGTGTCTGCTGCTGGCCTGGACGCCTGTGGTCGGCGATGGTCTCTGTCTGCTGGCCGGCTGGCTGCGCCTCTCCTTCTGGCGCTCTCTCATTCTCATCGGGCTCGGCAAATTGTTGCGTTATGCCTTGGTCTTTCTGCTGGCCAGGCAGATCTTCTAGCTTCACTCACGAGGTAACCGTGAACAAACTCATTCCATTAAGCATGCTTCTGGGCCTCTCTCTGCCCGTGCTGGCGGCACCCACCCTGGTGTCGGAACAGGTCAAGGAAGAGGGCAAGCTCGGCATTCCCTATCAGATGTACAAGCTGGACAACGGCCTGACCGTCATTCTGGCGCCCGACCGATCCGATCCCCTGGTGCACCTGGACGTCACCTATCACGTGGGCTCGGCCCGCGAGCAGGTGGGTAAGTCCGGATTCGCCCACTTCTTCGAGCACATGATGTTCCAGGGCTCCAAGCACGTGGGGGATCAGGAGCACATGCGGATCATCAACGAGGCCGGTGGCGACATGAACGGCACCACCAACAAGGACCGCACCAACTACTACGAGACCGTGCCGGCCAACCAGCTGGAGAAGGTGCTGTGGCTGGAGGCCGACCGCATGGGCTTCTTGCTCGATGCGGTGAGCCAGAAGAAGTTCGAGATCCAGCGCGCCACCGTCAAGAACGAACGGGCCCAGCGCATCGACAACCAGCCTTACGGTCTGGTGAGCGAGAAGGTGGGCGAGGCGCTCTACCCGCGCACCCATCCCTACTCCTGGCAGCCCATCGGCTATGTGGAGGATCTCGACCGGGTCGACGTCAACGACCTCAAGCAGTTCTTCCTGCGCTGGTACGGCCCCAACAACGCCACCCTGACCCTGGGCGGCGACTTCGACACCAAGCAGGCGCTGGCCTGGATTGAGAAGTACTTCGGCCCGATCCCGCGTGGACCCGAGGTGGCCGAGCCGACCCCCGAGCCGGTGACCCTGCCCGAGACCCGTTACGTGACGCTCGAGGACAAGGTGCACCTGCCGCTGCTCTACATCAGCTACCCGACCGTGTCGCTCGGCGATGCGCAGGAGCCGGCCCTCGACATGTTTGCCGACGTGCTGGGCGGCTCCGCCAGCTCCATGCTCTACCAGTCGCTGGTCAAGAGCGGCAAGGCGATCGATGCGGGGGCCTCCCACTACTGTGAGGAGCTGGCCTGTACCCTCACCGTCTACGCCTATCCCAATCCGGCGGTGGATGGCAGCCTGAAGACCCTCAAGAGCGAGGTGGACAAGGTGATCGGCGAGTTCGCCGGTCGTGGCCTCAAGCCGGAGGATCTGGAGAAGGCGATCAACAGCTATCGTGCCTCGGCCATCTGGGGTCTGGACAGCGTCTCCGGCAAGGTGAGCCAGCTCGCCATGGGGCAGGTGTTCGCCCAGGATCCCAACTATGTGTTCAAGAGCCTGGACGCCATCGGCAAAGTGACGCCGGATCAGGTCAAGGCCGCCTACGACAAGTTCATCCTGAACAAGCCGGCGGTGGTGCTGAGCGTGGTGCCCAAGGGCAAGCACGACTGGCAGGCCGCCAAGCCCAACTTCACTCCGGCCAAGCGCGAGCTGCCGGATTACGCCAAGCATGACAAGGTGCTGGCCGAGCGGCCGGTGAAAGATGACTTCGATCGCAGCGTGCAGCCCAAGGCGGCCGATGCGGTGAGCGTCAAGGTGCCCGCCATCTGGCACGGCAAGCTCGACAAGGGGATCGAGATCATCGGCACCCAGAGCGACGAAATCCCTGCGGTTTCCATCATGGTCGCCCTGCCGGGCGGCATGCGGGCCGAAGGCAAGGGCGAGCTGGGGCTGGCCAGCCTCACCGCCAGCATGATGGGGCAGGGCTCGGTGCGTCTGACCGAGGCCCAGCTCAGCGACGAGCTGCAAAAGCTCGGCTCCAGCGTCAGCGTCTCCAGCGCCCAGTACAACAACCTGGTCACCATCAGCAGCCTGGCCGACAAGCTGCCGCAGACCCTGGCGCTGGTGCGCGAGGTGTATGAGCGGCCCGGCATGCGCGAGGCCGACTTCGAGCGGGTCAAGGCGCAGATGCTGCAGGGGATGAAACAGAGCGAGCAGCAGCCGGAGTGGCTGGCCGGCCAGGCCTTCCGCGAGCTGATCTACGGCAAGCAAAACCGCCTCGGTCAGCCGGGTGACGGCGTGCTGGCCGACGTGGAGAAGCTGACCCTGGCGGACGTGAAGCGCTTCTACCAGAACTACTACAACCCGACCAACGCCAAGGTGGTAGTGGTGGGGGACGTGACCCAGTCCCAGGTGGAGGATCAACTCGGCTTCCTGACCCAGTGGAAGGGGGCTGCCCCCTCCCTTGGCAGCCTCAAGCCCGAAGGCGAGCAGGCCAAGCCGGGCATCTATCTGGTGGACAAGCCGGGGGCGCCCCAGTCGGTGATCCGCATCGGCCGCCGCGCCATGCCGTTCGATACCACGGGGGACTACTTCACCGCCGGGCTGATGAACTTCAACCTGGGCGGCAACTTCAACAGCCGCATCAACCTCAACCTGCGGGAAGACAAGGGCTATACCTATGGGGCCAGCTCGGGCTTCTCCGCCAACCGGGAGGTGGGTACCTTCGCCACCGGCGCCAACGTGCGGGCCGATGCGACCGTGGATGCCATCCGCCAGTTCCTCAAGGAGATGGACAACTACCGCAAGAGCGGCCCGACCCCGGTCGAGCTCGCCTACATGCGCAGCGCCGTCTCCCAGCAGGATGCGCTCTCCTACGAGACGCTTGGCCAGAAGGCGGGCTTCCTGCTGCAGATGATCATGTATGACCTGAAGCCGGACTATGTGCAGGCCCAGAACAGCCTGATCAAGACGGTGTCGGCCGAGACGCTCAAGGCCAGTGCGGCACGCTGGCTTGACCCGGCCGAGATGGTGATTGTGGTGGTGGGGGACAAGCAAAAGCTTGAAAAACCCCTGCAGGAGCTTCATCTTCCCATCTATCCGCTGCAGCTGCCCTGAGGGCGCTACATAAAAATAGTGCCGCCCCCCTGTGGGGCGGCCACACATGAGCCGTGAATATGACTACGACAAGCTTGTCACTCACCGAGTTGTTGACCGCCCTGGGTTCGCCGGAACGGCTGACCGCCCTCAAGGGGATCCGGCGCGGGATCGAACGTGAATGTCTGCGCATCACCCCACAGGGGACCCTGGCCCAGACCGATCACCCCAGAAGTCTGGGCTCGGCACTGACCCATGCCAACATCACCACCGACTACTCGGAGAGCCTGCTGGAGTTCATCACGCCGGCCACCGACTCCATCGACAGCCTGCTGGAACAGCTTGGCGACATCCACCGTCACACCATTCATCACCTGGGTGATGAGCGGATCTGGCCGCTCTCCATGCCCTGCTTCGTCGGCGACGAGGAGAACATCCGGCTGGCCCAGTACGGCAGCTCCAACATCGGCCGGATGAAGACTCTCTACCGGCAGGGGTTGAAGAACCGCTACGGCAGCCTGATGCAGGTGATCGCCGGGGTGCACTTCAACTTCTCCATGCCGGACAGCTTCTGGTGCGAGTGGCAGGAGCTGGTGTGCGAGGGGTGCTGCAGCCAGCGCTTCATCTCCGACAAGTACATGGGGCTTATCCGCAACGTCTACCGCTTCGGCTGGCTGGTGCCCTACCTGTTCGGCGCTTCGCCGGCCATCTGCGAATCCTTCCTCAAGGGGCGCAAGAGCAACCTGCCGTTCCAGAAGACCGGCAAGGGCACCCTCTACCTGCCTTATGCCACCGCCCTGCGGCTGTCGGATCTGGGTTACACCAACAGCGCCCAAGCGGGACTCAAGATCAGCCACGACAACCTGCCGGCCTATGTGAGCAGCCTGCGCCGCGCCATCAACACCCATGATCCCGACTTCGCCAGGATCGGCGTCAAGGTGAACGGCGAGTACCGTCAGCTCAACGACAACGTGCTGCAGCTGGAGAACGAGCTGTACGCGCCGATCCGCCCCAAGCGCACCCCGCGCAGCGGCGAGAAGCCGTCCGACGCGCTGGAGCAGCGTGGCATCGAATACATCGAGCTGCGCACCGTGGACGTCAACCCCTTCACCCCGTACGGCATCGAGGTGGATCAGATCCGCTTCTTCGACCTGTTCCTGGTGTGGTGCCTGCTGCGCCCGTCCCCGGTGCTGGGTGACGAGGAGATCGCCCGCAATCGCCGCAACCAGACCAAGGTGGTGCTGGAGGGGCGCCGTCCCGGCCTCGAGCTGGAGGACGAGCAGGGCAACCCCATCGGCCTCAAGGAGTTCGGCCTCAAGCTGTTCGACGAGCTGGCCGAGGTCGCCGCGCTGCTGGATCGCTGCTGCGGCCGCAACCGCTATCGCGAGACGCTGGCGATGCACCGCGAGAAGCTGCTCAACCCCGAGCTCACCTACTCCGCCCGCCTGCTCAAGCAACTGCTGGAGAGCGGCAAGGACAACGGCGCCTTCGCCGACGAGCTGGCGAGCCGCTACCGGGAAGAGATGCTGGCTGGCGAGCTGCAGTACTGGGACGAGGCCTACTTTGCCGGCGAGGCACGGGAGTCCCTGGCCAAGCAGCGGGAGCGGGAGCGCAGCGACAGCCTGTCGTTCGACGACTTCCTGGCCGACTACTTCGGAACCAGCAAGACCCCGGCCTGATGACAGGCAACAAAAAAGCCGCTCTTGAAGCGGCTTTTTTATTTCCCTCAACCCGAGCGGTCTCAGACGTGGTTGTACTCAGACATGGTTATACATGGCCTCGATCTCGCTCTGGTACTTGGATTCGATGATCTTGCGGCGCAGCTTCATGGTGGGGGTCAGCTCACCCAGCTCCATGGAGAAGGCGCTCGGCAGCAGGGTGAACTTCTTCACCTGCTCGAACTTGGCCAGCTCTTTTTGCAGATCCTGGATGCGCGCCTCGAAGAACTCCACCACCTTGGAGTGGCGCAGCAGTTCGGTCTTGCACTGGTACTGCAGGTTGATGGAGCGGGCGTACTCCTCCAGCGACTCGAAGCAGGGCACGATCAGCGCCGAGACGAAGTGGCGGGCATCGGCGACGATGGCGATCTGCTCGATGAAGCGATCCTTGCCGAGGGTCCCCTCCACCAGTTGCGGCGCCACGTACTTGCCGTTGGAGGTCTTCATCAGCTCCTTGAGGCGCTCGGTGAAGTAGATGTTGCCTTCGCCGTCGAGCTCGCCGGCATCGCCGGTGCGCAGGAAGCCATCCTCGGTCATCACCTCGGCGGTGGCCTCGGGCTTGTTGTAGTAGCCGCGCATCACGGTGGGGGAGCGCACCAGCAGCTCGTTGTTCTCACCCAGCTTCACCTCGATGCCGCAGAGCGCCGTGCCGATGGAGCCCAGCTTGAACTGGCTGTCTTCGTAGCAGCAGACGGTGGCGGTGGTCTCGGTCATGCCGTAGCCGTACTTGAGGTTGAGCCCCATGGCCTGGAAGAAGAAGTTCACCTCGTCGGCGAGGCGGGCGCCGGCCACCGGCAGGAAGCGGGTACGGCCGCCGAAACGGGCGCGCAGCTTGCGAAACACCAGGCGCTCGGCGAGCCAGAGCTGGCCGTAGAGCAGGGGGGAAGCGGCTTTACCCGCCTGACGGGTGGCGACCATCTGCTTGCCGACCCGGGTGGCCCAGCCGAACAGGGCCTGGCGCAGGCGTGGGGCCTGAGCGACGCGAGCCTGGATCATGGCGTAGGCCTTCTCGTAGAGGCGCGGCACGGCGCACATCACGGTCGGCTGCACCTCGCCGATGACATCCATTACCTTCTGCGGATCGCGGATGTAGACGTTCTCGGCGCCGCAATAGAGCACGTAGTAGGTCCAGGCGCGCTCGAACACGTGGCTGAGCGGCAGCATGCAGAGCGACACATCCTGCTCGTTCAGATCGAGGCGACTGTTGTGCATCTCGAAGCAGGCGGCGATGTTGGCGAAATCGAGCATGACCCCCTTGGGCTCACCCGTGGTGCCCGAGGTGTAGATCAGGGTCAGCAGATCGTCCATCCGGTACTGGCTCTCGCGCTCGCGCAGTGCCTGTTCGCTGGGCTGGTGATTGCCGGAGACCAGAAACGTCTGGAAGTGGCTCGCCTGCGGGCAACCGCGCAGGTTGACGCTGCCATCGAGGGCGATGAGCTGCTGGATCTCGCCGCTTTCAATGAGTTGCAGCGCCTGGTCGAACTGGTGCTGTTCGCCGACGAACAGCACCTTGATGCCGGCATCTTTGACGATGTAGCGCAGCTGATCCAGAGTGCTGGTGGGGTAGATGGGGACGCTGACGCCGCGGGCGGCCAGGATGCCGAGATCGGCCTGGGTCCACTCCGGCATGTTGCGGGCATAGATGCCGACCATCTCGGTAGGCTGGTGGCCGGCGCGGATCAGCGCCTGGGCGCAGTAATCCATGGCCTGCCCCAGGGTACGCCAGCCGATGGCACGCCACTGGCCATCCTGTTGTACGCGCAGGGCGGCCTTGTTGCCAAGCCGGGCGATACGTTCCCGCATCAGTCGAACCAGGTGGTGTTTCGGCATCAGTCAGACATCCTCAAGTAACAGTTGTACGCCCTAAGGGGCACTGAAAAATCGCGCTGGAGTTTAAACTCTAAGATTACAGCTTACAAGTGTTCGCCATTTGTCCTGGATCACAAAGTCGTCAATCAGGAGAGCTTGAGGCATGATGGTGGCAGACGTGTGGAGCCATTCAGGGAGGGTGCATAATGAGCGTCGGTATCAAGGGGGTGGTGACCGGGGTATTGCTGTTGCTGGCGGGGGCCGGCGGGCTCTGGTTTACGCTGGGAGGCACGGGTGGCGATGAGGACAATCCCTGGCTGAGCGGCGCCGAAGGCTACGCCCAGGCGCAGCAGCTGGCCCTGCAGAAGGGTTATCCGCTGCTCTACGTGATCGAGCGTGCCAAATGCCGGCGCTGCAAGCTGCTGGATACCACCCTGTGGCAGACAGAGGAGATGGCGCCTGTGCTGGCCCGGCTGGTCAAGGTGCGCCTCAACCCGAATGCCGGGGATGGCAGCGAGCAGATACTGCGCCGCTTCCCGCAGGTGGCAACCCCGCCCGGCATCTATGTGCAGCAGCCGGGCGAGCCGCTCAAGCCCATCAAGATAGTGGTGGATATCCAGCAGATCTGGATGCCCGGGGTGACCTGGCAGCGCGGCTTCTTTATGCCGCTCTCCGCCGCCGGCTTCGAGGCGGTGCTGCACACCACCCAAAGCCTGCAGGATCCGGCCCTCGACAACGCGCCGCTGCTCTAGTGCTGCAGATGTAGCGTGGCGGCTTAGCCGAAGTCGAACAGGCGGGACATCAGCACGGCATCTTCCCGATCCTGACCGGTGCCGTAGTAGTCGGCGCGCCGGCAGTACTCGGCAAACCCCTCGCTCTCGTAGAGGCTGATGGCGGTGCTGTTGCCGGCCCGTACCTCGAGGAACCAGGCCTCGGCCTTGTTGGCCTTGCTGCGGCTCAGGTACTCCCTGAGCAGCGCCCGCCCCAGCCCCTTGCCCTGAAAGTCAGGGTGCACGCAGATGTTCATCAGCGAGCTGTCGCCTGCCACGAGATCCGAGATGTAGAAGCCGGCCGGCTGGCCGTCGACCAGCAGCAGGCCGTTGAGATAGCGCGGCCCGAAGCAGGAGAGCAGGTTGGCCTGGCTCCAGGGCTCCTTGTGGGCAGCCTGTTCTATGGGGTAGACGAGCTCGAAATCGGTCTCGAGCAGGGGACGAAATTGCACCATGGTGGCTCCTGGTCGGGGCGGCTGAACGAAGAGAGGGTGGGGCTCGGCACTCAGCCGAGGCGCCCCTTGAGCTGCTGCCACAGGACCCGTTTCTGGGCCGGGCTGGGGGTGAGCGGGCAGATCAGAGCCTCTGGCCAGGCGGGATCGGCCGCCTCCAGCCAGAGCAGGGGCGGGGTGTGGCCGGCGGGCAGGCTGCTCAGCAGGCTGACCTCGTCGCTGCCGATGCCGAGCAACTGGCAGAGATCCGCCAGCAGACTGGGGGCCGGCAGCCGGCTCGCCAGGATCCAGAGCTTGCCGCTCGGCGGCTCGCTCGGCACGGCCGGGGCGGGGACCGCCTCCTGCTGACTTGCCTGAGTCTCATTGGCAGGTGCAGGCGCAGCCTGATGGCCCGCCAGCAGGGCCGGCCGGCGCAGTTGCCAGCTAGGGATGCCCATCCGGGCCAGTAGGTGTTGCCGCAGGCGACCGGATGCCTGGTCTGGTTGCTCGGGGACGGGTTCCCGCGCTGTGGTCAGCTGCACTGGATCTTGCATGGGCGATGACTCAGTCTTGATCTGCATTGATGAAAAAAGCTCTGCGCAGGGTACACTCGAACGCGTTTTGCTGCATCTTTTGCGGTATGTTTTAGCCAGGAGAGGCGCTCCGACGCCCGGCAACCGACCGGTGCGAGCCAGAGGCGACCTCCCGACAATACAACAAGCAGGACAGGGAACCTTCGATCGCGTCGCGGGTGTGCCGGTTCCAGACAACCCCAGTATCGGAAGTGCGCCTATGCCACCTTTAGCATCACAGAATCTTCGTCTCGCCCCCATTCACGAACGGCTGCCACGCCTGCTGTCGGCCCTCGGCGAGGGGCTTTACGAGCGCCAGGATGCCCTGCGGCTTGGTCTGCTGGCGGCCCTGTCCGGTGAGAGCGTGTTTCTGCTGGGCCCGCCCGGCATCGCCAAGAGCCTGATTGCGCGGCGCCTCAAGCTGGCCTTTCATGAGGCGCGTCACTTCGAGTACCTGATGACCCGTTTCAGCACGCCGGAGGAGGTGTTCGGCCCCCTCTCCATCCAGGCGCTGAAGGAGGACGGCAAGTACCTGCGCCTCACCGCCGGCTACCTGCCGGAGGCCGAGGTGGTGTTCCTCGACGAGATCTGGAAGGCGGGCCCCGCCATCCTCAACACGTTGCTCACCGCCATCAACGAGCGGCAGTTTCGCAACGGCGACAGCCAGCACCCCATCCCAATGCGGCTGCTGGTGACCGCCTCCAACGAGCTGCCGGCCCCCGACAGCGGGCTGGAGGCGCTTTACGACCGCATGCTGGTGCGGATCTGGATGGACCGGGTGCAGGAGAAGGCCAACTTCCAGGCCATGCTGGCCAGCGATGGTCAGTCCCATCAGAATCTGCCGCCCTCGGTGCAGATCCACGGCGACGAGTATCTGGAGTGGCAGGAGCAGATCGACCGGGTCCGGCTGCCGGACGACTGCTTCGAGCTCATCTATCAGCTGCGCCAGCAGCTCGACAGCCAGCTGGCCCACAGCTGCTACGTGTCGGATCGGCGCTGGAAGAAGGCCGTGCGGCTCATCAAGGCGAGCGCGTTTTTCAACGGCCGCGACGAGGTGGCCCCGCTCGATCTGCTGCTGTTCAAGGATTGCCTCTGGCATGACGAGGCCTCGCGCACCGCCCTGCTGGAGATGATGACCGAGTTCTCCCGCCTCTACGGCTATCAGCAGCTGACCATGACCCGTCAGCTGATGGGGCTGCGGGACAAGTTCAAGCAGCTCAAACAGAGCGTGGCCCAGCGCCTGTGCTGCAAGGCCAGAAAGCGCCAGCAGTGGTTCGGGCGCCGCGCCCGCGGCATCCAGATCCCGCTGGCCAACGCCCGCCCGTTCGGCAAGCTGGTGCACTTCCATCTGCTCACCCCGGCGGCGCTGGATGGCGACGATCCGGAGCGGCTGGTGGAGACGCTGGTGTTCGACCGCACCCTGCTCTCCCACTGGCACCCCACCGGCGAGTCGCTGGTGGGCTGGCCGCTTGGCAACCCCAAGGAGGGTCACTACGAGCTGGTGCTGGACGACGAGCTGCGGCTGCACGTGCTGGATCTGCAGCGCCAGCAGATCCCGCTGGTGCTGGTGGAGCGCACCCCCATTCCCGAGGTGGTGATCACCCCCTGGCAGGCGGCCCTGACCGAGCTGCTGGCAGAGGCCGGTGTGCTGGCGCAGGAGCTCAAGCGCCAGCGCAACCTGTTCGAGCGCCATCAGCAGCACCTCTTCATCGGTCGTCACTGGTTGCAGCAGGTGGAGGACAGCTTCTTTGTGCTGAACCGGGATCTGGATCAGCTGCGCACCGACATCAGCCAGTGGCACGACCGGCTGCCGCAGCTGGACGCCTGAGTCATGGCGAGCGCGAAGGGGGCGGTCGTGAGCCAGGCCAGCGGAGGTCGCCATGCTTGAGATTGGCATGATGGATCTGGGGCTGCTCATGGGTGAGGGGGAGCTGGCGGGCGAAATGGCGCTCTTGCTGGCCTCCACCCCCAAGATCTCCGAGTTCATCAAACGCTCCCCGCTGCAGGGCAAATTGCTGCAAAAGCGCATCCGCCGCTGGAGCGATCAGCTGGGGGAGGAGATGCGCCACAAGCCGGTGCCGGTGGCGCTGGAGCAGGAGTATCGCCTCTATCAGGCCCACAAGGGGTTGCCGCTGGCCGAGCTGATGGGGCGCCTGCCGGCCCTGCTGGACGGGCTTGAGCAGTACAGCCCCTTCGCCGGCGAGGCGCGCAGCCTGGTGCGCCAGCTGATGGCTCACCCCACCGACAGCCAGCGCCAGCTGCTGATCGAGAAGTGGCGCACCAGCCTGGTGGGCAGCCTGCTGCAGCTGCAGCAGCAGATCGCCGAGGCGGAGCGGGAGAAGCAGCGCCAGGAGATCGAAGATCAGCTGCTGGCGAGCCGTACCCTGGCTGATGCGCTGGACCCCAACCAGATCTCCGCCGGCGGGCTCTGGGATCTGGCGCAGGGCAGCTGGCACAAGCGCAGCCTGGTGCTGGTCAAGCAGTACGCCCGCATGTTGCAGCGCGAGCCGCTGCTGGCTGAGATCGCCAACCTGCTGGGGCGCAGCGAGCAGGACAACCGGGCCAACGACTCGCCGGTGCCACCGGTGCAGGTGCACGAGCTGGAAGAGGTGCAGACCGACGACGTGCCGGACGATCTGGTGGGCATCCACCCGGCCAGCGACCTGATGCGGCTCTTGCCGAGCGAGGCGGTGATGCTGGCGCTGCCGGAGCTGGAGCTGGAGTTCTACCGCCGCTATCTGGAGCGGCGCCTGCTCAGCTACCAGTCGCGCGGCACCCTGCCGCGCCAGCGCATCATGCTGCGCACCCCTGAGCTTGGCGGGCGGCAGCTGCAGCAGCGGGGGCCCTTCATCGTCTGCATCGACACCTCGGGCTCCATGGGGGGCTACCCGGAGGAGTGCGCCAAGGCGCTGTTTCTGGCGCTGCTCAAGGTGGCGATGGACGAGAAGCGGGGCTGCTACCTGATGCTCTTCTCCACCGAGGTGGCGACCCTGGAGATCACCGCCGACACCGGGCTCGACAAGGCGGAGCGCTTCCTCTCCATGAGTTTTCACGGCGGCACCGATCTGGTGCCCTGCCTCGAGAAGGCCCTGATCAAGCTGGATGACCCCGCCTTTGCCAGAGCGGACGTACTGGTGGTCTCCGACTTTATCGCCCAGAGCCTGCCTCACAGCCTACTGGATCGGATGAACCGCCAGCGCAAGCAGCAGACCCGCTTCCACGCGGTGGCCATGTCCCGCCACGCCAAACCGGCGCTGCTGCGGGTGTTCGATAACAGCTGGCTACTCGACTGCGGCCTGCGCGGTCGCCTGTTGCGCCGCTGGCAGCGCAGCTGAAACCCGCCGTGCCGGCAGACTGGCCAGCACCACCCCGACACACAAGAGGCCAAGCGCCAGCCACACCGGCGGCGTGACGCTCTCCCCCAGCAGCCACCAGGCCAGCATGGCCGCCATCACGGGCGTGAGCGAGCCCAGCGCCGAGCTGACCTCGGCGCCCAGGGTGCGGATGGCGTGGGCGTAACAGAGTGCCGCCAGCAAGCCGGCGCCTATCCCTTGCAGCAGACCCTGCCAGAGCCAGACGCTGGCATGGCTCACGGTGGGCAAGGGGCTCCACAGGAGCGTCGGCAGCAGCAACAGGGCCGACGGCACCGCCACTAGCGCGGCCGCATCCAGAGCCGCCAGTCCGCTGCGTCTGACCGCCAGGGTAAACAGGGCCCACAGCAGGGCCGCCCCCAGAAAGCAGAGCTGTCCCTGCCATAATCCCGGTTCTCCGCCCAGCAACAGGATGGCGGTGGCCAGGGCGATGAGGGCGAGCCCCCAGCACCGCTGCAGGGGGCAGGGGGCGTGCCACAACAGCAGGCCGAGCAGGCTGACCATGAGGGGCACAGTGCCCGGGATCAGGGCGCTGCCCTGGGCCACCGGGGCCAGCTGCATGCCGGTGGCGCCGAGCCAGAAGAAGGGCAGGCCGGCTCCCGCCAGCATGGCCAGCTGCCAGCGCAGGGGCGTGCGGCGCAGACGGATGCGGTGACGCCAGTAATAGGGGAGCAGCAGCAGGGCCGGGATGCCGAAGCGCAGCAGCGCCAGCGTCTGTGGCGGGAGTTTCTCCTCGGCGCCCAGGCGCAGGGAGAGAAAGAAACCGGACCAGAGCAGCACGGTGGCGAGGGCGGCGGCCCAGCCGCTGCAACGGGGTGATGGTGTGAATGACATCGGGCTCCCTCCATGGCGTGTCCCGGCTCATTATCCCGCCAGGGGGGAGGGTGTTGCAGGGCAAACTGTTTGAGATATTCGGGGGTAATTGCTAGTTTCAGCCAATCCAAAAGGGATTTTTACCGGATATCACCAAGATGCTCGACAGGATTGATTTACATCTGCTGCGCTTGCTGCAACAGGATGGGCGCCTCACGACCGTGGAGCTGGCGGAGCAGGTCGGCTTGTCCGCCTCCCCTTGTGCCCGGCGCCTGAAGCGGCTGGAGGGGGAGGGCCATATACGGGGGTATCGCGCCGTGCTGGCGCGGGAGATGCTCGGACTTGGCATCACCATCTTCGTCAACGTGCGGCTCAGTCAGCACAGGGAACCGCTGGTGGAGGCCTTCGAGCAGGCGGTGGCGGCCATGGCGGAGGTGATCAGCTGTCACACCGTCTCCGGCAACTACGACTACCTGCTGGAGGTGGTGGTGCCCGACCTGCCCGCCTACGAGCAGTGGATCCGGCGGTTGCAGTCCCAGGACATGGTCAACGACATCAGCAGCCACTTCGCCATTCGGGCGGTCAAGGTGATGGGGCCGCTGCCCATCTGACCCTGTTCAGGGGCAGGGCTGGTGGCCGAGCCCGCGCTCGTTGACCTGCTCCTGATCCAGCAGTGGCTGGCCACTCGGCCGGGCGACATGAAAGCCCCGCTTGCCGCCGCGCTTGACCCGATACATGGCCTGATCGGCGCGGGCCAGCGCCGTGCTGAAATCATCCTGCGGCCGGATTGCCGCAATCCCCATGCTCAAGCCCACCGAGGCGTCGCCGTTGGGCAGCTCGAACGGGGTGGCGATGGCGTCGATGCACTGGCTGGCCAGCTGGCTGGTGCGGGGATCGTCGCTGGCCCAGGGCAGCAGCAGCACGAATTCGTCGCCGCCGAGCCGGCCTATCTTCACCCCCTCCTCGCAACAGTCGCGCAGCCGACGGGTGAGGGCGATCAACAGCTCGTCACCGGCGCGGTGGCCCAGGTTGTCGTTGACCTGCTTGAAGTCGTCCAGATCGATGAAGCAGATGGCTTTGAAACCCTGGTTGAACTTGCGTTGCAGGGCGGTGCGGTTGGCAAGGCCGGTGAGGGGATCCCGGTGGGCGAGCCGGGCCAGCTGCTGTTCGTACTCCTTCTCGTGGGTGATGTCGATGTGGGTGCCCATCACCCGAACGGGGTTGCCCTGTGCGTCCCGCTCCACCACCCGGCCCCGGTCCAGCACCCAGGTGGTCTTGCCGTCCTTGGCGATCATCCGGTGCATCACCTGATAAAACGGGCTCTTGCCGCTCAGGTGATCGAAGAAGGCCTGCAGCACCCGCTCCCTGTCTTCCGGATGCAGATGCTCGCGCCAGACGTCGAAGTGGGCCGACAGCTCCTTGGGCTGGTAGCCGAGCATGGAACCCCAGCGCCGGTTGAAGATGATGAGCTTGCCGGTGGGCACATGGTTCTGCCAGATGCACAGGCCGGTGCCGTCCATGGCGGCTTCCAGCTTCTCCCGCGCATCGTCGGCGACCCGCTTGAGCCGTTCGTTCTCCTGCAGCAGCTTGTCGTAGGCCGCCTGCAGCTCCTGATATGTCATCAACCTGCGCTTCCCTGTGTTGGATGGCGCCTATAGTCGATGCTGATTTTCCATCTGTAAAGGGGCGCGTTAGGTCAGCGTGAGAGCCTGCCGGATCTGGCCTATCTCCTCTCTTTTTCCATGGTTGCTGTGTGTTGCTGCAAGGCGAGATATGATGGGGGGAGTGAGCATATTCGTGTACTAGCACCACCTGAGGGGAAACCGAACCGGCATGAAACGCATCATGACCCTGATCCTGTTGACGGGATTGTGTACGCCCCTCGCCTGGGCGGCCCGGGCGCCGCTGACCGAGCCCCAGCTCTCCCGCGAGCTGCAGCTGCTGGAGGAGGGGTTCCAGCCCGATCGCATGTTCCGGCTGCGCATCGCCGCCCTGGTGGCGAGCAAGGAAGCCTATCCCCCCGACGTGCAGGGGCGCATCGTGCGGCTGCAGTGCTGGGCCATGCCTTCCGAGTGGGACGACGAGTACCGTGCCGTGGTGGACTTTGCCGACAGTGAGCTGGCCGGTGCCCGGGCCCGCAAGGACAGGATCACCGAGACAGGTCTGCTGGCCTGCCGCGCCTTTCATCAGCAGATGCTCGGCAATATGGAGCAGGCCAAGGAGGACTACCAGCAGGCGCTGGTGCTGGCCCGCCGGCTCGGCGATCGGGTGCAGGAGGCGGACATCCTCAGCTTGCGCGGCGACATGTACGCCTATCAGGGGGAGCTGGCGGAGGGGCTGATGGAGCTTATCGAGGCGCACAAGCGCTTCGAGTCGCTGGGGCTGGATGGCAAGGCGCGGGAGGTGCTGGCCCAGATCGCCAACGCCTATCGGCGGATGGGGCTCTATGAGCGGGCCGAGGGGTATTTCGAAGAGCTGGCTCATGACTACAGCGCCCTGCGTGCCCAGGAGCCGCTGGTGAGGATCCGCTCCCAGCAGGGGCTGCTCTACTCCGAGATGGGGGAGTATGACCGGGCGCTGCCGCTGATGAAGATGGCCGAGCAGTTCTATCGTTCTCAGCAGAAAGAGGGGCTGCTGGCCTGGGTCCGGATCGAGATCGCCACCATACTGCTCAATCAGGGCAAGGTGACCGAGGCGGTGAGCAAGTTGCGCCAGGCGGATGCCATTTTGCAGGGGCGCGAGAGCTCCGACAGCGTGACCCTGGGTCACTGGCAACTGGTGATGGGGATGGCGGAGGCGGCGCAGGGCAACCCGACCAAGGCGCTCTACTATCTGGCCCACGCCGAACCCATCTTCGTCAAGGAGAAGAACCAGCGCTTCCTGGCGCGGGTTTACGAGGTGCGGGCGCGGATCCTGGAGCAGCAGGGGCAGATCAGCGCCGCCCTCAGCAACCTCAAGCTGTTTGTCGAGACCAAGCACTCGCTGGAACGGGTGCTCAGGGAGCAGCGCTCGTTGCAGATGCGCTTCGAGTTCGACCTGGCCCGCAAGGAGCTGGAGAACCAGGCCCTCAAGACCAAGCAGCTGCTGCAGGAGGCCAAGCTCAAGCAGCTGCAGGAGCGGCGCCACTGGCAGTACGTGGTGGTGGCCCTGCTGTTGCTGGTGATGGGCATGCTGGCGCTGCACCAGTTCAATCGCTCCCGCCAGATGCGCCGGCTCGCCATGACCGACGATCTGACCGGGCTGCACAACCGCCGCCAGATCCAGAACAAGGGCCAGAACTGGTTCAGACAGGCGCGGGAGCAGGGCAAGCCCTTCTCGGTGCTGCTGCTGGACATCGATCACTTCAAGCTGGTCAATGACCAGCTGGGCCACCACGTGGGGGATCTGGTGCTGGCCGCCGTGGCCAAGTGCATCGCCGCCCAGCTGCGTTCGCTGGACAGAGTGGGGCGCAACGGCGGCGAAGAGTTTCTGGTGCTGCTGCCCGATACCTGTCTGGACGAGGCGATGGAAGTGGCGGAGCGGATCCGTCATCGCGTCTCCCAGCTGCGTATCGAGGGGATGCCGGAGGGGCGTTTTGTCAACGTCAGCATCGGTTGTGCCCAGCAGGGGCCTCTCGACGAGAGCCTGGGGGGGCTGGTGCAGCGGGCCGACGAGGCCATGTACCGGGCCAAGCAGGCGGGCCGTAACCAGGTGATGCGGGCCGAATAGGGTGCACCACCCTGCAAAGCCGGGCTGGGTATTTTTCACTCGCGCGGGTATAATGTCGCGCAATTTTGCTTTGGCTCAGGTGAGAAGACCCATGTAACGCAACCCTCTTCCTCTCTCCACCGGCGGATCTGATGCCCGCTCGAGTGGCCCGTTGCGTATCCATGCCGGACCGTGAGTCAATGCGGCATCCCGGAATTATTCCCACGGTGGCCAAGGCCGCCGCCCAATAGAAGAACGTTGAATTATGTCAGCTGAATTTCTGAGTGAAGTCTCCAAGAGACGCACTTTTGCGATCATCTCGCACCCGGATGCGGGTAAAACCACCATCACCGAAAAGGTCCTGCTGTTCGGACAGGCCATTCAGCGCGCCGGTACCGTCAAGGGCCGTGGCTCGGGTCAGCACGCCAAATCCGACTGGATGGAGATGGAGAAGCAGCGTGGTATCTCCATCACCACCTCGGTGATGCAGTTCCCCTATGCCGACTGCCTGGTCAACCTGCTCGATACCCCGGGTCACGAGGACTTCTCCGAAGATACCTACCGTACCCTGACGGCGGTCGACTGCTGCCTGATGGTCATCGACGCCGCCAAGGGTGTTGAAGACCGGACCCGCAAGCTGATGGAAGTGACCCGGCTGCGGGACACCCCCATCCTCACCTTCATGAACAAGCTGGACCGCGAAGTGCGCGATCCCATGGAGGTCATGGACGAGGTGGAGCGTGAGCTCAACATCATGTGCGCCCCCATCACCTGGCCCATCGGTTGCGGCAAATCCTTCAAGGGTGTCTATCACCTCTACAAGGACGAGACCTATCTCTATCAGAGCGGTCAGGGCCACACCATCCAGGAGAAGCGGGTGGTCAAGGGGCTGAACAACCCCGAGCTGGACGCGGCTATCGGCGACGATCTGGCAGCCCAGCTGCGCGGTGAACTGGAGCTGGTGCAGGGCGCCTCCCCCGAGTTCGATCACGATGCCTTCATCGCCGGCGAGATGACCCCGGTCTTCTTCGGTACCGCACTCGGCAACTTTGGTGTCGACCACATGCTGGACGGTCTGACCGACTGGGCGCCGGCCCCCATGCCGCGCAAGGCCGAGAGCCGCGAAGTGGTGGCGACCGAGGAGAAGTTCTCCGGCTTCGTGTTCAAGATCCAGGCAAACATGGATCCGAAACACCGCGACCGTATCGCCTTTATGCGCATCGTATCCGGCACCTACAGCAAGGGTATGAAGATGCGCCATGTGCGCATCGGCAAGGACGTGAACATCTCCGACGCCGTGACCTTCATGGCCGGTGACCGGGAGCAGGCGGAAGACGCCTTCGCCGGCGACATCATCGGCCTGCACAACCACGGCACCATCCAGATCGGCGACACCTTCACCCAGGGTGAAGATCTCAAGTTCACCGGCATCCCGAACTTCGCGCCTGAACTGTTCCGCCGCATCCGCCTGCGTGACCCGCTCAAGCAGAAGCAGCTGCTCAAGGGGCTGGTGCAGCTCTCCGAAGAGGGGGCGGTGCAGGTGTTCCGTCCGCTCATCAGCAACGATCTCATCGTGGGTGCGGTCGGTGTGCTGCAGTTCGACGTGGTGGTCTCGCGCCTCAAGAGCGAGTACAACGTCGAGGCCATCTACGAGGCGGTCAACGTCGCCACCGCCCGCTGGGTGGAAGGGACCGACGTCAAGAAGTTCGAGGAGTTCAAGCGCAAGAACGAGGTCAACCTGGCGCTGGATGGCGGTGACAACCTCACCTACATCGCGCCGACCATGGTCAACCTGCGCCTGGCCCAGGAGCGTCACGCCGACGTCCAGTTCCGCCAGACCCGCGAGCACTGACAAGGGCTTGCCGACAGGCAGACAAGATAAATCGAGACCCCGCTTCGGCGGGGTCTCTTTTTGCATGGCGAACAGGACTCGGAGGTGGGGAGCGCCGCCGTCACCCGTCGACAAGGGGAGCAATGCCACCTATAAAGGAGGCTCACACATGATTCAGGGAGGGATGCATGTCGGTCGAACTGCCCGTCGAGGCACAATTTAACGCTTACAACGCCCACGATCTCGAGGCCTTCCTGGCCTGCTTCTCCGATGCGTTCAAGGGGTACCGGATGCCGACGGAGAGCCCGAGCACTGTGGGCAAGGAGGCGCTCAGTGCCTTCTATGCCGAACATCGCTTCAACAACCCGGCCCTGCGGGCCGAGCTGCTGGCGCGCACCGTCATCGGCAACAAGGTGTTTGATCACGAGTTGATTTATGGAATCTCCCCCGAGCCCATCGAAAGCATGGCGGTGTTCGAGGTGGAGGCCGGCCTTATCAAAACGGCCTGGTTCTATTTTCCTTCCTGACCCCAATAGTCAGTTGTTTACCATATGGTGCCAATATACGGCCCCTCTTCGCCACGAAGATTCCAGCATGAACAGCAATAAGGACATTGCATGTACATTTTCCAGGCTACCCCGGCCGATCTTGAAGAAACTAGCTATCTATTTGATGCCTACCGTCAATTTTATGGGCAGGAACCGGATCATGGTGCCGCAGCCGGGTTTATTGCTGAGCGCCTCACCAACGCAGATTCAGTGATCTTTCTTGCTCGCCATGAGATGGGGGAAACCATGGGATTTGTCCAGCTCTACCCTGCCTTTTCATCCGTTGCCATGAAGCGGATGTGGTATCTCAACGATCTCTTTGTCGCCGAGTCAGCTCGCCAGCAGGGGGTGGCAAGAGCTCTGTTAAAACGAGTAGCCAGCTTTGCCAAAGAGACAGACGCACTAACCGTAAAACTGGCAACATCCATCTCCAATCAACCAGCAAAATCGCTGTACGAATCAGAGGGATATCAAAAGGTCATCGCTTTTGATCACTACACCCAACGGGTTTAGGTGAGATAGAGGGCCCATCCACCATTAGTTATTGCTGACACCCTTCTCCCCTTGAGGGAGAAGGGTTGGGATGAGGGGGGATAGGAACTCACATTTACTCTGCTGGCACGAGCGCCAGCACCATGCAGATCTCGCAGGCATCGTGGCCGGTGCTGCCGAGCGGCCCCGGCAGGTGCTCGAAGCCCAGGGATTCGTAGAGCGCGGTGGCCTCACGCAGCACGGCGGTGGTCTCCAGGTAGCAGCGCTGATAGCCGAGCACGCGCGCCTCGTCCAGCGCCTGCAGTACCAGCCGTCGCCCCAGTCCCAGCCCGCGCAGGGAGGGCATGAAGTACATCTTCTGCAGCTCGCAGACTTGCCCCTCTTCCCCCGCCAGCGGCGCTATGCCGCCCCCGCCCAGAATGGAGCCATCGGGTCCCTCGATCACCCAGTAGCGGCTGCGCTCACCCAGGTAGGTTTCATGGAGAAAGTCGAGATTGGGATCCGCTACGCCGTAGCCCTTGTCGGCGGTGAGGCCGTATTCGGCGGAGACGGCGCGCACCACGGCAGCGATGGCAGGGTTATCGGCCGGGGTGATGGGGCGAATGCGATAGCCCTGCTGGCGACGGGCACGGGAGAGGGCGCTGCGATAGAGGCGCAGGCCTTCCCACAGCTGCTCGCGCTCGGCGAGGGTGAGCTGGGCCAGGGTCTCCTCCATGGCGCTGTCCATCTCCTGATGCAGATCCAGCAGCTGGGCCTGACCGGCGATGGTGAGGCGCGCCTCCTTGCTGCGACCATCGGACGGATGGGGATGCCAGCTGATGAGCTCGCGCTCGGCCAGGCGGGCCAGCGGGCGGCTGGCGTTGGACTTGTCGATGCGCAGCCGCTCCGCCAGTTGCTGATTGGTGGCGGGGCCGCTCTCCAGCTCGATCAGCAGATGGGCTTCGAGCGGGCTGAGCGCCAGTTCGCCGCACTGTTGGGAGAGCATGCCGAGTTCGCGAACCAGATCGCGCGACAGGGCGCGCAGGGGGCGGGGATCCATATCAGGGCTTCCTATTTGGTTGTCATCAACAACCAATATAGCCAACTAGTTGTTACTAGCAACTTTTTATTGGGTTCGTGAGGGATCGCGAAACCGACGGGTATCACAAGCGGGCACAAAAAAGGGCCCGAGAGGGGCCCAAACATTGGAAACCCGCGCGAGGGCGCGGATCCCATCCTTGGTCAGGCAAGGTGCCGGCGAGCGTTAGACCAGCTCGGCCAGCATGGTGTCGGCATAGGGCACCAGGGCATCGCCCTGTTTCACCTTGGCGAGGTAGTCCGGGTTGGCGATGAGCGGGCGACCGATGGCGACCAGGTCGAAGCGGTCGGCCTTGATGGCCTCGGCTGCGGTCTCGGCGCTGTAGTTGCCCACCCCTACCAGATGGCCGTCGTAGCGGGCGCGCAGGTAGTCAGAGGCGCGGCCGTCCAGGTAGTCGAAGGTGAGGTTGTCATCGAAGATGCCGAGGTGCACATAGGCCAGGTTGCGCTGGTTCAGCTCGGCCAGCAGGTGGTCGAACACGGCGCGATCCCGGGCATCCCCTTCCAGGTGCACATAGGCGCCGGGGGAGAGGCGCAGGCCCACCCGATCCCCGCCGATACGGGCATTGATGGCATCCACCACCTCCAGCGCGAAGCGGCTCATGTTCTCGGGGCTGCCGCCGTAGTTGTCGGTGCGCAGGTTGCTGGCGTGGTGCAGGAACTGATCGATGAGGTAGCCGTTGGCACCGTGGATCTCCACTCCGTCAAAGCCCGCTTCGATGGCGTTGGCGGCGGCCTGGGCATAATCCTCGACCAGCTGGGCGATTTCGCTCTCGGTCAGGGCGCGCGGCACCTGATAGACCAGCTCGCGCATGCGGGGCACCGTGCCCTCATGGGCGACGGCGGAGGGGGCCAGCACTTCGGCGTGGTGGAAGAAGGGGTGGGAGAGACGACCCACGTGCCACAGCTGGGCGAAGATCTTGCCGCCCTTGGCATGCACGGCGCCGGTCACTTTCTTCCAGCCGGCGATCTGCTCGGCGTTGTAGATCCCCGGGGTATTGGGGTAGCCCTGCCCGTCCGGCCGGATGATGGTGGCTTCGGAGATGATGAGGCCGATGTCGGCGCGGCGCGCATAATAGGCGGCCATCTGCTCGGTGGGCACCAGGCCCGGGCCTGCCATGCAGCGGGTGAGGGGAGCCATCATGAAACGGTTGGCGAGGGTGAGGGTGTCGTTGAGGCGATAGGGCTGAAACAGGGTATTCATGATCGTCTGTCCTGAGGGAGTGATTCTTGAACGTGCATTCAAGACGTTTTTTGTTTTGTGTGCAAGTCTTTTTTGAACGAGCATTCAACATGGGTTGGTGTTGCCGTCCCGCTGGGGTAAACTTGCCGCCCTCTTATTTCCCCTCGCCGGCCCCAGGCCGGTGAATCCGCTTTTTCAACGGAGAAACCATGCGCAGCGCCGAGTTCAACCGGGACGACGTCTTGCGAAATGCCATGGAGGCATTTCGGGCCAAGGGTTACGCCAAGACCACCATGCAGGAGCTGGTGGCGGCGACCGGGTTGCATCCGGGCAGCCTCTACGCGGCGTTTGGCAACAAGCGCGGCCTGCTGCTGGCGGCGGTCGACCACTATGTGCAGGAGAAGAGCGCCCTGCGGCGCAGCTTCTTCGCCGCCGCGAGCCCGCTGGCGGGGGTGCAGGCCTACCTCGAGCAGGTGGTGAACGACGCCCTCTGCGGCACCTGTCTGGTGACCCGCACCCTGATGGAGCTGGCGGAGCAGGACGAGGAGCTGCACCTGAAGCTCAAGGCCATCTATGGCGAGCTGGATGCGGATCTGGCCGCGGTGCTGAGCCTGGCCCTCGAGCGCGGCGAGCTGGCGGCCGGGCGAGACATCCCGACCCTGACCGCCTTTTTGCTCATCAACATCCAAGGCCTGGTCACCTTCGCCCAGTGCCGCCCCGACCCCGTCCTGCTGGGCGGCGTGGTCACCCAGTTGATGACGGCCCTGCGGGCGTAATGCCTCGCCCATAAACAACCATGGCTCCCGCGGGAGCCATGGTTGTTTATGGGGAGGTCACGCGTAGCCGGGTTGTTTGCCCCCTTCTCCCCTCGGGGGAGAAGGGTTGGGGATGAGGGGGAGGGCTCTGCTCAGCGCAATGAGTGCAAAAGAAGTTCCAGTACGGCCTCCATCCGACTCAACACATCGTTATTCCACACCCTGATCACCCGAAAGCCCTGCTGATTGAGGTAGGCCGTTCTTGCACCATCATATTGCCGCCCTGCCGGTTCGTTGTGCTGTGACCCGTCTACCTCGATGATCAGCCTCTGCTCAAGAGAGATGAAATCGACAATGTAGGGCCCGATGGGCATCTGGCGACGGAATTTCACCCCGGCCAGACGGCGGTCGCGTAATTGCAGCCACAGCTTCTGTTCAGCAAGGGTGGCTTCTCGCCTCATGCGCTTGGCAAATGGATGGGTTCTCATGGTGCCTATCCAGAGCTATTTGACCCTATTAGATATAGCCATTCTCCTGTCTGGTGACAGAGAGAGTTGCTTCCCCTCACCCTGGCCCTCTCCCAGAGGGAGAGGGGACAGATCGAGTGACAGTGGTCATCTTGTCGATCATCTCGGGGCCTGGGTGGAATTTTGGGATTATGAACTGGTGAACTGGTGAACTGGTGAACTGATGAACTGATGAACTGATGAACTGATGAACTGATGAACTGATGAACTGATGAACTGATGAGTCGATAGGTCGATGTGCTGGTGGGATGGATATGCTTCACCCCGGCAGGCAGGTTGTCAGCCATGTCGCGAGTGGCACGGAACCAGCCCCCTTCTCCCCTTGCGGGAGAAGGGTTGGGGATGAGGGGGAGGGTACACCCAGCCGGGTTACTCCGGATTAACCAGCTCTTTCATCAGATTCTTGAGCCACACCAGGGCCGGTTGCTGCGCATGCACCGGGTGCCAGACGCAGTTGAGGTGATAATCCGGCACATCTTCGGGCAGTGGCAGGCTTTTCAGCGGCCAGTGGCTGGCGAGCAGCTCGGCCACCATGCTGGGCAACACCAGCAGGTGATCGCTCTGGCTGACGATGGCGGCGGCGGACATATAGCTCTGGCTGTTGACCGAGATGGTGCGGCTGAACCCCAGCGTTTTCAGATAGCGATCCAGACTCGCCTCCGAGGTGCCAAGGGGCGAGTGGAACACGTGGGGCATCTCGATCAGCTGCGACAAGCTGATGCGCTCGGCCGGCAGCGCCGGGTCATCCCCACTCTCTGCGAGGCCCGGGGCGGCCATCGGCAGATCGGCGCGCACCAGCCCGGCCAGCGGCTCGGTGAGCCAGGTCTCCTTGCCCAGGTACCCCGGCACCTGCATGTATTCGTCAAAGCCCAGAACCAGGTCTATCTCGCCGCTCGCCAGCTCGGCTTCGGGCAAGGTGTCGCGCAGGATGCGGATCTCGATGGTGACCCCGGGCGCCAGCCGTTTGAGGCGCTGGATAAGCGGCGGGATCAGCACGCACTCCACGTAATCCGTGGTGCAGAGCACGAAGCGGCGCTTCGACTGGCTCGGCTCGAACACCTCCTCGTCGCTGAGCTGTTGCTCCAGCAGCCGCAGCGCCTGCTGCACTCCCAGGTGCAGCCGCTGGGCGCGCGGGGTCGGCAGCATCCCCTGCGGGGTGCGCACCAAGAGCGGATCGCCAAAGAAGGTGCGCAGGCGATTGAGCGCATGGCTCATGGCGGGCTGACTGATAAAGAGGGTTTCGGCGGCGCGGGTGACGCTGCCCTGTGCCATCAGGGCGTCAAAGGCGAGCAGCAGGTTGAGGTCGAGCTGGTGCAGTTTCATCAAGATTATTTGCCAGGCTTATGGGACAATCCATCCTATTCATTTGATGGATGTGAGCGCAACTTCTTACACTGCGACCACTGTTATTTTTCCAGGATCCCCGCGCCGCGTTTTCACGCCAGCGGGGTCTCAATCCATGCAAGGAGCCTTGCGATGAGCATCAAGACCATGAACACCACGCCGGCCGCTGACGGCTTCACCATGCCCGCCGAGTGGGCACACCAGCAGGCCGTCTGGATGATCTGGCCGTTTCGCCCGGACAACTGGCGTGAGGCCGGTCGCTTCGCGCAAGCCACCTTCGCCAAGGTGGCGGATGCCATCGGGCAAGCCACCCCGGTCTTTATGGGGGTGCCGGCCCAGTTTATGGCGCAGGCTCGCGCCATCATGCCCGCCCACGTCACCCTGGTCGAGATGAACAGCGATGACTGCTGGGCCCGCGACAGCGGCCCCACCATAGTCACCAACGCGGCCGGCGAGTGCCGTGGGGTGGATTGGGGCTTCAACGCCTGGGGCGGTCACAAGGGTGGTCTCTACTACCCCTGGGATCAAGACGAGCAAGTGGCGGCCCAGATGCTGGCACAGCACTGCATGGCCCGTTACGATGCGCCGCTCATTCTGGAAGGGGGCTCCATCCACGTCGACGGCGAAGGCACCTGCCTGACCACCGCCGAGTGCCTGCTCAACGAAAACCGCAACCCGCACCTGAGCAAAGAGCAGATCGAAGCGCACCTGCGCGACTATCTGGGTGTGCAGAGCTTTATCTGGCTGGACGAAGGCGTCTACATGGATGAGACCGACGGCCACATCGACAACATGTGCTGCTTCGTGCGTCCGGGTGAAGTGGCCCTGCACTGGACTGACGACCAGAACGATCCCCAGTACGAGCGCTCCGTGGCCGCCCTCAAGGTGCTGGAAGCCGCGGTCGACGCCAAGGGTCGCAAGCTGAAAGTGTGGAAGCTGCCCCAGCCGGGCCCGCTCTACTGCACTCAGGAAGAGTCTGCCGGTGTCGAGAGCGGCAGCGGTGTGCCGCGCGAGGCAGAAGGGCGTCTGGCCGGTTCCTACGTGAACTTCCTCATCACCAACGATCGCATCGTCTACCCGCTGCTGGATGCCGCCACCGACGGCGAAGCCCAGCGCATTCTGGAAGAGATCTTCCCGGAGCATAAGGTCGTCGGCGTACCGGCCCGCGAGATCCTGCTGGGCGGTGGCAATATTCACTGCATTACCCAGCAGATCCCGTCCGGCAAATAAGAACCGGATGACGATCCTGCTGCGAGACCGTGATCAAGGCTCATGTGCTGCTCGCTTATGTGAAACCGAGGGCTCACGTATGTTTATACGCTCCAGTTCCTGCGCTGCTCTTCACCTTGCTGACGGCCGCTCGCGACGGGTCGTAAACCGGTTCCGGTGAGTATTCAAAACCCCACGCCGTGGGGTTTTCTCTCTTGATGACGTGATGGTCGCCGGCGCAGATGCGGCGATCATCATGACAAACAGTCACTCTTTTACAGGAGATCCCCATGATCGAAGTGACCGAGGTTTCCATTGCCGAGCTGCGCGGTGCGCTCGAAGCAGGCCGCACCACAGCGGTCGAACTGGTCAAGGCCTATCTGGCCCGGATCGAGGCTTACAACGGCCCCGAGACCGACACCAAGCTCAACGCTTTGGTAGTCCCCAACCCCGATGCACTGAAAGAGGCCGAGGCTTCCGATGCTCGCCGCGCCCGTGGCGAAACTCTGGGCCCGCTGGACGGCATCCCCTACACCGCCAAAGACAGCTATCTGGTCAAGGGGCTGACCGCCGCCTCCGGCAGCCCGGCCTTCAAGGATCTGGTGGCCCAGCGCGATGCCTTTACCGTTGAGCGCCTGCGCGCCGCCGGTGCCATCTGCCTTGGCAAGACCAATATGCCGCCGATGGCCAATGGCGGCATGCAGCGCGGCGTCTATGGCCGTGCCGAGAGCCCCTACAACGCCGACTACCTGACCGCGCCGTTTGCCTCCGGCTCCTCCAACGGCGCCGGTACCGCCACCGCCGCCAGCTTCTCCGCCTTTGGTCTGGCTGAAGAGACCTGGTCGAGCGGTCGTGGCCCTGCCTCCAACAACGGCCTGTGCGCCTACACCCCGTCCCGTGGCGTCATCTCGGTGCGCGGCAACTGGCCGCTGACGCCGACCATGGATGTGGTGGTGCCCTATGCCCGCACCATGAACGATCTCTTGGAAGTGCTGGATGTGGTAGTGGCTGACGATGCCGACACCCGTGGCGATCTGTGGCGCATGCAGCCTTGGGTACAACTGCCCAAGGCCTCCGAGGTGCGTCCGGCTTCCTATCTGGAGCTGGCTGCCAAGGGCGATGCCCTCAAAGGCAAGCGTCTCGGCGTGCCGCGCATGTTTATCAACAAGGATGAACTGGCTGGCACCAGCGAAAACCCCGGCATCGGCGGCCCGACCGGTCAGCGCATCCATACCCGCGAGGCCGTGATTGCGCTGTGGGAACAGGCCCGTCAGGCGCTGGAAGCGGCTGGCGCCGAAGTCATCGAAGTGGACTTCCCGCTGGTCTCCAACTGCGAAGGGGACCGACCCGGCGCGCCGACCGTGTTCAATCGCGGCATCGTGAGCCCTGAGTTCCTCAACGACGAGCTGTGGGAGCTCTCCGGCTGGGCGTTCGACGACTTCCTGCGCGCCAACGGCGATCCCAAACTCAACAAGCTGGCCGATGTCGATGGCCCGAAGATCTTCCCCCACGATCCGGGCACCCTGCCGAACCGCGAGGGCGATCTGGCGGCGGGCATGGACGAGTACGTCAACATGGCCAAGCGCGGCCTCAAGCGTTTCGACGAGATTGCCTCGGTGCCGGACGGCCTGCGTGGGCTGGAGCAGACCCGCAAGCTGGATCTGGAGGACTGGATGGACGGGCTCAAGCTCGACGCCGTGCTGTTCCCCACCGTCGCCGACGTCGCCCCGGCTGATGCTGACGTGAATCCGGCCTCCGCCGATATCGCCTGGAGCAACGGCATCTGGGTTGCCAACGGCAACCTCGCCATTCGCCACCTCGGCGTACCGACCGTCACCGTCCCCATGGGGGTGATGGCCGATATCGGTATGCCGGTGGGCTTGACCTTCGCCGGTCGCGCCTATGACGACAACAAGCTGCTGCGCTTTGCCTCTGCCTTCGAGTCCACCGGCAGCAAGCGGATGGTGCCGCCACGGACGCCGCCGTTGGGGTGATTGGTGTTGTGAGTTAAATCTCTCTGGTTCATTCTGGGAGAATAAATAAACCACCCGTTATGCGGGTGGTTTTTTACTTTCAGAACAGGAGGGGAAGTTAAGTTAGTGAAGCATCTTATATTTAACAGATGTGTCATCTTTATTCTTTTGAATAGCATGGACTATCACCCAACCTTACTTTGCAATTGCAATTACTCCATCAAGAAATAGCGAGTTAACTAGATGATGAGTGGTAACAAAGTATTACCACTCAAAACTTGGGTTTTCATTGAGCTGCAGAGCCAGTACATTGATATTCTTTAGTTACAATCCAGCTTGAGCAACCACCAAAACCGTCAGACATATTACATTGTTTTGTTATCCCCCCGAAAGCTTCGGCATTGGTATAGCCCCATACAGCACATCTCTTAGCTGCTAATAAAATTGCTTGTTCTTCACTTACCTGAGGGACCTCAAACTGACCAAACTCATATGACAGTCTAATAACTCCATCGGCTTTACTTCCTCCTGTTGCAGACCAGTCCTTTGTTGCTGAACAACCAGCTAAAAGAATTGAAATAAACGCTATCGAAATAATTGTATTTTTCATGTCACATCCTTGTTTAATGACATACATAATTTGACTCTTATGAATGTTATTGAGGGTTGTTAAAATTGTCATTTATTTGGGTTGATTATGTGATCAGGGTCACCACTCGGGAGAAATGAACATTATGGAACTCACACTATTCTCGACAGCGGTACAGTTGTCAGCCGGACTTAATGGAAAAATCGTAGACTCGAATAGCGAAGGGCCGTAGGTTCGAATAGCGAAGCATATTCGGACGATCGCGAGAGTAAGGGTGTTGAGGTGACGCTGATGTTCAGGGGTTCCTGCTTCTCTTGCTATCAGGATATTCGCGGTAAACGGACGATTACGCTGCGCTAATCGACCCTACATTATGGGACTTATTGTTACCTCCCCCTCATCCCCAGCCCTTCTCCCGCAAGGGGAGAAGGGGGCAAAACGGTTCAGCTGACAGTGCTTTACGTGCGAGGCACGGGTGGGGATGGGGCTTTGGAATTGGCACGGACCATCCCCTCTCCCTCGGGAGAGGGTTAGGGTGAGGGGTTGCTATCTGTGTTGTCGTTTCGTTTTGAGCCTTTACCTCTCTCCACTTCCCGCACCGTCAATCGCCATATTGGCGTGGCTCGCCGCCGATTCCCCCTGATTTTTTTCTGACTTCCCCCAGACTTCACCTTCTCTTCACACAACCCCATTTTCCCCTCACAAATCCCCCGTATTTTCTGCCCACTGATAAATGGGCCCGGCTTGTCACAGGGGTGGCGAGGGGGCGGTTGGTTCGAGGGAGCAAGATGATGAAAGGTTGGATAAAGTGCGGGCTGGCCGGCGCCCTGATGCTGATGGCGAGTTTCTGGGGGGGCAGCGTGCGGGCGGCGGGGATATCGCTGACGCAGGTGAGCGGCCCTGTCTATGTGGTAGAGGATAACTACTACGTCAAAGAGAACTCCATGGTCTATTTCGGGGCCAAGGGGGTGACTGTGGTGGGAGCGACCTGGACGCCGGATACCGCCCGCGAGCTGCACAAGCTGATCAAACGGGTCAGCCGCCAGCCGGTGCTGGAGGTGATCAACACCAACTACCACACCGACCGGGCGGGCGGTAACGCCTACTGGAAGTCCATCGGGGCCAAGGTGGTATCGACCCGTCAGACCCGGGATCTGATGAAGAGCGACTGGGCCGAGATTGTCGCCTTTACCCGCAAGGGGCTGCCGGAGTACCCGGACTTGCCGCTGGTGCTGCCAAACGTGGTGCACGATGGCGACTTCACGCTGCAAGAGGGCAAGCTGCGCGCCTTCTACGCGGGTCCGGCCCACACGCCGGACGGTATCTTCGTCTACTTCCCCGATGAGCAGGTGCTCTATGGCAACTGCATCCTCAAGGAGAAGCTGGGCAACCTGAGCTTTGCCGATATGAAGGCCTATCCGCAGACACTTGAGCGGCTCAAAGCGATGAAGCTGCCGATCAAGACGGTGGTGGGCGGTCACGACTCGCCGCTGCACGGCCCCGAGCTGATTGATCACTACGAGGCGCTGATCAAGGCCGCACCCCAGTCATAAGCCGACGCGGCGGCAGCCGGATGACGCGCTGGATGCACGATAAAAGAGACGCCTGGCCGGGCGTTGCTGGCAGGGGAGGCGCCCTTGCACCCTGTTTCGGGCTGTTCAAGGGCGGCCCCCTTTCATAAGATAGGCCTCTCTTCACGCAGTTAGCGGGCCTTTCGTGATGCACGCAATTCAAGACGAACAACCCGATTCACTTGGCCGCCTCAAGCAGGCTTTCATCACCGGCATGTGGGCGTCCCTTGCCAGCATCGTCATCGGCTTCGTCTTCAAGGTGTGGCTGGCGCAGTGGGTGGCCAAGGGGGATCTGGCGCTGTTCAACAGCGTGGTGGATTTGATCTCCCTCTCCTTGATCCTGATGACCGGCTTTCGCTCCTCCATGGTGGTGAGCTACTCCCAGACCAAAAACGATCGGGACATCATCAATATCTTCCGCTACTTCCTCATCGGCATGGTGCTGCTCACCTGGGGGCTGGTGATCCCCTACATCAAGCACGGGCTCCATATCCGGGCTGAATATCTGCAACTGGTGGGGGTCATCTTCGGGCTGGGGCTCAAGGTCTACTTCACCAATCTGGTGGCCATGTACCGGATGTACGGGATCTCCAACCGGGTCACCTGGCTGGAGCCGCTGGCCAATGGCCTGCTGTTTATGGCCTGCTATTTCGGGCTCGGGATGGAAGCGCTCCCTTCGCTCTTCTACGGGCTGACCTTCTCCTCGCTCGCCATCGCCGGCTACATGTATCTGCACCGGCGTAGGGCCATCGCCACCCGGCCGCTGGCCAAAGTTGAGCTTGGCCCCGAGATGCGCAGCTATGTGAAGAAGAGCTTTACCGCATCCCTCGAGGCGGGGGCCAGCATCCTGATGATTTACATCACGGTACTGCTCACCATCCGCCACTTCAGCCTCGACGAGCTGGGGGATTTTCAGGTGGTGGTGCGCCCCATCTTCACCTATATGACGTTGCTGTTCGTCTTCCCCATCTACCGCTTCGTGCTGCCTGAGCTGGCGGTCAATCTGCGCAGCGGCGATCACCGTCAGATCCGGCTGATCCGGCGCTGGATCTTCCGCCTCAGCGCCATCGTCAGCCTGGTCTTCTTCCTGGTGATGCTGCTGGCGGGCAAGCCGCTGGTGTCGCTGCTGTTCCCGGCCGACTATCTGGGGGCCGTGCCGGTGCTGCTGCACTTCTCCCTCTTCTTCATCTTCATGATGCTCAATGGCTACCAGCTTGCCTACATCAAGGCCCACGGCCACTTCACCCAGAGTCTGCTGATCCGCGCGGTGGGCATAGTGGCGCTGGTGGCGGCCTACTACCTGGTGGCCCGCTTCACCACCAACGTGGTGGCCATTATCGTGGCGCTGGGCCTCGGTTATCTGGTGATGTTCGTGCTCTCCACCCTGGCCGAGCAGCGCATCCTGCGGGCCCTGCCGCTCGTGCTGGCCAGCCACGGGTAGCCGCCGGCCAGCCAATAAAAAACGCCCGCTTGGGCGTTTTTTATTGGGTCGCGCTGCGGGTTACAGCAGCATGCCAACGGCCAGCCGGTTGAAGGCATTCATCAGGGCGGCCGCCAGGGTCAGGTCCGAGATCTCGCGATCGGAAAAGTGGGCCTTGAGCGGTGCGTAGCGCTCGTCCGGTGCGCCTGCATCATGGACATAAGTGAGCGTCTCGGCCCAGGCCAGGGCGGCGCGTTCGCGTTCGCTGAACAGGTCGCTGACCCGCCATCCCGCCAGACAATCGAGTTTCTGCTGCGACACCTCGCACTCGCGCAGCGTCTTGGCGTGCTTGCTTAGGCAGAAGGCGCAGCCGTTGATCTGCGAGATGCGCAGATAGACCAGCTCCAGCAAGGGGGCGCCGAGGGGGCCTGCGGCCAGGGCGTCGCTGGTGGCGCGCAGCCCTTGATAGGCCTCGGCTGACAGGGTGGAAAAGGGAAGTCTTGGCTGAGTCATGGCAGTACTCCAAGGTGGTGTGGATCGGCAAGCCGGCTAAACAGGGGCTGCTGCGCCAGCAGCGCGCGGTTGGTGTCGATGGTCTGGCGCACCGCCTCGTCACCGAATACCAGCCCCTGCAGATAGAAGAAATGGATGTTGAACAGCCCCAGGGTGTTGAGCGCGTGGCACAGGTAGGGGGTCAGAAAATCGGGTTGCCCGGCTCGCGGGCCCTGATGAAAGCCGCCCGATCCCACCAGGACGTAGACGGGACGGTCGGCCAGCAGCCCCAGCTTGCCCTCGGCACTCGACTGGAAGGTGCGATGGATGCGCAGCACATAGTCAATCCACAGCTTGAGGGCGGCCGGCAGGGTGAAGTTGTGCAGCGGGGTGGCGATGAGCAGGGCATCGCTCTGCTCCAGCTCCCGGATCAGCGTCTCGGAGAGGGCCAGCTCGGGGGCGTCAAAGGGGGTGGCCGTGGTCAGCGCCTGTACATAGGCCTGGCTCAGGGCCGGCAGGGTGTCAGTGCCAACAGGGCGTTCGACCAGCGCGAGGGCCGGGTGCGCTTGTCGCAGACAGGCCACCAAATCCAGCGCCAACCGGTTGGCGTGAGAGGCAGTTCCCTGGGCGCTGGCGTTGATCAGCAGTACCTGGTTCATGGGCGCAGATCCTCGCAAAAGTGCATCCCGCGGGAGAGCAACCCGCAGCGAAAGTAGAAGCGCTGGGCCAGCGCATTGTGCAGGCCGGTATCGAGCACCAGGTGATCGCACCCCAGCCGCAGGGCTTCGGCGCGCACGGCGTCCAGGAGCTGCGCCCCCAGGCCGCTGCGCTGCAGGTCGGGACTGACGACGAGGTCGTCGATATAGACAAAGCGCCCGTAGATGAGGTTCTCCTGCAGGCGATAGCCGGCCAGGCCGACGATGCGTTCGGCGTCCCGCGCGGCCAGCAGGCGATAGCCTTGTTGTGCCTGCCTGGTGAGCTGCGCCACATAGCGCTCCGGGCTGCTGAGGTGGGGGCGCAGCTGCTGCATCAGGGCGAAGCTGGCGGCAAAGGCCGCTTCGTCGTCGAGGGGGTGGAGAGTGTGTGCCACATCTGGTGTCCATGCTGGGGTGATGAGGCACTGTATGCCCGTCATGGACCCGGTCACAGGGCCAAAAACGGTGTAAATGAGTAGGCCATGTGGCCGTGCGGAGGGAGCCTGGGCTCCCTCACCGGATCAGCGGCGGGCCTTGCTCTTGTTGCCAGCGAGCGCCTGCTTTCTGGCGCGCTGCTTCTGGGCCGCCTTGCTGCTGCGGCGTGGCTCGGGGTCGAAGCGGGTGAGATCCGGCTCAAAGCCCGGGAACCACTGCTGGGGCAGGCGGGTGTCCAGCACCGCCTCCACCTTCTCCAAGAGCTGCGCATCTTCCGGGCTGAACAGTGTGATGGCGAGCCCCTTGTTGCCGGCGCGGCCGGTACGGCCGATGCGATGCACGTAATCCTCCGCCACAAACGGGAACTCCATATTGATCACGTAGTTGAGATCCGTGATGTCGAGGCCGCGGGCCGCCACATCGGTGGCCACCAGTGCCTGCAGGGTGCCGGCGCGAAACTCCAGCAGCACCTTCTCCCGCGCGCCTTGTGACAGATCACCGTGGAAGGCCAGCGCATTGATACCCGCCTTGCCGAGCTGCTGGGCCAGCTTGTCGGCCCCCTGGCGGGTGCGGCTGAAGATCAGCGCTGGCGCCCAGCCCTTCACTGTGAGCATGTGTTCGACCAGCGCCAGCTTGCGATCGCTGTCCACCGTATAGACCCGCTGCTCCACCTCGGCTGCCGTGGTGTTGCGCGGTGCCACTTCAATCAGTGCCGGGTCGCGCAGCAGCACCTTGCTCAAGGCAAACAGGTTGTCGTCGCAGGTGGCCGAAAAGAGCAGGGTCTGGCGATCCGCCGGGATCTGTTTCAACAGCGCCTTTATCTCGTCCATAAAGCCCATGTCAAGCATGCGATCCGCCTCGTCAAACACCAGATGGCGCAGCGCCGCCAGACTTAAGGCCCCCTGGCGCAGATGGTCGAGCAGCCGGCCCGGGGTAGCGATCAGGATATCCACGCCGTTTTTCAATGCCTCCACCTGCGCCGCGATACTCACCCCGCCGTAGACCAGCGTGCTGGTGAGGTTGGTACCCTTGGCGTAGCGCGTGACGCTCTCATGTACCTGCACCGCCAGCTCGCGGGTCGGCACCAGCACCAGGGCGCGGATGGGGCGGGGGGCATCGCTCGTCGGGTGTTGCAGCAACTGCTCCAGCAGCGGCAGCACGAAGGCGGCGGTCTTGCCGGTGCCGGTCTGGGCACCCGCCATCAGATCGCGCCCCGCCAGGATGACCGGGATGGCGCCGGCCTGCACCGGGGTCGGCACGGCGTAGCCAAGCTCGGTCAGGGTCTGCTGCAGGCGGGGGGAGAGCGCCAGGTCGGCGAAGGAGGCAATGGACATAAGGGTACCCGTCGGGATGGGCGCGGCCACGCCGCGCTGGAAACAGTCTTGATGGCCGGCATGGTAACAGATGCGGGGCCGCGGGCAGAAGGCGCCGCCGGCTCAGCGGCAGTGAAACACCTCTTCCAGTGCGTCCACCACGGCGCGCACCCGGCTGGCTTTTTGTAAGTCGGGGTGGAGCACCAGCCAGATGTCGACCGGATCGCACAGGGTGGGCAGCACGCGCACCAGTTCCGGCTCCTTGTCCGCCAGAAAGGTGGAGAGCAGGGCGATGCCGAGCCCCTGACGAGCGGCCGCCAGCAACAGCAGCTGGGCATTGCACTGCAGCACCACGTTGGGTTCGTGCAGCGGCTCCCCGCACAGACTGTGCCAGTGGCGGGAGACCAGCTCCCTGGCAAACAGCAGCAGGGCATGCTGGCTGAGAGCGTGGCCGCTCTTGGGCGTGCCGTGGCGGGCCAGATAGTCGCGGGAGGCGTAGAGCCCCATCTCTATGGTGGTTAGGCGCTTGATCACCAGCTCGTCGTTGTCCGGGCGCAGCCCGCGGATGGCGAGATCGGCCTCCCGGTAGGCGATGTCGCTGACGCTGACCGCGGTCTGCAGGCTGAGTCGGATGCCGGGATGGCGCTCGCGCAGCAGGGTGAGGGCGGGCAAAACGAAGGCCTGGGCCAGGGTGTCGGTGGTGGCGATGCGCACCTCGCCACACAGGCTCTGATCGCCGGCGCTCGCCTTGCGTTCGATGGCCTTGATGGCCTGCTCCATGGCGCTGGCATCCGCCAGCATGGCCTCGCCGAGGGGGCTGAGATCATAGAGCTTGGGGGTGCGGATAAAGAGTTTGGAGCCGAGGTTCTGCTCCAACGCCGTGATGCGGCGCCCCACGGTGGCCTGATCGACCCCCAGTACGCCGGCGGCGCCGCGCAGGGTGCCCTGCCGTGCCAGTGCCAGAAAAAACCGCGCGTCGTCCCAGTTGATCATCGAGCCTCCCGTTTGTCAGCCCCTGTTGGAGCTTGCTCATTAGAAGCCAGCGCCGGCGGGAGCACAAGGCGAGAGTGCCCTTGTCGACATGCAGATAGATGCCACTGACATGCATTATTGAAGCAGGCTGATGCATTTGTGTCGCTGTCGAGGGGCGGCGGCGGGCGCTATCATGGCGTCTCTCGTCAGCGGTCTTGCCCGCCCTCATCGGAGCCTTGCATGTCATCATCTCTCTGTGCCGCCGCCCCCTCTGCGGCGGCTACCTCCCATCGCGCCATCCTGCTGTTTCTGCCGCTGGCGCTGATGTCGGCGCTGCTCAACAGCAGCGTGCCCACCCCCCTCTATCCCCACTATCAGCAGGCGCTGGCCCTGAGCGATGTGAGCCTAACCCTCATCTATGGCGGCTATGCGGGCGGGGTGCTGATCTCCCTGTTCGGGGTGGGCAATCTGGCGGGCAGGGTGAGCGACCTGCGCGCCATGATCCTGCCGGCCCTGCTGGCGGTACTGGGGGGCGCCCTGCTGTTCTCCCTCGCGGACTCCTTCTGGTCGCTATTGCTGGCGCGGGTGCTGGCCGGGATCGGCACCGGCGCCCTGACCGGCGCCGCCAACGTGGCTCTGCTGCGCTTTGGCCCGCGCGATGGCGGCAAGCGGGCCGCCCTCAGCGCGACCCTCTCCTTCACCGCCGGGCTGGCACTCGGCCCGGTGTTCAGCGGGTTGGCGCTGCAGCTGGAGTGCTATCCGACCCAACTGCCCTTCCTGCTCATCATGGGGCTGGCGGCCTGCGCCATGGCGGGGGTGGCATTGAGCTGGCCCGCCAGCGCGCAAGGGGCGCCTGCTGCGACAACGCAGCAGGGCAGGGGATCGCTGGGGGAGGGGCTCAAGGCCACCGGGGCGGCTTTCTTTATTTGTGCACTGGCGCTGTTTACCGCCTGGGCGGTGGCGGCCAGCCTGCTGGCCATCGGCCCCAAGGTGGCGAGCCAGCTGCTGGGGCTGCGGGATCTGGGTCTGTTCAGCTATCTCATCGCGGCCTACATGGTGCTCTCCGGCCTTTGCCAGCTCTGGGCCCGTCGGCTCGATGCCCGTCACACCCTGCAAAGCGGCGCCCTGGCGCTGGCGATCTGCATGCTGCTGTTTGCTGGCGCCGTGCATGCCCAGTCGTGGTGGCTGGCGGTGGTCGGTTTGCTGGTGGCCGGTTACGCCCAGGGTGCGGTGTTCGTCGGCAGTGCGACCCTGGTCAACCGCATCGCGCCGGCTGCCAGCCACGCCCGGCTGGTGTCGCTCTTCTACGTGATCGCCTATGTGGCGAACTGGGTGCCTGTGTTGCTGGGCTGGGTCAGCGATGGTGCCGGCGTGCAGGCGGCGGTGGATCTGCTCACCGTCGGCAGCGTGCTGATCAGCCTGGGGCTGGCCTGGGCGGCCTGGCGCACCCGCTTCGAGCCGGCTGCCGGCTAGCGTGACTCAGTCGGCCAGCAACACCCGCTCGGCTGACAGATGGTGCATCCATTCGCGCAGGATCAAGAGGGCGGCGGCAAAGCGCCGGGTCTTGGGCAGGCTAGTGTGATTCAGTCGGCCAGCACTACCCGCTCGGCCGACAGATGGTGCATCCATTCGCGCAGGATCAAGAGGGCAGCGGCAAAGCGCCGGGTTTTGGGCAAGTTGGCTGCGGCCAGCGGGTCACCTTCCACCATGGCGGCAAACTGACCGAACAGCTGCTCCAGACTCTCCCGGCTCAGTTCACGACTGCCGAGCGCCTCGGCCAGCGGCAGCGGCGCCTGCAGGGTCACCACTTCATGGGGCGGCACCTCGGCAGCCAGCGGCATCAGCACGTCCTCCACCACCATGATGGCCTGCTCCAGCTCCAGCGCGCTCGGTGGATCCCGGCGAAACGGGCCCGGCGTCATGGCCTCGAGGCCGAAGCCCAAGTCGCGGGTGAAGCGGGTGCCGTCGGCCCGGGTCAGCTGCAGCTGGCTGCTGTGCTCCCCCAGGCTGAGCAGGATGGCGGTCTGGTTGCGGGTCATGGGGTCTCCTTGTAGCGGTCGCGACTCTGCCTTATCCATACACCCGCCGCGACCGGCTGGCGAGGGCTTTCGGCACCCCCCATCCGGGGAATACGGCTTGCAATATGTGGTTGTGATGGCATTCTGGATGTCTAGATGGTTATTTTGTCGTTACCTTCAGGAGTTCAGATATGGATATTCGTACCGCCCCCCGTGCGCTTGCGCTCGCCCTGTTGCTGGCCAGCGGCCTTGCCACCGCCAACGAGGCGCTGGTGATCCAGACCGACTTTGGTCTCAAGGATGGTGCCGTCTCGGCCATGAAGGGGGTCGCCTTCGGAGTGGATCGCACCCTGCCGCTCTATGACCTGACCCACGAGATCCCGGCCTACAACATCTGGGAAGCCTCCTACCGCCTCTATCAGACCCTGCAGTACTGGCCCAAGGGGACAGTGTTCGTCAGCGTGGTGGATCCGGGGGTCGGTACCGATCGCAAGTCGGTGGTGCTCAAGACCAAGAGCGGCCACTACATCGTCAGCCCGGACAACGGCACCCTGACTCTGGTGGCGGAGCACTTCGGCATCGATACCGTGCGCCAGATCGACGAGAAGACCAACCGCCTCAAGGGCTCCGAGAAGTCCTACACCTTCCACGGCCGCGACGTCTACGCCTACACCGGCGCCCGCCTCGCCTCCGGAGCCATCAGCTATGAGCAGGTAGGGCCCAAGCTGCCGGCCGAGGTGGTGAAGATCCCCTATCAGCCTGCGGTGGCCGAGCAGGATGGCACCCTCAAGGGCACCATTCCGATCCTGGACGTGCAGTACGGCAACGTCTGGACCAACATCGACGACAGCCTGCTGACCAAGGCGGGGATCAACAAGGGCGACAACGCCTGCATCAAGATCAGCGAAGGGGATGCACTGAAATACGAGGGCAAGGCCCCCTATGTCAGCAGCTTTGGCGATGTGCCGGAAGGCCAGCCGCTGGTCTACCTCAACAGCCTGCTGCAGGTATCGGTGGCACTGAACATGGACAGCTTCGCCGCCCAACATCAGGTGCAATCCGGCGCCAACTGGCATATCAGCCTGAAGAAGTGCTCCTGATCGCGAGCTGAAGTTGCCGGGTGACCGGTACACGGAGATAAAGAGGGCAGGCATCGATGGATGCCTGCCCTCTTGTCATGGCGCCCGAGGCAGGATGGTTGTTGTCAAAACACATATTTGCAAGGTGATATTGATAATGATTGTCATTTGGCTGGATAATCGCCGACTCCTCAGACCACTCACCCTTTGCACGATGAAAACCAGCCTCTTACTGGTCAGCCTGCTGATCCTGACCGCCTGCAATGACAACCATAGCCAGGCGCCCGTTCCCTCTGTGCCGGTGGTGACGCCGCCCGTGGTAGAGCCGCCGGTAGAACCTCCGGTGGTGACGCCACCCACAGAGCCGCCGGTGGAGCCGGTACCGACCCATACCCGCAGCGAGTTGACCGTGCGGCTCGATGTGACGACCCGTCTGGGGCAGGGGGCCACCCTGCTGCTGCGCCAGGCCGCTACCGGCATTGTGGTAAGTGGGGAGCTGGGGCAGGAGAGCTCCTTGGTCATGACGCTGCCGGCCGGTTTGCTGCTGGATCAGCCGCTGGAGCTGGTGGGGAGCGACGGCAGTTATATTCTGCGCGCCGCGACGGCCCGGGTGGCCGATCTCGGTGCCACGGCACTGTCGGCCCGCCGCGCTGACGCACCTTCCTTGCGACTGGATGAAGAGGAGACGGCGCTGTTCCTGCTGGCCGACCGCAATGGAGACGGCACCCTCGATCAGAGCGAGTGGGGGCAACTGGCAGAGATCCGTCTGCAACAGCAAACACTCATCCAGGACTATGCAGCCCTGTTGCTGGCCCAGCGCCAGCCGGGGGCCGAGCTCAACTATCCGGACAGCTGGCAGATGCTGCTGGCCCTGCGTGCCGATCAGGGGGAGCGTAGCTGGTATCGGCGCAGCAACAGCAGCCCCATCGAGGCGGCGAGGCAGCTGCTCTATCCCGCCCAACCCAGCCAGCCCGACGAGCCGGAGACGGCCGAGCTGCTGCGCCTTGATGAGCAGGGCCGGCTGACGAGCGGCACTGACTGGCGTTGCCTGCACGATGTGCGCAGCCCCGCCGGGGTCAAGGGCAGTCAGTACTGGTTGCACGCCAGCGGCAGCAGCATCTTGCCGCAGAGCAGCCGTGCCGGGCTGGGAGTGGTGCCGACCGGCTGCGGACGCGGTGACTGGCGACTGCCTGGCCTGGCCGAATTTGAACGGCTGCTGGCGGCGGACAAGCAGAGTTGGCGCTACCCCCACACCTTTGCTCTGGCAGTGCCGACCCGGATCTGGCTGCAGGACGGCGCCGGCCGCCCCGCTCTTTACCAACCCGCCACGGGCAGCTGGCTCGAGGAGGGGGAGGGCAGCGTGCTCTGGTATGCGCTGGCGCCCTATCCGGTACGCCCTTCGGTCATCCGTGACGACAGCATGCCCGACATGGCCGCCCTGCGCGCCCAGTATGCCGGCCCTGCCACCCAATGGCCGGCCGCCAGGGTCGATGAGGGGGTCGAGTGGCAGGAGCTGGGGCCGCTGCCGGCGGTCCCCTTCCCGGCCGACAACCCTTACAGCCGGGCCAAGGTGGTGCTGGGCCAACAACTGTTCTTCGACAAGCGGCTCTCCCGGGCGCAAGACATCAGCTGTGCCAGCTGCCACGATCCGCAAAAGGGGTGGAGCGACGGGCTGAGCGTCTCGGTGGGCCATCAGGGGCAGAAGGGGACCCGCAACGCTCCCTCCATCCTCAACAGTGCTTTCAGCAGCAGCCAGTTCTGGGATGGCCGGGTCGGTTCCCTTGAAGAGCAGTCGCTGCACCCCATCCAGAATCCGGTGGAGATGGCGCTGGATCACGACGAACTGCTGGCGCGTCTGCGGGCCAGCCGCGACTACCCGGCGGCCTTTGCCACGGCGTTCGGTGACGAGGGGATCAGCCTGGAGCGGATCGCCAAGGCGATCGCCACCTTCGAGCGCACCATCATCAGCCGCGACAGCGACTTCGAGCGCTTCGTCCAAGGCGACGGGCAGGCCCTAAGCGACAAGGCGCTGTGGGGGATGCACCTCTATCGCACCGATGGCCGTTGCATGAACTGCCACTCCGGGCCGTTGCTGAGCCAGTACCGGTTCGAGAGCGTGGGGCTGGCCTACTATGGTCGCAATCTGGAAGACCGTGGCCGTTTCCTGCACACCCGCCAAAAGGCAGACATGGGGCGCTTCAAGACCCCCAGCCTGCGGGATGTGGCATTTACCGCACCTTATATGCACAACGGGGTCTTCCCCATCCTGGCGCAGCGTATCGGCAGTTCCGTGCAGGGGGTGGTGGCCATGTACAACTTCGGGGTGACCAAGTGGAGCAGCGGGGTGGGCTTCCCGACCGGGGTTGCGCAGTACGATCCCTTCTTCCCGCAAGCCTCCGATCACCTGCATGCGCTCGGTCTCTCCAACGACGAGCTGGATGCCATCGGTGAGTTCCTGCGTAGCGTGTCTGCCGAGCCGAGGCGCACTCCGGCCACGGTCGCCGAGCTCGGATTGAGCGGGGTGGCTGACGAGGCGCCGGTGTCTGCCATCGTGATCGATCTGCAGGTGACGCCGGCAGCCCCCCGGCTGGAAGTGGGCCAGGCGCTGGCTCTGCAGGCCGAACTGCGGCTGAGCGATGGCACGCGCAATCCGGCGCAGGGCCCCTTGCAGTGGCGCAGCATGACGCCGGAGCGGGTCAGCGTCGACGGCGATGGAGTGCTGCGCGCTCTGGCGGTGGGGCCGGCCCGGGTGCAGGTGAGCACGGGCGAGCGGATGCTGGAACTGGCGGTGCAGGTGGTGGATGCCCAGCCCGATTTCAGCCAGGGTTGCCGTCATCCCGAGCTGGTGGCGGGCGAGCTGATCTTCGTCTGCCCCCTGACTCGCGCGGAAGCGGACCGGCTGGCGCTGGCGTACGACGGCAGTGCCAGGGATGAGGATGGGGATTACAACCCCTTCCCCCACGACTACGTGGTGATGAGCCAGGAGCGGGCTCGCGACTACTGCCAGCAGCTGGTGGCGCGTGGCCACGATGATTGGCGCCTGCCGGCGGCCAGGGAGCTGACGGCGCTGTTTGCCGCCTATCATCAGGTCGGTGAGGAGATGAAGCTGCTGACGGAGCAGGGCTGGCCGCTCTACAGCCGGCTCTGGAGCAGCGATGCCCCCAACGACGACGGGGAGGCCCCTCTGCTCGATCCGGGCAGCGGCGAGCTCATCACGGATCTGCCGCAAGAGGCTCACGGCGTCGCCTGCGTGCGGGCACGTTAGAGGAACTCGAGTCATGATCTCGACAAGGGCGCTGCGGCGCCCTTTTCATGGCCGGTTCTGCGGTGAGCCTTACTGCCCCTTGAGTGGTGCGGCTGCGGGTTGAAGCCGGATGGGCTGGGGTGGCAGCTCGCGCACGCTTACCACCACCTCATAGCGTTTGTCGGCTTCGGCCGGCGGAATGTTCTTGAACAGCGCCTGGGCGGTGGCCTGAGGATCCTGGCCCAGCTTGCTGGCGTGATAGAGGGAGGCGGGTAACGCCGGCGGGCGCGTGTCGGGACGACCGGCTGGCGGGGCTGGCAGTTCGCAGGCCTGGGCCGACAGGCTGGCAAGCAGCAGGGTGAGTGCGAGGGGGTAACGTGACATGGGGATGACTCCATACAGGGAAGATGGCCCATCAAACGCCAGGCGGACCGCTATCTCAACGGCTTTTACGCTCCCTTTTCACCCTCTTTACAGTCATGACAACGGGCGCCTTGGCGCCCGTTGTGGATCCTGTCAACCGCGGGACTCAGAACTCGTTGGAGAGCGCCTTGTACCCCTTGACCAGATCGATGTTGGTGTGGGCCACGTCCTCGGAGAACTCGGCGGCATCCACCGAGACTCGAGGGATATGGTCCAGATCGCTCTGCTGGTTGATGCGGGTGGTGGAGGGGACGTAGAACTCCGGCGGCAGATCGCAGCCGTCCACCACCGAGTTGTGACGCACCACGGCGCCGTCACCGATGTGGCAGTTGAAGAGCACGCTGTTGAAGCCGATGAACACCCGGTTACCCACTTCGCACGGGCCGTGGACTATGCTGCGGTGGGCGATGGAGGTGTACTCGCCGATGGTAACCGCCGCGCCGGACTTGGAGTGGATGACGACCCCGTCCTGAATGTTGGAGTTGGCGCCGATGACGATGGGCTCCATGTCGCCGCTGGCATCCACCTCGTCGGCGCGGATCACCGCATAGGGGCCGACAAACACGTTCTCCTTGATGATCACCTTGCCACAGATGATGGCTGTCTTGTCGATATAGGCTGACTCGTCGATGACCGGCAGATGGCCGGAGGGATTCTTGCGGATCATGTTACATCCTGTTGAAGAGGAAAGCGGACGGGAAACAGGCCGGACGTGCGGGCCCGCCGGAGAGTCAGCTTACGCCTCGGTGCCGGGAGGGGAAACCCTTTACTGGTCTGACCCCGACATTGGCCGGCGCCCCGGCAGGGTGTTCCCTTTGGGCAAAATATGGGAGCATGGCCGTTCCCGAGGGCGAAACGGCCCGCTCGACACTATTTGCATAACCCTGGATATCCAAGATGAAGAAGATTGTTGTGCTGCTCGGCATGCTGCTGGCCCCCTGGTTCTCCTCTGCCGTTCAGGCCAAAGGGGAGGCCGGCGCGTTTGATTATTACGCCATGGCGCTCTCCTGGTCACCAGAGCACTGCGCCATCAAGCCGGCCGACCGGGACCAATGTTCCCGCCAGCTGGGATTCGTGCTACACGGGCTCTGGCCCCAGTACCAGCGCGGCTACCCGAGCAGCTGTACCCGCGAGCGGCTGGATCCTGCGATGGAGCAGCAATTTGCCGGCCTCTATCCCAGCCGCTTTCTCTATCGCCATGAGTGGGAGAAGCACGGCACCTGTTCGGGCCTGAGCCAGCGCGATTTTCATCAGCTGGCCAGCGACCTGCGCCAGAAGGTGAAGATCCCGGC